>UBYX01000028.1 GCA_900469955.1 Hyphomicrobiales bacterium | reverse complement strand
CGAAAGTGGGGGCAGTTCACCGGAGAAGGTCGGTCGTGGAGGATCACACGCTGCCTTCTAACGAGGCGCAGTCTCTTGTGACATGTTACTTGACGTCCGTGAGAAGAAGGAAGGTACGGCTGCCAACGACCGGCACAAAAGAACTGCGCATTCGCGGCTTAGACAGACGCATTAGCTCACCTGGTCCTAATCCATCGAGAGGCTCAATGAAGTCGTTGAACCTGTCCATCCGGACGCTGGCTCCTTGAGGTTTGGTGCCTTCATGCAGGGGCAGGAATTTCGGCTCTTGCCTTGAGCCGCCGTGTCCGGATCAGTGCTGTAGACATGGGCCTGGCGATTGCCGACCCGCTGTTGCTCATCTTCCTACCGCGCCGCTAAAGCCCTCCGGCTGAAAGTCCTCATCCGTTGCCCATAAAACATCCTACAACTGTAATGTACCCGACGAACTACCTGGATATTCTCATGCGCAGGGCCAATATTGGTATTCTATGCAGACACATTGACGGTTAACTCAACACTATAATTAGGCGGCGCTACAGCGTGGCCGAAGGAGGTCGTGATGACAGATGAGCCACTACACGAGAAACCGAAGCCGACGCATGGACTTCGTAGGATAAACCAGACTCCGCGTGAACAAAATGACGAAGATGCTGTTCAGGCGTATGATGATATAGCGGAAGAACAGTACTATTTCATAAAAGACCTATTTAAGAACTGATTTTATTTAAGGATTCTCTCGATGGAAGAATTTGTCGACATTGATCTCAGTACGGTTGGCTCCGGCGAGAAATTTAATACGTATAATGATGTGAAGGAAGCGCGTTATGAGATCATAATCTCCAATCCCCGCGAAGCGACTAAAGACAACCCTATTTGGAGGGGGTTGCGGTTGAACGACTTCGTCAATAAGAACGGTCCGATCACATCTAAGATATTGAAAACTCATTTGCTTGAGTTCCATGACAAGCGAAACGGCATTTTGTTTCCGGTTCCTCTGACCACAAATTTTCTTTATGATGAAAAAGGAAAAAAGATCAGCGACGATGCTTATGTCAAAGCGAAGAAAATCTTAAGCGAACATGGGTTGCCCAACATGCTGCGGCTATCGGAGAAGGTGCCGCATGGCACCTACTTTGATAAAGGCGTTGAACTGCCTGAATACCGTCTATTCGGGGAAAACAAGCTGCAACCTACGCTGCACGGGCATCAGCAATTTTACCACGATTACGTGAATAAAACCCCCACTGGCTCAAATAAGGGACATTGGACCGTAGTTTACGATGACGGCGTAATTTATGGCGTGCAAGGGGTAAAGCCGACCACCGTGGCTGAACTGAAAGCGCGGTACTCTTATACACATAATGGAGCGACGATTGTGCCTACGGTCTTCGTCACTTCGACTTCGAACGGCAGCCACAATGAAAAGTTCATGAGCGAGCAAGCGGGTTGGGGAACACTAGATAAGCGTCTCAGGCTGCTGGTCGCAGAGCCAGTTAATAGGAAAATCCCTTCAGTCCTGGTTACAATGGAAAATGGGGTTCAGATGCCACCGGAATTGGCGAGGGAGCACGAACCGAATTCCCTTGCCACTCAGAAATTGTCGTTAGGCCTAACGGAAGAGAACAAGCATGTATGTATCAATGTCAGGAGCAGACTGTACCCAAATACGTGGAAGCCAATTGAAGACCTACAGCGAGAAGAGCCCCACCATGTCGCTCATCTACTGGAGCAAAACGGAATGTTCCGGGGTCGTTGGGTACATCACCCTGAAAACCTGCGTGGCGATATCAATGATAAGCTAGAGAGGCGAGCCCAATTTGATAAATACGATGACGATAAGCTTCTTCGTGTCTTATACCAAGGTGTACTTATTCCCAGTGACAATGAAAAACTCCGCAACGCGATAGACGGTATACCGATCAATCAGCGGGAGAAAGCGATTCCACAAACTTGCCTTATGGCGGCCACTATCGGTGCTAATGAAGGACGCAACGGTGTTCAGAACAATCTTGCTGCAGAGGCCAACGACAAAGCTCTTCACCCTTCGATTCAGAAGGAAGTTTGGCAACTTTATACTGGAAATAACGAACCACGATTATCGGCTGATGCAGGCCTGAAAGCTGTCTCGGGGCCCGATCTGCTCTCGAGAGGCGCGGGCAATAACCAAGGGGGTTTTAAACAGGAAAGCCGTGCCGATGGCGTGAAGACGGAGCGCAGCTGCGATGGAGACGCCGAAATGACGCCGCCTTCACCCCGAGGATTCAAAAGGGAGAGAAGCAGAAGCAGCAGCAGCCTCGAGCTGTAGTAGAACCGCTTTCTTTGCTGGCTCGTACGCCCGTTGTCACAGGTGAAGTACCCGCTTTCCAGGGAGGCGAATGTGGTCACCAAACTGCATAGCATTGAGGTTTAACAGATGTCCCCCTCTAAAAAACTCACTCGTCGTAGCACATCTGATGCGGGCCTTGCTTCTCGTCTGAGATCCGCACTGGCTCGAGATGCGGAAGCGCAACTCGCGGCGGCGGCGCGTGTTCGCCATCGTTACGAAATGGGTTCCAAGACTAAAGCCTACAAGAAAGACCTTAGAATGCTTCAAGCCGACGCGAATCCAACGGATGCGTTGATACGGCGCAAGGAGATCAGGGGGGGATTCGAGACTGCCTATTTACGCGAGCGAGATGCTCCGGCCTCCATTGGTGAATCTCAGTTTCGGCTTGAGAAAGTAGAGCAAGCCACAGACAGCGGTGTAATGGTGATGGTGCGACGTTTCGATGAACATGGTAAGCTGATCGAGGCTTTGAAACAGTCTCCTGATCAGACGGAAGTAGAACACTGGCAGGTTGACGCTGTAGGCGAACTGCGACGCGTGTACTTCCGAACCATGCATCGTGGTGTTCAGCTCACTGAGACACTCTCCGAGCCCGATGCAAATGGGGACCGAGTTTTGGCGCGCAGCCGGAACGGAAATACCCAGTTGTTCGTATTGAACTCCGATGGTTTCATAGGAAACTACGGACCACAAGTACGTAATAGAGATCCATATGCCAGTACGCTGGTCAACGCTCCAGTACCTGGTAAGATCACCCTAGAACGGGGCTTCATCAGCAAAAAAGTCCTCGAAACCTACTATGATGGGAGCCAAGCCGTTAAAAACTATAGGTTGGGTAGCAAGCGCAACGAGACCCGGCTTCCTCCTAATCCACCTTATGCGAACCGGGCACCGCTTTATCAAAGTTCAAATCATCCACCTCCTCCCTATCAATCACCTGCTAACTCCCCTCATGTACATGCGTCGGTTGCAACAGGGCCGTCTGATCCTAGAGCAGTAGGCATGCCAAACATGAGCCCAGAGGCACAAGCCGCACTCGCTGTCGTAGATGCTGCCGAAGCCGCGAAAGTTGCCAGAAATCAGCTTCAAATTGCTGAGGATCATGCCCTAGCCGTTAAACTACAACGTTTGGATGCAGAAACTGATATGCATTTGGGTGGGGCCGCTCCCAGCCAGTCTCTGCAGCATGATGCAGCCACTCTGACGACGCAAGCAACCGATGCTGTTCTTGGAAGCCTTGGGAAGCTCATGCCGTCAACCGACCTTACGGCGCTAAGGCAGACACTTAAAGCAGCCCTGATGCCCATACTTTCTCAAGTAGAAGTTGGCGGTATAACAACGCTGCCAACCCCACATGCAAAGACGGGTGCGTCTAGCAATTTCTCTTATCCAGCCCCCCTGTTAGGACGATCATCGTCTCAAGCGAATACGGGGGTCGAAGGCAGCCGAAACATTGGCTCGTTTACTTCCAGCGCAACCGCCGCCATTTCGGGCCATGTCAACCCCCCGGCATCCTTGGCGTCATCCAGTCGTCTTGCACTTACGACAATCGAGCCTAACACGCTCAACGGCGGAAACGGTGTTCGGATGGCGCCATCGACACTGCAGTCCGATCTGGACGCACTCGAAAGCAAAGGCTCTAGGATTAGAATCGCTCCACGGGGTGATGAAGGGCTTAATGGCGGGTCATCTCGCACATCTGCGTTGGGCAGCACTGACAGGCCATCGCTTCTCGACCGTATCAACAGTGGACGTTCTAACAACTCCGAGTCGAGCAACGTCACAGCACTGGGTCATGGAAATTTGAGTGACTTCCTGAATAGTAATCAGTCTGGGGATGACAAGGCCCCGAGATCAGCCGAAGCTTCTAGTGCAAAGTCAGCCCCCATCGCGTCCGCATCAACGAACGAAGGGAGGCCTTCACTGCTAGAACGTGGACAAGGCCCAGTTGGCGAAGTCGCGACAGAGCCCCCTCCCGCTCCCGGCAGCCTCGGCGATATTTTCAAGCGGATCAACGAGCAATCCACGTCTGTAGAGCACAACAGTAAGCCGCAGGGGAAAACCAACGTCTCCGAAGAACAGCCATTGCTGCGGAAGGCCGACTCGCTACGGGATTACCCCTTATCGGGACGGGCGGATTTGCTCGCCAGAAAAGTGGACGGTGGACGTGGCCTTTAACTTGCCTATTGGGTTACTGTTCTGTCCACCTCACTTAAAGCCGTCAAACGAAATCGGGGGACCAGGCGTTGTAGGACCGGTTGGTTAAGGAGCTGCGGCCGGCTGGCGTTGATACCATGGAGGCCGGCATCAGGTTTTTGCCGGACTTCATGGAGGACTATGATAGGCAATTTTCGGTCGTTCCTTCCCGATCCGCCTACTTTCACCGGGCCGATCAACCTGTCCCCGGAACGAATGATGGAGATCCTGTGCAAGCGCGAGCAGCTATGTCGGACCAAGCTGACCTTTCGTTTGAGCGCAAGCGGATCTTGCTGCAGGCGACCAAGAGCTGGCTCGGGAAATCTGCACAGCTAGGGTAAGTGGGGTTTCTGCCTGACTTCGGCTTAGATGCCGGGAGCAGGAGATGTCATGACGAGACGACTGCGGCGGAACCATAGCCCGGCTTTCGAGGCAAACGTGGCGCTCGCCGCCATTCGAGGCGAGCAGACGCTGGTGGAGTTTGACGTGCACGCCAACCAGATCAAGCAGTGGAAAGACCAGCTCCTTGAGGGGGCGACAGGCGTTTTCGGCGATGAAGCGAAGGCGGAACCGGCGGGTCCAACCGTCGATGTCAAAACATTGCACGGCAAGATCGGCGAACTGACACTGGAGAACGATGCTCCGCTTCGGGCTTACGCGGCCACCACTGGGGCCACGGTCCCTGCTTCGATATCCGGTGCGCTCGGGAAGGCGGGATTGCTAGGCGGAAAGAAATGATCGACCGCAAGCATAAACTCTCCGTCGTGCGCCAGGCGAAGCTTCTCGGCTTCAGCCGGGGCAGTGTCTATTATCTGCCTCGTCCGGTGTCTGACGGCGATCTGGCTCTGATGCACCTGATCGATGAACTACATCTCGACTACCCCTTTGCCGGAAGTTGGATGTTGCAGGGGCTCTTGAGGGGAGAAGGGCTGGAAACTGGGCGGCTGCACGTCGCAACGCTGATGAAGAAGATGGGCATCGAAGCGATCTACCGTCGCCCGAACACATCGAAACCGGCACTTGGGCACAAAATCCATCCCTACCTCCTGCGCAAGCTGACGGTGACTCGGCCCAACCAGGTCTCGGCAATGGACATAACCTACGTTTGTGAGTACCGGATCAATACTCCCCATTAGTGCCGTTTGAATCTTCCCCAGGTGCTGCGGCCGCCGGTCTTCCGGGGCGCGCCCCGGAAGACCGGCGGCGCGTCATCGCCGATACTCCTTCCGATGGTCGGGAGGGGGATGTTGGTGATCAAGCTGAGGGAGACGATCATGATCCTGGATCTGCATCAGCAGGGCCTGACGGTGTCAGCCATTTCCAGAGAAACAGGCATCGACCGCAAGACGGTGCGCAAATACATTGAACGAGGCCTTGAGGCACCGGCCTATGGTCCAAGAAAGCCTCGGGCAACAGTCATCGACCCGTTTGCTCCATATCTTCGGGAGCGGGTAAAGTCCTATCCCGGCCTGACCGGCAGTCGATTATTTCGAGAGCTGCGTGAACGGGGTTATACTGGCGGCTACACGGCTGTGACGGATTTTCTGCGCGATGTACGGCCCGCGGCTAGTCAGGGCTTCGAGGTTCGGTTCGAGACGCCGCCCGGCGAGCAGGCTCAGGTCGATTTCGCCCAGTTCCATGTTGTCTTCACCGACGAGCCGACGACCCCAAGGATCGTCTGGTTGTTCTCGATGGTACTGGGGCACAGCCGTCTCATCTGGGCGCGCTTCGTCATGCATCAGAACCTGCCGACCGTCCTGCGTTGCCACATCGCAGCTTTCGAAGCCATTGGCGGCGCGCCGCGGGAGGGGCTTTACGACCGGATGAAGACGGCCGTCATCGGCGAAGGTCAAACAGAGGGCATTGTCTATAATCGCGCACTGATCGACCTGGCGCGCCACTATGGTTTCCATCCGAGGGCTTGCAAACCTTATCGTGCCAAGACGAAGGGCAAGGTCGAGCGGCCGTTCCGTTATATTCGCGAAGACTTCTTCCTGGCCCGATCATTCCGCAATCTCGATCACCTGAACGCCCAGCTTCGGCACTGGTTGGATACCGTCGCCAATTCAAGGAAGCACGCCACGACTCTGCGCATCGTCCATGAGGCCTTTGCCGAGGAGCGGGCACATCTGCGACCGTTACCGCTGGCACCGTTCAAATCCGTTCTGAAGCTGGAGCGCCGGGTGTCGCGGGAAGGCATGGTCAGCGTCGGCGGAAACACCTACAGCGTTCCGGATGCGACGCGAAGCCGAATGGTGGAAGTCCATTCTCTCGCCGACGAGGTCTGCATCTTCGAGAACGGCATTCTCATTGCGGCTCATCCTGTCCTGGAAGGTCGTAAACAACGCCGGGTTCATCCTGACCATCGACAAGCATTCGCCCAGCGACATCGGTCCCGGACGCCCGACGACGCCATTGTCGTCAAGCCCGCCGGCGACACCGTGCTGCAGCGGTCGCTCGCCTTCTACGACGCTGTCGGCAAAGTCCTGGCCAGGAGAACCGCCCATGAGTGCGGCCCTCGATGCCATTCCCTCCATGATCGATCGGATCCGTCATGATCTCGTCGGCCTGAAGATGCCACGTGCACTGGAAGCTCTCGACCATGTCGTGCGCCGTCTCGAGCACGGTGAACTCTCGGCGCTCGAAGCCATCGATATTCTGCTGTCCGAAGAACTGACACTGCGTGAGAACAGCCGCATCAAGACCGCCTTGAGAATGGGCAGGCTGGCGACGATCAAGACCCTTGCTGGTTTCGACTTTACCTTCCAGCCTTCCCTTGATCGCGACCGCATCTTCACCCTGGCACAGCTCGGCTTTGTCGATCGTCACGAAGCGATTCATTTCCTTGGCCCACCGGGAACCGGCAAAAGCCATCTCGCCACAGCGCTCGGCGTCGAAGCCGTGAAGGCCGGAAAGAGCGTATACTTCACGACGCTCGCCGACCTGATCGGCTCGCTCGCCCGCTCCGAACGGGAAGGCAGGCTTCAGGAACGCATTCGCTTCTTCTGCAGGCCAAGTCTACTGATCGTAGACGAGATCGGATATCTGCCCGTCGTCCAAGGCGGAGGCAATCTCTTCTTCCAGCTCGTCAACGCACGATATGAGCGCGGCGCGATGATCCTGACATCAAACCGTGGCTTCGCAGAATGGGGCGATGTCTTCGGCGATCCCGTCGTCGCCACCGCGCTGCTCGACAGGCTGCTTCATCATGCCGTCGTCGTGCAGATTGAAGGTTCAAGCTATCGCTTGCGCCAGCATGCCGAGCTGATGCCCGAGCATGTCCGCTCCAAAGCCCTCATCGCACCCCCGGCATTCGTTCCGCCACAAAAGCCGCGCGGGCGGCCGCCGAAAAATACCCAATTTTCCTTGGCGTCCTCGTCGGCATAATTGGGGAATTTTACTTCGGCACTTCTGAGGAAAATTCACGCGGTATTGACAACGTTCCCATCTTCGGCAGATGTTCGGTCTCGATATCGCCGCTTACCCGCACCAAAACGTCACCAATGACGATTTCCACCGTGGAACCAGTAACTGCCTCGACACGTGCGAACCCACCCGTTCATGCGCTGTGTTCACGACAGGCGCAACAGACCCCGAGGCTACCGCTTTGCAGCGCCAGCCGAAAAGCTGCGACGGATCTAGACCCTCAGCGCGGGCGATCGCAGATACATTCGCCGCAGGCTGCAACGGCTCAGCAATGAGCCGAGCCTTCTCGTCAGCAGACCAATCCCGTGGCTTACGCCTTGTCCGTACGGGTGTTGCCGTCAAGATCTCAAAGGCCCGGGTCTGATTCACACTATCGCTCATAGGATTCCCCGCATGATTCATGCAGAAAATGAACGATCTGCGGCTGCCTCGTCTACGTGGGATCGCTTACCCGCTTACAGATGAAGCGTCCCCGCTCCAGCTTTTTCGTGAACAGGCAGGGAAGGTCTGATTGGCGATACGGGCATGCGCAAAGGCTTTCCCGGCGTGTCGCTGATGGTGTAAGAGACACCGAAGCGCGAGCCGCTGTCGGGAACCTATTCGTGTTCCTCAGGCGTGGCGGGGTCTGATCAAAATCATCTGGCATGATGGCCAGGCATGAGGCAACAGGTGCAACGTGGGCAGGATATCAATCAATCCTGAAGCATCGGCGCGCATTCTGGCTTTCACTCCGCAAACCGGATCTTCACCGGACGAGTGTAGAATCGTCCCATGGGCCATGATAGGGCAATTCGATCGTTTGCTTTCCCGCGCCAGTCTCTCTGTATGCCGGCTCGACAGCTGCCTCCGTAGCGCCGGGCATTCAGCGTCCCTCCCGACCCCCAGGACGTGCGGACAGCCCTCGCAATTTCCAGCTATGAACAGGATCTTTGACAGAGGTTTCGGGGTGAAGCAAGTGATCTTCATCAGACCTCTCTGGCGAGACGCCCAACCTTTGGATTTTTGGTGTTCCAGGAGTTCGCTGCAAAGGCGACCCAGCTCGTTTTATGCTGGTGCCACCTGTTTCTGTTGTAGAAGCCTGTTCTCCGGAAAATGTTCCTTCATTATCCAAGTTGGCATAAAATTTCTCTATCTGCGTTATAAGATCCTCTTGCACCGGAAAAGACGCAGGTTGTTCTCGGACGGGGCTCGGCAGCTCCGCTGCCGACTGGCGTCTTACGAGAGGCTCTGCACCGCGATTGTCCGGACTATCAAAAAACCGATCCGTCTCCTTCAGAAAAGGATCGTTTGCCCCACCTTCCGTCAATAAGTGCGTGCTGGGATCAACCGCCGCCTGAAGCGAGGCATGCGTGGGTGTGGCGTCATAACCGAGGCTGGCCGTAGAGAAAAGGTCAGAATCCCCTAACCCTTTAGGCCCGGGGTTGGACAGACCGTGCGCGTATGCCTCAGAGTTATAGCCTGAAATGTCATTGGGTGGCAGATTGGTTTGATGTTGTCCTGACGCCGCAACAAAACCTGCAGGGTACTGAAAACTAGGGTCTTCTATCCGCTGATCTAAAATATCGTGAGATTGGGAAGACGAAAAAAGTTGATCGCCTTCAAGATCATAGGAAGCTGCAATTCGCTGATGGTTTCCCTCTCCCTCAAAATCGTTAGAAGCGTCTTGTGAATTGACGGCTGAGCCCATTTGATAGGCTCGATTGTCCATAGGACCTTGATTCAGATGATGCTGTCCCGGTCCTGCCGAATAGCTCGATGGAGCCGACAAATCGCTTAATTGAGCAGGGTCGAGCTGAGGCGAAGTCCGGGCAGCAGTGTTGCCAGCAAGCGACGCGAAATGTGCGTTCGAAACTACGGAAAATTTCCATGGCTGGGACACAAATTGTTCTAAGTCAATCCCGCGCTCTTTAAGATACTCATCAAGTCGTGAAAGCTTCTCGTGTATCGCATTGAGATGTTCCTTGGCTTTATCAAGATCCTGCTCCAAAGAAGCTAGTTTGTCAACTTTTCTTTGCCTACTTCTCTGTGCAGCGAGTGTATTTCTTATACGCCTGTCTGCTTTTTTCCTTAGAAGTGTGTCTTTTTCTTCTTCTCGGGCGACTTCCTCATTCCATTCCAATGAAACCTCCATTGATGAACAAATGTGTCATTCTAGGAGACTAGGCAGAATACTCAAATGGATATCTGTTTCAAAAGTAATAGCATACCGGACGCACCACTTTGAGCCGCAAAGGCGGACGGCGTCCCACCACGCCGGTTTCTCGCGCTCATGCATAACCAATGAGGCGAAAACAGGTGGATCCTTTCGATTGATTTGTGAGCTAGGTTTGAGGAACGCAGCCAATATGACCTTAGCACAGAGACTCTTAGTTGCTAAATAAACTTAGTAATCGGATCCCCAAGGGAGCAACTTTTCGATTTAGCGCCGCCGGTGGCCATTGACGATGGCACACTACAACACGGGGATATTATCCGTACAATCTTCAATCTCGCGAGCCGCTCTTCTCTCCAGTCACCCGTCGGCGCTTGGAACTGTTATGGAGCAAACGCTTGAAGCGAGGCCCCCTTGGGATCAGTCCGTCTTCAACAAATCGCCAGATGATTGTCGTCGTCAGGATCACGAAAATGTTGCACATACGCCATCTTGCCTGGTGTATGACGGAGAGGGCATGGGCGTCTTCGGACCCATTGGGGAGGTCTCGATCAGGTTCTGGTTAAAGCATGAGTGTCCCCCAGGATGTCGTGACAGTGGCGTAGCCCTGCCTTTCTGGACGCAGATTGGGCCGAAGATACATGGGTGATGGGATTCGTTGGTCGTGCGGCGCGGACGGTTCTAGTCCCCACTTGATTCATGGACGGGGTTCCTGCTCTTCTTGCCTAACCACGGTCCACCCTGGAACCAAACGCTGATATCTTGCTGCCTACGCGGCGAGAAGTTTGTTAAGATCTGTCCACATGGCATCCTGCACATGATGTCTCGGCCACAGAGAGTCCGAACCTGGGACGTCACTAGTTTCCTCCCACTAGAGCGCATCCATCGAACGCGGAATCGGAATGAGGATTCCGTTGTAGGCCGATTTCCGATTCCCTTGTCCGACTAGTGATTTGGTCGGAGGCAATATGACCGTAAGCCTCCGGTGAAGGCCGCAGGTCAGGCCGCTTGAGCGTTGATGGTCGGCGGTGTCCAATTCCAGGCTCCCTGGCCGTCATGCCAGATGCCTTGATCAGGCCACCACCGCGGCCGCGGAATACGAACAGATGACCGCACATCGGGTCGCGCTTCAGCGCCTCCTGCACCATCAACGACAGACCGGGGAAGCCCTTGCGCATATCGGTATGGCCCGTGGCCAGCCAGACCTTCACGCCACTCGGAAGCGGGATCATCGCAGACCCAATACGCAATCGAGAATCCGGCCAAGCGCGTCCGTGTCGATATCGCTATCCACGCGGACCCGACGGCCCCGGCCGAGCTCGATCGTTACATCGCTGCGCTTCCGACGAGGATGGGATGTGGTGGGCGGTTCCGGTTGAACGGGAGAGACTGACGAAGCGGCCTCGGACACGATTACCGGCACCAAAGTCGCCGTGTCCGACCTTGGCTCCTCGATCCGGCAAAGCTCCTTTCGCCAGCAAAAGAGTTGACTGACATGAATGCCGGCTGCGCGGGCAATCTCGGAGATCACCGCGTCTGGCTCAAAGCAGGCAGCGACGAGGCGCTCTTTATCTTCGCGTGACCAGCGCCGACGGCGCTCTACGGACGTGATCACCTCAATTGGATGCTTCGTCATACGATTACTCCTAGTGTTACCACTAGGACTGGCAGTCAGCAGCCCGTCATCGCAAGACGGCCTTCACCGTGGGCTTACATATGACCCGCGCTTTTTGCGATGATCTCCGAAGCCGTGTTTTGGCGGCGGCTCGTGATGGTCCGTCGGCACGCTCAGCGGCCGCCCGGTTCGGGATCGGAGTTTCAACGGCCATAGCTTGGATCACCAGCGCACGACATGGTTAGATAGTCCAGCGCAATGCGCGAATTATTTTAAAGCAGCAGAATATGACCCGGATTGAACAGGATTTGCTCTAATGATCAGCTGCCCGATCTGACTGGCCAAGTAGGTGAACTCCGCAATGGATACGGTACAGGTTCGTCTCGGTCACAGATCGTCTGGTTCGCGGGCCATTGATGGACCTGTGCCTTTTGGGTCACTGTTGAGTCCACATACCGCATCTGCGCGCTATTCCAGCTCATTCCATTTGAGCCCCAGCAGTTAGCGCGTATGAAGAAACAACGCTAACGCGTGCATGGAACTTACCTTCGAGACTTCGATGTAGAGCGCAGCTTGGCTGCACTTCATCAGAAGCTGTATGCTGAGATCAGCCGCCGTTACAAATGAAGCATTGTGATACGAGACATAGGAAATCCGCTCGAGTATAGGTCGCCTAGTCGAACAGGGATTCGCGCGTCTTATCAGGTCTCCTGACTGTTTGTCTGTTGATAAAGCCATCACGCGACAAGGTGAAAGAACATTATGGATGAGCGCTATACACTTCGACTCGAAGCGCAAGTGTCTAGGAAGATGCCTTGCTGAAATGATGCTCAACCTTTTTAGTAGTCACAAGAGAGGCACTCGATCGATGACATAGCATCGATGTTTTGTTATTGCAGGCGAACCTGAGTTCCCGCCTCATTGATGCAAAGTCTCTGTGTAATGGACGATAATAACGGTTCAATCCGGTTAGCATACTCTCGCATCTGGACTGGGTCGTCAAACAACCTCTCTAAAACTTTGATTGCAGCGAGCAAAAATGTAGGGCCACTGCGCCTACTTCATCGCTGGACATGCTGAGGGGGCCGAGCGGAAACGGTCGGGTCAAGCTTTTATGTTCATTACCACATTAGCCTCAGAGGTGTTCTCGTTGTGCGTTCGAACGTCTTAGAACTGTTGGAGATTTGGATGCCACGTATTTCAAAGGAAGTCCTCCTAGCGCGCATGGAGAGCGCCCGTGAGCGGACCCAGAAACATCTAAACCTTATTCGCAAGCAGATAAGGCATCGTGAGGCCGTGCAAGGGCACCATCAAGCGGGCGCCTTGACCAACTTCGCTTTCAACCAACGGATTCTCGTTGGCTCTGCTGGCCAAAGTTCTTCGTGGTTAGGTGGGCGTAAGCGGGAGATTGAAGCACTAAACAGGAAACTGGCGCGCCAAGTTGCTGCCATCTTAGCCTTTGAGGAGCGATTAAGATTGGGAACATCAAAGATCCAGACCTTTACGGTTAGTCTGATTGATAACGATGAAAGCGACCTGGGCAATTCGGATGAGCTGAGTTCGATTCGCGTAGATACCGGATCGACCGATCCGGTGCGTTTGCGGTCGGGCCGTGCTTGGCGCTTTCAATACCAGCCCGTCTCGAGGAGTGTGAGCACGGAGCCACTGCGAAAGGCGCCGCAAGCTCGGTAAGAAACATGTTCTCGTGGAATATCGAGGCTCATTCAGGTTTGCTAGCTTATTACCATGTTGCTTTACTAATTCTAGAGGGTGTCCATTTTACTCGGGGTCGTATCCGCAGGATTTGAAGTAACTGGCGCACTCCCCAGGCTCAAAGAGCGTCACGATCTGACCAACGGTGTCCCAAAGCGCCTCCACGGTGCGCCTGGCTCTGGCACGGGGAATGGCCTTGAGCTTGGAGAAAGCAATTGGGGCGGGAGGTAGAGGAGCTTGCAGCCGATACTTTCTATGGCCCGCCGCACGCCTCCCGCCCTATGTGCAGGCAGATTGCCCATCACCACGATGTCGCCGGGCGTCAGTGTTGGGACGAGCACCTGTTCGACATAATCCCGGAACACCGTGCCGTTCATTGCGCCGTCAAGCACCATGGGAGCTGCCATGCCTGAAAGCCTGAGTGCCCTGGAAAGGTGGTGGTCTTCCAGTGCTGATGTGGGACCGCGGCCCGGCAAGTTCGCCGCAAAGCGATCTTCCACGCAGCCGGGACATCTTGGTGCGCAGGTCGGTCTCATCGATGAAGACAAGCTGAGAAGGATCGAGATCGAGCTGACTGTCGAACCAGTCGTGTCTGCGCTTCAGCAGGTCTTGCGCAGCCACACATAGAGGGCGCTGCGCCCGATGGAAACGGACTTCTCCTTGGCCAGCCGCAGAACCATTTCGTTCAGCGTGATGTCCTTTTCTTCTTCGATCAGGCCAACGATAAAATCGCCACGGGCATCCAGACGAGAACCGCCACGCCGTCCTTATTTAGCAGGCGTTATAGGGCGGGAGGAACATGAGCCTTGCGCCGACACATTCGATGGCATCGCGCACACCGGATGTCTTGTGTGCCGGCAAGTTGTCCATGACCACGATATCGCCGGCGCGAAGCGTCGGCAGCAACATTTGCTCGATATAGGCCAGGAAGACGTTACCGTTCATCGCACCATCGTAGAGGAATAGCGCGGTCATTCCGGTGAGGCGTAGCGCTCCGGCGAAAGTCGCTCATTGATCGCTGGATTTGCTCTAGCACACCGCCTTAGCCTCTGCCGCTACGTACACTAGGCGCGTGATCGTAGATGATGATGCAGAATACCAAGTTCTCGCCTTTGTTTAAAGTGTAACTATCTTCCGGTCGAAATAACGAGGAGGCAATGTCATTATAATAAATATCAATTCGCTTGTTCCAAAATAGGATCTGAACATGCAAAACTCAAATGCGTTACTCGAGGAATTTGTTACTACCAGCGCGGCTAAAACCCCGGTATCGGACAAAGGAATGAAGCCTAGGCTCGCCTTCGACGCCGACACATCTTCTGATCCACCAGATTTCGCATGGAACGTTCGTGAGCTGTTGTCTCGCATAGATACGCTAAATCATGACCAAAAATGGCAGATCCCGAAACAGATCGGGTTGGTAGAGAATCTTGTCGTGAAGGCAGGTTTGCTGCTGAGCTCATCAAGACGTGTCGACGCTTTTTCATGGACCCAAATTGTGTTGATCCAAAGCGTGGTCAACGAGACCTTCTTTGCAACAAGCGACGACACCATTAGGCAACTTCTCTGTGATGCCCTTGCCACCATTCGACGAGGCACCGGCTCGATCGAAGCCGGAATCCACAACTACCATCCCGCCCTGCTTCACGGGCTTCCCGCGGCTGATGCCCGCTTTTATGGCAGAATGAGATCTGCGTTAGTGGCCGAAGCGGGCAGATCTACGTCAATGTCCTAAGACTGGATGTTGATGGCCTTCAACCCAATCCAAGATCTGCGTCAATCCATGCCGAATGACGTCAGGATTTATGGCTCGCATTATATTTACAATTGGACGGTCCTTTATTGCCGTATAGTGCCGCCTCTGCATCAGCCGTACACGGTCTGCAGGGCAGGTATCTGAGTTAAGCGCGGATTATCACGATCCTCTAAAACGGAACGCAGCGCATCCTGCAGGTTCCTTATGGAGGACCTATGGTTTAAAACCCGGTATGGAGTGGAGGGAACGGGCGCCAGCCGATAGGATCCGTCGGTCATATACACTGCCGGCAAACCCAGAAGATCACCGACCTCCTCAGTTGCATGATAATTAATAACCATGAGAACAGCATCAGCAACATTTGTGCTGCACCATTTGGCTAGTTGTGCGGCTGTTTGGAACCCAACAGGCTCGTAGCCAAGGGCAGCTATTTTCTCTTCCCACATGAGGCGTGAACTTTCACGCGAATCGACCACAGCGATCAACTCGCCACGGCCTGGCGTTACAACATCGCGCTCACCCGAGTTTATGATTATCGGGACGTGAGTAGGCAAAACCTTTGGGTCAAGAAGCGGAAAATAAAGTTCGAACCGAGTGCCCCGACTTACTATGCTGGATACATGCATGGCACCCTTCAAAGATTGTACAGTTCCATGCACCACTGAAAGGCCTAGGCCGGTCCCTCCATCGCCTTTAGTGGTGAAGAAGGGTTCAAAAATTCGCTGTAATTGTGCCGGCGCGATCCCCGGTCCTGTATCAGTAACCGCAATCCGCAGGTGCGGTCCCGGTTGGAGGTCGCCATGCGTTAGTTTGTAAGGGACCGATACCTCCAGACTGTCGATAGCCAATTTGACATGCCCCTCACCAGCTATGGCTTCTCCAGCGTTCTTGCACAGGTTAACGAGGACCTGCTGAATCTCGATCGCACTACCGTTCATTGCAGCGGGGCAGTCCGGCAGGTCCACATGAAGTTTAACACGAGAAGGGAGACAAACCTCTATGACTGGCAGCATCTCTTGCGTCGCTCGCACCGCGTCGAAGGGAAGCATTGGGTTGCGTCGCATGCGACCGAAGGTCAACATCTGGTCAACTACAAGTTTTGCACGAGCTCCAGCGCTGAGCACATGGTCCACGTAACGCCGCGCAGGCAGCGAGATCTCCAGCGCAGTAGCGGCCATTTCCGCATAGCCCATAATTGCCATTAAGATGTTGTTGAATTCATGAGCAACTCCGCCCGCGAGTGTTCCTACCGCTTCTAAACGCTGCCCTTCCTCTACGCGCCGATCTAATTCATCGAGGTCAGCAAGCCTTTGTTGTTTTTCGAGCGCAAGAGCAAGAAGTTCAGTTGTCATCCGTAGGACCTGCTCATCGGTTCGCATGTTCCAGTATGCAGCCTGACAACGTGCGACCATAATGACCACCATATCCTTATGAGGACGGACATATGAGGCAACGGCGAGCGGTTTGGGCGTTCGTAATGCATCTAGGATGCTCCCTAGGTTCCGGTAGCGGACTGGATGACGCCAGAGAACGCGATCGCGCTCGAGCTTCGCAGTGTCACGCAGATCGCTGATCACATCGCCGACCAAAGAAGTGCACACTTCTGGGAGGTCACTCCGACCGAAAACGCTCCTCTCGCTCCAGTCGCTCGGATCAAGATCTAGGAGGCAAACAGATTCAAAGCCGAAAACCTCTTTCATCTTGGATAGGGCTTCGTTCATGACTGCCTGAAAGCGTTCGGGTTCCAGCGAAATCCGTGTCACTGCCTCATTGACCGTCTGCTCAACATAAAGCTTCCAATGTAGACTATCCGCATATAATTTCAGGCGAACTGCCAGATAGGTCGCGTATGCGCAAAGACTTAGAGAGATAAGTGCCAGGACGACACGGATCAATGACATGCGAGCATTTATATGGCCAAATTGCTGAAAATACTCACGTTGGAGCTCAAGGCTCCCGCGCACTCTTTCCAAAGACTGGATGCCGCTCACAATTGAGTCCACGGCCGGCAAGGTCTTAACGATCAGGAGGCCGTGCTCCACGAGCGACCCTGTGAGGGGGGCTATATCGGGCTGGGCTAGGCCGCGCAGGCGGACTAGACCGCGCTTCAAGTCCTCACCCGACGCAAGGTTCTGCCCGTTCTGAAACTGCCACATCTGCTGACCGAGACCTTGAGCTTCCAGAAAAAACTCAACTTGCTCGGCTTTTGATTGAACCCGCATCTCGCCCAGCGTCTGGCCGAAGATCCGTAATGAATTTTGGATCATCGCGTTGCCGGATTTAAAGCGCTCTATCATAGCTTCGTTGTGATCGATCGACTGCGCTACGACCGTGAGCTTTTCTTCCAGCATCTCCGGCTCCGCCAAGGAGACCGTTCTTGACACCGAGGCAATTTCTTTGAGGTCATCCCTCATCTGATCGATAGCGAGTCCCAGAAAGTCGTAGTTCTTGAGGATCCCCGATCGCGCCTGCAAGACGTCCCGCTGCAGCGCTGCGAAGGTCAGGTCTATAGACCGTAGCGCATTTAAGATGGCTTCATGGCTCTCCTCATCGGGGCCACGACTTAGGGCCAGAACCATCGATACAAGCCCCGCTACTAGTAGAAGAGCAATCCTCATTGCTCGCCATCTGGTGTCAGAGAGAGCCGACGAACTGAGGTGGGGTCCGTAGAAGACGGCGGAGGGGCATCGAGGCTTCTTTCAGCAAATTGTCCGGTGAGGCTTTCAAGGAAAGCTGTGATTGCAGCAACATCAGGGTCAGTTAGCTCCCGTCCGAGCTGAAGCCGTCCCATGAGCGAAACGGCCTGGGGAAGTGTTTCGGTACGGCCGTCGTGGAAATATGGAGCGGTCACCGCAACATTACGTAGACTGGGCACGCGAAATTCATCGGCGGCTGAACCCATGAAGGCGTCTCTATCCGACGAACCTTCGGGTTCGTCCCCATCGAACGTCCCTTCATTATTTTCGGAGCCTGCGTCACTAGAGTTCATATTATCGTCGACGAACAGGCCAAGTCTTTGCACCATGTTGCCACCAATGTTGGACCCTTGATGACAGGACACGCAGCCATAATCCTTAAACAGCCTGTAGCCTCTGGCAGCATCTGCGGAAAGAGCCGCAACATCGCCGCGAAGAAAGCGATCGAAAGGTGCGTCAGGCGTTCGAAGCGAAATCTCAAAGCTTGCTAACGCATCAAGCACCGTCTCTCGATTTGGCGGGAGACCGTATGCCATCTGGAAATCCCTCGCATATCGTGGTGAATTTTGGAGACGCGGAATGAGTTCCTGCCAGGTCGTAGCCATCAAATTGGGATCGAGCAGGACCTTTTCATTTTGCGCGTTTAGCGTTTTCATAAGCCCACGCCAACCAAAGTTGCGGTTGTTTGAGACGTTGAAGACGGTGGGTACATTGAACAGCTCGCGCCCATCAGCGAATCCTATCGCGCGTTTAACGCGAATTGTTCCTCCAGCTTCGAGATCATGGCAGGTGGCGCAAGAAACATTTCCCGTTGAGGAAAGCAACGGATCGAAGAACAGCGAACGCCCGAGGTCCACTTTTGTGGGATCTGATAAGTCATGCGTCGGCAGCGGCGCAACAGGCTCATTTCGATCTAATCCAAACGACAAGCCAATTGGAAGAATAGCAAAGATAACGACGGCAGCTAGACGAACGGTCTGACGGATAATCAATGGCCTCCGCTGGCGGGAGGGTCCCTGAGCCGTCATTGCAGCACTATCCGAGGACCCTCAACCTGCACGTCAGAGTCGAAAATATATCCCGCACCACGTTCCGTCCTAATGTATTTCGGACTTGATGCATCCCGCTCAAGCTTGCGCCTGAGGCGCAGAATAAGCACATCAACGCTGCGATCGTAGATTTCTTGGTCGTGCATGCGAGTAGCAAGTAGCAGCTGTTCCCGCGACAACGTTTCCTTCGGCGACCGAAGAAACGCGATCAGGAGATTGAATTCAGCTGCTGTCAGCCGCGTTTCGACACCGGCTGCGTCGGTAAGTCGGCGGTGGCGTGTGCTAACCCGCCAACCGTCGAATTTGTACACCTTATTGCCGCCAATATTTTTTCGTTCCGGCCGCTCGCGCAAAGCGACCTTAACCCTCGCCAGCAATTCCATGAGTCCGAACGGTTTGGTGATGTAATCACTTGCGCCCAGCTCAAAGCCCACCACCTTGTCCGTTTCCTCCAGGCGGTCGCCGCTAATGATGATGACCGGGACGTCAGATTTACTACTGAGGTTGCGCACGATCTGAAGACCGTCTTCCTGTCCCAAGTTGAGATCGACGATGACTAAATCTGTGGCTTCTGCTGTGAGATGACGAGAAACTTGGCGACTATTCTCAACCGCGCTAGTGTGGAATTCATGCTGCGAGAGATAGTCAACCAGCAGATTTCTCATTGCGATGTCGTCGTCAACAACGAGTATATTCTTCATTGTGTTCTCCTTCATATTGGCTGAGCATGAGCTGCTTCGTGAAGATGATTGAAGGGTAGCTCTCACCCTGTACATCAACAACGATCATCCGACGCATGACGTAATGCTCGAAAAGCATGAGACCAAAGTCGAAGACGCCCACGGAGACCTTCGACGGAGCCGCGCGCCTCACGTCTGAAACTGCTTCTGCCGCAAACGAGCCGGAAGGAGCAGGAGATGTTACAGCTGTAAACCAAATAGGCGCGACTGATCCGAACGTTGGCTGTAGTAGTAGTCCGTCTCGAGTCGATCCAGACTCAGTCATATTCTCTGGATGTCACGTATTTAGAGATGCTACATATGAAACTATAGAGGGATTGACCTCTCAATACGCGAAGTTCTCTATTGACCATTACCTAAACATTTTCACTTACGATTATCACACGGATTGTTTCATGCTACTGCTACACAAATCATGCCGTGTTCTTGAAATATCGGCGGCACATTTTCTTGCCGCTTCAGCGATCGTTTTCTTGATGTCTAGCGATCATGCTCATGCCGAGGTGTTCGAGGAGCTTTCGGACGGTGAGGTTATTGTCATGGAGCCCAGCGCCCGCCGAGCAAGCGTGGCCCTCGCTGCTGGTTCCGATCTATCTGCCAAGCCACTCCACGCAGCTCAACCGTCACTCGAGAGGCAACAGGTAGATGAGCCGACACGAACTGAGTGGAAAAATGCTGGGCTTCTGGAGCAGCCGGCGGGCGCTGTTGAATTGAACCTGTTGACTCGAGGGCTACCTCCTGCGCTACCCACCTCGGCTGTTCCTGCGCTAAGCGGCAGCAATCATCTTACTAGCACGACAGCTAGTACCAAGATTGGCTCTCTAGAGGGAGGTGAGAACGCTTCTGCGTCACCTGCGCTTAAGGGTCCGGATACGCGCTTTTTCGATCCGAGTGAGCTATCCCGGAAGAAATCCCGATTGCGCCCAGTCGCGTCGGCCTCAGTGTTGCTGGATAGTTGGGAGCCGCCGACCGCACGTCAGCTGGCCATGGAAACGGCAAGTAGGGCTTCTTCTGGTCGTAGCAGGATAAGATCACTTTCTGACGAACAATTGCGGATGAGACGCTTGGCAACGGAAGTGGGTCTGTCCTACGCGCGAACGCCAGGAGTGCGGCGTGCAGGTCTCAACAGAGACCAGTTCAGTTCGCTATTCACCACGATGATTCATCGAGAAAGCAACTTCAATCCCAGGGCTGTCTCTCCGGTCGGAGCCATGGGACTGGGCCAGTTGATGCCAGGCACCGCGCGTGATCTTGGCGTCGAAAATGTATTTGAGGCGCGCGAGAACCTAGAAGGTTCCGCCCGCTATCTCAGCTCCATGCTGAACAAGTTCGGGACCGCTGAGCTCGCACTAGCCGCATATAATGCTGGACCAGGCGCGGTCGAGAGGTACGGAGGCATTCCGCCGTACCGAGAGACCCAGCAGTATGTTGCGGACATCATTGGCACATCCCGCCTTCCATCGCCAGTCCTTCACTCAGATAATTCGGCCGAAGTTGCCGATAACCCCTAATACCAATGTTACAATCGAGGTTATTATGACTTTTCTTCGGAACTACTTCAAGGGCGTCTCTATACCAAAGTTGCTCCTGTCCTTTGCATTTTTTACATTCATGATGGCGGAGCCAAGTTTTGCCCAGAACTTCGGTGGGATCAATTCGTTCCTAAGGTCTATCGTCGACAACATCACCGGAGACATTGGAAAGACCGTAGCCGCCCTAGCAGTCATGGCTGTTGGCGGGTTTTTTATGACAGGTCGAATGGATTGGACATTTGCGGTCTCCATCATCATGGGCATCGCGATCATTTTCGGGGCTGCCGCGTTCACCAAAGGCATCGCAGCCGCTGGCTGATGCTGCCTGAGAAGCTCTAAGGGAGAGTCCACCATGAGACAAGCGCCGCTGTTTATTGGCCTTACACGTGAGGTCACATTCGCTGGGTTACCTCTTATGTATCTCATTCTACTCAAGATGATCAGTATGATTGGCTTCATTGTCACTGGGTCATTTATTTATCTCATTTTGTCTGCCGTGACAGGCTATGTGGCCTTACGAGGACTAGCGGCGTATGATCCAAAGATCATCGGCGTTTATCTTATCGCTCTTCAAAAAACTCGGATGAGTCAGGAATTTTTGATGGGGCGGGGGCAGGTCTACCGTGCTTGAGCCACCCCTAACCCGAGCCGTGCGCCACACCGTGAGAGCAGCAGAGCGTAGCCCGTTACTTGTTAGTGGACTGCCGTATCTTGGCATCATCGATGATGGGACCATCCTGCTACGCGACGGCGATCTGATGGCGTCCTTTGTCGTCCAGGGCATTAATGCGGATACCGTCGACAGCCGCTATAGTGCAGAACTATGCAATGCATTGTCGCGGTTCATTGCTCAGCAGCGGGCTGACGTCTGCTACTATATCCACCGAATTTCCACCCCGGCGCGACCTGCCCTACCCCCTGTTGCCGGTAATATATTCAGCTCCGAGATTGACCGTCGTTGGCAATCTCACCTCAACAGGGTGGGATTGAAGGATAGGGTCACTATGGTGACCCTGGTGGTACGGCCGCCGCGAAAGACGACTAAGTTCTTGTCGCTCGTGGGTGGTACCGACCTGCACAGCCGAGAGGAGGTGGCAGCGCGCGCTAAGCGCCTTGACCAGATGATGAAAACGCTGATGGTAGCGGTCGCCGAGGCCCGGCCTTCCCGCCTGCGGGTGTCCGAAGGCCGCTGGCTTGCCCTTCTTCGTGCCACCATCACCGGTTCAGCCGCGCGTCTGCTTCCGGGTGTGAGATTCCAACCCCTGGCGGATATTCTCGCTACGGCGCATATCACTTTTCACGGACGGGTATTCGAATGCGAAAACGCGAACAACAAGCGTTTCGGCACAATCGTTTCGGTCAAGGACTACCCATCCGCTACCTACCCTGGCCTGCTGGACCGACTGAACCTCGCTTACGATATGGTCGTCACGCAAAGCTTCACACCGGCTGATCCTATCACCTCTCAGAGCCGCATCGCGCGAGTGCGTAAACAAATGCAGGCGGCAGAGGATGCCGCCGTGTCGCTCATGAGACAACTAGAAGAAGCGGAAGACGATGTTGCTTCTGGACGGCTGACCTTCGGCGACCACCATTGCAGTATAGCTTTGTTCTGTGACAGCGCGAAAGAGCTGGAAGAAGCCATGACCCGCGTGACCCGCGCATTGCAAGACGCGGGCACCGCGGCAGTTCGTGAGGGCTTTGCCGCCCGCGCGGCATTTTTCGCTCAACATCCTGGTAACTTCGCATACCGCACTCGCCCAGCAATGATCTCTTCTCAAAACTTCGCTCAACTTTGTGCGCTTCACGGTAGCCCAGCGGGACTGCCACGGGATCGTTCACCTTGGGGCGAGGCAGTAACAGTGTTCCCAACTGCTCGCGGTGAAACCTATCGTTTCGGGTTTCATCTTCCTGGAAAGCCCGGCGATCGAACCGTGGGTCACTCTTTAGTTCTTGGTCAAACCGGCTCAGGCAAGACTCTTGGCACAGCATTCTTGGTGAGCCAGGCCCAAAGGCTCGGCGCACGCACTATATTGTTCGATAAGGACAACGGGTTTGAGATGGCGGTCAGGGCTATGGGTGGCCACTACTCGTCTGTGCGTTTAGGGGAGGAGACAGGTTTCAACCCGTTACAGGCGGAATCTGATGCTCGTGGCGCTGCTTGGCTGACCGACTGGTTCGCCGCGATCTTGGAGAATGATGGGGGGAGATTAAGCCCACTGCAGCTTCAAGCACTCAGTGACGCCGTCCAATCAAATTGTACCGCTGATTGTCGCCTTCAAAACTTCGAGCGCTTTCGTTCTCAGCTGCGTTCTACTGACGACGACGGCGATCTTCACGAGCGGCTTGGTCGCTGGGACGTGCACGGTCAGTTTGGTTGGGTTTTCGGCGGCCGCGGCACCGATCCCTTGCACTTCGACAATTGGCTCACCGCGTTTGATCTCACGGAGATCTTCGACAATGACATAGTGCGTACGGCATGGCTCTCCTATGTCTTTCGTCGGATTGAACGCCTCGTGGAGGATGGACACCCAACGCTACTCATTCTCGACGAGGCCTGGAAGCTTCTAGACGATCCATATTTTGAGGCGCGGCTGAAGGACTGGATGCTCACCATGCGCAAAAAGAATGTTGTCGTGGTGCTACTGACCCAGCGTGTTTCCCATATCAAGAACAGCCGAGCTGGAGAGGCCATACTTGAGAGTGCGGTCACTCGAATCGTTTATCCGAGCTCTTTCAATACAGAAGCTGAACTCGCGCCGCTCAACCTCACGCCTGCGGAGACCGAGTTTTTGCAGATCAGTAACGTCGACAATCACCTCGTGCTCGTTAAATCGGGCGAACAGAGTGTCGTGCTGGATTTCGATCTGAGCTCGCTCGGGAAAGGCCTTGCAGTACTCGGAGGTGGGCGAGGTGAAAAGGCGTCGCCTGGCTGGCGAGATCGATCGGAATTTCCAATGGAGATGCTGCAATGAAGACGAGGCGATCTCTCGTTTCGATCGTCATGGTACTGCTTATGGGCTTTCTTTCGTCCTGTCAGTCAGTGCCTGCCGAAAGAAGACAAAACTGCGCCTGCCTCTGGGAGGCGCTTGACGATCCATACGCTCATACGAAAGGAATCAACGCATGAAAGCGGCTCCTAAAGTCTCGGTACCCTTTCTCGCAGTTCTTGTGTCACTCACCAATCCCATTGCTTCTCTGGCTCAAGACGCAAGGATTTCTCCGCTCTTGGAGCCGGTGATCGCCCAACTACCAGCCGTTCCGTCTGGGGCACAGAAAAGCTATGACCCGCTCACGGTCGAACAACTGATGAAGATGGTCGACCTGTCGCGCACCATCGGCGGCGGAATCAGTCAACTTTTTCAAACGATTGTCGATCAATCCACATCTATCGACAGGATCCGTGACGCCCAGATAGGGAGTCGCCAGATCCCCCTCAACAATAACGTCGATGACGCACTTATGCGCCAAGGGGGAGTAGGTCTGAAAGAGATGGCTGATGGAGCTCTTTCCGGTAATTTGGACGCTCCTCTAGGAGTAATCTCCACCTTCAGAGACCTTCGCACTGCTTACAATCTCGACAGTGTTTTTGTTTTGAAAGACGGTGATGAGCAAACGAGTCGCTTCATCGCAAGCGCGTCTGCACAGGGCGGTGTTGCCTCAGCCATAGCTGAGGAGAGCTACAAGCGAGCAAATGCAGGGATGAAGCGACTTGACAGCTACATCAAAGCAACGGCCGAAAGTGCTGATCTTAAGACCAGCGTGGACATCAACACCCGAGTAATGGTGGAGCTGACCCAACAGCTGAACGAAAGCTTGCGATTACAGGCCGCTATGACTTCAATGATAGGGACTTACTTTATGATGATGGGCGGGGAAGCTGGCCGAGTGGCCAGCCCTGCAGGTAAGTAGGCCACGATGAGTATCATTATCATCTCCACGCTGGTCGACGCCATCGATTCTCTTACAGCGCAGTTCGCATTTTACGCGTTTTTGATGATCGGTGGCCCGATCAAGATCCTTCTAAATACAATTGCTCTTCTTGGTCTAATATTTATTGCACTAAATCAAATATTTCAATTTCAGCAAATAAGTTATTCCAACTATGTTGGTTGGGCCATACGTTTTGCTCTAGTGTATGCCTTTTCAACGATGTGGATAAATTTTTCTGGGTTCTACACAATCCTCATGGAACTCCCGGATCACTACGCGAAACTGCTTATGAACGGTATCGCCACCGGAGTTTCAGCTGGTTCGTCAATTATTAGTGCTTTGAAAGGTTCAGACACATATTCTGCTCTTGATACATTTGCCGGGAAGATAATCGACATCGCATTCGCGTTCATTGGAAAAAGTTTCTTTATGCCGCCCTTTGGTTTCGGCTTAGGCGAAAAGGTCCGAGGGTGGATCTTAGGCGGCGTAACGTTTGTCGTTGGCTCAGTCTTCATTGCGGTCGCCGCTCTAATTATCATGATGAGCAGGATTGGGCTTGCGATCATGCTTTCTCTGGCACCATTGGCAATCATTATGCTCATGCTAGAACAGACGCGGCACTACTTTGAAAGCTGGCTGAGGTTGACCGTCGGCTTCGCGATCGTCCCTCTTATAACCACGATATTGACGGCTTTCAGTTTGTACGTAGCAGCCCGAGTGGAGCAGCAAACTGGGGCGACCTTGGTAAATCCAGAAAGCTACTTGAGCTTTGTGTTCGTGATGATTGCGGTGACGGTTTTGCTAAAGGAGGTGCCAGAGATGGCAAGCTCGCTGGCATCGACCTCCGTAGTGATGGGCAAGAACACCGGACGCGAACTGCGGCAGATTGCAATGCAGCGACTGCGCGCCCCCAGCAGAGGTAGCGGATCTGCTGCTTCACTCTCCTCTGGATCAAGCTCTTCGAGCCAGAATGGCGGCTGGGGACAAGGCGGCACTGGATCAGGAGGCTTTGGGGAACGATCTTCGATTTCCGACATGCTTCAAGGCGCTCAGCAACGTTCGGAGCGTTCGGCGCCTCAGGAGGGAGAGAGCCGGGCAAGGCAGTCCGATTCACCTCCACCTCCACCTTATTATCCTCCATCCCATTCGCGTGATCAGGAGTTGCAATTTGGTGCCGAGGGTCGCGCAAGGCAGCCAGATCCTGACCCTCCTCCAGCTTACTCTCCGCAGTCTTACTCGTATTACGAGGATTCCAGAAACGCAGAAGACAATGAGCGAGAACGCACATGATACGGCTTCCATGGCACAGACTAGAGAGCGATGAGCCGCTAGAAAGGCCGAATATCCAGCACGCCTTCGAGGATGAGGTTTTCTTCGGGCTTCGCGCGCAGCGTGATAACTGGGCCAAAGTCGCAGTTGGCGCCGTAGCGGCGGCAGTTATGTCCATTGGCTGCTTGTTAGCCATCCTCCCACTCGACGAAACACGTCCTTTCGTCGTGATGGTCGACAAGACTACAGGAGAGGCCGAGAAGATCGTTCAAGTTCGACCAGCCTCGCTTGAACAGCAGGATGTCGTGCGCCAGGCTGAACTTGTCTCTTATGTCGTAGATCGTGAAACGTATGATCCAGCCGACAATCCTACCCGCATTACCGACGTTATGACACGCTCTCTCGAAATGGCAGCTGACACATTGGCACAGTTGTGGAACGCGACCGCGTCCCAGTATCCGCCCACAGTCTACGGCAGCGATGTTCGCATCCGGGTGGTCGTTAAGTCCATCTCCATCGACCCGGGGAAACGAGCCGATGGAACAGATCTGGCAAGGGTCCGCATCACTAAGATCCGCGAAGAAAAAGGTCGGCCCGCTGTGGAGCGGTCTTTTCTCGTGACACTAAACTACCGATTCATGCCTAGAGATAATGCGAAACTCTTGGATGTTTGGAAGAACCCACTCGGCTTCATGGTGACGGCCTACCGCGTTGACGCGGAAACGGCCGGATAATTTTAGATGAAGGATTGATCCACCTATGAGCAACAAGTCACTTTTAGTGGTTAGCACGATCGGGCTTTTGATGGTCTCCTCAATCGCCACCATCGCCGATGATCAAGGACGAATTGGAGCCGCCGCAGCCCCTACCGTCGCCCCTGGAGGATTGGTCAAAACCTCAGATGTTACAGCGCCGCAGCCTCCCGGTGCCGTTTCAGCTGCTCCTGCGCCGGGAGATCCCCGCATTCGTACTTACGCGTACAGCGAGAATCAAGTCTACCGCTTGGACCTCTTCTTGCGAGCAGTGACCGCTCTACAGTTTTCGAGCGCCGAAGAGGTGCAGTCTATCTTGATTGGCGACAGCGCCTCCTGGGAGGTCGTTAAACTCAAGAGCGGCAATGTCGTCAGCATCAAGCCCATAATTGCCGGTGCGAGCACGAACATGACGATCTACACCGACAAGCGCGTGTACTCGTTTGACCTAAGATCCGTAGGAGAAGTACCGCCGGGGCACGAAGCGAGTTCTGTGTCGCGCACCGTCTTCACGTATCCGGCAGAGCAAAAGCCGAAGCCCGAGGTGGCCCCGGGCGCCTTACCTAGCGCTGATTATATGGTCTCAGGCAAAGCTAGGTTCCGCCCTCTGCACGTGCACGATAACGGTCGACAGACGACGTTTGTCATGCCGCCCGGTGCACCGCGTCCTGCAATTTTTAAAGTCGGTTTTGACAAAAAGGAAGCTTTGGTCAATTCGCGTACTCGAGGAAGTCTCGTGATCGCGGACGGTCTCAGCGACTTTTGGATTTTGCGGATCGGTGACGAGTTTGTATGTATCGGCCGCGGTGGCGCAGTCAGGCAAAAAAGCGGCTTCATGAAAACATTTGAGGTGTCCCGTGCAGGAAAATGAGAGCTCTCGAGATCATGATATCGACGCTGATGCGCTACTCACGCACGAAACCTCGTCGCGCGAGCAGCTGGTTGCGGCAAGACGAGCGCGGCAGAAGTCTTCTGGTGGCTCGAGCGGACGCGCACGGCTAATGCTCGGCGGAGGCTTGCTTGCTGCAGGCGTCGTGGTGATTTTCAGCTTCGCAGGGCCGGCAGCGGCGGTGCGTTTTTTTGTAGGTGAAAGCGCCGGTCAAAAGGCCTCACAGATTAGTCTCAAAGTTGACAACCCTACTGAGGAGCGCTCGCCGCTGGATTTTTCCGTCCCCGCGGCACCCGTAAAGGAGGATACTGCGCTCAGCGACACCATCAAAGCACTTCAGGCGCAGATCGCGCAGATGGAACGAGACCGGAAACCTGGCATGTCCACGGCCGAAGTGCAGGAAATGTTGTCGCGATACGATGAGACCGTTAAGCAGCAGATGGCTAGAGAGCGTCAGAAGATGGCTGACGAGAATGCTCGGTTGCAAAAACAGGCTTTGGAAGCCGACGAAGCGCGTCGACGCGCAGACGAAGCAGCTCGTTTACGTGAAGGAACGGAGAAGGAGCGGCAGGAGCGAGAGAAACAGCAACGCGAATCGGATGCCGTCATTGTAGACGATGCCGAAGGGCCGGTCGTCTTTGAACAGGGAGCACTCGCAGAGGAACGCGATCCAAACCGCCGCTTCTTGAGAGCTACCGCATCCAGTGTCGTGCAGACGGCTATGGCTCAGCGCCTCCCGGACCCTTCACGTATGGTGGTGCAAGGGACCATCATCTCCGCTGTATTAGAAACGGCGGTTGATACAGAACTTCCTGGAAACTTGAGGGCCCAGGTGACGGAGCCAGTCTACTCGTTCGATGGCAAACGGGTATTGATGCCCGAAGGAACAATTTTGATTGGCGAGTTCAACAATGACGTGGCAATTGCTCAGAAGCGCGTCATGATTGCCTGGAACCGGGCTGTAACACCAGATGGGCAATCAGTTGCCTTGGGCTCCTTAGGTACTGACCGTCTAGGCCGTTCCGGAACCGTTGGCAATGTAGACAATCGCTACGGCACCAAGTTTGGCGCTGCCGCGCTCATCAGCGCGATCACTGCATTGCCAACCATGTTGGCATCCCAAAGCGAAGGCGGATCAGGTCGCTCTGGTTCCGCAGGCACTACGGTCAACATTAATGGTGGAAGTCAGATCGCCAGCGATGTCGGGAGCAGCTTTGGTGATCAAGCCAATCAAGCATTAGCACAGTACCTTTCGCTAGGGCCCGTTATACGTATACCTCAGGGAGAAGAGATTAGAATTTTTGTTAACCGGGACTTGGTGTTCAAATGAGCCAAAATGGTCATATCAAGTTCTCTGAACGCGGATTAAATACGAGCCACCACGTTGCGCATGAGCACGGTCCGCAACACCATAGGGCGCACGCTGTGGGCCAACCTGATCATGCCCAGGGGAAAGATGAGCTGGCGTCTAAGTTAGCCGCTGACGATCAAGACATCTCCTATATCGAGCAGTATCTGACCCCTCTAAAAAGCTACCTCACTGATGCCCAGATCAACGAACTGGTCATCAATCCCAATGGATCGATTTTCGTGGAAGCTTCGGGAGCGGCGCATATGCATGAGATCGGCGTGAAGCTTCCCGCCCAATCTATCAGGCGACTCGGCTCACAGCTCGCGGGAGAAACTCGCAATACATTGGGTGCCCTGAACCCAATCGTCTCGGGCCGCGTCAAACTGTGGGGGGAGTCACAGCGCGTGCAGGTCGTGGTGGAGCCTGCGGTGGAACACGGTGTGTCGCTTTCAATCCGGAAGTACTTGACGCGACCGTTGGCAACCCACGACATCACCTTCGTGGAAGGCACCCAAGTGCGTGTAGATGACGAGCGCCAGAATAGGCATCGTGAGATCGCGGCCATGGCAGAAAATGGCGACCTACGCGGATTGTTTCGTGCGGCAGTCGATGAGAGGTTCAATATCTTGATCTCAGGAGGGACGTCTTCAGGGAAAACTACTATGGCGCGATCGCTTATTGATTTGATCGATACCGCCGAGCGCCTTATCACAATCGAGGATGCACAAGAGCTTTTCCCGCAGCATAGGAACCAGGTGGGCCTGATATCTGATCGCAGGGACAATTCGCCGCGCATGCCCTCAAGGCTATTAGAAAGCTGTTTGCGGATGCGTCCCGACCGCATCATCCTCGGGGAGATTCGTGGGGTGGAAGCTTATGATTTCCTCGAGGCCATCAACACGGGGCATCCTGGCGCCATCACGACTATCCATGCCGACAGCCCGGCACTTGCATTTGACCGACTTGCGCTCATGGTTATGCGCTCAGGCATACGGCTCTCGCATGGGGAGATTACTGCATACGCTCGTCGAACAATTGATATCGTGGTGCAGGTTGGGCGCCGGAATGGACGTCGCGGCGTCCTTGAAATTTTTATGCCTTCGCTGCAGATGAACTGAGGCGGATCTGCTGAAGAAGTGTAATAAACTTGGTCTGAAGAAGGCTCGCGTCCGTCAGGAGTAGAGCTTAACACGAAACTCACCTCATCCGACCTCCCGTTGATCTAAATGCTCCGTCCGCTTCGCTATGGCTTTGGGTCGATGCCTTCATCAAAGCCGGGTCTCGTAACCGGCGTTCTGATCCCACGTTGTTGCCTGATCGGTGATCGAGTTTCTGTGGACAGAGACAAGGAGCTTCTCCATGGAGACTATGTTGGAGGCTCTCATAAGAGGTCGCAGGCGACGTGAAGGCAATCCAGAATGGCCGGACGATGTCAAGGCGCGGAGTGTATCCGGGAGCTACGACCGGATGTTGCGGTGAACGAAGCGGCCGAGCCCAACGGGCTGCAATCTGGTGCTGGAAGACCTGGAAACGGCGATAACCGCGTCCCGTAGGCTTGGTCGCGACCGATGAAGCTGCAATGACTGACGTCAGTATACCCTTGAGGTCGACCGATCGAAGGCGTGCGTCCGGTAAGCGGTTTTTGCTGATCGAGCAAATCAGGCAATGTTCTGGCATCAGAATCAGCATTAGTTAACATTAAAATCAGAACGAAGAGGTTTCATGGCTCGAATGGAGATCATGTCCGGTACTGAGCTCACCCACCTTCGCGCCAGCCTCCTGCTCCTTCAGCACCGCAATAATCTGCTCTTCCGTAAATCGCTGCTTCTTCATGCGTCGGTCTTTTAATGGGCCCCACTCTAATGCATCCTGGAGAAAATTACCCGTAGCAGGTCACCACCTGCCAGTTGGTGATATGAACTGATGAGGTAAATGTCCCGGTCGGCATCGGCTTTTAATGCCTGCTTAGTGCCATGGTGGCAAGCGGAGGAAAGGCAGATAAAAGGGGTGCGCAGCTTTGCGAGCGATGTCGCAAAGAGGAGTTTCGGGGGGGACCCGGTCGCGGCGCTGCCATCCTATACAACGGAGTGTTTTCACGGCCTCGATTGCAGCTCTTGGTGAGCTGCCGCCCTGCATCGATTTAGTGAGGCTGAAAGGATTCGAACCGGCGACCCTTCGCATTTTTGCTGTTCTACTGCCGTCCTAAATATCCTTGAAAGATAGCTTTTGAAGCGTACGATTCAATTATGAAACTCTTAACGAAGCTGCCATTAGCGGGTGGTCATCGCCGCGCAACATCTCGAAGCCTGCTTTCGATCAACAGACCGTGCTCCTCCAAGATCGGGTGAGCGACCGCTACTATATGGGAGTTGATGCGTTTCAGGTCCCGCAGCATGTCGAGATGCAGCGAACTCGTCTTCAGGCTGTCAGCGCGTCCATAGCGCAGGCGCGCTAGGTGGCGCTCGGAGGAATGCTTCTCCATGCGGCGAACTTCAACCTTCACTTCCATCATCTTCTTGGCGAGATTAAAGTCACGAGTAACGAAGATCGTCTGGGCGATGCGCAGGTTGTCGATCGTCAGGCCGAAGAGCATCTTTAGCTCCTCATGGCCGTCTTCGGAGAATTTCAACCCAAGGGAGACCTTCTTGGTGACCTGCGCAGCCAGACCTTTTTCGATAATGTCGCCGACATGCTTAAGGTTGATCGCATAGTCGATGATGACGATCGACCGGCGGTCGTTCTCTTCGCTCAGGCCCTCGCGACCGAGCTTGGAGAGATAGATCTTCACCTCCTGCTGCAAGCTGTCCACACGCTGTTCCAGCAACGCAATGTCCTTGAGCTTCGACGGGTCATTAGTCTCGAACGCGTGGGAGACGCGCATTAGCATTCTTTCGATAAGGTCACCGACGCCGAGCGTCTCGCGGGTGGCGCTGGCAAGGGCAACAACCGGGGTCGAAAATTCCTGAGCGTTGATAAATCTCTGCGCGTCGTCGGGCTGCGCCTCTTCGGGGACCAGATGGAGCATCCACCGCGATAGCAGGCGCGAGAACGGCCACGCAAGCGCAGCGAGCAATAGATTGAAGCCAAGATGGGCATCGACCGGGAGCTTTGCAGGTGACAATGGCAGCATGTTCAGGATATCAGCGCCATAGCCTGAGAGCGGAAGCGCTACCGCACAGCCGATCGCGCGTACGATGAGATTGCCAAGAGTGACACGCTTTGCCGACGGAGGTCCGGACAGCGAGGCGACGACTGGCGAAATGGCCCCGCCGAGATTGGCGCCGAGCACCAGCACGATGATCAGGCCGGCTGAGAGTATGCCGGTCGAGGCAAGGGACAGGATGAACACGACGGCGGCAAGGCTCGACGAGGAGATGAAGGCGATACTGGCTGAGAAGGCGAGCGCCACCGGCAACGCATTGTCGAGAAGGCCGATGAAGGCCGCGAGTGCCGGCGACTGGCGCATCGGTTCGGTGGCGCTGCTCAGGAGATGCAGCGACAGCAGCATCAGGCCGATACCGATCAACGCCGTGCCGCCGCCCTGGCGGGATGTCGAGCCGCTTCGATAGAGCACGATGCCGGCGAGGATGACGAGGGGCGACAGCCACCCGATGCCGGTAGCGACGATCCAAGCCGTGACAGCGGTCCCGACATTGGCGCCGAGCAGCGCGATCTGCGCCATGCGCGGCTTGACCAGTTCTCGCTCGACGAAGGAAGCAACCATCAGCGCGGTGGCCGTTGAGCTCTGTAGCGCAATGGTGGCGACAAAGCCTGAGAGGAATGAGCGAGAACCGCTGCGGGTACCCGTCGCGAGCCCGGTTCTGAGCTTGGCACCGAAGGCTCGCGACACGCCGTCCTTCAACTGCGCGAGGCCAAACAGCAGTAAGGCCACGGCGCCGAACAGATTTATCATGACGATCGTGGAGGACAATTTTTATCTCCTCTCCCCGGCTCCAACCGCCAAGGGGACCTGCTCGGCTCGGAAATGGAAGTCACTCCCCAAGGAGGGCCGTCGTCCGACCCGCAACGGGTCCGCCAAACGGACGAACAACGGCCTTCCCAGGGAGGAAGATGCTGGCTCTACTGCACCAGCCGGCAGATAACGGCTTCATCAGCCGCTATTGCGATGTTCATACAAGCCATGCCACGGTCGATCGTTGACGGCGGACGTCTGCGGAGTGACGAAGCCCCAACCATCATGGGCGAAGATCTCTCGTGCTAGTACCTGCCAGCTGTCGGGATCGGTGGCCGCCAGCAGCGCGCCCGTTCGTTTTGACGCGTCGTAAGGACGCCCGTCGAGGCAGGCGACATGAGCTTCGGCCTCAGTTGCGATCAGCGTCCCGGCGAGATGATCCCAGGGTGTGAGCCGATCCAGCATCACGAAATGCGCGTGACCGCCAGCGAATGCGCGGTACATGTGAGCGGCGCAACGGTGACTGGAGAACATCCTTGCCTTCCCCAGCCGCGCAAGTATATCCGGCTTAACTGCCGGTGGCAGGAAATCGGTCGAGACGTAGCCGATCATGTCGGCCAACGGGGCTGGTGCGGAAACGACAAGCCGGCGTTCCGTCCCGTCGGGCCGGATCAGGAAAGCGCCGCCGCCTTGTTCAGCCATAACCCAGTCGTCGCTCATGGGATCGTAGATGACGCCCGCGATCGGCTTCCCATGACGCACAACCGCGGCCATCACACCGAACAACGGCATACCGGCCACGAAATTCGCCGTACCGTCCAGCGGGTCGACCACGACCGCGGTTTCCACGTGGTCGAGGCGATCGAGAAGACCGGGATCCTGCGATGCGCTCTCCTCGCCGACGAACAGGGCGCCGGGCATCATGCGTTCGATCTCCCGTTTCAGGAAACGCTCGGCCGCTTCATCCGCCACTGTCACCAGATCCGTGGCATCAGCCTTGGCACGCACGTCGAGATCGCGGACCTCCTGAAACCGCGGCAGGATTTCCTGCCATGCGGCTTGGCGAAGCTTGTCGGCGAGTTCACGAAGATCGATCTGCATCGGCGCGTCTCTCTTTCTGTGTTGTTCGCCGCTCAGACTGCGGCTCGATCTTTTCGCGGGATCTCTGGCTTACGCGTCTCGATGTAGGATCGGAGTGCCGCCATCTCGTCGGTCTGGATCACGGAGAAGCCAGCTCGCAACAGACGTCCCCAGATGGCGTCGGGGTCTTTCAGCGCTGCGCTGTCGGTAAAGCCCGGCGAAGCGACGGAGTCGAGCGTGTTCACCCAAAGTGTGATGCCGGCATCGTGGAAATGTTGCTGGACTGCCGCGACCTGGGAAAGATCCCGGAAGGACGCCTCGCAGATTAACGGCTTCAGCTCAAGCGCAAGCTTCACCTGTTTTCGCCAATCGTCATGCTCCAGATGCGTGCGTGCAATGAACGGGACATTCTGCGATGTGATGTTTGCCCGGATCCACACGAGATCGGCCTCGGTCTTCAAATCCGCCCAGAAGTCGACCTCTTTATCGACGCCCAGCTTGCGCGCATATGCGATGACTTCCGGGATGACATGTCGGTGTTTGATGTCGAGATGGATGAAGATCCTTTCGCGGGTAAGCTCAAACACATCCCGCAGGCTTGGTAACTTCTCGTCGGTCAGAGGGTTCGACGGACCACCATCGCGGTTTCGCAAGGATAGCGACGTCAGCTCAGAAAGCGTCAGATGTTCAGGTGCCTTGTCGACGCCGGCCATGCGCTCAAGTGTATCGTCATGCACCAAGGCAAACTCGCCATCGGCGGTGCGGCGCACGTCGATCTCAACGACGTTATAACCGGCCTCGATCGCGCGGCGGATTGAAAGCAAGCTGTTTTCCGGGGCGTCGCTCCAGATACCGCGATGGGCGACGATCGCGCACCGCCGATTTGGATCGGCCATATACTCGAAATAATTCATTTCTATTCCTTTGTTGCGGCACTGAGCGCATCGGGGATGGCCTTGCCGGTCTGCATGTCGAAAAGGTGCAGGCGGTCTGGTGGGAATGCGAGAGAAACGACGGCAAAATCGGGTGCGTCCGAGCCGAATGGAGTGGCGATACGGACAGTTTCGCCGGCCAATTCCGCAGCTACTATCGAATGAGATCCGAGGTCTTCGCGATAGCGGACATGGGCTTTGATATCGGACCTCAATGAGGGGTTGCCGACCGTGATATCCTCCGGGCGAACACCGAGTTGGAAGTCGCCCTTCAGGTCGGATTTGACCACAGGCTGACCGTCGGACAACCGCAGAATGGAGCCGTCGCCTGTAACAGCCAGGATATTCATCGGTGGGGAGCCAATGAACTTCGCGACGAAGACGGACGCCGGACGGTGGTAGATTTCCTTCGGTGTGCCGTATTGTTCGACCTCACCCTTGTTGAGGATCAGGATGCGGTCGGCAAGCGTCATGGCCTCCACCTGATCGTGGGTGACGAAGACGGTGGTGGCGCCGATCCGCCGGTGCAGTTCGGCGAGCTCGATGCGGGTGTCGTGACGTAGTTGAGCGTCGAGGTTCGACAGCGGTTCGTCGAATAGCAGCACCGCCGGTTCGCGTACGATAGCGCGGCCGATCGCGACGCGCTGGCGCTGGCCGCCGGAAAGCTGGCCGGGCTTGCGCTCGAGATAGTCGGTGAGCCCGAGCATCTTGGCGACGACTTCCACCCGGGCGCGTCGTTCGATCTTCGTGAACCCCGCAATCTTCAGGCTGTAGGCGATATTGTCGAACACCGTCATGTGCGGATAAAGCGCATAGTTCTGGAACACCATGGCGCAGCCGCGTTCCTTTGGCTCCAAATCCTGGACTTCACGTCCGCCGATGACGATCTTGCCGCCGCTGACACGTTCCAGTCCGGCAATCATCTGCATGAGCGTAGACTTGCCGCACCCCGACGGACCGAGAACAACTGTGAATTCGCCGGCCCTGAACTCGACGTCGAGTTTCGGAATGACGGCGAGCTTGCCGTAGCTTTTGCTCACTCCGTCGAGCCGGATATTGGCGGCCGCGATATGGATCGCGGGATCGATGGCATTCATTCCTATTTCTCCGAGAGGATAAGGCCCTGGACGAGATACCGCTGCAGAAGAGCGATCATCGTGAGAGGGACGATGGATACGAGGATGGCGCCGGCCATGATCAGCGGGTAGTCAGGGACCGCGCTGTCTTCGACGATAAGCCGCGCCAGGCCGACCACGGCTGTCTGCGTGTCTGCCGTCGACGAGGCGACGAGCGGCCAGAGGTAGCTCGTCCATCCGCTGAGGAAGATCAGCACGAACAACGAGGCGAAGCTGGTGCGCGACAAAGGCAGCAGGATATCGAACAGGAAGCGGATCGGTCCCGCGCCGTCCATCCGGGCGGCCTTCAACAGATCCTTCGGCAGGGTCAAGAAAAACTGCCGGAACAGGAACGTCCCCATGCCATGCGCGAGCAACGGCGCGATAAGGCCCACCCGCGTATTCAGAATGCTCCATTCGACGTGGAAAGGAGCGCCGAAGACGGTCGCGATCAGATCATTCAGCCCGGACACATCGAGAATGGCATTCAGCGGGGAAAATACGTTGGACGCTACCTGGTAGGTGGTCACGAACCGCATATCGAGCGGCAGGATGACGGTCGCGAGGATCAGCGCGAAGACGATACCCGCCCAGCGGGCCCGGAAGTAGACGATCGCATAAGCCGTCAGGAATGACAGGATGCACATCACCGTCGCCGTCCCAACAGCGACGACGAGGCTGTTCAGCATCTGAAGCGGGATCCACGTCTCCGTGAAAATCCGCTTGATGTTGACGATGAACTGATCGCCGGGCGACCAGACGAGGCCGTTCTGGAGCATGAACTCGTAGGAATGCGATGCGGTTGTCAGGGTGAGGTAAAGCGGGACGACGATATAGGCGATGCCGAGGATCAGGATAAGGCTCGCGGCTAGATTGATGGAGCGTGCGTTCTCGACCATGGCTTACCGCTCGTAGTTGATGCGCCGGCCGAGCAGCACGAACTGCAATGCGGCGACAGACACGAAGAAGACCATGAGGATCACAGTCTGGGTGGAGGCGCCCGACAGGTCGTAGCTGGCAAAACCGTCGAGATAGATCTTGTAGACGAGTAGCGTGGTCGCGCCGCCCGGGCCGCCCTTGGTGATCGTATCGATGAGCGCGAAAGCCGACGTGACGCTTTCGGTGAACTCCAGCACGAGCGTCAGGAACAGCTGCGGCATGATCAGCGGCAATTGGACGTCGAAGATGCGGCGCCATGGTCCGGCGCCGTCCATGGCGGCCGCCTGGATGACGGTGTGCGGAACCGCGCGCAGGCCCGCCAGCAGGATTACGAAGTTGAACGGGATGTTGCCCCAGACATGCGCCGCGATCAGCGTTACATAGGCATCGAAACTGTCGAAAGCCGGGTTCCAAATCCCTGGAAACAGTTCGTTGAGCGGCGCCATGACACCGACGAGCGGATTAAAGATGAAGGCGAAGACGAGACCGATCGAGGCGCCGGCGATGCCCTTCGGCCAGACGAGGATGTTCCGGGCGGGAAGCGACATGCGGATGCCCCGATCGGCAGCGATCGCCAGGATCAGCGGTACGAGGACCGCGAGCGACGAAGCGGTTACCATGAAGATCAGCGTGCGCCAGCTTGCCTTCCAGAATTCCGGGTCGGACAGGACGCGCGAGAAATTATCCCAGCCGACAAATTGGGAGCCACCGCCAAACGGCTGCTCCAGGTAGAACGACCAGTAGAAAGCCTGGAACACCGGCACATAAAAGAACAGAAGGACCAGTAGCACAAGCGGCGCTATGAACAGCAGTGGTAGCAAACGATGCCGGAACACGGTGGATTCAAGAAACATGAGAAACCCCGAACTGTGGGAGTGATGTGAGGCGAAAGTCTTCGCCTCACATCATGACGTCTGATCAGGGAAGTTCCACGCCCTTGTATGTCTGCTGGAAGCGGCGCAGAAGTTCGTCGCCGCGCCTTTTCGAATTATCCAGTGCCACCTGCATCGTCTGCTGGCCCGAAAACGCCTTTTGTGTCTCCTCGGTCCAGATCTGGCGAAACTGAATATAGGAGCCGAGCCGGATGCCGCGGGTATCCGGCGTCGCGGGCGCGCTCATGGACTCGATGCCGATCGCCGCCGTCGGGTATTTGGGAGACTTCGCGTCCGCGCTCTTTGCGATGGCGTCAAGTACGTCGTTGGTGACAGGCACGTAACCGGTCGCCGCCGAGAAGGTCATCTGCTGTTCCGGTGTGCGCACGAAGTTCAGGAATGCCTTGGCTCCCTCGATCTCATCCTTGCTGTGGCCCTTCATGATGTAGATTGAGGCGCCGCCGACCAACGTGTTGTGACGGGTCTCGCCCTTGTACATCGGCGTCATGCCAACGCTGAGTTCGTACTTACCTTCGAAGGCTTTGGTGAACGTGGTGTAGGAACCCGAAGACGCCTCGATCATCGCGCATTCACCGGAAGAGAACGACGCCACCAGATTGCCGCCCTTGGTGTCCCCGTTCAGGCGGACAAGGCCTTCCTTGCGCCAGTCGACGAGATTGGTGAGATGCTTGGCGATCAGCCCCCGGTTGAAGACGTATTCCGCGTCGAGACCGTCATATCCGTTGTGCTTTGTTGCGATCGGCTGGCCATGGCGAGCGGCGAACTGTTCGAAGACGATCCAGGGCTCGGCGTTGGTGACGAACGGGCAGGTGCTGCCAGCGGCCTTTAGCTTGCGAGCCGCATCGACCACCTCTTCCCAGGTCTCCGGCGTCTTGGTGATGCCGACTTTCTCCAGCTCGGTCTTGTTCGTGTAGAACAGCAGGGTTGACGCGTTGTAAGGCTGCGCAAAAAGCTTGCCGTTCGACGTCTCGTAATAAGTCCGGGCTGCAGCGATATAGCTGTTCCACTTCACCTCGGGAAGTTCATCCTGGACTGGCACGACGGCATCTGACAGCATGAGATCGAGCGTCCCCGCATCGAGGACCTGCAGAAGAACCGGGGCGTTCTTTGCGCGATAGGCCGCAATGGCCTTCTGCATGAGCACCTCGTAATTGCCCTGGCCGACGCAATCGACCTTGTGCGCGGTCTGCGACGCATTGAAAGCATCGCATTGCGCTCGGATTGCGGTTTCGACTGGGCCCGTATTGCCATACCAGAATTCGATGTTGGCCGCGTGTGCGGTTGCGGACGCGCCAAGAAATGCCGCGGCGGCAGCAAGCGATGACAGTTTCATAGAGACCTCCGTTGAGACATCGCCGAGCCCTCCTCGGTCGATTGTGCGATGCCTTAGTTACTCACCTAGAGTAACAATAATATGACAGAATGCAAGAGCTTGAACGGCGGAAAATTGAAAGATACTCCTGACCGAATCGAAGCGTGGGCCGGAGTTGGTACTCCCCCTTGGTAATTTGGGAGAACGAAATGGCTTATTCGCCTGATCGACTGATCACGCCGCATTTCTTTCGACCAACTGACGACATTGTCGCGACGCCAAACGAGCGCACGATCCTGCGCGTTATCTGGCGTAACCCGCGCGTCTCGCGCACAGAGTTGCCCGGCATGAGCGAGCTGGCCCAGCAGACAGTCCATCGCCTGCTTGATCAGCTTGCCGATCGGGGCCTCGTGTTGCTGGGAGGGCCGAAGCCAGGCCTTGGCAAGGGCCAGCCGAGCCCGATGCTGACATTGAACAATCGTTACGCATGGACATGCGGAATGTCGGTGAACACTGATGTTATCGACGTTTGCCTAATGGACTTTTCAGGCGGTCTCCTCGCTGAGACGAACGTCCAATTAGCGGAGAAGACCGTTGCCCAAGCGCTTGAGCGGGTTCGCGCATGGGTAGGCGAGCAGCAACAAATCCTTGAGCTCGACGATGAACGCTTCTTCGGCGTTGGACTGGGCATCGCCGGTTTTCATGTCAGCGGCACGAGCTTCAATGCATCGCTTCCCCTCCACGAATGGTCGCTCATCGAACTCGGCCCACTGGTCACCAGCTACTTCCAAAAGCCCGTATGGGCCCTGAACGGCGGCAAGACCGGCACCGTCGCCGAGGCAATGTTTGGGGTCGGCCGCTACATCAAGGATTTCGCTTATCTCAGCTTCAACTATGGCTTCGGCGGGGGGCTTATCTGTAACGGCGAACTTCTGCACGGCGGAAACGGCAATGCTGGTGAATTTTCACAGATGTACGACGATGAAGAAGTAACCAGACGGCCGGCCTTGCAACTCGTCATGGAAAAACTGAAGTCGAATGGTGTGGAAGTTCCATCTATCACCTATCTCCGCCGCCACTTCGACCCAAGATGGCCCGGCGTGGAGGAGTGGCTCAATGAGATCACTCCGGCTTACAATCGACTAATAAATGCGATCTGGGCGGTATATGATCCAAAAGCGATCGTGTTCGGCGGACAGATTCCCCCGACGCTTGCTGAGATGATGATCGAACGCACCCGCTTATTCGGCAAGCCACGCTACGGCGTATGGCGCGCCAGCCCCAAACTGATTATGTCTGGAATTATGCCGGATGCAGCGGCCATGGGTGCCGCTGCTACTCCGTTCATGATGACGTTCTTTTAGAGCGAGCCAATCTGGCGCGCTGAAGTCGCCGATCATCTATCCGGATCGCCCGGAAGGCGGTTTAGAGCGGATGAGCAGACAGCCCAGAGAGTTCAACAATCTTTATCGAAATGTGCCACACCGGCGTGACAGTGGTTTGAACCCAAAAAGCAACATTAATGAAGCCGCTCTGCAGTTCCCTAATAAGTCTTATGCAAGAAAAATGTTTAGAAACAGATAGTTATGGTATTGGGCGGTTTGCCCCCAATCGACACTACTTTAACCAATAGGCCCGCAATGGATTTGGATGATCAGTCTCCGCGATTGCAACGGGTATATTCTGAAATTGGCGCCTGCGACGATGTTGCCAGCGCCCTCGTCATATTCCAGACGTCATATCGCATCGATCATGTCACGTATCACCTATCGCAAACCACAGCGAGTTTGGTTGACGCGCCCTTTGTGCGAACAACCTATAATGAGGCATGGGTGGCCCGTTACCTGTTGCGAGGATATGTCTTGGTCGACCCTATCGTTGCAGAGGGTTTTCTCCGCCAGCTGCCATTCGATTGGCGAGAAGTCGAGGCAACGGAAGCAGCACAGGAATTTCTGGTGGACGCTGTCCAGCATGGTATCGGGAGAAACGGTTTTTCGGTACCCGTGACCGACAAATCGCGTCGTGCTCTCCTTTCTCTTAATTCCTCCGCCTCGGACGACGAGTGGACCGATATCGTCGCCGATGCTCGGGATGAATGGCTTGAGCTCGTTCGTCTCATACATCGAAAAGCGATTATCGAAGTCTTTGGTCGTCATGACCCTGTGCCGCTGCTGAGCCCTCGCGAGATGGAGTGCCTCCATTGGTTAGCGCTTGGCAACGACCATAAGGGCGTGGGGCTCATACTCGGTCTCTCGGAGCATACGACACGGTCTTATCTGAAGTCCGCCCGCTACAAGCTCGGATGCCTGACCACAACCGCGGCAACAGCCCGAGCGATTCAGCTACGTCTCATCCATCCCTACGGCAATACCCCAATCTGAGGGTGCCGTTCCAGGGGAATACGACCTTTCCCCCGACATTGGCATGCTGCAGCGCACACACGTTGGAGACGCCCATGTATCTTTTAGTTCAGGCCCATCAGTTCGAGAAATTCTCCCATTTGATCGACCAGTCTTTCCTCCTCCGAAAACGAGTCTTTGCGGATCGGCTGGGTTGGAAAGTTGCTGTGTCCGGAGAAATGGAAAAGGATTTGTATGATACGTTAAATCCCGCATATCTTTTTTGGTGTGATAATGAGGGAAAGCGGCTTTATGGAACGGTTCGCCTCTTACCGACGACCGGGCCAACCCTCTTGTACGACGTCTTTCGGACGACGTTTCCCAATTCATGCGATCTGGCTGCCCCTACGATATGGGAGGGCACGCGCATGTGCATTGACGAAGACGCTGTCAGCCGTGACATGCCCGGGTTGCGCCCGGACCGGGCATTTTGTCAGCTATTGCTCGCCCTGTGCGAGGTGGCGCTCGACCATGGAATTGAGAGTTTGGTGTCCAACTACGAGCCCCATGTGAAGCGACTGTATGAACGTGCCGGCGCAGAGCTAGAGGAGCTTGGCCGAGCAACGGGCTATGGACGTTTTCCGGTTTGCTGCGGCATATTCGAGGTCTCTGGTCGAATTCTCACGCAGATGCGAACCAAACTGAAGGTGGTCGAGCCTCTTTACCAACGCAGCCATCCTACCCGACGGCAGAAGAGCCGGCCGACAGCGCTTGGCGAAGTGCTTTCCGAACGTCGGCAAACTGATGTCAGCGATATGCAAACGATCCCGCCGGATCAATCCAATCCCGCTCTCTTGTGATGGCGTCCTGGCCCAGTCCCGGATCCTCCACGATCAACCCGTGAAGGGTCCGCTAGCGAGCTGCGGCCCGCTTGGCTTTGCCTGGGCGGTGATCGCGCCCGGACCGCGCCTTTTTAGGAGCCACCGAGCGGGAATTGGCCCGCTCCTCAATGGAGGGAACGGATATGAAGAAGGCTGCGGCCTGAAACTCAGGCGCGGTCGTCGCCACCGGTGGCGGCCGCGTGGTCCATATCCCGCTGGTCCCCATCCAATTGTTGTTGGAGACCTTGTGCAATGTCAGCATCCAGCCTTCCCCAGATCGACGATTTTGCAGTCTCGGGTCCGGGTTTGCGGGACGGTTTGCGCTCAATGATGAACGGCTTGGTCTGCTGACGCATTGGTTCTCCTGGGTGCGGTTTGCGAGCGCAACGATATCCCACCGGGCGCAGTCAGCAAGCGAGCCGGTGTTGGCAGGAGCGCTTGCCCCCTGATGAAGCAGACAATGAGAGCGGTGCTGGCGTACGTGGCGCGGGATGCCGTCCGTGCCCAAGGCGAATGCAGCGGAAAGCCACTGCCATATCTCTTCCCGCCAGAGTTTCCGGCAACCCATCTGCGGGCTCGATGAGGCATGTCTGACCGGAGACCGGCTGCGCCTCGATCGTTTTCCCGCAACGACAGCCTCAGATTTCTTACCCCGGATCCCTAAGGGGCTCCTCCTCGCCCGCTAACAAATCTGCGACTAGCCGCCCTCCATTTCATTGCGGCCTTATCGGGTGCGGTCCGATCGTCACCGGTCCTTGCGACAGCCATCGAGGCCGCGATGGGCGCGGCCCGAACACAAGAAAAGGAACACGACAATGGCAACCATCGGCACCTTCACCTCCACCGAAAACGGCTTCACCGGCTCCATCCGCACACTCGCCCTTAACGTCAAGGCCCGCATCTCCCGGGTTGACAACCCCTCTGACAAAGGCCCGCAGTTTCGCGTCTACGCCGGTAGCGTCGAGCTGGGCGCCGCCTGGCAGAAGACCTCCGAGCAAGGCCGCGACTACCTTTCGGTCAAGCTCGACGATCCGAGCTTCCCGGCGCCGATCTACGCAACGCTCGCCGAGGTCGAAGGCGAGGACGGTCTCCAGCTTATTTGGTCCCGCCCGAACCGGGACTGACGGACATCACGAGGCTCCGCCGCCGGCGGAGCCTTTCCCCTGTCGGAACGGTGGCGCGCGATTAGCGCGGATCGAACCTCCCGAGCATCTTGCGCAATTGCGCGTTTTGCTCGACGAGCTTCTTCGCAAGCTGACGCCGCAATGCATCGACTTCTGCATCGAGGTCAGCCATTTCATCCGTGAAGGATTTCGGGCCGACTGCCGCGGCAGGAGCAAGCTCGTCGGTTTGGTTGGCGGAAGCCGCAGGCTCCGCGATTGGCTTAACCTTCCTCCGGCGTGCCGGGCCTGGTTTCACTAGTGTCTCGGCGGCTTCGGTCTGCGGGGGAGCAGACGCTTCTTCCTCAGGCTTTTGCGTGGCGAGGAAAACAGCAGGCTCTTCCTCATCAACTGGGGTCGCAGGAGCTTCCGCTGCAACTGGTGCCGCTGTTACGACCTCACCAGGATTGGTGTCAGGCTCCGGTCGGCTTTCCTCGGCTTGCGCCTCCGAGACGGGTTCTACCAAGCGCTCGACTACCGTCGCGGCGAGGCTAGGTTGTTCCTTTTCGGGGGCAGGCTTGTATTCGAGAGCAATGGTCTTCGGTTCGACTGCGAGGCTCTCTTCATGACCATGTGGTTTCGGTTTCCGCGACACCAGGTCAGCCACAAATCTCCATGGTGTTTTCATCACATGTTACCTTCAAAGCAGGGTGGCGCGACAACGCCGCGCGCATTCTTCGTCACCAGGACCGCATCGATCCTGGTGCAACCAGACGAAAGATCGGTGGCGCCATCACCCGTTATCGAGCGGCGCCGCTCTACACGGCAAATCAGGCCTTGCCGAGGCGCTTGCGCAAATCAGCATTCTCGGCGCGCAGCTTTTCAGACAGCTCCTTGCGAAGCTGCTTATTCTCTTCCTCAAGCTTAACGAGATCGGCGATATCGTCGATGACCTCATTAGCGGTAGAGACCGGAGCGGCTACAGCAGCAGCGCGGGGTGCGCGAGTGGTGGGCGTCTTGGGTGCGGCAACCGACTTTTCGGGGTTGACCAGGACCGTTTTGGAGCCACGCTTCGCGCGCGTTTTCTTGGCCGGCTTTTCGACAGGTGCAGCGGTAGTATCGACGGTGCTGGCTTCAGCGGCAGCTTTCGGCGTCCGTGGCTTACGGGTCTTCTTTTCAGCGGGAGCTGCGGCCGGCGCTTCGGTCGTCGCAGTCGTCTCAATCGTGGTTTCGTCGGCCATCAGTGTTCTCCTCTGTCAGGCCGCCAAGCTTTTGATACGCCGTCGCTTAAAGTCAATGCGGGAAACCTTGTTTTCGCCTGCATTCGGTGTTTGTGCCGCCGCTACGTGCGGCTTCCTTTCATTGCGCTAATGGACCGGTCCATAGCGGACTTCGATGGGGCATGTCTGACCGAAGAGTGGCTGCGCCTCGATCGATTTCCCGCAACGGCACAGCCACTTTTTTTACCCCTGCCGGCTGCGCCGCATTCCCCTCCGACTAACAAAAGTGGCAGTTGCCGTCCTCCACCTTGTTCCGGCCATATCAGGTGCGGTCCGATCGTCTCCGGCCTTTACGACAGCCATCGAAACCGCGATGGGCGCGGCCCGAAAGCAAAAGGGAACCTGAACATGGCAACCATCGGCACTTTCACCTCGAACGGAAACGGCTTCACCGGCTCGATCCGCACTCTCGCTCTTGACGTCAAGGCACGGATCTCCCGGGTGGAGAACCCCTCCGACGACGGTCCGCACTTCCGCATCTACGCAGGCAATGTCGAGCTCGGCGCGGCTTGGCAAAGGGTCTCCGAGCAGAAGGGTCGCGACTACCTCTCGGTCAAGCTGGACGATCCGAGCTTCCCCTCCCCGATCTACGCCAGCCTCGTCGAAGTCGAAGGCGAAAAGGACCTCCAGCTGATCTGGTCCCGCCGCAAGGACTGAGACGCCCAATGGCCCCGCCACCAGGCGGGGCCGGCTGATCGACCGAATAGCAAAGCCGGATCGGGCATAGAGCCCGATCCGGCTTTTTTGGTGCCAGACTAGAGGGGGTGAGCGGCTCAGATTCTCTTGAGGATACCGGTCGCCGATGCCGGCGCCAAGGTGAGCGGTTCCCCCAATTTGCTCCGGCGGCCCTCAGGCCGCCTGCGCAAATCGGCTCCCCACTCCCCGGCTCCGCCGGTCGCTTTCGCGATCCTTGACCCCGTCATCACCTCCCTGGTGCCGGAGGTCGTCTTTCACGAACTCAAGGAGATGAGACGATGACGTTTTCCCTGGAACAGCACATCGAGGAACTGCGGGTCGAGCTGGCAAATTGCGTGGACTGGGACGAACGCCTGCAGATCGAGGCGGAGCTGACTGGTGCGAGGCAAGAGCTTGCCTTTGTCAACGCAGAGCTTGATGCTCTGCTCTCAGAGGAGCCGCCCTCTTGAGCGGGATCGACACCTGATCTTCCTCGTGTCGAACTGCTGCAGGCTTCCTGTTGATCCCATTTCATCGACATCAGGGATGGTGCATCTCGGTCGTTACACCGCAACCTTGCGGCATCAGAATTTTCCTCAGCCTACGGCTTCATCGCGAAACAAAGTTCGGCTGCCTCCAGGTCCTCCGCTTTCGCTTCGGCCGTGCGCTTCTTCCCATTGCGCCGGCGCAACGGGGTCCCTTCGGCGCGGCGCTCCTTTCCCGGTCTGCTCTTCATCCCCGCGATGAAACGCAATTAACAGGAGAAGCCAACATGCAACAGCTCGCCAAATACCTTCAGCGCACCGGACGCCGTCTTCGCACCCTCGGTAAGGTCGCCCAGCATCTCTTCCGTAAGGGCAAGCTCGGCCTGAAGCTCCCGATCAAGATCCCGTTCTTCATCGAGATCGAAGTCAACTTCGAGACCGACTGGAACCGACGACAATAACCGTCGTATCCGGCTCGCTTCCGAGCGAGCCGGTACTAGCACCAGGGCTCGCGTCTGCCGGACCATGTCCGCGCCAAGCCCTCCGAAACCAGAATGTCACCGAGACTGCGCCCGTCGCGTACAAGGACACGCAGTTTTCGGTCATAGCGATCTTCGTCCCGCCCTGGCCATGCCTTTAACTCGAAAGGTCCAGCGCTTATTAACTCGATCAGTCGGGCGGTGGCCTTGTTGCCAAGCGCGAGCTCGGATGGGCATTTCGGTTCGCTGATCTCCGGCGTGTCGATATCCGCGATCCTGATTTTCTCACCTGCAATCCAGATCGTGTCGCCATCGACAACGCAGTTCGTGTGGGATGCGCAATCGCACTTGTGAAACTGAGAAACGTTCCTGGAAGCGGCGCTGGTTGGGACCGCTTGCAGCACTGTCGCGATGGAGATTGCCCCAATGAGCGCGGATAGTAAGTCGGCCTTCGAATGCGTGTTCCTTCGAGCCTAAGAGCAAAAGTGGCGATAGCAGATTTGCGCTCAGCTTTCATGGTTGAAAGGGACGTTTCACGAGAGATCAACGATCGTTGCTGGAAAGGGTGCGATATCCGCGGTTTCTTTTCTGACGGGTCAGGTGCAGGAAAAGCATGACAGCATCCTGTTCCCGCTGGAAATGGTGTATCATCATTTGACCCTTTGCACCGATACGACCCCAGCGCCGTGTCAGGCAAGTTTCGCCGAAGAGGTTTGGCTCGATCGACATCGCATAGAAGCGGGACATGTTTTTTGTCCGGTCCGTTCTTTCCACGTAGAGCTGGTAGGGTTGTGCGATCATGATGACAGAATCGCGCTTTCGACCATGAGCGTCCAACGACAGTTTTGAATCGATCATCGGCCATCGATTCATTTCCGTGAAGTGGCAGGTAAACCGGGCGGTCTGCCTTCGACATACGGCTCTATTCGCGTGCCGCGATCGAAGCCCGCGCGCGGTCTTCGCCCATAGGGGTGACGATCCTCCCGCACCAAGCTCTTTCGGCAACATCACGGCTGGGCCTTCGGGCCGAAGCGGTTGTCGGAGACGCAAGACTTCATGTCTCCCCGTCTGAACCATATCGCACGGCCGCAACGCAGCGGCGGATTGCCGGCGGTAAAAACGATCTGCTCATCGGTTCGCATTCGCAGCACCTCGTGCGGTTGGATCAGCGGTCGGGCCGCAAGCTGCTTTGATCTGGTTCTTGACGATCCTCGTGACTGGAAGCTGCGGCTGACTTGGTCGATCTCGACCGTGGTCGTGCCGCAGCGGCGCGAGATGTAGTCGGCGGTCTCCGGATCATTGATCGCTGCGAAGGATATCCAGCTGGCGCTTTCGAACCACTTGCTCGAGGCGTCCCGTCCGCCATAGGTTTCCCGCAACTGTCCGATCGATTGATAAATCATCGTCAGCGTGATGCCATATTTGCGTCCCGCGTCCCGAGCGGTTTCCACGATCCGCATATATCCGAGCCGAGCCGCTTCATCGAGCAGGAACAGGACACGGGCGTCCGCCTTTCCGTCGCGATTGTAGATCGCGTTCAGGAAGGAGCCGATGATAACTCGCGCCAGGCCCGAATGGGTTTCCAGCGTCTTCAGATCGATGTTGAGAAAAACATCGGTCGTGCCGGACGCTATGTCCCCTGCCGAGAAGGTCGAGCCAGACACCAGCGCTGCGTAGTTCTTGTAGGAGAGCCAGTGCGTTTCCTTGACCGCGTTGGCATAGACTCCGGAGAAGGTCTCAGGCGTCATGTTGACGAAGGCGGCAACGTTCTCCTTCACGAAGTCCGAACTGGAATTGTCGTAAATGTCCTGAAGCCGTTGGCGCAATTTTGGCTCCGGCTCGGAAAGATTGGCGCGCACCTGCCGCAGCGTCTGATCCTTCGCCTCCGTATGGCCGGAGAGGCAGACATCGGCGATCATCGCAGTCAGAAGCTGCAAACCCGACGCCCTGAAAAAATCATCGCGAACACCGCTCGCGCGTCCGGTATCGCTCATGATCCAGGAGGCGACAGACGCGATATCCTCTTCCTTCGTACCGCCGAACTTTCCGATCCAGTCGAGCGCGTTGAAGCCGGTATCAGGCTGGCGTGGGTCGAGCGTCCGCAACCGCCGACCCGCATCCTCCCTGTGTCTCGCGACCATTGGCGCAACCTCGTTTGAAGGGTCGAGAACGATCAAGCCGCCCCCCCATTTCAGAGCGGTCGGGATCGTCACCGATGTCGTCTTGAAGCCACCTGATCCGGCGAAGACGATGCCGTGCGAGGAGCCAAAGGAACCGTCGAAGCACAAGAGCTCTGATGTGCCGCCGTCTCCCCAACTTGTACGATTGTGAGCGTAGAATGGCCGTTCGGCTGTGCTGTCGCGATCGACGCGGTAGCATTCGCCAATCACAATGCCCCCCGATGACGGAAAGAGCTTCTCGGCCTCGTGCATGTTCATCCATTCCGCTTCGCCGTGAAGCGCGCGCTTGCCACGAATGCGTTTCGGCTCTAGCCTCGCGAAGGCCGCATTGCCAAGGATCATGACGCGGGCTCCGAAGACTGCGACGAGAGCCGCTGCGCCGCCGCCGATAAGTGTCGATGGGTCGAGAAACGAAAAGATAGATTGACCGGATGGCACATTGCTCGCGAGAGCGATCAGCCGCGCAGTTTCCCTGAAGCCGGCGATTGCGATCGTCCCCAGTCCGCCAGCGACCACACCGAGGCCGGCCGCCTTGATGTTCACCGCGCCTGCGCTCGCAAATAGGTAGATCAGGCCGACTGCTGCTGCTGCCACGAAGGGCAGAGCTATGCCAATGCGACCAAGCATCAGTCGAGCGTTTTCCGATCGACCGAGTGCGGACAGTGCCTGTTCGTGTCCCGTCAGAATGAACACAGCGACGATCATCAGGATGGCGGGAGCCGCCGTGATGAGAATCTTATTCGCCGTCATCGCCGAAGGCCGATAGCGATCAGCCTGGCGCGCTCAGCGCCATCATGTGCCAGACGCTGCTGGAGCTCGATCAGCGCTCCGAGCAGAAGCGCTCTCTTCTCGAAACGGAGACCCGCTTTGACGATAAGGCCGCCAAGCTCGATTTTCTCGCGCGTATCTTTCTTGCGTGCATCGGACGTCGTTATGCGGCCCATTCGCTCAAGCCTCAGCAGGCTGGCCCGAAGCCGCACCAGAGCCGGCCGTCGCATTTGCGCCTTTTGGCTCGCGTCCGCTCGCCTCCAACTTCGGTGTTCGCTTGCTTTCGCGAAACCGCTTGGCAACGGCTTCCAAGGCAGTCTGCAACTCGCCCTCGTCGATCTCGATCTCCCCCAGGCCCGCTTTCAACGCGATGCGGCCAATCCGTTCCGCCTCGCGTGTCTCCGCCTGACGAAGCTGTTCCTGGAGCTTGGCGATGTCCTTGCGCAGCTGAAGCGACGATTTCTTCATTCCCGATGGATCCTTCCGAACATTATGCCTGTCTGTGACAGTTGGAAAATTTCAGAAGTTCAGGCGCGAAGCGACTATCAGAAGTGGTAGTTGGCTCTGCCAACGCTTCTGCCCATCATCCCGGCCGTTCGAAGGACGGCATCCAAGGGCGCAATTATACGTCGCTGATGCGACGCCCTGGCTCAAGCCCAGGCGGGGCCATGCCGATCTTCTCGACCATGTTAAATTCGTTCGGAAGATGGAGTGTCCTGCGCGTGGCCGTCCCGCATTTCTCAGTCAGCATCGTTGCCCGCGGTTCCGGCCGCAGCGCCCTGCTGTCTGCGGCTTACCGGCATTGCGCGAAGATGGAATTCGAGCGGGAAGCACGAACGATCGACTACACCCGAAAACAAGGCCTGCTCCACGAGGAGTTTGTTATCCCGGCGGATGCACCCGAATGGTTACGCTCGATGATCGCCGATCGATCGGTCTCGGGGGCATCCGAAGCCTTCTGGAACCGGGTGGAAGCTTTCGAGAAGCGGGCCGATGCTCAACTCGCGAAGGACGTGACCATCGCCCTGCCGATCGAGCTTTCACCTCAGCAGAACATCGAGCTTGTTCGCGAGTTCGTAGCGCGGCACGTCACGGCGAGAGGCATGGTCGCGGACTGGGTTTTCCATGATGCTCCGGGCAATCCGCATATCCACATGATGACGACGTTGCGGGCGTTGTCGGAGGACGGCTTCGGCCCCAAGAAAGTTGCGGTGACTGGACCTGACGGCATTCCGGTCCGCAATGATGCCGGCAGAAAAGTCTACGAGCTATGGGCCGGCAGTGCCGACGATTTCAATGGGTTTCGCGATGGTTGGTTCGCCTGCCAGAACCGGCATCTTGCGCTTGCCGGTCACGACATCCGCATCGATGGCCGATCCTTCGAGAAGCAGGGGATAGAACTGACGCCGACCATTCATCTCGGTGTCGGTACTAAGGCGATCGAGCGGAAGGCAGCGACCGCAGATGGCACGGCGGCGGAGACGGTTTCCCTTGAGCGGCTGGAGCTGCAGGAGGAGCGGCGGGCGGAGAACGCTTGGCGCATCCAAGCTAGTCCCGAGATCGTGCTCGACCTGATCACACGCGAAAAAAGCGTATTCGACAGCCGCGATATCTCCAAGGTTCTCCATCGCTATATCGATGATCCGGTCCTCTTCCAGAACCTGATGGCGCGCATCCTGCAGAGTCCGCAGACGCTGCGGCTTGATCGCGAGCGGATCGATTTTACCACCGGGGTACGGCAACCTGCAAAATACACGACGCGGGAACTGATTCGGATCGAAGCCGAAATGGCCAATCGCGCGATCTGGCTCTCTCAGCGCGCGTCGCATGGCGTTCATGCGACGGTGCTGGAGACAGTCTTTGCCCACCATTCGCGTCTTTCAGATGAGCAGAAGACGGCGATCGAGCGTGTGGGAGGATCGGTCCGGATCGCCGCCGTGATCGGCCGCGCTGGCGCTGGCAAGACGACGATGATGAAAGCAGCCCGCGAGGCATGGGAAGCGGCCGGTTATCGCGTCGTCGGTGGTGCGCTCGCCGGCAAGGCGGCCGAAGGTCTGGAGAAAGAAGCCGGCATTGTCTCGCGCACCCTGTCGTCCTGGGAACTGCGCTGGGATCAGGGCAGAAACCAGCTCGATGATAAGACCGTGTTCGTGCTGGATGAGGCCGGCATGGTCTCATCCCGGCAAATGGCGCTCTTCGTCGAAGCCGTCACGAAGACCGGCGCCAAGCTTGTTTTGGTCGGTGACCCCGAACAGCTGCAGCCGATCGAGGCTGGCGCAGCATTTCGTGCGATCGCCGATCGTATCGGCTATGCGGAACTGGAAACCCTCTATCGCCAGCGCCAACAATGGATGCGCGACGCATCGCTTGATCTGGCCCGTGGTAAGATCGCCAAGGCGGTCGAAGCCTATGGCGTCCATGGCCGCATGATGGCCTCGGAGCTGAAGGGCCAGGCGGTTAGCAACCTGATTGCCGACTGGAACCGAGACTACGATCCCGAGAAGTCCTCGCTCATCCTCGCGCATCTGCGCCGGGATGTCCGCATGCTCAATGAGCTGGCACGCCAAAAACTCGTCGAACGCAGCATCGTCGAAGAGGGCGATGTCTTCAAGACAGCCGACGGTATCAGAAGGTTTGCAGCAGGCGACCAGATCGTCTTTCTGAAGAACGAGGGATCGATCGGCGTCAAGAACGGCATGCTGGCCAGAGTGGTCGAAGCCTCGCCCGGCCGTATCGTCGCCGAGATCGGTGACGCGGAGCGACACCGCCAGGTGAGCGTCGAACAACGCTTCTACAACAATGTCGATCACGGCTATGCCACCACGGTACACAAAGCCCAAGGTGCTACGGTCGACAAGGTGAAGGTGCTTGCTTCCCTCTCGCTCGATCGGCATCTGACCTACGTTGCGATGACGCGCCACCGCGAGGATCTTGCCGTCTATTACGGTCGCCGCGCCTTTGCCAAAGCCGGCGGATTGATCGAGATCTTGTCACGCTCCAACGCCAAGGAGACCACGCTCGATTATTCTGGCGGCAGCCTCTACCGGCAGGCGCTTCGTTTTGCCGAAGTGCGGGGTTTGCATCTCGTCAACGTTGCCCGAACGATCGCCCGCGACCGGCTCGATTGGACCGCAAGGCGGGCCGAGAGATTGGCCGATCTGGCGGACCGGCTTGCGGCAATCGGCGCCAGGATCGGTCTTAGCCCAACGCTCAAATCCAATCCCACTAAGGAGGCAAAGCCCATGGTCGCTGGTATCACGACTTCTCCCAAAACCATCGATCAGGCTGTTGAAGACAGGCTCGCAGCGGACCCGGCCTTGAAGAAGCAATGGGAAGAGGTCTCGACCCGGTTTCAGCTTGTCTATGCGAACCCTGAAGCCGCTTTTAAATCCGTCGATGTCGGCAGGATGCTGACCGATAATGCGAGTGCCGAGGCGAAGCTGAAAACTATCGCTGACAAGCCCGAAAGTTTTGGCGCGCTCAAAGGAAAGACGGGCATGTTCACGGGTGCGGCAGAAAAGCGAGACCGGGAACGTGCGATCGCCAATGCGCCCGCACTTGCAGCCAGTCTGTCCGACTATCTACATCAGCGCGACACGCTGGAGACGCGCATGCTGCGAGAGGAGCTAGCGACGCGCAGACAGGTATCAATCGACATCCCTGCCCTGTCGCCCAGTGCGAAAACCGTCCTCGAGCGCGTCCGGGACGCCATCGATCGAAACGATCTTCCGTCCGTCCTGGAGTTCGCGCTTGCCGACAAGATGATCAAGGCAGAACTGGAAGGCTTCGCGCGCGCGGTCTCAGAACGTTTCGGCGAAAGAACCCTTCTGCCCCTGGCTGCCAAAGACGCGGGCGGCGAGACCTTTCGCTCCGTCACATCGGGCATGAATCCGGGGCAAAAGGCCGAGGTTCAATCCGCCTGGAGCTTGATGCGCGCCAGCCAGCAACTGGCCGCGCATGAGCGCGGCGTCAACGCGGCAAAGCAGGCGGAGGCCCTCCGCCAAACCAAATCTTCGGGGCTGTCACTCAAATGAATTCCGTTATCCACAGCGACCGTCGGATATGGCAGAAGCGCGGTCTCGCTTTGGCCTTTGCCGCTCTGTGCGTCCCCTTTTCTATAGCAACGGCGGGGCTCGCCGGCTATCGCCTGAACCTCACGCCAAGCGAGCCGATCGGACTATGGCGAATCCAACCGCTGAACCGGCCGGCACGTGGCGGCGACGTCATCTTCATTTGCCCACCCGAGAGGCCGGACATGGAGTGGGCAGCGCGGCGCGGTTATCTCCGGTCGGGTCTCTGCGCCGGAGGATATGCGCCGTTGATCAAGATGGTCGCTGCGGTTGCGGGGCAGCATGTCGCGATCGGGCGAACGATCCTTATTGATCGCGTCCCTCTGCCCAATTCGAGATTGTCTTCAATAGACGGAAAGGGAAGATCACTTACCCCTTATGCGGGCGGCGTAATCCGCGAAGGGTTCGTCTTCCTGCACTCTGACTTCGAAGGATCGTACGACTCGCGATACTTCGGTCCGCTCCCCGTTGCGGGGATCCTCGGCCTGGCGAAGGAGGTGCTGACCTTTGCGCCCTGACCTTCGAACGAGCTTCCTCGTTGTTTCTGCGATCGGCGCCGGTTGGTTGGCCTGGAGCGGCTTTGTCCTCGCGCTTCCCCTGTCGCTCGCCTTCCCGGTCGTTTGGTCGATGGCGAAGTCTCGAAAAGTCGCAGCGCTTGTTTCGGGGGGCTATTTTCTGGCTGCCTCACGCGGGCTGCCTCAGGGTGTTGCCGCCTTTTACGGCTCTGACCTGCTGTCGGGGCTCCTGCTTTGGGTTACCGCGTCGAGCGCCTTTGTGTTCGTTCATACACTACTGTGGACCCCAGCGTACGAATGGCAACGTGCGTTTCGTTACGTGGCGGCGGGTATTCTGGTGGCGATACCCCCGTTCGGAATCCTCGGATGGGCGCATCCTATCACGGCTGCAGGTGTCTTGTTTCCCGGATGGGGGTGGCTTGGCCTCCTTGCCCTTGCAACCGGCCTCGCCGTCCTCGCGACACCGTATCGGCCGGCTGCAATTCTTACCCTTTCGGGACTGTGGGCTTGGTCCGCCACTAGCTGGACGCCCGCGAGTCTACCGCCTGGATGGAAGGGTGTCGACCTCGAATACGGCGCAAGTCTTGGTCGCGATCCATCGCTTCAGCGCCAGCTCTACCTGGCGAAAACGGTACTAGGTAAGACATCGCCGCATGACCAGGTCATTGTTCTGCCTGAAAGCGCATTGGGCTTCTGGACGCCGACCTCCGGGTGGGTCTGGCAGAGAGCGCTGAAGGGGTCTGATAAGATCGTGATCGCCGGAGCAGCCGTCGTCGTCGACGGCGGTTATGACAACGTCCTCGTCGCTATCACAGAAGAAGGTGGGAAGATAATCTATCGGGAGCGAATGCCGGTCCCAGGCTCCATGTGGCAACCGTGGCGTGGTTGGCTTGGAGAAAGCGGGGGCGCTCGCGCGCACTTTTTCGATAATCCTATTGCCGACATGGTCGATATACGTGTTGCCCCGCTGATCTGCTATGAGCAGCTCATCGTCTGGCCGGTACTGCAATCATTGGCCCGAGATCCGGATCTGATCATCGCTGTTGGAAACGGGTGGTGGACCAAGGGCACGTCGATCGTCGGCATTCAAACTGCAAGTGCGGTTGCCTGGGCACGTCTCTTTGGCAAACCGCTCGTAACCTCCTTCAACCGCTGATCAGAAAGATGACGATGATCGACCTCGTTCTCATAGAAAAATGCGCAGACCCCGCGCTCACACCGGCAATCGTCGAGCACTTCGTCAACACCGCCGGGTCCGACGATCCGCTGGCCATTTCGGTAAAGGTCGGTGGGAGGCTGGTGCTTATTCCGAAGCCTGCGGATCCTGCGATGGGGCTCGACGCCATCCGAAGCTATGTCGGCCAAGGAAGCGTTCGGGTCGGCCTCACGCAATTTCCCGCAGGCGTAGGCATAACGGAGACCTCTCAGCTGACGCCGGAGATCTTCGATGCTTGTTCAAACCTTCGCATGGGTACCGCACTCTTTGCCAAAGTCGCCCGCATCGTGACGAAATGGTACGGCCGTCCGACAAACCAGCAGGTATTGCCGCAAATGATGGATGACGCGATCTATGCGTGGCGAACCGGGGTATTCGAGGGGACGCGCGTATTTCAGGCCGAAGATCCGGGCGGCCCGACATTCATCGAAGGGGAACAACTCAAGTCAGGCGGTCCAGCGAACGTCGAGGGATCAACGGACGCAGCGGCTCTCCCGGAAGATAAACCGACGGAGAAAATCGATGCCGGCCAAGCCGGCATCCGTATTGACCTTTCGCGTATTGGAGTTCGATAGTTGCGATATTCAAGGTCGGGTCATCACGCTGGCTGCAAGTGGTCCTAACGAACATTCCGACTGCTATAGCGGGAGATTCTATAATTCTCGGTCGCCAGGCCATATTCGATTTGAGACAGCTTAAAGCTTTCACGGCCTTCACTAGATTCCTTCGAGTCCCCAACCCCCCTCGGCATCAGACGCTACGAACTTTTTGACGCCTGATCTGGTCGGATATTTTTCAAGCCGCTCCAACGTCTTCTGTACGGCTGCCTCGGACCATGCCAACCCATCGCTCCTTCGATGCTCGGACAAGATCGATAACAGTTCTTCCTTTTGCGGTCGCAGGGGATATTTTTCCTTTATCGCGAGGAGGATAGTCCACTCATCGCTGGTTACATTCGCTGATGACCGCCAAGCGTTTCGAAAAATGGAACCGAGCGCACCGGTAACGCCCACTCCGGCCGCAAGAACCTTGGTTTGGTCAAGGAAGAAGGTTGCTCCTGCCGCAGCGGTCACAGCTCTAACGAACTCGTCGTAGAGTTTCAGATCATCGACGCGGACGACCCACCGCCTGACCATCAAGCCCAACGTACCCGGGGGCGGACTCTTCGGCGGCTCTTCAAAACAGGGGGTAAGCGCAGCCGACAGAGCTACGTTCACCTCGGGTGCAAGCGTACTACCGTTTGAACTAGTGCGTAGATATTGCGCGCAGTCCGCTTCGGAGTAAAAAACGGCCTCACTCATATGGTCTCTCTCAGTATTCCGGCCAAATGGCTTCGATGAGCCCGACGATACGCGCAAACTGCGACATAGTATCGTCAGAAAATTCACTCAGTCTACGACGTGTCGCCTTCCCCTTCTTGATGATCTCGTCTTCCGCCGAAAATGCGTAGCCAGACGCCAGAGGGTTGAGGATACGCACGAACCGCGCTTCGTTACCGGTCTTCGTCGTGTGCGCAATGTGCAGGACGAGATCAAAAGGTTCGCTGGCGCCAGGAGCTCCACCAACGCCTATGTTTCCTGCACTCCTGAAGGAAAGTGGAACTGCAAGAAACGCAATGTGATCAGACGCGTCGCTTATTGACTTAATCAGACTTATGTAGTCGCCGGATATGTACCACAGTAGCCAGTCCCAGCCGTAGGACACCGGCGGCAGGTTGCCAGTTGAATCAGACATTAACGGATGAAGGTGCCTCATGTGGTCGGCGAGTTCGTGCTGGGTGTTAACTCCGATAAGGAACGTCGAGAGCGGCATTTGTCGGTGCCCAGAGCCGATCTTTTCTTTCCGCATTTGTAACAGGTGGCCCAGGCCCTCGGTTGACGTCATTCCCCCAGCAAGCAGTCCTTGGGAGCCGCTTTTCAGAGGCTCGAGAGCGATAAGCCACTGACGATCCGCAAAGGCGCCCGAGAAATGAGCAGTAGCGATCAGCAATTTCGCGGGAAGTTCCTCCGAAAACTGGCTCAATTGTTCCTTGGAAAGCGCGTCTGGATTCTCGGGCCGGTTCAAACGTCGGTTAATCAGGGTTGTTTCCGACAGTCGGCTCGCTTCCGCCTCTTGATGGGTCAACCAGCTAACTCGTGTGCCGCCGCACTCCAACTCATCGATATGGCTCGCGACATTTCCGGTAAGGACTCCCCAGTCGGCGTACGCCATGGACGTATCGACACCAAAGTCTTTTTGCGCTCCCCAGTCTCTGATGATCTTGGAAAGCGCGGAGTCGAGCGCCATCCGTTTCTCAAGCGGGAGAGTTGCCCAAGCCGTCTCGCTTTGAATATCAATTTCCGCTGAGGCCTTCAGGTTTTTAAGCAGTTGGGTCATCGCGTCTTCAGAGAAGGCCTCGAGGATAAGGCTCAGGCGCCAGTTCGGCTTCTCATATTCCGACAAACCGATTGGGTTTCCTGGACGCTCCGAGGTGATTCGCTGGGAGAACGGGCTAGAGAAACAGAGTTCTGCGATGAACCAAGCCAGCAGGTATTGGACGTAGGACGCATGAAAAATGGAATCGATTCGGTCGGATAGGCTCCGAAACCACGTGAGATAGTCTGGCGGCAGCGCGGCAATCGCTGGCTGCTGCTCCTCGACGTCGACCTGCTTGACACTGCAAAAAGTAGCAATCGTTTCATGCGCAATAACGGACGCTTCCTCGATCTCCCTGCACCAGTGTGAAGCCCATTCCCGCGTATCATCGCCAGCCGTTGTCGCCACGGACAGTTGCTTCAGGCGCAAATGAGTAAGGCCATCGGGTGTCCTCATCAAAATGCGCTCGTGCATCAACTCATGAAATGTCACAGTTGGATTTCTTGCCGCTGCCAACGCATTGAGGCTGATGGACAGTATCGCGTGGAACCCAGCGACGGCGCCATCGATCTCGGCCGCATATCCAAGACTGTATTCTGCGCCGTACAGCAGGGTCATTATAGCGGTTCCAGCTCACAGTGGGTAGGATAACATTATATTCCGACACTAAGCTTGATTATTGACTTCGACTACGTCGAGAATTTAGCGGCTTTTGTTCACATGTTGCCTGATTTGCGGCCGTGCGGGAATCGCTCTTTCGTGCGATAACAATAAGGCTCCTTTTGCAACCTGCTGCTGGCGTGAAGCCAATGATGAAGCGCAGGCTGGCATGGCACTGACGCGATGCCTATATCTTTCGTAACGATTGCATGATCAAATCAAACGAAGTATCGGCTGGCTCTAACGGAGGTGAAAGGTGCCAAAGGTCAACCCATCGATCCTGCGTTGGGCCCGCGAAACCGCCGGGCTCACCGTTGAAGATGCTGCCGACAAGCTCGGCATCAGCGATGCACGCGGCATTACCGGCAGCGATCGCCTCGCCATGCTTGAAGATGGCGAGGTTGAACCGACCCGTCCGCAGCTGATCAAGATGTCGACCCAGTACCGCCGACCCCTGCTCACCTTCTATCTTGCCGGGCCGCCAGCAACGGCGGCACGGGGCGAGGATTTCCGGAGCCTTCCCGTGGAATACGCGCAACGTGATGCGGCTCTCGTCGACACGCTACTACGCGAAGTTCGGGCTCGCCAGGAGATGGTACGTTCTCTGTTGGAAAGCGAAGAAGAGGCCGAGGAGCTCGATTTCGTGGGATCCTACGACTATCGCCGTGGGGCAGAGGGACTCGCTGCGGCTATTAGCGAGCGTCTGGGTTTCAGCCTTCAGTCTTTCCGATCCGGTAACGGTCGCGGCACTTCTAAAGGCTTCTCTCACCTACGCGAACGCGCTGAGGCCGCAGGCATTTTCGTGTTGTTGATCGGCAATCTGGGAAGTCACCATAGCGCTCTCAATGTCGAGCTCTTTCGTGGCTTCGCGCTTTCGGACAAAATCGCGCCCTTCGTTGTAATCAACGATCAGGACAGCGAGCAGGCTTGGTCCTTTACTTTGTTGCACGAGCTCGCCCATATCTGGCTTGGCCAGACGGGAGTGAGCGGTGGGAAGCCGACATCGGCGATTGAAACCTTCTGCAACGATGTGGCGGGCCGTATTCTGCTGCCTTCGACTGAAATCGCCGGCGAAACCGGACTGCGCGGCGCGCGACAGGACGTCGTCATCGCGCGCATCGGCGAAATCGCGGTGCTTCGGCGGGTGAGCCATTCAATGGTTGCCTATAAGCTCTACCGCGAAGGGATCATCGATCAGGCCATGTGGTCGTCTGTGACGGCTGTCTTCCGGCAGCAATGGCTGAACAACAAGGCAGCGCAAAGAGCGCGCGCGCGCGATAGCGAAGGCGGGCCGAGCTACTATCTTGTGCGTCGCCATCGGCTGGGCAAGCGCCTGCTGAGCCTTTCGAAACGGATGCTGGCCGACGGAGCCCTCTCACCTTCCAAGGCTGCCGCGATTCTCGGCGTAAAGCCGAACAACGTCTTCTCGCTGACCGACGGCGTGGCTTAAGGGGGCGGCGTGCATCTTCTCGACGCAAACGTCCTCATAACGGCGCATAACCTTTACTATCCAATTCAGCGCGTTCCAGAATTCTGGGATTGGCTCGTCCACATGGGCGAGACCGGCGCGCTGAAGATCCCGGTCGAAATTCTCGAAGAGATCACGGAAGGGTCGGAATTGGCGCAGTGGCTGAACGAGGGCGACAACCATGACGCCCTCAAGCTGGATCAAGACGTCGATCCGGCGCTCGTCCAGACAGTCATAGAAAAGTATGCCCCGGATCTCAACGATGCTGAGATCATCGAGGTCGGTCGCGATCCGTTTCTGATTGCCCACGCCTTAGCCGATCGTGCCGACAGGATCGTCGTGACAGTTGAAGCCTCAAAGCCGAGCACCAAAAGAGCAAACCGCAGGATCCCGGATGTCTGCAACGACCTCGAAGTGCGCTGGTGCAATAGCTTCCAGATGCTGTCGGATCTGGATTTCAGAACTGGCTGGCGTTCTCAGCGCTGATCGGAGCTTTGCGACGCACGATCTGCCGTTTTTTGTGTTCGATCCCTGATAAGCAGGTCGCTGGCTTCCACCCCGAGGGCTTTCGCTAGGCGATCCAGAACGTCAATGCTCGTGGCGTAGACACCTCGTTCGATCGAGCTGATATAGGTGCGGTCGATATCGGCTTCATGCGCAAGCGTTTCTTGCGACATGTGACGAACCTTCCTAAGCGCTCTCAAATTATTGGCCAAAACGTCGCGGATCTCCATGTTGGAGAGAGCACCGGGTTGTAGAGTACTTCACCACGGAGTATTCTCTACAAAGACGTCGGCCTAGGGCTTATGAAGGCCTCCGTACACGGTACAGCGCGATGTGGTCGTACAGGCCGATTGTATGATATGGGTTGCCCGTTCGCTGCGATGGGAACGGCGCTCGGCATGGAAATAAGGATCTGATCCCTTGGCGGCAGGTCACCGGAGGAGCCTTGAAGAAGGTGGATAATGCGAAGATTGTCCTACGGCCGCTCATTGGCTTGCTGGTAGGGCAGCCCAATGACGTAATCGAGCGTCTCACGATCGAGGCTATCACGAAGCATCGAAGTCTCGTGAGTGAAGCAGAGCTGGCCTATGATAGGTTCAAAAGCAGGCCTGGCGAACTGGAAATCTCTGAGGCCCAGGAGGCATACTTTTCGTCGATGATTGCTGTCCACGCTCAGCAGACGGTTGTTTCGACCATGCTCGATATCCTCGGCTACATCCCGCCGGATCCGGCCGGCAAGGCTCACTGAAACGTCAGATCAACCCTAATTTCGTCGCGATCCTCGCCGCCTGCGTCAAGGTTGATGCTCCAAGCGCCCTTTTGGCGCCCTTCAAATGAAAGCGGACATTGTGGGCGGAGGTTTTCTCGATAGCGGCGATGTCGTCCGCTGTCTTTCCTTCTGCGTTCCAGCGCAAACATGTGAGCTGGCCGGGCGTGAGTTCGACAGGTACGTGCAGGCGCGGCTGCAATTCGAGAATATTGATCCTTGCATGGACCTGGCCAACTGCCGCAGCCGCCAAAGAAGGCGTTATTGATCGACTCACGGCGTAGTCATGCTCACTGGAGGCCAGCGTCAACATTGCCATTTGACCGAACCCGGATCTGATCGGAATGGATATGCCCGACCGAATACCGAACTCGGCCGCCTCCGCGAAGAATTTCCGCTGCTGCTTGTTCAGCCGACCCTCAGTAGTGTTCGACCACGCAAAAAGATCTGACCTGTGTCGAAGGCCAAGCATGATTGGATCGACGGATACATAAAGCTCGTCGAGATATCGCTGCTGCCAGACCTCGGGGTAGTTCGACAAGATCTTATGCGTGTTGGCGTGAAGGCTAACATAGGTGAACATCTCGAACCCCGCTTCGTGGGCGAGGTTTTGAAGCACGATCTTCACCGACTTCTCGTCTACCGCCAGCGAAACCTGCTCTGTGAGATGTTCAAGCCACTGATCCAATTCACGGCCTCCCTACACGTGAGGAAATGAATGCAATCCGATTGCATTGCAAAATAGGAAGTTAAAACACGACTTTAAGTCGGCTTTACGGGGATAGTTGAGTGAGAGAGTCAGGTCAACCGAAAAGAGCCAGACCTGCGAAACAGCTTTCTTCAAGTTGTGGCCAGGCGGTCTACGCGGAGCATCCTGACGCAGACAAAATCACTCGTGGTAGCTGCCCGGAAAAATGATGTCCTGATCGACGAGAACGTTGAACTTGTAACCCGGCTGGATTCGGATCGTTGGCTGGACGTTGAGGTTCTTTGAAATCGTCTGCTCAGCGGCCCGCCCGAAGGTCTCGGCAAAGTTTCGACGTGCGGCGTCCGACGCCGTGTCCTGCGTAGCAAGCGTCGAGCTTTGCGGCATCGACATGTCGATCCCCGTCCCGATCAACGCGATCAGCGCCGCTGAGCCGAAAGTGCGCCAAAGATGGCGGTCGACCTTGTCCTGGAACCCACCATAGCCTTCGGTATCAGTTCCCGCCATGCCACCGATTTGAAGGGTCGATCCATTCGGAAAGATCAAGTCTGTCCAGACCACCAGAACACGCTCCTGGCCGAAAGAGACCTTCGAATCATAACGCCCGAACAGTTTGGCGCCTTGTGGTATCAAGAGCCGGTAGCCCGTGGCGCTGTCATAGACATTCTGGCTCACCTGTGCGGTGATCCGGCCGGGGAGATCGGAGTTCAGTCCAGTGATCAAGGTGGCCGGAACAACCGATCCCCTTTTCAGTTCAAACTGGGAAAGTTGCGGCACCACCTGGTTTGGGAGATAACCCAGGTCCTTTATGTCTTGATTGAAGAAGCCTTCCTTTGAGGCTTGCCCATTCGGGTCTGCGTTTTGACCTTGCAGCCCTGCCTTCATAGCCGCCGCATAAAGATCTGAAGCACCTCTGCCTCCGGTTAGTGCACCAGTCGCGTTTGAGGCATTGGTGTTGTCGCCACGCTCGATTTCCGACACATCAACCTTCAAGGGCGAGTCCAAGGCTGTCGCTCTCGCCTGCAGACGGGCCATGCGCTGACGGTTCTGCTCGCGCATATATTGCTCGTCCTGCTCTCTCCTGAGCCGAGCCTTCCACTCCTCTTCCGACTCCAATGCTGGCCGCCTTACTGTACGCTCTGCCGGCGGCGTTTCTGAAACATGTTGTTCCGGTTCAGATTTCCGTTCGACCGTCGGGGTTGGCGTCGGTTGGAACGTCTCACGTTCCGTCGGATCGCCGATGATACCGTCTCCAACGCCGCGTTTGAGCTGATCGCCAAACGACGTGGCGGGTGAATTCGACGCGCTGTCGAGGCTGTTCCTTCCTCCAAAAGAGAGGCCCCTCCACGATAAGCCGACGATGACGACGCCAATAAACAATACGATGAACACGACTGCCGCGATGATCGGCAACCGATTGAGACGGCGCATGCCACCTTCGGATCCTTGGCCGTTGGACGTTCCCAGTTGAAGAGATTGGACCATGACATCCTCCATCAATTTCGCTGCATGATGGAAAGAGGGCTCGCAGGTGTCGCACCCCCTGCCGACGCGACATATGCCCTGCCGAGCGCAATCGACGGCGTCGAAACCTGGGCTAGCAATTGGCCATCGATACCCTGGATGGAATAGGCAAGCTCTATTGCTTTGTCATTTTTGCCGGCCTCGGTGATGACCGAATAGCCCCATCCTTTGAGGGCGGCTTCGAGCGCGAACGCAAAGTCGCTTCTGTCCGACTTCAGCCGCACCGACGTCGTGCCTGGCGGGACTTGTTCGGCAAGGCGGCTTGCCAGGTCTCCGGCGATCGCACTTGCGGCGGAGCTGGAAACGACCGGGGTAGCACTAGTTGTCAACCCGTCTTCAGTCGTCTGGCAGCCGGCGAGAGCCATAGTAAGCCCTAGGAGGAGGTAGCTGACGCGCATATCGTCACCCTCCCCTTCTGATGGTGACTTTTTGCTGGTGCCAGCCCACGCCCGAAATCAGGATCGCCTTGTCGACCGCATAGTCGACAATCATCATGTCGTTCTTCATACGATAATTGACGATGCGATTTTGTCCGCCCGAGACAACGTAGAGAACGGGCGCATCCTGCCCCCCGATAGATCGCGAAAATTGGATGTAGGTCTTTTGGCCGTCCGAATAGACGCGCTTCGGCTTCCACGATGCACCGCCGCTGATCGAATAGGAAAAATTCAGCTTGTCGGGCGCGGAGCCCGGGATGCCACCGGTCTCGAGCCTTGCGTTGATGTCAGCGAGTTTGGTTGAGACATCTTCAGGATATTCGAAACCCATCCTTGCCATGTACTGCGTCGGGTGAGATTTGAGCTGGATGTGGTAGGTGCGCCGGGACGTGGTTACCACCATCGAGGTTACCAGTCCTGGTTCCGAGGGCTTGACGACGAGATGGATGGCCTGGCCGTTGGCGGCGCCGGAGGCCGCCGGCTCGACCTTCCACCGCACGGTGTCGCCGACCAGAACGTCCCGGACGATCTCACCACCTTGGAGTTCGATGTCGCATACTTGCAGGGGCGAGCACACGACGGACGGTTGGGTCTCGCCGTAGAGGAAAATCACCTTCCCATCCGCTCCGCGGGTGACGAGGCCGGTTGATCCCCGCCAGCTACCCGACAGGCCTGTCCCCTTTGCCTCCTTGTAGGTCATGCCCTGCGAATCTGCTGCAGCAGCAAACGGTGTTACGGCCAGCCAGGTGGCGGCCGCCAGAAAGCCAATCCTCATCATGAAATTTTCCCCTGCTCCTAGAGCTGCGCCGTCCAGTCGAAATCGCGGATGTAAAGCCCGATCGGATTGAGACGGATGATGGCTTCGTCCTGCGGTGCTGTGAGGGCGACCGTTGCGATCCCGCGAAAGCGCCGTATCCCCGTCTCCTTGCCCTTCCGGTCCCGTTCATATTCGGTCCAGTCGATCTGATAGGTCTGGTTCGACAACGCGACGATGTTGTTCACCTCGATCGCCACCGTGGCTGATTTCGCGCGTTCGAAGGGCGAGTTGCCCCTGAACCACGAATTGATCTTTTCGGTGGATGGGTCGGAGGTCCTAAGCAAGGCGTAAGTGCGATCGATGTATTGCTTCTGAACAACGGCGTCCGGCGTGATGCTGCGGAACGACGTGATGAAATTGCCAAGCGTCGCACGAACAACCCGGGCATCGGCATATTCGATCTGTTGCGGGAAGCCGGCGTTCACCGCATTGCCGAGCTTGTCGACTTCGATCACATAAGGAACGAGCTTCACCTGCGTACTGAGATAGAGCGCGTAACCGAAACCGATGACCGCCATCGTCAGTCCGAGGATGCCGACTGCGCGCCATGCCGCGGCGGCTTTGACATAGGACCCATAGCGTTCCGACCATTCCTGGCGGGCCGCGAGATACGGGTTATCCGGGGCGGGATCTGCGGCCATCAATCAATCCAATCTTCTAAAAATCATTTGTCGTTTCGCTCAGGTGCAGGTGGTGGGCCGGCATGTCCGGACCGGCTCTCCTGCAGCTTGGCGTTGGCGAGCCCCAGGAGTGAGCTGGCATAGGCGCCCGGCGATCCGATCGCTTTTTCCTTCGCTGCGGATCCGGCCGCCATCGCTCCGGAACTGAAGCTCGCCCCCATTCCCTTCAGCACGGAGCCTGCGGCCGAAGATCCACCTGCCCGAGCCGCCTGCGCGGCTGCAAAGCCAGCGCCGACAGCACCCGCTCCGAGAAACGCGCCGCCCGCCGCAAACGACGCGGCCTGCCCGCCGTGGCGGATGGTTTCCATTCCACCAGAGACTGACGCGCCCTGAACCACGCCTTGCATGATGTTCGGCACGTACATCGCGATGATGAAGACCACGACGGAGATGCCTGCGATGGCGAGGGTGGTGATGAACTGATCACTGGTCGCCGTCGGCGCTTGGGCCAAGCCCAGCAAGACATTCGAGCCGATCTTGGCGATCATAACCAGCGCCATCAGCTTCATGCCCACGCCGAACGCATAGACCAGATATCGGACCGCGAAGTCCTTGGTGAAAGACGACCCGCCAAGGCCAAGCATGATCATGCCGGCGAGCAAACCGACATACATCTCGACCATGACCGAAACAAAGATGGCCGCGACGAGCGAGAAGCAGATCACAACGATGCCCATCGCCAGGACTGCGGCGATTGCGAGGGCGTTGTCTTCGAAGACGCCGAATTTCGCCTGCTCGGACATTTGAGAAGCGACGCGGATGCCGGCGTCGAAAACCTCGGCCGGCGATGCCGATCCGCCGCCAGCGCCGATCTGGAAAAGGCTATCGACAACCGCCTTTGCAAACGTCGGGCCTTGCGTCAGTACAAAGGCGAAGAAACCGATGAACATGATGCGGCGGACCAGCTCTGCAAACCAGCTATCCAAAGACGCGGCCTGGATCGCAAGCCAAACGGCAGCAATTCCCACCTCGATCCCGGCAAGGATCCAGAACAGGGATTTCGCCGCGTCCGTCACGGTGGTTTCCCATCCCCTGGCCGCTGCTGAGACCTGATTTTCGAGTTCGGTCAGGACCTGTCCTTGTTGAGCAAAGGCCGGCACTGCAATGACAAGGCAAGCAACTCCAGTAATCACGAATGTGTAACTAAGCGCGCGGGTCACCATCTTGGGCGCATCTCCTGGCCCTTCTCGATCGGAGCCGGTTCCTTGGGGGCGCCAAAGAAACTTTTCGCGGGTCGCTCGCTGTTCTTCACTCATTTGCGGCGCAGCCGCGCTTTCGTCGCGAACCGCGACGACAGTCGCAACAGTGGCAATGCCGGCCATCGCGGCACAAACGGAAATGATCAATACCGAACGGTTCACCAGCGCGGCTCCATCTTCTGGCCGGTCGGGAGGGATTGGACATTGGAATTGAAGAATTTCTCGCGGCGGGCCTGCGCCAAATCCTTGTCCGTCTGCTCACTCTGGAGCCAAGTCCCCATCATCGTGGTCTGCTGGGAAACAATGCCGCGCAGTTTCTGCATTTGCGCCACCTGCTGGACGGCGATCTGGTGACCGACCTGCAGCGCCTTCATCTGGCCGTCGGCCGATTGAGACACGGACCGCAATTGGCCCATCGTGTCCTCTTCCGTTTCGAATTGCTCGGCGGTCAAGCTTGCGGCTTTGAGCGTACTGGAAATTGTATCCCTGTTCGTGTCCGACCAGGTTTGATAGGTTGACGAAAAGCTGTCGGCGTTCGGAAGCCCGGTCTTGAGATCGGCATAGCTCTTGAAACGCTGCTTCAGGAGGTCGTCGGCATTACCCATCGAAAATGCGATGCCTTGGCCCTGCTTCACGATGTTCTGGAGCTGGCTGAGGTCGCCCTCGACCTGGCCCCAGATGTGATTAGGGAGTTGCGCAGTATTCTGCAGCATGTTCTGGTAGATGTTCAGCTGGTTCTGGATCTGCTCTGCGAGTTGCGTGGTTTGCGTGATCTGATTGTTGATTTGTTCTGTCGACTGCCCGACCAGTGAAATCAGTTCGCCGTTGTTGAGCAACTGCGTCATTTCGGTGGCGCCCGTAACGGCGCCGCTCGCGAAGGAGGGATTAGGCGATATAGCGAGGCCCGCGGAGACTGCGGATGCCAGTATCGCCTTATGAACAGACAGGTTTCGAATTGTATCAATCATAGTGGTTGCATTCCCCTTTCACTGAGCCACTGGCTCGGCCAGTCCTTCCCATGGGTCGACAAGAGTGCCCTGATACGGGCAAGATCGGCTTTGCCGGAGGCGCCGACGAAGGAAAGCGTGACCGGACCGAGCGACATGTCGAACAGCCGCCGGCCATCTGGAGAGGTCACATAGTATTCCCGTTTCGGAATGGCGTTTGCGACGATCTCGATCTGTCGCTCGTTGAACCCGATCCTCTCGTAGAACTCCCGAGTGCCGGTTTCTCTCGCGGCTCCGTTCGGAAGGCAGATTTTCGTCGGGCAGGATTCCTTCAGCACGTCGACGATGCCGGATCGCTCGGCGTCGGAAATCGATTGCGTCGCCAGGACAACCGCGCAATTGGCCTTCCGAAGCACCTTCAGCCACTCCCGGATCTTGTCCCGGAACACCGGATGTCCGAGCATCAACCAGGCTTCGTCGAGAACGATCAGGCTGGGCGAGCCATCGAGCCGCTTTTCGATCCGCCGGAAGAGATAGGTAAGCACCGGCACGAGATTACGTTCGCCCATGTTCATGAGGTGCTCGATTTCGAACGTCTGGAAGGCGCGAAGCGTCAACCCGTCCTGCTCGGCATCGAGGAGATGGCCCATCGGTCCATCGATCGTATAGTGGTGTAGCGCGTCCTTGATCTCGCGCATCTGGACACCGGAAAGGAAGTCGGACAGCGACCGCGCGTTAGAGAGTGCCATCAGCATGATCTGCCGAGAAATCGCGTTCCGATGATCGGGGGTGATGGTGACACCTTGAAGTGCGACAAGCGTCTCAATCCATTCCGATGCCCAGGCCCGATCGTCGTCACTGGACAGATCTTCAAGCGGGCAAAAGGCAAGTTGTGACCCCTCCCCGTCCCGATCGGATCCGATCTCATAGTGATCTCCACCCGTCGCAAGCGTAAGCGGCTCAAGGGAGCGCCCCTTGTCGAAGGCGAAGATCTGCGCGTGCTCATAGCGACGGAACTGTGCGGCGATCAATGCGAGAAGCGTGGACTTGCCAGAGCCGGTCGGGCCGAAAATCAAGGTATGGCCGACATCGTCGACGTGAAGGTTCAGGCGGAAGGGCGTGGAGCCGCTGGCAACCTGCATCAGCGGTGGAGAGCTTTCCGGGTAGAAAGGGCAAGGCGCAAAGGGAGAGCCGGACCAGACCGAGTTCAATGGCACAAGGTCGGAGAGATTATTCGTGTTGATGAGCGGTTCGCGGATGTTGCAATACCAATTACCGGGCAAGCTGCCGAGATAGGCGTCCGTGGCGTTAAGCGTCTCTATGCGGGCTCCGAAGCCCTCAGCCTGGATCAGTCGACGAACAGCTTCCGCTTTTTCCTGTAGCGCTTCGCGATCGGCGTCGAAAAGCACGATCACCGGCGTGTAGTATCCATAAGCAACGAGCTGCGATGAAGCTTGGGCGATCGCATCTTCGGTCTCGCCAACCATGGTCATGGCATCCTGGTCGATGGACCGGGACTGCGTCTGGAAAAGCTGGTCGAGGAAGGGTCTGACCTTTTGCTGCCATTTCTTTCGGGTGCGCTCCAGCTTCTGCCGCGCCTCCTCCGAGTCGAGAAAGATGAATCGAGACGACCAGCGATAGGTAAGCGGCATGAGGTCGAGGCTATTGAGGATACCTGGCCAGCTTTCGGCCGGCAGACCATCAATCGCGACGACACCGAGAAATCGGTCCTCCACGCGTGGCGTTAGGCCGTGCTCAAGCTCGGCCGTCGCAACCCAGTCGATATACATCGGAATATCGGGGAGCCGGACCGGGTGGTTCTCACCAGTGATGCAGAAACGGATGAACTGCAGAAGCTCGTCATAACGCGCCCTCCTTGCCCCTCCCCTTTCGAGAGTCTCGTTGGTTTGCATGCGTCGGATCGACAGCGTGTTCGCCAGATACTGCTCGATCTCGCGGATCGAGTTCTTGAACAAGAAGAGAGCCGTGTCGGCGTAAGATCGCTTCCGGCTCTCTTCGTCAGAGAAGAAGTACTTGCTAAGGCTGGTGCGCTTTGACTCAAGCGGACGGTACGTCAGGATAATCGCATGCTTGCTCTCGAAGTGTCCCTTCTCACGCGCGAAATGCGCCCGGCGCTCCGCCTCGATTGCCCTGCTTATCGGGTCGGGGAAAAAACACTGGTCCTCCGCTGGATAGTCCACGGTCGGGACGCGGACAGCTTCTACCTGGATGATCCAGCCGGAGCCGAGACGCGATAGGATGGCGTTGATTTGCCGTGAGAGTTCGTTGCGCTCCTGATCTGTGGCGCTTTCGGAATCAGGACCCGCGAAATACCAGCCAGCCATCAGGCTGCCGTCCTTGAGTAGCATGACGCCATTGTCGACGATTCCTGCGTAAGGAACGAGATCTGCAAATGATGGTCCAGCCGAGCGGAAACGTTTAAGGGCAACCATGACCGCCTCCTCAGTATCGGCGCCAAGGCGCAGATGTGGACTTGTAGTAGGTCTTGTAGGAGATGTGGCGGACGTAGACGCGCCGCATCAGCGGGTCGGATTTTGCCATCAAGCGGAGCAGGCCGACGATGAAAATCCACACCGCAACGCCGAACAGAGCCGAATAGACGGTGAGGACGACGAAGATCAAAATGACGGCAGCAAGGCCGGTTATCAACACGAGTTCGCGGTCTGCCCCTAGCAGGAGGTTCGGTCGCGACAGCGCCCTGTGGATGCGATTGCGCTGCAGACCTGAATAGCGGTCAGGCATTCCGCCCCTCCCCTGCAGCCATCGGAGCCGCCAATTGCTCTTTAACTGGAGTTCCGATCCATGCGCCTGTCGCCCCGAACAAGCCAACGATGGTCGTTGCACCCAGCAGGATCCCGGCTACCAGGACGACGTACATCAGCCTGCGGGCGAAATCGTTCAACTCGCCTCCGAAAATGAGCATGCCGCCCGCAATCGCCACGGCCGCGAGCGCGATATAGCCAGCGACCGGTCCCGTGATGGACTGCTGGATCTGTTCGAGCGGGCCTTCCCACGGGAGGCTTCCGCCCGAGCTCGCAAGCGCAGGTGATGCCAGGAAAATCGCCACGATCGCCAGCCCGGCGCGGGTTCCTGCATTCCGATTAAGCCGCATTTCTTGGTTCCTCTCCATGGGATTCGGTCTGATATTGGCCGCAGGCAAATTTGGTGACATGCAGGATGTCGCTCACACGGCGTCCGCGGGCTGTTCGTTCGATGGAAATCACGAGGTCGACGGCGTCGCCGATCACGCCTTGCATCGGTTGCTGGCTCGCCTCCGCTGTCAGCTGTTCGAGGCGTTGGAGCGCTGACCTGGCGGTATTCGAATGGATCGTGCAAAGGCCGCCGGGATGGCCCGTATTCCAGGCTTTCAGCAAGGTCAGCGCAGCGCCATCACGCACCTCGCCGACGATGATCCGATCCGGTCGAAGGCGCATCGTACTTTTCAGGAGGCGCGCCATGTCGATTTCGTCGCTCGTATGCAGCGCAACTGAATTGGCCGCCGAGCACTCGATCTCCGCCGTATCTTCCAAAATGACTAAACGGTCTTCCGGTGCATGTTCGACGATTTCGGCGATGATGGCATTGGCAAGGGTGGTTTTGCCCGACCCGGTCCCGCCCGACACGACGATGTTCAGTCGAGATTTCACCGCGCTTCGGATAATGTCCGCCTGCTTGGCCGTCATCACCTTTTTCGTCACATAAACGTCGAGCGGTATGAGCTGGGACGCGCGCCGCCGGATCGTAAATGACGGTGCGGAAACAACAGGCGGCAACAGCCCTTCGAAGCGATGTCCACCGATCGGCAACTCGCCCGACACGATCGGATGGGCGTCATCGACTTCCGAATCGAGGACGTGGGCTACACTGCCTATGACAATCTCTGCGGAGCCAGGCCGCATATCGCCCGCCGACGTGATGCCATGACCGAGCCGCTCGATAAACAGCTTACCGTCTGGATTCAGCATGATCTCGACGACACTCGGATCGTCGAGCGCCACGCAGATCTGATCTCCCAGTGCTTCCTGCAGTTTACGAATCAACCGGGATAAGGACCTGTGCTGGGTCACTGGTGCCCTCCCCTCACAGCTTGGGAGTGCTTTAGCCCGTCCGTCTGCTCGCTTTCTCGTCTGCCTTGCACGGCCATCGATAATGCTCCTTTGCTGGATGCGAGGAGGTTTGCGATGTTCGGACTCAAGCTGCTACTATCAAAAGTGGTAGCGACCGATTCTCAGAACAAAGCCGGCTTCGACCCGACCTGATCGCTTACCGGTGACAAAATCTGACTATCAAAACTGGTAGTCTCCACAGGCGTGCCGGCGGTAGTATCAACGCTAAGTCATTAATCTTGTTGAGAAATATTCATATCTCCTGAATTTCCGTGAGAACGCCCCGAAGCGAGTTAAGGGTTTGTTTACCCTATTTTCCTTGCCATGATCTGGGAATCGGGTGATTGTCACGATAATTGGACAAAATCCTTACGATTATCGTGACTGAAGGCAATAAGCTAAATGAGCGTGAAAATGGCCGCTTTGGAGAAAGTGACGAGTTTCGCGGATACTATCCTCGCGCAGGGCGGGGATATTTCCTCGAAGCTCGACATGCTTAGGCAGGAGAAATTCCCGCCGAATGCGCAAAAGACTCTTCGCCAATTTTCGCTGGCGGAAGTCGCCGATTTTGTCGGCGTGTCGCAGAGTTATTTGAAGAAACTCCACCTCCAGGGAAAAGGCGTGGAGCCTACTACTACTTCGACCGGCCGCCGCTACTACACTGCCGCCCAGGTCAACGAGCTTCGCCACCTTCTTGATCGCGTTCCACATCGCCAGGCCCATGAAAAGCTACAGGTCATCGCGGTCGTCAACTTCAAAGGCGGCTCGGGAAAGACCACGACATCCGCTCACCTTGCGCAGTTCCTGGCGCTAAAGGGCTATCGCGTGCTTGCGGTCGATCTCGACCCCCAAGCCTCCCTGACGGCGCTCTACGGCATCCAGCCGGAGCTGGACGAGAAGAAGTCTTTCTACGAGGCACTTCGTTACGACGATCAGCGCAAGTCGATCAAAGACGTCATCCAGCCCACGAACTTTCCAAATCTGGATGTGGTGCCAGCCAACCTCGAACTGCAAGAATACGAGTATGACACTCCGATTGCGATGCAGCGCAAGGATTCGACTGCTGGCAAACTGTTCTACACCCGCATCGGTGATGCTTTGGCCGAAGTCGACGACCAATATGACGTCGTCGTGGTCGACTGCCCTCCCCAGCTCGGCTATCTAACGCTGACAGCTCTGACGGCGGCAACATCGGTTCTCATTACTGTGCATCCCCAGATGCTCGACATCATGTCGATGTCCCAGTTCCTGTTGATGCTTGGCGAGATCCTCAAAACCGTTGAGAGCGTGGGCGTCGACGTATCGCTGGACTGGTTCCGCTATCTCGTCACTCGCTACGAGCCCACCGATATCCCGCAACAGCAGATGGTCGGCTTCATGCAGTCGATGTTCGCGCAGCAGATGATGAAAAACCACATGGTCAAGTCGACTGCTGTATCGGACGCGGGTTTGACGAAGCAGAGCCTGTATGAGGTCGAGCGCGCGCAATTCACAGCGTCCACTTACGACCGTGCGCGGGAATCGATGGATGCCGTGAACAACGAAGTCATCGAGCTCCTGCAGAAGGCATGGGGGAGACGCCATGCTTAGTAAATTGTCAGCGGTACAAACTGTGATTTCTCGGAACGAAAACAGCTGTTTGATCAAAACTGAGGCGTTATCCAATGGCACGTAAAGATGTTTTCGCAAACATAACGTCGCCGGCAAACTCGGGCACCGAACGGCGCGCAACGCCTGGCTACGCGACGCATGGGGCGTCGCGATCAATGATTAGCTCGTTGAGCGAGCTGCGCGAGAAAGTCGCGCAGGCCGAACAGCAGATTACTGGCGAGACGATCATCGATCTCGATCCTGAACTCTTGGACTCTTCCTTCGTCTCCGATCGGATCGGAGCAGACGATCTCGCTTACGGCGAGCTTGTTGAGGGTATCCGGGAGCGCGGACAGGACACACCGATAATGGTGCGCCCTCACCCGACAGCCAATGGCCGCTATCAGATAGTCTTTGGACATCGCCGAGCGCGGGCGGCAAAGGAACTCGGCCGCCCAGTCCGCGCTGTCGTAAAACCGTTGTCTGACGCGGATCATATCATTGCTCAGGGGCAGGAAAACTCAGCCCGTGAAAACCTCTCCTTCATCGAGCGCGCAATGTTCGCACAAAGGCTCCTAGAGCTTTCGCACGAAAAACCCCTAATTCAGGTGGCGCTTTCCGTCGATGCGCCAATGTTGACGCGAATGCTGTCGGTGGCCAGTCGCGTTCCAGCGGATATCGCAAATGCGATCGGTGCAGCAAAGTCTGTCGGCCGCAATCGCTGGACCGAATTCGCTCAGTTGATCGAGAAGCCGTCGACGCTCGAACTTGCACGATCGTTCATTGGTGATGCGGCATTTTCGTCGCTGGAATCCGATGCCCGATTCGAGCGACTTTTGGCCGAGATCAAGAATGCCTCGAAACCCGCAAAACGCCCCAGCAGGGCTAGCCAATGGCAAGCCGAGGACTCAAGCGTCCGTGCGGAATTCAAAGGAAGCGCGAAGAGCTATTCTATCGCCCTCAAAGCGAACGACGCCGGCAGGTTTGGGCGGTTCATTGCCGATAACCTCGACCGCTTGCATCAAGAGTTTCTGAAATCAACCAGAGCAGAGGAAAAGTAGCGGCAAAAGAAAAAGGCCCCCAAACGTCGCCGTCGTGGAAGCCTTCCTCATGTCTAAGCAGCCTGAGAATCGCATTTCCATGAATCGCAGTCAAGAGTCTTTGGCGCCAGTTTGGTGAGCGAATTTCCTTTGCCTTTCGAAAGGTGAGAGGAAAATGCAGACAGGAAATGTGACGACGCCGTTCGGGCGGCGGCCGATGACGCTTGCCTTGGTGAAAGGTCAACTCGCAACGGCACATATCAGGGCAGGGAAGGCCGTCGATAAGTGGAAGGTCTATCGAAGTGCCTGCGAGGCGAGAGCCCTGCTCGGCCTGCGCGATCGGGCGCTCGCCGTCCTTAACGCGCTGCTGAGCTTCTATCCAGAACAAGAACTGAGCGAAGACCGCAATCTTGTGGTGTTTCCGTCGAACGCGCAGCTAGCCATTCGCTCCAACGGAATCGCAGGAACGACCTTACGAGAAAACCTAGCGCTCCTGGTTGATGCAGGACTGATTCATCGTAACGATAGTCCAAACGGCAAACGCTACGCCCGCAAAGGGCATGATGGTGAGATCGAAACAGCGTACGGCTTTAGCCTCGCGCCGCTCCTCGCGCGGTCTGAGGAGCTCGCTCTAATGGCGCACCAGGTCGCGGAAGAGAGCCGCCGCCTCCGGGTTATAAAGGAGCGCATTACGATCGCGCGGCGCAACGTACGCAAGCTCATTACAGCTGCTGTAGAGGAGGGTGCACCAGGGAACTGGCAGGCAGTTGAAAGCGCCCTTGTCGGGGCCATCGCGCGCATAAAATTCGCCAAGACAACTGCGGCCTTGGAAGCTTGCCTCGACGAGCTCAACCTTCTCAACGAGGAAGCTGTCAACTTGCTGGAAATCCAGTTAAATCCTCAAAATACCGACACCAATGATAGCGAAATCCGTCAGCACAAACAGAATTCAAATACCGAATCCTTAAATGAACTTGAACCTAGCTCCGAAAGAGAGCAGGGCGAAACGACAGTGGCTAAGCCGAAACGTGGTGCCGAGCCGATAAAGGCTTTCCCGTTGGGAATGGTGTTAAGAGCATGCCCGCAGATTTCAGACTATGCGATTGGGGGGACGATCTCGCATTGGCGTGAGCTGATGGCCGCGGCGGTGGTCGTCCGAACCATGCTTGGGGTAAGTCCGTCAGCTTATCAGGACGCGTGTGACATCATGGGACCTGAGAACGCGGCGGTAGCCATGGCTTGTATCCTTGAACGAGGTGGGCACATCACGTCGGCGGGCGGTTATCTGCGAGACTTGACGAGGCGAAGTGAGAAAGGCGAGTTTTCGCTTGGTCCGATGTTGATGGCTTTGCTTAGAGCGCATGAACCTCAACGGAGGCAATCGGCATGACATGCCAGCTTGAATGGCGATCGTATATTTGGCGACGGAGCTCAATCTACCCTTCACGTGAAATTGTCAGCGGTACAAATGGCGGTTTTTCATAACAAATACAGGATGATAAAGATATTTCTATTCCTCGCTCGGGGCTTCCAAGCCGCCCGGACATGACCTTTTGAGAGATTTAGCAAGAATGCAAGGCCAAACAGGCGTTCTTTAGGATTCCAATGTTTTGTAATGTCGCCAAAGAATTCGAAGCGCACTGCGCTAAGTCCCTGCAATCAGGCATGGAGATTGCCGAGCTTAGCCGTGCGGCTTTCGGCTCGCGGACCAGTTCAGCCATGCACGAACCGTCCCTCACACAACATCTGATGTTTAAGCTACATGAGCTGGGGTCCAACCGGCTCAGGGTGCTTCTGCCGCAGGAGAAGTTCACCGGAGGGGACATCGAGATCCATATGCTCCTTCCCGGAAACAAATGGATCGGGCTGATCATCCAGGCCAAACGAGTAGATCTGGATAAAAGTGGCCGCTACGAGATCTTGGAGTTAGGGCACAATGAGGGACAGCAGTACGCGGATCTAATCGCTTTCGCGGACAGCACGAACATGCTTCCATGCTACATGTTCTTTCTACCGGAGAAAGCAGCAGGGGTATCTCCCAACAGGTCCGGAGCGATGATTTGCAACGCCGATCAGTTAGGCACCTTGATTCAGAAACGCCCACATCTTCTCAAGGATCTCTTACAGTATACGCGTAAACTCAGTACCTTTCTGTGTTGCCTGGATGAAGACAAGGAACATGAACTGACACATCGCCTAGCGAAGATCTTTGTGCCTCGGCATATGGAGAAGCATCCGCGTATGCCAGGCATGAACCCTCCTCCAAATTACATCGTCGAATTCATGAACACTGGGAAGATCGCAACGAGGTGGCGGAGCAAGGGGCTCGGAGTCGCAACAATCGACCTGCGGCCGTGATGCCCATTCCAGCGTCCGAGCTGCGTGCCCGTCTACCTGTTTGAGCGCGCACCGCAATGGTCAGTACGAACAGTCATTCCGCTTTTCGAATGGACTGAGCCATTTGCTCCGTTGGTCTGGCACGCCCGTGTGTACTCGCGCTCTATCGGTGGCCAGAAGCACTTTGCTTTGTTGAAACCGGCCTTCCTGTCGCTTTTTTCGCGTCACGTGTCAGTGCCGAAGCATTACGGATCTTCGCAGGATGGCTGGTTTCAATCTTGCTCGCCAATACGAAGAGAGAAGCTGGATACGATCTCAGCTACGTTGAGGCTAGAGCAGCATTGCGGAGGACAACGCCGACAGTTCTACAATCTGTAGCCCATGATTTGGCTGAGGAGATGCAGCAAGCCACACCATCTCAACAGGTCGCAGTTTGGCGAAATGTAGTGGGTCCGCTGTTTGAGGGCATCTGGCGATGGACGTTGACTTTCTAAGTGGTGCGGTTACCTTCAAACTTCTTCAAATTCTGCGAGCAACTGGTGAGGCCTTTCCAGAGGCAGCCGTCGTTATAGAGCCGTTTATTGTGCCGGAGGAGAAGGAACAAGGAACCGTGGCATTCTCGCTGAGTAATGCTGACGATCTCCTATTTAGATCCTCACCCACGAAAATGCTCGACATCGTGGCGGCCGTGGCTGGAAAGCGGCCGCTGGGGTCCGTATTCCAGCTTCAGCAAGTGCTGGAACGGATATCAGCCTGCCAGCCCGCATTGATCAACACCAGGAAATACCAGGCGCTGGCGCAAATGGCTCGCTAACACATGCAACGGTTGCCCCAATGGTTTAGGCAATTTGGGGGGAGGGCAGTCGGCCGGATAGTCGCCGGTTAAGTTGCCGGAAATCCAAGGGTAAGTGTATTCCAATCAGGAAACGAGCCGCGTTCCAGGATGGCAAGAAGCGCTTGCGATACCAGGCGATCGGCGGTTTCGATATCGAGCCGCGACTTCGCCGACAGCTTGCCCGAATGCACCGCCGTGGATCTTGAATTGTAGAGCTCCCTCATGTCACGAAAGATCGCCGCGCGATCGTCAGGCTCCGATCCGAGCAACCATGCGGCCCGGCTGCTGATCTTGTGAGAGATTTCCCTGTTAGACGGGCTCATGTCATGCATCAGCGCGATCTCCGCTGCCATGCCCAGATCGATCACCCGATCAACATCGGAGCGAGACAGCCGGGACCGACCCAGCCTGTCGATGGACCTTTCGAGGCTTTCGACGTCGCTAAAGGAGCCGAGCGCATCAAAGGCGTATTTTACTTTTGCTGCCTCGACAGGAAACGCGACGACGGGATGAATACCCATGGGGTACGAGGTCATGTTGCCATGGCCGGCAGCAAAAAAGAGCTCCTTCAGCAGTCCAGTTTTCCGGCGGGCGGGAGGTCGCTCAGGTCATCCCAAGCAAACTTGACGTAACGAAACGGCGGTCTGTCGGTCGGTGGGTCGCCACGCAAATTTCATCTCCTTCAAAGTTACATTCGCGTTGTGCCAACGAGACCATGACTTGCAGCAATCGTGTTCTTATCCGCTGCGCCGTGGCAAAGCTATTTTTGGACGTAGCGTTCGTTTTCCTGCGATCTGCGTCTTGGGCATTGAGCTGGTGATACCAGTTCCTTTCCCAAATCATCCGAAAATGGCGCCGACGGTATTCCCGTTAGATGAGGTTCAGAAATGGGTAACGCAGGTAACTACGATCGTTGGCGCCCGTATGAGGAGACAACCTGGTCCTACCAGATCTTTTCCCGCTACGACGATCAACTAGGCGCTATCGGTACGGCCCACACGAACGCCATGAAGTACAGTTACAAGAGCCTAAAGCTGCAAGGCGCGAAGTGGGATGACAGCGCCGTGCTGACACTCAATACTGGCGATAAATTTCTTTCGTCGTTTGGCACGGTCCGAGATTGGTCAGACAATTACAACCTTTTCGACAATTGGGCTAACCTAAGTACGATTATATCCTGCGCCGCAAACCTCGAGACCTATATCGCCGCCGTTGTTGATTTAGCGATCCGATCCGATCCAGGGTTGTTGTTCAACGCGCCGAAGTCGGACGATGGAGCGAAACTCCTGAAACATGGGCGTGCTAACATCGACACCAGTCCGCAGGTCACCCATTGCACCAAAGGCGATTGGAGTGCCCGCTTCGCCGCTCTCGAGAAACTATTTGGGGAACCCTGTGTCGAGAGGCGCCGCAGAGTTCTCATTGGCGTCAGTATGGCGGTGCTTTCGCTACAGCATCCGCGCAGCGCGTCCACTTCTACGACCCGCGGTGTTGTAGTAACTTGAGGCCTGTTGAACGGAGCGATGGCGTGACTGTTCCATCGCCTCGGGGAGGGGAATCCCTCGGTTCGCCGCTTCTGTGAGATATCCCGATCGTAACCCATGCGCCGAAAACTCCCCAGGCTCCAAGCCCGCCATCTTTGCTCGCTGCTTGAGGATCGCATTGACCGACTGCGGATCGAGCGCCCGCCGCGAGACGGTGCCCCATCGTCCGATCCCCCGGAACACACTGCCCTTGTCGATCTTCGCCGCCGCTAGCCAGGCATTCAGCGCCTCGACAGGCCGGCCTGTGAGATAGACGACGTCGTCCTGTTCGCCGGTGGTGGTCTTGGTGCGACCAAGATGAATGGCCAAAGAGGGGAGGGGAGGGCCGCCGGGCACTTCGATCGGAGCTTCCACGGTCAACTGTTCCAAGCGAAGGCCTGCGATCTCGCTGCGCCGGCGGCCGCCGGAGGCAAAGGCCAGCATCAGGATTGCCCGGTCACGCAGATCGCGCAGGCTGTCGCTGTCGCAGGTCGCCAGCAGCTTGGCCAGCACGTCTGATGTCACCGCCTTGGCACTCTTGCGGCGACGCGTCCGCGGGACGGCACGCACCGCCAGACGAATGGCGGATTTGAGGGCAGGGGAGGCGAAGGCGCCGTCAAAACCGCGCCATTTGTTCAGCGTCGACCAATTGGCCAGCCGCCGGCGTACCGTCGCTGGCGCGTGCGGGCCGACGGATTTCAGAAAGCCCTGTTGCCGAAGCTTTTCGTCGACGGCGGCCGGCATGCCGTGATCGGGGTCGCCTGCATGCTTCTCTGGATCCCACAAGTGATGGGCCACGAACTTGAGCAACAGGGCTTCGGGCGCCGGCCAGGGCAAGGAGCGTCCGGTCGCGGCCAAGCCCCAGGCTTCGAGATAGGCGAGATCCGAGGTCAGCGCCCGCAGCGTGTTGTCGCCCATGCCGCGTTCGACAAGGTGCTTGAGAGTTTCGACATCCTGGTCGGTCAACAGCTCTGCGAGCTCGTCGCGGCGCTCCATCGGCAAGACGGCAGCGATGGTGTCGAGTTCTTCCGATCGGCGTTCGACGGTGGATTTCGATGTGGACGACGTCAAAGGGGGCTCCGAAACAGGGTTCTGTCCGGCGATGCAGCCGTCCACTGGCATTGTTTTTTCCGATTTGCGGGGCGAAATCAACAACCATCGATAAGCATTACTTATCGATGGTTAGCCCCTCAACCCACTGCACCATGCAGTGACGGACACAAACTATCCACTAGTGTCCGTTTAGCAAATCATTTACCATGATTTCAATGTCTTACGATCTCGGGAAATTGCCCATTTTGACGCTGCTGCGACCGATATCCGACGCGACTTCGGCATTGTCGCGTCTCGATGAGCGCGTCGCCCGTTCTCCCGTGGGCGACGGCTGGATCGAGCGCACCCATTTCGTCGATGCTTGCGCCTCTTTGTGGATCGACGGCGAACTCGTGCATCTCGAAGACCTGGTGCTGCATGACGCCACGAAGGATATTCGCACGCCGACCCACGAGCTGACAATCGCCCGTGATGTTTTGCGCACCCGGCGACGGATAGCCTCTCAACCATCTGGCTGGGCGCTCAGCCCCGACGGTCTGCGCAGCCTCCGCGGTCACGGCCTCGCTGCTGGCGTGTCTACTATGGTGCAAGACGCCGATGGCGCCACGGCGAACGGCGCTGAGCGGGGAGTTGCCGAGACCGGAGGAGGGGAGGGGCCGGATAGCGATGATGGCGTCAGCCCACTCGACCCCGAGTTCGCCGCCATCGACGCGCTGCTCGCCCGCTCGGACGCTGCCATCGAGGAGGCGAAGAAGCCCGCTCGCGCCGGCGGCCGCGAAAAGGATCCGCTGGTCTACGACCTCGATTGGGACGAGGACGAGCGTCTCGACGAGTGGCGCGGCGTGTTGCGGCAGTCGCAAGACCTGCCCGCAGCGCTGCAGGCGGTGGTCGCGCTCGATGCCTGGAATGATTTATCAGTGCTGCAGCATGCACCATGGCTCGGTCGGCTTCTCGCAGCATCGATCCTGCGTCAGGCCGGACTGACGACGGCGGTCCATCTGGCCGCCTTCAATTTAGGCCTGAAAACTATCCCCGTCGATCGCCGCCGGCATCGCGACCGGGAGACCCGGCTGTTGGCCATACTGGCTGGTATTATCACCGCCGCAGAACTCGGGCTTAAAGAACATGACCGGTTGACGTTGGCGCGAATAATGATGGAACGAAAACTGGTCGGGAAGCGGGTATCGTCAAAACTACCGAGGCTGATCGAGCTGGTGATGTCGCGGCCGCTGGTGTCGGCCGGTATGATTGCCAAGGAACTTGCCATCACGCCGCGGGCGGCGCTGCGAGTCGTCGAAGAGTTAGGCTTGCGCGAGATGACGGGGAGGGGAAGGTTTCGAGCGTGGGGAATCGTGTAGCCAGCTAAAGGTGTAACCACCCGTTCGGATGCTTCGCAATGTCAGATTGTTCGCTTCTAGGCAGTCTTCTTGCGGTGGGTTTCAGATCGAACCGTTCATGCCGACGAGCGCTTGTCCTGACCCCGGCAGGCATGGCGTTGCGGTCGGAGTGAGAGGCGATGACGCTGACAGTTTGGAGACCTTCGGGACCCTCCAAAATTCACGAGAGAAACAGGCTGGCCAGAAAAGACACTTTGCCGACCCAGAAATCGCAATTGCGGTATCGCCAGATACCGGTAATTGTTCGCAGACGAAGGTCCAGACTAGACCAAGCCACCGACGACAACCGTTGGGACTATGCGAGTATGAATGTCTGCTATAAATGCGTGGGTGACGAATACTTACAGGCCGAGATCCGGTCCGAGGGCAAAGCCCTTAAATGCAGCTTTTGCGAGAAGCGGCGAAAAGCGTTTTCCATCGAAGAGCTGGCTGAGCGCATCCAATCCGTCATTGAGGAGAACTATCGGCCTCACCAGGATGAGTATGGAGCGGATTCGGGAGAGCCGGTTATCCACCTCATTGCAAATCTGGCACAAGTTGATGAAGAGATTGCGGCGGCTCTGCGTGCCGAGATTTCGAGTGGGACTTATTACGACGCATTTGAAGGAGGATATAGCGATCCTTTCGGACGGGAGGCATGCTATGTCGAAAGGAAGCCCGATACTTACGACTATCAGGAATCTTGGCTTTTCTTCCGAAACGAAATCAGTCAGCGTTCTCGCTATTTCAGCGAGCATGCCCGGCGCAGTTTGCTTGAGATTTTTGGTGACATCTCAAGCATGCGTGTGTGGCCAAACGACCCTGTTATCGTCAAAATCGGAACGGGGAGTGAGGATCGCTTCCTTTACAGAGGGCGCATCGCGTTCTCTGAGTCCGACATCGAACTCTTCCTGAGGACACCTGTTCGCGAGCTTGGGCCGCCGCCAGCGAAATTTGCAAAACAAGGCCGCATGAACGCGGGCGGCATTTCGGTCTTCTACGGTGCCCGAGAACCCGATACCTGCATTGCGGAGGTTCGCGCGCCGGTCGGTAGCCATGTCGTTCTTGGTCGCTTTGAGATCATCCGTGAGATCAGACTGCTGGACCTCGATAGGCTTACGAACGTGTACACGGACGTCAGCATGTTCGATCCGCGCTTTCAGCAAATGTCTGGTCGTGTCTCATTCTTCAAGCGGCTGGTCGCTGAGATAAGCCGGCCCGTCATGCCGCGCGACGAGGAATCGGAATATCTGGTCACACAGGCCGTTTCAGAGTTCCTCGCTTCGAGCGTCGAACCCAGTCTGGACGGTATCATTTTCAATTCCGCGCAAACCGATCACGAAGGTCGCAACGTCGTGTTGTTCAACCATGCCTGCGCGGTCGAGCCATACGAACTTCCACCAGGAACTGACGTCCGCGTGAATTTGGGATGGGCGAGTGACGACGACTATGACGACAGCATATCCATTTGGGAGGAAACGCCGCGATCGAAGCCGCCTCGGAAAGCGCACCAAACGCCTGTGCCTAAACCAGGCGGCAACGCCGTGAATTTTGCCGAAATCCTGGGAAGGACGCACGACCGCACTATCGATGAATTCGGGCCGGCAAGTGAACCGTTTTTGCGCCTGCTGATCGATGAAATTTCGATCTTTCGCATTCGCGCGGTCAAATACGACCGGCCCCAGCGCAGACTGAGCCGCCACAGGCATCAACAGGGAGATCACGACATGATCGCTGAAGGGGAAGGGATTGTTTATTTTGCCTATGGGTCGAACATGGACACGCCGCGGCTCCGATTCCGCACGTCCGGTTGCAAAGTCATTGGCGTTGCGACGCTGGTCGGCCATGAATTGCGCTTCCACAAGTCGAGCAAGGATGGTTCAGCCAAGTGCGATGCCTCCTGGACGGGCGGTCCGACCGATTTGGTCGTCGGCGTTCTATATAACATCCCAATGTCTCAAAAGGCGGCACTCGATAAAGCGGAAGGACTTGGCCAGGGCTACGATGAGGCGACCATCACGGTAATGACCGCGGACGCCAAGGCGGTCGACGCTGTCACCTACCTCGCCTCTGACGAGGCAAAAGACGACAAGATCAAACCGTACCAATGGTACAAGGACTTCGTTGAGCGCGGAGCCCGCGAGCACGAGCTCCCGGAGGCTTATATCCAGCGGTTCATCGTTGATGTGGACGCAGTGCCAGACCCTGATGAAAAGCGAGAGAGTGCGAGGCGCGAAGAGGTAGCGAAGCCGTGGAAATTGTAAACTGAGATTAGTAGCTGTCGCCAACCGCTGAATTTGCGCAGCCAGCCACTATGTCCGATCGAGACTTTCATCGAGACAGACCTCTTCTTGCGGCTGGGCCAGGCAGTCCCGACGCTTGGTCCCCAGCAAAGGTGCGTAACCACCGTACCCATCCTCTGCGTTTCTCGGAATGGGTCGTTATGGTGCGGCGCAAGTGTTTTTGGGGCATAGCCTGTGTCGAGGATCATGGCCGGCGATGATCAACTAATCGGAAGCTTGAAAGCTCTAAGATTGGCTCGCCGAGGGTCTCGATGGCATCAATAAAATAGAAGCCCCCTCGATCGCGCTTCGGGCCAGCATTGCTTCGCGAGAGGTCGTAGAGCTCGTCGAAAATTAGCGGAACCCCCTCGACGACGACCCGCAGCCACGGATGGCGACTGCCTTGCCAAAGAACAGCGGGAAGGATCAGTCTCTGCGCGAAATGGAGGTTCCCACTTTGGTCTTCGATAGCATCAACCACACTACCAAATAGGGGGCGAGATTCAAAGTCGGGCAGTTCATCGCACAACTTTTCCAGAACAGAGATTTCGCCTTTAACGAGGCGGCCTTTTGGGACTTCATTGTTTCGCGGGAGTAGCATGTACGCGTATTCTCCGCTGTACGACTCCTTGTGATGCGTGAAGCCCATGCGAACCCAGAAATCCAGGGAGGATCGGGGAGCGCAGTCGATGTAGAGGCCAGCTTCCGTGCCTTGGGCCTTGGCTCTCTCTATCATCCAGTTTGCGAACCACCGCCCAAGGCCGGTCCCACGCATGTCCGGTCTGATTTCAAAGATGCCGCGCTCTGTTAAGCCACCCGACGAAAATCCGATCGCTTCACCTCCGTTTATGAAAGTGAACATGTCACCATTGTCGAAGGCCGGGCGAATGTAGCTATCGAAATTGCAAAGGAAACCTTTGGTCGGCCCTGGGTCAAACCATGTCTCCTCGGTTCGCGCGGCTTCCCATTCTCGGTGCGCCCTGTCTTCAATCTCCAGCCAGGCCTTGATTTCCTCCAAGTCGATCTGCGTCGTTGGGCGGACCTCTAGCATGATCAACCGATCTCCGTGGCAGCATGGCTCTCTGCGGTATTGCTAAAGAGATGATCGAATTTACGAATAAAGGCTTCCTGCAATGGTGCGGAGCCGGATAGTTCTTGTTGATAGTGGTCAAGATATTCGGCGATCTTGTCTGAGAAAATATCGCGATTCACAGTGAACGTCGTGAAATCGATCATTCGGTCGGAACCGCACGCAGATTTCACCACCCACTGCCCCTTTGTCTGCGCTTCATGAATCAGACCGCATCGCACATCGACGTAAAACTTGAGCGCCTGCCGAGCCGTGAAATGATCTGCGAATGGCGCGACATGTCGAAGAAAATCGACAAACAGGCACTTGCTATCCCAGTAGCGGAAATCATCACCGTGCTTATAGTTCCCGCGCTCGAAGCGAAAGCCAAGTCGCAATGCTGCCAAAAACTCGATGAGTGCGCATTGTATTGTTAGGATGGTAAATCCCTCGCCCTGACGAAGCTCACGCTCCTGTATCCACCGGATAGGATCTAGATAGCGGCTGTTCAATCGCGTCATCAGGCAGTTATCGAAGATTTCTTTCCAGGTATGCGCCGACGAGTTTGCAAGGATGAATGCTCTGTGAGCCGGCCAGTCGGCCAATGAACGGTAAGGTGATGATGTGCCCATCGAAAACATCTCAATCATTAATATTGGTGACGCGTCCCTTCAGGTGATCCGAATTCTTCCGGGAAGAGTTTAGTGCCGTCGGAGTTCGTCATGGAAAGCAGGTAAGCGGATCGAATCGCGGTTACGTCCCTGAGTAAGAGATTTCGTGCCTGGCGCTAGTGCTGCCTTCATTCCAAGAATGCTCCATAGGGGATGTTAGCCAAGATGCAATCTAGGGTAACCGCCCGACGCATTCATATGAACAGAATATTCGATTGCGTCCACTGCAGAATCGTTTGTAAACACTTGTCTTGCTCCCGAAATCTTACCCGGGGCTCTGCGGCGATACATCGATCTTTGATGTCGGGATGCACTACTTATGGATGAAGGAAAAAGAAGCTCGCTGAACGCCGCGGCTGACAGAGTATTTCGAGGATATTATCGGCATTGTCAGGATCGCGATCAAGATACGCTATTTAATCTTCTGACTGCTTTGCATAGCTTCAATGATAAACTGCCAAAAGAAAGCAGAATGTTCGATTCCTGGAATTTTGTTGGGCTCAAAGCCCTGCGAAATCTGTTTCATCATCACGAGGAGCTACTTCATAAAGTGAAGATCATCGCCGCAAGTGACCTTCCAATGACTTGCGAGCTTGCGCAAGTGACATTGGTGGCAAACTCGTCTGTTGAGCGCGCTTCTTCTCTCCCTCGTGAATCCCAACCGGATACAGTTCGAGGCGCCTTCCGGCGATATGGGGACGTCTGCGACATTGAGCCAGCCATTTTCAACGTGGTGGTAGATGTGTTTGAAAAGGTGCAATCGTTGGGATTGAGGCCGACGTCTGAGGAATTCGACCTTGTAAGGCAATCCTATCAAGTGGAACAGGACAGAGGCTTTGACCATAGGGTATCCGGATCAATCCAGGCCCACGCCGGTCACATCGAGACGATCTTCAGCAGCATAATGGCGATGGACTGAGTAGGGATCCCAAATGAAGCTTTCCGAAAGTGAGCTCGCCGCGGAGTGGTTGTCCTACTTCAAACGAGGAGATGATCTGATCGCGCGCGACCTACTAGACAATTTCAAAGTGGTATCGACGAGCAATTTTCGCAGTTGGATCTCTACGGCATTGCAGAAATTAGGAACGAGGGCGACCCCTCTAGCCCTCTATACAGAAAGGGAGTTTCCTAGGGGGCAACGGTTCTTCCCAAATCTGGCACCTGGTGCGGCGATGCGCTCTGTTGGTCAAAGTGGGCCGAAGCTCGTTGAGCCCACGCGCGGGTCCTCTCATGTCGGAAGTGAGGGAATCGTGGCGCAGCTGCTCACAGAACTTGCGCGGCGAGAGCCAAAGTCGTTTCTACTGACGCCCGGACCCGACCGGTTAAGGCCAAAGAAAACGCGTCCCGCAATTCATAGGATAGCGATAATTACCGATCTGATCGGTTCTGGCGCGAGGATGAATAGGATTCTGGATGCGCTTTGGAAAACAGAAACCTTCCGTAGTTGGCAGTCGCATAGCAAGAGCAGGATCCAAATTCACGTGGTTGCCTATGCTTCGACAATAGTCGGCGCGAAAGCTGTCAAAACCCACCGGTTAAAACCACACCTGCACTTTAAGGAGTTGGCTCCAACCATTTCCGATATGTTCCACCGGGTGACTTTGCTTCATGTGGAGCGTGTTTGCAAATTCTACAATCCATTGCAGGGGCATCCGAGCATTGGTCCTCTCGGCTACGAGGGGACCGGAACACTTATCGCTTTCGGTCACGGTTGCCCTAACACTACCCCCCCTATTTTCTGGGCGGGCAAGGGCGGTCGGCCGGCGTTGTTTCCAAACCGATCCGCAGTGGACTTCGATGCACTTTTTCACGTGAATGATGGAATAGTGTTTGCCGATAGACTTGCGGCGCTGGGTCAACCTACGCTCGCGGATCCGGAATTGCTTTCACATTTCGACGATGAGGCGTCGCAAGCGCTTTTGGTTTTATCTGCAATGGCCAGAGGCCTTCGTGGGGTTTCCAAAATTTCGGTCCGGACGGGTCTTGGCGTTGTCGTCGCGCAAAACCTTCTCGACGTTTTTCAGCGGATTGGTTGGATTGATTCTGAGGGGGCGATCACGGAGTCGGGCTTGATTGAGTTGAAGTCGGCACGGCAGTCAATAAGATTGCGGTCTCCTCTTCCTGAAGATAGAATTTCCGTGTATTTCCCAACATCGTTGCGAGGTTAATAGTTTGAACGAGACGCTCGTGCTCACGAGATCGGTGACGGGCCTATGGCCTGTTGGGTTAGGATTGCCGAAACCCGCCGGACGAGCCACTGCAAAGCCTAGCGGCTGTGTGAGCGTTTCTAGCTCGTGGCGAACGCCTTACGGCGAAACGCTCACGCAAACGCACTGATCGGCCAAAGTCGATGAATTATTTGACCTCGCAACACTTCCGGTCCGTTGGCATTTCACTCAATATTGAGTCCAAAGTCCTGGACAACGCGGTTCTTGTGCACCAACGCATAAGGAAACAGAGCCCCAATCGAGGCGTAGTATTCACCCTAGCGCATTTGGCGCATCTGACGGGGGTCCACTACAATTTTCTAAGAATGTGTGTGAGCGATCCCGGCACTGGCTCCTATCGTGAGTTTTTCATAAAGAAATCGACGTCAGGCCAGAAAAAAAACAAGAGGGCGGCAAGCCGCCCAATGCGGCGGATCTCGATTCCGGCCCCAATGCTCATGCTTGTTCAAAGATGGATCCTCCACCGTATCCTGCATACGGCGGAAGGTCACGAAGCGAGCGTGGCATTTCACAAGGACGCTGACATCAAGCGTGCCGCAAAGCTGCACTGTGGATGCAGGTGGCTCATCAAGCTCGACGTGCAGAACTTTTTCGAGTCAATCACCGAGGAGCAGGTGTTCAAGGTCTTTGTCAGGCTGGGTTATCCACGGTTGCTGTCATTCGAACTGGCACGGCTCTGCACAAAGGTTATTGGTCCTGAAGATCGGTCTCTGTCGCCCACAACTCGCTTTGCGAATTTCGGGCGAGGCCCATATGAAGACGCGGCGTTCATCGACCAGTCGACACCAAGGCGACTTCGTCGGGACGCACCTCTGATTGTTTCACGTCGCGTTCTCCCACAGGGCGCGCCAACAAGTCCACTGTTGGCCAATCTCGCAGTAACTGAGTTGGATACGGAGATTCTGGCAATCGCAGAGGAGCACGGCCTCATCTACACCCGATACGCAGATGACATCGCGCTCTCAACCAAGCGAAAAGACTTCAGCAGAGATGAAGCGAGCCAAGTCATTGGGAAAGTCTATGCAGCCTTTGCAAGGGCAAGACTTCTCCCACACACCGGGAAGGCATGCGTGCGGCCGCCAGGAGCTCTCAAGATTGTGCTCGGACTGGTCGTCAATGGCCCTGAGCCGCGCCTCACTCGAGAGTATCGAAACAAGCTTCGTCTCCACGCTCATATATTAGGAAGGCTTGGTATAGAGCCGGCCGATCACGCAAAAGCGTTAGGGTTCCGCTCCGTGTTGAGCATGCGCCGGCATATCTATGGCAAGGTTGAACACGCTAGGCGGATCGAGCCCGATTTCGCTTCAAAAATTGCTGATACTCTCAGCAAAGTGAATTGGCTGTTGTAATTTAACACAAAAGGCGAGTAAGCCTGCATACTCGGACTGGTTGAGTAGGTCGAGGCGATGGCATGGATGACCGAACGCGACCAGACGAGTTGCGACGGCAAGGGGGGAGCATGCCGCTATTCAATGATTGGTGCGACAGTGATCATCAACAGGATGGCCGAAAGCATCTTCGGCGCCTGACAGAACTCGACGGTGGCCGGGCGGCAATCGCCGATCGGCTTCCAGATCTCCTTCGCTCTCACTACGACGATATGGCGCGCATTGCCGATGACATCCGTGAGCTGGGCTTTCCTGGCGCTGCCGCCCTATTGGCTGAGCGCCTTCCCCGAACATCACGTGCACGATCAGGAGAACTCGGCGAAATCTTTGCAACGGAACTTGTTGAGGAGCAACTCGGCTTTTCCGTTCCAGTTCGGCGACTTCGCTACAAAGACGGACGCGAGATGGCCTTACGAGGCGACGACTTTATCGGCGTGCGTATAGACGCCGCCGGCGATCTCTTCCTGCTGAAGGGGGAGGCCAAGAGCCGAGCCCAACTGGCGGGCGCGACAATATCCGAAGCCCGAACGGCCCTCTCCCGCGACAACGGCCGTCCGACTGCGACTTCCCTGCTTTTCATCGCCGACCGATTGATGGAACGCGAAGATGAGGGCGCGACGGTCGGACGTGCGATACGCAATGAAGTGGCCAATCGTGCAGTGCCGGCCACACGCATCGACCACGCCCTTTTTACGATGTCAGGAAATGCAGCACCCCAGGCGCTCATCGATGATCTTCAGGCCGCCGGTCCCGAGCGGACGCACACGGTCATTCATCTTCGCATCGTTGATCACCAGGAGTTCATAAGGCTTTCGTACGAAGGAGCGCTAGCCCTTGGAAACGATTGAGGAGCTAACAACCTTCCTGACCCAGGTCGCTGCAGACGGAGCCAGAGGCCGGCTGCAGGCTCGTGGTGAGGCGCGTTCTATCGTTCGTCAGGACGGCGTTCTTCCAGACGACGCGCCTGCATTCGGCAACACGATCGACACGGATCTCGCAGAATACGCCTTGTCGCTGTTGCGCGCATCCATGGCTCTTCGCGAGTCGCAGGGCGAGCCAGAGGTTTGGCGGAGAGGCTTTGCACGGGCCGGCAATGCATTTGAGGCGCTGGTTCAAAATGGCGCGCCAGATGACGTCAATCGAGGTTTTTATCGAGTAGCGGGCGCTGCGTCGTATCACCTTGCTAGTTATTCCGCATTGGCCTTCTCGCTAATTTCACAGCGATCTGACCGGCCGAACTTCGCGCCGCCTGAGGAAGCACTGGCGTTCCTCATCCTGCGAGATCTCGACGGGCTGGGCGCGCAAGCAAGGAACTGGCTTCTCGATCCGGCCCATGGCGACGACAGCATCACGCGGTCTGCAGCGGAGGGTGAGCTTGACCCGGACGATGTGGTGAGGCTCGTAGTCACGACGACGATCTTCCGTTCGCTCGCCTTTTTCGAATTCGCGCTTCAGACAGGAGTCGCAGCCCTCGTCGATGAGGCAAGATCGTTGTTGCGCAGAGCAATTTCCTTGGCCAAGCACGCAAATGCGGTGAGCCTGTGGTGGACTGCACGGATCGCCCTGAACCTGATCGATGACCTGTGGGCCAGCAGCCTGCATCAAATCCTTCCCGTCGAGGGGCCGGCGGGTGCCGAAGGATATGGGGCCTTGCGGAGACTCTTTCTCGGAGAACTCTATTCCAGACGTGTTGCGGAGGTAGAACTTTGGCCGTCGCAACTGGAGGCGGTGCGCCGCGCGATAGATCTCACTGATGATCTTGTCGTTGCTCTGCCGACGAGCGCCGGAAAGACGCGAATTGCCGAGATCGCCGCGTTAATGGCGCTCGCATCGGGTCAACGCGTTCTGATTGTAACACCACTGCGAGCTCTTTCTGCGCAGACGGAGCGCTCCTTTCGGAAGACATTTGCAAGCCTCGGGTTCACGGTTTCCTCGCTCTATGGCGCCAGCGGTGTGGCGATCGGCGATGAGGACGCCCTTCGGTCGCAGGATATTGTAATAGCCACGCCGGAGAAACTGGACTTCGCGCTTCGTAACGATCCCACCATCATCGCTGACGTTGGGCTGGTCGTCCTCGATGAGGGCCATCTCATTGGACCGAGCGAACGCGAGATACGTTACGAAAGCTTGGTGCAACGACTGCTCCGCCGTCCGGACAATGCAGCCCGCCGTATCGTGTGCCTCTCTGCGATACTCCCCGAGGGCGACCAGCTCAATGATCTCACCGCATGGATACGCAGCGATGTACCCGGTCCTCCCATACAGCTCGGTTGGCGCCCGACCCGCCAGCGTTTTGGAACACTCACGTGGCAGGGTAATTCCGGCCGGCTAGGCTTCGATCTCGAAGTGGGCGGCCCCTACATCACGCACTTCATTCCCGAGGAGCCGGCTATCCGTCCTCGACGAACTCCCTTTCCCAGAAACAACAAGGAGCTGACGCTTGCGGCCGCGTGGAGGTTTTCGGCTCAGGGGAAGCGGGCGCTGATTTTCTGCACGCAACGCGACCATGTTGAAGGCTACGCGGAAACTGTTGTCGATCTTCACAGGCGCGGATATCTGGCGTCGTTGCTCGATGACGTTGCGCAGGTGGAACGCGCGCTGGCCGTCGGTCGCGAATGGTTGGGTCCTAACCATCCCGCGGTGCAATGCCTGCCCATTGGCGTCGCTATACACCACGGCCGTTTGCCGGGCCCCTTTCTCCGAGAGGTCGAGGCATTGCTTGCCGCCGGGATTCTCCGCGTAACCGTCGCCTCGCCTACTCTTGCGCAGGGGCTCAATCTGAATGCCGCCGTGCTTCTCATTCCCACACTCTATCGGGCGGGCGTGCCGCTGTCCGGTGAAGAGTTCGCCAACGTGGCGGGTAGGGCCGGCCGCGCCTTTGTCGACCTGGAGGGCCTTGTGCTTCACGTCATGTACCAGCCTGAAAACTGGCGGGCCCGAGCCTGGCGGGAGCTTGTCGGATCGTCAAAGGCCCGTTCATTGACGAGCGGTATCATTTCAATCATCTCCGAAGTCATAGCGCGTCTCGCACGGACAAATGTCTTCCTTCGGGCCGACGCCATTGAGTATCTCGCCAACGCGCAGGAAGCATGGTTTCCGCAAGATCAGGCGGAGGATACGGACTCAATCGAAAGCTTGATCGAGCGGTTGGACGCAACCGTATTTGGTTTGATCGAGGCTCTCGACACCGACAGCGCGGAACTGCCGCGTCTTCTTGACGAGGCGTTGACTGGCTCGCTCTGGGCACGCCAGATCGGTCGCCTGGGCCCCCAGGCCCGATCAAACCAGCTCTGGGTTCTTTGGGCGCGCGCAAGCCTGATCTGGAACAAGTCTACAGTAAACCAGCGTCGCGCGACTTTTGCCATGGGTGTCGGGCTCGAAGCTGGCTTGGCTATCGACGCGATAGCGGTGGATCTCACCGCTTTGCTGGATCAAGCCGACGCCGCCGCTTTGGCAGGAAACCTCCCTATTCTCAGCGCGTCGCTCGTTGGCATGGCCGAACGCCTGTTCGTGATCCGGCCATTCGTTCCGGATGTCGAGCTGCCTGGCAACTGGCGCGACCTGCTTGGCGCTTGGCTCGCTGGTACCGACGTCGTCGCTCTTGGGCTCGAAAACATGCGAGTTGTCGAGGATGCATTTGTTTACCGGCTCGTCTGGGCGATCGAAGCCGTTCGCATGCGTCGACGCGCCGAAGGCGGTGAAACCGACACTATTGAGGGCAGTGCCGCGGCAACTATTGAGGCGGGCGTTCCGCAGACAATGATGGCGATACTTGTTCGAGCAGGACTGCCGTCGCGGATCGCAGCTATGACCGCTATCCGTGAGACCCAACCCACTTTCGTGACGCGTGGGGAAATGAACCAGTGGTTAGGTTCAAATCAGATCGCAGCGCTTAGCGACCAGCCAGACTGGCCGACTGCCAACACTGGCACCATCTGGAAACAGTTCCGAAACGAGGCCTTGTCGGGGCCAGTAGTGAAATGGGCAGCGCAGGAATGGAATATGCAAGGCGCCGTTCCCGCATTTCTCAGCTCCGCGATCCCCGGCCGGATAAGCATCAACCCGGCTGACGGAGTGGTCTCAGTGACGACACCAGATTTCAAGCACGTAATTGGCATTCAACATCGCCTGCGGCAATTCTCTCCCCGCCTGTTGCACGTCGAATATGCAGCGGACCACCAGAGCGCCCGAATAATGAGGATTGGCCGTGGCGAAGCGCGCTGGGAACTACCTTAGGCCGCCTTTGCGGCAACGCTTGTGAAGATAGCGGAAAACAGCCGCCGCCGATTATTCGAATAACAGAGAGTGGACTAAGCACGCCCATGAAATCGCAACCATTCACGAGACCAACAATTGTGGCCGCAAATGAATTCTTGGCGGAAGCAATCCGAACGCACACGCAAATTAACAAGGCCGTCCTGCGACTTGGGCTTGAGTCCGAGATTGATGCAGGCACCGTTCTCGGAATTGAAAAGAAGTGCGATCGACTTGGCCGGACTATTCTCGACCGTCAGTCGGAGACAATTGAAACACTCGATGGAACGGTCTCGCTGGCCGAAGCATTCGTTCGAGAAGCACTCGGCCTTGCCGAAGAAAATTCATCAAGCGTCCGTCAGCGAGACCTCTTGCGAGGGCTCGCGCGTGACGGATATGTGGTCGTTTGGGGCGAGCGGCGGGAGCCCGCAAAGCTGCGCTCCGCTTTGCCTGATGAGATTGATTTGCCTGCAACCGATGATGAGGTCCGTGGATTGCTGAAGCATTTCAAGTTTAGCGTTCCCTTGAGACATTTAGATCTGGCGATCGACACACATACTCGCGGCGACTGGGAGGCCGCCAATGCGCAACTTCGAACATTTCTCGAGGGGCTCTTGAACGATATTGCCCGCCACATCGATCTTGCAAAGGCGAATGCACTTCAAAATGGCGCAAACCTAAGGCAGATGTTGGCCGACAGTTCTATAGGATTTCTGGCAGTGGATCGAAAGGAATGGTCCAGCGACGGGAAGAACTACATCGAAGGTCTGTTCAAGATGCTTCATACCGACGGTTCGCATCCGGGCCTGTCGAGCGAAGACCACTGCACGTTTCGTCTTCATGTTGTGCTGGTGACTGCGCGAACCTTCTTGCGACGCCTGCAACAGGGCCGGACGTAAGCCGTGGCTGCAGTCACGTCAGCAGCTGCGCTTCGGTATATCTTGCCAATCCAGATTTCACACGACGGGAACGGATTCAAAGGGCGTTCCCGCGATGGTGTTCTGAATGTTGTGCATCTGGGCATTGGGCCCGGGGTGAATTTCGATGAGGTCGATCTGGCAGAAATCATTGCTTTCTCCGATCGGCAGGGGCCAGTATTGATTGATACCGTCTGTCAAAGCATCGTCTCGGCCTCCAGCGTGCCGCTTTATGAGCAGCCTCACTTCATCTTCCCGACGAAGTGTCGAAGGTAAACAAAAGGCGCCGATTTTCGACAAAGACCACGGCACAAACGGTGGCTCTCCTTCGCTGGCTAGTGCGCTGTTGAGCTTCGACAGCACTGTATCAGGGAGGGCGTCGTACTGGATTGCTCGCAGTTCGGCCCGTGAAGGGTGAACACGCAGCTTCAACCTGACGCCGTGCCCTCCTTCTGCAAAGACACTCCAGAGATCGATCTCGTCACCTCCGCCGGGTCTGGTCAAGGAGACATAAAAGAGGTCATCCGACAGTGTTTTGTAAAAAGGTTCCCCCGCCGAAGTATCAAGGTAGCCCTTGAGCCCGTGCCTGATGGCGAACGTATCAAGTTCCCCTTCACCGATGCGTTTTCGTGCCCAATACAATCGCAACTGTCGTGTCGCTGCGATACCCTTGAGCGAGGCGACAGTGGTGTAGTGGTAGAGCTCGCAAGGGCTAAGCGCCTTCGGAAACATGCTGTCGAGAATCGAATTGGAGAGCCTCCGGCGACCGGTATGCTCAAGGACTACCTCTGGTCGTAAAGTGAGTTCGGCGTCCTCGGGATGCAGATCGATGCCGTATTCCAGCAGTACCGAGTTGATGATCCGTCGAACCTTCATCTCGCGCTCGATCTGGATGAAAATCGGGGCTTTGGTCATGGCGAAGCGCCGGCGGTTAGGTCCATGCAATTTGAAATCATGGCTTAGCGAACAGCTCCGCGATTGTTTCGGTGACGAGTTCGAAGGGCGTGAGAAACATCGGCGGGTTCAGAACGGCGTCTGTGCCATGGGCGAACATGTTTCGCATATGGCTCAGACCCACCACGTCGGCGGACATCAGGCCCTGGGCTTTCGCGCTCTTGAGCAACTCGTCGAGCATCGGCGCACGCCGCGGCTTGCCCTTCCTGTCCAGTCGTTCGGAAAATTGCGAGCCGATGCGCTCCCGCAGAGCCAGCTCAAGGCAGGGGAAGGTTTGGGCCGCCGCTACGGTCAGAAGGTCATACGAATAGTATGAATAGATATACGCGTGACGGACAGCGTCGTGACATTGGCGAACGTTATCTGGGACATGTTTGGGTAGTTCAAATCTGCACATGTCATCATACAGTTTCTCAAGGCTGCTCCCAACAAAGCCGGCTGCTCCTGAAAAGTAGGGATCGGGGGTACGCAGTTCACTCACTCGTTTAAACATACACTCAACTCCGCCCATCATGATCACACGAGCTATGCTCTACACGACTCTAGTCTTCGCCGCGACGCTTGGGGAGTGAAAGGGCCGTCTACACCGACGTCAAATTCCGTCTCGAAACACAGCGTAACTCTGTTTGACGTGTTCGCGCCAATTGAATGAGGTTGAAAACACCCCTACGTTGTGTGCGTGGATGAATTGCTGTGAGAGTTCTGATGGTCGCTGAGGTTGGCCCGTGGGCAAAAGAGAAGCTGGAGATCTTGGCCCGCTATCTCGATTTTTACACAAAAGTCCTCAAGAACCAGCCATGGCGCACCCTTTATGTGGATGCATTCGCCGGCGGTGGACGAGCCAAGGTGCGCAACAAAAACGAACCGATATCAACGCCCGACCTACTGGAAACACCTGACACTCAGGACAGTGAACAGACGGAATTTCTCGATGGGTCGCCCAGAGTGGCGCTTGGTATCGCCAATCCCTTCTCGCGCTATGTTTTTATCGAGCCTGCGCCCAAACGCGCCGAAGAGCTGAGTGGACTAGAAGCAGAGTTCGGCGACAGCAGACAGATCACAACGCTCAGGTTGCCAGCAGCAGAAGGAATTGCTTGGGTTACCACCCAGGCGATTTCCAAGAGTAAACATCGTGGTGTGGCGTTTCTCGACCCCTTCGGGGCAAGGCTTGAATGGTCAAGCGTTCAATCCTTGGCCGATACCGGCTTATTCGAAGTCGTGGTAAACTTTGCCCTCAATATGGCGATCAATCGGATGCTTCCCAATGACGGAAACGTGCCGGTTGCTTGGGCCGAAACGTTGGATCGCTATTTTGGTAGCCACGAGTGGTTTGACGAGGTTTACTCATCCGATGCTCATGGCCTGTTCGCTTCAACAGAAATTCGTAAGCGAGACGACTATTCTGTGCGATTACTGGAATTGTACCGGCGCAACCTCAAAAGCGCGTTTGGCTTCGTATCGACACCGAGGCTCATCTGCAATACGCGCGGAGCACCGCTGTATTATTTGTTATGGGCCGGCCCCCATCGCAAAGGCCTTGAGGGTGCGGACTATATCCTGAGAATGGGTGATAAGCTGCCTAAAGTCCGGAAGGGGTCCACCTAGATACGGACCGATTTCCGCTCAGCGGTTTCCAGTCGGTCGTAGCATTTGATGGAATGTCCGTTGCGGGTTGAGACTGATAGTATCAGCTACCTTGATGGTACTGGCCTTGCGCCGTTCGCCTCCAGATTTGGTCGTGACCTTGAGGTCGGGATGACCAACCAGCGACGATAGTATGTCGGCCGAATGCGCAGGCGTCAAATTGTAGATGCTTTCATAGAAATCCAGGACATTAATTGCATGGCCCCTGTCGGTGAGAAGTCGAGGGACGTCGTCCCGTAGTTGGTCAACCGCCGTTGTGCGCCCAGCTTGATCGAAAAGATAAAGATGGCCATCGGTGTGGCGAGCGTTATAGCTCAGCATATTGAGGCCGGCCCTGCCGAAATGGGCCTGCGAGCTGCTGTTGTCATGCAAGACGTTGTTATAGACTTGGCGTGCGCGGTATGACTTGGCGAAGTGGATAAACCAGTAGCGCCATCCATCTGGATTGTGGATGGAGAACGGACTCACAAATGGCGCGCAGACCTGAAACGCGTCGAACACGAGGCGCTCAGCCGTGCCCAGCCATCGTTCATTGCTCATGGGAAAATTTAACTGCTCGATATCTCGAAAGGGCAAGCCTAAGAAAGCCAATTGTGACAGCAAGAGATCTGGGTTTGTTCGGCTCAAAAAGGCCAAGAACGACTGGATACTGAAGGTGTAAAAAATTTCAGATTGGTAGGTCTGGATTATATCTACCAAGGTTGCGCGGTCGATGTAGCTATGTCCGCATTGGTCCAGGTTGAACAATGCGTTCGTGATTTTCGCTGATGTCAGTATTGTTTTGATCGTTGGGTAAGCGTCTTCGAATGTCTCGTTGAGAAAGCTCGTTTCAATTCGCAGATTTTTGCTGGTTTCCCGCACCTCGGCAAGCAGTGGAGCAATGTTCTGCTTCAGGAGAGAAACTGCGGTCGGGTCAGAGTCATTCAGAATCAGGTGGCATTCTAGGTCGATGTTGGGAAGCCCTTCGATAGCCCGCGCTAGATTTATCTCCTCAGCAGCGGCCTTTACTCGGTCAACGAAGATGAGCGGTGAGCCCGCGGCGCCTCCAGCATATCGTCCTGCACCAGCGAAGCCGTCAACAATGGCGAAGCGGAAGCGTGGCTGCTGCGGGTGCTTACATCTGACAACTATATATTGCAGGACATATTCGTGCAGAATCTTGTGTTTGCGCTTCGAGTGCTCGTCAAGTTGCGCGCCACCTTCCCAATCATACCGTTTCCTGACCACTCATCCCCCGATTGTGAAAGCGTTTCGTGGTGACCTCACGCTATTGCATGGGTAGGCATCTGATCCCATGTGCGGCCTTTATATTCTCGGCCATTTGCTTTCTTCGACCGCCGCTTATTGTCCTTGCCCCACGTTCCCCATTGCTTGAAAAAGAACGCTGTCTCGTGGTCCAGGCAACGGGCGTATATCTCATCGATCCACTCCTCCTGAAGTGGGCGAGCAGATTTGCCGCTTTCGCCGCCGACTATAGCCCAGTGGATATTAGTGAGATCAATGGCGCCGACAGAACCGATCAGCGGTTCGAAAGAGATAAAGCGAATGGCTGCGGGCACTTGACGAAGATGGTCAACGCGCTCCGTCACAGCTTCGTTCTCGACGCTGGTTCCAAGCCACACGTTAGGCAGAATTTCGCCAATCACCTGGCGTATCACAGTCGCCATGCGGTCTGGCCGTTTAGTGAGAATCTGGTAGTTGTGATGTGGCGTTTCGCGCATCACCTGCCAGACTTTTAAAATGAATTCATCGGAGACTGAATCATGGAAAAGGTCGCTCATCGAATTGACGAAAATCTTGCGGGGCTTTTTCCATGCGTGCGGAATCAGGAGGGCGGTCTCATCTTCCCGGACAACCCCGGTCCAGATAGTCCTTGTTCCGCTCGTACGGGTTAAGCCCACATATTTGTCAACATGCATGGCTTCCAGCCGCTTGGCCATGGCCATCGCATAGCAGTTCGTGCATCCAGCGGACATGATAGTGCAACCCGCGACGGGATTCCATGTCGCGTCGGTCCATTCGATCTGCGTCTCAGCCATTTGCAACCCTCCGATAGTCCGGGTCATATGACATCAACATACCCTTAATTCTCGTTAATTTGCAGTGTTCGTCTGTAGATTGTAGGAATGATTTAAGCCCCTTTCCAGTATGGGAAGTTTGTCCCTCGTGAACCGAGCTGAACATCCATGACAACTCCCTTTCAGGTCTCATTCGACCTGTTACCTTCGTCGGGCCATAAATCTACCTTTTCGCCCGAAGGCGTGGGCGCATTTTTAAGCGATAGCTTTAATGCTGACCTCCTTGCTAAGCGGTCGCAATTCCCGTTCCTCACGCGCGGTCGCACGCTTCTGCTCGTCGCGGATTTCGGCGGCCACCATCAAAAGCAGCATTTTGATACTTACACATTCTTGATAATGGACTTGGCGAGAAACCAGAACTGGTTGGCTCACCAGCGCCGATTTCGCCATTCTATTCTACCAAACAGCCGACGAATGTCCTTCAAGGCGCTAAACGACGGAATGCGGCGTCAGGCACTAGTTCCGTTCATGCGGGCGGCGGCTGGTATCGAAGGGTACTTGGTACAGTTTGCCATATCCAAAAAGGGTGGATCAATTTTCGCAGGGCCTGCCGAGGACGAGGTGGGCGCCGAATTACTGAAGGGATGGAAGGCGAATGTGCAAGAGCGCTTGCTACGCGTGTTGCACCTGAGCGCATTTCTGTTGTCAGGCCTGTCGTCGCCAGGACAAGACGTTCTTTGGGTTATTGATGAAGACGATATCGCCGCGAATGTGAGTTTGCTTACAGGCCTAACGCGACTTTTCCAGCGTGTCATGGCCTCCTATTTTTCCCATTCCCTCGGTCACATTCGCTGCAGCACAACGGGCATCGCCGATGATGGAAGTCTAGTTCTCGAAGATCTTGCTGCTATTGCGGACCTCACCACGGGCGCGCTCGGCGAATTATGTACTGGGCTTGTCAATGAGAAGGTGTTTCCTCGAAAGGGTCTGCTTACGCCGCTGCCCAAGAAACTCACATGGAAGACAAGCTTGCTTGCGTCCTGGATGGCGGCGCCCGAGTTTGCGATCCGTCGCCATACTACGATCCTGGGGTTGGGTCCGGGGGAAAAAAACACTCTTGTCTCGACGCTGGAGTGGCGGATGTACGAAAGAACTTTTGCTACGTCGCCGTGACGTCGATCTGTCGTTGGGTGATCTGCCCGCACTCAATCTCGCGCCTGCTGGAAGATATGGGCCAAGCGACGGCACAGGTGGTCGACGAACAGACCGGCGATGGCTTTGCCGCCGAATCGGCCACGATCTTCGGCAAGCGCCAGCGATGATGGACAGCAATTTCGGAAGACAGTGTTGTTCGATAAATTCTTCAGGATCGGCTTTCCAATCAGGATCGAGGCGATCATCCTCCACTGATAAGCCCCAGGGACGGGGTCGCTGGGGCTATCGCTTAGCTGGCACTCTGACGCCCACGACGGCGCATTTTTCGTCGCACGACAGATGCGTTGCCAACATTACATCCTGCGGTTGGTGAATCGCCGCGCCAGACGATGCAGCACCTGGCATTGATAGCGCCAACCAACAGACCCAGTGCCTGGTGGATGCTGCAAATCTGGTTCATCGCGGCAGGGCTCGGGATCTCTTTGCCGCCAATTCTGATCATGGAGGCAAGGTGGCGGCTTTGGAATGTGAGAAGCGGCCCCGCGCGCCGGGGGCTGTCGGTCCCGGTTTCCGGCTTTTTGCCGGCGCTATGCTGAACCTCCTGCGGCAACCCTTTTAACCGGTCTTGCGGGAGGCGAACGGCTTTCGCGGTTCCCGCTACAGCTGGTATGCCCATTCATATTTTGGGCGCTTCTGCCCAACGACCCAAGAGCTGTCACTGCGTGAAACCGCTCGATTCTAAACCTTGGTCGCCAGGTCGGCTGAAATCGCACCCCCACCAACAAGGTTGATCTGCAGATCGTGCCGTGTTTTGAAGTAAGTAAATTGGCGGCGGGGCTTTGACAACGGGAATGGCAGAACAGTTTGACATGTTTTCGGAGCAGGCTGCGCGCGATCCTATGGTCACGCGCGGTTCCTCCAAATCCGCTAAACCCGACAAGCCTGCCATCCCCATGAGTGAAGAGGACATGGTCCGACATCTGTCGGAGACAGGTCGATATCGGATCCTGCAGAAACTCGCGCCGCGCGCAATCTCACCATTCCCGCGTCCGGAATACCCGCTCAAGGGCATCATTCTCGACACCGAGACTACGGGCCTCAATGCTCGCAAGGATGAGATCATCGAGATTGGCGTGATCGCTTTCACCTTCGATGCGACAGGAAGCATCGGTGATGTGACCGGCATCTACGGTGGACTTCAGCAGCCAAGCGTTTCCGTTCCACCCGAAATCACCAGGCTCACCGGGATCACAGATGATATGGTGGCTGGGCAGTCAATCGATATGGCCGCGTTGCAGGCGCTGATTGAACCGGCTGATCTGCTGATCGCCCACAATGCCGGTTTCGACCGACCATTCTGTGAGGCATTTTCTCACCTGTTTTCCGGCAAGGCCTGGGCTTGCTCCAACTCCGAGATCGACTGGTCGTCGCGGGGATATGAAGGCACCAAGCTCGGATATCTGATCGGGCAAGCAGGATATTTTCACGAGGGGCATCGGGCGGTCGACGATTGTTTTGCACTTCTGGAGGTCTTGGCTCGCGAGGTGGACGGATCGCCTTCCACCGCTTTCGCCGAACTCTATGAAGCAAGCCAGAGGTCGCGTGTCCGGATCTTTGCGGAAAACAGTCCCTTCGACATGAAGGACCACCTGAAGGCGCGAGGCTATCGCTGGTCTGATGGAAACGACGGCCGTCCCAAATCCTGGTGGATAGAGGTTGGGGAAGAAGCGCTCGATGATGAGCTTCGCTATCTCAGGGCCGAAATCTACCGTTATCCAGACGCCGATCCTCCAATCAAACGCCTCACTGCCTTCGACCGCTTTCGGGCCTGATAGCCCCCTTCAGCACATCTTTGATTGGACCCATGCTTTGAGCGCATGGCCGACCTGACACCTTGTGCCTTATCGAGGGGTGGGTACGCGCCTACATTCCAATCATCGAAACGACGTTGGAACAGAAGCAAGGTTGCTGGCGTCAAGAGACCTCACGAAAGGGGATCATCATGAACGTAGCACGCTCCTTCAATAACTGGCGCAAGTACCGTCAAACCGTTACCGAACTTGGCCGCATGAGCTCGCGCGAACTGCAGGACCTCGGTATCAATCGTGCCGACATCCACAGCGTCGCTCGCCAGTCGGTCGCTCGTTAAGCGACTTTTTCCTGCCCATGCCTATTGAATCTACGCCCGCTGATGACGCGGGCGTTTCTGTGTCTGGCCGCCGCGAGGTACTGTGCTGGAGAGATCTCTCGCTTGGATTTATGTCGTGCATTTTTCGCATGGCTGCACTGCAGCAAAGTCTATTTAATGTGCGGCGAGAATGGGTATCTTGGTTTCATCGAAGCGATGCACCTCCTCCCGCAGAGCTTCGTGTTTCAGACGGCCCACTCCTCCTCCCAATGGGCGTCTGTCGGAACAGCGGCACTCCTCCTCCCAGCCGTTGTTGGTTCTTTTCGGAAAGCCTGCCGCACCTCCTCCCGCGGCAGGCTTTTTCGTTTTCAGGCCCGGCTGCATCAAAGTCCCAGATCGAGCTGCGGTTCTTGCCCGCTTTCTTCGGTGTTGAGCGACGAAAGGGTGATGCCTAGGAGCCGTACCGGACGTTTGAACGGGAACACCGAGGCGAGCAGGGTCTCTGCAATCTCCAGCATCTGGTCGACGTCGGAAACGGCGCTCAACACTGTCTTGCTGCGTGTCGCCTGGCTGAAATCGGAATATTTGATTTTAACTGTTACGGTCTTTCCCGTGATGTCGTGCGCCTCGCAGTAGCGCCGGACTTTCTCGGCTAATGGCCGCAGCTCGGCTTTGGCGAGATCGAAATTGTCGATGTCCTCGACGAATGTGTCTTCGGCGCCGACAGACTTCCGGATGCGATCAGGTCTAACCTGCCGTTCGTCGATCCCACGGGCAATGCCGTAGAAATACGGACCGGACTTGCCGAAATGCTGCTGAAGAAAGGCGAGGGACTTCGCCTTGAGCTCGAGCCCCGTCTCTATGCCATGCCGTTTCATCCGCTCGGCAGTCGCAGGCCCCACGCCATGGAATTTCTTGACGGGGACGGCTTCGACGAAACCCGGGCCGTTCTTCGGCGTGATGACCGCCTGTCCATTCGGCTTGTTCAGGTCGCTCGCCATCTTGGCCAGGAACTTATTGTAGGAGATACCGGCCGACGCGTTGAGGCCAGTGACCGCCTTGATCTTCGCTCTGATCTCCAGCGCGATTTCCGTGGCGATGTCCATACCTTTCAGGTTCTCGGTCACATCGAGATAGGCCTCGTCGAGCGACAGCGGCTCGATCAGCGGCGTGTACTCTGCAAAAATCTCCCTGATCTGCTGCGAGACCTGCCGATAGACCTCGAAGCGCGGCGGCACAAAGATTAGATCCGGACATTTCCGTTTGGCCGTGACCGACGGCATGGCGGAATGCACACCAAAGGTTCTGGCCTCGTAACTCGCTGCTGCCACCACACCGCGTGCCGCCGATCCGCCGACGGCCAATGGCTTGCCGCGTAGCTCCGGGTTGTCTCGCTGCTCGACCGAGGCATAAAAGGCATCCATGTCCACATGGATGATTTTGCGCACGGGTTGCACGCCACTCATTCCGTCAGTTTCCAGACGGGAAGCCGGCATTTGGTGAACAGGCATCTGACTGCTCTGGTCTTGCTGGGTGGCGGTGATCAAAGCAACAGACCTTCCTCGTCCGGCTTCGGTTTGGCCTGTGGCGGAACAATCACCAGCATGTTGCTCGGGAGCGGACGCTGTAGGTGGCGGGCTTCATCCCACGGTGCTGTCAACCAGGTCTCGACTTCTTCAGGCGTGGTCAGGATGGAGGGCATGGCCTTTTGATGGATAGGCGAGACGATTTCGTTGGGTGAGGTCGTCAAAAAACCGAACAGTTCGTATTCCTGTTCGCCATCCCTGACCTTCCGCACGCCTTTCCAGGGCGTCCAGAAGCCCGCGAAAAACATAAGCGGCCGATCTTCATTGCCAGCGAACCAGGTGTTCGGCACACGCCCACCCTCCACCTTGCTGGCCGGGTCAGGCTCGGCAAAGGAGGTGAACGGCACGACGCAGCGGCTGGTGGCCCCAAGCCACCGGCGCCAGTGAGGCGAACTTACATTGCGGATATTGGTGACGCCGGGATCGTAGTTTTTCACATAGGCCGGCGGCGACGGCATTCCCCAGGTCGCCCGGGCAATCTCGCGCTGTCCGTCCTCGGCAACGCGGACAATCGGGGCCTGATAGCCTGGATAAACATCGAAGGAGGCTTCATTCCAGCCGGCTCGATCCCGGAACGCCTTTGTAAATTGCAGAACCGCGTCGCGCGTGGTGGTCACATTATAGAGGTTACACATTGCCGTCCTCCTATCCAATGCGGGTCAAGCGGAGTTTCCAACCCTTTCGGAATGCAATCAAGCTTTGAGAGCTCCACCGATCACGTGGGCTTTTGCTGCTCAATAGTGATGGCCGCCTCCAGCAAACAGGGAAATCCCGTCCCGCATCTATCCTGCCCGTCAGAACAATGCATCTTGTCGCAACCCATCGCCATGCGACGGCGCAGATCCACAAAACGCATGCTGGCGCCAAACTGTTTCACCAGCGCCTTGCGATCAAGCTCGCCCTGTTGGCCGCACGGTTTGCATGGGACCGTAATCACCGGTCCCTTGAAATCTCTAAGCGTCAGCAGGCCGGGCATATCTCTATTTTCTCATCGACGATATTTTTCATCACATTCAGCATCGAATTGAATCTGCTTGATGAATCGATCGGGCAACAGCCATCTCGTGATGCTGGCCGCAGTCCACCCGATTCTTGCCCGTTGACTCATCGCTGTTTAAAGAACAAAAACAGAACATACCAGCCTTTTCCTGGCTATGCAAATGCACCCTTGACGTAGGAAACCGATGCCAATCACTGCCGCCAACCCCGTCATTTCCGAGCTTCAGGACCGCATCCGGCGGCTTGAAGGCGGAACTGCGCGTAAGGGCGAGGTGCTGTCATTCGGAATTGCCGAGATCGATGCCAAGCTTCCCGGCGGTGGGCTGGCATGCGGTGCCTTGCACGAAGTGGCCGGCGGTGGCGCCGATGCCGTGCATGGCGCGGCCGCCGCCCTGTTTGTCGCCGGGATCGTCGCGCGAACCAAGGGCGATGTCCTGTGGTGCCTGACACGACCGGATCTGTTCGCACCGGCCTTGGCACAGGCAGGCCTCCATCATGATCGGGTCATTTATGTCGAGACCGATCGGGAAGAGGATGTGCTCACGAATTTCGAAGAGGGTCTGCGTTTTGGCGGGCTTGGGGCAGTCGTTGCCGAGCTAGTACGCCTGCCCATGACGGCCTCGCGGCGCCTGCAGCTGGCGGCCGAGGCTTCAGGAACGATCGGCATTGCGCTGCGAAGATGGCGGCGCCCGACGGAAGCAGCAGACTTCGGTCAACCGACGGCCGCCACGACACGATGGCGCATCAGTGTCCTGCCCTCCGAACCGCTTCCCGTGCCGGGCATTGGCCGGGCGCGGTGGCTGGCGGAATTGATCAGAGCAAGGGCGGGAGAAGCCGCGGAATTTGAAATAGGTGCCTGCGATGCCACGGGTCGTATCAGTCTTTCTCCCCACGCTCGCGACGGACAGGATCAGGCGCGCCGATCCTGGAATCTTGGCTGAAACACCGGTGGTGGTCGTCGCGCGCAGTGGATCGAAACGCACCGTGGCGGCAGTCGACGCTGCAGCTTTCAAAGCCGGGGTGCGGGTCGGTATGCCCGCCGCCAAAGCCCAGGCGATGATATCCGGTCTGCATCTGGTCGATGCCGATCCGGGCGGTGATGCCTTGGCGGTCGAGCGTCTGGCGCTATGGATGCTGCGCCAATATACGCCTGTCGTGGCGATCGACAGTCCCGACGGCATCGTCATGGATACCGAGGGCGCCGACCATCTGCGCGGCGGTGAGTTGCCGATGCTGACTGGTCTTGTCAACGCTCTGAGAGGTCGCGGCCTTCAGGCCCGTGGCGCCATCGCCGACACTTGGGGCAGCGCCCACGCGATTGCCCGCGCGACGCGACGAGAGGTGATCATCGTGCCGGTTGGAGAAACGGCCAAGGCCGTCGTCAACCTGCCGATTTCCAGCCTTCGCCTGTCGCCCGACATCGTCAGCGGTCTGGCGGTACTCGGGTTTCGCACCGTCGGCGAGCTCTCGGCAACGCCGCGGGCGCCTCTCACACTGCGCTTCGGGCCAGAGGTCGGCCGCCGGCTCGATCAGATGTTCGGACGCCTTGCCGAACCGATCGACCCCATTCGCACTGCGGACCTGATCGAAGTGATCAGATCCTTTTCCGAGCCGATCGGGGCGGCCGAGACCATCGCCAAATATATCGGCAAGCTGGTGGTCGAACTCTGCGCCGCGCTGGAGACGCGAGGGCAGGGCGTTCGCCGCGCCGATCTGATCGTCTATCGCGTCGACAACACATTGCAGTCCCTGCGTGCCGGCACGGCAAAGCCGGTGCGCGATGTCCAGCGTCTGACAAAGCTTCTCTGTTCCAGCATCGAAAACATCGATCCCGGTTTTGGTATCGAAAAGCTGTCCCTTGCCGCGACGATGATCGAGCCGTTCGAAGAGAAGCAGTCTATCTCCTCGCTGGTCGAAGAGATGATCGTCGATGTCACGCCCCTGCTCGACAGTTTTGGGAATCGCGGCCAACGCATGTACCGGCTGGCGCCTGTAGAAAGCGACGTTCCCGAGCGCAATGTCGGGCGCGTCTCCCCCATTGCAGCAAAACTCGGCCAGGCCTGGCCAACCCGCTGGCCGCGGCCAAGCCGCATGCTGGCGCGCCCGGAACGGATCGAGGTGATTGCGCTCACACCCGACCACCCGCCGGCATCCATGACCTGGCGCGGCAAACGCCGGCGCATTAAGCGTGGTGACGGGCCGGAACGTGTATTCGGCGAGTGGTGGGTTCGTTCATCCGAGATGGAAGCTGTCAGGGATTATTATTCCGTCGAGGACGAAGACGGCAATCGCTTCTGGGTCTATCGCTCCGGCGACGGGGTGGATCCCGCGACCGGAACGGCCAAATGGTTTCTGCACGGGATCTATGGCTGATGCGCTACGCCGAGCTCCAGGTCACCAGTCATTTTTCCTTCCTACGCGGTGCGTCAGGCTGCGATGAGCTGTTCACTACTGCCAAGGCACTGGGTATCGAGGCGCTTGGCATTGTTGATCGCAACAGCCTTGCCGGCATCGTGCGGGCCTGGGAAGCGTCCAAGGAAACCGGCGTCCGGCTGGTCGTCGGCTGCAGGCTTGATTTGGCTGATGGCATGTCGATGCTGGTCTATCCGACGGACCGGGCCGCCTATTCGAGGCTTTGCCGGCTTCTCTCACTTGGCAAGGAGCGCGGCGGCAAAGGAAAATGCATCCTCAATCTGTCGGATATCGCCCTTTATGCAGACGGCCTGCTCGTCGTCCTGATCCCCGACGAGGCCGATGACACATGCGCGGTCCAGCTGCGCAAGCTGAAGGAGATATTTGCCGACCGATCCTACATGGCGCTGACGCTGCGTCGGCGGCCGAACGACCAGCTGCGCCTGCATGAGCTCAACACGCTGGCGATCCGGCACAAGGTTCGACCTGTCGTGACCAATGATGTGCTGTTTCACGAGCCGGGAAGGCGGCAATTGCAGGATGTCGTCACCTGCATTCGCCATCGCACGACCATCGATCAGGCCGGCTTCCTGCGCGAACGGCATGCCGATCGTTTTTTGAAGCCGCCGGAGGAAATGCACCGGCTGTTCAGCCGCTATCCAGAAGCACTGGCACGCACCCGCGAAATTGTCGACCGCTGTCGTTTCGACATGAGCGAGCTGACCTATCAATATCCCGAGGAAGCGATCATCCCCGGATTGACGGCGCAGCAGACCTTGGAAAAATTCACCTGGGAGGGCGTGCGCGATCGCTATCCCGAGGGTGTTCCAGATGATGTGGTGAAGACGCTCAATCACGAACTCGACCTGATCCGCAAACTCGATTACGCGCCGTACTTCCTGACGGTCTACAGCATCGTCCGCTTTGCGCGATCTCAAGATATTCTCTGCCAGGGTCGCGGAAGTGCTGCCAATTCCGCCGTCTGTTACGTGCTGGGGATTACCGCGATTGATCCTGCCGCAAACGATCTGTTGTTCGAGCGTTTTATCTCGGAAGAGCGCAACGAGCCACCCGACATCGACGTTGATTTCGAACATGCCAGACGCGAAGAGGTGATCCAGTGGATCTACAAGACCTATGGTCGGCAGAAGGCCGCCCTTTGCGCCACCGTCACCCGCTACCGCGCCAAGGGCGCGCTACGCGATGTCGGCAAGGTGCTCGGTCTGCCCGAGGATATGATCACGGCGCTCTCGGCCAACGTCTGGGGCTGGAGCAAGGAGGGCGTCGGCGAAAAGCAGGTCAACGAGCTGAACATGAACATGTCGGACCGGCGCCTGCGGCTGACATTGGAGCTGGCGCAGCAGCTGATGGGAGCCCCTCGGCATCTGGGCCAGCATCCGGGCGGCTTCGTCCTGACCAATGACCGCCTCGACGAACTGGTGCCGATCGAGCAGGCCCGGATGGAGGACCGCCAGACCATTGAATGGGACAAGGACGACATCGAGGCGCTCAAGTTCATGAAGGTGGATGTGCTGGCCTTGGGCATGTTGACTTGCATGGCCAAGGGTTTTGCCTTGCTGGAAGAGCACAAGGCAGTGAAGCTTGATCTCGCCACCATCGAGCAGGAGGACCCGGCCACTTACGCGATGATCCGAAAAGCCGACACGCTCGGTACCTTCCAGATCGAATCGCGCGCGCAGATGTCGATGCTGCCGCGGCTGAAACCCCAGACCTATTACGACCTGGTCATTCAAGTGGCGATCGTTCGCCCCGGGCCGATCCAGGGCGACATGGTGCATCCTTACCTGAGACGGCGCGAAGGCAAGGAAGCTGTCGTCTATCCGAAGCCGGAACTGGAGGCCGTTCTGGGCAAGACACTGGGCGTGCCGCTATTTCAGGAGAGTGCGATGAAGGTGGCGATCGTCTGTGCCGGCTTTACCGCCGGCGAGGCCGATGCGCTCAGGCGATCAATGGCGACATTCAAGTTCACCGGCGGGGTCAGCAAGTTCAAGGACAAGCTTGTCCAGGGGATGGTGAAGAACGGTTACACAGAAGAGTTTGCCGAGAAGACCTTCTCGCAGCTCGAGGGTTTTGGCTCATATGGCTTTCCCGAGAGCCATGCCGCGTCCTTTGCTCTGATCGCCTACGCCTCATCCTATCTGAAGTGCCATTATCCGGACGTGTTCTGTGCCGCCCTCATCAATGCGCAACCGATGGGGTTCTACGCGCCGGCTCAGATCGTCACCGACGCCCGCGCCCATGGGGTGGCGATCTGGCCAGTCTGCATCAACCGATCGCGGTGGGATTGCACGCTTGAGGAGATCAGCGGAACAGACGACCATGCCGTGCGTCTCGGGATGAGGCTGATAAAAGGCTTACCCGAACAGGATGCTGCAAAAATCGCGGTGGCGCGTGGTGACGAGCCCTTCGTTTCCATCGACGATATGTGGCGGCGCGCCGGCGTGTCGTCGGCCTCGCTGGTCAAGCTTGCCGAAGCTGATGCATTTCGGCCGTCCTTGAACCTTGAAAGACGCGATGCGCTTTGGGCGATCAAGGCCTTGCGCGACGAACCGCTTCCGCTGTTTGCCGCGGCTGCTGATCGTGAGCGGGAGGTGATTGCCGAACAGCAGGAACCGGATGTGGCGCTTCGGCAGATGACGGAGGGCGCCAATGTCGTCGAAGACTACGGCCATACCGGCGTGACGTTGCGGGCCCATCCGGTCAGCTTCCTGCGCGACGATCTCACCCGCCGAAACATCTTCACCTGCGCCGAGGCGACATCGGCGCGCGATGGTCGCTGGTTGATGACGGCGGGTCTTGTTCTCGTCCGGCAGAAGCCCGGTAGTGCCAAGGGCGTGATGTTCATGACCATCGAAGACGAGACAGGCGTCGCCAATGTCGTTGTCTGGCCAAGACTGTTCGAAAAGCAGCGCCGCGTCGTGCTCGGATCGGCAATGATGGCGATCAATGGCAAGATCCAGCGCGAAGGCGGCGTCGTGCATCTGGTGGCGCAACGGATGTTCGATCTGACCAGTGATCTGGCGAGCCTAGGCGAGCGGGACACCTTCAGGGTGCCGACAGGCCGTGGCGACGAGTTCGCCCATGGAGCGCCGGGCAGCCCCGACAGCCGCGAACGGCCGCCGATGGGCGTTAAGGCGCGAGAAATTTACGTGCCTGACTTGCATATCGATACGCTGAAGTTGAAAAGTCGGAACTTTCAGTGATATCAGTTAGTTGAACGGGATGTCTCGGTTCGATTCCGTTCAGGCGACGAGGAGCCAGATGTTGGCGCCCGCCTCTCTATCGGGTGCAGACAGATGGAATGAAGAGGCGGGCGAGCCTACGCCTGCTCGGCATATCGGTCGATATTTGTGTCGAGAAGTTCCAGCAACTGGTCGCGTCCGGGATCACGAACAGCTTTTGCCCAGGCTGCGGCAAGAGGCAGTTTCCGGAGTGAAATGCCGCCAACCGTCATGAGGGGAACGAAAGTCACCCCGGATACCGCGAGTTTCGCGGTCCAGCGTGGGACGATGGCAGATCCGATTCCTGCCGCAACGAGGTTGATAATCGTTTGTTTCTCGTCAGCAATTTGGGCTATGCGCGGGTGTAGTCCGGCGTCCTCGAAGAGTTTCATGGTCAGGTCATAGCTGTGGGGGCGAGAGCGACGCTCTGGCACGATGAGGGACTCGTCGCGCAGTTCATCGACGGAGATCCGCTCGCGGGTCGCGAGCGGATGCGTGACAGGCAGTGCAATAACGGGTGTTTCCTGCGTGAGGGTGCGAACGACCAAGTTCCGGTTCAGTCCGTCTCGGGGTCGAATGAAGACGATATCCAGACGCCCGGCAATCAGTTTTGGAATGAGACGTATCGATTTGTCTTCGACAAGTTGCGTGATGATCCCGGGGAATCGCTCCCGAAAATCATGCAGCAGCGGCGGTATAAGACCTGCTGCAGCGCTGTCTATCGCACCTATGCGGAGCACGGTCGCCTGCTGAGTTTTCCTCGATCGAAACTCTTCCGCAAGTGTCTGGAGACGATGGAGAAGGGGCCTCACCTCCTCCAGCAGGGCGACTCCATCTTCGGTCAGGGCGACACTTCGGGTTGTCCGGGACATGAGGCGAGTGCCGAGGGACTCCTCCAACAGTCTTAAATGCCGTCCCAGCGATGCCGGTAGCATTCCGATTTTCTGCGCAGCCCGACCGAAATGCAGTTCTTCGGCCGCAGCGACGAAGCATTTTAGTTGTTCCAGTTCCATGACATGCCTTTATATCATTTAATTATATAATTAAAGCATTGTCGCTTGGGAGGAAAGTACGAATTAGCTTCTTTCCCGAAGGCGCAGGAGGTGCGCCCAACGGATCATTGGGAGGAGTTCGCTATGAACAGCGACCTGGAGACGCGCGTTCTGCGCAAAATCACTCTGCGCATCGTGCCATTTATCATGCTGCTTTATTTTGTAGCGTTCCTGGACAGGGTGAATATCGGTTTCGCCGCATTGACCATGAATCAGGACCTCGGCTTTTCGTCGACCGTCTTCGGTATCGGTGCAGGCATCTTCTTCGTTGGCTACTTCCTGTTCGAAGTTCCGTCCAACCTCATTCTCAACAAAGTCGGTGCGCGCATCTGGATTGCCCGCGTCATGATCACCTGGGGGATCGTGTCCGGCCTTATGGCCTTTGTGCAGGGAACAACCAGTTTCTATGCATTGCGCTTCCTGCTCGGCGTCGCCGAGGCAGGTTTTTTCCCCGGGATTATCCTCTACCTGAGCTTCTGGTTCCCGGCTCGCCGACGTGCGGCAGTGACAGCGATTTTCATGGCGGCGGCCCCGCTGTCGACCGTGCTCGGTTCGCCGATCTCCGGGGCGCTCATGGAGATGCATGGTTTCCTCGGTCTTGCCGGCTGGCAGTGGATGTTCCTGATCGAAGCAGCGCCTGCAGTCATCCTCGGCGTCGTCGTCCTCTTTTACCTGACCGACCGTCCGGAAAAAGCCAAGTGGCTCTCGGAAGATGAGCGCAACTGGCTTGTGAAGACTATGAATGCAGAGCAGGCCGCAAAGGGCAAGGCCAGCCACAGCATCCTGGCGGGGCTCGCCGACATCCGGGTCATCGCACTCGCCCTTGTCTATTTCGGCACGTCCGCCGGCCTTTACACCCTCGGCATCTGGGCGCCACAGATTATCAAGGAATTCGGTCTGTCATCCCTTCAGGTCGGCTTCATCAACGCGGTACCGGGCATTTTCGCAGTCGTTGCGATGGTTCTCTGGGCACGTCATTCCGACAAGACCAGTGAACGGACCTGGCATGTCGTCGGCGCCTGTCTGCTCGCTGCCGTCGGGCTTGCCTTTGCCACGGGTGCGACAAGCGTCTTCACCGTCCTTATTGCGCTGACGCTTGTTAACATCGGGATTAGCTGCTCGAAGCCGCCGCTCTGGAGCATGCCCACGCTCTTCTTGTCCGGACCAGCGGCTGCAGCCGGTATCGCTACCATCAACTCGATCGGTAACCTGGGCGGCTTCGTCGGCCCCTCGATGATCGGCTGGATCAAGGACACTACGGGCAGCTTTGCGGGCGGGCTCTACTTCGTCGCCGGTCTGCTGGTCGTATCCGCGATCGTGACGCTCGTGTTGTCGCGCACCGCACCGGAAAACGGGGGCAAACTCGCCCCGGTCCAACATCGTTAAATCTCAAAGTGGAGAAAAGACATGCGTGAATACAAGATTGCAGCGATCCCTGCGGATGGGATTGGTCCTGAGGTTATAGCTGCGGGTCTTCAGGTTCTGGAGGCGCTGGAACAGCGCAGCGGCGACTTCAAGATCCATACCGAGACCTTCGACTGGGGCTCGGACTATTACAAGAAACACGGCGTGATGATGCCGGCCGACGGGCTGGACAAGCTGAAGACGTTCGATGCCATCTTCTTCGGTGCGGTCGGCGCCCCTGACGTTCCCGACCATATCACGCTGTGGGGCCTGCGCCTGCCGATCTGCCAGGGGTTCGACCAATACGCCAATGTGCGCCCGACGAAGATCTTGCCGGGCATCACGCCACCCTTGCGCAATTGCGGTCCAGGCGATCTCGACTGGGTCATCGTGCGGGAGAATTCCGAAGGCGAGTATTCCGGTCATGGCGGTCGCGCCCATAGGGGCCTTCCGGAAGAGGTTGGAACGGAAGTGGCGATCTTTACCCGCGTCGGCGTTACCCGCATTATGCGCTACGCCTTCAAGCTGGCCCAGGCGCGCCCGCGCAAACTGCTGACTGTCGTCACCAAGTCGAACGCCCAGCGCCATGGCATGGTGATGTGGGACGAGATCGCAGCAGAGGTTTCGACGGAATTCCCGGATGTCACCTGGGACAAGATGCTGGTCGATGCGATGACGGTGCGCATGACGCTGAAGCCTGAGACGCTGGATACGATCGTGGCGACC
>UBYX01000043.1 GCA_900469955.1 Hyphomicrobiales bacterium | reverse complement strand
CAGCGGACCTGGGTGAAAAGTGCCGGGCCCGGGCTGTCGAGCCGGATCAGGAGCGCCACCACCAGCATGAGCGGCAGAAGCGTGATGAGGGCTGTCAGCGAAACGGCAATGTCCAGACCGCGCTTGACTGCCAATTGGGATCGCAGGCCCGCATTCTGCCCGTCAGGGGGCGAGGAAAGCGCAACGTCCGACGCCCGCCGCGCCACATCGCGGTCATTCACCGCCACGTAGGCAGTCTCCTCATGCAGATCAGAAACGCTCAACCCCGTCACCCGCATACTAACCCCTGCAGCCCCCTGCCGGTTACTGATGTTCCCTAATATTACACCTTCCTGCGCGAGTCATCAGCCAAGTTAAGATCTGGTTAATGATGAATAGAATCTTTACCGCATTGCGGTATTAAAGCATTATCAAAAATAACTCAGTTTTTCCGGGTCCGAGCTCAAGTTGTGCCGTTCCGGCATGCCCGAGAGTGATATAATCCCCCGCCGAGAGGAAAAAAATTCCACAGGCAGACTGCATTTGTGCTCCGCCAGCAACACCAGCAACGAAAATAAGTGTTTGTGAACCGTTGAGCATCAGACTGGTCGTATGGCCTGATGATGTCAGCACGGCGATGTTGACTGAGAGCAGGTAAAGGCCGGCGGCAGGCACCTGGACACGATTGCCGCCGCCGGGTGTTGCCGCGCCGATTGTCACGCCGCCCTGGGCCAGCGCCAAGGTCGTAAATCCGCTCTGCTGGCCGGCAGAGGGAGAGAAGCTGGTGCCGGTGCGGTGGGCTCGGGCAGCAGGCTGGTTTGGCCGCGCGACGTGCCCGGCGGCCGAGATGGTGAGGCCGGTATTCCAGGTGCTGCCGTCGCTGACCTTCACCGAAAAAGCGTCATTGCCGGCTAGGCCCATTTCGGCGCGACCGACCCAGTTGGTCTGGAAGAGCAAAGAGGCGGTATCGGCCGCCGCCGCCTTGTTGATCTTGATCTGATGGCCAGAGCCTGCGTGGTTGAACAGGCTTGCCGGAGAGGAGATGGCAAGCCGGTTCGTATTGTCCGGGGCAGCGCCGATGCCGAGCTGCTCAAGGCTGCCGCTCGCGGGCAGGGGAATGTCCTGCCAATTGGTGCCGGTGAAGACCTTCAGCCTCGAGGTCGATGCGAACCATGCACGCCATCCGGTTTTCGGTTGGGAGAAAACCCAGTAATCGTCCTGCCAGGATGCGATCTGCGCCTGCCTGCCTATCCAGGCGCCGGTCGGCGCGGCCGCGACAAGATAGCAGTCGCCTTCTGCCGGAGAGCCGGGCGGCATTGCCTGTTCCGCTGCGATCGTCAGGTGCACAAGCGCGTCCAGTTTCAGCAGCGCTTCATTGTGTGTGACGTGTTTCTGCGCCTGCGAAGGCAGGATGAAGGGCATTTCCAGGTTCGCTGTCGTATCGGCCATGGTGTTCTCCGTTTTCGATCGGAACGGAGTCTAAGCTTTGAAGGAAGGCCGGGGAGGCGGATTGGCCCAAGGTCTTGATAAGGCTCGATCCTGATCGCCGGTTTTGCCCGCCGTACCCGCGGCCGTGCCCGAAAAGCAACGGTCGCCGTGCCGATCAGCATCATCGATATGCAACTCTCGAATGTCCCCGTTGCGCTTGTTCCTTCTCCCGAATATGCGAATGTTGGGCCGCAATCGACGGGACGACTCATGCGTTATTCGGCATTATCGATCTTGAAGCAGGCGCTTTCGGGCAACCGGCTGTGGCAGCCGGCCTGGAGGGAGCCGCAGCCGAAACCGCATTATGACGTGATCATCGTCGGCGGCGGCGGGCACGGCCTTTCGACCGCCTATTATCTCGCCAAGGAATTCGGCATCACCAATGTCGCGGTCATCGAGAAGGGCTATATCGGCTCCGGCAATGTCGGGCGCAACACGACGATCATCCGCTCCAACTACCTGCTCGAAGGCAACAATCCGTTCTACGAATTCTCGCTGAAGCTCTGGGAAGGGCTGGAACGGGATTTCAACTACAATGCGATGGTCTCGCAGCGCGGCATCGTCAACCTTTTCCATTCCGACGGGCAACGCGACGACTATGCCCGCCGCGGCAACGGCATGCGCATGCATGGCGTCGATGCGGAGCTGCTCGACCGGGAGCAGGTGCGCAAGATGATGCCCTATCTCAACTTCGATCACGCGCGCTTCCCGATCCTCGGCGGCCTCTACCAGAAGCGTGCGGGCACGGTGCGGCATGATGCGGTCGCCTGGGGTTATGCGCGCGGCGCCGACCAGCGGGGCGTCGATATCATCCAGCACTGCGAGGTAACCGGCATCCGCCGCGAAAACGGCCTCGTCGTCGGCGTCGAAACGACGAAAGGCTTTATCGGCTGCAACAAGCTCGCTCTGGCGGCGGCCGGCAATACGACGACCGTCGGGCGCATGGCCGATCTCGATCTGCCGATCGAGACCCATGTGCTGCAGGCCTTTGTGTCGGAGGGGCTGAAGCCGGTGATCGACCACGTCATCACCTATGGCGCCGGACACTTCTATATATCGCAGTCGGACAAGGGCGGGCTGGTCTTCGGCGCCGAGATCGATTTTTATTCCTCCTATGCGCAGCGCGGCAACCTGCAGACCGTCGAGCACACGATGGAGGAGGGGGTGTCGCTGATCCCCGGCCTGTCTCGTGCCAAGGTGCTGCGCAGCTGGGGCGGGGTGATGGACATGTCGATGGACGGATCGCCGATCATCGACCGCACGCCTGTCGACAATCTCTACCTCAACTGCGGTTGGTGTTACGGCGGCTTCAAGGCGACGCCGGCCTCCGGTTTCTGTTTCGCCCACCTGATCGCCAAGAACGAGACGCACCACGTCTCGCGCTTCATGCGGCTCGACCGGTTCGAGCGCGGCTATATGATCGACGAGGCCGGTAAAGGCCCGCAACCGAACCTTCACTGAGACATCCCATGGCAAGCCTGATCACCTGCCCGCATTGCGGCACCAGACCCAAGGAAGAGTTTTCGATCCGGGGTGCTGCCGCGCCGAAGCGCCCGGCGCCGGCGGCAAAGGACGAGGTCTGGCACCGCTATGTCTATGTCCGCGACAATCCGAAGGGCCGCGTTCTGGAATACTGGCACCATGTGGCGGGCTGCCGGAGATGGCTGGTGGTCGATCGCGACAACTTCACCCACGAGGTTTTCGGCGTGATGGATGCGAGCGATTTCGAGCGGGTGAGGGGCGTCGAATGACCTCCTACCGTCTCGGTTTGGGTGGTGAGATCAACCGCGCCCAATCCCTCTCCTTCACGTTCGATGGCAGAGCCTTCAAGGGCTTCGAGGGCGATACGCTGTCCTCGGCGTTGCTTGCCAACGATCAGATGCTGATGGCCCGCAGTTTCAAGTACCATCGTCCGCGTGGGGTTGTCACAGCGGGATCGGCCGAGCCCAACGCCTTGATGACCATCGGGGCCGGCGTTCGCAGCAAGCCCAATGTCCGCGCCACCGTCGTGGAACTCTACAACGGCCTCGTCGCGGCGAGCCAGAACCGCTGGCCTTCGCTGAAGCATGATGTCGCGTCGATCAACGATTACTTGTCGCCGTTTCTCGGTGCCGGCTTCTACTACAAGACTTTCATGTGGCCGGCGCTCTTTTGGGAAAAGCTCTACGAGCCGCTGATCCGCCGCGCCGCCGGCCTCGGCAAGATCGTTATGCAGGCGGATCCGGACCGTTACGAAAAAAGCTGGGCGCATTGCGATCTGCTGGTGATTGGGGCAGGGCCTGCCGGACTGATGGCGGCACTTGCCGCCGGCCGTGCCGGCGCACGCGTCATCCTGGCGGACGAGGGGTTCAGGTTCGGCGGCTCGCTGCTGTCGGAAAACGCCGTGATCGGCGGGGTGCGAGCGCCGGATTTCGCCGCAGGCCTCGTTGAGGAGCTGGCCACGCTGCCGAATGTCACGCTGATGCCGCGGACCACGGTTTTCGGCTGGTACGACGACATGGTGTTCGGTGCCGTGGAGCGGGTGCAGAAACACTTGGCCTTGCCCTCGCCGGATTTGCCCGTCGAGCGACTGTGGCGCATCGTGGCGAAGCGCGCGATCCTTGCGGCGGGCGCCGAGGAGCGACCGCTGGTCTTCGGCGGCAACGACAAGCCCGGCGTGATGACGGCCGGCGCTGTCCGAACCTATCTCAACCGGTATGGGGTCGCCGTGGGCGGCAAGGTGGCTGTCTTCACAAGCGGCGGTTCTGGCTATCGCACGGCCGCCGACCTTGTTGGGAGCGGCGTGGATGTTGCCGCCATCATCGATACGCGGTCGCAATCCTCAGACCCTGTGCCGCAGGGCGTGCGCGTCATCCGCGGCGGATCGGTGATCGCGACCAGCGGCAGGCACAGGATCGACGGGCTGATCTTCGAACGCTCCGGCTTTGAGGAGGTGATCGGTTGCGATGCGCTGGCGATGTCCGGAGGCTGGTCGCCGATCGTGCATCTGATGTGCCAGCGAGGCGCCAAGCCCGTCTGGTCGGACGACAGGCAGGCATTTCTGGCGCCGGATGTCGGAGCCGCATTTGTGGCTGCCGGATCCGCTGCCGGCCATTCCTCGCTCGGCGACTGCCTCAAGGACGGCGCGGTCAAAGCGCATGCCGCACTCGAAGCGTTGGGCAGGCTGGTGGGGCGTCTTGACGTGCCTGAGGTCGAGGGCGAATACGATTCCGCCTTTGCGCCGCTCTGGTATGTCCCGGGCGCGAAGGACAAGGCCTTCGTGGATTTCCAGAATGACGTGCATGTCGGTGATCTCGGCCTCGCCCAGCGCGAAGGCTTCGGCCATATCGAGCACACAAAGCGATACACGACCGCCGGCATGGCGACCGACCAGGGGAAGCTCGGCAATGTCAACACGGCCGGCATCGTCGCCGGTATGCGCGGCGTGTCACCCGCCGAGATCGGCACCACCACCTTCCGGCCTTTCTATACTCCGGTTTCCTTCGGCGTGCTGGCCGGCACTGCCCGCGCCGAGCATGCGGCCCCCGTTCGCACGTCGCCGCTGCATGGCTGGGCGAAGAAAAACGGCGCCACGTTCGTGGAATCCGGTCTCTGGTACCGCTCCGCCTGGTTTGCGCGCGAAGGCGAAAAGGCCTGGCGCGAAAGCGTCGACCGCGAGGTGCTGAACGTCCGGGAAAACACCGGCCTCTGCGATGTCTCCACGCTCGGCAAGGTCGAGATTTTCGGGAAAGGTGCAGCCGAGTTTCTGGACCGCGTCTATTCCAACGGTTTCCTGAAGCTTCCGGTCGGCAAGGCGCGCTATGGTCTGATGCTGCGCGAAGACGGCATCGTCTTCGACGACGGCACCACCAGCCGGCTTTCCGATTATCACTATGTCATGACCACCACGACAGCCTATGCGGCGGAGGTCCTTTCCCATCTCGAGTTTGCCGCACAGACCTTCTGGCCGGAGCTCGATGTGCGCTTCGTCTCCTCCACGAATCAGTGGGCGCAGATGTCGGTCGCGGGCCCCAAGGCGCGTATCGTGATGAGCCGTATCGTCCAGGACGATATTTCCGACGCCGCTTTCCCCTTCCTCGCCGCCGGCGAGGTGACGCTGCGCGGCGGCTTGCGGGGGCGGCTGTTCCGCATCTCCTTCTCGGGCGAACTGGCGTATGAGCTGGCCGTGCCAGCGGGCTACGGTGAGGCAGTTGCCGACGCGATCATGGAAGCCGGCCGCGAAGAAGGCATCTGCGCCTATGGCGTCGAGGCAATGAATGTGTTGCGGATCGAGAAGGGGCACGTCACTCACGCTGAGCTCGAAGGCCGCACGACCGCCGACGATGTCGGGCTCGGGCGGCTGATGGCGATGCAGAAGCCGGACTTCATCGGCAAGCGCCTTTCCACCCGTTTCGGGCTGACGGCGGCCGACCGGCTGCAGCTCGTCGGGCTTAAGCCGGTGGAAGCGGACAAGGAGATCAAGGCAGGGGCGCATCTCTTGAGGGAGCAGGCAAAACCCTCGCTCGCCAACGATCAAGGTTTCGTCTCTTCCGCCTGCTTTTCTCCGACGCTCGGCCACTTCGTCGCGCTCGCCATGTTGAAGTCCGGTCGGGAGCGGTTCGGCGAGCGGATCATGGTCTGGGACGGACTGCGAGGCGCCGAGGTGCTGGTGGAAGTCTGCCCGCCGGTCTTCATCGATCCGCAAAACGCCAAACTGCATCTCTGAGGGCCGCCGATGCCGATCAACCTTCTCCACCGGCACGTGCTCGAAGACCATATCTCCGGTTTCGAGACCAACGCCAACCCGAACCATCTGAGCGTCATTCGCCGGCCGGTGATTTTCTCCGTGCTTGCCCATGCGGGCTACGAGGCGGCCGTGGCAGAAGCCTTGCACAACGCGGACGACATAGCGTCGCGCTACTGCAGTCCCTCCGAATTCCTGGCCGTTTCACAGACGAGGGGTGCGGGCAGTGTGGCCGAATTTCTGACAGCCATCCCCGGAGCATCGTTCGTCAACCAGAGCGACGGCTTTGTCCTGATGGCGATCTCCGGGCCGAGCGTCCGGGCGATCCTTTCAAAATGCTTGGCCGTGGATCTGCATCCGGATACATTCGGCGAGGGACATTCAGCGGCTATGATGTGCTGCCATGTAGCGGCGAACGTCGCCCGCACCGGCCGCAACACCTTCGAGCTGCTCGTCCCGCGCTCCTTTGCCGGCTCTGTATTCGATGAACTTATGGAGGCAGGCAGTGCGCATGCGCTGACGCGGGGCTTCGCAGACTGAAACCGTTGCCGGGTGAAGCGAATTCCGACCTTAAGGTTAATGCTGCCGCGACGTTAAATTGCGGAAAACGCCGCTACTGGATAATTTTTTGACAGAACCTGCCGGTTTTTTGGAATTTTTGATCTTTGCTTCGCCAGATTGTTGAGAAGTGCCGCGTTTTTGCCCTGCTGACGGCTTTTTGTCTTCACATTTCATGCGAAACCGGTATGGAATGCGGTCAAGAACGTAAGAACCCGCCAGGGGCGTAATACAAGAGATGCGGCCGTCCGAAGATCGCATCCGGGGGAAAGTATATGGAGTATTTTATCCAGCAGCTCATAAACGGGCTGACTCTTGGATCCATCTATGGCCTTGTGGCAATCGGCTATACGATGGTTTATGGCATCATCGGCATGATCAACTTCGCCCATGGCGACATCTTCATGCTCGGCGGCTTTGCCGCCCTCATCGTCTTCCTGATCCTCACCTCCTTCTTCGCCGGCATTCCGGTGGCGTTGCTTCTGCTGCTGATGCTCGTCGTCGGCATGCTGATGACGGGGCTGTGGAACTGGACGATCGAGCGGGTCGCCTACCGGCCGCTGCGCGGTTCGTTCCGGCTTGCGCCGCTGATCACGGCGATCGGCATGTCGATCGTTCTGTCGAACTTCATCCAGGTGACGCAGGGGCCGCGCAACAAGCCGATCCCGCCGCTGGTGACCGACGTTTTCCATGTCGGCGGCATTACGATTTCGCTGAAGCAGATCCTCATCGTCATCATCACGGCGGTGCTGCTGTTTGCCTTCTGGTACATCGTCAACAAGACGCCGCTCGGCCGTGCCCAGCGGGCGACCGAACAGGACCGCAAGATGGCTGCGCTGCTCGGCGTCGACGTCGACCGGACGATCTCGATCACCTTCATCATGGGTGCGGCGCTCGCGGCCGTCGCCGGTGCCATGTATTTGATGTATTATGGCGTCGCTTCGTTCAACGACGGCTTCATCCCGGGCGTCAAGGCGTTCACCGCGGCTGTTCTCGGCGGTATCGGGTCATTGCCCGGCGCGGTTCTCGGCGGGTTGCTGATCGGCCTCATCGAATCGCTGTGGTCGGCCTATTTCTCCATCGCTTACAAGGATGTGGCCACGTTCGCGATCCTCGCTTTCGTGCTGATCTTCAAGCCGACCGGCATTCTCGGCCGGCCGGAAGTGGAGAAGGTGTAACATGACAGCTTCCACCGAAACCGGTCATCCGAACGTGCTTGCCAAGGCCGTGCGGGAAGGCGTGTTCGCGGGCGTCGTCGCCTTCCTCATGTTCCTGCTGTTCGTCGGCATCGAGACCTATCAGGACATCAACAACGCGCTGGTATGGCGTACGCGCTGGGGGCTTCTGGCGATTTTCGTCCTGGTCGCCGCGGTCAGCCGTTTCCTGAGCGTCGGCTTCATCAAGCCGCATATCGATCGGCGCAAGCTTGCCAAGGCGAAGAGCGGCGTTCTCGAAATCTCCGAGCAGAAGAGCTTCTTCCATCGGCATTTCCTGAAGATCGCGCTGGTCTTTCTGCTGGTCTATCCCTTCCTGTCGCTGCTGATCGTCGGCAAACAGGGATCGCTGAAATATGTCGACAACTTCGGCATCCAGATCCTCATCTACGTGATGCTGGCCTGGGGCCTGAATATCGTCGTCGGCCTCGCCGGTCTGCTCGATCTGGGCTATGTCGCCTTCTATGCGGTCGGCGCCTATTCCTACGCCCTGCTGTCCTCCTATTTCGGCTTTTCCTTCTGGCTGCTTTTGCCGATGTCGGGCATTCTCGCCGCGCTCTGGGGCATCATCCTCGGGTTTCCGGTGCTGCGGTTGAGGGGCGACTATCTCGCTATCGTGACGCTCGCCTTCGGGGAAATCATTCGCCTGGTGCTGATCAACTGGACGGATGTGACCAAGGGAACCTTCGGTATCTCGGGCATTGCCAAGGCGTCGTTCTTCGGCATCTGGTCCTTCGATGCCGGCGCATCCAACAACTTCGTCAAGGCGTGGGGCCTGTCGGCGTCCTCGGTCTATTACAAGGTCTTCCTGTTCTACGTGATCCTGGCGCTCTGCATGCTGACCGCCTATGTCACCATCCGGCTTCGGCGCATGCCGATCGGCCGTGCCTGGGAAGCACTGCGCGAGGACGAGATCGCCTGCCGTTCGCTCGGTATCAACACCGTCACCACCAAGCTGACAGCCTTTGCGACCGGCGCGATGTTCGGCGGCTTCGCGGGCTCGTTCTTTGCCACCCGCCAGGGCTTCGTGTCTCCGGAAAGCTTCGTCTTCCTGGAATCGGCCGTCATTCTGGCGATCGTCGTTCTCGGCGGCATGGGTTCGCTCACCGGCATCGCGATCGCCGCGGTGGTGATGGTCGGCGGCACCGAGGTGCTGCGCGAAATGTCCTTCCTCAAGGTCGTGTTCGGGCCTGACTTCACGCCTGAGCTCTACCGCATGCTGCTGTTCGGTCTGGCGATGATCATCGTCATGCTGTTCAAGCCGCGCGGCTTCGTCGGATCGCGAGAACCGACTGCCTTCCTCAAGGAGCGCAGAGCCGTATCAGGAAGCTTTACCAAGGAGGGTCACGGCTGATGGCTCTCGGAACGACGACGACTATGACGAACGACACGATCCTCAAGGTTGAGCACCTGTCGATGAAGTTCGGTGGCCTGATGGCCATCAACGACCTGTCGCTGGAGGCACGGCGCGGCGAGATCACCGCGCTGATCGGCCCCAACGGCGCCGGCAAGACCACGGTGTTCAACTGCATCACCGGCTTCTACAAGCCGACCATGGGCATGCTGACGCTGCAGCGCAAGGACGGCAAGGAATACCTGCTGGAACGTCTGCGCGACTTCGAGATCACTAAGCTGGCCGGCGTTGCCCGCACCTTCCAGAACATCCGGCTGTTTTCGGGTCTGACGGTTCTCGAAAACCTGCTTGTCGCACAGCACAACGCGCTGATGAAGGCGTCGGGCTATACGATCCTCGGTCTCCTTGGCCTGCCGGCCTACCGGAAGGCCGTCGACGCTTCGATCGAAAAGGCGAAATACTGGCTCGACAAGGCCGATCTGACCGATCGCGCCGACGACCCGGCCGGCGATCTCCCCTACGGCGCGCAGCGGCGTCTGGAAATCGCCCGGGCGATGTGCACCAACCCGGAACTGCTGTGCCTCGACGAACCGGCGGCCGGCCTCAACCCGCGCGAATCGGCGGCGCTCAACACGCTGCTCCACCAGATCCGCGATGAAGGCGTGTCGATCCTGCTGATCGAGCACGACATGTCGGTGGTCATGGAGATTTCCGACCATGTCGTGGTGCTCGAATACGGGCAGAAGATCTCCGACGGTTCGCCGGACCATGTGAAGAACGACCCACGAGTGATCGCCGCTTATCTCGGCGTCGAGGATGACGAGGTGGAAGAAGTGATTGCGGAAGAACTCGATGGGGGCACGCGCTGATGGCGGCCGAGTCCCTTCTGAAAGTCCAGGCTGTCGAGACCTATTACGGCAATATCCGTGCGCTGGCGGGCGTCGATGTCGAAGTCAACAAGGGCGAGATCGTCAGCCTGATCGGCGCCAACGGCGCCGGCAAATCGACGCTGATGATGACGATCTGCGGCAGCCCGCAGGCTCGCAGCGGACAGGTGATCTTCGACGGCGAGGATATCACCCGCCTGCCGACGCATCTGATCGCGCGCCGCCGCATCGCCCAGTCTCCGGAGGGCCGGCGCATCTTTCCGCGCATGACCGTCTACGAGAACCTCCAGATGGGAGCAGGCCTCGACAACCTCAAATATTTCAACGAGGACGTCGAGAAGATCTTCACGCTCTTCCCGCGCCTCAAGGAACGCCAGACGCAGCGCGGCGGCACGCTTTCGGGCGGCGAACAGCAGATGCTGTCGATCGGGCGTGCGCTGATGGCGCGGCCGAAGCTGCTCCTGCTCGACGAGCCGTCGCTCGGCCTGGCGCCGCTGATCGTCAAGGGCATTTTCGAGGCGATCAAGAAGCTGAACCAGGAGGAGGGGCTGACTGTCTTCCTCGTCGAGCAGAACGCGTTCGCGGCGCTCAAACTCTCCGACCGGGCCTATGTTATGGTCAACGGCAAGGTGACGATGAGCGGTTCCGGCAAGGAGCTTCTCGCCAATCCGGAAGTGCGCGCCGCTTATCTCGAAGGTGGACGGCATTGATCGCAAGGGTTGTGACTTTGGCGGCCGGAGGAATTTAAGATGCAGGGACTGTTTTTCGAAAGCGATACCGGGGTACGGTACCTTTTGCGTTTCTTCGTGCTGATCATCGGTTTCTGGACCGCGTGGCGGGCCGGGAAGGCCGCCGCCGAGGGTTGGAACAACTATCTGACGGTAATCGTCTATACGCTGCTGCTCGGCGTGGTGATGCGTTTTCTGCATTTCGCGCTGTTCCAGGGGCCGTTTATCAGCGCCTTCTACTACGTCCTCGACGTGGTCATTTTGCTGGTCTTCTCCAGCGCCGGATACCGCATTCGCCGGACGCGTCAGATGGTGCAGAATTACTATTGGCTCTACGAGCCGACTTCGGCTTTCTCCTTCAAGAAGAAAGATTGACAGCCGCTCTTTTCTGTCCTCAGATTAGCCCCGGGTTGAAACAATAAGTAACCTAGAGTGGAACAATTCCGGCGCAGTGATGGTGGGTATTGCGCCCGGTTTCGAAAAACCAGCTCACCTAAAAAATTGGGAGTAACTCGATGAAGAAGTCTCTTCTTTCTGCGGTTGCGCTGACGGCTATGGTCGCCTTCAGCGGTAGCGCATGGGCCGACATCATTATTGGCGTCGGCGGTCCGCTCACGGGCCCGAACGCCGCCTTTGGTGCGCAGCTCCAGAAGGGTGCCGAACAGGCAGCAGCCGATATCAATGCCGCTGGCGGCATCAAGGGCGAGAAGATCAAGATCGTCCTCGGCGACGACGTGTCGGACCCGAAGCAGGGCATTTCGGTTGCCAACAAGTTTGCTTCCGACGGCGTGAAGTACGTGGTCGGCCACTTCAACTCGGGTGTATCGATCCCGGCTTCGCAGGAAGTCTATGCCGAAAACGGCATGCTGGAAATCACCCCGGCTGCAACCAACCCGACCTTCACCGAGCGTGGTCTGTGGAACGTCTTCCGTACCTGCGGCCGTGACGACCAGCAGGGCGGCGTTGCCGGCGCTTACCTCGCCGACAAGTTCAAGACTGCCAAGATCGCCATCATCGACGACAAGACGCCTTACGGTCAGGGTCTTGCCGAAGAAACCAAGAAGGCGATGAACGCCAAGGGCGTCAAGGAAGTTGTCCGCGAAGGCGTCAACGTCGGCGACAAGGACTTCTCGGCTCTCATCTCCAAGATGAAGGAAGCCGGCGTTTCGATCATCTACTGGGGCGGCCTCCACACCGAAGCCGGCCTGATCATCCGCCAGGCCAAGGACGCCGGCCTCAAGGCAACGCTGGTTTCCGGTGACGGCATCGTCTCGAACGAACTCGCCTCCATCGCCGGCGACGCCGTCGAAGGCACGCTGAACACCTTCGGCCCGGATCCGACGCTGCGCCCGGAAAACAAGGACCTCGTTGCCAAGTTCAAGGCCGCCGGCTTCAACCCGGAAGCCTACACGCTCTACTCCTACGCCGCCGTTCAGGTCATCGCTGAAGGCATCAAGGCGACCGGTTCGGCCGACGACGCCGAAGCCGTCGCCAAGACCCTGAAGGCAAAGGGCCCGTTCAAGACCGTTCTCGGCGATATCGCCTTCGACGAAAAGGGCGACCCGAAGCTTCCCGGCTACGTCATGTACGAGTGGAAGAAGGGCCCGGACGGCAAGTACAGCTACTTCCAGCAGGGCAGCTAAGCCGTTATTGGCCAAGCCGCATTTTGAAGGGGAGCCCGGCCGTAAGCCGGGCTTCTCTGCGTTTGGCCGGCGGTCGCGACAATCGCCGGCGGCCACGCCTTCCTTTGACGATCACCCCGCCGCCCCGGGGATGACTTGCTGCCTGTCGGAAAAATTCGCGACCGTTATTCCAATGGGCTGGGACATATCGCGTCGTCCTGATATCCCCGCGCACAATGGCTGGACGACAATCGTATCCGTCATCGGATGGGAACCGGATTCGCGAACCGGCCTCCACCTCGGGTTTTCGGCTCGGTACCGGTGATGGTCGATCAAGTGATCGGGCGAGGGCTGGGAAATCCTCTTCAAATCACGGAAACGGCCGGGGCAGGCAGATCAAGTCTACCTACTACTCCGCATCACCCCTGCCTGCCCCATTCCCAACCATGCCGGTGCCGCCGGCGTGGCCGTACGTATTGCGCCCTTTATCAAGACGTTGCTTTTTCCTGCATTGCCTTTGAGGCGAGAGGCTATTCGCCGTGCAGCACATGCGCGGCCTTTACCGCGGCCGACGCCCGGTTTTCGACGCCGAGCTTTACATAGATCTGTTCGAGATGCTTGTTCACGGTGCGGGACGAAAGGCCGAGGATATCGCCGATATCCCGGTTGGACTTGCCCTTGGCGATCCAGAGCAGCACTTCCGATTCCCGCTGGGTCAGCGGGAAATGCCGGCGCAGCACCTCGTCGTCGGGGCGCTTGTTAGTGGCTGTCAGCCGGAAGAGATGTTCGTCGGCGCCGATCGCGCCCAGGAAGGAGAAGTGCAGGCTCGCCTGGCCGTCCTCCGTCAATGAAAAGGCGGCCTCCCGCGCAAAGCCCGGCCTGTCCCGCTCGGCCATCCAGGCACTGATCCGCTGGGCGACGATGTCGAGCCCGTCGTCGCTGCCGGTCGCGGCATTGATCAGCCGCGTCGCCTGCGGCGTCGACCAGTGGATAGCACCATTGGCCTTGACGGCGAGCAGGTGCCGACCGGCGGCATCGAGCGCCACACGGGCGCTCTGCGCCGAGCGGGCATTGGAGAGATGCACGCGAATGCGGGCCCGCAATTCGTCTATGTTGATCGGCTTCGTCAGATAATCCACGCCGCCGGAATCGAGCGCGTTGACCACATGCTCGGTCTCCGTCAGCCCGGTCATGAAAATCACCGGCACCTGCGCCACCGCGCCGTTGATCTTGAGCCTGCGGCAGGTTTCGAAACCGTCCATGCCCGGCATGACGGCATCGAGCAGGATGAGGTCCGGCGTGATGCGCTCGACGATGTTCAGCGCTGCCTGGCCGGATGTGGCGATCAGCACCGAGAAGCCTGACTTTTCCAGCGCCTCGGTGAGGAAGCCGAGCGCTTCAGGGCTGTCGTCCACCAGAAGAACGATGTCGCGGGGCAGGGCAGTCTCAGCCATCACTCGTCCTTTCTGGCTCGATGCGGGTCAGGAAATTCATGTAGCCGGCCAGATCGAAGGCCTGCACGTAAGTGCCGAGCTCTTCCGCGAAGGGCTTGTGCTCCTCCTGCTTGGCGAGATCGGCGAGCTTTGCTTCGATACCGCGGACGTAGCCGATTTCGCCCAGCCGCAAAAGGTCCTCGACGTGGCTCGTCCCCGGACTTTTGACCGGCTTCCTGGGGCTCACGGGAACAGCAGCCGGAGCGTCGCTCTCATAGACCCAGACGAGGCCGAGATGGGCGGCGAGCTTGTCGACGAGGCGGCGGATATCGACGGGCTTGGCGATCGCGTCATTGTGGCCTTCGTCGCCGGAGCTTGCGCCGGAACTGTCGCCGATATTGGCCGAGAGCATGACAATGGGAGCCGTCTGGCCGATTTCGCGCAGTCTAGCCACCAGCTGCCAGCCGCTCATGCCGGGCATGGAGATATCGACCAGGAAGAGGTCCGGCGTCACGCCCTCAATGAGCGTCAGGCAATCCGGCCCGCTATTGGCCGTCAGCACCACGAAGTCCATCGGCACGAGCAATTCGCGCATCAGGTCGCGGTGGTCCTCGTTGTCGTCGACGACCATGACGGTGCGTCGCGGGCCGGTATAGGAAACAATCTTCTTTTCGGCGGCGGGTGCCGTGTTGGGCCGCTCGACGGCCGATAGCATCAGTCGCACCTTGAAGATCGACCCTTCCCCCTTGGTGCTGGCGGCGGCGATCTCGCCGCCCAGCGTGTTGGTGAGGAGCTGGGTGATGGTGAGGCCGAGGCCGAGCCCCGGCATGGGGCGGATGCTCTCCGCCTCGCCGCGCTGGAAGGGTTCGTAGATGCGGGAGAGATCCTTTTCGGCGATGCCGCGGCCGGTATCGGAAACGGTGAAGGTCGCGACCTGGCTGCGGTAGGCGACCTCGAATCTCACCTTGCCTTCGTCGGTGAACTTGATCGCATTGGAAAGCAGGTTGACGAGGATCTGCCTCAGCCGCTTTTCGTCGGTGCGCACATATTGCGGCAGCGAACGGGCGCGCTCGTGCTCGAACTCCAGGCCCTTGGCCTGCGCCTGCAGCCCGAACATCTCTACGATCTGATCCAGAAAATCCTGGATATTGATCTCGTTGGAATAGACCTGCAGCCGGCCCGCTTCGATCTTGGAAATGTCGAGCAAGCCGTCGATCAGGCCGGAAAGGTGGTCGGCGGAGCGCTTGATGACCTTGATCGCCGATTGCCGGGGCGGGGGGATGGTTTCGTCCCGCTCAAGGATCTGCGCATATCCCAGCACGGCGTTGAGCGGCGTGCGCAATTCGTGGGACAGGCCGACGACATAGCGGCTCTTGGCGCGGTTGGCGGCCTCGGCCGTTTCCTTGGCGTCCTGCAGTGCCGCGTCCGTCTTCTTGTGGGCGGCGATTTCCTTGAGCAGCAGCGTATTCTGGCGGGAGGATTCCTCCTCGGCCACCACCCGGCTGTCATGGGCGAGCACGTAGAACCAGGAGACTATGCCGGCAATGATGGCGAAGACGAAGAAGACGATCGTCACCGTCCCATAGATGACCTCGGCATTGGCGGGGGTCGCCCGGCCCACCTGATGGGCGATCATCCCGAGAAGCGCACCGATTGCGGAGACCGACAGCACCGCTGTCGTCGCATAACGCCCGAGGCGGGTGGTGAGACGGGCGATGACGCTTTCCGGCAGGACCGTGCGGGCGACGGTGCCGACCTGGGTATTGAGCCGGGCGCGGGGCTTGCACATGTCATGGCAGCGGCTGTCGAGCGAACAGCAGAGCGAGCAGATCGGTGCCGCATAGGCCGGACACCAGGCCATGTCCTCGTGCTCGAAAGGATGCTCGCATATGGAGCAGGTGATCGAGCCCAGGGTTTTCCAGCTCTGGCGCGGTTTTCTCGCCAGGTAGAATTTGCCGCGCGTGGCGAAGGCGATTGCCGGAGAGATGACGAATGCGATGAGCGTCACATAGGTGGCGAGTGAGGCCATCAACGCGCCGAACAGGCCGAAATGGGCGGCCAGCGCCACGCCGGCGGAGCCGAACATCGCGCCGAGGCCGACGGGATTGACGTCGTAGAGATGAGCGCGCTTGAACTCAATGCCGGGAGGCGCCAGGCCAAGCGGCTTGTTGATGAAAAGATCCGCCGAGATGGTGCAGAGCCAGGCCATGGCGACGATCGAGAAGACGCCGAGGGTGGCTTCCAGCAGCCGGTAGATGCCGAGCTCCATCAGCAGCAACGCGATCAGTACGTTGAAGACAAGCCAGACGACGCGGCCCGGATGGCTGTGGGTCAGCCGCGAGAAGAAGTTCGACCAGGCGAGCGAGCCCGCATAGGCGTTCATCACGTTGATCTTGAGCTGCGAGACGACCACGAAGGCGGCCATCAGAAGCAGCGCCGCCGTTTCGTTCGGGATCATGTAGCCGAAGGCCGCGAGATACATATGCGCCGGGTCGGCGGCCTCGCTGATCGGCACGCCCGTAGAGAGCGTGAGGACGGCCAGGAAGGAACCCGCCAGAAGCTTCGGCACCCCGACGACCACCCAGCCGGAGCCTGCAAGGAATACAGCGAGCCGGTGGCGCCATTTCCGCACGCCTTCCGAGGGCAGGAAGCGGAGGAAGTCGACCTGCTCGCCGATCTGCGGCATCAGCGCGAGGATGACTGCCGAGGCCGCTCCGAACTCGAGGAGGTCGAAGGGTGCGGCCCCGCCAACCTCGGCATTGGAATGGTTGACGCCGGCAAAAGCGCGCCAGAGGTCGAACTTTTCCCAATCGAGGAAGGCGATGAAGACGAAAGGCAGGATGTTCAGCACGATCCAGAAGGGCTGGGTCACCAGTTGAAAGCGGGAGATCAACTGTACGCCGTAGATGACGAGCGGGATTACCACCGCGGCGCTGATCATATAGCCGATCCAGGGCGGGATTCCGAAGGCGAGATCGAGCGCGCCGGTCATGATCGAGGCTTCGATCGCAAACAGCATGAATGTGAAGCTGGCGTAGATCAGCGAGGTGATCGTCGAACCGATATAACCGAAACTCGCGCCGCGGGTCAGAAGGTCGATGTCGACCCCGTGGCGGATCGCATAACGGCTGATCGGCAGGCCAATGAGGAGCATGGCAATCGCGGCAGCGACGATTGCGAAGAAGGCGTTGGTGGTGCCGTAGGAAAGGGTGATCGCTCCGCCGATCGCTTCCAGCGCCAGAAAGGAAATCGCCCCGATTGCCGTTTGCGAAATGCGGCTGGAGGAAAAGCGGCGGGCGCTTTTGGCGGTAAACCGCAGCGCGTAGTCTTCCAGCGTCTGGTTGGCGACCCAACGATTGTATTCCCGCCGGACCGGGATGATGCGTTGCCGCGCTGCCATGCCTAATTTCTAGCACCTTGAGAGGGAAGACTGTCTATTAGGCACTTTCGGCTGTGGCGCAATGTTTTGCAAGTACGCTTTCGCAGGTGCGAAGCATAGTTTTGACTTCGACTGGCCCGTACGGGAAGGGGCAGGGGCATCATTGGTTCGGCGCTCGCCGCCCGGAGCCTTCTGCCACAGCCGTAGCAATAATGTTCCAGGCCGCCACAACTGCGACACAGACGCTTGCAAGCTGGAACATGACATCCCATGTCAACAAACGCTAACCCAGGCGGAAAAGGTATGGCGGCAAGTGCCTTTAACGCTTCACATCAACGATATTGTCAGGCGCATTTCCGTGAAACCGTCATCCCCCACCATCCCTGAACCAGAACAGAGTTTCGGCACTACCGGCATCGCGCCGATGGAGCGTCCGAGTCCGGTCACCCGTTTCTTCATGTCGATCGTCGCCTGGGCGGAGCGATTGAACTTCAGATATGCGAAACTCGGCAATCCGCCGGTTTATGACAACGCCACATTTCCCTGGGCGGCGGAGATCGAAAAGGCGGCGCCGGCGATCCGTGCCGAGCTGGACCGGATCCTCGTCCGCAAGGACGAGTTGCCGACCTTTCAGGACATTTCCACAGACGTGAAGACGATCTCCACCGACAAAGGCTGGAAGACGTTCTTCCTGCTCGGCTTCGGCGTCAAATCCGAGCAGAATATCCAGGCCTGCCCCGAAACCTGGAAAGCGATGCAGAAGATCCCGGGCCTCACGACCGTGATGTTCTCGATCTTCGAGCCGGGCAAGCACCTGCCGCCCCATCGCGGCCCTTATAACGGAGTCCTGCGGCTGCATCTCGGCCTGATCGTGCCGGAACCGCGCGACAAGCTTGCGATCCGGGTCAAGGATCAGATCTGCCATTGGGAAGAGGGCAAGGCCCTGATCTTCGACGACGCCTACGAGCACGAGGCCTGGAACCATACGGACAAGACGCGGGTGGTGCTCTTCGTGGACTTCGTCAAGCCGCTGAGATTTCCGGCGCGGCTGGTGAACTGGCTGCTGATGCACATGGCGATCTTCACGCCCTTCATCAAGGAAGGCCTCGATAACCACAAGGAATGGGAAAAGAAGTTCTACGCCCAGGCCGAAGCGTGGCGCAATCGCCCCGGGGTGACGGAGTAACCGCAGCGACCCAAACCTTCAGCGGTGCCGCATCAGTCTACGCGGCACCGCTGCCTAGCGCATCAGCGGCCAGAGCGTGGCGGCGAGCAGCAGTCCCATCGTGATGTTGAACCATTTGAGTTTCGTGGGGTCGGACAGGAACCGCCGCAGCATCACACCGAAGCCCGCCCAGATCGACACGGTCGGCAGATTGACGACGGCGATGACGAGCGTAACCAGCATCACCGACAGAAACGGGTTTTCCGCATTCGCATAGGCCGCCATGGCCGTCAGCGCGGCGATCCAGGCCTTCGGATTCACCCATTGGAAGGCGGCGGATTCCAGGAAGGTCAGCGGCCGAGCGGCATCCATCTCGCCGTTCGAGACGGTCCGCGACATGCCGATCCGCCAGGCGAGGTAGAGCAGATAGGCGCCGCCGGCGATCTTGAGCGCCAGCCCCAGCGGTGGATAGGCTGTTATCAGACTTCCGAGCCCGAAACCGACCGCCAGCAAGACCGACGAAAAGCCGATGGTAATGCCGAGGATCTGCGGTACCGTCCGCCAGAAGCCGAAATTCGTGCCGGAGACGAGCAGCATGAAATTGCTGGGTCCCGGCGTCACCGAACCGACAAGCGAGAAAAGTCCGATCGCGAGCATAGTCTCGTAGGTCATGGCAAAATGCTCCCTTCGCCGGAAGGTGGGCTCCCGGCGCACTCAAGAATGTAGCTGCGGATGGTGGGTTCAGAGGTGCCGGACGTTCAGCCTGCCGCCCCATTTGCCGTTCAGGTAGTCGCAGACGAGCCGTCGGTGGCAGTGATGCGGCTTGTCCTCGGAACAGAGCAGGCAGGAGCCGTCGAATTCATCCGGCTTCAAGTGACTCTCCACCTTACGTTCCGCCATCAAGTTCATGAAATCATTCTGGAAGATGTTCCAGTCACCCTTCTTTTTCTTGAAAGCGGTCATGAGTTCTTCGGTGGGCGCGAGCTGGGGCTGGTGTATGTAAGCTGCGCCGCAGATCGTCTTCAGGAAAAAGGCGAGGTCATCGGACTTGGCAAAGCCTGCAAGCTGCGAGGTGTTGTGTAGCCGCACGTCGATCATTCGTCTCACCCCTGCGGACTTGATCCGGCCGAAGAAATCCTCGGCCGTCGTCTTGGTGAAACCGATCGTTGTGACGTCGATGCTCATGGCGGTGTCCTCATCCTTTCGAGCCATCATGGCGGAATGCGGTGGTTCCTGCTATTGTCAATATTGACATTCCGGATATGGATGTTGCCATGAAGCTGCAGGTGCTCGCCCTGGATGGTGTTTTCGACACGGGGCTTTCCGCGATCCTCGACGTCTTTACGACCGCCAACGAACTCGCCGCGATGCTGTCGCTGAACGTGCCGCCCTTCGAGCTATCCGTCGTCGGCATGCGGAAGAAGGTCCTGACCTCGCAAGGTTTTGCCGTGCCGCTTTCCGGCGCGGTCCATCCGGGCGAAGGCGGATGGCTCGTTGTGCCCGCGCTCGGCTACAAGATGCCGGATCTGCTGTTGCCCGCGCTGGAGCGACCGGATGTTCGGGATGCCATTGCAGCGCTCCGGCAGGCGAGGGACGGTGGCGCGAACATCGCCGCCGCCTGCATCGGTACTTTCGTGCTCGCCGAATCCGGACTGCTGGACGAACAGAAGGCGACGACCACCTGGTGGCTGGCACCGCTCTTTCGCCAGCGTTACCCGGGCGTCCGTCTCGAAGACGGAAGCATGCTGGTGAAATCCGGTCCGCTCGTCACGGCGGGTGCCGCGCTTGGCCATCTGGACATGGCGCTCTGGCTGGTGCGGCAGGCGAGCCCCGAGCTCGCGAGCCTCGTCGCGCGCTATCTGATCGTCGACAGCCGGCCGGCGCAATCGGCCTATGTCATTTCCGACCATCTGGCGCATGCCGATCCGCTCGTGGAAAAGTTCGAGCGCTGGGCTCGCGGCCGGCTTTCGGACGGTTTTTCGCTTGACCAGGCGGCCGATGCCGTCGGAGCCAGCAAGCGGACGCTCGCCCGGCGTCTGGAGCAGGTGCTCGGCAAAACCCCGCTCTCCTATTTCCAGGACCTGCGCGTCGAACGCGCCGTGCATCTCCTGAAAACCAGCGACAAGAGCCCGGACGAGATTGCCGCGCTGGTGGGTTACGCCGACGGCGTAACGCTTCGGGCGCTGCTGCGCCAAAAGCTCGGCCGCGGGGTGCGGGAACTGCGGATGGTCGAGTGACCGCGGGTCAAATTTCCTCGCGTTTCAGCAGATAGTCCAGGCCGCCAAGGCGGAACCAGCGGTAGTCATAGGCGTCGAGCAGAAGGCGGTGGCGACCGTTTTTGTCGGCGCGGCTGTTACCGCCGTCGGCGATGTCGATCAAGAGGCGCCCTTCTTCGCCGATGCCGGCATCGAAGTGAATTTCTGCGGGCCTCGACAGCAGGTTGTGCACCGTCAGAACCGAATTGTTGCGCCAGTCGAAACGCAGGGCCAACACGCCGTCGTCGCCGGTATCCACCACCGTGCATTCGCCCCAGCCGATTTCCGGCGTCTCCTTGCGCATCCGGATCAGCCGCTCGGTCCAGTTGAGCATGGACTCGGCCTCCCGCTTCTGATCGGCGACGTTGACGTAGGAGTATCCAAAGGCTCCGTCCTTGATGACAGGCAGTATCGGCTTGTCGCTTTTGGTGAAGCCGCCATGCGGCTCGGGGGACCATTGCATGGGCGTGCGGGCGCAGTTGCGCTCGGGCAGGCTGAGGTCGTCTCCCATGCCGATCTCGTCGCCGTAGCGGATCACCGGTGTGGCGGGAAGGGAGAACATCAGGCTATAGGCGAGTTCAAGCCGGCGGCGGTCGCCCTCCAGCATCGGCGCCAGCCGACGCCTGATGCCCCGATGATAAAGCTGCATGTCTTTGTCAGGCCCGAATTCTTCGAAAACCTTTTCCCGCTGCTTTTCCGTCAGCCGGCCAAGATCGAGTTCGTCATGGTTGCGCAGGAAGATGCCCCATTGTGCCGTGGAAGGCTTTTCCCGCGTCGCGTCCAGCGCCTTGGCAAGCGGCCGCGAATCCCCGCTCGCCATGGCATAGAACAGCGCCTGGTTGACGTGGAAGTTGAACATCATCTGCATCCGGTCGCTGTCGTGGCCGAAATACTGGAGATTGGTCTTCGGCACGACGTTGGCTTCCGCCAGAAAAATTGAATCCCCTAGCCGCCATTGCAGGAATTCGCGGAAGCCGCGCAGCATTTCGTATTGCGATCGCGGCCGTTTCACGTCTGCCCCCTTCTGGGCGATCACGAAAGGAACGGCATCGACCCGGAAGCCGGAGACGCCCAACTGGATCCAGAAACCCATGATCTTGAGGATCTCGGCCTGCACCATCGGATTGGATGTGTTGAGGTCCGGCTGGAAGTGGTAGAATCGGTGGAAATAATACTGCTTGGCTTTCTCGTCATAGGTCCAGGTCGATTCCTGCACGCCAGGGAAGACCATACCCTCATCGGCGTTGGCCGGTTTTTTGTCCGACCAGATGTACCAGTCGCGGTAAGGAGAGTCCGGGTTGCTTCGTGCCTGCTTGAACCAGGGATGCTGGTCCGATGTGTGGTTGACGACGAGGTCGATCAGCACCCGGATGCCGCGCTGCTTCGCCCCGTGGGTGAATTCGACGAAATCGCCGAGCGTGCCGTAGCGGGGATCGACGTTATAGTAATCCGAGACATCGTAACCGTCGTCGAGCCCAGGCGAGGTCTGGAACGGCATCAGCCAGATCGCGTTGACGCCGAGGCCGGAAAGGTAGTCGAGGCGCCGTTCCAACCCCTCGAAATCGCCGACCCCGTCGCCATTGGCGTCCATGAAGGTCTCGACGGACAGGCAATAGATGACGGCGTTCTTGTACCAGAGGTCGTTGATCACGGGAAAACTCCTCGAATAGGCTGGTCGGGGAGGGCAATTGTTCACTGGCGGAATTGTTCCCGGCATAGGACCTATGCCGCGTGAAGCGGGCCCTATTGCCCACTTCGTTTCAACCGGATCGGGATTCGGCGCTTCTACTCGATCAGAAGTAAGCCCCGCTTGCTGTCTCCATCAAATGTGTTCATTGCCGAGAACAGACGCTCCGTCTCGACCAACCAGGGCCTGTAGTTCTCATTGACATCGAGAACGAACACCATGTCCTCGGCCTCAAGATATCCTCCGATCGGGGAATGATGACCGGCGCCTGCGCCGAAGATCTTCTCTCGTGTGAAGTTGACGATGTAGCGGCGGTCCGGATCGTTCGCGCGCTTCATGTGCTCCCGGAACTCATCGACCGTCAGGTCGCGGAGAATGGCGACCTTCCGTTCGGTTTTTTTCTGAGCAAGCCCGGCGAGCTCATCCAGCGTCAGTCCCATGATGCAGTAGCCCGTCCAGCACATGCCGGTTCCGTCCAGAACCTCGGCCTCCGTCGTCTCTTCTTCACCGACCGAACGGAAAGCGTTGGCGATGCTCGCCGGCCCACAGCGGGATCCGTTCGTCTGCCAGGTGACCCCGGTGCCGAAGGTTGCCGCCACCGGCAGTTTCCAGGCGGCCTCGATGAGTTCGGGAGCACGGATGACCGAGGATTGGATCGCTTCCGGCGGGACCTTGGTCTGGCCGGCGATGAAAGCCACGGCTCCGACCAGCGAGCCGGCAACGGCAATCATGCCCAGAAACAGCGCGCGCTTCATTTCGATGCCCTCGAAGCACAGGGTGGAAGCCGGACAATGAACCTCAAGACGGTCGGCATCAACACATCCATACGGCGGATGAGGATCGCGAACTCGCGCTGTGGGCGCAATCAAGCAGCGTGGTCGTTGCGGATCGGATGCCAGATCGAAATGTCGCGAGGCCCGGCGAGGAGATCGGGAAGGGCCGCGTGCCAAGCCTCGCGATAGGGGCGCTTTAGCTGCACGTCCAATACGTCCTGATGATCCTCCCATGTCTCGTAGAGCATCATGCGGTTTTCGTTTTCGGGATCGGCATGCAGTACCGCCTGATGAAACATCGGCTCGTGCCGCATGGCGTCCAGCACGCCGTTGAGCAGTGCCATGAAGCGCTCCCGCTCGCTCGGGACAATATCGAAGCGGATGACATAGGTGACGGGCATGGCTGATCCTTTCTGTTCTCTACAGCCGGAATAGCCTTGCAGAAACGGCAGGTCGATTACCTCGGAGGTCATAACGCTCGCACACGTTCCGACCTTCCCGCTTCTCCCCCTGCCTTACGTCATTTTACGTATACGGTTTTGCGATGCAGCACCCGATAGTCGTTTAGGCAACGGTTAAAGTTTTCGTTGCGGACGAACGAGAAGAGGGGTTCGAACCAATGACTTTCAAGGCAAAGTTTGCTGGCGCATTGCTCGCAACCGTCATGTCGACGACGGCGCTTTCCGGCGCCTTCGCCGCAGACGACACCATCAAGATCGGCGTTCTGCACTCGCTTTCGGGCACCATGGCCATCTCTGAGACCACCCTCAAGGATGTCATGCTGATGCTCGTCGAGGAGCAGAACAAGAAGGGCGGCGTACTCGGCAAGAAGCTGGAAGCCGTCGTGGTCGACCCGGCCTCCGACTGGCCGCTGTTTGCGGAAAAGGCTCGCCAGCTGATCTCCCAGGACAAGGTCGCCGCCGTTTTCGGCTGCTGGACTTCGTCTTCGCGCAAGTCGGTGCTGCCGGTCTTCGAAGAGCTGAACTCGATCCTCTTCTACCCGGTCCAGTACGAGGGTGAAGAATCCTCGCGCAACATCTTCTATACGGGTGCCGCGCCGAACCAGCAGGCCATTCCGGCCGTCGATTACCTGGCCGAAAGCGAAGGCGTGCAGCGCTGGGTTCTGGCCGGCACCGACTATGTCTATCCGCAGACGACCAACAAGATCCTCAAGGCCTACCTGATGTCGAAGGGCGTGGCCGAATCCGACATCATGGTCAACTACACGCCGTTCGGTCATTCCGACTGGCAGACGATCGTCTCGGACATCAAGAAGTTCGGCTCCGCCGGCAAGAAGACCGCCGTCGTCTCGACCATCAACGGCGATGCCAACGTTCCCTTCTACAAGGAACTCGGCAACCAGGGCATCAAGGCTGAAGACATCCCGGTCGTGGCCTTCTCCGTCGGTGAAGAAGAACTTGCCGGTCTCGACACCAAGCCGCTCGTCGGCCATCTCGCCGCCTGGAACTACTTCCAGTCCGTCGATGCCGAGGTCAATGCCGATTTCATCAAGGAATGGAAGGCCTTCACCAAGAACGACAAGCGCGTCACAAACGACCCGATGGAAGCTGCCTATATCGGCTTCAGTGCCTGGGTAAAGGCCGTCGAAGCCGCCGGCACCACCGATACCGACAAGGTTCTGGACAGCATCATCGGCGTTTCCGTTCCGAACCTTTCGGGCGGCACATCCACCGTCATGCCGAACCACCACATCACCAAGCCGGTGCTGATCGGTGAAATCCAGGCGGACGGCCAGTTCGAAATCGTCCAGGAAACGCCTGCCGTCGTCGGTGACGAATGGTCCGATTACCTGCCTGATTCCAAGAACCTGATCTCCGATTGGCGCAAGCCGATGTCCTGCGGCAACTTCAACGTTGCTTCCGGCAAGTGCGGCGGCAAGGGTAGCTGATCCTGATGGGTGAAACCTGAGGGGCTGGGGGTTTGGCCCCCGGTCAGACCCTCTCCCCGCCCTGAATGAGGTCGGGGAGAGGGAATTGCGGCGTCTCCGCCAGTCGTTCCTCCGGCCTCAGGGTTTCAGACGAGGGGGACGTTCCGGTCGGCGGACAGGGGCGATATCATGACATTGAAATCTCTTCTCCAGGCTTTTCTTGCCTGTCTGATCCTTTCCTTCGCCGCGCCGTCTTTCGCGCAGAGCGATCCCAGACCTTTGATCGATGCATTGGCCAAAGCCGATTTCAACGAAGCCGAAAAACTGCTCGGCCAGATCGCCGCGAGCGGCGACGCCCGGGTCGTACCGGCGCTCAACGCCTTTGCCGAAGGCGATCTCTATTTCCGCAAATCCGACAATCTCGTCTTCATCGCCAAGACCGCCGGTTCCGGTTTCGAGCTGATCGATCCGCTGACGGGCACTTCCGCCGGGCAGGCGGCCAAGAACGCCGTCACCAAGATCAAGGTCAACAACAATCTGCGCCGGGTCATCCGCTCCGCCATGGGCGGCCTCACGCTTCTGAGCCCGGATCGGGCCGTGCGGCTGCAGGCAGCCGATGCCGTGCTGCGCTCGCCAAGCCCGGAAAACCTCGATCTGGTCGAGGCCGCGCTCGCCAAGGAGACGGACAAGGAAGTCAAGGCGCGCATGGAGGAAGCACGGGCCGTTTCGGTTCTCTCCTCCGACCGCTCCATCGACGAAAAGCGTGCCGCCATCGAAACCATCAAAAATCTCGGAGGCCGCAACTCGCTCGGCATCCTGAATTCCGTTTCCGGCTCGATCGACGCCGGCCTCAAAGGGGATCTCGATGCGGCCATCGCTGCGATCGAGAGCGAACAGCAACTCTGGGACATGGCGCAGAACGTCTGGTATGGCCTGTCGCTCGGCTCCGTCCTGCTGCTTGCCGCAATCGGCCTTGCGATCACCTTCGGCGTCATGGGCATCATCAACATGGCGCATGGCGAAATGGTCATGCTCGGCGCCTATTCGACCTTCGTGGTGCAGGATGTGATCCGCGACAACGCGCCAAACCTGTTCGACTGGTCTCTGGCGATAGCGCTGCCCGTCGCCTTCCTCGTCACCGGCGCCGTCGGCCTGGTGATCGAGCGCGGCGTCATTCGCTTCCTCTACGGTCGGCCGCTCGAAACCCTGCTCGCCACCTGGGGCGTTTCGCTCATCCTGCAGCAGACGATACGCTCGATCTTCGGGCCGACGAACCAGGAGGTCGGCAACCCCTCCTGGATGTCCGGTTCGTTTCCGGTGGGCGGCATGACGATCACCTGGAACCGCATGTGGATCATCCTTTTCTCCATGTCGATCTTCGTGGCGCTGCTGGTGCTGCTGAAGAAGTCTGCTTTCGGTCTCAACATGCGCGCCGTCACCCAGAACCGACGCATGGCGTCCTCGATGGGCATCAGGACGCCCTGGGTCGATGCCTTCACCTTCGCGCTCGGCTCCGGCATCGCCGGTATCGCGGGCGTGGCGCTTTCCCAGATCGACAACGTCTCGCCGAATCTCGGCCAGAGCTACATCATCGACAGCTTCATGGTCGTGGTGTTCGGCGGCGTCGGCAATCTTTGGGGCACGCTGGTCGGCGCGCTCTCGCTCGGCGTTCTCAACAAGTTTCTTGAACCATCGGTTGGTGCGGTGCTCGGCAAGATCCTGGTTCTGGTCCTCATCATCCTCTTCATCCAGAAACGTCCGCGCGGTCTCTTCGCGCTCAAGGGAAGGGCGGTGGAAGCATGATTTCCGGCTTTGTTTTCCGCGCTCTCGAAGGCAAGATCGTCGTCGCCATCGCCATCCTGCTGGGTATCGCGATCCTCGTTCCGGCGCTCAATCTCCTGACGCCGCCGGACAGCGCGCTGCATATCCCGACCTATGCCGTGTCGCTGTTCGGCAAATATCTCTGCTATGCGCTGCTGGCGCTCGCACTCGATCTCGTCTGGGGTTACTGCGGCATCCTCTCGCTCGGCCACGGCGCCTTTTTCGCGCTCGGCGGTTATGCAATGGGCATGTACCTGATGCGCCAGATCGGCTCGCGCGGCGTCTACGGCAACCCTGTCCTGCCGGATTTCATGGTGTTCCTGAACTGGAAGGAGCTGCCGTGGTTCTGGCATGGTTTCGACTGGTTCGTCTTCGCCATGGCGATGGTGGTGGTCGTGCCCGGCCTGCTTGCCTTCATCTTCGGCTGGTTCGCCTTCCGCAGCCGGGTGAACGGCGTCTATCTCTCGATCATCACCCAGGCGATGACCTATGCGCTGCTGCTCGCCTTCTTCCGTAACGACATGGGTTTCGGCGGCAATAACGGCCTGACCGACTTCAAGGATATCCTGGGCTTCCCGGTTCAGGCGGACGGCACGCGTGCGGTTCTCTTCGCCATGTCAGCGATCATGCTGGCGCTCTGCCTCCTCATCGCTTCGGCGATCGTCCGTTCGAAGTTCGGCAAGGTGCTGGTCGGGGTGCGCGATGCCGAAAGCCGGGTTCGTTTTCTGGGCTTCAGGGTGGAAAACATCAAGCTCTTCACATTCGTTGTCTCGGCGATGATGGCGGGCATTGCCGGCGCGCTTTTCGTGCCGCAGGTCGGCATCATCAATCCGGGCGAATTCGCACCGGCCAATTCCATCGAAGTGGTCGTGTGGACGGCGGTCGGCGGCCGCGGCACGCTTGTAGGACCGATCATCGGAGCGGTGCTGGTGAATGCCGGAAAGAGCTTCTTCACCGGTGCCTTTCCGGAAATCTGGCTCTATGCGCTCGGCGGCCTCTTCATCGCCGTCACGCTCTTCCTGCCGAAGGGCATCGTCGGCACGGTCCAGCATGGCTTGAAGGCTCGCAAGGCCATCAAGGCTGCGGCAGAGGCTGAAAAAGGCAGGGACGAGGCGGCGCCGGTCGTGCAGGCTCAGGCGGCGGAATAGGCGAGGAGGCGGATGATGAACACGATTTCCGAAACAAGACAGAAAAGTCTGCTCTATCTCGAAAACGTCTCGGTCTCCTTCGACGGCTTCAAGGCGCTGAATTCGCTTTCCTTCGTGGTCGAGCCGGGAGAACTGCGCGCGATCATCGGCCCGAACGGCGCCGGCAAGACGACGATGATGGATATCATCACCGGCAAGACGAGGCCGGATACCGGTACGGTGCTGTTCGAGGATGCGATCGACCTGACGAAAAAGGACGAGGCCGATATCGCCCAGCTCGGCATCGGCCGGAAATTCCAGAAGCCGACCGTCTTCGAAAGCCATACGGTCTGGGACAATCTGGAACTGGCGCTCAACCGCGACCGCGGCGTCTTCGCGACGCTGTTCTATACGCTCTCGCCGGAAGACAAGGCGCGCATCGAGGAAATCCTCTCGACCATCCGCCTGAGCCACCGCAAGGACGAGCTTGCAGCCAACCTTTCGCATGGCCAGAAGCAATGGCTGGAGATCGGCATGCTGCTCGCCCAGGAACCGAAGCTGCTCCTGGTCGATGAGCCGGTGGCCGGCATGACGGACGCGGAAACCGCCGAGACCGCGGAGCTCCTGAAGGAGATCGCCAAGACGCGTTCCGTCGTCGTGGTGGAACACGACATGGGCTTCATCCGCGAACTCGGCGTCAAGGTGACATGCCTCGCGGAAGGCTCCGTGCTCGCCGAAGGTTCGATCGATTTCGTGTCGAACGATCCGAAGGTGATCGAGAATTATCTGGGGCGGTGAACATGCTGACGGTCGATAATATCAACCTCCACTACGGCGCGGCGCAGGCGTTGCGTGGCGTCTCGATCTCAGCCGAGATGGGCAAGATAACCTGCGTGCTGGGGCGCAACGGCGTGGGAAAGAGTTCTCTTCTGCGCGCCGTTACCGGCCAGCACGCGGTCAGTGCCGGCACGATCAGCTTTCACAACGAAGTGCTGAACGGGCTGCCTCCCTATGCCCGCGCCAAGCACGGCATCGGCTACGTGCCGCAGGGCCGCGAAATCTTCCCGCTGCTCACCGTGCAGGAAAACCTCGAAAGCGGCTACGCGCCGCTTTCCCGGAAGGAAAGGTCCATTCCGGATGAGATCTTCTCGTTGTTTCCCGTCTTGAAAACCATGCTCGGTCGGCGCGGCGGCGATCTCTCCGGCGGCCAGCAGCAGCAGCTGGCGATCGGCCGCGCCATGGTCACGCGCCCGAAGATCCTGGTGCTCGACGAACCGACCGAAGGCATCCAGCCTTCGATCATCAAGGACATCGGCCGGGCGATCCGCTATCTCCGCGACTCCACCGGCATGGCCATCCTGCTTGTGGAACAGTATCTCGACTTCTGCCGCGAGCTTGCCGATCAGGTTTACATCATGGATCGTGGCGAAATTGTGCATCAAGGCGCCGCCGAGACATTGGATACGGCAGAAGCAAGGCGGCATCTGACTGTGTAGTCCTAGTATTTCCATGGTGAATGTTTGTATCGGGCCGCAGCACTTCGTGCGTTTCGTTGTCAGCTTATATATGTTACCTAGGCGGCGTAGAGAGCGTTCCATGTAAGCTTGGAACACTCTGAGGCGGACCCTTGCATATTGCTGACACCACTTTCGCACCCATGATGAGGCGCTGATGGATTTTGCTCGTGTTGCCGGTACCTTTTCCAACACCGCTCTTACTCGCGCCATCGCGGTAGGGGCTTTTTTCTTGGCTGCCAGCGGCGCCTATGCCGGATGCGGCGAGCCCATGGAGCCGGGGCGCCACTCGATCAGCATCGAGAGCGAAGGCGTCGCGCGATCGGCCGTCTACTTCGTTCCGTCTTCCTATACGGGCGAGGAGAAGGTTCCGGTCGTTTTCGATTTCCATGGCAGCCACAGCAATCCTGAAGGTCAGCTTGACAGAAGCTCATGGGACAAGGTCGCCGAAAAGAGCGGCTTCATCGTCATGGCGCTGCAGGGCAGCCTGGCCGGCAGTTCTTCCGGCACCTATGCCTGGAACGTGCCCTATGTGACCACTCAGCCCGGCGGCCTCGACGAGATCGCCTATATCGAGCGGGCGGTGGAGACCGTGAAGGAAACCCTTTGCGTCGATCCGGCCCGTATCTATGCCTCCGGCTATTCCGGCGGCGGCCGCATGCTTTCGGCCTATCTCTGCGCCGGCAATGACGACTTCGCCGCTGCTGGCTTCGTGCATTCGCTGCGCGCCGGCCGCCCGGTCGAAATCGACGGCAAGTGGGGGCCGGATGCGGAGAACTGCTCGCCAGCCAAGCCGATCTCCATCATGGCCTTCGCGGGCGAGAAGGACGATGCCAACCCCTATGCCGGCGGCGGCAAGCCCTACTGGCAATACGGGTTCAAGACCGCAATCCAGCGCTGGAGCGAACTCGACGGATGCAAGGGTAATGGCGACCCGAAGACGGTCGAGGACGTGACCTTCAGCCTCTACGCCACCTGCAAGAACGGCGCCCGCATAGCATCCTACGTCTTTTCTGACGGCACGCATGCCTGGCCGAAACCGGCACCTGCGACGGAAGCGGTCATGGCTGCCGCCAAGGACGGGGCCGCAAGCGTGACCAAGGTCGCGACGGTTGCCGACGCCAAGCCGGCTTTCGATGCGAATATTGATCCGGCCACGCGGATGTGGGAGTTCTTCGGCAAGGCCGACAGCACCGATGTGATCGCCACCGCCGCACCCGCGAAGGGCAAGTCTGGCACGGGCGTTGCATCGGATTGCGCGACCGACACCGATCTTCAGGGGACGACGTGCAGCAGCAGCCAGCCGATCAATATGCGCCGCAGCGGGCAAGGGGTGCAGGACGCCTTGTAACCAAGGTCTTCGGCGGCCGCACCAGGCTTGCCGAATTCTACCAGGAAGGCTGCGCAAAAATTCGCCTTCCGGAAACATTTTCGCCTGAAATGGAGGCGATTCTCATCAATACGTCAGGGGGACTGACTGGCGGCGACGTGATCGAATGGTCCGTCGCCGCCGCTGGTTCCACCAGGCTTTCGATCACCACCCAGGCGAACGAAAAAATCTACAAGGCTGCCGCCGACACGGCGTCCGTTTCCACCCACATCACCGTCGGCAAGGACGCATCCGTCCATTGGCTTCCCCAGGAAACCATTCTGTTCGACCGAGCTTCGCTGACGCGCCGGCTTGATGTCGACCTTTCCGAAACTTCCGAATTTCTGGCGGTAGAAGCCGTTCTTCTTGGACGCAAGGCAATGGGCGAAGCCGTTGCGCAGGGTTTTTTTCGCGACCGCTGGCGGGTGCGGCGTTCCGGCAGGCTTGTTCACGCCGAAGAGCTGCGGTTCGACGGCGAGATCGACCGGATGACGCAATCGGCAGGCGTTCTCTCGGGCCAGGTTGCCTTCGCCACCCTGTTTTATACCGGCCCGCTTGCCGAGGTGCTTTTCCCCAAACTCCGTGCCTGCCTCGACGACACTCCCGGCGGAGCCAGCCACTGGAACGGCAAGCTGATTGCGCGGCTGGCGGCGCCGACCGGTTTCCACCTGAGAAAAATCCTGACACCGGCAATTTCCGTATTGCGTAACGGCGCGCCAGTGCCGAAAGTCTGGAACATCTGATTTTTATTGCGGGATTCCCATGAACCTGACGCCCAGAGAAAAAGACAAGCTGCTGATATCAATGGCGGCGATCGTCGCCCGCCGCCGGCTCGAGCGAGGCGTCAAGTTGAACTATCCGGAAGCAATTGCGCTGATCACCGATTTCGTCGTCGAAGGGGCTCGCGACGGTCGCTCCGTTGCCGATCTGATGGAGGCCGGCGCGCATGTCGTCACTCGCGATCAGGTGATGGAGGGAATTGCGGAGATGATCCACGACGTGCAGGTGGAGGCGACCTTTCCTGACGGGACCAAGCTCGTCACCGTGCACGAACCGATCCGCTGAGGAGGCGGCCCATGCTGGAACTGCGACCCAATTGCGAGTGCTGCGACAAGGATCTGCCGCCTGAAAGCCGGGAGGCGATGATCTGCACCTTCGAATGCACATTCTGCGTCGAATGCGCGACGGACGTGCTCGCCGGCACCTGCCCGAATTGCGGCGGCGAACTGGTGCGCCGTCCCGTGCGCCCGCTGGGGAAGCTGGAAAAATATCCCGCATCCACCAAACGCGTTTTGAAGGCCGAGGGCTGCGCGCCCAAGGCGGCTTGAGGGAGAGATTCATGATTCCGGGCGAAGTCATTGCCGCTGCAGGCGAAATAGAACTGAATGCCGGCGCGCCGACGGTGACCGTGGAGGTTTCCAATACCGGCGACCGGCCTGTGCAGGTGGGCAGCCACTACCATTTTTTCGAGACCAACAACGGCCTTTCCTTTGACCGCGAGAAAGCCCGCGGCATGCGGCTCGATATCCCGGCCGGCACGGCGGTTCGTTTCGAACCCGGGCAGACCCGGCAGGTGACGCTGATCCCGCTTTCGGGCAAGCGGGAGGTCTACGGTTTCCAGCAGACGATCATGGGTGCATTGTGAAGTTTACTATTGCTGCTGCCCTCTTGGCGCTTTCCGCTTTGCCTGCGTTTGCCCAGGAGCCGAAGCCGGATTGCAAAAACCCCATCACCCAGATGGAAATGACTTACTGCGAAGAGCAGGAGTTCGGTGCCGCCGACCAGATACTCAATGCAGAGTATCAGAAAGCCCGCAAGGTCATGAAAAAATGGGATGCGGGCGCCGAGGCAGGCTCCAAAGGAGCCGAGGATGCGCTCGTCAAGGCGCAGCGCGCCTGGGTCGCATATCGCGACGCCCAATGCGCGTCCTATGGCTATCAGGCGCACGGGGGCACGATGGAACCGCAGCTCATCTACGGCTGCCAGGCAGACCTCACCCGCAAACGCACGGCCGAATTGAAAGAGCTGACTGAGATCATGGGGAACTGAAGTCCCGCATCGGCCAGAACGGCCGTTGACCAATTGCCCGAACTTACGAGGTAGACCGAAAATGCCCCACAAGATGTCCCGTGCCGCCTATGCCTCCATGTTCGGTCCGACCGTAGGGGACAAGGTGCGGCTTGCCGATACCGAACTCTTCATCGAGGTGGAGCGCGATTTCACCATCTATGGCGAAGAGGTGAAATTCGGCGGCGGCAAGGTCATTCGTGACGGCATGGGGCAGAGCCAGGCCACGCGCGCCGAAGGGGCGGTCGATACGGTCATCACCAACGCGCTGATCGTCGATCATTCGGGCATCTACAAGGCTGATGTGGGTTTGAAGGACGGCCGCATCCATGCGATCGGCAAGGCCGGCAATCCGGATACGCAGCCGGGCGTGACCATCATCGTCGGCCCATCGACCGAAGCGATTGCCGGCGAAGGCAAGATCCTGACCGCGGGCGGCATGGACGCGCATATCCATTTCATCTGCCCGCAGCAGATCGAAGAGGCGTTGATGTCGGGCGTTACGTGCATGCTCGGGGGCGGCTCAGGTCCGGCTCATGGTACGCTCGCCACCACCTGCACCGGCGCCTGGCATATAGAGCGGATGATCGAAAGCTTCGATGCCTTCCCGATGAATCTGGCGCTCGCCGGCAAAGGCAATGCTTCGCTTCCCGCACCGCTCGAAGAAATGATCCTGGCCGGCGCCTCGTCGCTGAAGCTGCACGAGGACTGGGGGACGACACCGGCCGCCATCGACAACTGCCTCACCGTCGCCGATCAGTTCGACGTGCAGGTGATGATCCATACGGATACGTTGAACGAGAGCGGTTTCGTGGAAGACACGGTTGCCGCCATCAGGGGCCGCACCATCCATGCCTTCCACACGGAAGGCGCGGGCGGCGGGCACGCGCCTGATATCATCAAGGTCTGCGGCAATCCGAACGTCATTCCCTCGTCGACCAATCCGACGCGGCCCTACACGGTCAATACTCTTGCGGAACATCTCGACATGCTGATGGTCTGCCACCATCTGTCGCCGTCGATCCCCGAAGACATTGCCTTTGCCGAAAGCCGCATCCGCAAGGAGACCATTGCGGCGGAAGACATCCTGCATGATATCGGCGCCTTCTCGATCATCTCCTCCGACAGTCAGGCCATGGGCCGCGTCGGCGAGGTGGCGATCCGCACCTGGCAGACCGCCGATAAGATGAAGCGCCAGCGCGGCCAGTTGAAGGAGGAGACCGGCGACAACGACAATTTCCGCGTCAAGCGCTACATTGCCAAATATACGATCAACCCGGCGATCGCCCATGGCGTTTCCCATGAGATCGGCTCGGTGGAAGTCGGCAAGCGGGCCGATCTCGTGTTGTGGAACCCGGCCTTCTTCGGCGTGAAGCCGGAGATGGTGCTGCTCGGCGGATCGATCGCCGCGGCACCTATGGGGGACCCGAACGCCTCGATCCCGACGCCGCAGCCGATGCACTACCGGCCGATGTTCGCTGCCTATGGCAAGCTCCGCACCAATTCCTCGGTCACCTTCGTTTCCCAGGCCTCGCTGGATGCCGGCCTTTCTCAGCGTCTCGGGGTGGCCAAAAAGCTGCTGGCGGTGAAGAATGTCCGTGGCGGCATTTCGAAGGCGTCGATGATCCACAATTCGGCTACGCCGCATGTTGAGGTCGATCCGGAAACCTATGAGGTTCGCGCCGACGGCGAGCTTCTGACCTGCCAGCCGGCGACAGTGCTGCCGATGGCGCAGCGGTATTTCCTGTTCTGAGGCTCGTGCACTGCGGAGATCAGGGATGACGAAGGTTCTGCGCCGGCTTCTCGCCGCGATCCTGATCGTCGTCCTTGCAGTAGCTGCCGGGACCTTCATTCCGCGGCCGCTGATCGCCCCTGCACGTTCGGAAGATGCGGCGGCACAGATACGTATCCTCGTACTCTCCAACCCCATTCACACCGACATCGCAATCCCGCTTTCCGACGATAACAGGGCTGCCTTCGCTTTTCTCGGCGGGGCGGGAATTCCCGTTGCTGACCCCGGTGCGCAATGGCTGGTGATCGGCTGGGGCGGGCGCTTTTTATCTGGAAACGCCGACCTGGGCAGACCTGAAGCCACTGCCGGTATTCCGTGCGTTGACGATCGACAGGTCGGTCCTGCACGTCGATGTCGCGAGCGGTATAGATGAGGGCCATGCGGCGGTCTCGGCCTTCGATCTCGATCCAGAGGAGTTCCGGCGCCTTTCGGACTTCATCCACGCAAGTTTCGTGCGAGTGGCGGGCGAGGTTGCCTCCGTACCCGGCGCGGGTTATGGAGCTTACGACCGGTTCTTTGAGGCGCGTGGTTATTTCAACGCTGTCGTCGGCTGCAACACCTGGACGGCGGCGGCGCTGCGAGCGGCCGGATTGCGCACCGGGCTCTGGAATCCGTTGCCGCAGACGCTTACCCTCTCACTCGAACTGTTCAATTGACCGGAGTATCGCATGCAGCACATCCATTCCTATCGTCCCGCCGGCGAGGTCACCGATCCCCCGGTCGATATCGTCACGCTGCCGCATGACCTGCGTCATCTGCGCCGCAAGCTGCTGCATCTTTCCAACGGCGATATGGTAATGCTCGACCTCAAGGAAGCGGTGCTCTTCCATCACGGCGACCGGCTGGTGCTCGACAGCGGCGATACGGTCGAGGTACGTGCGGCGCCGGAGAAGCTTTTCGAGGTGAAGGCGCGCGATACGCTGCACCTGATCGAACTCGCCTGGCATCTCGGCAACCGGCATCTTTCGGCGCAGATCGAAGAAGGCCGCATCCTGATCCTGCGCGACCATGTGATCCGCGCCATGCTGGAAGGGCTTGGCGCGAAGGTCGCGGAAATCGAGGAGCCGTTCCAACCGGCCCGCGGCGCCTATCATTCACACGGGGGGCATTCGCACGGCAGTCACGCGCATGGGCATGATGGCCATGACCATCATCACCATCATGATTGAGCGCGCATGAGCCAGGGCCTCGACACGCAGGCTCTCCTGAGGTTGATGGCCTGGCTTTCTCCCGCGTTTCCGATCGGCGGCTTTGCCTATTCCGGCGGGCTGGAGCGCGCAGTCTTTGACGGGCTGCTCAAGGATGCCGCCGACCTTGAGGAGCGGATATCGACGTTGCTCCGGCATGGCAGCCTCTGGAACGATGCGGTTCTGTTTTCCGAAACCTGGCGGCAGGCGGAGAACGAGGCCGAGCTGCGAGAGCTCGCAGAACTCGGGCTTGCGCTCGCCGGTTCGGCGGAGCGGTTCATGGAGACGCTGTCGCTGGGGAAGGCCTTCATTGTCGCGACGTCCGCCTGGCCTAGCCTCGTGCTGGAGCGCCTGCCGACCGAGGTGCCTTTTCCCGTTGCGGTCGGCGCGGTTTCGGCAGCGCATGGCATTCCGGTGGATAAGGCGCTGGCGGCCTATCTGCATGCCACCGTCTCTCAATCGGTTTCGGCAGCGATCCGGCTCGGGGTCTGCGGGCAGTCGGAAGGGGTGAAGGTTCTGGCCTCTCTCGAAGGGTTGCTCGAAGAGATTTCGCAGCGCGCAACGCAGGCCGCGATCGATGATTTGGGCGGCGCGGCGGTGCAGGCGGAAATTGCCTCGCTCCGGCACGAAACACAAAATTCGCGGCTTTTCCGCTCGTAGAAGCGGGCTTAAGCTGCCTGGGACTTATGAAAGGAACTCACATGAAATCGGCGAACGGCCCCTTGCGCGTCGGCATCGGCGGGCCTGTCGGCTCCGGCAAGACGGCTTTGACGGAAAAGCTCTGCAAGGCGATGCGGGACAATTATTCCGTCGCTGTTGTCACCAACGATATCTATACGAAGGAGGATGCCGAGGCGCTGGTCAGGATGCAGGCGCTTTCGTCGGACCGCATCGTAGGGGTCGAGACGGGCGGTTGCCCGCATACCGCCATACGAGAAGACGCGACGATCAACCTTCAGGCGATTGCGGGGCTCAACGAGCGCATTCCCGACCTCGACCTCGTCTTTATCGAGTCCGGCGGCGACAATCTCGCGGCGACCTTCTCTCCGGATCTCGCCGATATCACCATCTATGTGATCTCAACCTGCCAGGGTGAGGAAATCCCTCGCAAGGGCGGTCCGGGCATCACCCGCTCCGACCTGCTCGTCATCAACAAGAAGGATCTGGCGCCATATGTTGGCGTCGATCTCGATGTGATGGACCGGGACGCCCATCGCATGCGCGAGGCGAAACCGCATCTCTTCACCGACCTGAAGCGCGGCGAGGGGGTAGACCACGTGGTCCGGTTCCTGAAGGAACAGGGCGGGCTCTAAGCGCCGCCTTGAAAAAGTCATGGCCGGCGCTCCTCGAAAGCCACCGGCTTACCGCATCTTGCCGCCGCCCGCGTGCGACATGCTTTCGAGGATGCCGGTCCCGCCAGGCCGGACGTCCCTGACGTCAACCTTGATGAACGTTCATTTCCCGAAGCGCCTGCACATCGCCCACCTGGATCACTCGGCCACGCACGGTGACGCCCGTCTTCCTTAAGGCGGAGAAAGCGCGTGAAAGGGCTTCCGGCGCCAGGCCCAGCATGCCTGCCAGCAGGCTCTTCTGGAAGGGCAGGCGAATGGAGGCCGGGCCTCCGTCGACCGGACAGCGTGTCAGGATATAGTTCGCCACCCGTTGCGGCGCCGTGTGCAGCCTATCGTTCGCAACGCAGTCCATGGCCGTCAGGAGATGGTGGGACAGGGAGATCATCACCGCTTTGGCGACATCGCTTTCCTGTTCGGCAAGTTCCCGTACGGCCTGTGCGTCGAATCGGGCAAGCGTCGCAGCTTCCGCGGTCTGCGCGTGGAATGGATATTTCTTGTCGCCATAAAGGAGGCACTCGGCGAAGGTGTCGCCCGGTACGCAGATGCGGATGTCCGCTTCGCGTCCCTCGCGGTTCAGCCGGTAGAGCCTGACATAGCCGCTCAGGACGCAGTAGAAGGCGTCGGCATCTTCTCCCTCGCGGAAGACCGACTTGCGGGCGGGCAGGCTGAGCACCGTCATGCTGCCGAACATCCGCCCAAGCGAATTGCCGCTCAGGCCGCTCAGGAACGGCGTTCTCATCAGCACCGCCCGGTCGCGGCTGTTGAGCTTCATGTTGGTGTTCATGATTTCCATCGTCTGTCCCATGACGTCGGTCGCTACCTCACGATGACGCCACGATAACAGTTTCATGAAAGCGGTTTTTGACGCCGATCAAATATGGGCGTTTTTCCGGCCATTTTCTTTCCAATGAAAAACGCCGGACCAAAGGCCCGGCGTTTTTGAGACAGATTGGCGAATGCCGCTTATTCAGCGGCCATCGGAGGCAGACGCAACACCTTGTTGCCGCCCTTCGCGCCAGGTGCCGCGCGGTCGTCGTTGGCGCCGGTCTGGCGCTCCATCTGGTTGAGGCGCTCTTCCAGCGAAGCGATCGACTGTGCATTCCTGCGTGCTTCCTGCGTGAGTTCTTCCGACGAAAGCCCCAGTTCCTCGACCTCCTTCTTGCCGACGAACCGGCCGAAGAGCTTGCCGAGCAAGCGGGAGATATCGTCCATGATCAGGAAGAAGGACGGTACGACCACCAGCGAGAGCACCGTCGAAACGATGATGCCGCCGATCACCGCGATCGCCATCGGCGCGCGGAACGAACCACCTTCGCCGATCCCGAGAGCGGAAGGCAGCATGCCTGCCGACATGGCGATCGAGGTCATGATGATCGGGCGGGCGCGCTTGCGGCCGGCCTCGACCATAGCATGAACCCGCTCCATCCCGTGGCGGCGCATTTCGATCGCGAAATCCACCAGAAGGATGGCGTTCTTCGTGACGATGCCCATCAGCATCAGGATGCCGATCAGGACCGGCATGGACATGGCGTTCTGCGTCAGGATCAGCGCAACCGCCACACCGCCGATCGCAAGCGGCAGCGAGAACAGGATGGTGAACGGCTGGATCACATCCTTGAAGAGGAGGATCAGCACGACCAGCACCAGCATCAGGCCGAGCAGCATCGCGTTACCGAAGCTTTGCGTCATTTCGGCCTGGATCTTGGCATCGCCGCTTTCCGCAAGCCGCACGGTCGGCGGAAGCTTGGTTTCTTCGACGATCCGCTTGAACTCGGCACTTGCCGTATCGAGTGCGGTTCCGAAGGGCACGTCCGAACCGATCGAGACGACGCGGCTGCGGTCGTTGCGCTTGATCGAGCTCGGGCCCTCCGAATAGTCGATGTCGGCGACACTATAGAGGGGCACGCTCTGACCGCTCGCGGTCTTGATCTTCAGCGCGCGGATCGCGGCCAGATCGCGGCGGACATCCAGCGATGCCTGGACGCGGATCGGAATCTGCCGGTCATCCAGCGAAATTTTCGCCAGATTTGCATCGACATCGCCGATCGTCGCGACACGAACAGTTTCCGAAATCTGCTGCGGCGTGATGCCGAGCCGCGAAGCCTCGTCCATGCGCGGCCGGATCTGCAGTTCCGGACGGGGCAGGGCGCCCTCCGAGCTGACATTGGCAAGGATCGGCGAGGCGCGCAGGCGCGATTCGAGCAGACTGACGGCGTCGTTCAGGTCCGCCTCGTTGGTGGAGAGGAAGTTGAACGAGAGATCGCGCTCGGCCCGGTCGTTGAGCTTGGCGACGCGAACATCCGGAATGGATTGCAGTCTGGCGAGGATCTCCTTCTCGATCTCCCATTGCGGCTGGATGCGGCCCTTCACCTCCATCTTCGGCAGATAATCACCGAGGATCGGGATCGAGCCGAGACCCTTGTTGACAAGGGTCTTCACCAGCGAATGCTCGATATTGCCGAGAATGACGCGCACGGTGGCGCGGCGCAATTCGAGGTCGCCCTTGGGCGAGGCGCCGCCCAGAACGAAGACGCTTTCAACGCCATCGATATCGCGGATCGCCTCATAGATCTGGGTGGTCGTCGCATCAGTCTCGTCGAGCGTGGCGTTCGGCGGCAGCTCCACCGAAAGCACGACACGCGAGGCGTCTTCCGGCGGTATGAAGCTGCCGGGAACCTGGGCGAGCAGCATCACCGAGCCGGCCAGGAAGGCGATCGCCGCAAGCAGCGTCGTGTAGCGCCAGTACCATTTGCGGGTCGTGCCGCTGATAAGGCGCGTATAAGCCTTCATCAGACGGCTGTCGTTGTCGTGATGGTCGTCCATCGCGTCTTCGGCGCGCATGAAATAGGCGGCCATCAGCGGCGTGACGAGGCGCGCCACCATCAGCGAAAAGAAGACGGAGATGGCGACGGTCAGGCCGAACTGGATGAAGTACTGGCCCGGGATGCCCGGCATGAAGGACACGGGCACGAAGACAGCGATGATCGTGAAGCTGGTCGCGATAACCGCAAGACCAATTTCGTCGGCAGCTTCGAGCGCGGCTCGATAGGGCGTTTTGCCCATCTTGATATGGCGGGCGATATTCTCGATCTCGACGATCGCATCGTCCACCAGAATACCGGTCGCGAGCGTCAGCGCCAGGAAGCTCACGAGGTTCAGCGAGAACCCCATGAGGTCCATGATCCAGAAGGTCGGGATCGCCGACAGCGGCAATGCCACGGCGGCGATCAGGGTCGCACGCCAGTTGCGCAGGAAGAGCAGCACCACGATGACGGCGAGGATCGCACCTTCGATGAGGGTGTGGAGAGCCGCCTCATAGTTGCCGTAGGTGTAGTAGACCGCGTCGTCGACCATCTCGATGGTCACATCCGGATTGGCCTTGCGCACCTCGTCAAGGCTTTCCGCGACAGTTTCCGCAACGGAGACCTCGCTTGCGCCCTTGGCACGGAAGACCGCGAAGGTGACGGACGGCGTTCCCTTGAAGCGGCCGAAGGATTTCGGCTCTTCATAGGTGTCGGTGATCGTGCCAAGCTGCGACAGCTTCACAAAGCGCCCGTTGGAAAGCGATATGGACGTGTCGGAAAGCTGGGCCACATCGCGGGCGTCGCCCAGCGTGCGGATGGTCTGCTCGTTGCCGGCCACCTGTCCGCGGCCGGAGCCGAGGTCGACGTTGGTGCCGCGAAGCTGCTGGTTTACGTCCGCCGCGGTGATGCCATAGGCATCGAGCTTGGCTGCATTCAGTGACACGCGGATTTCGCGGTCAGCACCGCCGTAACGGTCGATACGGCCGATGCCCGGCTGGCCCTGCAGCGAACGCTTCACCGTATCGTCCACGAACCACGACAGCTCTTCGAGCGTCATGTTGGGCGAGGATACGGCAAAGGTCTGGATTGCCTGGCCTTCGACGTCGATCTTCGAAACGACAGGTTCCTCGATGCCGGCCGGCAGATCGCTGCGGATCTTGTCGATCGCGTCCTTCGTGTCTTGAACCGCTTCTTCGGTGGGTTTTTCGATGCGGAACATCACTACCGTCTGGGACTGGCCGTCCGTTACGGTAGACTGGATCTCGTCGATGCCGCTGATCGACGCGACAGCATCCTCGATCTCCTTGGTCACCTGCATCTCCAGTTCGGCAGGCGAAGCGCCGCTCTGGGCTACGGTGATCGAGACGACCGGAACGTCGATGTTCGGGAAACGGGTGATCGGCAGCGTGAAGAACGACTGGAACCCGAGATAGAGCAGCAGCGCGAAGCCGAGCAGCGGCGCGATCGGGTTACGGATCGACCAGGCGGAAAAGTTCATGAGTCAACCTCAGCTCAGTTCGCAACAGCGCCGGGCTCGGCAGGGACCGGTGCGATCTTGTCGCCGTCCCGCACGAAAGCACCAGCCTTGGCAACAACCAGATCACCGGCTTCGAGGCCGCTGACCACCTGGACGAAACCGCCATCCTGGATGCCGGTTTCAATCTTTACCTGTTTGACCACATTGTCCTGGACCTTGCGGGCGCTCGAACCATCGCGTCCGGTAATGACGGCAGACAGCGGGAGCGCCAGCGCGCTGGTCTCGGTAACCACGATCTCCGCACTGGCATACATGCCGGCGCGGGCACCGCTTTCGTCGTCGATGACGATATGGACCGCTCCAAGCCTTGTCGTTGCGTCGACGGTCGGGGAGACGAGGCGCACCTTGCCCTCGATCTTCGTCTTGCCGCCGGCAACGGAGACGAGCGCCTTCTGGCCAACCTTGACCTTCTGGATATCCGTTTCGGAGAGATCCGCCACGAGTTCGATCGCGCCGTCCCTGATAATCGTGAACAGCGGTTCGCCGGTGCCGCTGGCGATGGCGCCGACCTTGGCGCTGCGGGCCGAAACCACGCCGGACACCGGCGCCTTGACGCCGGTCCGGGCGAGCTTCAGATCGATGTCCTCGACCTGGGCTTCCACGACCTTGATGTCGGAATCACCCACCGCCACGGATTGTTTGGCAGCATTTACTTGCGCCTGCCGCACTTCGACGAGCGCTTCTGCCTGTTCGAGTTGCGAAACGGTGCTGGTGCCGCTTTGGCTCAGCCGCTTGGTGCGGTCGCGCTGACGGGTGGCGTCAGCCAGGTTGGCTTCGGCTTCGATCACCTGCGCCTTGTATTGGGCAAGGCCTGCCTCGGCCTTTGCCTTGTTGGCCTCGAGCTGGCTCTTTTCGAGGAGCAGCGCGTCTTCGTTGAGCGTCGCCAGGACGCTATCGGCCTTCACCTCGTCGCCGATATCGGCGCCAAGCGTCTTGATCGATAATCCTTCGACCAGCGGCTGAACATAAACTTCCTGGACGGGCTTGATCGTGCCGGTTGCGATGATCCGGTCGACGAGCGGCTTGGTCACCGTCTCGGTCACCACGATGGAGGGCAGCTTTGGCTGGGGGGCAGCGGCCGGCTGAGCCTCCTGGGACAGGGCCGAACTCGCGGCAAGCGAGAGGAGGAGCGCCGAAATGCCGGCAGACTTCGAGAACTTGCGAAACATGCGTTTACGTCCGACCTGGATTTAAAGGGGCAAATATTTCGCTGGGAACCTCCCCGGTCTCGCCGCGCCCCCTCTGCGCGCGATATCCCGGATCAAGGTGGTAACCGCAAAAAGCGGTTACAAGACCGACAGCGAAAGATTCATCAGGACTGAACTTTTACGTGTTTGCGCCGCACAAATCAATCCATGCTCGTTATGGAATGGATGAGTTTTGGTTATGGTTTACGTCAAAAAATTTCAGAGAACGCACGAGCCTTGTGCCGTGCGTTCTCTTTAATCGAACGGCAGGCGATTTTTATTTCAGTGCTGCCGCGGTGATCTCGGTCGTATAAGCGCCTTCGGGCTTCTTGCTGATGATCTTCTGGTCCAGCAGCGCCTTCACCGTGCGGTCATAGGTTGCCATGTCCAGCTTGCCGTTGCCGATCAGCTTGGCGACTTCCCCCATCATGCGCTTCTGGTGGTTCTCATCCTGGCCGCCGTTGTCCATGACGATTTCGGCGGCTTCCTCGGGATTTTCAAGCGCGTATTTCCAGCCCTTCATGGAGGCCCGAACGAACTTGACCATGTTTTCCTTGAATTTCGGGTCCTTGAGCTTGGTCTCGGTCACGTAGAGACCGTCCTCAAGCAGGTCGTTACCCATGGCGGTATAGTTGAAGACGACCAGGTCTTCCGGCTTGAAGCCGGCATCGATCGCCTGCCAGTATTCGTTGTAGGTCATCACGGAAATGCAGTTCGCCTGCTTCTGGACGAGCGGCTGCACGTCGAAGCTCTGCTTCAGAACCGTCACGCCGTCTTTGCTGCCGTCGGTCTTCAGGCCGAGCTTGTTCATCCAGGCAAAGAAGGGATATTCGTTGCCGAAGAACCAGACGCCGAGGGTCTGGCCCTTGAAATCGGCTTCGGTCTTGACCGGACCGTCCTTCGGGCAGATCAGCTGCAGGCCGGATTTCTGGAAGGGTTGGGCGATGTTGACCAACGGGACACCCTTTTCCCGGGCGACGAGCGCGCCACCCATCCAGTCGACGATGACGTCGGCGCCGCCGCCGGCGATCACCTGTTCCGGGGCGATGTCCGGGCCGCCCGGCTTGATCGTCACGTCAAGGCCTTCCTCCTCGTAGAAGCCCTTTTCCTTGGCGACGAAATAGCCGCCGAACTGGCCCTGCGCTACCCATTTCAGCTGCAGGGTCACCTTGTCGGCGGCGATCGCCTGGGCCGCGGCAAGCGACATGGCGCCCGCCATCAATGCCATCATGATCTTTTTCATTGTCGTTTCCCTCTGTGTTTGCCGGCCCCGTTGGCCCGAGCCGGATATCAGCGTCTAGCCACCACGGTTAGACGGATGCCAGAATGTCGTCGCCCTCTCGACAAGCGCCACGACGCCATAAAAAACCGAACCGATGAGCGCTGCAACAGCGATTTCGGCCCAGACCATATCGACATTCATGCGGCCGATCTCGGTTGAGATGCGAAAACCCATGCCGACGATCGGCGTGCCGAAGAACTCGGCGACGATCGCGCCGATCAGCGCCAGGGTCGAGTTGATCTTCAGCGCGTTGAAGATGAAGGGCATGGCGGCCGGCAGCCGCAGCTTGATCAGCGTCTGCCAATAGTCGGATGCGTAGGAGCGCATCAGGTCCCGCTCCATGGTGCCCGCCGTGGCAAGCCCCGCCACCGTGTTCACCAGCATCGGGAAGAAGGTCATGATGATGACGACCGCCGCCTTGGACTGCCAGTCGAAACCGAACCACATGACCATGATCGGCGCGACGCCGATGATCGGCAGCGCCGAGACCATGTTGCCGATCGGGATGAGGCCGCGGCGCAGGAAGGCGAAGCGGTCGGCGAGGATCGCGACGGCGAAACCGGATGCGCAGCCGACCACATAACCGAACAGGACGGCCTTGAAGATGGTCTGCTGGACATCGGCCCAGAGCGTTGCGATGGAGCCCGCAATCCTTGCACCGATCGCGGAGGGTGGCGGAAGCAGGATGAAGGGGATTCCGGCCCCTCGGGTGACGGCTTCCCAGAGGATCAGGATCCAGACGCCGAAGATCGCCGGGATCAGCAGGCGCAGGAAGGAGCGGGCGGCGGAAGACCGGGGCTCGATCTGCGCGAGTTCGGAAACCGTGCCCCAGGCGAGGAGCCAGCTTGCGGTGATCATCAGGAAAAAGGAGGCCGACATCTGCCCCTCATTTCCATCCAGCCCCGAAAGCAGCATGCCGGCGGGAATATGCGCTCCGATGAAAAGAACACCGGCGCGTATCGCGTGGCCCCGATCCTCCAGCGTCAGGATGACGTTGAGCGCTGCTGCAAGGAGCAGGAGGGCAATCGTCATGCCTTGTATGGGAACCGGTGCGCCGGGCTGGGTGAGGGGCAGCCACGCGGCCGAAATCGCCGTCAGGGTGCTCGCCAGCAGCGGCTGCCAATTGCGCTTCAACCGCCTCATGCCGGCCTCCCGCCCATGGAGCGATCAACGATCCTGGCGACGATCCCCACGATCGTGACTAGGAGGGCGGCAAGTACGGAGCCGGCGATCAGCGCCGCCCAGATATCGATGGTCTGGCTGTAATAGGCACCCGCCAAAAGCTTGGAGCCGATGCCGGCGACCGCGCCGGTTGGCAGTTCGCCGACGATCGCACCGACCAGGCTTGCGGCGATCGCCACCTTCATGGAGGTGAAGAGGAAGGGGATCGATGCCGGCACGCGCAGCTTCCAGAAGGTCTGGGCGGCGCTGGCATTATAGGTCCGCATCAGGTCGAGCTGAATCAATTCCGGCGAGCGCAGGCCCTTCACCATGCCGACGGCTACCGGGAAGAAGGAGAGGTAGGTGGAGATCAGCGCCTTGGGGAGCAGGCCGGTGATGTTGACCGCGGCGAGCACCACGATCACCATCGGGGCGATCGCCAGGATCGGAATGGTCTGCGAAGCGATGATCCAGGGCATCAGGCTACGGTCGAGCGCCTTCACATGCACGATGCCGACGGCGATCAGGATCCCGAGGAGCGTGCCCATGGTAAAGCCGGCGACCGTCGAGGAGAGCGTCACCCAGGCATGGTAGACAAGGCTGCGATTGGACGTGACGCGGCGCAGGAAGGTGTTCTCGAAAAGGTTCTGCGCCACCTGATGCGGTGCCGGCAGCACCGGCTTCGGCTGGGCCATCGTCTTGCTGATGAATTCCATTGCCGTCGAGGTGACATTGCCGCGCCGATCGAGATCGCGCTGGAACGGCGCATTCATTAAATAGGCGGCGACGTACCAGACGGCGACGATGAGGATGAGGATGGTGAGGACGGGGACGACGCGCTGGGTGAAGGAGTCGGGTTTCATGCCATGGCCCTCGTCCGCTGCGGGGTGTGGCCACCCCCCTCTGTCCTGCCGGACATCTCCCCCACAAGGGGGGAGATCGACAAGACGAACCGGCTTCCCCAAACATTCCGCTCATAGGTTATAGGCGCGGCAATCTCTATTCTGGATTGAGGGCGAGACCGCGCTACCCTCCGATCTCCCCCCTTGTGGGGGAGATGTCCGGCAGGACAGAGGGGGGTATCCTGGCAACGCAAGGCCTCACTCCTCATAGCTATGCCCCGCTCTCAAGCCTTCGCGCACTCTATGCGCGATCTCCAGGAATTCCGGCGTCTCGCGGATTTCGAGCGGTCTTTCCTTTGGCAAAGTGGATTCGATGACGTCGGTCACGCGGCCGGGGCGGGGTGACATGACGACGATCCTCGTCGACAGATAGACGGCTTCCGGAATGGAGTGGGTTACGAAACAGATGGTCTTTTCGGTCCGCGCCCAGAGCTTCAGAAGCTGTGCGTTCAGATGGTCGCGGACGATCTCGTCCAGGGCGCCGAATGGTTCGTCCATCAGCAGAAGATCGGCATCGAAGGCGAGCGCACGGGCGATCGAGGCGCGCTGCTGCATGCCGCCGGAAAGCTGCCAGGGATATTTCTTGCCGAAGCCCGACAGGTTGACGAGATCGAGCGTGCGTTCGATACGCTTTGCACGCTCGGCCGCCGAATGCCCCATGATCTCCAGTGGCAGGGCGACGTTCTTTTCGATCGTCCGCCAGGGATAAAGGGCCGGTGCCTGGAAGACGTAACCGTAGGAACGGGATTTGCGCGCCTCCTCCGGCGTCATGCCGTTGACGGTGATTTCGCCGTCGGTGTTTTTTTCCAGATCGGCGATGACCCGCAGGAACGTGGTCTTGCCGCAGCCGGACGGCCCGATGAAGGAGACGAAATCGCCCTTCCTGACCTCCAGATCGACATTCGAGAGCGCATGGACGGGACCGTCACCGGTCTGAAAGGTCAGACCGAGCTTTCTGGCGGATACGACGGAGGGAGGGGTCACTGACATTGGCAATAAGGTCCATGCTGGATATCGTCTGGAAGGCCGGGCGTGTTCCGGGATGGAGGCCTGTCACCAAAAGCCACCGGATCATGGTATGGTGCAAAACAATCCTGTGCACCGGAGGAAAATGGCCATGGATACCGTCTCAAAATCCACCTGCCGCATCGTGAAACCCGCCGCAACCTATGACGGAAAGCAGGGGCTCAGCTATTTTCAGGGCATCGCGACCGAGACCGTCGGAGCCAAAGGCATTTGCATGCATCTGCTCACCATTCCGCCGGGCGTGAGGGCGAAGGCCCATCTGCACGAATCGCACGAAACGGCGATCTACATGCTCTCCGGTTCGGCGCATACCTGGTACGGAGACCGGCTGGAGAACCATGTCGTGCTGCATGCGGGCGAACTGATGTACATCCCGGCCGGCGTGCCGCACCTGCCGGCCAATCTTTCCAGCACCCCCTGCACGGCGGTCATCGCCCGCACCGATCCCAAAGAGCAGGAAAGCGTCGTGCTTCTGCCGGAGCTGGATGGGCTGGTGCCGGCTTGATTGCGGAGAGCAGCTCCTTGCCGCTCTCCGATTTCCCCCATTGAGGGGGAGATGTCCGACAGGACAAAGGAGGGTATTCTGGTTCAGCGGCGTCCCCTTCACCGTCACACCCCGCTTGCCGGAATGCCTGACCGTTCCACCTTGCGTGGCGCGGTCAGTTCCTTCCAGGTGGACAAAGCCTTGTTGACGGCCTGGAACGGTTCGCGCTTGACAAACTGGCCATGCCCTTCCTGGGTCTTGACCGTAGCCTCCTCGATGGCGACCACGCCGCGGGTCAACGTATAACGCGGCAAGCCCGTTACCTGCTTGCCCTCAAAGACGTTGTAATCGATCGCCGATTGCTGGTTTCCGGCCGAAATCGTCTTGGAGCGCTTGGGGTCCCAGACGACGATATCCGCATCGGCGCCGGGTAGGATCGCGCCCTTCCTCGGATAGATGTTGAGGATCTTGGCGATGTTGGTGGAGGTGACGGCCACGAACTCGTTCATGGTAATGCGGCCGGTGGCGACACCATAGGTCCAGAGCATCGGCATGCGATCCTCGAGCCCGCCGGTGCCGTTCGGGATTTTTCTGAAATCGCCGACGCCGGTCCGCTTCTGGTCGGTCGTGAAGGCGCAATGGTCGGTGGCCACCACCTGCAACGAGCCGGAGGCGAGGCCGGCCCAAAGCGAATCCTGATGCTGCTTGTTGCGGAAGGGCGGCGACATGACGCGGCGCGCGGCATGGTCCCAGTCCTTGTTGAAATATTCGCTCTCATCGAGCGTCAGGTGCTGGATCAGCGGCTCGCCGTAAACGCGCATGCCGTTCTGACGCGCCCGGCGGATCGCTTCATGCGCCTGTTCGCAGGAGGTATGCACCACATAGAGCGGTACGCCCGCCATGTCGGCGATGATGATGGCGCGGTTGGTCGCTTCGCCTTCGACGGAGGCCGGCCTGGAATAGGCGTGCGCCTCGGGGCCGTTGTTGCCTTCATCCATCAGCTTTTGCTGCATGGCGGCAACCACGTCGCCGTTTTCCGCGTGCACGAGGGGCAGGGCGCCAAGCTCGGCGCAACGCTGGAAGGAGGCGAACATCTCGTCGTCGTTCACCATCAGCGCGCCCTTGTAGGCCATGAAATGCTTGAAGGTGTTAATGCCGTGATGCAGCACGACGGCCTTCATCTCGTTGAAGACCTGCTCGCCCCACCAGGTGACCGACATATGGAAAGAGTAGTCGCAATTGGCGCGGGTCGCCTTGTTGTCCCAGCGCTTCAGCGCATCGAGCAGCGACTGACCGGGCTCGGGAAGGCAGAAATCCACCACCATGGTCGTGCCGCCGGCAAGGGCAGCGCGCGTGCCGCTCTCGAAATCGTCGGAGGAGTAGGTTCCCATGAAAGGCATTTCCAGATGCACATGCGGATCGATGCCGCCCGGCATGACGTAGCAGCCTGCAGCATCCAACGTGGTGTCGCCCGAAAGATTCGGGCCGATCTCGACGATCCTGCCGCCGTCGATCTTTACATCCGCCTTGTAGGTCAGGTCGGCGGTGACGATGGTTCCACCCTTGATGACTGTGGTCATGGTTTTCGTTCCTGATTATTGGATCCTGGTTATCGGCAGCAAGGACTGCCGCAAACCGGTGATGGCGATGACGGCGGTCTCAAGTCGTTGCATTTCGTCCTCATTCAGATGGCCGATGATCTGGCTTATGGCGGACTTCCGGAGATGGGTCATTTTGTCGACCATGATCTGGGATGTCGTTTGCAGCCCGTTGTCTTCTGAAGGAATGATCGTCGGTCGAAAAATGGGAGAGTCGGCGAGAAACGTGGTAAGCGGACACAACAGAAGAGTGACGTGATCTTCGATAAATTCCTCGGCATGGAGAATGACGGCAGGCCTCGGCTTGCCTAGATCGCCTTGGAATGCCGCTGTGACCATATCGCCCCGCCTGAACTTCACAACTTATCCCAGTCCTCGGCGGCATTTTCATCGACAAGCTCCGCGATGCCAGCCTGCCGGTCGGCCTCTACGGCGGCGCGTGCCTGCCGGGCGGCCTCCTTCCGATAAGCTTCACTCGTCGTGTCCGGCACCCAGATCTCGATCGGGCGATAGCCTTGGCGGATCAGTTCGGCCCGTTCTTCCGCTGAAATTTCCCTCGGTCGTCCCATGGTCCGTTTCCTGTTCCAATAACGTCCGTAATCTTACTCCACGATCTCCGCCGTCTCCAGCACGGCGTGGAACAGAACGTCGGCGCCGGCGGCGGCCCATTCCTTGGAAATGTCTTCTGCCTCGTTGTGGGAGAGGCCGCCGACGCAGGGGCACATGATCATCGTTGCGGGCGCAACCTTGGACGCCCAGCAGGCGTCATGGCCAGCGCCCGAAATGATGTTCATGTGGCTGTAGCCGAGCTTCTCTGCCGCGTCACGGACACGTCCGACGAGCACCGGGTCGAAGGTTACCGGATCGAAATGGCCGACGGCCTCGACGGAACAGCCGACGCCGAGTTTTTCGCAGATCTTCGCCGCCTCGGCCTCGATCTTTGCCCGCATCCGGTCGAGCTTTTCCTGGCTCGGAGTGCGAATGTCGATGGTGAAGACCACTTTGCCCGGCAGGACGTTGCGCGAATTCGGCGAGAAGAAGACCTGGCCGACGCCGCCGACGGCGCCCGGCTGCTCGCTCATCGCCACGTCCTGCACCATTTCGAAGATGCGGCCCATGGCGAGCCCCGCATTGACACGCATATTCATCGGCGTCGAGCCGGTATGGGCTTCCCGGCCGGTCAGCGTGAATTCCAGCCACCAGAGGCCCTGACAGTGGGTGACGACGCCGATCTGCTTGTTCTCGGCCTCCAGGATCGGCCCCTGCTCGATGTGGTATTCGAAATAGGCGTACATCTTTCTGGTGCCGACCTCTTCGTCGCCCGCCCAGCCGATGCGCTTCAATTCCTCGCCGAAGGTTTTGCCTTCCGGATCCTTGCGGGAATAGGCGTAATCGATCGAATGTGCGCCGGCAAAGACGCCGGAAGCCAGCATGGCCGGCGCGAAGCGCGCACCTTCCTCGTTGGTCCAATTAGTCACGACGATCGGATGTTTCGTCCTGATGTCCAGGTCGTTCATGGTGCGCACCACTTCGAGTGCGCCGAGCACGCCGAGCACGCCGTCATATTTGCCGCCGGTCGGCTGGGTGTCGAGGTGAGAGCCGACATAGACGGGCAGGGCGTCGGGATCGGTGCCGGCGCGGGTGGCGAACATCGTGCCCATTCTGTCGACGCCGAGTGTCAGCCCTGCTTCGTCGCACCACCTCTTGAAGAGATCGCGGCCCTCCTTGTCGGCGTCCGTCAGGGTCTGGCGATTGTTGCCGCCGGCAATCCCGGGGCCGATCTTCGCCATCTCCATCAGCATGTCCCAGAGACGGTCGCCGTTGATGCGCAAGTTCTCGCCTGGTGCTGCCACCATCACATTGTCCTCACCTGTTTTCACCCATCCATCTTGGAGCGGACGGCATGCTTTTTTCGTTCCCGCGGTCCTTCGTGCGCATTGCGTTCGAAGATCGGCATTGCCTTTGTTTTGCTTGTCGCCGATAATTTGACCGATTGGTAAAACATTACAATTTCCGCAGCATCACTCAAGCCGAAAATCAGCAAAAATCCAGAGAAATCGTGATCGGCGAGCGAAGCGGACAAGGGAGGGAACGGATGGCCATTCCGAGGGCTGCAAAGACGCAGCGGCGCACGCGCATCCAGGAGGAGAAGGAGGAGCGTATCCTCGAAGCGGCGCTCGACGTTTTTTCTTCCAGTGGTTTCCGGGGCTCGACCATCGACCAGATCGCCGAGGCGGCGGGGATGTCGAAACCGAACCTCCTTTATTATTTCCGCACCAAGGAGGCGATCCACCGCCAGCTCATCGACCGGGTGCTGTTCACCTGGCTGGAGCCGCTGCGCGCCTTCGATGCCGAGGGCGATCCCGAAGCGGAAATCCGCTCCTATATCCGCCGAAAGCTTGAGATGGCCCGCGATTTCCCCCGCGAGAGCCGGCTCTTCGCAAACGAAATCCTGCAGGGTGCGCCGCATATCGAGGACGAGCTGAAGGGGCCGCTCAAGGAACTCGTAGACGAGAAGGCGGAGGTCATCCGCGCCTGGGCGCGGGCCGGCAAGATTACCGGATGCGATCCCTATCACCTGATCTTCTCGATCTGGGCGACGACGCAGCATTATGCGGATTTCGACGTCCAGGTCCGCGCGGTGCTCGGTCAGGAATCAGCGGGCGAGGGGCGTTTCGAGGACGCTGCCCGGTTTCTGGAACAGCTCTACATGGACGGATTGCGGATCCGGGCCGACTGACAGTCGAATGTCTTTCCGCAGAACGAAAAAAACGCCGGCCTGGGGCCGGCGTCAGACTGCTGACAAACCC
>UBYX01000017.1 GCA_900469955.1 Hyphomicrobiales bacterium | reverse complement strand
GTTTGTCAGCGGTCTGAGGCGGGATCTCCATCCCGCCTTTTCTTTTTCAACCCTGACTGCGACGATGTTCCGGTCCAGTCATGGCTATCGTCAATCCCAGGATTAAATCTCTGAAAGGTTTCCTGCTTTCGCTTGAGCCCGGGCTGCGTGCCGGTAAGTTAGCTGGGCATCTGGGTTTTCGAAGAGGCCGGGACAATGACAACCTCCTTCTCGCTTCCGCAGCGTATCCTGCATTGGCTGATGGCCGTGCTGATTCTATTCAACCTGCTCTTTGCCGATGCGATGGAAACCTATGCTCGGGTTTTCTTCGGCGGGCAGACGCCGACGCCTGAACAGGTGAGCGCCGCAAACATTCACGCCTATGTGGGCATTACCGTGCTGGTGCTCGGCCTTGTCCGGTTCTGTCTTCGCTTCATCCAGGGCGTGCCGCCCGAACCGAAGGAGGAGCCGCCCTTCCTGCGCGTGGTCGCGAAGGTGAGCCACTGGGCCTTTTATCTGCTGTTCTTCGCGATGCCGTTTGCCGGCATCGGTGCCTATTATTTCGGAAACAAGACCGCAGCGTTTGCTCACGGCGGTCCTATGAAGCTTTTCATGTGGGGGCTCATCGTCGCCCATATCGGCGGCGCGCTTGTGCACCAATTCTACTGGAAAACCGATGTCCTGCGGCGGATGACGGCAGGTTCACGGTAGGCCAGCTCAATCGATCGCCGTGACCGCGTAACCCTGCCGCCGGATCAGTTCGACCAATCCCTCTTCACCTTGAAGATGCAGTGCGCCGACCGCGATGAAGGCGCCGCCTTCCGTGAGGAAGCGAGCGGAACGCTGGGCCATGACGTGGTTGCGTTTGGTCAGCATTATGTTTTCGAATTCCGACATGCCACTGGTCGCGGCGCCGGCGTCGACCGCATATTTCTTGAACAGTAGCGGCCAAAGGAGCCCCATTTCTCCCGCTTCGTAGAGTTGGATCATCGTTTCGGTGATGTCCTTCAACTGATCCCTATAAGCCATCGTCTCGAGTAGGTTCTTCACCTGGCTTTCGGTCGAGATGCTGTTCATGGCGGCCAGCTGCTCCTCGAAGGTTTCGAGGCCTTCAACAGGAATATCGTAGTCCACCGCATCAAACGCGATCTGCTGGTCCAGAACGCTGACCCCTTTAGCCTTGCGAGCCAATTCGCAGCCGGACGTCGCCAACGTGGTCGAGATCAGCCAGGGACGCATGCGATCGACGGCGGAAAGGGCCATCCCTTTTTCCCGCAATCCGTCGGCCAACGTTTTTGCTTCATCCTTGGTGAGGAAGTCTCCGATACGCTTTCCGTCCGGCAGCATCATGAAATCCGGTCGCATAAAGAGGCGGCCTACTGCCCTCTTGAGGTCGAGGATCTCGCTTGCTTCGACGACAACCACTCTGGCATCGTAACGGACCTCTTCGACGCTCTCAGGCAGGTCGAGGACACGAGGGTCCGAAAGATGCATGGTGCCAAGCAGATAGGAGGTTTGAATCCCCTCCTTCTCAATCCTCCAGAAGATGCCTTTGCCGTTCGGAACCTTTTGCCCCTCGGCAATCAACTGTTGGTATTCCTGGCTGTTTTCGGCCTTCAATTGCTCAAGCAGATTCTTGCCCTCGCATGCGGGCGATTCGGCCAATGCCAAATGTGCGGGAGCCAGGAGTGCCAGCAGGTAGGCAAGAACATTCAATCGGCGGGCAACAGCGAGATGTCGTGCTACGATCGATGTTGCGAAATGACGAGGTGAAAAAGCGGAGGCGAAGAGGATCATAGGGCCATCTGAAAACAGCCGCCGTCATGCGACCGCCGGCTCATGGATATCGGTATCAATCGTTGAAAGATCGACGACAATCGTGGCCGGCGCAATGCCGGTTGTCAGGTCATCCACAGGTATGGGTTGTACCGTTGAAGTTCAGTTGACAACCGTCAACTTGAACCCCTGTTTGCGCAGCAATTCGATCAGGCCTTCCTCGCCAGGCAGGTGAAGAGCGCCGACGGCGACAAAGGCGGCGCCTTCGCCGAGAATCGGGGCGGCGCGTTCGGCCATCAGGTGGTTGCGCTTGGTGACGACGATTTTTTCGAATTCGGCATAACCTGCCTCGTCGCTGCCATCGGGTGCGACGGCCTTCAGCAGCGGCATCGTGACGCCGATGTCTCCGGAAAGATAGAGTTCAGTCATCGTCTCGAACACTTCGTCCATTTTCGGCCCGAGCCGTATGGTCTCGACCAGGGACTTCAGGTGGAATTCGATCGGGATCGCGGCCATCGCCGAGAGCTGCTCTGCGAAGGTCTCCAGTCCCTTCACGGACTTTCCGGCCGCCATGGCGTCCCGTGCGATCTGCTTGTCCAGGAAGTCAGGGTTCTTGGCTTTCCGCGCCATTTCGCAGGCGGGCAGGGAGACGAAGGACATCAGCATCCACGGTTTCATGCGCGAAACGGCGGCGAGCGGAATGCCGCGCTTCTTCAGCCCGGCCTCAAGAAGCGTAACGTCCTCTTTCGGCAACAGCTTTTCGATGGAGTTGCCGTCCGTGAACATGGTGAGTTCCGGCTTGGTGAGAATGCCGGCCATCGCCTTCTTCTCATCCAGCACCTCGTCGGACTCGATGACGATGGTGTTGCTGGCAGCCTGGGCGCTCACCGCTGCCGGCGACATGGCGAGCACCCGGGGATCGGAAACATGCATGGTCCCGAGCAGGTAGGAAGGAGCCACACCATCCTTCTCGATCTTCCACAAGACCCCCTTGCCATTGGGAACCCTGGCGCCTTCCGCCACGACCTGCTTATAGAGGGACGGGTTTTCGGCCTTCATCACCTCAAGGAGGTTGGTTCCTCCGCAACCCGCCTCTTCTGCGCGCGCCGGGGACAGTGAGCCGAGAACGAGAAGCAAAGATGCAAGCGCAACCACGTGGATGGCGGCGATCAGCCACAGTGTCAGGCTTTGGGCGCGCTGGAAAAAGGCGCCGGCGGTGGAAGCAAGGGCGGCAGTCATCATTTCATCCGTCTGAAAGGCAGCCGGCATCTTACTCATGGCGGCTCGCCAACCGCTTAACGCCGGTGGTTAAAACTTGGTTCATGCGCGGGGGTGGGCGCGGTCATAGACTTCCAGCAGCCGCGATGAGTCAACGCCGGTATAGACCTGTGTGGTGGAAAGGCTGGCATGGCCAAGCAGTTCCTGGATGGTACGCAGATCGCCGCCGCCGGCCAGCAGGTGGGTGGCGAAGGAATGCCTCAAGGCGTGCGGCGTTGCCGTCTCCTGCAGACCGAAGGCGCTTCTCAGTTTCTGCATCTCGCGCTGGATGATGGCCGGCTGCAGCGGCCCTCCGCGGGCGCCCCGGAACAATGGCTCATCGGTCGCGAGATGATACGGGCAAAGTTTGCGATAGGTGGCAACGGCTTCGAACACGACCGGAAGCAGAGGCACGATGCGTGTCTTGCCGCCCTTGCCGGTGACGCGCAGGGTCGTTGATCCCACAGTGAGGTCCGCGGGGCGCAGCCCGAGCGCTTCGGAGATACGCAGGCCGCAACCATAGAGGAGAGTAAGGACGGCCGCGTCCCGTGCGGCAATCCACGGCTCTTCCTGCAATTGTGCGTCCATCGTGACTACGTTGAGGGCCTGTCGATCCGTCAGTGGTTTGGGAAGCGATTTCGGCTGCTTTGGAGCGCGGATGGCGCCGGCGGCCGCCGCATTCACCAAACCCTTGCGCTCCAGATATCGCAGGAAGGAGCGAAGTCCGGCCAGATGACGCCCGAGCGAGCGGGCGCCGGAGCCGTCGCGACGGCGCGCTGCCAGGAAGGCGCGCAGATCCGCCGGGCGCAGGGAATGAATGTCGGAAAGTTTGGCGGGACCGCCGAGGTGCCCCGTCAGGAACGTCAGAAACTGACGCGTGTCCCGCTCGTAGGCGTCCAAGGTATTGTCCGACAGCCGACGTTCGCTGGCGAGGCTTTCCAGCCATGCGCTGCGCTTCTCCATCAGATCGGGTGCGGCAACAATCAGCAGTTCATTCAATCTACGGCCTGTTGAATTCGGGGAAAGGACGCCCCAGATTGCTACCGACGGCGTTACGGAATTCCTAATCATTGGTAACTATGTCATCGTTCGATCACACGGGGCTGCGATATACCGCAGGTCCTGTATGCGGGAGTTTCTATGGCGCGCCGTGATTCCATGACGACTTTTGGACAATTCGCGGAAACACTCGCTCTCGTTTCTCAAGGCAGACCCGGCCATATCGTCGACACGCTGATTTCCGAGCGTGGCCAGCGCATCGTTCACAATCCGCTCTGGCCGGTGATGCGGCCGTTTCTCTACACGCTTCTGCGTTACGGCCGGGCAATCGAGTTCGCCAACGACATCTCGAACCTCAACGGCTTCCAGTGCTTCGAGTACATGAGCAATCTCCTGAAGCTCGATGTTCGGGTTCAAAATGCCGAACGGATCCCCGAAAAGGGCGGCTTCATCCTCGTCAGCAATCATCCGACCGGCATTGCCGATGGAGTGGCCGTCTTCGATCTCCTGAAGTCGCGCCGGCCGGACATGATGGTATTTGCCAATCGCGATGCGGTGCGGGTCAATCCCCGCTTTGCCGAGATGATCATCCCGGTGGAGTGGCGGGAAGAATACAAGAGCAAGCCGAAGACCCGCGAGACCCTGGTGCTGACCAACAAGACGGTGGAAGACGGCAAGGTGATGGTGCTCTTCCCATCGGGCCGCATCGCCTATTGGGCGGACGGCAAGCTGAACGAGCGGCCGTGGAAGACATCCGCGGTCGGGCTGGCGCGCAAATACAATCTGCCAATCCTGCCGGTCCACATGCGGGCGCGAAATTCAGGTCTGTTCTACTGGTTTGCCAAATGGTCGACCGAATTGCGCGACATGACAGTGTTCTACGAGCTCCTGAACAAGAAGGGCAATCGGTTCGATTTCGCGGTCGGCCAGATGATCCAGCCCGAGGAACTGGAGGGCGATGTCGTCGATGTGACCAAGGCGCTCGAGCATCACACCGTCGTCGATCTGGCCCTGGATCACCACGCAAAGTTCCTTCAGCGCTTTTAACCCGACGCACGCCGGTTGGAAGTCGGTCATGCTGCTCCGCTCGATGTTCGCCGCTAACTACCGGTCGCTCCGTTCGATCCGCATGGATCTTGCGGGCGTCAACGTCTTCATCGGCGAAAACGGCGTCGGAAAATCCAACCTCTATCGCGCCCTCCAGCTGGTGCAGGCCGCGGTCCGGGGGAATCTTGCCTATGAGATCGCAGCCGAAGGCGGGATGGCTTCCGCGCTGTGGTCGGGGCCAAGGCGGGACGAGAAGAATTTTCGCATCAAGCTCGACGTAGAGGTGCTGGACGAGGAGCGTGCGGCCACCTTTCGCTATCGCGTCGAGGCGGGATTACGTCCTCCGAAGGCCGCTGCCGGTTTTGCCTTCGAACCGCAGATCAAGGCGGAGGAGCTTTCGGTGGAAACCGGATCGCGGCCCGTGACGATGGTAAAGCGGATGGGGCCGGGCATCATGGTGCGCGGCGAACGTGGCCGGATGGAGGAATATCCCGAACAGGCCATGACGTCGGAAACGGCGATTGCACTGCTTGGGGATGCCGGGCACTATCCCGAAGTCGGCGCATTTCGCCGCATGGTCGAGGGCTGGCGGTTCTTCCACGGGGTTCGAACCGACCGCGATTCGCCTTTGCGGCGGCCTTGCCTTGCGGTGACCTCGCCATTGCTTGACCAGGACGGAGGTAATCTGGCGGCTGTCTTCGCAACGCTTGTGCATACCCGCCAAGATACCGTGGATCTGGGCCGAGCGATTGCCGCAGCCTTCGGCGGGGCAAAACTTCATGTGCCGGAGCCGGGAGAATCTGCGGAATTCGGCCTGGTTTTTCCTGATTTTCCCAACCGCGTGTTTCATCCTCGCGAGCTTTCCGACGGGCAGATCCGTTTCCTCGGGCTCGCGGCGGCGCTGATGTCCTATCGACAGCCGCCACTGATCGCGCTCAACGAGCCGGAAGCAAGCCTGCATCCCGACATGCTGCCCCCGCTCGCCGACATGATTGCGGAAGCCGCGCGCTCAAGCCAGATCTGGATCGTCACCCATTCCGAACAGCTCGCGTCGGCGGTGGAGGAGCGCTGCGGCGTCCGTCCAAAGCGCGTCATCCGCAAAGATGGCGCAACCTGGATCGAGGGCATGCGGCTGACCGGCTTCATCGAGGACGACGAGAACTGATCCTGTTTAGGGTTCACTTTCTGTCCGTGTTTGGGCATGGTCGCCGCCCATGGGCATAGATTCGTCCGATCTCTTCGGTTCGCTGTTTGAGGCGCCCGCGGTCACAAGCGTGGTGCCGGTCCTGGTGCCGCTGCCGGTGCCGGGTGCCTATAGCTATGCCGTGCCTGAGGGCATGCATGTGGAGCCGGGTTCGGTCGTGCAGGTGCCGGTCGGGCCGCGGCAGCTGATCGGCGTGGTCTGGGACGGTGAGAACGACGACAAACTCGATCCCAAGAAGCTAAGGCCGATCACTCTCGTCTTCGATTGTCCGCCGCTTTCCAGGGAAATGCGAGATTTCGTCGATTGGGTTGCGAGCTATACGCTCTCTCCGCCCGGCCTGGTGGCGCGGATGGCGATCCGGGCACCGGCCGCGCTCGACCCCGAGCCGATGGTGGAGGGGCTGCGCTACCTTGGCGGCCAGCCTGAACGGATCACTCCGGCGCGTGTGCGCGTGCTTGAACTGATCCACGAAGAAAGCGTGCCGTGGACCCGTAGCGGCCTTGCGCATGCGGCGGGCGTCTCGCTGAGCGTCGTCGACGGACTGACCGGGCAGGGCATATTCGAGACGATCTTCCTGCCGCCGCCGCCGGTCGTCGCCATGCCCGACCCGGACTATGTTGCACCGCGCATCGAAGGTCCGCAGAAGGAAGCGGCGGAGGAGATCGTCAGTTCCATTCGTTCGGGCGGCTTTTCCACCTCCCTCATCGACGGCGTAACGGGTTCGGGCAAGACGGAGGTTTATTTCGAGGCTATCGCCGAGACCTTGAGGCGCGGCAAGCAGGTGCTGATCCTGCTGCCGGAAATTGCGCTCACCTCAAGCTTCCTGGAGCGTTTCGAAGATCGGTTCGGTGCCAAGCCCGGCGAATGGCATTCCGATCTTGCGCCACGTATGCGCGAAAAGGTCTGGCGCGGCGTAGTGACGGGCGAGGTGCGGGTCGTGGCCGGCGCGCGTTCGGCGCTCTTCCTGCCTTTCGAAGAACTCGGCCTCATCATCGTCGACGAAGAGCATGACCCTGCCTACAAGCAGGAGGATCGGGTCTTCTACAATGCCCGAGACATGGCGGTGGTGCGGGCGCGGATCGGTGACTTCCCGATCGTGCTGGTGTCGGCGACGCCTTCGGTGGAAAGTCAGGTGAATGGTCTCTCCGGCCGATACACGACCGTGCACCTTCCGACCCGCTTCGGCGATGCGGCGATGCCGGACCTGCATCTCGTCGACATGCGCCGCCATCCTCCGGAGCGCGGCGGCTTTCTTTCGCCGGTGCTGATCCGGGCAATCGCCAAGACCATCGAGAAGGGCGAGCAGTCGCTGCTTTTTCTCAACCGTCGGGGCTATGCGCCGCTGACGCTCTGCCGTGTCTGCGGCCATCGGTTTCAGTGCCCGCAATGTTCGAGCTGGCTGGTGGAACACCGTTTCAAGAGCCAGATCCAGTGCCATCAGTGCGGTTACTCCGAACCGACCCCCGAAGCCTGCCCCGAATGCGGTACGCTCGACCACCTCGTTGCCTGCGGTCCGGGCGTCGAGCGGATCGCCGAGGAGGTCGAAAAGCATTTTCCGGATGCGCGTACGATCGTGATGTCGTCGGACCTGCTCGGCGGCGTCAAACGCATGCGGCTGGAGCTTGAAGCGATCGCCAAGGGTGAGGCGGATATCGTCATCGGTACGCAGCTCGTTGCCAAGGGACATAACTTCCCGTTGATGACGCTGGTGGGGATTGTCGATTCGGATCTGGGGCTGTCAAACGGCGATCCGCGTGCCGCGGAGCGTACTTTCCAGCTCCTCTCCCAGGTAACCGGCCGCGCCGGGCGAACGGGCCGAAAGAGCCATGGCCTCCTGCAGACGTTCCAGCCGCAGCATCCGGTGATGCAGGCGATCGTTTCCGGCGATGCCGGGGCCTTTTACGAACGCGAGATCGCCGAGCGGGAAAAGGCGATCCTGCCGCCATTCGGCCGGCTCGCTTCCCTCATCGTTTCCGCCGACAACCGGGCGGACGCCGAAACCCACGCCCGCGGCTTGCGAGCTGCCGCGCCGAAGGTAACGGGGATATCGGTGCTCGGACCCGCGGAGGCACCGCTTGCGCTGGTGCGGGGTCGGCATCGGTTCCGACTGCTCGTTCACGGCCGGCGCAACTCCGACATGCAGGCGTTTCTCAAGGCAATGCTGACGAATGGCCCGAAGCAACGGGGTTCGGTGCAGATCCAGCTCGATATCGATCCGCAAAGTTTCCTTTAGGCGCCCTTTTTGCGACTTGTTTACCGCTTGCGCTAGAATCGACCGAATCGAACATCACGAGGATTGAATGGAACTTTATTTCCCAGCCGAACTCGGCGAGCAGCTGGCTTTCGCCGGCGCCGCGGCCACAGCGGTTCTTGGTCTTCTTCTCTTGCTTTTCCCGGGTCCGGTTTTGCGGCTCAACGCCTTTCAGATCGGCGAGGTGCGGCCGGAAGGTTATGCAGCCGTACGGGCGGCCGGCGCCCATCATCTCGGTCTCGGCCTTACGGCCATCATGCTCGCCCAGGACTGGATCTACATGACGCTTGGCATAGCACTGGCATTCGCCGCTGCCGGACGTGCCGTGTCAGGGGTTTTCGATCGGGCCTTCACTCCCAGAAACATAGCGATTTTCCTACTTCAGGTTGTTCTTTCAGCGGGGCCGCTCGCCTACGTCTTCGGCTATATTTGACCCTGGAAATCGGGACTTCAAAAGAAAAGCTCTGAAAATCCTTCCTCTTCTCGTACAAATTACAGGCCAAGCCCTTGCGTCGTGGGCTTTTTCCTCTATCAGGCGTGTTGCGAGTCCCTACATCCTATGCTAGACGGACCGCGAAAGTCGGAAAGGGTAGAGCGCCAGCTCTGCAGGTTCTGAGAAATAATCAAACGATTTCAAGGTCTTGCTGCACCTCTCCCACAGGGTCTGGCGCTTGGATGGCAATACAGGGAAACTGTGCCCGTGGCTGACACGTCCCAGCTTATTTCCGGTGTAGCGGAGCGTTACGCTTCCTCGCTTTTCGAACTGGCTCTCGAGTCCGGTTCGGTCGACAAGGTCGGTGCCGATCTTGATCGTTTTCAGGCGTTGCTGGATGAGAGCGAAGACCTGCGACGTCTGGTCGCAAGCCCGGTCTTTTCAGCCGACGACCAGCGCAGCGCCGTCTCCGCCATCGCGGATAGAGCCGGTATCACCGGGCTCGTTGGCAATTTCCTGAAGGTCGTTGCCGGCAATCGCCGCCTCTTCGTATTGCCTGGCATGGTCCGGGCCTATCGTGAGATCGCTGCCGCTCATCGCGGCGAAGTTACTGCCGAGGTCACCTCGGCCCATGCGCTTTCCGCAGCGCAGGAAACTGAACTCAAGTCGGCGCTGAAGGGCGTCACCGGCAAGGACGTTGCAGTCGCCGTCACGATCGATCCGTCGATCCTCGGCGGGCTTATCGTCAAGGTCGGTTCGCGTCAGATCGACACGTCCCTTCGCACCAAACTTTCCACCCTTAAGCTTGCACTGAAAGAGGTTGGCTGATGGATATCCGCGCCGCGGAAATTTCCGCAATTCTGAAAGACCAGATCAAGAATTTCGGCCAGGAGGCTGAAGTTTCCGAAGTTGGACAGGTTCTGTCCGTCGGCGACGGCATTGCCCGCGTCTACGGTCTCGACAATGTCCAGGCTGGCGAAATGGTCGAATTCCCGGGCGGCATCCGTGGTATGGCGCTGAACCTCGAAGCCGACAATGTCGGCGTGGTTATCTTCGGTTCCGACCGCGAGATCAAGGAAGGCGACATCGTCAAGCGGACCGGCGCCATCGTTGACGTTCCGGTCGGTCCGGAACTGCTCGGCCGCGTCGTCGACGCGCTCGGCAACCCGATCGACGGCAAGGGCCCGATCAACAGCGCTCGTCGCGCTCGCGTCGACGTCAAGGCTCCCGGCATCATTCCGCGCAAGTCGGTTCATGAGCCGATGTCGACCGGCCTCAAGGCCATCGATGCGCTCATCCCGGTTGGCCGCGGCCAGCGCGAACTCGTCATCGGCGACCGTCAGACCGGCAAGACCGCGATCATTCTCGATACGATCCTGAACCAGAAGGCCATTCACGACAGCGGCCCGGACTCTGAAAAGCTGTTCTGCGTCTACGTCGCTATCGGCCAGAAGCGTTCGACCGTCGCTCAGTTCGTCAAGGTGCTCGAAGAGCGCGGCGCCCTGCAGTACTCGATCATCGTTGCCGCGACCGCTTCCGATCCGGCTCCGATGCAGTATCTCGCACCGTTCGCCGGCTGCGCCATGGGTGAGTTCTTCCGCGACAACGGCCAGCACGCTCTGATCGCTTACGACGACCTTTCCAAGCAGGCCGTCGCCTACCGTCAGATGTCGCTGCTGCTGCGCCGCCCGCCGGGCCGCGAAGCCTATCCGGGCGACGTCTTCTACCTGCATTCCCGTCTCCTGGAGCGCGCTGCAAAGCTCAACGACGACCGCGGCGCCGGCTCGCTGACCGCCTTGCCGGTCATCGAAACCCAGGGCAACGACGTTTCGGCCTTCATTCCGACCAACGTGATCTCGATCACCGACGGTCAGATCTTCCTCGAAACCGACCTGTTCTACCAGGGTATCCGTCCGGCCGTTAACGTCGGTCTGTCGGTTTCCCGCGTTGGCTCCGCCGCGCAGGTGAAGGCGATGAAGCAGGTTGCCGGCTCGATCAAGGGCGAACTCGCTCAGTATCGCGAAATGGCTGCCTTCGCCCAGTTCGGCTCCGACCTCGACGCATCGACCCAGCGGCTTCTGAACCGCGGTGCACGCCTGACCGAACTCCTGAAGCAGCCGCAGTTCTCGCCGCTGAAGACGGAAGAGCAGGTTTCGGTGATCTTCGCAGGCGTCAACGGTTATCTAGACAAGGTCGCCGTCAGCGATGTCGGCAAGTTCGAACAGGGCCTGCTGTCCTACCTGCGCTCCGAAGGCAAGGGGATACTCGATACGATCCGTGCCGAGAAGCAGCTTTCGGACGATACCCGCGCGAAGCTCAAGGCTGCTCTCGACAGCTACTCCAAGTCTTTCGCCTGAGAGCGGATCAAGCCAAGCTAACCCCCAGGGGACCGATAACGGATGCCTTCACTTAAGGATCTGAAAAACCGGATCGCCTCCGTCAAGGCGACGCAGAAGATCACCAAGGCGATGAAGATGGTCGCCGCGGCGAAGCTGCGCCGTGCGCAGGAGGCGGCCGAGGCCGCCCGTCCTTACGCGGAGCGGATGAACAAGGTATTGGCCGGCCTTTCGGCTGCCAATGCCGGCAATGCCGAAGCGCCGTTGCTGCTTTCGGGCACGGGCAAGGATCAGGTTCATCTCCTGATCGTCGCGACCGGCGAGCGCGGTCTGGCGGGGGGCTTCAACTCCTCGATCATCCGTCTCGCCCGCGATCACGCGCAAAAGCTTCTCGCCCAGGGCAAGACGGTGAAGATCCTGACCGTCGGCCGCAAGGGTAACGAAGTTCTGCGCCGCAGCTTCAAGGAAAACATCGTTCACTACGTCACCTTCCGCGAAGTCAAGCAGCTTGGTTTCGTGCAGGCGGACGAGGTGGCGCACAAGGTTCTTGAGCTGTTCAACGCCGGTGAATTCGACGTTGCGACACTGTTCTTCGCGCGCTTCCAGTCGGTGATCTCGCAGGTTGCGACCGCGCAGCAGATCATTCCGGCAAAGTTCGGGGGCGACCAGTCGGCGGAGCCGACAGCTGCGTCGTCGGCGCTTTATGAATACGAGCCGAGCGAACAGGAAATTCTGGAAGACCTGCTGCCAAGGAACGTCGCGGTGCAGATCTTCCGCGCGCTGCTTGAAAACAACGCTTCCTTCTATGGCGCGCAGATGTCCGCGATGGATAACGCCACGCGCAATGCCGGTGACATGATCAACAAGCTGACGCTCTCCTACAACCGTCAGCGTCAGGCACAGATCACCAAGGAACTCATCGAAATCATTTCGGGCGCGGAAGCGCTCTGAGGTAAAGAAAGAGGGTAAGAATCATGGCTACCGCAACGGGCACGTCCCTCGGCAAGGTGACCCAGGTTATCGGCGCTGTCGTTGACGTCGCTTTCGACGGCGAACTGCCGGCGATCCTGAACGCGCTTGAAACCGACAACAACGGCAACCGCCTCGTTCTCGAAGTCGCGCAGCACCTCGGCGAAAGCGCCGTCCGGACGATCGCGATGGACTCGACCGAAGGTCTGGTTCGTGGTCAGCAGGTCACCGATACCGGCGCTCCGATCACTGTTCCGGTCGGTCCGGAAACGCTCGGCCGCATCATGAACGTCATCGGCGAGCCGGTTGACGAAGCCGGTCCGCTCACCACCTCCGGCCGCCGCGCCATCCACCAGGACGCACCGGCCTATGTCGAACAGTCGACCGAAGGCCAGATCCTGGTCACCGGCATCAAGGTCGTCGATCTTCTCGCGCCTTACGCAAAGGGCGGCAAGATCGGCCTCTTCGGCGGTGCAGGCGTCGGCAAGACCGTTCTCATCATGGAACTCATCAACAACGTCGCGAAGGCGCACGGCGGTTACTCCGTGTTCGCAGGCGTCGGTGAGCGTACCCGCGAAGGCAACGACCTTTACCACGAAATGATCGAATCGGGCGTCAACAAGCATGGCGGCGGCGAAGGCTCCAAGGCGGCACTCGTCTACGGCCAGATGAACGAACCGCCGGGCGCCCGCGCTCGCGTCGCTCTGACCGGTCTGACGATCGCTGAAGACTTCCGCGACAAGGGCCAGGACGTTCTGTTCTTCGTCGACAACATCTTCCGCTTCACCCAGGCAGGCTCGGAAGTGTCCGCTCTGCTCGGTCGTATTCCTTCGGCCGTTGGCTATCAGCCGACACTCGCTACCGACATGGGTCAGATGCAGGAGCGCATCACCACCACGACCAAGGGCTCGATCACCTCGGTTCAGGCCATCTACGTTCCGGCCGACGACTTGACCGACCCGGCACCGGCAACCTCGTTCGCCCACCTGGACGCAACGACCGTTCTGTCGCGTTCGATTGCCGAAAAGGGCATCTACCCGGCCGTCGACCCGCTCGACTCCACCTCGCGCATGCTCGACCCGATGGTTGTCGGCGAAGAGCACTACGAAGTGGCCCGTAGGGTTCAGACGACGCTGCAGCGCTACAAGTCGCTTCAGGACATTATCGCCATCCTCGGGATGGACGAACTGTCGGAAGAGGACAAGCTGACGGTTGCCCGCGCCCGCAAGATCGAGCGTTTCCTGTCTCAGCCGTTCTTCGTCGCCGAAGTCTTCACCGGTTCGCCGGGCAAGCTGGTTGCGCTCGAAGACACGATCAAGGGCTTCAAGGGCCTGGTCAACGGCGAATACGATCACCTGCCGGAAGCTGCGTTCTACATGGTCGGCTCGATCGAAGAAGCGATCGAAAAGGCCAAGAAGCTGGCTGAAGCCGCTTGATGCTGAACGAGATGGCGCGCAGGGCATAAGGCTAGCGCGCCGTCCCCGCACGAAACACTAGGGCATCTTCGGCAGAGCCGCCTTCGATACTCTAACCTTTTATTTTCTGTAATTCCGGACGCAAAACCGCTACGCACTTTTGCTGGAATTGCTTTGAGGAAGTGGACCGTTATGGCCGACGCTTTCAATTTCGAACTGGTTTCGCCCGAGCGGCTGCTTGTCTCCGAAAAGGTCACGGAAGTGGTGATCCCGGCGACGCTTGGCGAAATGACGGTGCTTGTCAATCACGCGCCGACGATGACGACCATCAAGCCTGGCGTCGTTACCGTGAAGCTCGCTTCCGGTCAGGTCAACAAGTACGTCGTATTCGGGGGCTTCGCGGATATCCTGCCGACGAGCTGCACGCTGCTTGCTGAGTCCGCAGTTCCAGCGAGCGAAGTGACACGCGACACGCTGCAGAAGCGGATCGAGACCATACAGGCCGAAATCAACAAGGCGCAGAGCGACGAGCACAAGACCAAGCTGGAACAGTTTCTGGCCGAGCTCACGCATCTGAACGGCATTGTCGTTCCGGCCTGACGAACGAGTTTTCGGAAAGAGATCAAGGCGGCTCGCAAGGGCCGCCTTTCTTTTTTGCTGATTTAAATGCTATTCCACTTGAGCCGGATGGAGTTGGACGTGGTCCAGTTGCCGCCCATCCGTCAGGATCTCGTAGCGGAGCCCGTCCGGATCATAAACCAGTTGCGCGGTGCCCCCGAAATCACTCGGCAGGACCCGTTCGATCAAGAGCGTTCCAAAACCTTTCCGAGTGGGTGCAGTGACCGGGGGTCCGCCGCTTTCGATCCAGGTAAAACGGAAGCGGCGCTCACCGGAATTGCCGAACAGGCCCCACTTGATTTGCACCGTTCCGGTGGCGTGGCGAAGGGCGCCGTACTTGATGGAGTTGGTGACGAGTTCATTGACGCCGAGAGCCAGGGATATAGCCTGTTTTTCCGAAAGCCGCAGCGGGGGGCCTTCGATTACGAACTGCTCCGCGGCAGCGTCGTGGGGTGAAAGAGCACCGGCGATGACGTCTCCTATGGCCGCATCGATGCGACCTTTGCCGGCCAGAACGTCGTGCGTGTTCGCAAGGGAGGTAAGCCGCTGCAGAAGGGCCTCCTTGACCCCGTCGGCCAACGGGGTATTGCGCAGGGTCTGGTTGGCGATCGAGGTCACGATCGCCAGAGTGTTCTTGATCCGATGGCGGAGTTCCGCATTGATGAGCCGAGCCTGCTGTTCCGCCTGCACCTTCGAGGTGGTTTCGATTACGGTATCCAGCATGCCGGCGATACGGCCCTGGTCATCCCGTAGCGGGCTATAGCAAAAGGTGAAATACGCTTGCTCCGGATAACCGAAGCGTTCGATTTCCAGCGGAAAGTCCTCGATGAACGTTGCTTCGCCCTTATAGGCGCGTGCCGCGATCTCACCGATCTCGTCCCAGGCTTCGTGCCAGACCTCGGAAAACGGGCGTCCCATGGCTTCCGGCTTGTTGCCAAGGATGGGCTTGAAGGCATCGTTGTAGATGGTGGTGAGATCCGGTCCCCAGACGATTGCCGCCGGAAAGCGCGAATTGAGGATCGTCGAAACGGCTGTCCGGAGCGCTACCGGCCAGCTTTCGGAGGGGCCGAGCGAGGTCGCCGACCAGTCAATCTCCCGAATGACCTTGCCGACCTCGCCGCCGCCTTGAAGAAAGTAAAGAGGGTCGAAATCGGGCACCATCGATCCCTGTCACACCGGCCTTTCCCATCTCCATAAACGTTGGACGCTGACGCGGTTTGACAAGACCCTGCTCCAAATATTCGTAATAGCGGATAGGAGGGTAACCAGTTTGAGGGCAAACCTCTAATGGGAGGCTGCTATCGCCACAAGAAGCAACCGCGCAGCTTGTCGTCGCGGCGACTAAGGGTTAGCCCTTTCCGTGGAGGAATCTGATGATCGACAAGCTGGAATTCTTTATTGCTCTCGCGCGGGAAAGCCATTTCGGCCGCGCTGCCGAAGAGTGCGGCATTTCCCAGCCGTCGCTTTCGGCGGCGATCCGGCAGCTGGAGGAGCAGCTGGGCGTGCAGCTCGTCGTGCGAGGCTCCCGTTTTCAGGGGCTGACGCCGGAGGGGCAGCGGGTGCTGGAATGGGCCAAGCGCATCGTCGGCGATGTGCGCACCATGCGGGAGGAAATGAGGGCCGCGCGGAAAGGCCTTGCCGGCCATATCCGGCTTGCGGCAATTCCAACGGCACTTGCGATGATCCCGCGGTTGACCGAGCCCTTTCAGGCGAAGCACCCGGACGTCACCTTTTCGGTCGTTTCACGAAACTCGCTGCAGGTACTTTCCCAACTCGACAATTTCGAGATCGATGCAGGCATAACCTATCTCGACAACGAACCGCTGGGCCGGGTCACCAGCGTGCCCCTCTATGCCGAGCGATACAATCTGGTTACGGCGGAAGGTACGCCATTTGCTGATAGGGAAAATGTAACCTGGAAGGAGATGGCCGATCTTAGGCTTTGCCTATTGACGCCAGACATGCAGAACCGCCGGATCATCAACCAGCACCTTGCGGAAGCAGGCGTCATCGTAAAGCCTATGCTGGAGTCAAACTCGATGGTCGTTCTTCTGTCGCATGTCGGAACCGGCCGATGGGCGAGCATCATGCCCCGCAACGTCGCGCGCTCGTTCGGATTTACCAAACAGATCCGGACAATCCCGATCGTAGAACCGGAGGCCAGCCATATCGTCGGCCTGGTGGCCACTCATCGTGAGCCTTTTACGCCGCTTGTTTCCGCCCTGCTGCATGAAGCCCGCAGTCTGGCTCCGAGCGCCATGGCTTGATAGTTTTTTTCTATCGCGTAACCGATCTCCTTTATTGACGGTTGAGAGCGGGGTTGCAAGACTCCGTTGCAGTAGGTGGAGTGCGGCTATTTGGCACTTCACCAGCGTTTTGGTCTGCGGTGCGAATGAGGCACGCGCAGATCAGCCGGGAGGTTCGACGATATGAATATGCGTATATCCGCTGGTGAGTTCACCGAGCGGTCGCTTCAGATCATAAAGGATCTGAAGCATCTCGAAGGGCCGATGTTGCCGATCCTGCATGCGATCCAGGCCGAGTTCGGTTATGTGCCGGACGAGGTCAAGCCGATCATCGCGGGCGAGCTCAACTTGTCGCGCGCCGAAGTGCATGGCGTCGTCACCTTCTATCATGAATTTCGCGACCACCCAGCCGGCCGGCATGTGCTGAAGCTCTGTCGCGCCGAAGCCTGCCAGTCGATGGGTAGCGACCGCATTGCAGATCGCGCCCGGCAGCTTCTCGGCATCGACTTTCACCAGACGACGCCGGACGGCGCGGTAACGCTGGAAGCGGTCTACTGTCTCGGCCTCTGCGCCTGCGCGCCGGCCGCCATGCTGGACGGCGAAGTCTATGGCCGGGTGGACGAACACTGTCTGTCCGAGATCGTCGCGGAGGTGCGCCGATGACTGTAACGATATTCGTGCCGCGCGATGCCGCTGCGCTCGCGCTCGGAGCCGAAAAGGTGGCGAAGGCGATTACCCAGGAGATCGCAGCCCGCGGCCTCGATGCCAAGGTAGTGCGCAACGGCTCGCGCGGCATGTTCTGGCTGGAGCCGCTGGTCGAGGTGCGGACCGATCAAGGCCGCGTTGCCTATGGTCCGGTCAAGGCTGACGATGTGGCAGGCCTCTTTGACGCCGGCTTTCTGACAGGCAGCGGTCATGCTCTCTGTCTTGGGCTGACGAAGGAGATACCCTTCCTTCGTCAGCAGACGAGGCTGACCTTTTCCCGCTGCGGCGTAATCGACCCGCTTTCACTTGAGGATTACCGCCACTACCAGGGACTCAAGGGCCTGGAGAAGGCGATCTCCATGGCGCAAGCCGAGATCGTCCGGGAAGTCACCGACAGCGGCTTGCGCGGTCGCGGCGGAGCCGGCTTCCCGACCGGCATCAAGTGGAAAACGGTGATGGAGGCCGCTGGCCCGCAGAAATACATCGTCTGCAACGCGGATGAGGGCGACAGCGCCACGTTTGCCGACCGGATGATCATGGAAGGCGACCCCTTCGTGCTGATCGAAGGCATGGCGATTGCCGGCATCGCGACGGGCGCCACCAAAGGTTACGTTTACATCCGCTCGGAATATCCCCATGCCATAGCGACGATGACGGAGGCCGTGGAGATCGCCCGGGCTGCCGGCATTCTGGGGTCGTCCGTTCTGGGATCGGCTCATGCTTTCCACATCGAGATCCGGTCCGGCGCCGGCGCCTATGTCTGCGGCGAGGAAACCTCGCTGCTGAACTCACTGGAAGGCAAGCGCGGCATCGTGCGCGCCAAGCCGCCGCTACCGGCATTGCAAGGCTTTCTCGGCCGGCCGACTGTGGTCAACAACGTCATTTCGCTCGCCTCCGTGCCTGTGATCATGGACCGCGGTGCTGCCTTCTATCGCGATTTCGGCGTGGGCCGCTCGCGCGGCACCATCCCGATCCAGATCGCCGGCAACGTGAAATATGGCGGCCTATATGAGACGGCTTTCGGCCTTTCTCTCGGAGAGATCGTCGATCACATCGGCGGCGGCACGGCGACCGGCCGGCCGGTGAAGGCGGTTCAGGTGGGTGGTCCGCTCGGCGCCTATTTCCCGCGGGCCTTATTTGACACGCCGTTCGACTATGAAGCCTTCGCGGCCCGTGACGGGCTGATCGGCCATGCGGGCATCACCGTGTTCGACGATAGCGCCGACATGCTGAAGCAGGCGCGCTTCGCGATGGAGTTCTGCGCCATAGAAAGCTGCGGCAAGTGCACGCCTTGCCGCATCGGCTCGACGCGCGGGGTAGAGACGGCCGACAAGATCGCGCAAGGCATTGAGCCTGAGAAGAACAAGGCGCTGCTGGCGGATCTCTGCAACACGATGAAGTTCGGCTCGCTCTGCGCGCTAGGTGGTTTCACGCCCTATCCTGTCATGAGCGCGATGAACCATTTCCCGGAGGATTTCGCTCCAACACCCCTTATCGAAGCGGCGGAGTAACATCATGTCCCTCGTTCATGAAATCGACTACGGCACACCGGCCTCGCATTCCGAAGCGCAGGTGACGCTGACCATCGACGGTCGTGCCATCACCGTGCCGGAAGGCACCTCCATCATGCGCGCGTCGATGGAAGCGGGCATCAAGGTGCCGAAGCTCTGCGCCACCGACATGGTCGATGCCTTCGGCTCCTGTCGCCTTTGCCTCGTTGAGATCGAAGGCCGCAACGGAACACCGTCATCCTGCACCACGCCGGTCATGCCGGGCATGGTCGTCCACACCCAGACAAGCCGGTTGAAGGACATCCGCCGCGGCGTGATGGAGCTCTACATCTCCGACCACCCGCTCGACTGTCTCACCTGCGCCGCCAACGGCGACTGCGAACTGCAGGACATGGCGGGCGCGGTGGGGCTTCGCGACGTGCGTTACGGCTATGAGGGCGACAACCATGTCCGCGCCCGCAACAATAGCGAGATCAACGCCAAATGGATGCCGAAGGACGAGTCCAACCCCTACTTCACCTATGATCCTTCGAAATGCATCGTCTGTTCGCGCTGTGTCCGGGCCTGTGAAGAAGTCCAGGGGACGTTTGCGCTGACGATCGAGGGCCGCGGGTTCGGTTCGCGCGTTTCGCCCGGCATGCACGAGCATTTTCTCGATTCCGAATGCGTTTCCTGCGGTGCCTGTGTGCAGGCCTGTCCGACGGCAACGCTTACGGAGAAATCGGTCATCGCCATCGGCCAGCCGGAACACTCTGAGGTCACCACCTGCGCCTATTGCGGCGTCGGCTGCTCCTTCAAGGCGGAGATGCGCGGCGAGGAACTCGTCCGCATGGTGCCGTGGAAAGACGGTCAGGCGAACCGCGGCCATTCCTGCGTCAAGGGCCGTTTCGCCTATGGCTATGCGACGCACAAGGACCGGATACTCAACCCCATGATCCGCGAAAAGATCTCCGATCCGTGGCGGGAAGTGACCTGGGAAGAGGCGTTCGCGCATGTGGCTTCCGAGTTCCGCCGCATCCAGTACCAATATGGCCGCGACTCGATCGGCGGCATCACCTCGTCGCGCTGCACCAATGAAGAAACCTTTCTGGTGCAGAAGCTGATCCGCGCCGGTTTCGGCAACAACAATGTCGATACCTGCGCCCGCGTCTGCCATTCGCCGACCGGTTATGGTCTCGGTCAGGCTTTCGGCACCTCCGCCGGCACGCAGAATTTTGACTCTGTCGAGCATACGGATGTGGTGATCGTCATCGGCGCCAACCCGACCGACGGACACCCGGTGTTCGGGTCGCGGCTGAAGAAGCGGCTCCGCCAAGGCGCCAAACTGATCGTCATCGACCCGCGCCGCATCGATCTCGTGCGCACTCCGCATGTGGAGGCCGCCTATCATCTGCCGCTGCAGCCGGGCACCAATGTCGCCGTTCTTACGGCGCTGGCGCATGTCATCGTCACCGAAGGCCTATTCGACGAGAAGTTCATCCGCGAACGCTGCGACTGGTCGGAATTCGAGGATTGGGCGGCGTTCGTATCCGAAGAGCAGCACAGCCCCGAGGCAGTGGAGAAATTCACCGGCGTGCCGGCCGATCTCGTCCGCGGCGCTGCCCGGCTTTATGCCAAGGGCGGCAATGGCGCGATCTATTACGGTCTCGGCGTTACCGAGCACAGCCAGGGGTCGACCACCGTCATAGCGATCGCCAACCTGGCCATGGTGACCGGCAATATCGGCCGTCCGGGCGTCGGCGTGAACCCGCTGCGCGGCCAGAACAATGTGCAGGGTTCCTGCGACATGGGCTCCTTCCCGCATGAGCTGCCTGGCTATCGCCACATCTCGGACGATGCGACCCGCGATATCTTCGAAAAGCTTTGGGGCGTGACGCTCAGCAATGAGCCGGGCCTGCGCATCCCGAACATGCTGGATGCTGCCGTCGAAGGCACGTTCAAGGGCATCTACATCCAGGGCGAGGATATCCTGCAGTCCGATCCGGATACCAAGCATGTCTCCGCCGGGCTCGCCGCCATGGAATGCGTCGTGGTCCACGACCTCTTCCTCAACGAAACCGCCAACTACGCGCATGTCTTCCTGCCGGGCTCGACCTTCCTCGAAAAGGACGGCACCTTCACCAATGCCGAACGCCGCATCAACCGCGTCCGCAAGGTGATGAGCCCGAAGAACGGTTATGCGGACTGGGAGGTCACCCAGAAGCTCGCACAGGCCATGGGGCTCAACTGGAACTACATCCATCCGTCAGAGATCATGGACGAGATCGCGGCGACGACGCCGAGCTTTGCATTGGTCTCCTACGACTATCTCGACAAGATGGGGTCGGTTCAGTGGCCGTGCAACGAGAAGTTCCCCGAAGGCTCGCCGATCATGCACGTCGACGGCTTCGTGCGCGGCAAGGGGAAGTTCATCCGCACGGAATATGTGCCGACCGACGAGCGTACCGGTCCGCGTTTCCCGCTGCTGCTGACGACCGGCCGCATCCTTTCCCAGTACAATGTGGGGGCCCAGACGCGGCGGACGGAAAACGTCGCCTGGCATGCGGAGGACCGGCTGGAGATCCATCCGCACGACGCCGAACAGCGCGGCATCAAGGACGGCGACTGGATCAAGCTTGCCAGCCGCTCCGGCGATACGACGCTTAGGGCATTGATCACCGATCGGGTGGCGCCGGGGGTTGTCTACACGACCTTCCATCATCCCGATACGCAGGCGAACGTCATCACCACCGACTTCTCCGACTGGGCGACCAATTGCCCGGAATACAAGGTGACGGCCGTGCAGGTGTCGCCTTCCAACGGGCCGACCGAGTGGCAGAGCGATTATGAGGAACTGTCGCGGCGGTCGCGTCGCATTGCGGGGAAGTTGGAGGCTGCTGAGTAGTGACGGTCAGAGATCGCGGCTTTACCCCCCTCTGCCCTGCCGGGCATCTCCCCCACAAGGGGGGAGATCGACTCGCGGCCGCCTCTCGCCAGCAGGGCGCGTGGAGAATTTGGCGAGGCCGGTCCATCTTGCCAATCTCCCCCCGTGTGGGGGAGATGCCCGGCAGGGCAGATGGGGGTATCTTTTGACCTCCCGCAAAACCGCCGCTGCCGCCCCCCAAATCATCCGCCGCAACGGCGTGACGCGCGCCGGCTCGCGGGTGGTGCCGGAAGAGGTGCCGATAGCCTTTTCCTATGGCGGCTCCACGCATGCCGTGATGATGGGCACGCCGGCCGATCTCGAGGATTTCGCGGTCGGCTTCAGTCTGACGGAAGGCGTCATCGCCTCGATGGCCGAGATCGAGAGCATAACCGTCGTCGAAGAGGGTGCCGGTCTCGATGTCCAGGTGACGCTTGCCGAGGATAAGGAAGATGCGCTGCGCGCCCGCCGGCGGCACATGGCCGGGCCGGTCGGCTGCGGGCTGTGTGGTATCGAATCGATCGAGCAGGCCATGCGTCCGGTACCGGATGTTTCCGCAGTGGTGATAGCCTTGAGCCCCAAGGAGGTGAGCGAGGCGGTCGCGGCGCTCAACAATGCCCAACCGCTGCATCTTGAAACCCACGCGGTGCATGGTGCCGGCTTTTTCCTGCCGGGCCGCGGGCTTGTCGCCGTCCGCGAGGATGTCGGGCGCCATAACGCGCTCGACAAGCTGGCCGGCGCCATCGTCCGCCGCGGCGTCAAAGGCTCGGATGGCGTGGTGGTGGTCACCAGCCGGATTTCCGTCGAGATGGTTCAGAAGGCGGCGATCCTCGGGAGCGCGGTTCTTGTCGCCATCTCAGCCCCGACAGCACTCGCCATACGGACAGCGGAGGAGGCGGGCATGACCCTGATTGCCCTGACGCGCGGCGAGGATTTCGAGATTTTTACGCGTACCGATCGCATTACCACCGGAGTCGCAGCCGATGTCGCATGAAAAAAGCCCCGAACAGCTGGTTCTCGACAAGCTGGTCCGGATGGCTAATCAGATCGCTACCTTCTTTCTGTCGCAGCCGGAGAATGTGCGCGCCGAAGGGGTTGCAACCCACATCAACAAGTTCTGGGAACCGCGTATGCGCCGGCAGCTCTTCGAGCATCTCGACAGGGGCGGCGAGGGGCTGCTGCCGCTCGTCATCCAGGCCTCGGTGCTGATCCGCAGACCGGAGGCAAAGGTGGGTTCCGGTGTCGGGGTCGGGGACAACGCGGCACAAGGTGCGCCGGGCGGGAAGGGACCATCGGCGGGGGAATCGCTGTCCGAACCGAGTATCCCTGAAAATTTGGCATGAATTTATTCGCCCGGCGGGAAGGACCGGGCGCGTAGATGATCTTCAGTCGTCATATTCAAGAGGAGGATATTGTTAATGGCATTTGCAGGAACAACGAACGAGGACCTGACAGGCAATGTCGGGCTCCTCGATAAGGAACGTATTGTCGCCAGACCCGGCTTCAACCGATGGCTTGTGCCGCCAGCAGCCTTGGCGATTCATTTGTGCATCGGCATGGCCTACGGCTTCAGCGTTTTCTGGCTGCCGCTCTCGAAAGCCCTGCCAGGGGCTACCGTTCCATCTTGTAGCAGCTTGAATCTGCTTTCCGCTCTCGTAACAACGACATGTAACTGGCGTGTTGCCGACCTCGGTTGGATCTATACGCTGTTTTTCGTATTGCTCGGCTGCTCCGCTGCGATCTGGGGCGGTTGGCTGGAGCGCGTCGGGCCGCGCAAAGCCGGCTTCGTATCCGCCTGCTGCTGGTGCGGCGGCATTCTGGTGGCCGCGCTGGGCGTAATGACCCATCAGTTGTGGCTGATGTGGATCGGTGCCGGCGTCATTGGCGGCGTCGGTCTGGGCCTCGGCTATATTTCGCCGGTCTCCACGCTCATCAAGTGGTTCCCCGATCGTCGCGGCATGGCAACCGGCATGGCCATCATGGGCTTTGGCGGTGGTGCGATGATCGGCGCGCCGCTTGCCAATCTGCTGATGAACTATTTCAAGACCGACACGTCGGTCGGCGTCTGGCAGACATTCATCGTCATGGCGGTCATCTATTTCGGCTTCATGATGGGCGGTGCGTTTGGTTACCGGATTCCTCCGGCCGGATGGCGGCCGGAAGGGTGGACGCCGCCTGCGTCTAAGAGCACGATGATCACCCACAAACACGTGCATCTGCGCAACGCACACAAGACGCCACAGTTCTGGCTGATCTGGGCGGTGCTTTGCTTGAACGTATCGGCAGGTATCGGCGTGATCGGCATGGCGTCGCCAATGTTGCAGGAGATTTTTGCGGGCTCGCTGATCGGTCTGCCGGAAGTCTCGTTCTCGCAGCTCGATGCGGCTCAGAAGGCGCAGATTGCTACGATTGCGGCGGGCTTTGCCGGCTTGCTTTCGCTCTTCAATATCGGTGGGCGCTTCTTCTGGGCGTCGCTTTCCGACAGGATCGGCCGAAAGAATACCTATTATACGTTCTTTGTTTTGGGCATCGTCCTCTATGCTCTGGCTCCGACGCTTGCCGACATGGGCAGCAAGGCCCTCTTCGTGCTGGCCTTCGGCGTCATCCTCTCGATGTATGGCGGAGGCTTTGCCACCATCCCGGCCTACCTCGCGGATATCTTCGGCACGCAGTTCGTCGGTGCCATCCACGGGCGTCTTCTGACAGCCTGGGCCACGGCTGGCATCGTTGGTCCGGTTGTCGTCAACTATATCCGCGAAGCGCAGATCGCGGCGGGCGTAGCGCCCGGGCCCGCACTCTACACCGGCACGATGTATATTCTTGCCGGCATGCTGGCGCTTGGTCTGGTTGCCAATGCTCTCGTGCGGCCTCTGTCCGACAAGTGGTTCATGTCGGACGAGGAGGTGGCATCGCTGCAGGCAAAGTCGGTGGCTGCCAGCATCGGCCCGAGCGGATCCTTCGGCATCGGCAAGGGTGGTCTGGATGGCAAGGCCGCGCTTGCCTGGGCGGTTGTCGGAATCCCGCTTCTCTGGGGCGTGTGGGTGACGCTGAAGAGCACCTTCGCGCTGCTGGGTTGACATCCGACACAGCGGATCGGTGAAACCCTCTGAAATGACAAAGGCCATCCAGAGCGATCCGGATGGCCTTTGTCATTGATAGGAACTTTGCGAGCCGGTTAAGCAGCCAGTTCGTCGGCTTCGGTGCCCTTGAACATCTTGGAGAGGTTCAGGAAGCAGATCATGCCGTTTTCGTTGGCGATGATGCCTTCGGAGAAGGACTTGTCGAAGGAAGCGGAAATCTCCGGTACGGGCTGAACCTGGCTGGAGGGAATGGTGAGGATGTCGGAGACCCGATCGACCAGCATTCCGATGACCATGCTGTGAACTTCGGCCACGACGATGGCGCTGCGCTCGTTGGCGACCGTGCTCTTCATGCCAAGCTTGTAGGCCAGGTCGATGATCGGGATCACGGAGCCGCGCAGGTTCATGACGCCGATGACGTCCGGCGGCGCGTGCGGGATCGGTGTGGACGGCGCCCAGCCGCGGATTTCGCGGATGGTCGTGGTCTTTACGCAAAATTCCTGATCGTGGAGTCTGAAGGCGATGATTTCGAGCGTCTCGCCGCCGTAGCTCGTGGAGTTAATCGTGGTTGCCATCAGAATTCTTCCCAACTGTCCGTTGCCTGGGCGGAAGCGGCTGCGCCGGATGTGGCGCGTGCGACCGTAGCCATGAGTTTGCGTGCCGGCGATGCGATGGGCCGTGCATCGGGTCGCGCTTGAACAATCTTATGCGAAGAATATTGCCCAAATCTAAATCGCGCGAGCAGATTGCGCAGAGTTTCGGCTTCGCGAGCCAAGCTGTGGCTGGCCGCCGTGGTTTCTTCGACCATGGCAGCGTTCTGCTGCGTATTCTGGTCCATGGAATTGACGGAGTTGCTGATGTCCTTAAGGCCGGTCGACTGTTCGCGGGAAGCCTCGACGATCGCAAGCACGTTGCCGTTGATCTCCTCGACCTGCGATATGATCTGCTCGAGCGCCTTTCCGGTTTCTCCGACGAGCGTCACCCCGTGCTTCACGTGTTCCGACGATTTGGAGATGAGCGCCTTGATCTCCTTTGCCGCCTTGGCGGAACGCTGGGCGAGTTCACGTACTTCCTGGGCGACAACTGCGAAACCCTTGCCCGCTTCGCCGGCTCGCGCCGCCTCGACGCCGGCGTTCAGGGCGAGGAGATTGGTCTGGAAGGCGATGTCGTCGATGACGCTGATGATATTCGAGATTTCGTGCGAGGAATTCTCGATCTGATCCATCGCATTGACGGCGTTGCGAACCACGGCGCCTGAATGCTCGGCATTCTTCTTAGCGAAGTCGACCAGAGAACCTGCCTCTTCTGCACGTTTGGCGCTGTCGGTTACCGCGCGGCTGATTTCTTCCAGTGCCGCAGCAGTCTCCTCGACTGCGGCTGCCTGCTGTTCCGTCCGTTTGGCGAGACTGTCTGAGGCCTGGCGGATTTCTCCGGAACCGCCCGCAATACCTTCAGCGTTCTCTCCGACGGTACGCATGGCGTCAGCAAGTCTGGCCACCGCCTCGTTGAAATCCGTCCGGATCTGTTCGAGCGTCGGGATGAAGGGCTTTTCGATCCGCGTCGTGAGGTCGCCATTGGAGAGGGCTGTCAGGCCGACTGCCAGCTCGTCGACGGCCCGCACGCGTTCGGTGATGTCGGTTGCAAACTTCACGACCTTGAAGACCCGGCCGTCGGCATCAAAGATCGGGTTATAAGATGCCTGGATCCAGACGACCTTGCCGCCCTTGCCGATGCGCTTGAATTCCTGGGCGATAGCCTCGCCGCCCGCCAATTTCCTCCAGAACTCCCGGTAATCCGGGCTATCGCGGAATGCCGGTTCACAGAACATGCCGTGATGTTTGCCGGTAATTTCGGAAAGCTGGTATCCGAGGCAGGTGAGGAAGTTTTCGTTCGCGGTAATGATGTCGCCGGTCGGCGTGAACTCGATCACGGCCTGAGTGCGGGAAATTGCGCTGATCTTGCCTTCATCTTCGGCGGCTTTCGCCTTCGCGGCGGTAATGTCGGTCGCGATCTTGATGACCTTATAGGGCTTTCCCCCGGACAGTACCGGATTGTAGGACGCCTGGATCCAGATCTCGCGGCCGCCTTTGCCGAAGCGCTTGTAGGCCGCCGCATCATATTTGCCGCTTCCGAGGCGCGTCCAAAAATCCTTGTAGGCCTGTGACGCGACATAGGTTGGATCGCAAAACATGCTGTGATGCTTGCCGACGATCTCGGACAGTTTGTAGCCAAGGGCGCTGCAGAAGTTCTCGTTCGCCGTCAGGATATTCCCGGTCAGGTCGAATTCGATAATGGCCTGCGATCGGCTCAGTGCCGCAAGGACTGCTTTTGCGTCCACACTCGGGAGCGAAAAGATGGACATAGCTTCTCCGCCTGCTCTGGATGAAGAGAAATGCTTCGGCTGAAATGGCTTTGCCCGTCTCGTGGTGATCCAACAGGAAGCTTATGCTCAGCCTTCCTGCAAAATTTAGCCTCTAAAGCTTAATGTACCCTCAATAAATTGGGCCGGCCTAAGTACGGAATAATACGTAGAGAAAATTTATTTGCTGTACCGGAATTTTACTTGTCGATTGCAGCTATAGATTCTAATTTACATGACTATTATCAATTTTCTTCTCAGATTCTCATATGCGCGCCGATCAGCCGGAGCGCGTGGGACGATCCAGGACCCGCCGGCCAAAAAGGCTCGCCGTCAGTTCCACCATGATGCGCGCGCTCTTGCCGCGATCATCCAGGAACGGGTTGAGTTCGACCAGGTCCAGCGATGCGACCAGCCCCGTATCATGCAGCATTTCCATGATCAGGTGTGCCTCGCGGAACGTGGCGCCGCCAGGCACGGTCGTACCCACGCCGGGCGCAATGTCGGGATCGAGGAAATCGACATCGAGACTGACATGCAAAAGGCCGTTGGCGGCGCTGACGGTGTCGATGACCTGTCGCATGATCGCGGCAATGCCATGCTCGTCTATCGCGCGCATGTCGAAAACATTGACGCCATGCTTGGCGATGAGCTTGCGCTCTATCTCGTCGACGGAGCGGATCCCGACCTGGAACACGTTGCGGGGGTCCACCAGCGGCCGGTCTCGATCAAGGATGGGTGCGAACTCTGCCTGGCCTGTAAAGAAGGCGACAGGCATGCCGTGAATATTGCCCGAGGGAGAGGTTTCCGGCGAATTGAAATCTGCGTGTGCGTCGAGCCAGAGGACGAACAGCGGCCGACCGACCTTGTCGGCATAACGCGCCATGCCCGACACGCTTCCCATCGACAAGCTGTGATCCCCACCCATGATCAGAGGAATGAAGCCGGCCATCGCCTTGTCATAGGTGCGCCCTTCCAGCGCCTGCGTGAAGGCGCCGACGACTGGAAGGTTTTTGGCGTCCTGCCGTTCGCCAAGGGCAGCCGCCGGTTCCGGTCTCAGGTCGCCGCTGTCTTCGACGCGGAAACCGAGGCCTTCCAAGGCCTTTACGATGCCGGCCAGCCGGAAGGCGGCCGGGCCCATGGCGCAGCCGCCGCGGCCGGAACCTTCTTCCAGCGGAACGCCAATCAAAGTGATGTCTTTGGAGATCATGCTCTTCTCCCGAAGCAGGCTTGGAGTGGTGAGGTCAGTATTCGTGCTCGTAGAAGATGCCGGCTTTGCCACCTTCGGTGCCGGCGCCAGCCTTCAGCTTCACGCCCCGGCCAATATCGAGGTTGATCGTCGCCTGGGCCCCACCCGATCCGCCCTGTTCGATCTGCACATAGGTCCGGTTGTTGATGTAACGGCCGACGGAGACGGTCGTCTGACCCGTTTCGTCGGTATTGATGTCGAGGTCGTCAACCCCGAGGTTGCTGCGCAGGGTTTCGAGGAGGGACGTGGATCCGCCGCCGGCAAGCTGCGTGACGGCATCGGCCAATTGAGCGATCTGCAGCGGTGAAAGCCGCGACATGGATTGCCCGAAGATCAGCCGGGCCAGCACTTCGTCCTGCGGGAGGGCCGGGGCGGAGGAGAAGGTGATGGTCGGGTCGTTCGCCACGCCGGTGACCTTTACCGTGATCGTCGTCTGGGAGGAGGTGGTGTTTGCCTCCATGTTGAGAACCGGAATCAAACCACCGCCGAATGTGATATCGCCGTCGGTGAAATCGAGCCGCTTGGCCAGGATGACGATGCGGCCGCGGCGCATCTCGAAGCCGCCGGAAACGATCGGCGCTATGGCCGTGCCCGTGACGGTGAGCTCACCGCCAAGCTCTGCGTCAATCCCCCTGCCGCGGACGAATATACCATTCGGAGCACTGATCTGGAGGTTCAATTGGATCGGATTCGAACTGCCTGTCGCATCCTTCGGGCGCAGTTTCTCCATTTGCCTAAGAACGTCCGGTGGGGCATTGCGATGACGGATGTCGACTTGGGCAAGCGAGGTGGGCAGTTTGGCGGGTACCGTAATCGACGCCTTGGTCAAAGTGACCCTGCCTCCGAGAACTGGGCCGGATGTCAGGGGGCCGGTGACGGTCAGGGTGCCGTCTGCTGTTGCCGCAAACAATGTGCCATCGGCATAGGTCGCCTGCGCCAGGGTAATTCTCAGATCGGCTGGAAAGCCGGAACCGGGGGCGATACCAACGGAACCCTCCGCCGATATCGTTCCTCCTCCCGAGAGCTTGCCGGACAGGCGCGAGATATTGGCTTTGGTGCCGTCAAACGAAACATTGGCTGCAAGGTCGGTGATCGCAAGATTGCGTTGCACGTCGACGAACCGCGCGCCGGACGCGGTCGCCGTGCCGGTGATCTTCGGCGCCGCCGCGGTGCCGCCAACAGCCACATCGACGTTGCCGGTGCCTTCGAGCACGAAACCCTGGGCGGCGAACTGTCCGGCGAGGATGGAGAAAGGCAGCCGTCCGTTGAACTTGAGGTTCAGCGGCTTTTCGCCGGACAGCGAAACGGAGCCGCCTCCCGAAAGCGAGATGCCGCCTCCGCCGGACAAACGGGTATCCAGCGTCACCGTGCCCTTTTCGAATGTGCCCGAGGCGGTAACGTCAACCGACGCCAGGCCAGCCGAGGCGGTCTGGCTTACGCCGGCCTTCGCCCAGCGGAGGTCGTAGCGGACGGCCGGAGCCTCGGGTGTGCCGGTTGCCGTGACGGTGCCGGAAATCGTTCCGCGGGCGCCGAGGCTGGGCGCAAAGGCGTTGACGAGTTCCGCAGGAACGGCGTTGGCTCGGGCATTTATATCGAGGGCAGGGACACCATTTTGAAGAAGGACACGGCCGGTGGCGGAGAGATCGAGGCCGCCGGAGCCGGTGAGGCGGGTAGCGTCTAGCGTGACTGTCCCGTTAGCGAAGCTTCCACTGGCTGCCACGTGAAATGGACTGATGCCAGCGTCGCGCGTGTGGCGAAGCTGTGCATCACTCCATTCCAAATCGTAACGGATGGCCGGGGCCGACGTGGATCCTGTTGCGTTGATGGTGCCGGAAATCACTCCCGCTGCATTGATCGTCGGTACGAACGTATTCAGCAGGCTTGCGGGCAGAGCCTTGATGTTGGCCGTCAGATCCAGCACAGAACCGGCACTGCCATTGACAGTAACGCTGCCGTTGCCGGTCGCGAGCGTCAGCCCGGCTAGGTTTGCACTTCCATTTGCGATTGCGATGCGGGTCGGCTGTTCGAGCCGGATCGGGATATTGCGCGGCGTGGCCGTAAAGCTCTCGATGCCGACTGAGATGTCTTTCCCGGTTTGAACATCTCCGATGGCGTTGAGGGGCGCATTGTCGTATCGGGCGGCGAGATTGAAGCTGGTCTTGTTGTCGCCGTGGCGGACATCGAGATTGATGTCGTCCACGCCGACTGAACCGGCGCCAAGGCGGGTGGCTCGAACAGTACCTTCCGCGGCGATTGCCTTGATGTCCGGGATGGCCAGATCGATATTCGGCTGGGAAATCTGGAGCGAGCCGCGCCGAAGCCCGCTGCCGGATGCCCGGATCACGGCGCCGGCGCGGTTGTCCGTATTGCTGAAGAGAATTGTGCCGCGAAGATCGCCCTGAGCCTGCTGGGCGGCGAGTGCCGCAAGCAGCGCAACATCCGGGAAATCGAAAGTGAGCTGGCCTTCCGGCAGGAAACCTTGAGAGAAGTTCAAGGCGCCCGTGAGTTTGTTCGGCCCTACCTCGGCATTGATGGCCCGCGCGCTGGTGCGTCCCTCAGCCGAAGCGATGTCGGCATTCACCCGGATCGGCTGGCTGTCGAGTGAGCCCGTAGCCGTCAGCTTGCCCTTCGGTGCGTTGGGGTCGACGGTGCCGTCAAAGATAAAACTCATGTCCTGAAGCTTGCGGCCGACAAGGCGCGCTTCCGCGGAATTGACGATGGCCTTCACGGCCATGGCACTCAGTGGGCCGTTTGCGGCAATGTCGAAGCCCGCAGCACCTTCGGCTTCCGGCAGCCAGCGCCGCAGGTCCGGCACACGGCCGGCAAGCCGGCCGGAGATCTTCCGGTTTTCCAGCAGCATATTGCCATGCGCTTCGACCGCATTCGATCGCATCACGAAGTTTTCAAGGCTCACGCGGCCGCCGCTGACGACATTGACATAACCTTCGGCCGACAGCTTTCCTTCGAACTTGGACACCAGAGACGGCGGCAGGACCGCCGGGTTGGCGAAAATGCGGAAGTTGCCGGTCACGGCCTGCTTCGATGTGTCGTAGGCGCCGGAGAGCGTACCGTTGACGTTGGCGCTGTCGAAGGTCGCGGCATCAAGACCGATCGCCGGCGGAGCAAGGCGCAAGGGAGCATCGAGCGTCAGTGGCCCGCGCACGACGCGATCCAGATCGTCGCTCGTAAAATCCGTGCGCGCAACCGTCAGGCGGCTGCGGACGCTGCCCGAGCGTGCGACAAGGTCGAGATCTTCGCTTTCCGCCTGCAGGCGGATCTGCCCGAAGCGGCCCTGGGGCAATTCCGCAGCGCTCAAGGCGGCCGTCGCATTGAAGCGTGCGGAAGAGGCCGCCCCCGTCAGCGTGAAGTTTATGGTTTCGAAAGAGAACCGGCTTTCTTCGCCGTTGATCGGCCACACGAAATCAGCAGGACCGTTCACACCGACAAGGCTCGCGGTCAGGCTGTTGTCGCCTGCCGGGTCCCAGGCACCCTTGGCCGTCATCCTGACGGTTCCGGATGTCAGGTCGCCCCGCTCGATATCGACGCGGCCCGATGGTGCATAGATGGCGGCGATATTGATGTCGGTTGTCCCGCCGAACAACTGGCGAAATGCAGGAGGCAAAAGGGTCGCAAGCTGACCGCCGCCGGTGATCTCCATTCTATGCCGGCCGTTTTCAACCAGCTTGTGTCTGCCATCGACCGCGATCACCGGTGCCCCTGCGACACTACCCTGCAGCTTGCCGGCCCAATCGGAAAGGGGACCTTCGCCGTCCAGTGCCAGCTGCACGGCCGGCGCCCCGGGAAGGCGCAGGAGACGGGCGAGCAGACCGCCCTGCGGTTCCGTGACAGAAGCCTTCAGCGTCAGGCGGTTTTCTGACGGTGCATAGACCACATCGGCGAAGGCCTTGGCATCCGGCTCATCCTTGCGGGTCGCCTGCAGATCAAGGGAGATATCCGGTCCGGTGGCGTCGATAGAGCCTTTGACCGAGAGGGAAAAATCCCGGCCCGAAAGCGCTTGCGAGAGATTGATGTCGGGCAAATCGATCTGCGCAACCCGAACCCCTACCGGCAACGGCGACCGGGATGAACCGGAGGCCGGCTGGGTCACCGCCTTCGACGGTCTCGGCGGTCTGATCAGATTGACCGTTTCCGCGGAGACGCGGTCGGCGCGGAAAACGCCGGTCACCAGTGCCGTCGGCGACCAGTCGACGTTTATTCCGCCGATCTGAGCATAAGGGCCGGCATCATCCGAGAGCGTGATCGTATCGAGCCGCAAGTTGCCCGTCAGCAGACCCTCCGGCCGGGAAAACGTGATCTCCCGGTCGGGGGTGGAGACGATCGAGGAAATGCGGTCGGCCGCCACGCGTCCGCCCATCGGCGTCAACGCAACAAACAGAACGACGCCCAAGGCCATGACGAACAGGATCGCGACCGCGCCAAGCGCAGCCTTCAAGATCCATTTCAACAGGCGAACCATCAGCGTCATGCCCGCAACTTCACCTTTCAAAAAGCCTCTCAGAATGCCTGTCCGATGCCTGCATAGATACCGTATTGGCTGCCGCCGTCATATCGTTGCAGGGGAACTGCAACGTCCAGCCGAAGCGACCCGAAAGGCGTGGCATATCTTACGCCGATCCCTGCACCAGCACGGATATCAGAAAAATCAGGCACGATTCCGGTCGAAACCGTGCCGACGTCGATAAAAGGTACGATGCCTACCTTCTCTGACACTTTTACCCTCACTTCGAAAGATCCAAGTGCATAAGATCGCCCGCCGGTGGCTTCGCCGGCCCCGTTATAGGGCGAGATTTCGCGATAGGCATAGCCGCGCACCGATCCTCCGCCTCCGGCGAAGAATCTGCGTGTCGCGGGAATAGTTTCAAGACCATCCCCGCCGACAAGCGTTCCGGCGGCCAGGCGCCCCGCAAGCACGATGCCGTCCTCTTCTCCGAATCCCAGATAGCCGGAGATAGAGCCTTCGAAGGAGGAGAAGATGGTTCCGTTCAGAACTTCGTAGCTGGGCTTCGCCGCCAGCGTGGCGTGATAGCCTTCAGTCGGATCGAGCTTGTTGTCGCGAGTGTCGCGTTCAAAGCCGAGCGGGACGCTGAGGTTGACATACTGGTTCTTGCCAAAGGCGTCGTCGGTATTGATCCAGGCCACCTCGCCACCGCCGGTCAGCTTGTCCGTCTTGTTGAGTTCGTAGGCGATGGTGGCCGAATAGATGACAGATTGCGCCTCGTAGACATCGGGCGTCTCGCTCTTGGCTTCCAGGCGGGATTCAAAAGTGGCTTCCGGCACGAAAGCGCCGGGTTTGGTGAAGATGATGCCGGCCGAATAGTTGAAAGTGCTGACGTCGGTCGTTGCGCCGATTCCGGAGACAGACCCCTCGATGCGCAGCGATTCCGCTTCGCCGAACAGGTTGCGATGCCCCCAGTAACCTTCAAGGCCTGCGCCGTCGATCGAGGAATATTCGGCGCCGAAGCCAAAATAGCGGTGCTTGCCCTCGGAGATTTCGATGGTCAGCGGCAGTGAACCGTCCGGCGCCAGCGCGTCGGCTTCGCGGATGGTCACGCTCGAAAAGACGCCGAGCTCGCGCAGCCGCTCGGAAGCCTTTTTCAACTGTTCTGGCGAGTAACGTTCGCCCTTGTCGAGCCGTGAATAGCGGCTGATGAAGGCGGCGTCGACGGTTCTCGATCCCTTGACGGCGACTTCTCCAAAAGGGGCGACAGGTCCGCCGACGGCGCCCATCACCACGTCGATCGTGTTTGTTCTGTGGTCGGCCGTTACCTTGCGCTCGGTGAGTTTGGCGAGCGGACGCCCTTCGTCTTTCAGGTCCACAAGAAGCCGCTCCCCGGCTCTGAGGACAAGGCGCGAGCCGGCTTCTCCGCCCGGTACAAGATCGTATTGCTCCGGATCGCGGCCCGCTGCATCGCCTTCGAAGCGGACGGATCCGAGCTTGAATACGGGGCCGGGAACGATATTCACCGTGACGGGAACCGGTGCGGTGTGATCAAAAGTTGGGTTGGCAGGCAAACGATCGATATCGGTGCCTGCGACGGAAATCTGTACGATCCCGCCGTAGCGGGCTTCTTCGAAGAGCACGGCAATCAGGCGTTTGCGATCCTCGCGCGCCTTGATGACGACGCCGAGATCGCCGGAAACCGGCTGTTTTTCATCCGTGACGAGTGAAGCAGCATTTTCAAGCCGCTCCTTGAGGTCCTTGTCGGCGTCCCCGGTCTGCAGCGTCGCGTCGTAGCGCACGGGATCGATGACTTCGACCGTATCCTCGTTATCGCCAAAGAGAGTTATGCCGAAAATCTTGAATGCGTATGCCTTGTCGGCAAGTGGCGGATAGAACAGGAGGGCGGCCGCCAGCACGACGATGCCTGCTGCTTTCACCCTCGGGTCTAATATCCGCCCAGTGCCGTTGTTCCGCATACGCAAATTTAACTGTCGCTTCCCCGGCCGGAGGCCATCATAGCCGCCAACAAAGAAACCTATCTAACCGCAAAAGTGGAGACGGGGTACCCCTTGTCTGCCTTTCGCGATGATTTCATGAAAGAATAAGCCCCGGAAATTGCTCCGGGGCCACAGCCTTGCCTCCTGCGGGCGCTCGTTCACTAGCGGCGCGGGCAGCTGTCGATATAGCGTCGGCCATACCGGTCGCGGTAGTAGCACTGACCCGGCTGTTCGGCGACCGAGCCGATAAGGGCACCCGAAACGCCGCCGATTGCGGCCCCGACAGCAGCGCCACGTACGTTGCCGGTCGCGAGGCCGCCGATTACCGCCCCGGACGCGGCGCCAATGCCGGCTCCTTGTTCGGTGGCAGTGCAGCTTGCGAGCGAGATGCCCACCATCAAAAGCACCATGGCCTTTTTCATGACTTCCTCCTTGTTTCCTATGGTCCGGCCGTCGGCAGGCTTACGGGATGTGGGCCGATCAATCTCCGGCAGCCGTCGGTGGGAACATAAACCGGGGCGCGCAAGAGTCCATACCGGCGCTTGTTCGGGTTCCCTATTTTTTCCTTGCTTCGCTGGTGCTTACCCGGTGTCGTCTTGCGAAATCCGCGATCAAATAATTGCCGATCCCGTGGAAAGTAGCAGTTGATCCTCTCGCCAAAAGAGCAAATGATGATGCGCGTGTCCGGGAGGGATGCGAGGAGGAAATCGATGACGAAAGTGACGCTGACCGTGAATGGCCGCACGATGAGCGGCGAGTGCGAAGACCGCACGCTGCTCGTGCATTTCATCCGCGAAAAGCTTGGTTTGACCGGAACGCATGTGGGATGCGACACGACCCAGTGCGGTGCTTGCGTCATCCATATGGATGGCCGCTCAGTCAAAAGCTGTTCCATCCTGGCCGTACAGGCTTCCGGCTCCACGATCACGACGATCGAAGGTCTCGCCAGCCAGGGCGAACTGCACCCGGTGCAGGCGGCGTTCAAGGAGCATCATGGGCTGCAGTGCGGTTTTTGCACGCCCGGGATGGTGATGACCGCGGTCGACATGATCAATCGTCACGGCGGCAGCCTGACGGAAGAGAAGGTGCGGACCGAGCTCGACGGCAATATCTGTCGGTGCACCGGCTACCACAACATCGTCAAGGCCATTCTGGCCGCCGATGCCGAAATGGCATCGGGTCGGCAAGCCGCGGAATAATTACGGCAGATCGGGGTAGCGATCGCGGCTTCCTGCTTCTTCAGGGGGCAGCGCTGTTCGCACTCCTTCACGCGACAAGTTGCTAATTCGCTATTCATTCATTTCTGGAGGAGATGAAAATGGGTGTTGAAGGAATCGGAGCACGTGTTACCCGCAAGGAGGACAAGCGTTTCCTGACCGGCAAGGGCCGCTATACGGACGATATGACTGTTCCGGGAATGAAATATGCCTATTTCATTCGCAGCCCGCACGCACATGCCAAGATCGTGAACATCGACGTGAGTGCTGCGAAATCCATGCCCGGGGTCATCGATGTGCTCGACGGCAAGGAGCTTCAGGCCGACGGCATCGGCAATCTCATCTGCGGCTGGATGATCCATTCGAAGGACGGGTCCCCGATGAAGATGGGCGCGTGGCGCCCGCTGGCCATCGATACGGTGCGCTATGTGGGCGACGCCGTTGCGATCGTGGTGGCGGACACCTCCGGCGAGGCGAGGGATGCGGCCGAGGCCGTCGTCATCGACTATGACGTTCTGCCTGCGGTGGCGGACGTTACCGCCGCCATGCGGGCGGGGGCGCCTCAGCTTCATCCAGAAGCGCCGGGCAATCTGATCTTCGATTGGCAGATCGGTGATCCCGACGCCGCAGACCGGGCAATCGCTTCGGCGGCCCATGTGACCGAGATCGACATCGTCAACAACCGTCTTTCGCCGAACCCGATGGAGCCCCGCGCAACGCTCGGCATCTACGATTCGGCCGAGGACCACTATACCTGCTACACCACCAGCCAGAACCCGCATGTGGCCCGCCTGGTGATGAGCGCCTTTTACAATGTCGCTCCGGAAAACAAGCTGCGCGTCATCGCACCGGATGTCGGCGGCGGCTTCGGTTCCAAGATCTACATCTATCCGGAAGAGATCGTCTGTCTCTGGGCATCGAAGAAGACAAATGTGCCGGTAAAATGGACCTCCGACCGCACCGAGGCCTTCCTGACCGATGCCCATGGCCGTGACCATATCTCCAAGGTCAGGATGGCTTTCGATGCCGATCACCGGATCACCGCGCTGAAGGTCGATACGATCGCCAATCTGGGCGCGTATATGTCGCTCTTCTCGTCGGCCGTCCCGACCTATCTCTATGCGACGCTGCTGTCGGGGCAGTACGCGATCCCGACGATCCACGCCAATGTGCGCACCGTCTATACCAATACCGTGCCGGTGGACGCCTATCGGGGTGCTGGCCGTCCGGAAGCCACGTATCTGCTCGAGCGCACCATCGAAACGGCGGCGCGGGAACTCGGTCTGTCTCCGGCCGAACTCCGGCGGAAGAACTTCATCCGCTCCTTCCCCTACCAGACGCCCGTCATCATGAACTACGACGCGGGCAACTATGAAGCCTCGCTCGATGCGGCCATGCAGGCGGCCGACTGGAACGGGTTCTCTGCCCGGCGGGCGAACTCCGAAGCGCGCGGCAAGAAACGCGGCATCGGCATGAGCTGCTATATCGAGGCTTGCGGCATCGCCCCGTCGGCTGCGGTCGGTTCGCTCGGGGCCGGCGTGGGTCTCTGGGAATCGGCGGAAGTGCGGGTTAACGCCGTCGGCACCATCGAGGTGCTGACAGGGTCGCACAGCCACGGCCAGGGCCATGAGACGACCTTCGCGCAGCTTGTGGCCGGTCGCCTCGGCGTGCCGATCGAAAGCATCAACATTGTCCATGGAGACACGGACAAGGTGCAGATGGGCATGGGCACCTATGGCTCGCGCTCCGGCGCGGTCGGCATGTCGGCGATCGTCAAGGCGCTCGACAAGGTCGAGGCGAAGGCGAAGAAGATCGCCGCGCATCTGATGGAGGCGTCCGAGGAGGATATCGTCATCGAGAACGGCGAACTGAAGGTCGCAGGCACCGACAAGGCGGTGCCGTGGTTCCAGGTGGCGCTCGCCTCCTATACCGCACACAATCTGCCATCCGGCATGGAGCCGGGATTGAAGGAGACGGCTTTCTACGATCCCTCCAACTTCACCTTCCCGGCCGGCTGCTACATTGCGGAGGTTGAAGTGGATCCGGAAACCGGCGAAACGGACATCATCCAGTTCGTAGCGGCCGACGACTTCGGCAACATCATCAATCCGCTGATCGTCGAGGGACAGGTGCATGGCGGCCTGGCGCAGGGCATCGGCCAGGCGCTGCTCGAGGCCGTTCATTACGACGAGAACGGTCAGCTCCTGACGGCGAGTTTCATGGACTACGCTATGCCGCGGGCCGACGACCTGCCGTCGTTCAAACTGTCGCACCAGAACACGCCATGCCCCAGCAATCCGCTCGGCATCAAGGGCTGCGGCGAGGCCGGTGCGATCGGCTCCCCACCAGCCCTGATCAATGCGATCACGGACGCGATCGGAAACAACAGGCTTACGATGCCCGCCACCTCGATGAAGGTCTGGCAGGCGATCCACGCGGCTCATTGAGGAGGAAGAGAGATATGTATGCAACCAGCTATCATCGCGCCTCTTCCGTGGAAGAAGCTGTCCAGCTCCGATCGGCCCATGAGGAAGGCAAATACCTTTCGGGCGGCATGACGCTGATCTCGACCATGAAGCAGCGGCTTGCCGCGCCGAGCGATCTGGTTGACCTCCGGCACATACCGGCGCTCCGCGGAATTTCGATCGAAGGCCGCCGGGTGAAGATCGGGGCCGCGACGCCGCACGCGGATGTCGCCGCTTCACAGGAACTTCGGGCGCTATGCCCTGCGATTTGCGATCTCGCCAGCCATATCGGCGATCCGCATGTCCGCCAGATGGGGACGATCGGCGGCTCGATTGCCAACAACGATCCGGCTGCCGACTATCCGGCCGGTCTCCTGGGGCTCGGCGCCACCATCGTTACCGACCGCCGCTCGATTTCCGCCGACGACTTCTTTGTCGGCCTCTTCGAGACCGCGTTGGAGGAAGGAGAGATGGTGACGGCCGTTCTTTTCGACGCTCCGGAAAAGGCTGGTTATGCCAAGTTCAACAATCCGGCCTCGCGGTTTGCGATGACCGGCGTGTTCGTTGCGAAGACGGCATCAGGTGTGCGCGTGGCGGTCACCGGCGCAGGTTCGGATGGGGTATTTCGTCATCCGGGTTTGGAACAGGCGCTGACGTCCAGCTGGTCGGCCGACGCTTTGGCGAACGTTTCCGTCGATCCGTCCAGTCTCCTCTCTGATCTGCATGCGAACGCGGAATACCGGGCAAACCTCGTGAAAGTCATGGCAAAGCGGGCCGTCGCGGCAGCCGGCTGAGGCGAATCGAGGCGAGAAGATGCACGAGGAGAAGAGGCAATTCCGCTCTTCTCCTCGTTACTTGACGTGGATCAATTATCACATTTTCGATATGGCTTAGGTTTTTATTGGAATAATTCAAAAAAGCGAGCCTTTTTGCCGCAGGTGGGTTTTATTCGCGTTTCGCGGGGTTGACGAAAAGCGCGGCTGAAATCAAAACCAAGGCAGGTTCTGGAGTGAGACATGGATTTCGAGGCATTTTTCAAGAGCGAACTGGACGGCCTTCATAAGGAAGGACGATACCGCGTGTTCGCCGATCTCGAACGGCATCGCGGCAATTTCCCGCGCGCGACGCGTCACACTCCCGCCGGACCACGAGAAGTTACGGTCTGGTGTTCAAACGACTATCTCGGCATGGGCCAGCATCCAGCCGTGATCGAAGCGATGAAAGAGGCGATCGATCACTGTGGCGCGGGTGCGGGAGGCACCCGGAATATCTCTGGCACGACACACTACCATGTTCTTCTCGAACAGGAGCTTGCCGACCTGCACGGCAAGGAAGCCGGCCTGATCTTCAATTCCGGCTATATGTCGAACTGGGCAACGCTCGGCACGCTCGGCCAGAAGATCCCGGGTCTTATCATTTTCTCCGATGCGCTGAACCATGCCTCGATGATCGAGGGCATCCGCCACGCCAAGTGCGAACGCGTCATCTGGAAGCACAATGACCTCAACGATCTCGAAGCCAAGCTGGCGGCCGCCGATCCCAATGCGCCGAAGTTGATCGCTTTCGAATCCGTCTACTCGATGGACGGCGATATCTCCCCCATCAAGGAGATCTGCGATCTCGCCGACAAATACGGCGCAATGACCTATCTCGACGAGGTGCATGCGGTCGGCATGTACGGCCCGCGTGGCGGCGGCATTGCCGAACGCGAAGGACTGATGGATCGCCTGACCGTCATCGAAGGCACGCTCGGCAAGGCTTTCGGCGTCATGGGCGGCTATATCGCCGCATCGGCGGCACTCTGCGACTTCATCCGGTCCTTTGCCTCCGGCTTCATCTTCACGACCGCGCTTCCGCCGACACTGGCAGCCGGTGCGCTGGCCTCCATCCGGCATCTCAAGGCAAGCCCGTTCGAACGGGTCCGCCATCAGGACCGGGTCCGCAAGCTACGCACGCTGCTCGACCAGCGCGGTATCCCGCACATGCACAACCCGAGCCATATCGTACCGGTCATGGTCGGCGATGCTGCAAAGTGCAAGTGGATCTCGGATATCCTGCTCGACACCTGCGACATCTACGTGCAGCCGATCAACTATCCGACGGTGCCGCGCAAGACCGAGCGCCTGCGCATCACGCCCACTCCGCTGCATTCGGACGCGGATATCGATCATCTGGTGGGCTCGCTGCACCAGCTCTGGTCGCGTTGCGCTTTGGCTCGCCACGTCGCCTGATCGATCTGAAGTCTGGATAAACAAATGGCCGCTTATGCGGCCATTTCCATTCGGGCGATGATTTCGCCGGCACGACGTCTTGCCTCGTCGTCGGCTGCGAAGACCTCGTCCATGGTGCCTGCTGCTCCGCGTTCCTGCATCGCATCCATCACCTGTTCGGCGACGTCAGCCATGCTCAGGAAACCGATGCGTCCCGCGCAGAAGGCATGGAAAGCGATTTCCTCGGCCGCGTTCATCACCGCTCCCTGGACCCCGCCACGCTGCAACGCCGTCCGCGCGAGCCTCAAGGCCGGGAACCTCACCTCATCGGGAGCCTCGAAATCCAGCCTCGCCAGCTTGGCGAAATCCAGCCGCTCAACATCGAGTTTCGGTCGGTCTGGATAGGTAAGCGCATAGCCGATGGCAGTGCGCATGTCGGGGCAGCCGAGCTGCGCCAGCACGGATCCGTCGGTGTAGCCCACCATCGAATGGATCACCGACTGCGGATGAACGATCACTTCGATCTGGTCGGGGCGAAGGTTGAACAGATGTTTCGCCTCGATCATTTCGAGCGCCTTGTTGAACATCGAGGCGCTGCTGATCGAGATTTTCAGGCCCATCGACCAATTGGGATGTGCGCGGGCAACTTCGGCCGTCACACCGGCCATCTGTTCGCGCGTCCAGGTGCGGAAAGGTCCGCCGGAGGCCGTCAGCACGATGCGCTCGACGGCATGATGCTGGTCATCCTCCAGCGATTGGAAGATGGCGCTGTGCTCGCTGTCTACTGGAATCAGTTGGCCGCCGCCTTCCTCTACAGCCTTGACGAAGAGGTCGCCGGCGGAGACTAGACATTCCTTGTTGGCGAGAGCGATATCGGCGCCGCGTTTTGCCGCCTCAAGCGTCGGGGCGAGACCCGCGGTGCCGACGATTGCGGCCATGACCCAGTCGGAATCCCGTCCGCCGGCATCGATCAAAGCCTCCCGGCCCGCCGCAGTCTCGATATCGGTGCCAGCAAGTGCGTCTTTCAGCGCGGCGTAGTGTGTTTCGTCGGCCGTCACGGCAAGTTTTGCGCCGCAGCTTTTTGCCTGCTCCGCCAGAAGCTGGATATTGGTGTTGCCGGTAATGGCCACGACCTCAAAAGCGTCGCGCCCGCCGAGCTGGTTTACCACATCGAGCGTATTGACGCCAATCGAGCCGGTAGAGCCGAGGATGCTGATGCGACGTTTGCCGGTTTCGGCCATGATCTTTCCTGTTTCACAAAGCTGCCGCTGGTCTACAAGCGAAAGTCGCGGCTCACAAGAGCGGGCTTGATTTCAAGCCCGGCTGCGACCAAGTGCAGCTTGATCCTTTCCAGGTCCACGGGCGAAACAAGGCGATGAACCAGATGCGAGACATTCAGACTGCATGCGTCATTGCAGGGGCGGGGCCTGCAGGGCTGATGCTGGGTTTCCTTCTGGCGCGAGCCGGCGTGGACGTCACGGTCGTCGAAAAGCACGCGGATTTTCTCCGCGACTTCCGGGGCGACACCATCCACCCGTCGACTCTGGAAATCATGCACGAGCTCGGTATTATCGAAGAGTTTCTGAAGCTGCCGCATACGCGGGCGCCGAAACTTTCCGCGGAAATGGGCGGCCGCACGGTCACCATTGCCGATTTCTCCCGCCTGCCGGTCAGGAACCGCTTCATCGCCTTCATGCCGCAATGGGATTTCCTGAATTTCATGGCTGCCCAGGCGCAGCGCTTCCCGAACTTCCGACTGATCATGCAGGCGAAGGTGGCGGGTATTCTGGAAGAGCGGGGCAAAGTCGTCGGCTTGGAAGTCGAGACGCCGGAAGGAAAGTTCAATATTCATTCGCAGCTGGTCGTCGGCGCGGACGGCCGCAATTCCGTGGTGCGGGAAAAGGCCGGGCTTGCCGTCGAGAGTTTCGGTATACCGAGCGAAGTCGTCTGGATGAAACTTTCCAAGCAGCCGGGTGATCCGAACCAGGTGATGGGGCATGCCGGCCCGCGTCAGGGTTTTGTGCTGATCGACCGCGGCGATTATTGGCAGTGCGGATATGTCATCCGCCGCGGAACTTTTGCGGAGATTCGCGAGAGAGGTCTCGAGACCTTCCGCCAGATCGTGGTCGACGTGTCGCCGCTGCCGGCCGATCGAATGCGGGAAATCGGCAGTTTCGACGACACAAGCCTGCTGACGGTGCGGATCGACCGCCTGAAGCAGTGGTGGCGTCCCGGCCTTCTCTGCATCGGCGATGCAGCCCATGCCATGTCGCCGATCGGCGGCGTCGGCGTCAACCTGGCCATTCAGGACGCGGTCGCTGCCGCCAATATCCTGTCCGAGCCGCTTCGCAACAGCCGTCTATCCGATGGAGATCTGGCGGCGGTCGAGAAGCGCCGCAGCTTCCCCACCAGGGCGACGCAAAAACTGCAACTGATGATGCGCAGCAGCCGGCGCAGCGATCAGGCGGACGAGCAGAAACGCCAAGGCCCGCCCGCCTTCATCCGCGGCGTTGCGCGCTGGCCGGTCCTCGCCCATCTGGCCGGACGGCTGATCGGGCTCGGCTTTCGGATGGAACACGTCCGGCAGCGCTGATAGACCTACTTCTTGACGCCCATGACCTCGGCGCAGCGCGAGAGGCTGAAGCCTTCGCCATCCGTATCGTTTGTGGCCCGCAGCATGCGGATTATCTTGTCTGGACCCGTTGTAATCTGCAATTCGCAGAAGAGGTCTTCCGTGCGGGCAGGCGAGATCATCTGCGGCGCAACTGGCTGAGCCGAAATGCCGAAGGACGAGCTCCTGGTGGTGGTGACGGTGCTTCCGTCAGCCTTCTTGTGGGTCTCGGTCGTCATGCGCGTAACCCGGTTGGCGTCTTGGTTGACAGGTTGCGGCGTCTGGTATTGGGCCGGGACATAACGGGTCGTCTCACCGCCGACCCAGGTATAGATCGTTCCGCCGTCGTTCAGCGGAAATGAAGAAACCGGTGGGCCGTAGTAGGTGAAGAAGGAGTCGACCGGCTGACCTATCCACTTGGATTGGATCGCCTTGTTGGCTTCTTCGGTGGTCGTGCAACCGGCTATGATGACGGCCAGCACCCCCAGTGCGGCCAGGTGAGAAAAACGAAGTTTCATTTTGATTGACAGCCCCTCAAGTAATTCGCCGCTACCCCACATGCGGCAGCAGGATTTTTATGATCGGTTAACCTTTCATGCAATCCGAGGGCGGCGGGCTGCGGAGGATGTCCACAGGCACGAAAGCAACCTTTCAACCTGTGTCCCGTTGAGACGAAAGCGAGGTTTGAGGTCCATCATGTTCATGCTCGGAAGAATGCTTACGATGGCGATGGCGCTCCTCGGCGGCATCTTTCTTTCGCAGGCACCGGAATTTGCGCAGCAATATCGGCAACGGATCGGAGGGGCGCTGGACGAACTCAAGATCCTGATTTCCGAGTTCGACGCCCAGGCCAATCACAGCGGCCTGGACCGCCAAACGGCGCTCAACATCTATTCCGCTTCGCCGGAGACATTCCTGCGGCGCCAGGGTGAGGCTATGCGGCGTACTTTCGCGCGTTATGAGATGCTGGAAGAGCAGGAGCAGGAACTTATGCTCGCGGCGCCGCTCAGGAGGCCTCTTGTCGTTCTACGACACCCGGATTCCACCACCTTCGCCAACGCCTGGCGCGATTTTGTGCCGGCGGTGCCGGTGGACTTCGCAGGCTTGATCTGGGCAGGTGGGGGATTGTTCTGCGGCTGGCTGATTGCGGCTCTGTTCGGTGCGATGTGTCGCGGCACGGTGCGGTTGGTGCGACCGAAGCGGATTTCGCAAGGGCCGGCTGCGTTGGTTTGACTTGATCGCACGAAAGGTCGCGAATCACTTCCGTGTCGGGGGAAGGGACCACACTTGCGGCGCCATGACCATCTGGCTGCCCGAAAGGCTGGCAAGTTGGGGCCGTTGAAGCGGCACGGGAGCCTGCAGCGGCAGCGGGAGATCGTCCGCTTCTGCCACAACGCTCGCCTGCTGGACGTCGTTGACGGCCATCAGCGCCGGCGATGCGGAAAGATGAGGTGCGAAGCTCAGAATATATTCATCCGCCGGCTTGGGTGCGGGGGTCTGCAGCTCGCCGTCATCGCCGCGTTTCTCGTAGAAGGCGTTCCCTCCTGCGACGGTGACGTAGTGCATGTTGTCGTAGGGAAACTTCAACCCCTCGCGATGAAAGAACATGGCCTCTTTCACCTGAGGATTGCGCTCGCCTCGAAGGATAGCGTCAGCGGCTTCATCCAGCTCGACCGCCGCCTGTTCTTTCAGTGGCCGCGTCATCACACCGGGTGCGAATTGCCGTTCCTGGCCAACGACGCCGCAGATCGTTTCGGGATAGGCTCCGGACGTCAGCCGATTCATCACCACGGTGCCGACGGCCATCAACCCATCCCGGCTCGACCGCTTCGATTCGAAATACATGGCGCGTTTCAGGCATTCGCGATCGGATGCCGTGTAGTTGTACAGCTGTTTCTTTGGCATATTGGCAATGGGAGCGGACGTCTTGACTGTCTCGCTCTTGATGGCCGAGGTGGTCTGGGACGAGGTGCAACCCGCCAGAAGAAGGATCCCGGTAAGGAAAACCGCCCTTCGAAAAAGGGAGTGTTCAATCGCCGCCATGAGCGTCCCCGCCATAGAATGTTCACAAATCATTTCGGCGTGAAAGATTTGCCTCAAACGCCGCGTCCGATCAAGACAAATCTATAGGCGCGGAAAAGGTTAATAAATCCTTGCTCTTATGGAAGGTTTGATGAACGGCTTAGGCTCTGAACGCGGGACACATGGGCGATAATGGTGAAATGGTGATCCCAGATGGATTCGAACCATCGGCCTCAGGATTAGGAATCCTGCGCTCTATCCTGCTGAGCTATGGGACCACGTGAGGAAATCCATACAAAAGGTGAGGCGCTAAGCCAAGCCTTTTGTCTTGCTCATTCCGTCAGCCTCTGCTCGACCAGCCGAACCCAGTAGGAAATGCCATAGGAGATCGCCTCGTCGTCGAAGTCGTAATGCGGGTTGTGGAGCGCTGCCGTATCTCCGTTACCGATGAAAATGAAGGCACCGGGGCGTTGTTTCAGCATGAAGGCAAAATCTTCGCCCGCCATGCTCGGGTCGACATTCGGGTCCACGTTGGCCGTTCCGACCACCTCGGTCGCCACCCGGATCGCATGTTCGGTTTCCCGGTCGTGGTTGACGGTCACGGGACACCTGCGCTCATATTCGATCACCGCTTCCGCGCCATGAGCGCTGGCGATGCCGTCGACGATCTGGCGGATTCTCGCTTCGGCAAGATCACGCATCTCTTCGCTGAGCGTCCGCACCGTTCCCCAGAGCGTCGCCTGGTCCGGAATGATGTTGTGGGTCGTGCCGGCATCGAAGCGGGTCACGGAAATCACGACCGAACGGACCGGATCGGCATTGCGCGCGGCAATTGCCTGCAGGCTGCCGACGAGCTGCGAACCGATGAAGATCGGGTCGACGGTTCGGTGCGGCTGGGCCGCGTGGCCGCCCCGGCCGCTGATCGTGATCGTAAAGCGGTCCGGAGCGGCCATGATGCCGCCCTTGCGAGTGGCGAACTGGCCGAGCGGAATGCCCGGCATGTTGTGCATGCCGTAGACTTCCTCGATGCCGAAGCGTTCCATCATGCCATCCTCGATCATCGCCAGCGCGCCGGCACCGCCTTCCTCGGCCGGCTGGAAGATCAAGGCGACGGTGCCGTTGAAATTGCGGGTCTCGGCGAGGTATTTCGCAGCACCCAGCAGCATGGAGGTGTGTCCGTCGTGACCGCAGGCATGCATCCTGCCGGCAGCCTTCGAAGCCCATGGCTTATCCGTCAATTCGGTAAGGGGCAGGGCATCCATGTCGGCGCGAAGCCCGATCGTGCGGCCCTCGGTGCCCTTGCCGCGGATGATGCCGACGACGCCGGTGCGGCCGATCCCGGTCGCAATCTCGTCGACGCCGAATGCCTTCAGTTTCCCGGCAACGAAGGACGCCGTATTTTCGACTTCGTAAAGGATTTCAGGATTTTCGTGAAGATATCGTCGCCACTCGCTGACTTCGCCCTGAAGTTCGGCGGCCCGGTTCAAAATTGGCATAATGTATCCTGTTCTCGTTACTCACGCGGATATGAATCGTCCTCCCCCGAAGATAGTGCCCATCCTGATTGACGCAATCCATGTTCTTTGCCATTGCTTGGCCACATAGGCCGCATATGCGCCACACTCGTTAAGCTGTTTCGAACGAGGGATGATCTTGCCGATTTCTCGCATCCGCTCCGGGTTTTCCACCCGGACGATCTCAACTGTGGTGGCCTTCGGCCTTCTTGTCTCTGCCGGCAGTGCGGCGGCCAATCCGAAGATGGTGGTCGATGTCCGCACCGGCCGGGTAATCGCCCATGAGGACGCGTTCCGGAAATGGTATCCGGCATCGCTGACCAAGCTGATGACGGCCTATGTCACCTTCAAGGCGCTGAAGAGCGGAAAGCTTGCGCTGGATACGCCTGTTGTCATGAGCAAGAAGGCTGCCGACCAGCCGGCGAGCAAGATGTACTTCAAACCCGGCTCCAAGCTCACGATGGATAGCGCGCTCAAGATCCTGCTCGTGAAATCAGCCAATGACATTGCCGTCTCGGTTGCGGAAACGGTCGGCGGTTCGGTCGATCAGTTCGTCGCCCTGATGAACAGCGAAGCGACGCGTCTCGGCATGAACTCGACCCGCTTCATCAATCCCCACGGGTTGCCGGGCAAAGGGCAATATACCACCGCCCGCGACCTCGCCGTGCTGGCGCTTCAGCTGAAGCGCGAGTTCCCGGAATATCAGGGCTACTTCTCCCTGGAAGGGATCAGCACCGGCAAGAAGGACTATCCGAACTACAATACCCTGATCGGGCGTTTCGACGGTGCCGACGGCATGAAGACCGGCTTCATTTGCGCCTCGGGTTTCAATCAGGTCTCGTCTGCGACGCGCGACGGCCGTACGGTGATCTCCGTCGTCCTGGGATCGGACAGCCTCGCGGGGCGCGCGGATGATTCCGCCAATCTCCTGCAGCAGGGGCTGATGGCCTCATCCGGCGAAGGCGTGCCGCTTTCGTCGCTTGCCCCCTATGGCAATACGGCTGCGGTCAACGATGTCAGCGCCGAGATCTGCAACCCGAAGGCCGCCAAGGTGCGTAGCGAGAACCGCGACGATGCCGGCCGGACGGTGATGCATTCGCCTTATATCCACGAGATGACCCGGCCGCCGGTCTACAGCTTCGCAGGGCTTATTCCGGGAAGCGAGCCGGTTGCCGCGACTGCGGGCACGAACGAGATCGCGAACGTGCCGATCCCGCAGCCGCGCCCGACTTTCTGAGCATTGGAATAGATCATGTCTTCTATCCGCAACCGAATCCCGGTTTCCATCCTCACCGGCTTTCTCGGTGCCGGAAAGTCGACGCTTCTCAATCGCATCCTCAAGGACCCGAGCACCAGCGACACAGCCGTCATCATCAATGAATTCGGCGAGGTCGGCATCGACAATTTCCTCGTCGAAGCGTCAGGCGACGCACTGGTGGAGCTTTCCAACGGTTGCCTCTGCTGCACGGTCCGGGGAGAACTCGTCGATACGCTTGCCTATATGATGGACGGCATCCAGACGGGCCGCCTGAAGCCGATCCGCCGGGTGGTGATCGAGACGACCGGCCTTGCCGATCCGGCGCCGGTCATGCAGTCGGTGATGGGCAACCCGGTCATAGCACAGAACTTCGAGCTCGACGGCGTCGTGACGCTGGTCGATGCGGTGAACGGACTTTCGACGCTCGACCGTCATCCGGAGGCAGTGAAGCAGGCTGCAGTGGCGGACAGGCTGGTCATTTCGAAGCTTTCCATGGCGAATGCGGCGCAGATCGGCGCTCTGAGGGCGCGTCTCGCGACGCTCAATCCGCGCGCGCCGATGGTGGATGGCGACAGCGAAGAAGCCGGCGTGGCGGCGATCCTCGAGAACGGCCTCTACGATCCGGCAACCAAGATCGCCGACGTGGATCGCTGGCTGCGTGACGAGCTGGCGAATGAAAGCCACGGCGACGACCATCATGATCACGGCCATGATCAAGAGCACCATCACCATGATCATCACGGGCACCATCACCATCATCACCACGATGTAAACCGCCACGGGGATGACATCCGCTCGTTTTCGATCGTTCACGACAAGCCGATCGACCCGATGGCGATCGAGATGTTCACCGACCTTCTGCGTTCGGCGCATGGGGAGAAATTGCTGCGGATGAAGGCGGTCGTGGCGCTGTCTGACAATCCGGACCGACCGCTCGTGCTGCACGGAGTGCAGAGCGTTTTCCATCCGCCACAGCGTCTGGCGAAATGGCCGGACGGATCCGACCGGCGCACCCGGATGGTGCTGATTACGCAAGGGTTGCCGGAGGCTTTCGTTTCGGATCTCTTCGCCGCCTTCACCGGCCAGCCGCGTGTCGACCGCCCCGACCGTGCGGCGCTGGAAGACAATCCGCTCGCCGTGCCGGGCCTGCGCATGTAGGGGTCAGCCCTTGCGGATCAGGAAGCGATGACCGGTTTCGGTCTTTTCCGATAAGATGATCTGGTGGCCTTCCTGGCTGCAGAAATGCGGGATGTCGATCCCGGCCAGCGGGTCCGTGGTCTCGATCATGAGTTCGGCGCCGCTGGGCATTTCCTTGAGCCGGCGCCGGGTCTTCAGCACGGGCAGGGGACACTTCAGGCCTCTCAAATCATAGAGGCCTTCGGTCGTCACGCTCACTCCTTGCTCCAGAACTTCCAGAACGGCTTCTTCTTCTCTTCGGTGATAGGCGGTGCCGCGTAGGCAAGCGGGTTCTGTGCGGGAATCGGAACCGTGGTCGTGGTGCCCTGAGCAGAAGCGACGGTCGCAGTGGAGGCAGGTGCGTTGTCGCCCGGCAGGCGCTCCTGCTTCATGCGTTCGGTGGCAGTCGCAGCGCGCGGCGAAGGGGCGGCGGAAGCAAGCACGGTATTGGCAGGCTTCGGCTGGGCCGCTGCCATCCGCTTTTCCATCATTTCCTTGAACTCTGCTTCGCTCATCAGCTTGCCGGCTTCGAGCGAAGTGCCGGTCGGGGCGTAAGCCAGTTCGCGGCCCTTGCGCTTGGCGGCAACCACTGCCTTGCGTTCGGCTTCCGTCGGTTCATACCAGACCTTGCCCTCGAATTTGTCGACGGCTTTCTGGTAGGCGACCTCGTAGGTCTTGCCGTAGGATGTCAATGCGCTTGCAAGCGCCGGCGGTGTGGACATCGGCGGGCAGGCCGCAGTAGCCGGGCCGAACTTGCCGCTGCCGTCAAGCTGCTGGTTGAACACATATTTCTTTTCGCAGACGGCCACCTCCGGCGGACGTTTGGTGACTTCGAAATGGTCGTAGCCAACCTTTACCATCTTCCAGAAATCGTAATTCGGATTGTCGCGGTGACGTACCATGTTTTCCGCCGTCATCCGGAACGGGAAGGCCTGAAGCTGCACCGAGGTCTGGCCGCCCTTGAACGCATCGCGGGCAAATGCGTAGATTTCCAGAACCTGCTCGTCGGTCATGGAATAGCAGCCGGACGACGAACAGGCGCCATGGATCATCAGGTTCGAACCGCTGCGTCCGTTTGCCTGATCGTAGCGATTCGGGAAGCCGGTGTTGATGGCGAGGTAATATTTCGAATTGGGGTTCAGGTGCGCCGGCGTCAGGTTGTAGAAACCTTCGGGCGCCTGACGGTCGCCTTCCTTGACTTTCGGACCGAGCTTCCCCGACCAGGCGCAGATCTGGTAGCTGGCGATCACGTCGAAGCGATTGTCGGCCTTCGCCTTCCAGACCTCCAGTACACCTTCTTCCTTGAAGATGCGGATCATGATCGGCGAAGTGCGCGGCATGTTCTTCTTCTGCATTTCCGCAACGATGCGGGAAGGCAGCGGCTGCTCGACCTTGTTCTTGACGCTCTTGAGGTCAATACTTGCGGAATCGAGGGTATCATTGCAGCCCGTAAGGGCAGTCGCGACGAGAAGGGCGAGAGCGATGTGTTTCAGGCGCATCGAGACGGACCACATGAACTTGGAACGTTGACCGGGTTCGGTACTGGCTATGATCAATAAAGCGGTAAGCTTTACATCTTCTTAACCGCTTCAGTGCGCCTGTCTAGAGAAACCGTCCCAGTTTCACTGTTATCAGCAATATGGCTAAATTTGGCTGCGTCGGCGACAAACGTCGAGCGATCAGAGGTTGCGGCCGATATCGAGGAATTTCTGGCGGCGCGCGGCCCTCAATTCTTCGCCCGAAAGGTTGCTCATGTCCTGGAGCGCCGAAGCGATCACCTTGCCGGTCGCGGCGATCACCGTGTCGGGCTCGCGATGCGCGCCGCCGAGTGGTTCGGGGATGATCTCGTCGATGATGCCCAGTCCCTTCAGGTCTTCGGCAGTGATCTTCATGTTCGTCGCCGCCTCGCGGGCGCGGGTCGAATCACGCCAGAGAATGGAGGCGGCACCTTCCGGGGAAATGACCGAATAGATGGCATGCTCGAGCATGTAGACGCGATTGCCGGTGGCGATCGCGATCGCTCCGCCGGAGCCGCCTTCGCCGATGACGATGGAAATCATCGGGACCTTGACGGCAAGGCACATCTCGGTAGAGCGGGCGATTGCCTCCGCCTGGCCACGCTCTTCGGCGCCGACTCCCGGATAGGCGCCGGCGGTATCCACCAGAGTGATCACAGGCAGGCCGAAACGGTCGGCCATTTCCATGACACGGATCGCCTTGCGATAACCTTCCGGGCGGGGGCTGCCGAAATTGTGCTTGAGACGCGTCTTGGTGTCATGGCCCTTTTCCTGGCCGATGACGGCTACCGGCATGCCGTTGAAGCGGGCAAGGCCGGATTGGATGGCGGCGTCCTCGCCGAAATTGCGATCGCCGGCAAGCGGCGTGAAGTCCGTGAACAGCTTGGCGGCATAGTCGACGAAGTGAGGACGCTGCGGATGCCGCGCGACCTGTGTTTTTTCCCAGGCGCCAAGCTTGGCGTAGATTTCCCGGGTCGCTTCCCTGACCCGGCTTTCGAGCCTGCCGATCTCTTCGGACGTGTCGATGCTCTCGTCTTCCGAGGCAAGCTTTTTGAGCTCGTGGATCTTGCCCTCGAGGTCAGAGATTGGCTTTTCGAAATCGAGATAGGTCTGCATGAGATCCGGTTTCCGGTTGTTATCTCGGGAACAAGAGGGTTCCCACTTTCGGTTTGGCGCCTCTAATCCCGGTTTTTGGCCTGTTTTGCAAGAGGGTGATGCGTTTCCACCAGTTCCCGCAGCCGTTCTTCCAATACATGTGTGTAGATCTGCGTGGTGGAAATGTCTGAATGTCCAAGCAGTTCCTGCACCACGCGAAGGTCCGCCCCGTTCTGCAAAAGATGGCTGGCAAAGGCGTGGCGCATCACATGCGGGGAGATTGCGGCGGCTCTAAGTCCCGCCCGGGCGGCAAGTGCCTTGAGATCGCGGGCGAAAACTTGCCGCGGCAGGTAGCCCTCCTTGCCGGCGGAAGGGAAGAGCCAGGGACTGTCGCCGGTCTTGGCGAGCGCGGCCTGTCGAAAGCCCTTATAGGTCTTGAGGGCGGCGATCGCGGAGCGAGAGAGCGGGACCAGACGCTCCTTGTTGCCTTTTCCCTTGATGATCAGAAACCGGCCTTCCTGATCGAGGACCTTTACCGGCAGCGATACGAGTTCGCTGACGCGCATGCCGGTGGCATAGAGAAGTTCAAGCAGTGCCAGCATTCTGACGCGTGCGAGCTGTTCGGGTCCGGGTTCGCCGGCCTCCCTGGCCGCAAGCTCCAGCAGCCGCGTGACCTCGTCCTCGCTCATTGTCTTCGGCAGCGTCCGGCCCTTCTTGGGCGCGTCGAGGATTGCCGTCGGATCATCGCCCCGCAGGCCCTCCGCATAAAGGAACTTGTAGAACTGCCGCATGGCGGAGAGCCGTCTTGCCTGGGAGGATGCGGCAAAACCCTGTTTGCTGAGGTGGGTGAGATAGGCTGAAAGGCTATTGCTCACGGCGGCCAGCGGCGAAGTCCCGATCGAAGCCAGGAAGGAATGGAGGTCTTCAAGGTCGCGTTCGTATGAAGCCAGCGTATTGCCGGCGGCGCCCCTCTCAGCGCTCATCATTTCCAGAAAGGCTTCGATATGGGCGCGGGAAAGGTCGGCCATCGCTGTCTTTCGCTACTTCCGCGCGGGAGCCGGGTTAAGCCGCTCTGACGGAATGCGTACCGTGACGTCGCGCTCGCGCGGTTCCACCAGTGTCACGAGGGCCACCATGCTTCCATAGACGATGCCCCCAATCACGGCCAGCACGAACAGGAAGCGGAAAAGGGTGGGCATCGGGAACTCCGTGACGTTGCGACGCAATATATCGATAAAGGTTTACCGAACCACAAGAACAAACAATCCTCCATCGTCTTTGGGGGCGATGACTTGACGCTGCCCAAGCATTTGTCGATACCGTTTTTCAAACGGACTACGATGATGACTGAAGTTGCTACCTCCGCCGACCCGACACTCAGCGAACAGGCGCGCGCCGTGCTCGGATCGCGCAACCTGATTTTCGTCGGCCTTATGGGCGCCGGAAAATCGGTGATCGGCCGCCTGGTGGCGCAGAGCCTGTCGATCCCGTTCATCGATACCGATGCGGAGATCGAGAAGGTTTCGCGCATGACGATCAGCGAACTCTTCGCAGCCTATGGGGAGGTGGAGTTCCGGGCATTGGAAACGCGCGTCATCGAGCGGCTCCTTAGGAATGGCCCACGCGTTGTCTCCACCGGCGGCGGCGCCTTCATCAACGAGAATACCCGCCGACAGATCAAGGCGGGCGGTATCTCGGTCTGGCTGAAAGCCGATCTCGATATCCTGTGGGAACGGGTGAACAAACGCGACCATCGACCGTTGCTCAAGACCGAGAACCCGAAGCAGACGCTCGAGAATCTGATGAACCAGCGATATCCGATCTATGCCGAGGCAGATCTGACCGTCCGGTCGGAGAATGTCCGCAAGGAAGTGATGGCCAACGCGGTGCTGGCCGCCATCGTTGCCATCGGCAATCGTGCCAGTGAAGGTGAGTTCTAATGAATATGTCGTCCCGATCGCCAGACCGCCCGCTGGAACGTGTCGTGCATGTACCGCTCGGCGAGCGGGCCTACGATATACTGATCGGGCCCGGGCTGATTGGCCGCGCCGGCGGCGAGATCACGTCGCGGCTAAGGGGCCGAAAGGCTGCGATCATCACGGACGAACACGTCGCGCCGCTTTATCTGGAAGCGCTGATGGACAGCCTGCAGACGGATGGCATCGAGGCCGTATCGCTGACATTGCCGGCGGGGGAAAAGACCAAGAGCCTGGAGCACCTTGCGACAGTTACCGACATGGTGCTTTCGGCGCGGATCGAACGAAACGATGCGGTGATTGCGCTCGGCGGCGGCGTGATCGGCGATCTCGCCGGCTTTGCCGCCGGCATCGTGCGGCGGGGCGTGCGCTTCGTGCAGATCCCGACCACGCTTCTGGCGCAGGTCGATTCGTCCGTGGGCGGCAAGACCGGCGTGAACACCCGCCACGGCAAGAACCTGCTCGGCGTCTTCCACCAGCCCGACCTCGTCCTTGCCGATACGTCCGCGCTGGATACGCTTTCCGAGCGGGAGTTCCGCGCCGGTTATGCGGAAGTTGCCAAATACGGACTGATCGACAAGCCGGATTTCTTCGTCTGGCTCGAGAAGAACTGGAAGCATGTTTTCGAAGGTGGGCCGGAGCGGATCGAGGCGATCGCCGTGAGCTGCCAGGCAAAGGCCGATGTCGTCGTGGAAGACGAACGCGAGACCGGCCGGCGCGCCCTTCTCAACCTTGGCCATACGTTCGGACATGCATTGGAAGCGGCGACCGACTATGACAGCAGCCGGCTTGTGCATGGCGAGGGGGTGGCGATTGGAATGGTGCTGGCGCATCAGTTCTCCGCACGGCTCAACCTCGCGAGCCCGGACGATGCCCAGCGCGTCGCAGCACACCTGAAGGCCGCCGGATTGCCGACCTCGATGAATGACATACCCGGCGAATTGCCGCCGACCGAGAGGCTTCTGGAGGCGATCACGCAGGACAAAAAGGTCAAGAGCGGCAAGCTTACCTTCATTCTGACGCGCGGGATCGGCCAGTCATTCGTTGCCGACGACGTGCCGTCTTCCGAGGTTCTCGGATTTCTGGAGGAAAAGCGGCCGAAATGACATCCAAGGGAAGCCTGCTTTCGCGCGCTGTCAACGCGGTGATTCGCGGGCTTCTTCGTTCGTTCGGCGTTTCTCTGTCGCAGGAGACTCTTACGCTCTCCAGCCATGACGATCTTCATGCGACGCTCGATGCGATGCATCGCGACCGCAATTTCGACCGGCAGGACCGCGACCGTCTGAGCGGCCTCTTCGAACTCGAAGAACTTGAGGTCTCGGATGTCATGAAGCACCGTACGGCGATGCGGGCGATCAATGCCGACGACCCGCCGGAAGTCGTGGTGCGGACGGTGCTCGAAAGTCCCTATACCCGCATGCCGGTCTGGCGGAGCTCGACGGAAAACATCATCGGCGTCGTGCACGCCAAGGACCTGCTCCGCGCGCTTGCAGACCAGAATGTGCAGCCGGAAAGCATCGAAATCGTCAAAATCGCCCAAAAGCCATGGTTCGTGCCTGACAGCACGAGCCTCAAGGATCAGTTGAACGCCTTCCTGCGTCGCAAGGTGCATTTCGCGGTCGTCGTCGACGAATACGGCGAGGTGCAGGGTATCGTTACCCTGGAGGATATTCTCGAGGAGATCGTTGGCGATATTGCCGACGAGCACGATATCGAGATCCAGGGCGTGCGCCAGGAGGCGGACGGTTCCATTGTGGTCGACGGTTCGGTGCCGATCCGTGACCTGAATCGCGCGCTCGACTGGAGCTTGCCCGACACGGAAGCGACGACCATCGCCGGCCTCGTCATTCACGAATCGAAGCTTATTCCGGAAGAGCGGCAGGCGTTCACCTTCTACGGCAAACGGTTCATCGTCATGAAGCGGGAGAAGAACCGTATCACCCGGCTGCGTGTCCGTCCGGCGGAAGACGTGACGCTGCCGGCGGAGTAGACTTTCTTCAGAACGGCGTCCTTGCTCGCGCCGGCGTCCGCTCCTATCTAAGCCCTATCACCACCGCGTCGGTTCGCCCGGTGCCGCCGTCTCTACCGCAAGGGCGTGCAGGCCAGCATCGAGTTCCGGCTTCAGGAGCGCATTGACCATCCGATGCCGGTCGATCCGGCTCATTCCCGAAAACTTCCCCGAGACGATGCGGACACGCATGTGGGTCCCCTCCGCTCCCGTGAAGCCCGGCTGATGACCGGCGTGCTGCTGGCTCTCGTCGATGACGAACAGCCGTTCCGGTTCGAGATGTTCAGCAAGCGTGGCTTCGATGCGGTCTCGGGCGGACATGTCTGGCTCCGTTGCAATGCAAGAGGGGCATCCCACAAACCAGTAAGAAAGCGCTTTGTCAATTCTTGTCGCGCCCTGTTCGCCACCCCATAATGAGGGCCTTATGAAACTCGACTCCAAATATTTTGACCGTATCCGGACGCGCCGGAACAGGGAGCAGGAAGCGCCTGTCCAGGCTCCCTCCTGTCAATGGGACGGCTGCGACAAGCCCGGCGTCCATCGCGCACCCGTGGGCCGCAACGCCGAGGGCCAGTTCTTCCTGTTCTGTTTCGAGCACGTCAAGGAATACAATAAAGGCTACAATTATTTCTCCGGCCTCTCGGACACGGAGATCGCGCGTTACCAGAAGGAAGCCATCACCGGCCACCGTCCCACATGGACAGTCGGCGTCAACAAGGCTGCCAAGGATGCGCCGCTGCACACCACGGCCCGCTCGGGGGCTCCGGGCGCGCAACAGCGGTTCAAGGACCCCTTCGGCTTCGTCTCCCAGGCCCGCGCCGGGGGCGGGTCGCGCTTCCAGACGCAGGGGCGCAAGCTCAAGACTCTCGAGGCGAAGGCTTTCGATACGATGGGCCTGGCCGGCAATGCCACGGGCAGCGAGATCAAGAGCCGCTACAAGGAACTGGTCAAGAAGCACCACCCGGATGCAAACGGCGGAGACCGCGGTTCTGAAGAACGTTTTCGCGCCGTTATTCAAGCATATCAGTTGTTGAAGCAGGCGGGTTTCTGCTAAGCCGTAAAAATTATGGCAGTGAGGACGACGGCCGGGCGGCGGCTCGCGCCTTGGAGAGATGATGAGTAAGATTGATCTAGACATTTCCAACCTTCCCGATACCACCGTTTCCGTCCGGGAAGCCTTCGGCATCGATACCGATCTCAGGGTTCCGGCATATAGCAACGGCGATCCGTATGTTCCGGACCTTGACCCCGACTACCTTTTCGATCGCGATACGACGCTCGCCATTCTCGCAGGCTTTGCGCATAACCGACGCGTCATGGTGTCCGGCTTTCACGGCACCGGCAAGTCGACCCATATCGAGCAGGTTGCTGCCCGCCTCAACTGGCCGTGCGTGCGCGTCAACCTCGACAGCCATGTCAGCCGTATCGACCTCGTCGGCAAGGACGCGATCGTGCTCAAGGACGGCAAGCAGGTCACCGAATTCAAGGATGGCATCCTGCCCTGGGCCTACCAGCACAATGTCGCACTGGTCTTCGACGAATACGATGCCGGCCGCCCGGACGTGATGTTCGTCATTCAGCGCGTTCTGGAATCTTCAGGCCGCCTGACCCTGCTCGACCAGAGCCGCGTCATCCGTCCTCACCCGGCATTCCGTATCTTCGCGACCGCCAACACGGTCGGCCTCGGCGATACGACCGGCCTCTACCACGGCACGCAGCAGATCAACCAGGCGCAGATGGACCGCTGGTCGATCGTGACCACGCTGAACTATCTGCCCCACGAGAAGGAAGTCGATATCGTCGCCGCCAAGGTGAAGAGCTTCGGCGCGACGGCCGAGGGCCGCGAAACCGTCTCCAAGATGGTACGCGTTGCCGATCTCACCCGTTCGGCCTTCATCAACGGCGATCTCTCCACCGTCATGAGCCCGCGCACGGTCATTACCTGGGCGGAAAACGCGGAGATTTTCGGCGACCTCGCATTTGCCTTCCGCATCACCTTCCTCAACAAGTGCGACGAGCTTGAGCGTACGCTGGTGGCTGAGCAATACCAGCGCGCCTTCGGCGTCGAACTGAAGGAAAGCGCCGCCAACATCGTTCTCGGAGCGTAAGCGCGGAAAAACGTCATGGCAGGTCGCGGAGACAATTCGAAAGCCAAGCCCGGCGGCCCGGTCGATACCGAGCCATTGCGCCGGGCGATTACCGGTTGCGTGCGCTCGATCGCCGGAGACAGCGAGGTCGAGGTTTCGTTCGCCAACGAGCGGCCGGGGATTGCCGGCGAGCGCATTCGGCTGCCGGAAATCTCCAAGCGGCCAACGGCGCATGAGCTGGCGGTGACCCGCGGCCTTGGCGATTCCATGGCGCTCCGGCTTGCCTGCCACGACACGAACGTCCATGCCAACATGGCGCCTCAGGGTGCCGATGCGCGCGTGGTGTTCGACGCGGTGGAGCAGGCGAGGGTGGAATCCATCGGCGCCATCAGGATGGCCGGCGTCGCCGCCAATCTGAGCGCCATGCAGACGGAAAAATACGCCAAGGCGAATTTCTCCGGTGTCGAACGGCAGGAAGACGCGCCCGTCGGTGAGGCTATCGCCATGCTGGTGCGCGAAAAGCTGACGGGCATCAAGCCTCCCGCCAGCGCCGGCAAGGTGCTCGATCTCTGGCGGCCTTTCATCGAGGACAAGGCGGCCGGCGATCTGGACAATCTCCGGGGCGTCATCGAAGACCAGCAGGCCTTCGCCAAGCTCGTGCGTCATATGCTCACCTCCATGCAGATGGCGGAGGAGTTCGCCGACGAGGACACCGAGCCGGAGGAAATGGAGAATCCCAGCGAGGAGGACCAGCCCCGCAGCGGCGAGACCGAGAACGAAGAGGTCGAGGAAGAGGCCGGCTCCGATGCCGCGCCTGCCGAACAGAGCGAGGCGGCCGACGAGGAACTCGACGACGGCGAGATGGACGGCGCCGAAATGTCCGACGAGGATATGTCGGAGGAAAGCGACGAGCATTCCGAGACCCCCGGCGAAACGCGGCGTCCCAACAGCCCGTTCGACGATTTCAACGAGAAGGTCGATTACAAGATCTTCACGCAGGAGTTCGATGAAGAGGTCACGGCTGAGGAGCTCTGCGACGAGTCGGAACTCGATCGCCTGCGCGCCTTCCTCGACAAACAGCTCGCTCATCTGCAGGGCGCGGTCGGCCGGCTTGCAAACCGCCTGCAGCGGCGGCTGATGGCGCAGCAGAACCGTTCCTGGGATTTCGACCTGGAAGAAGGTTATCTCGATCCGGCGCGTCTCGTGCGCCTGATCATCGATCCGATGCAGCCGCTTTCCTTCAAGAAGGAGCGCGACACTCAGTTCCGCGACACGGTCGTCTCGCTCGTCATCGACAATTCGGGCTCGATGCGCGGCCGGCCGATCACCGTCGCGGCCACCTGTGCGGACATTCTTGCCCGAACTCTGGAACGCTGCGGCGTCAAGGTGGAAATCCTTGGCTTCACCACGAAAGCCTGGAAGGGCGGGCAGTCGCGTGAAAAATGGCTGGCGAGCGGAAAGCCCGCCACGCCCGGCCGCCTCAACGACCTCCGTCACATCGTCTACAAGTCCGCCGATGCGCCCTGGCGCCGCTCGCGCCGCAATCTCGGTCTGATGATGCGCGAGGGGCTGCTCAAGGAGAATATCGACGGCGAAGCTCTGATGTGGGCGCACCAGCGCCTGATCCATCGTCCGGAGCAGCGCAAGATCCTGATGATGATTTCCGACGGCGCGCCGGTCGATGATTCGACGCTGTCGGTCAATCCGGGCAATTATCTCGAACGGCATCTGCGGGCGGTCATCGAGCAGATCGAGACCCGTTCACCTGTGGAACTCTTGGCGATCGGCATCGGCCACGACGTGACCCGGTATTACCGCAAGGCCGTGACGATCGTCGACGCGGACGAACTTGCCGGCGCGATGACCGAGCAGCTTGCCGAGCTGTTTGCGGAAAAGGGCGGCAAGCCTGCCGGCCGTATGCGTCGGGCAAGCTGAGGTCTCCTTTGAAGCTTGCGCGCTTCGCCCTTTGCCTCGGCCTTTATGGCATCCTGGCGTCACCGGTTGCGCCGGCGACCCAGACCGTCTCGATCACGGCGCGGGCGATCACCCAGTTCAAGGCGGGGTCGAAGGAGACGCGGTTCGGTTCCCTGGAGTTCCTCGGGGGCATTCAGTTCTCTTCGTCGGACGGACGGCTGCAATCCCTGTCGGCGATCCGGTTTCGTCCGGACGGAAGGAACTTCATTTCCGTACTCGACACGGGCGAGTGGCTGACGGGCCGGATCGAGCGCGATGCATCAGGACGCCTTTCCGGGCTGGGGGATCTCTCGATCAACCCGATCCTCATCCGCGGCGGTCGCGTCGGCTCCAAATACAACTCGGATGCCGAGGGGCTGGCCCTTCGGAAAGGGCAGGCGGCCGTCGGTTTCGAGCAACTGCATCGCGTCGATGTCTATCCGGATCCTGGCTTCGAACAATCCGGGCCGCTGACGACGCTCGACAATCCTATCCCGCGCCGGGAATTCCGAATGAACGCCGGCATGGAAACCGTGGCGGCGTCGCCGGAGGCCGGCCCGCTGAAGGGCTCGCTGATAGTCGTTGCGGAGCATAGTCTCGATGACGAGGGCAATCTTTTCGCCGCCGTCCTGGAAGGGCCGCTGAAAGGTGTCTTCAAGGTCGTTCGTCATGATCCCTACGATGCGACGGACGGGGCGTTCCTTCCCAACGGCGATTTCCTGCTGCTCGAGCGCCGCTTCAGCTATCTCGGCGGCCTCGGCATGCGCATTCGCCGGATCAAGGCGGAAGCCATCCGTCCGGGTGCCGTGGTGGATGGCGAGACACTGATAGAGGCCGATATGGGCTATGCGATCGACAATATGGAGGGGCTCGACGTGATCTCCGGGCCGGACGGAAAACCGCATCTCATCATCGTGTCCGACGACAACGGCAACATCCTGCAGCGCAACGTGATGCTGGAATTCCGGCTGCTTCCCTGAGCGGTGGCCAAATGGCTGTCACATGATTTCGATAAGGCCTCTGGCTCTTGCGAGAAGGGGGGAGGAGGCGACGATGGCTCGTATTCACGTCATGGGAGCGTCAGGCTCGGGCACGACATCGCTCGGGGCGGCGTTGGCCGGAAGGCTCGGCGTTCCGCACCTGGACACCGACCACTTCTTCTGGCTGCCGACCGATCCGCCCTTCACCACGCCGAGAGAGGTCGCGTCGCGCGTCGCCATGCTGCGAGAGCAGGCGAAACCGGAGGAAGGTTGGGTTCTGTCCGGCTCGGCGCTGAAATGGGCGACGCCGATCGAGCCGCTTTACGATCTGATCGTCTTCCTGACGATCGACCCCGTACTTCGTATGGAACGGATCAGGCAGCGCGAAGAGGCTCGCTACGGCAACCGCATCCTACCCGGCGGCGACATGGCCGAGAAAAGCCGGGAGTTCCTGGAATGGGCGGAAAGCTACGACACCGGCGGACCGGAGCGCCGCAGCCTTGCCGCCCATGAGGCATGGTTGGCGACGCAAGCCGCGCCGGTCCTGCGACTGGATTCGTCGCTGCCGCTCGACGAGCTTGTTGTTCGCGTCACCGGTCACCCTGCCGTTGCCGCTCGCTAGCTTTCGTCAGCGGGCCGGGGCAACCTGTGGCATGGGCTTCAGGGTGTTCATCAACGCTCCATAGGGCAGCAGCAGGACCACGCCGACCAGGATCTTGACGACGAGGTCGCCGAGTGCCCAGGAAATCCACCGCGGAGCTTCGGTTGCGAAAACGCCGAGGATCGGAGCTGCGGAGATCGCAAAATCCTCGTTCGGACCGATGAAGGCGAAGATCGGAGCGAATGCCAGCGAGAAGAACAGCAGGGTATCGAGGGCGGAGCCGAGGAGGGAGCCTGCCAGCGGCGCACGCCACCAGGTCTGGCGGCGGAGCTGGTTGAAGACCGAGATGTCGAGAAGCTGGCCGATCAGAAAGGCGGTGCCCGAAGCGATGGCGATCCGCGAAGGGGCAGCCGCAAAGGAAAGCGTCACGCCGACGACGAAGCCCACCAGTACGACGCGGCGGGCAACGGCGGGACCGAACTGCCGGTTGGCCAGATCGGTGACCAGGAATGCGACGGGATAGATGAAAGCGCCCCAGGTCAGGAGATCGCCGAGCGCGATGCCCCACAGCGTTCCCATGACAGGAAACTGGACGAGGAAATTGGAGGCAACGACAACTGCTGCCATGAGCAGGGCATAGATGAGGGTGTAGCGGGAGCTCAGCATTTTTTTATCCTGGGTGATGCCACCAGTTGGAGGGATATGAAGACAAGAGAAAAGGCCTGTACGGTTCTACCCGTTCAAGCCTTCCTCAAGCCGGATGATGAGATGGCGAAGCTATTAAGCGGCTTCGGCAGTCTTCTTGGCGATCTGGCGGCGCAGCAGACGAGCGCGCATCGACAGGTCGGTTTCGTCGGACTTGAGCAGGAAGGCGTCAAGGCCGCCACGATGTTCGACCGAACGCAGGGCGTGCGCAGAAACGCGCAAGCGGAAGCGCTGGCCGAGAGCGTCGGAGATCAACGTGACCTGGCAAAGGTTCGGCAGGAACCGGCGGCGGGTCTTGTTGTTGGCGTGGCTTACGTTGTTGCCGGTCTGAACACCCTTGCCGGTCAGTTCGCACACACGAGACATGGATACACCTTTGTTCTTCTGCAATCGGATGGTACTTCCGGACAATGCCCGGCGCGCCGATCCAATTGGTCCTGATTGGAAAGTTGCGGTTCTATAGTCAGTGAGGCCCGTCCAGTCAAGCCAAAACCTCGCCCGCTACTCAAGAGATTCCGTGGGCGCCCGTTTCAGGCCGCTATTTTCTTGCCACTATGCCCAGTCTATATGTTTTCGGGAAGGCGCTTTCGGCGTCCTCGTCGTTCAGGGCAGATCATGATCCTTCTAGGCCGTTTCGTCAGCGCATCCATACTCATCTTCGGATTCGGAACCGCCTCGCTCGGCTCGGCCGAAATCCGGCATGTCAGCGAATACGACATCAAGCTGGGCATTCTGCCGATTGCCAGGGCTTCTTTTGCCAGCGAATTCGATGATAGCGCCTACAGGATCACCGGCACCTTCAAGTCGGCGGGGATCGTCGACATCATCAGCCGAATTTCCGCCGAAACCAGCGTGAACGGACGCATGCTGGACAACAAGCTGCAGGCGGATCGCTACAACCTGGTCTACAGTGCCGGCAAGCGCACGCGCATCTATGACGTGGCATACCGCAACGGCGACGTGACCGAAACGACGGTCAAGCCGGAGCCGAAACGCAATCCGAAAAACTGGATTCCAGTGACCGACAGCGACCTTCGATCCGTGCTCGATCCCTTGAGCGGTCTCATCTTTCCAGCCAGTTCCAAGGTCTGCCCGAGCCGCCTGCCGATCTATGACGGCGAGTCGCGCATGGATCTCGTTCTGACGCTGAAGGGTACGAAACCCTTTTCGACGCAAGGATTTGACGGTGAGGCGATCGTCTGCTCGATCCGCTATGTGCCCAAATCCGGCTTCCGGCGCGGGCGCAGTGATATCGAGTATCTGAAGAAGACGCCGATGGAAATCTGGTTTGCCAAGGCACAGTCCGCGAATGTATATGCTCCCGTCTATGCCCGCATTCCCACACGGATGGGGCAAGTCTATGTGACGGCCGTGAAATACGGCGACTGAGGTGACGCCCTGGCGGCGTCGAGGGGGCAGGGGTGAAAATCCGGGGAACACTGATCGGCTTCACGGCGATCCTGATGTGGTCGCTTCTGGCCCTGATGACGGCCGCGTCCGGCAAGATGCCGCCTTTCCAGCTCTCCGCCGTTACCTTCGCCATCGGCAGCCTGCCCGGTATCGTCCTTTTCATCTTTCGGCCGCAGCGTATCCGGCTGCTCCGGCAATCGCCAAAGGTCTGGATCACCGGGATCGGCGGGCTCTTCGGCTATCACTTTCTCTACTTTACCGCACTCAGGAACGCGCCGGCTGTCGAGGCTGGCCTGATCGCCTACCTCTGGCCGCTCTTCATCGTCGTCGGGTCGGCTTTGCTGCCAGGCGAAAGGCTGCGCTGGTATCACCTGGCCGGCGCGATTTCCGGGCTTCTTGGCACGATAACCATCGTCTCTCGCAACGGCCTCTCCTTCGATGGCGCCTATACCCTCGGTTATGGGGCGGCTTTCCTTTGCGCATTCGCCTGGTCCGGCTATTCGCTGCTGACGCGGCGCTTCGATCGCGTCTCGACGGATGTGGTGACGGGCTTCTGCCTCGCGACGTCCGTCCTGTCGCTGATCTGCCATCTGGCACTCGAAACGACAGTCTGGCCGGCCGACATCGGCGAATGGGCGGCGATCGTCGGCCTCGGCCTGCTACCGGTCGGCGCGGCCTTCTACGCCTGGGATTACGGTGTGAAGAACGGCGACATCCAGATCATCGGCGCGGCGAGCTATGCCGCACCGCTTCTATCGACACTGATCCTCGTCGCATCCGGTTTTGCTGCGCCCGACTGGCGCATCCTGGTCGCCTGTCTGCTGATCACAGGCGGAGCGGCGCTCGCGGCGCGCGACATGTTGGGACGCAAGCCGGCCGGCGAGGCTGTTGCTGAATAGGCGCCCCCGGAGATTCGGGGGCGTTGGGGGGAGAAATGTCGATCTTTTTGTCTGTTGTGCTTGCCGCTTCCTTGGCGTCCGCACTCTTCTATTTCCGTTGGCTGGAGAGGCCGGCAGGTCAGTTTCGTACCGCGTTAAAGACATTGCCGGTGGCATTGTTGGCGGTTTATGCCTTCTTGTCCGGCGGGCCGCTGCTCCTTGTGACCGCGCTGGCCCTGGCTGCGCTAGGGGACTCCTGCCTCGCCTATGAGGGCCGGTCGCCCTTTCTTGCCGGTCTTGCGGCCTTTCTTGTCGCGCATCTTGCCTTGATCGCGCTCTTCTGGCCCTCGATCGAACTTTCGCTGATCACCGCAAGCGCATGGCGTTACGCGGCGGCCTGGTTCTTCGTGGTCCTTACGGCGATGATGCTTCTCCTGCTTTGGCGACCTGCCGGGCCTCTCGTCGCACCTGTCGTGTTCTATGCGGCGGCCATAGTCGCGATGGCGCTTTCCGCGCTGGCCGTGAAGCCCATCCTTCCGTCTGTGGGAGCCGCGTTTTTCGTCATGTCGGACGCGGGGCTCGCAATCCAGAAGTTCCTGCTGAAGCGGCACGATCCGGTGATGAAGAGGCTAAATCGCTTTATCTGGGCCACCTACTATGCGGCCCAGTCCGTTTTTACCTTGGCTTTTGCCGGGTTGCCGAGTTTTTAGGTGGATGGCTTGGAATATCAGCCCGGCTCCCAGCCGGGTGGGGCCATCTCGAAGCTTGAGAACTCGAAACCGGGCGCGACGGTGCAGCCGACGAGCGTGAAGCTGCCAAGCGGCTCCGCCGCCTGCCAAGCATCCGCTGGCACGACTGCCTGCGGCCGTTCGCCCTTGCCCAACTCGATGCCCAGCGTGACCGATTGTACGCTCGTTCCATCGGAGATCCGAAGCAGCAGCGGGTCGCCGGCATAGAAGTGCCAGATCTCGGCGGCATCGCGCACCCGGTGCCAATGGGACCGTTCGCCCGCCTGAAGCAGATAGTAGATCGCGGTGGAATGACCGCGAGCGCCGCCGCTTGAATCGCGGAAGGTTTCCACGTACCAGCCGCCCTCCGGATGCCGCTGCATCCCGAGCGCTTCGATGATCTCTGCGGCTCCCACTTAGAAGTTGTCCTTGCGCTTGCGGATTTCGGCAAAGACCTCCTCGTTGGACTTCCCTTCCATCAGCAGATTCCTGCGGATAGCCGGATCGGCGGCGCGCAGGAAGGGATTGGTTTCCTTTTCCAGGCCCATCATGGTCGGGATCGTGAATTTGCCGGCGGCCCGCTGTTCTTCGATCTCCTTGGCCCGCGTGCGCAGACGCGGGTTGTCAGGGTCGATGGTCAGGGCGAACTTGGCGTTGGTGAGCGTATATTCGTGGCCGAAATAGATGGCGGTCTCGTCCGGCAGGACCGCAAGCTTCTGCAGCGAATGCCACATGTCGGCAGCGGGACGCTCCAGCAGCCGACCGCAACCGAGTGCAAACAGCGTGTCGGCCGCAAAGAGGATCTTGTCGTCCGGGAAATGGTAGCAGATGTGGCCGGCCGTATGGCCCGGTGTTTCGAAGATCCGCACCAGATGCTCGCCGAACTTGAATTCGTCGCCGTCCGCCATCGTCTTGTCGAGACCGGGGATCGCGACCGCCTCATTGAAGGGGCCGATGATCTCGAGCCCGAATCTCTCCTTCAACGCCAGATTTGCTTCCACATGGTCGGTGTGGTGATGGGTCGTGAAGATGTGCGTGATTTTCCAGCCGCGACGGGTTGCGGCGTCGAGAACGGGTTTTTCCTCGGGCGCGTCGATTGAAGCCGTAAGGCCGCTTTCCGGATCATGAACCAGGACGCCGTAATTATCGCTTCGGCACGAAAAAACTTCGAGTTCCAGTGGTTTCATACATTGCCCCTATTGCTCAAATCTCTTTGCGCAACAATGTAGAGACTGCTCAACCGAAGTCCAACCATCATAGGTCAGCATTTTGTCCGTCGACATCGTGGATCTCCGCGAATTCTATCATTCGCTGCTCGGCCGCTTCGCCGAACAGTCGATCGTGATGGCGCTTGCTTCGCTCTGGGCGCGCCTGCCGGAGGAACGGCTGGTCGGCCTCGGCTACGCCGTCCCCTACCTCGATCGCTTCCGCGCCGATACGGAGCGGACCTTCGCGTTCATGCCGGCGGGGCAGGGTGCGGTGAACTGGCCGGTTGGCGAACTGTCGTCGACGGCGCTGGTTTTCGACGAAGAACTGCCTTTGCCAGACTCGTCGATCGACCGCGTGCTGATGGTGCATTCGCTGGAGTTTGCCGAAAATCCACGGGAGACGCTGAAGGAGGTCTGGCGCATATTGGCACCGGGGGGGCGGCTCGTCATCGTTGTCCCGAATCGGCGTGGGGTCTGGGCGCGCATGGAGCATACGCCATTCGGATCGGGCAGGCCCTATTCGAGGGGCCAGCTCACCTCGCTGCTGCGCGAGACGAATTTCACGCCGGGAGCAAGCGCCGAGGCGCTGTTCTTTCCGCCGTCCAAGATCCGCGCGGTGCTGCGGCTGCGCCAGGTCTTCGAGCGCATGGGCCGGCGCTTCTGGCCGGTCTTTTCCGGGGTCATCGTACTGGAAGCGCAAAAGCGCCTCTATCAGGGCCTGCCGGTCGCAGCCCGCGCTTCCCGCCGTGTCTTCGTTCCTGTGCTGGCCCCTAGAGGCGTGCCGACGACGCGAACGCGTTAAAATCCTGCCTCTGGGCTTCACGGCTTCAGGTCGAAAAGCGCAAGCGGCTGTCCCTCCATCGCGAAGGGCACGGATTCGTGCGTGTGGGCGATCTTCCAGCGACCGTCCTCACGCGCCAAGGTCACCGTCAAGCGGAGCCAGAGGCCGCTTTCTCCCGTGCCGATCTTCCTTCCGGCGAGGCGGGCAAGGGCGCTGCACCATGCGATGTCGCCTCCGACGCGCAGATCGGTATTCCGGATCTCGAACTCCAGTCCACCGTCCCAGGTGTCCAACCAGGCCTGCAAACCGGCTCTGTCGTGCCCAATCGTTTCCAGAGGCGGAGCAAGCGAGAATGCGCGGATGTTGGCGGATTCGCAGGCGATGATCGCATCGGCATCCTTGTCACGCAGCGCCTGCGCCCAATTGTCCAGCAACACCCTGATATCGTCATGATCTCCAACGCTCATGATTTTTGCTCCTTGATGTTTCGGTCTTCTGAAAGACGTATGGCCGGCGGCATTTTCGACAACCGGACATCAAGAAATCGAATGGGTGGCAGAAACCGGCATCTCTCGACAAAGGCCGTTTTCGGCTTTAATGCCACTGGATCACCCGCCGAAAAGGCATTCCGAAAAGGTTGATCCGATGAACATCGCCACCAATGAGCCCGTTCCGCGTCCAGGCATTCTGGATATCGCCGCCTATGTGCCCGGCAAGGAACATGCTCCGGGTGTGGCTCGGGTCTTCAAGCTCTCCTCCAACGAAACGCCTCTTGGCCCGAGCCCGAAGGCTATCGAAGCTTTCAGACAGGCCGCCGGTAATCTGGAACTCTATCCGGACGGCCAGGCGCTGGCGCTGCGGGAAGCGATCGCCTCGGTGCACGGTCTCAATGTCGCGAACATCATGTGCGGCAACGGCTCGGACGAACTGCTCGGCCTGCTTTGCCATGTCTATCTCGGCGCCGGCGACGAGGCGATCATCACCGAGCACGGCTTCCTCGTCTACAAGATCCAGATCATGGGGGCGGGCGCGATGCCCGTAGTCGTCAAGGAGAAGGACTGCGCCGTCGATGTCGACGCGATCCTTGCCGCTGTGACTGACAAGACTAAAATGGTCTTTATCGCCAATCCGGGCAATCCGACCGGCACCTATGTCCCGGTCGCCGACATCCGCCGGCTCCATGCCGGTCTGCCGAAGCATGTCATCCTCGTGCTCGACGCCGCCTATGCCGAATACGTGCGGAAAAACGACTACGAAGCGGGCCTGGAGCTCGTTTCATCCAACCGCAACGTGGTCATGACACGGACTTTCTCGAAGGTCTACGGTCTTGCGGCGTTGCGTATCGGCTGGATGTACGGCCCTGCCGGCATTCTCGACGCGTTGAACCGCGTTCGTGGCCCGTTCAATATGAATGCGCCGGCCATCGCCGCCGGTGCGGCGGCGATCCGCGACCAGGCTTTTGTCGAACAGGCTGTCGAGCACAATCTGCTGTGGGTCGGCAAGCTGACGCATGCCTTCGAACAGCTTGGCCTGACGGTGACTCCCTCGGTCGCCAATTTCGTGCTGATCCATTTCCCAGATATCGACGGCAAGCGCGCCACCGACGCCGACGCCTTCCTGACGAGCCGCGGCTACATTCTCCGCGCAGTGAAAGGATATGGCTTCCCGAACGCGCTGCGCATGACGGTCGGCTCGGAAGAAGCCAATCGCGGCGTCATCGAAACGCTGGGTGAATTCATGGGCCGAGAAGGCAAAAGCGCATGACTGTGCATTTCGACCGGATCGCGCTGATCGGCATCGGCCTCATCGGATCGTCGATCGCACGCGACGTCCGGGAGCTAGGTCTTGCGGGCGAAGTGGTCATATCGAGCCGAAGCGCCGAGACGTTGCGGCGAGCTGAAGAGCTTGAACTCGGCAACCGCTATACCGCATCCGCGGCGGAGGCGGTACGGGATGCCGATCTGGTGATCGTCTCCGTACCGGTCGGTGCTTCGGAAGAGGTTGCAAAGCAGATCGCCGGCAATCTTAAATCGGGTGCCATCGTTACGGATGTGGGTTCGACCAAGGCCTCCGTCATTGCGCAGATGGCCCCGCATATGCCAAAGGGTGTTCATTTTATCCCCGGCCATCCGCTCGCCGGTACGGAAAAGTCCGGTCCCGATGCGGGTTTTACGGGCCTTTTTCGCGACCGCTGGTGCATCTTTACGCCATTGCCGGGAACGGACCAGGCCGCGCTCGATAAGCTCAAGGCGTTCTGGATGGCGCTCGGCTCGCTGATCGACGAGATGGATGCGCAGCATCACGACAAGGTGCTGGCGATCGTCTCCCACCTGCCGCATATCATCGCCTACAACATCGTCGGTACGGCCGATGATCTCGAGACGGTTACGGAATCGGAAGTGATCAAGTATTCCGCTTCCGGCTTCCGCGATTTTACGCGCCTGGCGGCCTCCGATCCCACCATGTGGCGCGACGTCTGCCTGCACAACAAGGATGCTATCCTGGAAATGCTGGCGCGGTTTTCAGAGGACCTCGCCTATCTGCAGCGGGCCATCCGTTGGGGAGAGGGTGACAAGCTGTTCGAGCTCTTCACCCGCACCCGCGCCATCCGACGTTCGATCGTCCAGGCGGGCCAGGACGTGGACGCGCCGGATTTCGGACGCCACGCACTCGACCAGAAGAAATAGTCAATTCAGATCGGCGGAATTTCGCCGATCGGGATGAAGCCGCCGGCGAAGACCTTGCCTCTGTTGATGGTGAGGTCCAGCGATGCGCTGCGGCCGCCGCCGAGTGCGGAGAGCATGTTGGCGGCGGTGTCCAGCATGGGCGCTATCTCAGGAAACGCCTCGGTGAGGCTGTTGCGCCAGCCGTCGACCTGCTCGATCCTGAATTTCAGCTTTCCCGACAGATAGCCGCGTTCATCGAACGAAAAGGGACCGGAGATGGTGATTACCCGTCCCTGGCCCAGATCGGCGGAAAAGCCGCGCAATTCTCCCTCGGTGTCGTAGAGCACCGCCCCGTTCGGGTCGCTGCCATCGATCATGCCGGCGCGGCCGACCAGCGTCACATCGGCATTCGCAGTCAGGCTCGGCAAGATCTGCGGCATGTCCTTCATCGTAGCGTCGGTGTTTTCCAGGGTGATCGCCGCATCGAGATCACTGCCGTTCTGGCGCAGGTGGATCTCCGTATGCGCCGCACTGATATCGATTGCCTGGCCAGTCGCGGAAGAGACGACGCTGGTCTTGGAATTTTCGATCACCGTTGAGGCACGCTCGACACCCCGAAGCCTGGTCACCAGGCTCGACTGGAAGTTTTCCCAGCTTGTGGACACCGAAAGGCCGTGGCCGGTGCGGATCTCGACGGGCGAATCGAGTTCCCAGACGATATGGCCGGGGTTGTAGACCTGGGCAGCGGAGCGCAGTGCGCCGAAGGTGGCGGAAATCCCGTTCACCTGGTCGTCTACGGAAACCTTGGAGCAGAACAAACCGATCCGGAAGGGGTAGCCGCGATAGTCGGCTTCACTGCATTCTGCGGAAACCCCCTTGTCCCGCTGGCTGCCGAGCAGAGCCAGGGTCTGTTCCTTGAGCACGGAGGCGGCGTAGAACCAGCCGGCGGTGTAGAGGGCGATCGCCACCACCACAATGCAGGCGAGTAGCCACAATTTTCCGCTGACGCCGGATCGGCTTGACGCTGCCATGATGTTCTCCAATGGTGCTGGAAATTTGGTGCAGAACGCTTCGGTTGATTTGGTGTGGCGGGGGATATGGACGAATTTTGGGTGTTTGGCTACGGTTCTCTCATGTGGAATCCGGGTTTCCCATTCGAGGAGCGCACCGATGCACGTGCTTTCGGCTTTCGCCGCTCCCTTTGCGTCTGGTCCCATGTGCATCGCGGCACGCCCGAAAAACCGGGTCTCGTACTCGGTCTTGATCGCGGCGGTTCATGCCGGGGCGTGGCTTTCCGCGTGAGCGTCGACAATCGCGAGGACGTGCTGGATTATCTCCGGCGGCGCGAGCTCGTCACCAATGTTTACAAGGAAAGGATACTGCCGGTTTCGCTCGCGAACCAACGGCAGGTGAGGGCCGTCGGCTATGTCGTGGACCGCAATCATATCCAGTATGCCGGCGCCCTCGGCATCGAGCATGCTGCGGAAATCGTCCGGGGCTCCGTCGGCCAGTCGGGTCCGAACGATGCCTATGTCTTCAATACGCTCGAACACCTCAAGGAGATGGGCATCCGGGACCTCTGGCTCGAAGGCGTCGGCGCCTCCGTCGCGGCGGCACTTCAGGCTGCGGACTGAGCCTTCAGTTCGGCAAGACGTTTGGCGGCCGTCGGCGGCAGCGGCAGGTGCGGGTTGGCCTCGACGGTCTCGATCAGCAGCTTGTCGCTTTCCCGCTCCATTGTTTCGATCAGCTTTGCGTAAAAGGCGTCCGGGTCCATGCCGGGCGCGATCGGCGGCAGGATGCGAACCTTGAGGTGGCCCGGATACTTGACGAGCTTGCGGCGGCCCCAGAACAGGCCCCAATGGGCGACGACCGGCACGACCGGAACCTGGATGTCGCGATAGATGCGGGCGATGCCGTAGCGGTATTGCGGCTCGGCGCCCGGTGCCCTGCGGGTTCCTTCCGGATAAATGATGAGTTGGCGGCCTGCATCCATTTCTTCCTTGGTGCGGACCATGACATCCACCATGACCTTGCCGCGGGCGCCGCGATTGACCGGGATCATCCTCTGCTTTGCCACATACCAGCCGAACAGCGGAATCCACATTAGCTCCCGCTTGAGGATATAGACCGGATCTCGCTGGTAGGGCAGCAGCGCGAACGTGTCCCAGGCTGACTGATGTTTGGGCGCAAAGATACAGCCCCCTTCGGGGATGTTTTCCATGCCCTCGATTTCGAAGGTCGCGCCGATGATCTTCGCCATCAGCCAGTTGTTGGAAGCGGCCCAGGCCTTGGGAATGCGGTAGGCCGCCTTGCGCGGCAACAGGAAGTAGATCGGGCTCAGCACGATCATTCGCACGATGATGTTGGTATAAAAAGCGGTGTTGAAAAGAACCGAGCTCAAAAGCAGCATACAGACGACTTCCTTCTGGACGCACGTTGCCTACACGAGATCGGCTCTCGAAAAAAGCGCATTGTGCCATCTGGCCGGGCGCTGCGGATCGTCAGGATTTCGGACTGCCCGCAGTTTTCGGGGCGTCTTCGGTCCGAAGCCCAGTTCCGCGCTCGATGCCCATCCAGTCACGCATCGTCGACAGGACGACCTTGCCATATTCGGAAAGCATGGTGCGCAGGACGTCCGGCTCGGTGAACCAGGCCTTGCGGGTGAGGTCGGAATTGATCACCGGATAGGCAATGAATTCGGTCACCGGATCGGCGCGGCGCAGTTCATGGAGGCTGCGCAGCATGTGGTAATTGTTGGTGACCACCAGAACCGACTTGTAGCCGTGATCGTGGATCCAGCGGGTGATCTCGTTGGCGTTGCCGATCGTGTCGATCGCGTCGTAGCCGATATCGACGCAGCAGGAGAAGAGATCCGGCGACGCTTGGGTGACTTTGCGTATCTGGGTGGGTGTCGTGGAGGGATGCGCGCCTGAGATCAGGAGCCGTTTGCCGGCGCCATCGCGCAGGAGGCCGAGCGCCTGTTCGACGCGGAGATAGCCGCCCGTCAGAACGACGATCGCGTCGGCTTTGACACCGTCAGGCGTCCTCAGCGAGGCCACCGAATCGGCAAACCAGAGGAAGCCGCCGAAAAGCAGGCCGATGATCAGAACGCAGGTCATGATGACGCGACGCGCAAGCCAGCGCAGCCGGCTCTTGCGTGAAAACAAGCCACCGGCCAGACGCCGCGGCTTGCGGCCTGCTCCATCGTCGGGTGTCATCTGGGCCGGTGTCATCACTGTCCATAGCCGGAGATTCGTGGCGAGAACAGTGCCACACTATAGGGGGACGGTGGCGGCTTCAAGAAGCGGGTAATCCGTCGGAACGAGCCGGGTCGGAACGGATGAGGTCGATCTCGTCGATCGTGCGCATCACCGTGAACCGGGCCGTCAGCGTCGTCAGCAGCGCGATGACGATCATGGTGGCGAAGATGCCGGCATAGCCGGTGATGCCGATGGTGAAGGTGCCGAACAGCGCCATCGCCTGGTCGCTTTCCGGCGTTGCCAGCGAATTGGTCTGCCATATGTTGGCGAGCGCGAACAGGGCCGCTGCAAGCGCGCCGCCTGCGGCCGAACCCTTGATGCTGATCTTCAGAAAATGCTTCTGGAATTCGCTCGCCACGAAGGAGCTTTCCGCGCCGACGAAATGCAGCACTTCAACGATATGCCGGTTACCGGAAAGCGCCCCGCGTGTGGCGAAGATCACCGTGAGGATCATCGCCGTGAAGACGAGCACCAGAATGCCGGTCCCGATCAGCACCGTCGTATGGGCCATGGAGACCAGCCGATCCACCCAGGTCCTGTGATCGTCCAGAAACGCCTGGGGTATCTCCGTCTTCAGGAAATCACGCATGGCCGCAAAATCCGGCGGATTTTGCTCGTCGATGGTGATGATGACGAGGCGTGGCACCGGCAGATCGTCGAGGTTCAGGCCCGCACCGAGCCATGGTTCGAGGAGTCGTGCGGTGGCGCCGTCGTCCATGATCGTGCCTTCGCGAGTGCCGACGAAGGTAAGCGCCAGGTCCCTTGCCTTCTTCAGCGCCGCGTCCATGTCCAGCCCTTCTTCCGGCTTGATCTGGATGGTGATTTCGCGGGAAATCTGGCTCTGCCAGCTCGCCGCCGTGGCTCTCACCATGCTCACCGCGCCGAGCGTCAGGCAGGCAAGGAAAGCCATGATGGCGATCACCACCATCAGAGCGTTGCCCTGGATGTTGGATGGCGGGAGGATTGGTGCCGTGGGCCTGACGCGCATTTCAGCACGCCGCGGCGGCTGCTGGGGCTGCTGCGGCGCCTGCTGCTCGGTCGCGCGTTTCTTGTTTTTTGCGGCGCGTGCCGCTTCCGGGCGGCTCAGCTCATTCATAAAGATCGAGCCGCCCTTCGGTGAGGATCATCCGGCGCGCATCCACCTGGTCCATCAGGGCCAGATCGTGGGTGGCGATCACCACGGCGGTGCCCAGCCGGTTGAGTTCGAGGAAGAGGTTGAGGAGCCGCCGCGCCATCGGCGGGTCGACATTGCCGGTGGGTTCGTCCGCGAGGAGGATTTCAGGCCGGTCCATCAGCGCCCGGGCGATCGCAGCACGCTGCTTTTCGCCGCCGGAGAGCACCGGCGGCAGCACATTGATGCGCTCGCCGAGCCCAACCCATTTGAGGAGTTCGATGACATCGTTGCGATAGGAGCTTTCTTCCTTGCCGCGCACACGCAGCGGCAGCGCGACGTTCTCGTAAGTCGTGAGATGCTCGAGCAACCGGAAGTCCTGGAATACTATCCCGACGCGCCTGCGCAGCATCGGCAGCTCGCTGCGCGGTATTTGGGACAGGTCGCGACCGAACATGCGGATGATGCCGCGGGTCGGGTGCAGCGACATGAAAAGCAGGCGCAACAGTGTCGTCTTCCCGGCCCCCGACGGTCCCGTCAGGAACTGGAACGATCGCTTCGGGATGTCGAAGGTCATATCCCGGAGGATCTCCGGGCCCATCCCGTAGCGCAGGCCGACATTTTCGAAATGGATCAACGGATGACCAGTCCTTACTCTTCAAGACTTTCCGGTGCCGTTATCTCTTTAACGATCCGAGTAAACGAACGGTAAATCGCGCGCGGAAAAGGGCTAATTTCAGGCCGCATTTGCGAAGCATTAACCATTTGAATTTACGACTAGGCGGGATTCGTTTCAATGCCCGCCGTCCTCAACACCGGGGATAACGGGCCGAAGAGGCCCCCCATGAGCACGTTTCGCAGCCAGCAGGGCAAAACCGTCATCCGAATGGACATCCTGCCGCCGGAGCCGATCGGCCGCAATGGGCGTGTGGCTCATCCTCGCGGTGAGGTGGTCGACGCTCAGTTCGTCACCGTTGGCAATGCCGCCCGACGCGCGGCAAAGCCACGTTCCCACAACGACAACCATCATGCGCGTTCCTTCTCCCGCCCCGAGGAGCCGGCGATCATCGAGCGGATCGTGGCGAGCGGCGAGCGTGCGCTGATGCGGCTTTCTGCCGATTTTTTCGCGGCGGTGGTTGCAGTCGTCTTCGTTGCGGTTTTCAGCTTTGCAGGCGGGTTCTCATTCCTCTTCAGCGGTTCGGCCGCGGCGGAAGCTGGAACTTCGCTGGACATCACGCATGTGACGATGACACCCCAGGATGCGAACGGCATGCGTATCCTGCTGATCAACGGCATCGTCGAGAACCGCAGCGGCGACAGCGTTGCCATGCCGTCCATCCGCGCCGACCTGTTGTCCGGCCAGGAGGTGGTAGCAAGCACGCTGATTTCGCCGCCATCCTTTGCGATTGCCGGCGGCCGCAGCCGTGGGTTTTCCGCGCGGGTGCCCCATCCCGGTGGAAAACTGCCGGACTTGCGGCTTTCGCTGGCCGACAGGGGCGCCTAAGCCTTCCTCTTCTGCTGCCGACTGTGCTATCGCACATTTTTACGGACACGCAGGAGAACCTCATGCCCGTCGTGCGCGGCAAAACCATTGAGCCGCTTTTTACCGCAGAGCAGATAGCCGAACGCAACCGGGCGATGGCTGCAGATATTGCCGCCGGCCCGACCAAGGACCTGCTCGTCATCGCCATCCTCAAGGGCTCGTTCATCTTCGCTGCCGACTTGTTGCGCGCCCTGCATGATACCGGCCTTGCGCCGGAGGTGGAGTTCATCACCCTTTCGAGCTACGGCACCGGAACCGTTTCGCAGGGCGTGCGCATCGTCAAGGATATCGACAGCGACGTGAAGGACCGCGATGTGCTTCTGATCGACGATATCCTCGAATCCGGCCGTACGCTGAAATTCGCAAAAGAAATCCTTTACGAGCGTGGTGCTCGCCATGTTTCGGTCGCCGTGCTGCTCGACAAGCACGTAAAGCGCAAGGAGCAGCTCGAGGCGGACTATGTCGGTTTCGAATGCCCGGATTACTTCGTCGTCGGCTACGGCATGGATGTGGCCTATGCGTTCCGCGAGCTCCCCTTCGTCGGCGTCGTTACCGGAGACGCCTGACCGGCGGTGTCAAGGTGTTAACCATGCCGGCCTCCCGAGGGCCGGCGTTTACTCCTCGACAAGAAAACTCTGATGATTTGCTCCCGATATGAAACAGACAGGGAGCGATGATCGCTATGGCAAAAATCCTGATTACCGAGGATGAGGATTCGCTTCGCAGCTTCGTTGCACGCGCACTCCGCCTTGACGGCCATGAGACGCACGAGGCCGGCGACGGCGCAGAAGGTCTCGAAAAGCTCAGCCAGGGTCCGTTCGATCTGCTTCTTTCCGATATCCGCATGCCGGTCATGGACGGCATCGAACTCGCCCACCAGGCTTCCGAACAATTCCCGGGGCTCAAGATCCTGCTGATGACGGGTTATGCCGAGCAGCGTGAACGCGCCGACGACCTGGCGGCCAAGATTGTCGACGTGGTGCAGAAGCCGTTCGCGCTGCCGGATATCCGCAAGGCGGTCGCGATGGCGCTCTCAGAGGAAAAACCTCGCGCCGCGTGATCGATCAGCGGATATCCAGGAGACGTTCCAGGTATTGCCGCTCGGCTTCGCCCGACAGCGCATTGCCGAGTTTTTCGCGAATGGCTTCGAGGATTTCCCGCGCCCGCTGCACGTCGATCTCATCGGGCACCTTCACCTGATCGCCAAAGTCCGGCCCTGACGTGGCGCGCGGCCGGCCCAAGGGATCACGGCCGTTCTGGCCTCCCTGCGAGGACATGCTTTCCCCGGGGCCTTCGCGGCCCTGGCCCTGGCCCTGACCCTGCTGCTGCATGGCCTGCATCATCTGCTGCATCATGTTCTGCGCGCCCTGACGCAGAGCGTTGAGCGCATTGCCCTGGCCTTCCACAGCCTGCTCGCCCTGGCCTTCGCCAAGCGCCTTGCCCGCATTGCCCATTTCACGCTGTGCATCGCCAAAGCCCTGACCGGGCTGCATGCCAAGTCCCTTCAGGCCTTTCTGCAGTTCTTCGAGCTTCTTGCCGAGACCTTCCTGCTGGGCGCGCAAGTTCTTCAATGCCTCGCGGAGCTGTTCGGCGGTCATCTGGTCGGTGTTCTGCTGCCCCTGTTGTCCTTGCTGGCCCTGCTGCTGTTGGCCCTGTTGCTGCTGACCTTGCTGGTTCTGCTCATAGGGCCGTTCATTCGGGTCGCCGCGCTGCATGCGGTCGCGCAGCGCCTGATCCAGCTTGAAGGTCTGATCCATCAGCCGTTGCTGTTCCTGCATGATCTCGCCGAGCTTGTCGATCTGCTGGCGCATCTGGCTGTTCTGTTGCTGGCCCTGCTGGCCGCGCTGCATCCGCCCGGCTTGAAGGTTGTTCATCATGCGCTGCAGCTCGTTGAGCATCTGCTGCGCCGCGTCGCGATTGCCGGACCGGGCGAGGTTTTCGATCTGGTCCATCATGTTCTGTAGGTCGCGCTGGCGGATGATGTTCTGGGCCTGCATGTTCGGCGCCTGCGGGGCGTTCTGCATCCGCTGCGCCAGCTCGTTCATGAACTGCTGCATGGCTTCGCGCAGCTCCTGCATCAGGCGGGCGATCTCCTGATCGGAAGCCTTGTTTTCCAAAGCTTCCGCCAGATTGCGCTGTGCATCCCGCAAACGGCGTTCGGCAAGCGAAAGATCGCCGTCCTCGATGCCGAGGGCGATTTCCCAGAGATAATCGGCGGTGTCCTTAAGCTGCTCTTCGGTGCGGGAAAGTTTCATGCGCTCGAGCGCAGAGCGGATCAGCAGGAAGTGGCCGAGGTTCGGAATGGTTTCGTCGGGACGGACCGCCAGAGCTTCGTTGAGCGCGATGGCGCGTGGCATTTGGCGGGTGTCGAGCGCAAAAACCTGACGCTCCTCCGCAACGGCGGCGGCAAGCGGTTCGGAGAAGCCACGGGACGGCAGCACCATTTCGTGAGATGGACTGTGTCCGGTCTGGCCGGCGCCATCCTTGGCGACCAGCGTGATCTTTACGCGCTTGCCCGCAAGCGGATGTTCCACAAGATTGCGGCTCGTGAGGCCTTTGACCTCCCGGCCGTTCTGGCGTGGCATATCCAGCCTGTATTCCGGCGGCGGATAGAGCGGGGTGGCGCCCGGATCACGATCCTCTACCGGCTCGATCAGTGCATGCGCTTCGCGGATGCCGTAGTCATCCTTGCCGGTGAAGCCGATTTCGAGCGCGCCGTTTACCGACCGCCGCGGCTGGCCGTCGAAGGCGATTTCCGGCGCCCGGTCGGGAACGACATCGAAGGCCCAGGTCTGGCCGTTCACCGTAAGGCTGCCGCTTTCAGCGACATTGAGCGTGTATGTGCGGGGCGGCAACGGCTGGTCGGCCTGCTGCGGCGCTGCTGCTGTCCGGGGTGCCTGTGCCGTTTGTTCCGTAGTCTGCGCAGGCTGCTGCGCCGCCTTTTCCGCTGCCTTCTTGGCTTCCTCGGTGATCAAGGTCACCGCGTCTTCGCCCGTTTTGGGCGCGAACACCACGGCCTCGCCGCCTTCGCCACCGGTCACGCGCACCGTCAGTGCGGAGTTTTCGGGTATGGATACCGCGGCTGCCTTGGCAGTCGCCTGTTGCCCCGTCAGGAAAACTGGAGCACGGCCTGTATAGGACGGCGGCGTCAGCCACGCGTCGATACGCAGATCCGGATTGATGCTGGGAGCAGGGGGTGCGGGGCGGAAGGCATCGACAGGCGAGCCGCCGCCGTTCGAAAACGAATAACCGAGCGCAATCACGAAAACGAGCGCTGGAATTGCGCGGAGAGCAAGCCGATCGTGCTTGGCAATGTCGGGCTGCGGCAGACCGGCATCGAGTTCCGCGATGCGTCTTGCCATCCGGAGCTGATGCTCCTTCCAGAGCGCACGGGCGAAGGGCGTTTCGAAGGCTGGCTCGTCTTCCTGCACGGCGACCGGCTGGTGAGGAAGATTGTTGCGGTCCTCGAGCAGCCGATCGGCATCTTCGGCCGCCGGCCAGCGCAGCCGGCCGAGCGGAAGAATGGAATACACAAAGGCAAGGGCAAAGCCGCCGACCAATATCCATCGCAGCCAATCGGGCGCTATGCGGAAGATGCCGAACCATGCGGCGGAAAGAAACAGGGCGGCAATCCCAAGGGGGGCCAGCAGGAGCGGCAAAATCCGCTCGAAAAACAGGACGATCCGCGCAAACGACCGTTTCAGCGCAACGCGACGCGCAAGCTCGGGATGCGACTCGAAGGCACCTTTGCGGATGAGGCTCATGCGGTCCGTCTCCAGTCGTGGCGGCGCAAATCAAGCTTCAAGATAGGCAATGTTTATGGCGAAGACGAGGGCGGGGGGCTTTTCGCCCCCATATTTTCCGGCCTTTCCCGCAAAAGTGAACGCGCCGTTGAGCGCTCAGGCAAGCCATGCCGGCACGGAATCGAGGCCAATCAGATCCTCGTAGCTGCCGCGCGGGCGCACGATGTGGAAATCGCTACCCTTCACCAGCACTTCCGGCACCAGCAGGCGGGTGTTGTAGGTGCCCGCCTGGACAGCGCCGTATGCGCCGGCCGAGGCAACCGCGATCAGGTCGCCCGGCTTGGGTGCTGCCATCTCGCGGTCGAGCGCCAGATAGTCGCCGGTCTCGCAGACCGGACCGACCACGTCCGCCTTGATCCGGGGTGCGTCGGTCGCGGGTACGACGACCGGCCGGACCATGTGATAGGCGTCATAGAGTGTCGGGCGGATGAGGTCGTTCATCGCGCCGTCGACGATGACGAAGCTCTTCTCGTCGCTATCCTTGACGTAGATGACCTCGGTCACCAGGATACCAGCATTGCCGACGATCAGCCGGCCGGGTTCCGTGACGATCCGGCATTCCAGCGAGCGGAGTTGCCGCTTTACCGTTTCCGCATAGGCATCGGGCAGCGGCGGCGGGTTGTTGTCGTCCTTGTAGGGAATACCCAGGCCGCCGCCTATATCGACATGATCGATGCGGTGACCGTCGGAGCGCAGCGTGTCGACAAGCTCGCGCAGCAGCCGGAAGGCTTCTTCGAACGGCTGCAGCTCGGTGATCTGGCTGCCGATATGCATGTCGATGCCGGTCACCTCGATGCCATCAAGCGTCGCCGCATGGGCATAGACGTCACGGGCGCGTTCGTAGGAGATGCCGAACTTGTTCTCTTTCTTGCCGGTAGAAATCTTGGCGTGGGTGCCGGCGTCCACATCGGGATTGATGCGGAAGGAGACATGCGCCTTCTTTCCCAGCTTCTGGGCGCGGAGGTTGAGCACCTCCAGTTCCGGCTCGGATTCAACGTTGAAGCAATAGATGCCGGCCTGAAGCGCTAGGTCCATCTCATGCGCGGTCTTTCCCACACCGGAGAACATGATGCGGCTTGCGGGAATGCCGGCCGCCAGCGCCCGGCGAAGCTCGCCGCCGGAGACCACGTCGACACCGGCGCCCAAGCGGCCGAGCGTCTTGAGTACCGCCTGGTTGGAATTCGCCTTCATGGCGTAACAGACCATCGCATCCACGTCGGCGAAAGCCTGGGAGAAGACCTTGTAATGGCGCTCCAGCGTTGCTGTCGAATAGACGTAGAAGGGAGTGCCAACGGCCTTGGCGATTTCCGGTATCGGCACGTTCTCGGCGTGCAGCACGCCGTCGATGTAATGAAAATGGTTCACGTCAGTGCTCGAATTACAGAAGCGGGTCCAGAACGAAAGGCTTTTCGGCGACAGGTTCGGGTTTTCGTTCTCCCGGTTTGCCCGGCTTGCGGATGTTCTGCTGCTCCACCGGCGTGCTCGGGCGGTCGAGGTCGCCCTTGCGGCCGCAGCCGACAGCCACGACGCCGGCGAGGCTCAGCACAAAGGTGATGCGGGCGATATTTACCAGGGATTTCGACATTCTCACACCTATATCCGGCACGGCTGCGGAACCTTCATAGCGAAGTTCCGCGCCCTTGTGCAGTCATTTCCGGGAACAATTCGTCTTCAGTTTCGGGCGCGCCACCAGGCGATCTGTTTCTTGACTTCCGACGGCGCGGTGCCGCCAAAACTCTGGCGGCTGGCGACTGAGGCGTCGACCGAAAGCACGTTGAAAACCTTGTCGGTGATCGCGGCATTGATCTCCTGGAGTTCGGCGAGCGAGAGCTCGGAAAGGTCGCAACCCTTCTGTTCTGCCAATGCCACCGCGCGGCCGGTCACATGGTGAGCATCGCGGAAGGGCAGGCCGACTTCCCGCACCAGCCAGTCGGCAAGGTCGGTCGCGGTGGAATAGCCCGCGCCTGCGGCGGCGCGCATATTGTCTGCGCGTACCGTCATGTCGCGCACCATGCCGGTCATGGCCGCAATCGCCAGTTCCAGGTTCTCGGCGGCATCGAAGACCTGTTCCTTGTCTTCCTGCATGTCCTTGGAATAGGCGAGCGGAAGGCCCTTCATGACGGTCAAGAGCGCCACCAGCGAGCCGTTGATGCGGCCGGTCTTGGCGCGCACCAGTTCGGCTGCGTCGGGGTTCTTCTTCTGCGGCATGATCGAGGAGCCGGTCGAAAAGGCGTCCGACAGGCGCACGAAGCCGAATTGCGGCGTCGACCAGATGACGATTTCCTCGGCGAGGCGCGACAGGTGCACAGCGCAGATTGCCGCGACCGACAGAAATTCCAGCGCGAAGTCGCGGTCGGAGACGGTGTCGATCGAATTGCGGGTCGGTTCGCGGAAACCGAGCGCCTTTGCCGTCATGTGGCGGTCGATCGGATAGGGCGTTCCTGCCAGTGCCGCGGCGCCGATTGGGCTTTCGTCGAGATGGTCGATCGCATGCCGCACGCGGGCGCGGTCACGGCCGAACATTTCCACATAGGCCATGCAGTGGTGGCCGAAGGTGACCGGCTGGGCGGTCTGGAGATGCGTGAAGCCCGGCATCACCGTGTCGGCATGCTCTTCGGCGCGATCGAGGAAGGCGGTGATCAGCGCGGTCAGCATGCGCTCGGTCTTGGCGAGCTCCTCCTTCACCCAGAGGCGGAAGTCGAGCGCCACCTGATCGTTGCGGGAGCGGGCGGTGTGCAGACGTCCGGCGGCGGGTCCGATCAGCGTCGCCAACCGTGCCTCGATATTCATGTGGATGTCTTCGAGCTGTCTGGAGAATTCGAATTGCCCGCTTTCGATCTCTGACATGATCGTGTTCAGGCCAGACAAGATCTTGTCTTTATCTTCGCCCGAAATGATGCCTTTCTCCGCCAGCATGGTCGCATGCGCTATAGAGCCGCGGATATCCTGGGCATAGAGCTTCTTGTCGAAACCGATCGAGGCATTTATCTCCTCCATGATCGCATCCGGCCCGGAGGCGAAGCGCCCGCCCCACATCTGGTTGGAAGATGTCGCGTCCTTCGTACCGTCGGCCATGATGCAAAAGTCCTGGAGTAGTTGATGACGACCAAAAGACCTTTCGGCCTTCCTTCCGTCCGATTGATCGTGATTGCCGCCGTCGCGGGGATCATCGCCGGCGCCGTGGCGGTATACGTGACGAATATGGGGTCTGGCAATGGCGGGGACGTTCTCCTCGCTCAGTCCTCCGGGGCTTGCCAGGGCGCGGTCGAGAGGGTGAAGTCGGTTTCGGAGTTTTCCAAGGGCCAGGTCGCCGCGATGGTGGCTGCCCAGCCGCCGCGGCCGCTCGCTCTTTCCTTCAAGGGACCTGAGGGACAAGACCTGAAGACGGCCGATTTTGCCGGCAAGACCGTGCTTCTCAACCTCTGGGCCACCTGGTGTGGCCCCTGTCGCGAAGAGATGCCGGCGCTGAATGCTCTCCAGAAAGAAATGGGCGGAACCGACTTCGAAGTCGTGGCCGTCAACATCGACACTGGTACGGACGAGAAACCCAAGGCGTTTCTCGCCGAATACGGCATCGACAAGCTTGGCTACTACCGCGACAGTTCGATGGGAGTCTTCAACAGCCTGAAGAAGGAAGGACTTGCCTTCGGCCTGCCGGTCACGCTGGTGATGGACAAAAAAGGCTGCCTGATCTCTGCCATGAACGGCCCGGCGGCCTGGGACAGTCCCGATGCCAAGGCCCTTATTACGGCCGCGAAGGCGCCTTAGGTCTCAATAGCCGTCACCGCGTCGGAACCGGGACTTCGCCGCGATAATCGTAGAAGCCGCGGCCTGATTTGCGGCCTAGCCAGCCGGCTTCGACGTATTTGACGAGAAGCGGGCAGGGGCGATATTTGCTGTCGGCCAGACCATCGTGCAGCACCTGCATGATCGACAGGCAGGTGTCGAGGCCGATGAAGTCGGCCAGCTGCAGCGGGCCCATCGGATGGTTGGCGCCAAGCTTCATGGCGGTGTCGATCGCCTCCACCGAGCCGACGCCTTCATAGAGGGTGTAGATCGCCTCGTTGATCATCGGCAGCAGGATGCGGTTGACGATGAATGCGGGGAAATCCTCGGCGACCGTCACGGTCTTGTCGAGTGTCGCGACATATTCCTTGGCGGCCCGGAAGGTCGGCTCGTCGGTCGCGATGCCGCGCACCAGTTCGACGAGTTTCATCACCGGCACCGGGTTCATGAAATGGATACCCATGAATCGTTCCGGCCGGTCGGTGGCGGAGGCGAGACGGGTGATCGACAGCGAAGATGTGTTGGTGGCGAGCAGGGCTTCCTGCTTCAGGACCGGACAGACCTGGGCATAGATCTTGCGCTTGACGCTCTCATCTTCTGTCGCTGCCTCGATCACCAGGTCCATGGGGGCGAGGTCGTTCAGGTCAGCCGAGCCGGAGATGAGGGAAAGCGCGGACTTGCGTTCGTCATCGGTCAATTTACCGTGGCCGACCTGGCGGGCAAGATTGCCGTTGATCGTGGCAAGCGCAGCCTCAATCCGGTCCGGGGAAAGGTCGTACATCTGCACCTTGTAACCGGCGAGAGCCGAGACATGGGCTATGCCGCAGCCCATCTGGCCCGCTCCGATGATGCCGATATTCTTCATGACCGAACTCATTGTTGGTTTCCCTGGGTTTCGCTCCCGAGACGCTGCGGTGCGCCCATCTTATAGAAATGCCGGACTGTGTGGATACAGTCCGGCAGATTGTTATTCCGCTGCTTGCCGTTTTGCCAGCATTTTTCGCGCTTGCGAAATGAACAAAACTTTAAAGCGCCTTTTCGAGCTTAGGCAGGATTTCGAAGAGGTCGCCGACGAGGCCGTAGTCGGCGACCTGGAAGATCGGTGCCTCCTCGTCCTTGTTGATGGCGACGATGACCTTCGAATCCTTCATGCCGGCGAGATGCTGGATGGCACCGGAAATGCCGGCCGCGATATAGAGGTCGGGAGCGACCACCTTGCCGGTCTGGCCGACCTGCCAGTCGTTCGGCGCATAACCGGCGTCGACCGCGGCGCGGGAAGCGCCGACCGCCGCCCCCAGCTTGTCGGCCACGGGAAGGATGACTTCCTTGAACTTTTCCGCTGAGCCGAGCGCCCGGCCGCCGGAGATGATGATCTTGGCGGAGGTGAGTTCGGGACGTTCCGACGAGGACAACGCATCCGATACGAAGGTGGAAACGCCTGTATTGCCGGCTGCCGGAATTGCTTCCACCGATGCCGAACCCCCGTCACCGGCTGCCTGGAAGGAGGCGGTGCGCACCGTGATGACCTTCTTTGCGTCGGTCGCCTGTACCGTCTGGAGCGCATTGCCGGCATAGATCGGCCGCTTGAACGTATCGGCGGAGATCACCTCGATGATTTCCGAGACCTGGGCGACGTCGAGCAGAGCCGCGACCCGCGGCATGACGTTCTTGGCGGAAGCTGTGGCCGGGGCGATGATCGTGTCATAGGAACCGGAAAGCGAAACGATGAGGTCGGCAAGCGGTTCGGCGAGATTGTTGGCAAGGCTCGCATCGTCGGCGATGAGCACCTTGGAAACCCCCGCAAGCTTGCTCGCCTGTTCGGCGGCGCCCTTGGCCCCTGAGCCGGCGACCAGCACATGTACGTCGGAACCGATCTGAGACGCTGCCGTCAGCGCCTTGGCAGTCTGGTCGTTGAGGCTGTTGTTGTCGTGTTCTGCGAGAAGAAGAATAGCCATTGTCGTAAAATCCTTGTCCTACGCTTAGAGCACGCCGGCGGTCTTGAGGCTGGCGACCAGCTCCTCGACCGACTTCACCTTGATGCCCGCCTTGCGGCCGCCCGGTTCTTCCGTCTTCAGCACCTTCAGGCGCGGCGCGGTGTCGACGCCGAAATCGGCAGGAGTCTTCTTGTCGAGCGGCTTCTTCTTCGCCTTCATGATGTTCGGCAGCGAAGCGTAGCGCGGCTCGTTCAACCGCAGATCGGTGGTGACGACCGCCGGCAGCTTGACCTCGATCGTCTGCAGGCCGCCATCGACTTCACGGGTGACGGTCGCCTTGCTGTCGCCGATCTCGATCTTCGAGGCGAAGGTTGCCTGGGCGGTGCCGAGAAGGGCGGCGAGCATCTGGCCGGTCTGGTTGCTGTCGTCGTCGATCGCCTGCTTGCCGACGATGATCAGTCCGGGCTGCTCGGCGTCTGCGATACCCTTGAGGATCTTGGCGACGGCGAGCGGTTCCACCACGTCATCCGTCTCGACCAGGATTGCCCGGTCGGCGCCCATGGCAAGCGCGGTCCTGAGCGTTTCTTCCGCCTTGGCCGGTCCGATCGACACGACCACCACTTCCTCGGCCTTGCCCGCTTCCTTCAGACGCAGAGCTTCTTCGACGGAAATCTCGTCGAACGGGTTCATCGACATCTTCACATTCGCAAGCTCGACACCCGTGCCATCCGGCTTGACCCGAATCTTCACGTTGTAATCAACCACTCGCTTAACAGGCACCAGGATCTTCATGGGGTCCTTCCTCGACTTGTCTTCACCGGCAAATTGCGACATTTGCCGTTCCCTCATTTGTCAGTGGGCGACATCGATACGCATTTTTTTCTCGAATACAACGTCGTCTCGCCATCCGCAGTGTTTTTGCGCGGCGAAAATTACGTTTACGTGCACGTCAATGTCAAGTCCCACCCTCAGCGCGGGTTGCTGCCGGGTTCGGCCACGGCAATTGCGGCGTTGGCGGCAGGTTGGGTCCGCACGGCTTTCGGCGTTACGATGGTGCGGTCGAAGAGCGGCACGCCCTTGCGGCGCATGAAAATGACCAGAATGCCCCCGGCGACGATCCCGCCGACATGGGCGCCCCAGGAGACCATGCCGTCGAGATCGAGTGCCAGCATGGCGAATTGCTGAACGATCCAGAGCGTCAGCGGGATGAAGGCGGGCAGCGGCAGCGGAATACGGAAGAGCACCAGCACCCAGACCCGCACCCGCGGGTGCAGGAGAAAATAGGCTGCGACGACGCCGGAAATCGCACCGGAAGCGCCGATCAGAGGACCTTCCGAGGAAGGTCCGACCAATCCGTGAAGCGCGGCACCGGCCGCGGCGCAGATCAGGTAGAAGATCAGGAATTTGATGTGCCCCAGCGCATCCTCGACATTGTCGCCGAACACCCAGAGGAACAGCATGTTGGAGGCGAGGTGCCAGAAGTCGAGGTGCAGGAAGGAGTAGGTGATGAAGGTCGCATCATCCGGCACGATGGCGAGCGAGGGGTCGAGCACGGCGTAGCCGAAGATCACGGCCGGAATGAAGCCGAGGCCGAGGGAAGTGTGCTCCGCGACATCCGGGCTTGTGAGCGCGGTGAACAACCAGACCAGAACGTCGAGAGCGATGAGGCCGATCGTGACGTATTGGACGCGGATATATTTGAGTTCGACGGCGTCGTGCAGCGGGATGAACATTGGTGACCCTCCTACCCCGCTACCGTTCTACCGGTTTTTTCCCGGAACCCAAAGCACGTCGGATTTGCCGCCGTCGTTGGCTGAGCGCGCCGCCACGAACAGGAAATCGGAAAGCCGGTTGATGTATTTCAGGGCCGCGGTTCCAACCGTTTCCTGCCGGGAAAGCTCGACCATCAGCCGCTCCGCGCGGCGCGCCACGGTACGAGCAAGGTGCAGATGGGTGGCGGCGGAGGATCCGCCCGGCAAAACGAAGGAGGTGAGGGGGGCGATGTGGGCGTTCAGCGCGTCGATCTCATTCTCAAGCCGAGTCGCCTGGGCTTCGATGATGCGCAACGGCTCGTAATCCAGCTTTTCCCCCGTGTCGGGGGTCGCTAGATCGGCGCCGAGGTCGAACAGGTCGTTCTGAATGCGGAAGAGCATCGCATCCAGTTCCGGCAGGTCCGAAGTGTGGAGCCGCGCCGTTCCGATAGTGGAATTCGTCTCGTCGACCGTGCCGTAGGCTTCCACCCTCAGATCGTATTTTTCCCGCCGTGGACCCGAGACCAGGGCGGTGGTGCCCTTGTCGCCGGTGCGGGTGTAAATCTTGTTGAGCTTTACCATCCGTCCCTCGGTTCGCAGGAATCAGCTCGGGCGTCCGCCGCCGGTGATCCAGAGCGTGAGCATGATGAGAAGGATCGCGACTGCCTGCAAGAGGACGCGCAACTGCATCAGCTTGTTGGATTTGTTGGCATCCGTCCCCTTCAGCATGTTGAACAGCCCGCGGATCAGGACGAGCACGACGAGCCCCATGACGATCAGGGTAAGCAGAGTAGTGAAACTGGACATTTTCCGATTGCTTTCGTTCAGTCGAGCCGGCGCATGAGCTTATAGAAAAGCGCGGCCGGCAGTATTCTTTTCAGGAAGGCGCCCTGCTTGGCGGGCTTCGTTACCAGATAATGCGGTCGGGGACGAGGTGCGGTCAAGGCATGCGCCAGGACTTGATAGACCGCTTCCGGACCCAGCTTGTGACGGCTGATCTGCCCCCTTCCGTCCAGACGTTTGAGCTGGCGCTTGTATTGCTCCGCATGGACCGACCCCTGCTGATCGATATGTTCGTTGAATTTGATCAGCGCGTTGGCGGTGAAGCGCGAGGTGATCGGCCCGGGTTCGATAAGGCTCACTTCGATCCCGCTGCCCTGCAGCTCCATCCGCAGGGTGATCGTCAAACCTTCGATGGCATATTTGGAGGCCGTATAGGCGCCGCGATAGCGGTACGGCAGCAATCCGAGGATGGAGGAGCAGTTGACGATGCGGCCATGCCCCTGAGCGCGCATGATCGGGATCAGGAGCCGAGTCAATTCGTGCCAGCCGAAGAAGTTGGTCTCGAACTGTTCGCGCAGCACGTCGGTGGAAAGGTCCTCCACGGCTCCCGGCTGTCCATAGGCGCCGTTGTTGAACAGGGCGTCGATCCGGCCACCGGTGCGTTCCTGCACGGTCTGGACCAGAGCGGCGATGGTTTCGGGCTTCGTATAGTCCATTACCAATGCTTCGATGCCCTCGGCCTCGAGCGCGGCAAGATCGGCTTGCTTGCGTACAGTCGCGAAAACTCTCCAGCCATCTGCTTTCAGGGCGCGGGCGCAGTGCGCGCCGATACCGGAGGAACAGCCGGTGATGATGATCGTTCTTTTTCCATTCATGTGATCTCGTCCCTGTACAACAGGAAGGGTTCCTCCCATATTTCGCACCAAGTCACAACGGAGTTGCCATTGTCCGAGGAAAACCGCCCCTTCCGGTGGTACAGGCTGGCCTACAAGGTACTTTGGGACGCCTATTGTCACTTCAACGAGGATGATGGTTGGGCGATGGCAAGTCATGTGGCGCTCTCGGGTCTGCTGGCGCTCTTTCCCTTCCTGATCTTCGGCACCGCTCTTGCGGGTTTTCTCGGTGCCGGCGGCTTTTCCGATACGGCGATCCACCTTCTGTTCGATACCTGGCCGGCGGATATCGCCGCGCCGATCGCCTCGGAAATCCAGCGTGTTCTCACCATGCCGCGGGGCGGGCTGCTTACGGTTTCCGTATTGGCGGCAGCCTACTTCGCCTCCAACGGGGTGGAGGCGCTGCGTATTTCCCTCAATCGTGCCTACCGGGTGTCCGAAACGCGGGCATGGTATGTGACACGGCTCGCGAGCCTTGGTTATGTGATCGTCGCGGTCGTCATCTTTGCCCTGATCAGCATCGTACTCGTCGCCGTTCCGGTCGCGATGCGCTTTGCCGAGACGCGATTCCCCTGGCTGATCAGCGATTTGACGACGGCCGCTAATTGGGGTCTTTACGGCACCGCGCTGGTGCTGATGAGCGGGCTCCTGCTCTCGCATAAATGGTTGCCTGCCGGGGACCGGCGCATCGTCGACGTCCTGCCGGGCGTCACGCTGACGATCGTCCTCTGGACCGGCTTCGGTCTGGGTTTCGCCGCCTATCTCTCGACCTTTGCCAACTACGCCGCGACCTATGCGGGGCTGGCGTCGATCATGATCGTGCTGGTCTTTCTCTATATGGTGGCGGTGATCTTCATGCTGGGCGCCGAACTCAACGCTGCACTGATGAAGTACCGGGTCTATTCGGTGGTGTCGCGGGTTCAGAAAGAGCGGCGCCGGCGCGAGGAGGAAGAGGCCTCAAAGGCCCACCAGCCGACGGATGTCGCCGGGCAGGAGGCCTTGGTCGCGAAGGGCCGCAAGTCCCGTTGATCCCTCGCTTTTCGCCAGCTTCCTGCCGTCCTTGCCCAAGACGAGCCGATGGTGATGGTAGAGCGGTTCGGGCAACTCCAAGAGTTCCTGCAGCAGCCGGTGCACCGCGGTCGCCTCGAAGAGATCCAGCCCCCGCACCACATGCGTCACCCCTTGTGCGGCATCGTCCACCGTCACCGAAAGATGATAACTCGACGGCGCATCCGAACGGGACAGGATGACATCGCCCCAGGCAGCCGGATCGGCGGGAATCTGCCCGCGTGCGCCGTCGCCGGTTTCAGTCCAGGCCAAGGGATCGCCAACAAGGCCAAGGGCTTTGCGCATGTCCAGCCGGTGGGCGTGCCGCAAGCCTCTGGCGATCAGCTGCCGCCGTTCGGTCTCGCTTCGATGCCGATCGTCCTCGGGATAGATCGGCGAGCCGTCCGGATCCCGCGGCCAGACATTTCCGTCTGCCTCATAGGCCGCCACCGCCGCCTTCACGTCGCCGCGGGTCATGAAGGCGGGATAGACGAGCCCCATCTCCGTCAGCCGGTCCAGTGCGGCGTGATAGGTACCGAAATGCTCCGATTGCCGCCGCACCGGTCTTTCCCAGTCGAGCCCCAGCCAGGCAAGGTCGCGGTAGATCGACTGCTCGAATTCCGGCGTGCAGCGGGCGAGATCGATATCTTCTATGCGCAGCAGAAACCGCCCATTCGTCACCCGTGCCATGTCGTGGTTCAGGAGGGCGGAGAGCGCGTGGCCGAGATGGAGCAGCCCGTTCGGGCTTGGCGCGAACCGATAGACCGGTTTATCAGAGAAGAAGGCGGACATGATTTCTTCTGCCATGCTTTTTGCGAAACAGCCATGGGAGGCAGGTCGTGCGGATCATCCGCGGCCACTCGGATATCGAGGCGGGTCTGGAGACGCTGGTCGAGCTCGACCCGCGGCTCGTGGCAATTGCCGAAGCCGCCGGGCCGCTACCGCTCAGGCTCAACGACCCGGGTTTCGCCAGCCTCGCCTCGATCATCGTGTCCCAGATGGTCTCGCGGGCGAGCGCGGAGGCGATCTGGCGGCGAATCACCGCCGTCGGGCCGGTCACCGCCGCGGGCTATGCGGCGCTCGATCCGGCCGCCGTCGCCACATTCGGCCTCTCGCGGGCGAAGGCAGCGACGCTTCTCAATCTGTCCACGGCAATTTCGCAAGGGCGCTTTGATCTGGACTCGATCTGCGAGCTGGAAACGACCGAGGCCATCCGAACGATGACCGCGCTTCCAGGCATCGGTCCATGGACCGCAGAGGTCTATCTGATGTTCTGCGGCGGGCATTCGGATATCTTTCCGTCCGGCGACGTGGCGCTGCAGGCGGCGGTTGGGCATGCCCTGGGGCTGGAGGCGCGGCCTCAGGCAAAAAATCTCGCGGCGATGGCGGAAGTCTGGCGGCCGTGGCGATCCGTCGCGGCAAGGCTTTTCTGGGCCTATTATGCCGCCCGGATGCGTCGCGAGGTCACGCCGCTTGCCTGAAGCTGGGGCAAAGTATCTCGCCGCATTTATTGGGCTTCACAATCCTGTAACAACGGACCTAATATAGAAAGTACAGATGCCGAATCGGGTAGGAGCGTCACTTGACGATTGCAGTCTCCCCGCAGGCCCTGCCGGCGCTCGTCTTGAACGCTGACTACCGGCCGCTGAGTTATTATCCCTTGTCGCTGTGGTCCTGGCAGGACGCGATCAAGGCGGTTTTCCTCGACCGGGTCAATATCATCGCCGAATACGACCATTCGGTCTGCTCTCCAAGCTTCTCCATGAAATTGCCGAGCGTCGTCAGCCTGAAGACTTATATTCAGCCGACCCGCAACCCTGCCTTCACCCGGTTCAACGTCTTCCTGCGCGACAAGTTCGAGTGCCAGTATTGCGGTGAAAACGACGACCTGACGTTCGACCATGTCGTCCCCCGTGCCCACGGCGGGGAGACGACCTGGGAAAATGTCGTGGCCGCGTGTTCTCCCTGCAATCTCAGGAAGGGCAGCAAGCTGCCGAAGCAAGCCGGCATGTTCCCGCATCAGAAGCCCTATCAGCCGACGGTACAGGATCTGCACAACAACGGCAGGCTTTTCCCGCCGAACTACCTGCACGAAAGCTGGATGGACTATCTCTACTGGGATACGGAACTGCAGCCCTGATCTTAGTCTTCAAGGCCGCCTCAGGCGGCCTTTTTCGCACCCAGAAACGCGATCGCCGCCAGAATCAGGCTGGCAATGACGTTCCAGCCGGCGAATGACAGGCCAAGCACGCGAAGTGCGGCTTCGGTGCAGGACGGGCCGTGGACGGTGTTCAGATCCGAGAGCAGGCTGCCTGCATTGGTGGTGACGCCCGCCCCGCCGCCGCAACTGGCAGGCCCCTCCCAGAACGCCCATTCGACGCCCGAGTGATAGATCCCCATGCCGGCGCCGACCAGCATCATGATGCCGACGACCAGGAGGGTTGCGCGGGTGATCCAGGCAGGAAGGCCGGCAGCGGAAGCGGCGATCCCGAGGATGCCGACCGGAATGCCGTAGTAATAGGGATCGCGCTGCAACAGGCAGAGCGCGCAGGGGATATAGCCGCCGATATACTGGAAGGCGAGCGCGCCCCCGACAGTTGCCGCCATGCCCAAGGTAACGGCAATGGCATAGCCCATTCCGGCATGGGATCGGGGGGTGGAAGCTGTCAGCGCCATGCATTTTTCCTTACTGATATCGGCTCACTTAGAGCAGATGCAACCGCGCTGTAAATGACCGCGGAGGAGACAAAATGTCCCGCGTCCGGCACTTTTTCGTGAGTTTGCGGAGGATTTATGGTGGCAGTTACAAGGGCGGATCGAATGATATCCGCCGGAAAGTGGTGCCCCGTGCCGGAATCGAACCAGCACTCCTCTCGGAACCTGATTTTGAGTCAGGCGCGTCTACCAATTCCGCCAACGGGGCACTTCGGTAGTGGCAAGCGCTCTATCACGAGGCTGTAGCGTCTTGCAAGATTGAAGTGCTGATTGGGTGGCTGGGATTTTCCATTCGCGTCTGCCGGCGAGGTGGCGCGACGTTGTTCGCCTGTGAAGCCTGCCTCTGGTCGCTTGTGGCCCTCTTGTATTTCAAACTTCGAAGATGTTAGCTGGTGCAGCAAAATGAGAAGCACTGCACATGAAACTGCCTGTCGGCGCCTCCTATGAGGAGATCTATCGCAATTTCGCCTGGGACATCCCGCCCAGATTCAACATGGGCGAGGTGGTCAGCGATGACTGGGCCGCAAAACACCCGGGCCGCATTTGCCTGCAGCATTTCAGCCCCGATGGTGCGCATCTTTCTCTGACCTACGGCGAACTTTCGGCGCGTTCCGCCTCGCTTGCCAATGCCTTTATCTCGCTCGGCCTGAAAGCCGGCGACCGGGTCGCGCTTCTCCTGCCGCAGAGCTTCGAGACCGTGATCGCACATGTTGCGATCTACAAGATGGGTGCGATCGCGTTGCCGCTTGCCCTGCTCTTCGGCGCCGAGGCTCTCGAATACCGCCTGAAGGCATCCGGCACGGCGGCGGTCGTCACCAATGCCTTCGGCCTTTCGCGCCTCGCTGAACTGCGCGAACGGCTGCCGGATCTGAAGCATGTCGTCGTGACGTCGGACGTCGCGCCGCAGGCTGGACTGGTTTTGCTCGACGAACTGCTATCGGCGCACCCGCCGGTTTTTGAAGTTGCGGCGACCGGTCCTGACGATCCGGCGCTGATGATCTTCACCTCCGGTACGACGGGACCGCCGAAGGCTGCGCTTCACGGACATCGTGTGCTCGCAGGTCACATTCCAGGCTTCCAGCTGGCGCATGAATTTGCGCCGCAGGCGGGCGACCGGATCTGGACCCCGTCCGACTGGGCCTGGGC
>UBYX01000024.1 GCA_900469955.1 Hyphomicrobiales bacterium | reverse complement strand
CTCGCCATGACCAGCTTACGATGGGACTTCCACCCACAAGAATGCGCCCATGCTGGGCGCATAACTTAAAAGGCGCCGTCCGTGCGGACGACGCCCTTGAAATGTAAGCAATCGGAATTTAGGCGGCCGGCGCTACGATCTTCGGCATATTCGTGTCTATACCGAGCAGGAAATTGATCTGCGGGCGGGCCTTTACCAGGTCATCGATCGTGTAGTCGGCAAGCACATCGAAGAAGGCATTGAGCGCCTTGCGAAGCGCCGAATTCAGGCCGCAGCTATCGACCAGCGGGCATTCGGCGACGCCATCTTCGAAACACTCGGCCATCGCGAAGCTGTCTTCGGTGACTTTGACGACGTCAAAGAGAGTGATGCGATCAGCACTGCGGCCAAGCCTCACGCCGCCGTTGCGACCGCGCACGGTTTCAACCAAACCAGCCTTGTTGAGCGGCTGCAGGATCTTGAACAGGAAGAGTTCGGAAACCCCATAGGCCCGGGCGATTTCCGGGATACGGCTCAGGCGGCCCTCATTGGCGGCGCAATACATCAGCATTCGTACTGCGTAGTTCGTCTGTTTTGTCAAACGCATGCTGGTCTCCCAAGACTCGTACCCACCCTATATAGAGACTTCCCTAGTTTTGAACAATTCCAAAATAAGGAAATTGTGATCAAGTTTTCTCTCCGACCTGAAACTCCCCCATTGACGCGGGATTGAGAACATGAATTTGCTCGTCAACAAACAACCTCAGGAGGATTTTTCGATGCCTATCCGCAGCTCCCTTCGGCTCCTTGCACTTCTAGGTGCATCCGTGCTCACCACAGCCTCAACGGCCTGGGCCGATGGCGAGGTGAACATATACTCATATCGTCAGCCGGAATTGATCAAGCCGCTGCTCGACGCGTTCACCAAGGAAACAGGCATCAAGACCAATGTGCTCTTCCTCGACAAGGGGCTCGTCGAGCGCATCCGTGCCGAAGGCGCCAATTCGCCGGCGGACGTGATCATGACGGTTGACATTGCCCGCTTGATGGAAGCCAAGGAAGGCGGCGTGACGCAGCCCGTTACGGACAACGCGACCATCAGCAAGGATATTCCAGCCAATCTTCGCGATCCCGCAGGCCAGTGGTTCGGACTGACGACGCGCGGCCGCGTCGTCTATGCCTCGAAAGAGCGCGTTACCCAAACGGCAATCACCTATGAGGAACTGGCCGATCCGAAGTGGAAAGGCAAGATCTGCATTCGCGACGGCCAGCACTCCTACAATATCGGCCTGTTCGCCTCGATGGTCGCCGTTCATGGCGAAGCCTATACGGAAACATGGCTGAAGGGCCTGAAGAACAACCTCGCCCACAAGCCGAGCGGCGGCGACCGCGATCAGGCCAAGGCAATTCTTGCCGGCGAATGCGATATCGCGCTCGGCAATACCTATTATGTCGGTCTCATGCAGACGAACGAGAAGGAGCCGGAGCAAAAGAAGTGGGCCGAGGCAATCACGATCATCTTCCCGAACTCCGCTGATCGCGGCACGCACGTCAACATTTCCGGCATGGCACTCGCCAAGAACGCACCGAACAAGGCCAATGCGGTCAAGCTGATGGAATTCCTGGCTTCCGGCAACGCGCAGAAGATCTATGCCGAGCAGGTATTCGAATATCCGGTCATGCCGGGCGCCGAACCCTCGGCCGTCGTGAAGGCTTTCGGGCCGATCAAGCCGGACACACTATCGCTCGCCGACATCGCCGCCAACCGCAAGAAGGCCTCCGAACTCGTCGACAAGGTCGCCTTCAACGAAGGTCCCGAGAGCTGAGTTCAGCCGAGCTTGGACCTTAAGGCCACAACAAAGCAAAAGCCGGCTTCGACGCCGGCTTTTGTCATTATCGGGATAACGCACCCAGCGGCCCGCTGGTCAGTCTTCGCGTTCCATGACAAAGTATTTCATGCTTTCGCGCGATCTGCACATCGTCCTGACTATCCTCTATGAAGCAGGCGCTTCCCGCGTCCCGGCCTCTCAGATAGCTTGGACAAGCGAGATGACACCAGCCCTGAACCGGGCGCTGAACATGCAGTATATCGTCCATCGCGACGGCAAATCCGAACGGCTCTTTTCGCTGACGGAAGCCGGCTACACCGCAATCGAACGGAAGCCTCCGGCTTACATGTCTATTTCTCGCACGATGCGGCTGTTATTCCGCATCGGGGACGGTTCAACGAATTAAGCATCTACTGGAATTCAGCTTGCCATCGAAACCGCGAGCCAGGCCGGTACTGCCAATGCCGCCAGGACCACAAGCAAACTGATGCCCATCTTGGCCAAATACGCGCGGCGGGCGCGCCTTGCATCCCACTCGTATACCATGAACTCCCACTCCTACTCCGCGAGCTAAATTAGACCAGTCTTTACAGACGTCAACAGTCAGCCATGAAACACGGCTACCTTGCGCCAGACCGACTTTTTAGCTCTTGCGAATATTTGCGGATGTCCTGCTGGCGCTGGGGCGTACCCGGATGGCTCGACAACATGCTCGTATCGCCGTGATCGCCAAGCTTTTCCTCCAGAAGCGCGAAGAAGCGGGCAAGCGCCGCCGGATCGTAGCCGGCAGCATTCATGAGTTCGACGGACCGGCGATCGGCTTCGGCTTCTGCCGAGCGCGAATAGGACAACGCCACCAAGGCGCCTCCTTGGGTGAGGATGTCCTCGACGCCGGATCCGACGTCTCCCGCGATCAGCATGACCAGCGCCGCGACGCCTGCAACGCGATAGAGCTGGCGGAGACTGTGCTCGCCTTCCACATGCGCAATCTCGTGGCCGAGCACGCCAAGGATCATCTCGCGGTCGCCCCCAGCAAACTTCACCAGATCATCGGTCAGAATGAGGTTGCCATCGGGAAGGGCCAAGGCGTTCGGGCCGATCGCGCCGCCATCGCGGAAATTCAGGGTATAGGCCTGTTTGCCGCCTTCCGAATGAGCGGCCAGTTTTTCAAACCCTTCGGAGATCGCCTGCCGCTCCGCTTCTGGCAGTTCCGTCGGTTTAAAGATGGTTTTATCAAGCGAGGCAAGCGTGCCCGAACCGATCATGTCGGGCACGAAGGGTGGAGTCACTAGAACCGCGACTTCCACAAGTGCCGGCAAAGCGAAACGATAGATGGAGGCAGCCAACACGATGACCGCGATGGTGATAGCGATCAGGCGCGGATGGAACTGCTCGAGGCGATGAACAAAGCCGCTGCGCGCACCCCGCTGCGTGCGCAGATAGCCATCGATCGCATCGTTGTCGCGCGTTTCCAGCACCGAGCCGTCGGGAAAGGTCAAGCGCCGCGGGATCGAGCCCACCCTCGGGCTGATCTCAACCCTTTCCGGGACTGCCATTGCAAGAACCGTCCCTTCCCCTTCCGCAATCAGCCGGCCATTTTCCGCCCGCAGGACGGACGGTGTCGCGTGGCTCGAATTGGCGGGATGCCATTCGCCCCTCGCTATGACGGCGGGATCAGAAGCCAAAATCGAAACCTTCCATATCCATGTACTCGGCGCTAATCGCCGCACCTGTCGCCTCGATCGAAGACATGACCTGGCCAGGGTCTCCAAGGATGCGGATGCCTGTGTGTTCGTTGACATACCTCGCCATACGCACCGCTGCCCAGGGGCGCATCAGCCCGAGCGTAAAGATCGTGACGATGACGTTGGAAATTGCAATCCAGGCAAACCGCCACCGGGAAAGATCGCTCAGCAGCTCGTGACGGTCATCCAGTTTCGCCGCCGACCAGGCCACGTTGCGCACGCCCGCGCGATAAAAGAGACCGGCAAGGCCATAAAGGAGAAAAGTCAGGACGATGGCGGGGAATGCGGCAAATGCAAACATGCCGATCGTCTCTTCGCTTGATACGCCATCTCCGCCCGAGAGCGACCCTGAGGCGACCGCGATGGATATGATAATGGCCGTGGAAACGAACCCTCCGAAAAGTAACATCACTGCCGGCAGGATCCAGACGCGATAGAGGGACCCCAAGGAGGGCTCCGTAGAGAATGCCCGATCACCATAACGGAGGTTGTTGAAAACGTAGCGCCAGCTCCAGCGGCTTGCCAAAGGAGCAAGGATACCAAGGGACACGAAGGCCACGATACCGCCGAGCATAATGGCCACGAACGCGCCCCCCGCCGAGCCCACGAAATCGAAGCGCACGTTGCGATAGCTCGTGACTCGGGCATTGAAGCGCAGGCCGCGCATGATCAGCCAGGGCAAGGCCACGAGGATCAGGACGGTCGTCACCACCGAGAACAGCGGGTTGATGGCGGCAAGCAGGTTGACCACGATCAGGAAGGCAAAAACGATCACGCGTCCGATGAATATCTGCTTGCCGGTGGCATGATATTCGAAGGCACGTCCGAGAATGACGGTATTGCCGTAGAAATAACGCTTACGCCGTACTTTTGCCCAGGCGGAATAGATGCCCAGGGTAATGATCGTCAAAAGGACGTTGACGATCCAGATGCCGAAATATTCGCTGGCATTGCCGTTGAAGGAGGCGCGCTCAAATTTTCCCGCCTCCACCGGAGGTTTCGCCTGAAATTCCATGAAACAATATCCCCGTTGAACCCTTCAAATTCGACTTAGCCGAATCCGGGAGCATCTTAAGGTGAACAGTTGTCATTTCAACTACAGGTAAGGGCGCCGATTCAAATCCTCACAAACGGAAACGGGCCTCCGAAGAGGCCCGTTGACACGCTGAACTGACTTTTCATCTACTTCATCGTCGGCATGACGAATTCGGCTCCATCCTTGATGCCGGACGGCCAGCGGGCGGTGATCGTCTTGGTCTTGGTCCAGAACTTGATCGAATCCGTGCCGTGCTGATTGAGGTCTCCGAAGCTCGACGCCTTCCAGCCGCCGAAAGAATGATAGGCGAGCGGAACCGGGATGGGCACGTTGATGCCGATCATGCCGATATTGACGCGGCTTGCGAAATCGCGGGCAGCATCACCGTCGCGGGTGTAGATGGCAACGCCATTGCCGTATTCGTGCTTCATCGGAAGCGCTAGCGCATCCTCGTAGTTCTTGGCACGAACGACCGACAGAACCGGCCCGAATATTTCCGTCTTGTAGATATCCATCTCCGGCGTCACGTGGTCGAACAACGTGCCGCCCACGAAATAGCCGTCCTCATAGCCCTGCAGCTTGAAGCCGCGGCCATCCACGACGAGCTTGGCACCTTCTTCAACGCCGCGGTCGATGAGGCCATTGATGCGGGCATGCGCCTCCTTGGTGACGACCGGTCCCATGTCGGCCTTGTCGTCCGTATAGGGTCCGATGCGCAGCGACTCGATCTTCGGCGCGAGTTTTTCGACCAGAAGGTTGGCCGTTTCCTCGCCAACCGGAACGGCAACGGAAATCGCCATGCAACGCTCTCCGGCAGAACCGTAGCCCGCCCCCATCAGGGCATTGACCGCCTGGTCCATGTCGGCGTCCGGCATGATGATCATGTGGTTCTTGGCGCCGCCGAAGCACTGGGCGCGCTTGCCGTTCATCGCTGCCGTGCCGTAGACATAACGCGCGATCGGCGTGGAGCCGACAAAGGTAACGGCGCCGATATCCGGATCGGTCAGGATCGCGTCGACGGCAGCCTTGTCACCGTTGACGACGTTCAGGATGCCGGCCGGCAGTCCTGCCTCGATCATCAGTTCCGCAAGGCGCAGCGGCACGGACGGATCGCGTTCGGACGGCTTCAGGATAAAGGCGTTACCGCAGGCGATCGCCGGAGCGAACATCCACATCGGGATCATGGCCGGGAAGTTAAAAGGCGTGATGCCGGCGCCGACGCCGACGGGCTGACGCATCGAATACATGTCGATCGCAGGGCCGGCGCCTTCTGTGAACTCGCCTTTCTGCAGATGCGGGATGCCGCAGACGAATTCGCAGACCTCAAGACCGCGCACGATGTCGCCCTTGGAGTCCTCGACCGTCTTGCCGTGTTCCCGGGAGAGCAGTTCGGCAAGCTCGTCCATGTGCTTGTTCAGCAGTTCGACGAATTTGAAGAAGACGCGGGCGCGACGCTGCGGATTGGTCGCCGCCCATTGGGGTTGGGCTGCCTTGGCATTCTCGACAGCGGAGCGAAGTTCCGAAACGCTCGCGAGAGAAACCTTCGCCTGGACCTCACCGGTCGCGGGGTTGAAAACGTCCGCAGTCCGACCACTGGTACCGGCGACGTGGTTGCCGCCAATGAAATGCCCGATCTCGCGCATGGGATGCTCCTCCTACCGTTTCTGGCAACTTATTTGAATGCGCAGAGGATACGCCCACAATTGCACAAGGCAACGCCGTAGTTTACGCATCGGTTGTGCAAAAATCGACATTGGGGCAGGCCATGAACTGGGACGATGTGCGCATGTTCCTCGCCATTGCGCGAAGCGGGCAGATCCTTGCTGCCTCCCGGCGGCTCGGCATCAACCACGCCACGCTGGGGCGGCGGGTGACCGCACTGGAAGAAGGCCTGCGGACGCGGCTGCTTATCCGCCGCACCAATGGCTGCGAGTTGACTGCTGAAGGCGAGATCTTCTTCCGCGCCGCCGAGCGCATGGAAACGGAAATGCTCGCAGCGCAGGCAAGTACGGGACGGATAGACACGGCCGTCGCGGGGACGGTGCGGATCGGTGCGCCGGACGGTTTCGGTGTCTCGTTCCTGGCATCGCGGCTCGGACGATTGACCCGCCGGCATCCGGACCTGAAGCTGCAACTCGTCCCCGTACCGCGCTCCTTCTCACTCTCCCAGCGTGAGGCGGATATCGCCATCACCATCGAGCGGCCGGAACAGGGCCGGCTCGTCTCGTCGAAACTTACCGACTACACGTTGGGCCTCTATGCCTCCAAAACCTATCTAGACCAGAGCGGGACACCGGAAACCGTCGAGGCATTGAGAGCGCATCCCCGCATCGGTTACGTGGAAGACCTGATCTTTTCTCCCTCGCTGAATTTCACCGGCGAGGTCATGCGCGACTGGGATGCAAGCTTCGAGATATCGAGCGCAATCGGGCAGACGGAAGCCGTGCGGTCAGGCGCCGGAATCGGCATCCTGCACGACTACGTGGCGCGGCAATCATCCGAACTGAGGCGAGTGCTGCCGGATATCGTCATCCGGCGCTCCTATTGGACCACCTATCATGAAACCACGCGCGACCTGATACGTCTGCGCACCGTGGTGGATTTTCTGAAGGAGCTGGTCGATGAGGAGCGACACATCTTCGTGTAGTCGGTGCATCGACCTTGAAGAACGGAAGCCGCTTCGCGGATGGAAGAAAGAGGACCGGCCGCCGAAGCGGCCGGACACCTGAACATCAGGTAAGCAAGAAGGTAGAAACCGGAACCTGCAGGGCCGCGGCAATGCGTTTTAATTTGGCCGGATCCGCATCCGTGCCATTTTCAACGCGGAGAATCTCGTCGCTGACGAGGCCGGTCGTGACGGCAAGTTCGTCGATACTGTAGCCCATCGCACGTCGGGCTTCGGCAACTGCGGAGGCGATGTGCTGCGGAGAAAGTGTAGTTCCGTTCGCCGATGCGAAATTATTGATGGAAATTGTCATCCTCATGACTCCTTCTGAAAAGGCCTGCCGCACAGGGCGAACAGGTGAAGGGGGCCAAAGCCCAAGACGCAGGTGTCCAAAATTTTGGGCACCTGCTGCCACAAACATAGGCATGTCAGCAACTGTGACAAGACCTGATAGTGCAGTGCACAAGATTGTGTCCGTTTCCGGACCATACAAGGGCGAGGTATCCAGAAACCGTCAAATGTCTGAAGAATTTGTCGGTTTAGCGTTTGCCGGCTAGCCGAAATAAGACTGAGAGAACTGTTCCAGGCGGAGGTGGAGCCTCTCCTGGCGATCGACTTGTCTTGAATTAGAAATGGTACGGTTGGGGGGTCTCGAACCTCCGACCTCAGGTGCCACAAACCTGCGCTCTAACCAACTGAGCTACAACCGCACAAAAACCGCCAAAGCGGTATTTCGGGTCACATACGGTGATCGGACTCGTTTTGCAAGTCCCTTCTTAAAATAGAAGAGGGCCGAAACCTGCTCCGGCCCTCTTCTTGAAATCAGTGCGTAGAAATCAGGCGGCCTTGAACGTCGCGATGACCTTTTCGGCAGCGACCTTGCTCGGCTGCGAAACATTTTCGGCGAGCTTGCGGGCTGCATCCTGAATGGACTTCGCCTGCTCGACCGTAACCTCGGCCTGCTTGCGGATGAAGGCGGTCTGCAGCTCGAAAAGCTCCGACACGGACTTGACGCCGAGCAGCGCTTCCATGTGGGACAGCGACAGGTCGGTATTCGTACGCCACGCGTCGATCGCCTTGAGGCCGAGTTCTACCGAACCTGCCTGGGCCGACTGCAGTGTGGATTCCACCGTCTTGGTAGCTTCCTCGGCGGCGGTTTTCATCTTAGCATAAGCGTCGCGCGACTGGGCGCCGCCCTTTTCAGCAAACTCGCGGAAGCTCTCGGTGAGCTTGGCCGGATCGAAAGCGGAGAAGGAAAAGATGTCGTCTGTCTTGTATGCCATCGTTTCTGGTCCTCGTTGGCGTTTTCTTCGGCAGATCCGAAGATGTGATGCCTCTTATATAACCCATTCCATTGTGCATTGCAATATATTGTGCACTGCACAATGAAAATTCTGAAATTAACCCTATCAGCGGTTTGAGGAGCGCCGCTCTCGACCGGCAGGCGGGGGGCAGTTATTAATAATCCGTTAAACGCCGCAGAATTGCGGTTAAATGACTCTGCAGGTTCCGCCTATGTCCGCAGTCCAATACCCGTTCATCGACATCGCCGTGCACGAACATGTGCGCGATCGTTTTGCGGCGGGTGAAGCGATCATCCTGTTTTCCCGGGATAAAATGGACCCGCTGTGGTGCAACGGCCGCGGCGCAGATCTTTTCGGCTTTGATTCCATCTATGATTTTCTCGACCAGGGGCCGAACCGCAATGACATCGCCTTCCGCCAGATAGAGACGGCGGCGGGCCAGCTCGGCGCGGCCGGCGATGTTCGCCACCTGATGATCCGTGTCGCCTCCGGATTCCAGCGCGTGCCTATCCAGGCTGCCTGCGAGCTCATCCGAGTCCAAGGGGAGACGGCGGTGCTTTTCAGTGCCCCCGTTGAAAAGTCCCGCCTTTCCCTTTCAGCCCGTGCCGGACGAATGATCGAAGGTTTCGACGATCCGGACACGCATATGGCTGTGCTTGACAAGGACGGTGAGGTACTTGCCGCTTCCGCGAAGTTTACCGGCCTCGGCATTTCCAATCAGACAGCAAAAATGCTGGCGAGCATGGCCGGCAACGACCCGAGCCGGCTGGTCAAGCGACCGATCCCGACAGCCAAGGGCTATCTGCCGGCTGCCATCGGCCGGCTATCCGACGAGCCCGCATTAAATCTTTTGTTTACTGTCGAAACCGGCGCGCAAGACCGGACTGCCGTTGACGATGGCCCCAAGCCGGTGAACGCGGCGGCAGCGGCTCATGCGAGTGAAACAGATACGAACGAGACGTCCGGTTCCAGCGCCGATGAACCTGACGAGGATTTCACGGTGGAGGCCGTGCCTGCCGCCGGTTTCGAGGATGTGATCACCGCCGTCTCCGAAATCGAGGACACGGAAGAACTGGAGGAAGAAATCTCGCTCCAGACCGATGAGGTGTCGGGAATTTCAGCGCATGCATTTGGTGGCGACAGCCAAAACGATGAGGCGCGTGCCGAAGAGACAAGCGATGCCGTGCCGCCATCAGTTGTCGAGCCGGAAAAAAGCGTCAGCGCTGAACCCGAACCTGTTGCGGTGGCTGACGAAGCTTCGACGCAGGATCCCGCCGGCTTCGTGTTCCGCCGCGACGGACGCGCGATCCGATTCGTCTGGAAGATCGATGCGACCGGCCGGTTCAGCGAGGTTTCCAGCGAATTCGCCGATGCGGTCGGCCCGAATGCCGCAAACATCAACGGCATGGGCTTTGGCGATCTGGCCGCTCTCTTCGGCCTCGATCCGGATGGCAAGATCTCCGAACTGCTCAACAAGCGTGATACCTGGTCCGGCAAGACGATCTGGTGGCCCGTTGAAGGTACGTCGCTTGTGGTGCCTGTCGATCTCGCGGCTCTGCCCACCTATACGCGCACCCGGGAGTTCGACGGATTTCGAGGTTTCGGCATCGTGCGTATCGGCGATGCGGCGGAAGATCCGAATGCCATCGGCCTGACACTCACGCCCAACCTGCCGGAGGGTGTGGCCGGTTCGGCAGAGGATACGACATCTCAATCTACTGGTTCGCCATCGACCATCTTCGAGCTGGAAAACGATGAGCCGGCAGTCCAGCCGGAAGAGGCCGGCGTGCAGAGCGCGCCTGCCGTTTCGGCTGCAGACGAGCAAGGCCCTGTAGACGACGAGGCGGAGACCGCTGGGGAACCTGCCGAAACCGAAGTCACAGTCGCCGCGGACGATCAGCCCGCCGATGAGCCGAAGCCGGTATCGCTGTCCGGCAGGCAGGCTCCTTCGTTGCTCGATTGGCCCGAGGGCGAAAAGCCGGCGCTCCGAATCGTGGAAAATCCCGGTCGCCGTTATTCCGACAAGGTCATCCAGCTCGAGGAACACCGTTCCACGGGCCGTGAGCGGCTGACCCCCGTCGAACAAGCCGCCTTTCGCGAGATTGCCCGCCAGCTCGACAGCTTCATCGACCGCCGTACCGAAGAAAAGGCGCCGGAACCACCGGTCGCCCCACCCGCTTCCGAGGCCGCCGAGACCGAACCCGTCGCTGTCGATCCCCTTCAGGATGCGGAGCTCTCGCAGGATGAAAAGCGCGATGTTATCCAGCAGGACAGCATCGATGCGCCGTCGGCAGATCTGCCGGAAACACCTGATGTGATCGAAGAGCCACCTGTCGCAGCGGCAGACGATGCCTCCGATGAGCAGGTGGCCCCAATCGCCGATGAAACGAACCAGAGCGCCGCCGAGACGCAGGATGAACCCGTTGACGGCAGTGAAGAGGAGGCAATCGGCCCGGGGCTGGAGCTTTCCGACCGCGAACTGCTCAATCGGATGATCCCGGTGCGCGAGCGGATCGGACTTTCGGCGGAAATCGTCGATCAGATGCCCGTTGCACTGCTTATCCACAGCGGCGACCAGTTGATCCACGGCAACCCGGAATTCCTCAGGCTGACAGGCTATGCTTCGCTTGAGGAACTGGTTGAAGTTGGCGGTCTGGATGCGCTTCTGCAGCGCCAGGATCTCGAAGGCAAGACGGCAGAGGCAGGCGGCATGGTCGTCGTGCGTTCGGACGATGCCGTGGTCCCGGTAACGGCACGACTGCAATCGGTCCGCTGGGGCGATTCGACCGCCCTGATGCTGGCGCTGATGCCGGTCGTCGCGGAAAGCGCGATATCTGACAGCACCGAGGCGGGCGAAGTCATCCCTTTGCGTCCCCGTCGGCCGGCCGATCAGCTCGCCAAACTGCAGGTCGAGGTTGAGGAACTCCGCGCCATTCTGGAGACGGCAACCGACGGCGTGGTGATCATTGGCGCTGACGGCGACATCCGCTCCCTCAACCGTGCGGCAAGCGGACTTTTCAACTACGACAACGAAGAGATCGACGGCAAACCCTTCGTGACCCTCTTCGCCCATGAAAGCCAGCGCGCCATCCTTGATTATCTCGGCGGACTATCCGGCCACGGCGTCGCCAGCGTCCTGAATGACGGCCGCGAAGTGATCGGCCGGGAAGCGTCCGGCGGCTTCCTGCCGCTCTTCATGACGATCGGCAAGCTCACCTCGTCCAACGGCTATTGCGCGGTCATACGCGACATCACCCAGTGGAAACGAACCGAGGAAGAGCTGCGTACTGCGAAGCGCTCCGCGGAGACGGCGAACGCCCACAAGAGCGAGTTCCTGGCGCATGTAAGCCACGAAATCCGTACGCCGCTCAACGCGATCATCGGATTTGCGGACATGATGGCAACAGAGCGCTTTGGGCCGATCGGACATCCGCGTTACGTGGAATACGCCAACGACATCGGCCGTTCCGGACGGCACGTGCTCGACATCGTCAACGACCTGCTCGATATTTCGAAGATAGAGGCGGGCGAGATGGAACTCGATTTCATCGCGGTCGGCCTTAACGAAACGGTCTCCGAGGCCGTATCCCTGGTTCAGCCGCAGGCAAACAGCCAGCGCGTCATTATTCGCACCGCCCTTTCGCATGCCGTGCCCCAGGTCGTCGCCGATCTCCGCTCCGTGAAGCAGATCGTCCTCAACATCCTGTCCAATGCCATCCGCTTCACGCCTTCGGGCGGGCAGATCGTCGTATCGACGGCCTATGAAGCCAATGGCAATGTCGTGCTTCGCATTCGCGATACGGGCATCGGCATGACGCGCCCGGAACTCGAACTCGCCATGAAACCGTTCCGCCAGGTGGCGGGCGGCACCCGCAAGCGCGGCGACGGCACCGGCCTGGGCCTGCCGCTCACCAAGGCGATGGTGGACGCAAACCGCGCCTCCTTCTCGATCACGTCGGCTCCGAACGAAGGCACACTGGTGGAAATCACCTTCCCTTCGCCGCGAGTGCTTGCGAACTGACTGTCCTATGATTAGCACTCCTCTTTGAAAGAGGAGTGGAACTTGCAGGTTTCGACGACACCCGCCATGCTTGGCCAGAAAGCGCGACAGCCGCGCCGCCCGCTCTCCTGGACCGCCATGGGGGTCGCCACCGTGATCGCGTGGCCGATCCTCGCCATCTTGTGGATTGCGGTCTCCGGCGAGGATGGAACCTGGCCGCACATCATTGCCAATGTCGTGCCGCGCGCGACCGGCCGCACGCTGCGGCTTCTCCTTCTGACCGGATTGGTGACCGCTTCTTTTGGCATCCTCACCGCCTGGCTGGTTGCGAGTTTCGACTTCCCCTTCCGCCGGCTTCTCTCGGCGGCCCTGGTGCTGCCGCTTGCTATTCCTTCGTATCTTGCCGCGTACGCTTTCGGAGAGTTCCTCGATTTTACCGGGCCGCTGCAGACCTGGTACAGGCAGATCTTCGGTTACCAGACTGCCCGCGAATATTGGTTTCCAGATATTCGTTCGCTCGGGGGAGCGGTGCTGGTGCTCTCTTCCGTTCTCTATCCGTATGTCTATCTGGCCTGCCGGTCGATGTTCATGATGCAAGGCCGGGCGGCGGCCGATGTCGCCCGCACGCTTGGCGCCGGCCCTCTTCGGGTATTCTTTCAGGTGCAGATTCCCATGGCGCGGCCCGCGATCATGATCGGGCTGACGCTCGTCATGATGGAGACGCTGAACGATATCGGAGCGGTGGAGTTTCTCGGCGTCAACACTCTCACCTTCTCGATCTACGACACCTGGCTGAACCGCGGCAGTCTTTCCGGCGCAGCGCAGATCGCCGCGGTGATGCTGTTGGTCGTCTCGATCCTGATTCTCGTCGAACGAGCAGCCCGACGCCAGCAGCGCTTTTCCGGCAACAGGACAACCACGCTTGCCGACGCGGCATTGCGGCCGCGGCTGACTGGCGCAAGAGGCTGGCTTGCGGCGGCCTTCTGCGCCCTACCCGTCACCATCGGCTTCTGCCTGCCATTCCTGGTGCAGGGCCGTTTCGCGCTGGCGCGGATCGAGGACTTTGCCGATCCCCGCCTCCTTGATGCCCTGTGGAACAGCATTATCGTCTCTACAGCGACTGCTCTCTGCTCCGTTGCACTCGGCTTTATCCTTTCCTATGCGGCACGCAGCGAACGGTCCGGGCTCGTTGCCTTGTCGAACCGGGTCGCCTCGCTCGGTTACGCTATACCCGGCACCGTCCTTGCAATGGGCGTGCTGGTTCCGCTTGCTGCCTTCGACAACGCGTTGGACGGAATCCTGCGGGAGAGCGTGGGTATCTCGACTGGTCTGCTGCTTTCCGGCACCGGCTTTGCGATCGTCTATGCATGCACTGTTCGTTTCATGGCTATGGCAGAGGGCAATCTGGATGCCGGTTTTCAAAAGCTCTCGCCGCATCTCGACATGGCTGCGCGTGCCCTTGGCCGCAACCGGCGGCAGACGCTCTGGTCGGTGCTGCTGCCCAACATGCACCCGGCCATGCTGACAGCCGCCCTCTTCGTGTTCATCGAGACAATGAAGGAACTGTCGGCAACGATCCTGCTCCGGCCCTTCAATTTCAACACGCTGGCGACGCTGGTCTACGAGGACGCGTCGCGAGCCCGAACAGAGGATTCCTCCGTGGCCGCAATCATCATCATTCTCGCCGGATTGGTCCCGGTGGCGCTGGTGTCACGCTCGCTCAACAGATTGCAATGATGGTCACCGCAATCTCAGGCTGCATGAGCGACCAAAAGAAAGGCAGCCAAAGCTGCCTTTAAAATTTAAATGCTGTTCCAACGAGGGTTGGGGGGAGACATCATGTCCATGAAAGCTCGCGGCTACGCGTCTTCATACACCGGATGAGTCCCTATTGCGCCACTCTTGAGCATTTCGGCTTAACAGCCGGTAAACGATGCCCACTTTTGGGAAACCTCATTTCTGATGGGTTGTCATGATACACATCAGCGGTTTTCCAGTGGATTTTCAGTTCTCAAGCTCTACCAAACCGGCGAAAAGATCGAGTGCCTCCGGATTTGCGAGTGCTTCCTTGTTCTTGACCGAGCGCCCATGAACCACGTCACGCACGGCCAGTTCGACGATTTTCCCGGACTTGGTGCGCGGGATGTCGGCAACCTGGATGACTTTGGCCGGCACGTGACGCGGCGAAGCACCGGTACGAATCCGGGCCTTGATCGCCTTGACTAGACCTTCATCAAGCTGCCGGCCGTCGGACAGACGCACGAAGAGGACGACCCGCACGTCGTCTTCCCAATCCTGGCCGATGCAGATCGCTTCCGCGACCTCTTCCATCTGTTCGACCTGATTGTAGATTTCGGCAGTGCCAATGCGCACGCCGCCCGGATTGAGAGTGGCATCGGAGCGGCCATGGATGATGATGCCGCCATGTTCGGTCCATTCCGCGAAATCGCCATGGCACCAGATGTTCTCGAACCGCTCGAAATAGGCCGCGCGGTATTTCCTGCCGTCGGGGTCGTTCCAGAACATGATCGGCATGGAGGGAAAGGCCTTGGTGCAGACGAGTTCCCCTTTTTCCCCACGCACCGGCTCACCGTCGTCGTTCCAGACATCGACCGCCAGCCCCAGTCCGGGACCCTGGATTTCTCCCCGCCAGACGGACTTCAACGGATTGCCGAGTACAAAACAGGAGACGATATCCGTGCCGCCGGATATGGACGCCAGATGCACGTCGCTTTTGATGCCTTCGTAAACGAAAGAAAAGCCTTCCGGCGAAAGCGGCGAGCCGGTCGAGGTGATCAACCGCAAGCTCTGGAGATCGTGGGTCTCCTTCGGGAGGATGCCGCCCTTGCGGACCGCGTCGATATATTTTGCCGAGGTTCCGAATACGGCAAATTTCTCGTCCTGAGCATAGTCGAAGAGAACATTGCCGTCCGGCGCGAAGGGCGAGCCGTCGAAGAGGCAGAGCGTGGCACCGACGGCGAGGCCGGAGACCAGCCAGTTCCACATCATCCAGCCGCAGGTGGTGAAATAAAAGAGCTTCTCCCCGGGCTCCAAACTGCAGTGAAGGCGATGCTCCTTCAAATGCTGCAGAAGCGTGCCGCCTGCCGAGTGGACAATGCATTTTGGCACGCCGGTCGTACCGGAGGAGAAAAGGATGTAGAGCGGATGCGAGAAGGGCAGCCGTTCGAACTCGACCGATTTCGCCTCGAAGGGCGCAGTAAATTCCGCAAGCGTGCGCCCGTCGGATAGCGAGGCGGCGAGCGCCGGGGCATCTCCAGCATAGGGAACGACGAGGACCGGTGTCTTCAGCGCCTGGGACACCGCCTTCACCTTGGCAGCGATGTCCTGACGCTTGCCGTTATACCAATAGCCATCGCAGGTGATGAAGAGCTTGGGTTCAATCTGGCCGAAACGGTCCAGAACGCCCTGCTCGCCGAAATCCGGGGAACAGGAGGACCAGATCGCGCCGATCGAGGTCGCCGCCAGCATGCAGGCCACGGTCTCCGGCATGTTGGGCATCATGGCCGCAATCCGGTCGCCTTTCCGGATGCCGAGAGCCTTGAACGCCTGCTGCAGGCGGGAAACTTCCGCGTGGAGCCTGTCCCAGGACCAGCGGTCGCTCGCCTTGTCCTCTCCGCGAAAGACAAGTGCATCGCCGGTACCGGTGCCGGTCAGAAGGTTTTCTGCAAAATTCAGCGTCGCATCGGGAAAGAACCGGGCTGCGAGCATATCGTCGCCATCCACAAGCGAACGCTCCCCACGCTCGCCCTTTACGCCGCAATAATCCCAGATCGCGGACCAGAATGCCTCCCGCTCGGCAATCGACCAGGCGTAAAATGCGTCATAGTTCGCAAAGCTCTCGCCATAGCGCGCGGCGCACCAATCGATAAAGCGAAATAGCGCGGTCTTCTGCTGGGCTTCCTGCGAAGGACTCCACAGCGGCTGTTGGTTGGCCATTCCCATTCCTCCATCCCAGAGAGCCGTCTGACCAAACGAACTCTTGCCATAGCCTTTCAGACTTGAATTCAAGCTGAATTGCCTTGATCTGTATAGCATGCTGCACTGCGTGATAAAGAGGAGCGCCGGGCAAGAAAGCGCGGATTTGCGCGACCTTGTCATTTCCTATATTCGCGTGGAACATGCTGACCCTGGGGATCAAAAATCTGCCAAAACACCTGAAGCGCCCGCTCAGCCGGCGGATCCGCAATCTGCTGATCGGCGCTCTTTCAGGTTTGGGCCTCTTCGCCCTTTTCCAGATCGTCGCGCCCTTCCTGATCTCCTCGACCCTGGTGCGGGCAGGCATGGAGGAGGCCGTTGCCGAATGGACGGGCCACGACGTTACGATCGAAGGATCTCCAGACATCCGGTTCTGGCCTGAGCCGAGGATTACGCTCCGCGACATCACCATCCGCAAGCCGGTAGACGGCGGCGAACGGGTGCTCGGCCGCGTCTCGCGCCTTTCCGCCTCGTTCGACCTCCTTCAAACCCTGCTTGGGCAGCCGGAATTCAAGGATTTCCGCCTTACCGATCCGCAAATCTACGTCCTGCGGGAGCCGGACGGTCGGCTTGATTGGACAAATGACGGACTATTGAGCCGGGCAGTACGTGAAGCAAAACCCGACGCCAACGGCCAGTTGCTCGCCGCAGACGCCGACGCTCCAATGGGGGAGGTCCGCATCACCAACGGAACTCTCGAGATTTCGGACGTCTCGAGCGGTCGCACCGCACGATTTTCCGCCATCGAAGGAAACCTCCACTGGCCCTGGCTTTCCCAAGGCATGGAAATCAAAGCCAGGGGCGAACTCAACGGCCGCAAGCTTTCCGTCGATTTCAATTCGGCGCAGCCTCTCCTGCTCCTCGCGGGGGCAAGCGGCAACGCATCCGGCACTATCGTATCCGACATCTTCCAGGGGCGCTTCCAAGGCGTCGCCAACCTTGCGACACATGCCTTCCTATCCGGCGACGCCGAACTGACGGTCCCCGACCTTGCAACAGTCATGGCATGGTCGGGCGTGAATTTTCCAGGCGCGGAGCGCATCAAACGCCTCTCCCTAAGTGCGCACGTCGTCACCAATGATAATACTCTGCGTTTCGAGAACCTATCGCTCGGCCTTAACGACGATAAGGCAACAGGCATTCTGGACCTGATGCTTCCCGAAGGCCGGTTACCGCGGCTTACAGGGACGCTTGCCTTTGACCGCCTGGATTTGTCAGGGATCGTCGATGTGCTGACACCGGCCACCGATAATGCAAACGACAACGTGCAGACGGGGATAGAATTCGACCTGCGGCTCTCGGCGGAACAGGCGATGCTCGGTCCTCTCCGTCTCTCCGCAGCGGCCGTAAGCGTGTTGGACACGCCGACCCAGTCACGCGTTGACATCGTCGACAGCGATTTCGAAACGGGCCGGCTGACCGGACGCCTTGCCACGGCAGCGGTTGATCGGCAGGACGAGATGGCCCTGCACATTGCGGTGCAGGGCGCCGACTTTGGCAATGTCATCAAGAACCTCGGCCTCGGCGGCCCACTGCCCATTGCCCACGGCTCCCTGGACTTGTCGCTCATCCTCCGCCGGCCCATAACCCCGCAGGCCTGGCGCGAGGCGGAGGGACATCTGCGTTTTCGCGGGGAAAAGGGTATCCTCCCCGGCGTCGATATCGCAGGCGTCAGGCAGCTTGCGGCCTACAAGCCATATTTCTCGCTGAGCGAGGCCGGGAGCGGCAATCTGCAGTTCGACAGCATCGACCTCTCCGCGAGGATCGCCAATGGCTCGGCCGAAATCGACGATGGAAAGATCAACGGCAGCGATGGCACATTGACGATTTCCGGCGTGATACCTTACGCCAGCAACAGCCTCGCGCTTTCCGCCACCGTTCACCCGGCACTTCAAGACCCCGCACAGCTGACGGTCTTCATCGGCGGCTCCTGGCCTAACCCGGTGATTTGGCCGGTTTCGCAAACCGCGCCAAAACCGGCGGACTAAGCAAGCAATCCCCTGAGCCTGATCAGGTCGTCCCCCGCAGGGCGACATGCTCATCGCGGATACGATTGAGTTCCGCTCGCTTGGTGCCGATCGATGTGGCGATCACGCCGATGGTCACGAAACCGATCAGGATGGTGCAGATCGCATTGATTTCCGGCGTCACGCCCAGACGCACCTGCGAATAGATCTTGATCGGCAGCGTCGTCGCACCCGGGCCGGTGTTGAAGCTAGCAATGACCAGGTCGTCGAGCGACAGCGTGAAGGCCAGCATCCAGCCCGCGATAACGGCCGGCAGGATCAGCGGCAGAGTGATCTTGAAGAAGGTCTTGACGGGCGGGCAGCCGAGATCGAGTGCGGCTTCTTCCAGACTGCGGTCGAAGGTCATGAGGCGCGACTGAACGACGATTGCGACATAACACATGGTAAAGGTCGTATGGGCGATGATGACCGTCCAGAAGCCGCGGTCGATATTCAGCGCAACGAAGAGCAGCAGCATGGACAGGCCGGTGATCACCTCCGGCATGACGAGCGGCGCGTAGATCATGCCGGAAAACAGCATTCTTCCGGGAAATTTCTGGAAACGGACGAGGGATAGAGCGGCGAGCGTGCCAAGCGCGGTGCCGAGCGTGGCGCTGAGGACGCCGACACGCGCTGTTACCCAAGCCGCATCCATCAGCCCCTCGTTGGACCACATGGTGCGATACCATTGCAACGAAAACCCGCCCCAGACCGTCACCAGCTTGGATGCGTTGAACGAATAGACAATCAGAATGATGATCGGGATATAGAGAAAGGCAAAGCAGAGCGTCAGAACGGTGGCGTCGAAGCGGGACGATTTCATCTCACACCACCTTTTTCTGCTGGTTCTGGAAAATCGCGATCGGCACGACCAGCATGATCAGCAGGACGACCGCTACGGCCGAGGCGAGCGGCCAGTCGCGATTGCCGAAGAACTCCGTCCAAAGCGTCTTGCCGATCATCAGGGTATCGGCGCCTCCGAGAAGATCGGGGATGACGAATTCGCCCGTAATCGGGATGAAGCAGATCATCGACCCGGCAATGACGCCCGGCAGCGACAGCGGAAAGGTGATCTTCCAGAAGGCCTTCCATGGCGGGCAACCGAGATCGCTCCCGGCCTCCAGCAGTGTATTGTCCATCTTCTCCAGCGCCGAATAGAGCGGCAGCACCATGAACGGCAGATAGGAATAGACAATACCGATGAAGACGGCGATGTCGGTTCTGAAGATCTGGATCTGCTCGTTCGGGTCCAGCAAACCGGTCGTCTGGAGAAGTAATGTCAGGAGGCCGTCCGGCTTCAGAATGCCGATCCAAGCGTAGACCCGGATCAGGAAGGACGTCCAGAAGGGCAGGATGACCAGCATAACCAGCGTGGGGCGCAGACTGGAAGGCGCGCGCGCCATGGCGAGCGCCATGGGGTAGCCGATGAGAAGCAGCAGGAAGGTGGAGATCACCGCGATCCTGAGCGACGACAGATAGGCTTTGATGTAGAGCGGGTCTTCGGTGAGGAAGAGGTAGTTTTCGAAGTCCAGTTCCGAAATGTAGTCGCGGATCGCGCCGAAGCCGGGGAAGACCGGCGTATAGGGCGGCATGGCAATCGCCGTGTCCGACAGCGAGATCTTGAAGATAATCAGAAACGGCGCCGCAAAGAAGAGCAGCAGCCACAGATAGGGCACGACGACCACAAGCCAGCGCGCCGGGTTCGGCGTATTGGCGGCCTGGGTTTGCGAAACGCTCGCCATTCGCCTTCCTCCTCCTCGCTCAGCGCGTCAGCACCAGGCCGGCATCGAGCGGCCAGGTGAGCCAGACCATATCGCCAAACGTAATCGGCCGGTCGACGAGGCGGGAGACGTTCGCCTGCGCTGCACGAACGATGCGACCGTCAGCCATCTTGACGAGGAAGACCGAGAAGTCGCCGAGATAGCCAATATCCCAGACCTCGCCGTAAACGGCATTGAAGGACGTATCAGCCGGCTGGTCAGGGGATATCCGCACCTTTTCCGGGCGTATCGCGAAGGCAACCTTGTCGCCTTTCACCGCCTGGCACTCCTGCTCGACGGCAACCGCAACACCGTCGCAATCGATACGCACGGCTCCCGGCGCTCCAAGCGCACTTTCGGTGGTGGAGACCGTGCCTTCGAGAATGTTGATGTCGCCGATGAAGTCCGCGACATAGCGGCTGTTCGGGGCTTCGTAGATCTCTGCCGGTGTTGCCACCTGCATGATTACACCCCTGTCCATGACGGCAATGCGATCCGATACGGTCATCGCCTCTTCCTGATCGTGGGTGACGATCAGGAAGGTGAGGCCGAGATTGGTCTGGATATCCATCAACTCGAACTGCGTCTCCTCGCGCAGCTTCTTGTCCAGCGCACCGAGCGGCTCGTCGAGCAGCAGCACTTTCGGACGCTTGGCCAGCGAGCGCGCCAAGGCGACGCGCTGGCGCTGGCCGCCGGAGAGCTGGTTCGGCTTGCGTCTGGCGAAGGATTCTAGCTTCACGAGCTTCAGCATTTCCTGGATCCGAGCGGCAATCTCCCCCTTCGGAAGATTATCCTGCTCCAGCCCGAAGGCGATGTTCTTCTCCACCGTCATGTGCGGGAAGAGCGCATAGCTCTGGAACATCATGTTGGTGGGGCGACGATAAGGCGGGACGCCGGAGATATCCTTGCCCTGAAGCAGGATACGGCCCTCCGTCGGCTCCTCGAAACCTGCCAGCATACGCATCAGCGTGGTCTTGCCGCAGCCCGAAGGACCGAGGAGGGAGAAGAACTCGCGCTCGTAGATATCAAGGGTCAGGTTATCGACGGCGGTAAAATCACCAAAGCGCTTTGTGATATTTTCGAAGCGGATGAAAGGAACGGCCGAAGGATCGGTCCAGGGAGAAAATTTGCGTTTTACCGGCCCGAGAGATTTCGCCATGCCTTACCCCATTTCGCCCACCAAAGCCCGATAGCGTTCGGGGCAGACGCTTCCGCCTGCCCCGTTCTCCTGTCTTAGCTGCCGGTCTTGATCTGCGTCCAGACCCGGTTCAGTACGCGCTGCTCCTTGGAGCCGTAAGGCGAGATGGTGAATAGCTTTTTGACGACATCTTCGGGCGGATAGACGGAAGGGTTGTCGAGAACTTCCTTGTCGAGGAACTTCTGCGAGGCGAGATTGCCATTGGCATACTGAACGTAGTTCGATGCCTTGGCGATGATTTCAGGCTTCATCAGGTAGTTGATGAAAATGTGTGCCTCTTCGACATTTTTGGCGTCTGCGGGAATGGCCAGGTTGTCGAACCACATATAGGTCCCTTCCTTCGGGATCACGAACTCGACCTTCACGCCGTTGTTCGCCTCCCCGGCCCGATCCTTGGCCTGTAGCACATCGCCCGACCAGCCGATCGAAATGCACGTGTCGCCGTTTGCGAGCTCATCGATATAGGAGGAAGAGTTGAAGGTCTTCACATACGGACGGACCTTCATATAGACGTCGCCGCCCGCCTCCAGATCCGCGGTCGCCTTGCTATCCGGGTCCTTGCCGATATAGTTCATCGCAATTGCAAAGGTCTCGTCGGATGCATCGAGGATGTTGATACCGCAGGCCTTCAGTTTTGCCGCGTTTTCAGGTTTGAACAGCACGTCCCAGCTGTCGACCGGCACGTCGCCCAGCGCAGCCTTCACCTTGTCGACGTTATAGCCGATGCCGGTGGTGCCCCACATGTAGTTGACGGCATACTGGTTGCCGGGATCATATTTGGCGAGGCGCTCCATCACCTGCGGCCACATGTTGGTGAGGTTCGGCAGCTTCGATTTGTCGAGCTTCTGGAATACCCCGGCCTGGATCTGGCGAGCCAGGAAGGGGCCGGTCGGAACCACCACATCGTAGCCCGAGCCGCCGGCGAGAAGCTTGGTCTCGACCATCTCGTTGCTATCGAAGACGTCATAGACGACCTTGATACCGGTTTCCTTGGTGAAGTCTTCCAGGATCGACTCGTCGATATAGTCGGACCAGTTATAGACATGAACCACGCGCTCCTGCGCCATGGCTGTGGTCGCGGCAAATGCCGTCGCAGCAACGGCGGCGGCTAACCTGAGCAAATGGTTTTTCATGATCTCTCCTGTTCCAGTTTTTTCTGCGCGAATGCGAAACGCGCTTAATTTCCCTTGTCTTTTCGGGAGAGTAGAAAGGAATTTTTCCCACCACAAGGGGAAATGTGCACCGCCACAAAGGTCACTGGAAATCGAAGGCACTTAAGCCGGTGACCATTTCGTCCAGGCCGAGCGGACGGGTGATCGGGGGCTCGGCACGGGAGAGGCAACCCTGCCGCTCGCAGAGGCGGCAGGCCGTACCGGCGAGCACCGTCCCCATCGGCCCTGGCAATGCGCCGTCGTAGACAACATCGCCGGCATTGGGCAGGTCGCAGCCAAGCAGAACGGCGGTGCGCCGCACCCGTTCACCGAAACCGGCCTGGGGGCCATCAAGCGTTCGCGACATCGTGACGAAAGCGGCGCCATCAGGCATTTCGACCCGGTCGACCAGGATTTGTCCCGGCTGAGCAAACGCTGAGTGAATACCGAGCTTCGGACAGTGTCCTCCGAAACGCGCCAGCGGAAAGCCCTGCGCGCCAGCGCGCCGGATCACATTGCCGGCGTGATCAAGCTCCATCAGGAAGAACGGAATTCCGACGGCACCTTGGCGCGCAAGCGATGTCAGGCGGCTGGCCGCCTGCTCGAAGGAAACTTCGAAACGGGAACGCAGCACATCGAGGTCGTAGCGGGCACGCTGGGCTGCAGACAGGAATGCGCCATAGGGCATCATCAGCGCATGGGCGGCATACCGCGCGAGTTCGAACCTTCCGATCCGGCGCGCTTCGTTGGTCGACAAGGCCAGATCATCGAGTTCGGTTGCAATTTCCTGCCCCAGCGCCAGCAGCGCCACTTCCATCGCCAGCTCGCGGGTTCGATCGAAGGGCGAGAGGCGTTCGGACAGGAACAGACGCATCGAATGGCGGTCGTAACGACGCCGCAGGTTCGGCATGGCGTGAACAGGAAGGGTACGCACCACAATTCCATGCTCGCTTTTCAGCCAGGTCTTCAATGCGCCCGGCAGTTCGTCGCCCGTGCCGAGCCTTGCCGCGAAAGCCTCCGCCGCATCCTCGATGCGCCCGAAGAAATTCGGCCGCCGCTCCAAAACCTCACGTACCTCGTCGATCGGAAGGCGCGCACCCGCGATCGAGGTTTCATGGCCCTCGCGGGCAAGGAGGTCCGCGAGATCGGAGAGCCGCGCCGCCTGCTCGCGATAAGCCCGGTAGAGTTTCATCACGCCGAGCGCTGCGTTGGGAGCCGCCTCGACAACTTCGAGAATTTCCTGATCGCCCGGAATTTCGCCGGCCAACAGCGGATCAGAGAAGACTTCGCGAAGCTGGCCCGTCAGGCCTCCCGCCTCCCCCTGCAACACATCGAGATCGACCTTATAAACGGAGGCAAGCTTCAGAAGGAGCTGCACCGTCAGCGGCCGCTGGTTTCGCTCGATCAGATTGAGATAGGACGGAGAAATCCCAAGGGCATCCGCCATCGCCGTCTGGGTCAGTCCGAGCCCCAGCCGTACCCGCCTGACCCGGGGACCTGCGAATATCTTCCGCTCAGCCATTTCGTCCCTTTTACAAAATTCGACAAGTGCGACTTTTACAATTGTGACTTCTTCACAGAAGCCTTTGTGAAAGGCAATACATTATAACCCTTTTCCAACTGCAGCTTTTGCTTCTTTTCTGGCAGTGCAACATTCTTCTCTGTAAATCTAGTCACACCAGATTGCGGTTGAGCGCAGTGGTTACTTTGTATGGGAGAATTAGCAATGACAGATTTTTACACATTCGTCCCGGGCGCACCGAAGGATCGCTTCGAAGGCATCCAGCGGCCCTATTCGGCTGACGATGTGAAGCGGCTGCGGGGCTCGGCAGACATCCGTTATTCGCTGGCGGAACTTGGAGCCAACCGGCTCTGGTCATTGCTCCACAAGGAGGATTTCGTCAACGCTCTCGGCGCCATGACCGGCAACCAGGCGATGCAGCAGGTTCGTGCCGGACTGAAGGCCATCTATCTCTCCGGATGGCAGGTCGCAGCCGACGCCAACACGGCATCCTCCATGTATCCCGACCAATCGCTCTATCCGGCCAATGCCGCGCCGGAACTTGCGCGACGCATCAACCGTACCCTGCAGCGCGCCGACCAGATCGAAACCGCCGAAGGCAAAGGGCTTTCGGTCGATACCTGGTTCGCTCCGATCGTCGCCGACGCGGAAGCCGGCTTCGGCGGCCCGCTCAATGCCTTCGAGATCATGAAGGCCTTCATCGAAGCCGGTGCTGCCGGCGTTCACTATGAAGACCAGCTGGCTTCGGAAAAGAAGTGCGGACATCTCGGCGGCAAGGTCCTGATTCCGACCGCCGCCCATATCCGCAACCTGACCGCGGCACGTCTTGCAGCCGACGTCATGGGCACGCCAACCCTGGTCATCGCCCGCACGGACGCCGAAGCTGCAAAGCTTCTCACCTCGGATATCGACGAACGCGACCAGCCCTTCGTCGACTACGACGCCGGTCGCACCGTTGAAGGCTTTTATCAGGTCCGCAATGGGCTCGAGCCATGCATCGCCCGCGCGGTGGCTTACGCACCCTATTGCGACCTCATCTGGTGCGAAACCTCGAAGCCGGATCTCGAGCAGGCGCGCAGGTTCGCCGAAGGCGTACACAAGGCTCATCCGGGCAAGATGCTCGCCTACAATTGCTCGCCCTCGTTCAACTGGAAAAAGAACCTGGACGACGCGACTATCGCCAAGTTCCAGCGCGAGCTCGGCGCCATGGGCTACAAGTTCCAGTTCATCACGCTCGCCGGCTTCCACCAGCTGAACTACGGCATGTTCGAACTTGCCCGCGGCTACAAGGACCGCCAGATGGCAGCCTATTCGGAGCTGCAGGAGGCCGAGTTCGCGGCGGAGGTCAACGGCTACACGGCCACCAAGCACCAGCGCGAGGTCGGCACCGGCTATTTCGATGCCGTCTCCGTGGCGATCACCGGCGGCCTCTCGTCCACCACTGCCATGAAGGAATCCACCGAGCACGACCAGTTCCGCCCAGCCGCGGAATAACGACACCCCCTGCCCTTCCCGGAGGGCAGGGATCTTCAAAAATCCCGACCCAGAAAAAGAGGAGAAATGCCATGAATATCGAGAGCCCCGTCAAAACCCATGTCAAGGAACGCGCGGAGGAACAGTCCTCCTCCATGACACCCGAACAGCAGGCCGCGATCCGCACGCTCGCCAACGACCTCCATCGCCTGAACCACGCCATCATGAAGGCGGTCGAAGCCGGCGTTTCGGTTGAACTGGTCCGTTCCGCCCGGCACCATGGCGGTGACGGCCATTGGGGAGACCTGATGATCCCCGTCGTCGTAACGAACCGCGTTCAGTGATTAGGAACGCTTTCCGGCAAAGAGATCCGCACTGCCTTTGACGAACCTGACCATGCGATCGACCACCGTCCGAATTTCCCGGCGGTGGCGATCGTCGTTGTTCATAACCACCCACTGCGTGTGGCGCAGGGTCGCGATCTCGTCTCCCACGCGTTCAAGACGCATGTCCTGATCGCCAACGAAGCAGGGAAGAACTGCGGTGCCGGCACCCGCAAGGGCGAGGTCGCGCAGCGAGCGCGGACGGTTCACCGTGACCACGATCTGATCGGCCCGCTTTTCGTGAGGCCAGCGCAGGTAGGCGGAAATGGCATCCTCCTCCGAAACAGCCAGCCATCGGTCCACCATGGAGGGGTGCGCGCTTCGGGCACGATAGGCAGCATAGGCGACGTCGCCAAGTTTGGTCGCCGCCAGGTTCGGTTCCTGCGGCTCGAAAGCACGAATGCCGATATCACTTTCCCGGTGCGCGAGGCTTGCGCGGCGTTCCGCCACATAAAAGTCGAGGCGAAAGTTGTCCTGCTCGGTGCGGATGAGAGACAGGTTGCGGGTAAACATCCAGGCAAGCCAAGTGCCGCAGGCGACACGGACGAGAGGGGACGTAACGCCCTCGCGCTTCCAGTTCTCGATCCGCCGGATCGTCCCCTCCATTTCCATGAGCTGGGAAAACAAGGTCGATCCATCGGGTGTCAGACGATAGCCGGTACGGCTACGAACGAAGAGTGGCCGCCCGACCGCCTCCTCCAGATCCAGCATGCGACGGCCGAGGGTTGCCGGACTGAGGCCGCTGACGGCCGACGCCCCAGACAGCCCTCCATGGCGGGCGACCTGCATAAAAAGTTCGTAAGCGTCCCAAGCGATGTTTTTCATCAGTGAAAAATGTAGGCGGTTTTTTGCGCTACAAGAAGCATTTTTTTATGCTTAGAGAAGGAGACGGCTTTCCAGAAGGAGAAATTCCAGATGTATGAGAATGTCGTCGCCCTCATCCTTTCCCGCCCTATCTACCCCGCCGAGAAGCGTAGCAGCCGGCGGGCAGAGGAGGCCTATTATGAGCGCTTCGGCTCGCCGGTTCCCCGGTGGCTTGAGAGGATCCTGCAACTCGTGGGCAAGCGGGAAACAAAGAAGGGCGGCATCGCTGCCGCCCCACAGATTTCCGACAGAAATCGTCAAGCCGCCCGGGAAGCCTGCGGGCGCGAATGCTTTACGCCGTCGATGCGGAACTGCTGAACAAGTTGGAGCAGGGCGTCAGCCTCTTCGGCAAGACGTCGGCTCGCCTCCGTGGTTTCACCGACCATCGCACCATTCTGCTGGGTCATCTGGTCCATACGGTTGACGGAGTTGTTGATGTCCTGAAGCGCTGCCGACTGGTCCTGGCTGGCGGTCGCGATCATGTCGACATGCTGGCTGACGCCGGTGATCTGCTGGCTGATCGCCGCAAGCACCGCGCCCGCCTGCTGTACCAGACCGGCGCCGGAGCTTACTTGCTGGCTCGACTGCGTGATCAAATCCTTGATCTCGTTCGCCGCTCCAGCGGAGCGTTGCGCAAGTTCGCGAACCTCCTGAGCCACGACAGCAAAGCCCTTGCCGGCCTCCCCTGCGCGCGCTGCCTCGATCCCGGCATTCAGCGCCAGGAGGTTGGTCTGGAAGGCGATGTCGTCGATCACCTCGATGATCTGTTCGATCTTTCGCGATGCCTCCTCGATACGTCCCATGGCGGCAACCGCGTTGCTGACCACGGTTCCGGAGCTGTCGGCGCTCTTCTTGGTCTCCGAAACGGCGTGATTGGCTTCGCGGGCACGCTCGGCGGAAGACCGCACGGTTACGGTGATCTCGTCCACAGCGGCGGCGGTCTCTTCCAGCGAGGCCGCCTGGGTTTCGGTTCGGCGCGAGAGTTCCATCGACGAATGGCTGAGACCGGCGCTGCTCTTCTGGATGGAGAGCGTGCTTTCGCGAATGTCGGAAAGGGTGTCGCGCAACCGGACGATAGAGCCGTTGAAGTCGTTCCGAAGCTGTTCGAGCCTGCCCGAGAAAGCCGTCTCGATGGTGGTCGAAAGATCGCCCTGTGCCAAACGAGATAGAGCCGCGGCCAGCTCGCTGACCGCAAGATCGATCTGCTGATCGACATGCTGCTTTTCCGCGTCGTTCCGTCGACGTTCAGCCTCCGCTTCGGTGCGCTCCTCGACGCTTCGGTTCTCGATCAGCCGCTTTTCCCGGGCAGCATCGCGGAACACCTCTAGGGCGCGGGCAATGTTTCCGAACTCGTTGCGGCGCTCGGCATAGGGGATCTCGACAGCGTCGTTTCCGCCGGAGAGCGTCCGCACTGTGCTCGTCAGCACTCCGAGCGGGCGGAGCAAGCTCTTCAGAGCAAAAAAACTCACAAACCCGACCAATACGAGCGCGGCAATGGAGCTGCCGACGATAACGTGAGCCGAGGAGGCGATATGATCGAAATAGACCTCCATCGGGATGCCGATGAACAGGAGGCCGGTAACAGCGTTGGAGGCGTTGGTGATCGGAAAATAGCCGGTCATGAAATCCCGGCCGAACAAGACAGCGGGGCCGAAATAGGCTTCTCCGCGCGCAAGGAACGGTTGCGCCGGGTGCTCGGCGGCAAGTTTCGTACCGATGGCGCGTTCGCCCTTCTCCGTTTTCACGTTGGTCGAGACACGAACATAGTCACTGCCGCGCTTTTCGAAGAGGGTTGCAACGCCGCCGATGGCGCCGGCCGTGCGATCGACCAGGTCGTGATCGCTCAAGGCTCCCTCGCCCTGGAGCACGCGTGAGACGAGACCATCCCGGAGCTCGCTCTTGGCGCCGGGCAATTCAAGTTCATAGAGCAGGCTCATGGTCCGAACCGCCTTGCGGGCATCGGTCATCGCCGTTTCCATGATGTCCCCGCGCAGATGGACGTAGGCGAGACCGCCAACGGCCGCTACCGCGACGAAGATCATAAACAGACAGAAAAATGCAATCCGCGACACGACGGACGATGGAAACAATCTCGACACGAACCAAGCCTTCCCTGTGGGACCTAGACAGTCGGATTATTATTAGGAACCTGTAAAATTTTACTGAACCGACGGGATTCCAGATCCATCGCTAATCCAGTTGGGTTCATGCAGCGCCTAGCGGCTGCCGCCACCCGGTTTCCTACAGTGAATGCGAGCGATTAATGAAAAAATGCCGGTAGCGAGAGAAGGGCTGCCACAGCGCAGACCGAGATCGCCAGAAGCCGCAACCGCTTCTGCTTGGCGTCGTCCTTGACCAGTGCGATTGCAATTGCGCGGGCACGGCGGGTTTTCTGCATGAATCCTGAACCCCAAAAACTGTTGCTCTCGACGTCCTGCCGCGACCGACAGGCTGCGTATACCAGCTCTTAACCACAGGAGTTTGCTGGCATTAAGGCAGGATGGGGGACGCATATTAACAACTACTGAATCAAGCACTATGACAATGCTTCCCCACAAACATGGCCAGAAGCCCACGCCCATTGGAAATTGTAACCGCCGAGCCAACCCGTCACGTCCACGCACTCGCCGATGAAATAGAGCCCGGGCACCGCCTTCGCCTCCATGGTTCTGGAATCCAGTACCGATGTATCGACGCCGCCGAGTGTCACCTCTGCCGTTCTGTAACCCTCCGATCCGGCCGGTCGGATAGCCCAGCTCTGAATGGCGGACGCAAGTCCGTCAATCACCTTGTCGGAAAGATCGGCAAGATGTCCCGTTACACCTCTCGTCTCGACGAAAAATTGCGCCAGCCGCTTGGGCAATGCCTCCGCAAGCACCGTCTGCGCCGCCTGCCGACCGTTGACCTTGCGAGCGCTCTTGAGCATTGACGCAATATCCAGATCAGGCTCGATCACCAGAGTGATGTCGTCACCCTCTCGCCAGTAGGAGGATATCTGCAGGACGGACGGACCACTCAAGCCGCGGTGAGTGAACAGCAAAGCTTCCCTGAAGGCCGTCTTGCCGTGCCGCACCTCCGCCGCAACCGAGACTCCCGATAGGGGCGACAGTCTCTCCAACAGATTCGGATCGAGCGTCAGCGGCACGAGCGCCGGACGCGGTTCGGTGATCTTCAGGCCGAACTGTTTGGCAATCTCGTAGGCAAAGCCGGTCGCCCCCATCTTGGGGATCGATTTGCCACCCGTGGCGATGACGAGCGCCGCAGCTTCCACCGGGCCTTCGGAAGTCGCGATGCGAAACCCATCAAGAGCCTTTTCGACCGACGTGACCTGCTTCTGCAGCTCAAGGATCACCCCCGCCGCTTTCATTTCGACGAGCAGCATGCGGATGATGTCCTTGGCGCTTTCGTCGCAGAAAAGCTGCCCGAGCGTCTTCTCGTGCCAGGCGATCTTGTGCGCCTCCACCATATCCAGGAAATCGCGCGGCGTGTAGCGGGCGAGCGCGGACTTCGCGAAATGCGGATTGGAGGACAGGTAATTCCTGGCGCCGGCATGGATGTTGGTGAAATTGCATCGTCCACCACCGGAGATGCGTATCTTCTCCCCCGGTGCCTTCGCGTGGTCGAGCAGCAGCACCGAACGCCCGCGCGCGCCGGCTCGGATCGCGCACATCATTCCCGCGGCGCCTGCGCCCAAAACCACCACGTCGAATTTCCGCGTCACCCGGCGCTCCATCATTTCCCCGTTGGCTCTTCGCTATCCTCGCCTCAAAGTCAATGAGGCCCCCTCGCCAAGCGCCAATCCGTAGTTATGATGGGAACTCCGATCAACCTCACTCCGGTGTGTCATGCCGCGCAAAAAAGCCAATCCCGCCCCCGCAACCGGCACCGTGCTCAAAGCAGCCGCTGCCCAACCGACGCTTACTTCCCTTCGAGGCGTGGCGGACTGGCGGGAGGCCACCGCGTGGCTGAGGGCGCGGGGGATCGAGGATGTCGAATGCATCACGCCCGATCTGGCCGGCGTTCCGCGCGGCAAGATGATGCCGTCTTCGAAATTTACGTCGAACACTTCGCTCGCCCTGCCTTCCGCTCTCTACCGGCACACGATTTCAGGTGAATATCCCGAGGAAACCGGCACTTTCCGTTATGAGCCGCGGGACAGCGACCTCAAGCTGATGCCGGATCTTTCCACCCTGTCCGTTGTCCCCTGGGAGACGGACCCGACTGCGCAGGTGATCTGCGACATCGTCGATACAAACGGCAAAGCGGTGGCCTATACACCGCGCAACGTGTTGAAGAACATCGTCGGGCTTTACGGAGAACGCGGCTGGAAACCCGTCGTGGCACCGGAAATCGAATTCTATCTCGTCGCCAAGAACGACGATCCCGACTATCCCTTGCACCCGCCGAAAGGCCGGTCGGGGCGCTCGATCCTCGGCGGCCAGGGCTATTCGATCGCCGGCATCAACGAATTCGACGAGCTGATCGACGATATCTACCACTTCTCCGAAAAGCAGGGGCTGGAGATCGACACCCTCATTCACGAGGAAGGTCCGGCGCAGCTCGAGATCAACCTGCGCCATGGCGATCCGATCGAGCTCGCCGACCAGGTCTTCATGTTCAAGCGAACGATCCGCGAGGCGGCGTTGAAGCATGGCATCTACGCCACTTTCATGGCCAAGCCGATGCAGGGCCAGGCAGGCTCGGCGATGCATATTCACCAATCGGTGGTGGACATCAACACCGGCAAGAACGTCTTCTCCAACCCGGACGGCTCGGCCTCGCGAGAGTTCTTCCATTTCATTGGCGGCATGCAAACTTACGTGCCCAAGGCGCTGGTCATGATGGCGCCATATGTGAATTCCTATCGCCGCCTGACGCCTGATATGTCTGCCCCGGTCAACAATGCCTGGGGTTACGACAATCGAACCACCGCCTTCCGCGTTCCGGTGTCCGATGCCGCTGCCCGCCGTGTCGAAAACCGGCTGCCGAGTTCGGATGCCAATCCCTATCTCGCTCTCGCGGCGTCGCTCGGCTGCGGCCTGCTCGGCATCATGAACGAGATCGAACCGGCGCCGCCAACGGAGGACACCGCCAACGAAGGTTCGATCGAGCTGCCGCGCGGCCTGCTCGAAGCCCTTTCGCTGCTCGAATCCGAACCGGCGCTCGCGCAAGTCTTCAGCCCTGAATTCGTAGGTCTCTATGCGGGCGTCAAGCGCGGGGAATTCGAGACCTTCATGCAGGTCATCAGCCCGTGGGAGCGGGAATTCCTGCTTCTCAACGTGTGAGGGCTCGTGTTTTGGATGAATGGCAGAGCCCGATCGCGCCGGGTGTTTCCTGGTATCAGGCGACCGTTGGGGAACGGCCGGCCTATCCGGCACTCGATGGGTCGAAGACGGTTGATGTCGCGATCATCGGCGGCGGCTATACCGGGCTTCAGGCCGCCTACAACCTCGCCAGGAGCGGTATTTCCACCGCCCTCATCGAAGCATGTCGCCTCGGCGACGGCGCTTCCGGACGCAATGGCGGGCAGATGGGCACCGGCCAGCGCTGGTGGCCGGAGGAACTCGAGAAGGAGTTGGGCTACGAACGCTCGAAGGCGCTCTTCGATATGGCGGAGCACGCCAAGCGCCATCTTCTCGATTTTGCCGATGTTCACGGCATCGACATGGATTACATGCCGGGACAGATGAATGTCGCTCACAAGTCGGGACACGAGAGGGAATATCGCGCGAATGCCGAGATTGCCGCGGAACGTTACGGCTATCCCCATATCTCGTTCATGGACGGCAAAGAAACTGCCGAACGGCTCGGCACCGGGGATTATTACTGCGGCGTGCGGGATATGGGCACCGGCCATATTCACCCGCTGAAGCTGCTGGTCGGTCTTGCGGGTGTCGCCAGGGAGGCCGGCGCCCAGATCCACGAAATGACAAAGGCGACGGCCATCCGGCAGAGCGGTGGCAAGATCCTGATAGACACATGGTCCGGAACGGTGACGGCCGATCGGGTGCTGATCGCAACAAATGCCTATATCGGAGAGCTGGAGCCCACGACCGCCGCGCATATCATGCCGATCGGCTCGTTCATTGCCGCCACCGAGCCGCTCGATGATTTTCCGACGATCATCCCAGGCGGTGAGGCCGTGGCCGATTCGCGATTCGTAGTGCGCTATTTCCGCAAGTCGCGCGACAACCGTCTCCTCTTCGGCGGGCGCGAGGTTTATTCCTCCCGCGATCCGAAAAATACCGCGGAGGCCATCCGCCAGCAGATCGTCGCGACATATCCGAGCCTGAAAAACGTTGCGATTACGCACGCTTGGGGCGGCAATGTGGGGATCACCATGCCGCGCCAGCCCTTCGTGCGCGAAGTCATGCCCGGTGTCACTTCGATCGGCGGTTATTCCGGTCATGGCGTCATGCTGTCAAACTATTGTGGCAAGCTCTATGCAGAGATGATTTCCGGCAGAGCGACCGAGCTGGATCAACTTGCCGCACTGGATGTTCCCGCCTTCCCCGGCGGGCGTCACATGCGAACGCCGTTGCTTTTCCTGGCCCTAACGTGGTTTGCGCTGCGAGACAGGCTCTGACAAGCCAGCGACCCTACGAGGTCCTTAATATCAATTCGGGCTAGCCTTTTTAAATCGATTAGATTAAGTATGCCCCCAACCATCCAGGACGAAAGAACAGAGATGAGCAGCCAGATCATCCCAGTCGAAGCCTTTGATTGTGTCGTGTTCGGCGGAACCGGCGACCTTGCGGAGCGCAAGCTCCTGCCGGCCCTTTATCATCGGCAGGTGGAAGGCCAGTTTACGGAACCGACCCGCATCATCGGCGCTTCCCGCAGCACCCTTTCGCACGAAGATTATCGGAAATTTGCTCAGGACGCGCTGAAGGAACACCTGAAGAAGGGCGAATACGACGAGGCCGAGGTCCAGAAATTCTGCGAGCGGCTCTACTACGTCTCGATCGATGCGAAGTCGGATCAGGGCTGGGACACACTCAAGAAGCTCATCGACGACGGCAAAGAGCGCGTACGCATCTTCTATCTCGCCGTTGCGCCCGGCATCTTCGGAGCAATTTCCGAAAAAATCCGCGATCACAAGCTGATCACGAAGGCTACCCGCATCGTCGTTGAAAAGCCGATCGGCCGCGATCTTGCCTCGGCGCTCGAACTCAACGATACGATTGGCAAGGTTTTCCGCGAAGAGCAGATCTTCCGCATCGACCACTATCTCGGCAAGGAGACGGTGCAGAACCTGATGGCGTTGCGCTTCGCCAACGCGCTCTACGAGCCGCTATGGAATGCCGAGCATATCGATCACGTACAGATAACGGTTGCGGAGGCCGTCGGGCTTGAAGGCCGCGCCGGTTATTACGACACCGCCGGTGCGCTGCGCGACATGGTCCAGAACCACATCCTGCAGCTTCTCTGCCTTGTCGCCATGGAAGTCCCCTCCTCGATGAATTCGGAGTCGGTGCGCGATGAAAAACTCAAGGTGCTGCGGGCGCTGAAGCCGATCACCGAAGCCAATGTCGAGCAGTTCACCGTTAGAGGCCAGTATCGCGCCGGCGCTTCGGCCGGAGGCCCGGTCAAGGGCTATCTCGACGAGCTGGAAGGCGGTGTCTCCAACACCGAGACATTCGTGGCCATCAAGGCCGAGATCGGCAACTGGCGCTGGGCCGGCGTTCCCTTCTATATACGCACCGGCAAGCGGCTCGCGAGCCGTGTCTCCGAGATCGTCATCACCTTCAAGCCGATCCCGCACAATATCTTCGACAATGCCGCGGGCCGAATTGCCGCGAACCAGCTCATCATTCGCCTGCAGCCAGACGAAGGCGTAAAGCAATCGCTGATGATTAAGGACCCAGGACCCGGCGGAATGCGGCTTCGCGAAGTTTCGCTCGACATGAGCTTTGCGGAAGCATTCGCCGTCCGCAATCCGGATGCCTATGAACGGCTCCTGATGGATACGATCCGCTCCAACCAGACCCTGTTCATGCGACGCGACGAAGTGGAAGCCGCATGGCGCTGGGTCGATCCGATCCTGAAGGGTTGGGAAGCGACCGGTCAGCAGGTGCAGGGCTATACTGCGGGCACCTGGGGACCGAGCCAGGCGATTGCGTTGATCGAACGGGATCACCGCACCTGGCACGAAGGCTGACGATAGGAAGGGCGAGACCGGGCAATGACCGCAAACCTGCATGAATTTCCCGATGCCGCAACGCTTGCTGCCGCCCTGGCGGACGAGGTTGCGGCACGCCTTGCCGCTGGGATCCGCGAACGGGGGAGCGCCTCCATCGCGGTCTCGGGCGGCTCCACGCCGAAGAAATTCTTCGAGACCCTCGCGGCGCGCGATATCGATTGGAGCAAAGTAACGGTAACTCTGGTCGACGAGCGTTTCGTACCGGCCGACAATCCGCGTTCCAATCACCTTCTGGTCACGACTCACCTCATGAAGGACAAGGCGGCGGCGGCGAAATTCATCCCGCTCTATCATGACCGCCCGTCGATCGAGGAAGCTGCGGTCGCGGCGACAGAAGAGACTGCAGGCATCGGCAATCCCTTTGATGTCGCCATCCTCGGTATGGGAACCGACGGCCACACGGCCTCGTTCTTCCCGCACGGCAACAATCTCACGAAAGCGCTCGATCTTTCCGGCTCTCGCGGTGTCCTGACTATGGAGGCGGAAGGTGCTGGCGAAGAGCGGCTGACTTTCTCTTTCGCAAGTCTTTCGGACGCGCGTTTTCTCGCCCTGCATATCGAAGGCGAGAGCAAACGGGACGTGCTGGAAAAGGCAAAGGCCGGTTCCGACGAAGCGGAGATGCCGATCCGCGCCGTGCTTAATCGCGCCGCGTCGCCGCTAGAGATCTACTGGGCGCCGTAAAGGCGCAGGATTTTCAACATGAGCAATCCCGGTCGGCTTTCGCCACTCCCAAACCGGGGTTGACGGATGAGGACAAGACCCATGGCCGCGCATTCCCGCATCGAGGATATCACAGCCCGGATCGTAGAGCGATCAAAGCCCCATCGCGAAGCCTATCTCGACCGTGTCCGGCGGGCGGCATCGCGCGGGCCGCACAGATCGACGCTTTCCTGCGGCAATCTCGCCCACGGTTTTGCGGTCTGTTCCCCCGCCGAGAAGGAGGCGCTCGCAGGAGACGTTGTCCCCAACCTCGGCATCATCACCGCCTATAACGATATGCTGTCCGCCCACCAGCCCTATGAGACCTTCCCGCCGATCATCCGGGAAGCGGCACGGGAGGCAGGCGGCATTGCGCAGGTCGCGGGCGGCGTGCCGGCCATGTGCGACGGCGTTACCCAAGGGCAGCCGGGCATGGAATTGTCGCTGTTCTCGCGCGATGCGATCGCCATGGCGGCCGGCATCGGCCTTTCGCACAATATGTTCGATGCGGCGGTCTTCCTCGGCATCTGCGACAAGATCGTGCCCGGCCTGGTGATCGCAGCCTTGAGCTTCGGCCACCTGCCTTCGGTCTTCATCCCGGCAGGCCCGATGACCTCAGGTCTGCCGAACGACGAGAAGTCGCGCATCCGGCAGCTTTATGCGGAAGGCAAGGTCGGCCGCGCGGAACTTCTCGACGCCGAGTCCAAATCTTACCATGGCCCCGGTACCTGCACCTTCTACGGCACAGCGAATTCCAACCAGATGCTGATGGAGATCATGGGCTTCCATCTGCCCGGGGCTTCCTTCGTCAATCCGGGTACGCCGCTGCGCGAAGCACTGACCCGCGAAGCCGCGAAGCGGGCGCTCGCCATCACCGCCCTCGGCAACGAGTTCACGCCAGCCGGCGAGATGATCGACGAGCGTTCGGTGGTCAACGGCGTCGTTGGACTGCATGCCACGGGCGGCTCGACAAACCACACGCTCCACCTCGTCGCCATGGCGCGCGCGGCCGGCATTCACCTGACATGGCAGGACATTTCCGACCTCTCGGATGTCGTTCCGCTGCTGGCGCGCGTCTATCCGAACGGTCTTGCGGACGTGAACCACTTCCACGCCGCCGGAGGCATGGGCTTCCTCATAAAGCAACTCCTGAAGCAGGGCTTGCTGCATGACGACGTCCGCACCGTCTTCGGCCACGGCCTCGAGGCTTATACTGTCGAAGCAAAGCTCGATGCCAAGGGCCAGGTCGTGCGGGAACCGGTACCGGAGGAAAGCGGGGACAAGAAGGTTCTGTCGGCGATAGAGACACCCTTCCAATCCACGGGCGGACTGAAGATGCTGACCGGCAATCTCGGCAAGGCCGTCATCAAGATTTCCGCCGTAAAGCCGGAGCGTCATGTCGTCGAAGCGCCAGCTGTCGTGTTCAACGATCAGCAGGAGCTGCAGGACGCCTTCAAGCGCGGTGAACTCAACAAGGATTTCATCGCGGTCGTCCGATTCCAGGGCCCCAAAGCGAACGGCATGCCGGAACTCCATCGTCTTACGCCTCCGCTGGGCGTGTTGCAGGACCGCGGCTTCAAGGTGGCGCTGGTGACTGACGGGCGCATGTCAGGTGCCTCGGGCAAGGTGCCGGCGGCGATCCATATCACGCCGGAGGCTTCGGACGGCGGGGCGATCGCCAAGATCAGGGACGGAGACATCGTCCGGCTCGATGCGGTCGCGGGTAGGCTGGAAGTGCTGGTGGATGCCGCCGAGTTTGCGGCGCGGACGCCTGCCGTCGTCGACCTTTCCGACAACGAGTTCGGCATGGGCCGAGAACTCTTTTCCGCCTTCCGCCGCAATGTCGGCCATGCCGATCAGGGTGCAAGTGTGTTTGCATAAATGGAAAGGGCGGCTTGAGGCCGCCCTGTAGGAAACGTCCGGCCCTCACCAGGACCGGATGTCGAGCGTCCGGTCACGATGGTTGGGATGCGTCGAGAACACGAAAATCCGGTCCATTTCCTTCTGTGTCAGGAGACGCAGGAAGCGGACTTCGATCGTATTGTTGGCATTGGTGCGCATCAGCAGGCAGCCGACCTTCGAAATTCGGGCATCCGGAATATCGAGATAAAACTGCTGAGGCAGATTGTACTGGGTCAGGATACCGATCACCGCGCTGCTCTGGGAGATGCGCAACACGTCGCAGCGGCGCTGCGCCATGTTCATCACGCCCTTCTCGGTATATTCGATGCGCGCCGCATTCATGGTGTCTTCCATCTTGAACCGGGCTTCCCGGTCGTACATGAAAGACTCTTCCTTGCTCAAAAAGTGATTTTTGTTTTTTGGAGCCGCGCTCACGACATCCCTCCTTCGTTTATGAGAAGAAGGCTAGCCCGCGAACTTTAACAGAGCGTTTTGAGGTCTCAATTCGTAACAACTCCGAACAACGCTCGCTGATTCATAGTAAACAGCGGATTATCTCCTACTTCCGATAGGTCTTACCTTCTGCGTCAAAAAGGTGCAGCTTCGCAGGGTCGGCAGCGAAGCGCATGGCGTGCCCCTTCTTCGCATCCAGAATGCCGGGAATCTTGGCGATAATCGGCTCCTGGTCGGCAAGCCCCTCGATGTAGAGCAACGTTACTTCGCCCAGGGCTTCGACGATCGAGACCTGCCCTTCGAAAAGATATTCGTCGCCGGTCGCGATCGAAAGATCCTCCGGGCGCACGCCGAAGCTTGCAGCCTTGCCCTTTTCGGTTGCCGCAGTCGCAATCGGGAGCCGCACCGACTTGCCTCCCCTCAGCGATACGGTGGTGGTCTCGCCGGTCTCCGTTATTGTCGCGGGAATGATATTCATCGCCGGCGAGCCGATGAAGCGGGCAACGAAGAGGTTGTGAGGGCGCTCGTAAAGCTCGAGCGGTGCCCCCACCTGTTCGATACGCCCGGCCGAGAGAACGACGATGCGGTCTGCAAGCGTCATCGCCTCCACCTGGTCGTGGGTGACGTAGATCATCGTCGTATCGGGCATCGCTTCGTTGAGTTTGGCGATCTCGATGCGGGTCGCCACCCGAAGCGCGGCGTCGAGATTGGAGAGCGGCTCGTCGAACAGGAAGACTTTCGGATTGCGGCAGATGGCCCGGCCGATCGCCACACGCTGCCGCTGCCCGCCCGACAGCGCCTTCGGCAACCGGTCGAGATAGGGCGTGAGCTGCAGGATTTCGGCCGCCGAGCGGACGCGGCGGTCGATCTCCTGCTTGCTCTCCTTGGCGATCCGCATGCCGAAGGCCATGTTGTCGTAGACCGTCATGTGCGGATAAAGCGCATAGGACTGGAAAACCATGGCGATGCCGCGGCGCGAGGGCGGGACCTCGTTTACCAGCTGGCCGTCGATAAACATCTCGCCGCCGGTGATGCTCTCGAGACCGGAGATCATCCGCAACAAAGTGGATTTTCCACAGCCCGAAGGGCCGACGAAAACCACGAACTCGCCTTGCCTGATGTCCAGGTCGATGCCGTGCAGCACCTTCACCTGACCATAGGCCTTGCGGATATCCTTAAGAACGACACCAGCCATGTTTCCCTCCCGTTTTCGTTAGGCGTGACGGGCGAAGAACGCCCCCCAGGCCGGTAGTTCCACGCGTCGGCCTTCGAGGCCGTTTTCGAAGCCATGCCCCGTCAAGACCTCCCAATCGCCGATAGGCAATTCCGTCGAGGTCTCGCTAGAGCTCATGTTGAACAGGCAAAGCACGGTTTCGTTGCCGTATTGCCGCTTGTAGCCGAGTACCGTGCCATCCTCGGGCAGGAAGGCGATATCGCCCTTTGCAAAGGCCGGATGCTGCTTGCGGAAGACGAGGAACCGGCGGTACTGCTCCAGCACCGAAGCCGGGTCGCCATATTGGGCACCGACCGCGCGAAGCTGATGTTCGACCGGGATAGGCAGCCACGTCCTCTCGGCGGTCGAAAATCCCGCCTGCAGCGCCTGTGCATCCCAAACCATGGGGGTGCGGCAACCGTCCCGTCCCTTGAATTCCGGCCAGAACTGAATGCCGTAGGGGTCTTGCAGATCGGCATAGGCGATATCCGCCTCGGTGAGGCCGAGCTCCTCGCCCTGATAGATGCAGACCGAACCGCGTTGCGTCATGAGGATCGCGGCCGACATCTTCGCATAACCGTCACGGTCGAGAAGGTCGTGGCCCCAGCGACTGACGTGACGCACGACGTCGTGGTTCGAGAAGGCCCAGCAGGCCCAACCGTCCGGCGCGGCGACCGAGAAGGCGTTCTGCACCTCAGCGACACGCGCAGGCGTCAGCGGATCGGGTGCCAGGAACTCGAACGCGTAGCACATCTGCATCTTGTCGGTGCCGGACGTATATTCGCCTACGATCTCGAGGCCCCGTTGGCTATCGCCGACTTCACCGACGGCGGCGATCGCTGGGAACTCGTCAAGCACAGCCCGGAAGCGTCTCAGGAACTCCAGGTTCTCTGGACGGTTCTTGTCGTAGACATGCTCCTGGAAGTTATAAGGGTTCACCGCCGGTGCGGTAGACGCGTTGCGCCGCGACGGATCAAGCGCCGGGTTGTCGCGCAGTTCCTTGTCGTGGAAATAGAAGTTGATCGTATCCAGACGGAACCCATCGACGCCGCGCAACAACCAGAACCGGGTCATGTCCAGCAGCGCATCCTGCACTTCCGGATTATGAAGATTGAGGTCCGGCTGCGAGGTCAGGAAGTTGTGCATGTAATACTGCATGCGCGTCGGATCCCAAGCCCAGGCGGACCCGCCGAAGATCGATAGCCAGTTGTTCGGCGGCGTTCCGTCGGGTCTTGCATCGGCCCAGACGTACCAGTCCGCCTTGGGATTGAACCGGCTCGAGCGGCTCTCGATGAACCAGGGATGCTGGTCGGAGCTGTGCGACATCACCAGGTCGATCATCACCTTGATGCCGAGCCGATGGGCCTCCGAGATCAGACCGTCGAAATCCGAGAGCGAGCCGAACATCGGATCGACATCGGTGTAGTTCGAGACGTCGTAGCCGAAATCCCTCATCGGCGACGGGAAGAACGGCGATATCCAGATCGCATCCGCACCGAGCGCCGCGACATGCGGCAGACGGGCGGTAATACCTTTCAGGTCACCGATGCCGTCGCCGTTGGAATCCTGGAAGGACCGCGGATAAATCTGATAGATGACCGCCCCACGCCACCAATCCTTGTCCAGCTCCGCGGGCTTTTCGTGCGAAATGATCATTCAATATCCTGTAGTTGACACAATTTAGGCTGCGGCTCAGCCGCCCTTGACAGAGCCGGCAAGCAATCCGCGGACGAGATACCGTTGAAGTGCAAAAAAGACGATAATCGGCACGACGATCGTGATGAAGGCGGAGGCGGTAAGGATTTCCCACTTTCCGCCCATGGAGCCCAACAGCGCATTGAGCGCGCCGGTCAGGACGAGCTGATCCTTGCCCGTGCCGAGGAAGACCATGGCGACGAGAAGGTCGTTCCATGTCCACAGGAACTGGAAGATGGAGAAGGACGCCAAAGCCGGGAATGACAGCGGCAGAATGATCTTCACGAATATCTCGAAGTCGCTCGCGCCATCGACGCGGGCGGATTCGATGATCTCCCTCGGCAGGCCTGCGATGTAGTTGCGCAGAAGGTAGATCGCGAGCGGCATGCCGAAGGCCGAATGGGCAAGCCATATGCCCGCATAGCTGCGTGACGGCACGCCGAACAGGTTGCCGATCTCGTTATACATCCTCAGAAGCGGAATGAGCGACATCTGCAGGGGCACTACGATCAGCCCCACCACCATGGCGATGATCAGGGCGCGCCCTGGAAACTCCATCCAGGAGAGCGCATAGGCGGCAAAGGCGGAGATCAGGATCGGGATGATGGTCGCGGGGATTGCGACCGTTAGCGAATTGACGAAGGACTGGCCGATGCCCTGCGAGGTCAGAACCGTCCGATAGTTGTCGAGCGTAAATGAAGGCGGCGCCGCGACGGAGAGATAGACGCGCTTTCCGCGCTCGCCGTCAAAGGGAGCGTTCTTGGTATAGACGTAGCTGCCGTCCTCGTTGATCGTCAGCGTCTCGCCCTCTCCGAGATCGGCCGCCTGCCCGGCCTGAAATTCCGTCGGCGCCGCGACACGCGTGCCGAAGGCCCGAACAGCCCCACCCTGGCCCTGCTCGAAGACCGAGCCGGAGATGACGTAGTTCGTGCCCTCCTGTTTTGCCGTGGACGGCTCGCCAAGCCGGGCGGCGCTCGTCTCGGCTGCGCCGGTGAACGCCGTCCACCAGCCCGATGCGGAAATCTGACCCGCATCACGGAAGGAGGTGACGAGGATGCCGAGCGTCGGAATAAGCCAGATGATGCAGATCACCAGGACCGATAGATGGACGATAAGGCGCGGTAGCCCGATGCGACGGAGGCTTGAGGCAGCGTTCATCTCAATGACCTCCCATTTCCTTGTTCGCCTGGCGGATGTTCCAGATCATGATCGGCGTTACTGCCGCCATGATGACGAGCGCGATCACCGCGCTTCGCCCGCTGTCGCCGCCACCGCGGAACATCCAGTCGAACATCAGGTTCGCCAGAACCATGGTGTTCCACTGGCCGTTCGTCATTGTCAGCACGATGTCGAAGACTTTCAGGACGAGAATGGTGATCGTCGTCCAGACGACGGCGATCGTGCCCCAGATCTGCGGCACCATGATCTTCCAGAAAATCTGCCATCCGCTGGCGCCGTCGATGACGGCGGCCTCGACCGTCTCCTCGGGAATGCCGCGCAGCGCGGCCGACAGGATGACCATGGCGAAACCGGTCTGTATCCAGATCAGGATCGCCATGAGGAAGAAGTTGTTCCAGAAGGGTATCGAGATCCATACCTGCGGATCACCGCCGAAGAACTGAACGACAGCGTTCAAAAGACCAATCTGGGTATCGGTGCCGCCGCGATATTCGTAGATGAACTTCCAGATGACCGAGGCACCCACGAACGAGATCGCCATCGGCATAAAAATCAGGCTCTTGGCCAGATTGCCCCACCAGATGCGATCGGTCAGCACGGCGATGACGAGGCCGAAGAAGGTGCAGGCTGCCGGTACCACCGCGAGCCACAGGATATTGTTGAAGATCGATTGGCGGAACTGCGCGTCCTGGATAGCCCAGCGATAGTTCGAAAGGCCCACGAAATTTCCGCCCGACCGGTCATGGAAGGACAGGATGAACGTCGCGACAACCGGATAGACCAGATAGACGACCAAGAGGACGAGGGCCGGCCCCAGGAACAGCCAGGGGCGTATCATGGCCCGCCGGTTGAGATTGACCGAGGCGGCGTGGACATTGTCCACTGGCACCGGGAAGACGGCTTGCAGGATTTTATCGGAGAGCCAGTAATACAAGGCACAGACGAAAACGCCGGCGATCACAACGCCGACGGCTGAAACGACCTGCGATATCATGCCTCTCCCCTTTTCACCGATTTTTCCGGATTTTTCTGCAGACACCGCGCCGAAGAGCCGGCGCGGCGAAGTATGGATCATGCGTGACGGTTTACTTCAGGCCGTCCCAGGCCTTCTGAATGTCGGCCCCAACCGTCTTGGCATCCTTGCCGCCGACGTAGTCGACCATGCCCGTCCAGAACGCGCCGGCGCCGATCTTGCCGGGCATCAGGTCGGAGGCGTCAAAGCGGAAGGTCGTGGCGGTGGTCAGAAGTTCCCCCTGCTTCTTCAGGACCTCGTTGGCATAGGCATCCGGACTGGCACCCTTGAACGGCGTCAGGAACGATGACTGCGCCATCCAGACCTCGTGAGCGATCGGCGTCTTCAGGAATTCGATGAAGGCCTTGGCGGCCGGCGAATCCTTGGTGATGGCAAACATCGTGCCGGCGCCGAGGACCGGCGTTCCGAGCTCCGGCTTCGAAGCATAGGTGGGCAGGTAGAAGAAGTCGGCATCGGTGCCGAGTTTCGTATCGGGCGGGAAGAAGGACGGCACGAAGGATGCCTGGTGATGCAGGTAGCACTTCGGCGGAATGCCGAACAGGCCCTTCGGGCTATCGCGGAAGTCGGTGGAGGAAACGGCAGCAACGCCGCCGCTGACATATTTGTCATTCTTGGCGAACTTGCCGAATTCCTCGATCGCGCCCACAACCGCGGGATCGTCGAACTTGATTTCGTTGCTTACCCATTTGTCATAGGTTTCCGGAGACTGGGTGCGCAGCATCATGTCTTCGACCCAGTCGGTCGCAGGCCAACCGGTCGCGCCTCCGGAGCCGAGACCGATGCACCAAGGCACACCGCCATCCTCGACGATCTGATCGCTGAGCTTGATCAGCTCCTCCATGGTCTTTGGAACTTCATACCCGGCTTCTTCGAAATTCTCCGGCACGTACCAGACCATGGATTTGAAATCGGCCTTGAACGGGAAGCCGAAATAAGCCTCCTTTCCATCCTTGCCCTTGTAGGTGCCGTAGCGGATCCAGTCTTCGCCCGAGCCGTAGTTGGTCTTGACCCAGTCGGAGTTCTCCTGGCCGAGCGGCGTCAGGAATCCCTTGGTGGCCAGATCGGCCAGAAGGCCAGGCTGCGGAATGATGGCAATGTTCGGCGGCGAGCCCGCCTGGGTATCGATGACGATCTGCTGCTCGTAGTTTTCCGACGAGGAATAGCGCCCGTTGATGCCGGTCGCCGCATTGAAATAGGCGAGAACGCTGTTGAAGAGCACTTCGTCCTCACCACGCCACGGACCGAAAAGCGTCAGGTTCTGCCCCTTGAGATTGGCATTCGCTGCCTTGAAGTCTTCGTAGCTCTTCCAGTTGAAGCGCGCGTCCTGTCCCGGCGCGAACTTGAGTTCCTGGGCGACCGCGTTGCCGGCGAGAACCACCGCGAGTGCGGTGCCGATCCAAAATGATGTCTTCATGAAATCACCCTCCCATTGTCCCGGCTTTTTCTACCCAACCGGGAGTTCCAAAACATGGAGAGAGATTTAACGCTCTTGCGGAGGAGTCAACCCCTCCAGTCGCGGCATCCAGAAGATTGGAAAGCTTATATCTAAATCGATTAGAATCTGGGGGCGGTTTTTCCGGCAGTGCGGTAGGCCGCGACCACCGTGTTGGCCATCAGCATGGCGATGGTCATGGGACCGACACCGCCCGGTACCGGCGTGATGGCTCCGGCGATGTCTGCCGCATCCGCATACGAAACGTCGCCAACAAGACGGGTCTTTCCCTCGCCCTTGTCCGGCGCGGGCACGCGGTTGATGCCGACATCTATGACGGTTGCGCCGGGCTTCACCCAATCCGCCTTCACCATCTGGGGCCGTCCCACGGCGGCGACCAGGATATCGGCGTTGCGGCATACGGAGGCAAGATCCTTCGTCTTGGAATGGGCCATGGTCACGGTCGCGTTGGCCGCGAGCAGCAACAGGCCCATCGGCTTGCCGAAAAGGTTGGAGCGGCCGATGACGACAGCGTTGAGGCCCGAAAGATCGCGGCCGTGGATGCGATGAACGAGCAGCATTGCCCCAGCCGGGGTGCAGGAAATGAGGCCAGTTTCCAGGTCGCCGGTCGCGATCTTGCCGGCATTGACGACATGCAGGCCATCGACGTCTTTTTCCGGCGAAATCGAGAGGATCACCGGTTCCGCCTTCAGATGTTTCGGCAGAGGAAGCTGCACGAGAATACCGTGGACAGCCGGATCGGCATTCAGGCCAGCGACGAGCTCTTCTAGCTCTTCCTGCGTTGTCTCTTCAGCAAGGCTGTGCTGGATCGAATTGAACCCGCACTGCTTGGCCATCTTGCTCTTGGAGTTCACATAAGCGTGGCTCGCCGGATCGTTGCCGACGATGACGACTGCGAGACCCGGCTTGACGCCCGTTTCCCTCTCGAGAAAAGCGGTTGCCTCGGTTACGGCTGCAATCACGGATGCCGCCGCCTCTTTGCCATCGATCACTACAGCCACGCGTCAACCTCCCGCTTGAAACCGCCGTCAATCTACAAAGCGGGTACCAGTCGGATTTGCCCGCCAACGCCCTATGCTGGTCGCAGACGGCAAAAGCAAGCTGATTCAGTGTCGCAGGCGGCCTTATTATCGGGCCAAGCCTCGGCGGGCGGAATAGGACTGAACCCTCTCCCGAAGCTCCGTCATGTTGCGGCGCAGTTCGCGAACCTCTTCCGCTTTCCGGATATCCTGCGGGGAGGATCGTGCCACGCCATAGGATGGAGGGTGAGCGCTGCCGCCTGACATCACGGCCTTAACCAGCGGCGGCAGGTCTATCTCGCGCAATGGTCTGCGGTTGGCGATCAGCATGTCGCGTATCTGTTCGGCAAGCGGCGCATCATTGGCCGGCATCATGTAGCGTGGCGTTACGCGAGAGGCCTGAAAATCTCGAGCTGGCTCGTAGTAGTCGGGATCCCCCTCATCGTCGGCCATCTCGCCAGAATCGACAGCTTCCGTTGACCATAGGGGAGCCGGCACGGGCTCTTCGGCGTGATCGAATGCGGGTTCCTCATCCATCCCACCCGACGCCGATTTGCGGCGGGTGAGGCCTGCGAAGGCGAGGCCGAAGCAAAGGCCCATCACAGCACCGGCGCCCGATATCTCCAGTATCGACAGACCCACGGTCTGCGCGGCTTCCACCGTGGCAGGGCTTACCACTTCGACCTTGGCAGTCGGCGGGGCCGCCTGCACCTCCGACCGATGAAGGGCATCAAGATAGTTCTGGCGCGCCTCTTTTGCCGCCCCTTCAAGCGCAGCAAGTCGTGCAGCGGAGTCGGCTATTTCCTTGTCATCCGGTTTTCGGACCTGCTTGTTCTTCAGCTCGGCCAGATTTCGGCCAGCCGTCGTCTCCTGCTGACGGAGCGTCGCCGAAAGTTGCTTCAGCGTCTTCTGGATGTCCAGCCGGACCTCCTGCAACGCAGCCTGCGCGGCGAGAAGGCGCGGATGGCGCGGGCCCAGATTGCCCGAGAGCTGATCGACGGCGAGCTTCGCCTCGACATGCCGCTGGCGCTGATACTCAAGGCCCGTATAATCCAGACTATCGGGGAGCGGCTTGTTAAGCACGTCTTCCAGCGTCATGGCGGATGCCCGCGCGGCCCTCGATTTGACGTCCGCGAGGTGCGCTTGCGCCTCGACGACTTCTGCGGCCACCTGCTGTTTTTCACTTTGACTGCGGCGCAGTTCGGCAAGCTTCTGTCCGCCTGTCTCCTCCGCGAAACCGGCAAGCGCTGCCTCCGCCCGTTCAAGCGTCTGGCGAAGGTTTTCGACCACGGGGTCCGACATCGTGGCACCGGCGGCCGCAAGTTCGTTGCGGAATGTATCTCCCAGCATGTTGGCGATCTTTGCGGCCTCACCCGCATCCGCGGCGGTAGCGGAGATCACAACCTGATCCGCCCCTCGATCGTAACCGGCGGTAACCGCCTGCGAGAGCCGCTCACGCAGTCGATTTTCCGCCTGCGAAACGGTCATTTCGTTGCCGGAGACGATATCCGACACGACCCGAATGACACTCGGGCGGTCCACAGCGAATTCGCCGTCACGCCGCAGGTTGAGCGCGCGAACAAGGTTGTCGAGAACCTGTTTGGAACGGAGCGCAGTCAGGGCACCCTCGACCGCACTTTCGCTGGCTGCCTCGACTTTCAGCCGGGTGGCTGCCTCGAAGGTTTGCGGCAGGCTCCCGCTGAACAGCAGAGGCAAAGCTCCGCCAACCAGCATCGCAGCGCCTGTTTTCCACAGTGACCATCGCATGCGGGAAACGACAGAACCGAGACCGGATCGCGAAGCGTCCGGTTTGAAATCCTGCTCTTCATCAAAATTCGCCGGTTGATACATGGGGCGACCGCAATAACCGTGCTTTCGGCATCCCTGAGGTTGCCGCTGATTAAGGCAGTCTAAATTTTTACGGCAAATAAAGAGTTAACTTCTCACGCCGATGAGGGGTTGGGGTAGCAGACTGCCGCTTCTCCACCGAGTTCGAACCGGCTTGCTCTTCAGAAGGCCCGCAAGACCCGGCCCTGCAAATATCACCAGGCCAGCATGAGCCGGCACAAGCCAGCGCTCGATCCGGCTTTCCTGTGCCGTAGTCTCCGCATACACGACAACGAAGTCGAGGTCCTGGGGCGTTTCCAGTCCCGGATCAACCACGACGATCTCGTGCCAGGGCGCATGACGGGCAAAATGGTCTCGAAGAGACTCCAAGCGAGCAACATCTTCGCCGGCAATACCGATACGATAGCTCTTTTCGAGGAAAGTCAGGAGCGCAGGAAGGAAAGTGGCTACCGGGAACCGCACCGGTGGAGCCTTGTCCCGCAAGCCCTTCGAAAGCATCCCGAGGGCTCGGCCGCCACTCGGCAACATCAGGCGACGGCAAAGTCCGCTTCGATAGGCCGGGTCGATGAGCTGGCGCAACAAGCTGCGCTCATCCAGAAAGCCGAGTGTCGTCCGGTTGCCTCGCAGCGAGACCAATCCCTCGACGAGACTGAGCGCAGAATTCCAGCCAAGATCGCACACCCGCAACCCAAACAGGTTCCCGGATGAAGCCGATGTCAGGAATTCTCCGGATGCGTTCATCACTGCGCTCGACAATGGGAGTCCAATCTCGGTCGAGCAATAACAGGGCGCGCTGAAGCCGCATTTAAATCGATCGTTAAAATGCGAGAGACCCGTGCGTTTTCGGGATTTTGAGCAATAAAAAAGGCCGGCGCATCGGCCGGCCTGTTCTTCAATGACTTGAGGGTGCCAGGCTAGTGCCCCGCCGATTTCGGCTCCTCGACCTTCACCCCTTCAACAATCTTCTTGCCGGGATTAGGGTTCTTGTTGCCGCGCGAGGCATTGTTGCGGATGTCCTCCTTGGAAAGGTAGTCGAGCTGTTCAACCAGCACTTCCGCCACAAGGCCCTCGCCGAGTTTCTTGTTCAGGTCGTCCTTGATGCTCGAGCGAAATTTCTCGAGTTCGAAAGCGCCCGGCTTGCTGAGATCGACCATCTTGTTGCCGATCAGCAGCGTGAAAAGCTCGTCGGTGGTCAGCTCCGTCATCGGCAGCTTGACGCCCTTGATCTTCTCCTTGTCCATCATGAAAGAGACGCGGCTAAGGAAGTAGCCGCTGATCGCTCCGTCCGAAATCACCGGAATGGTGATCGATTCTCCACGGACCAGTTCGAGGAGTTCCTTCTTCCTGGCTTCCTCATCGACCGGCGCAGGCGCGGCCGACATCTGGACGGAGAAATACACCGCACCGAGTGTGACGACGCAGACCCATAGGCCGGTAAGAAGGAGTTTGACCATCAGACTTCGCCGTAGGTGAACTGTTCCTGAGTGTAGGTACCGTCGCCATCGGCATCGCGGGCGGCGTTCTTCAGGAGATCGGCAACCGTCCGCACCGCGTGCAGATGCGCTTCGACCCGCCGGGCGTTGAGCGCCAGCTTGGCTTTCAACCCATGCATCTGGTCGATATAGCCGAGCGCGAGCTCTCTTGGATCCGTGCCGCGGAACAGCATCGTCAGTTCATAGAGGCAGCGGCTCTTGTGAGCATTCGACACCTTGAGGTCGAATTCGGGATCACGACCGATCCGCTGATTCTCGTTGTCGATTATCATCTCCAGCCGGCCAAGCACGGTCTTGATGCGATAATCATTCGAAACGACTTCCATATCTTCTGCCCCAGTCTGAATCATTGTCAGGCCTCGTTCGTCTTGCCGACGCCGAGAACCTCACGTTCGAAATCCGTAATCATGCTCATGGCGCGGCTCCGGTCGTTTTCATCGGTGGTCGCGTTTACCGCGCCCTGCCGTTCGACCCGGTCAAGTGCCTGCGAATACATCTGCTCGGCAATGCCGATGCCGCCCTTCTGGGACATTTCGTCCGCGATCTTTTCCGCCATCATGCTCTTCCAGAATTCACCGGCGGAGCCCTTGCCGTAAACCTCTTCGGTTTCCTTCGGCAGCATGGAATTGACGAAGTTCTGCAGGATGGAGGCTTCGAACTTGCGATATTCGTCCGGCATCTCGGCGGCACGCTTCGCTTCCGCATTGCCGAGGCCTGCCTCGGTGCCGGGCATATCGATCCTGTTCATGGCGGCGCCGAAACCCTTGCCCACTTCCGCCAGGCTCGTCGCGGCGAAGGCAGCCTTGTTCGCCTTCAGTTTGGCCTGGGCCTCTTGAACGGCGGTCGGGTCCGCCGCACGTACGACGTCCAGGACCAGATCGGTCGGAGGTGAAATCGCCACGTGAGCTCCTTTCATGAACGCCGCGAGACGCATTCTACGGAATGCGCGCATCGACGGCAGCAATTTGAAACAGTGCAGCATCCCGTCCGGACTGAATTCGTGCCGGGTGATCTGCGCAATGAGGAGACTATGGCTCGCGAAGCTTGCTGGAGGCTGGCGCCTATTTGATCATCTGCGAAGCGAGAGTGATCTCGATGAGTTCATATATAGAATTGTCGGCGGCTTCGCGGTCCTCGCTATCGCGCGCATCCTTCATATTGTCCTGCAGACGGTCCGCCTTTGTCCGCTCCTTCAGCACCTTCATTTCCTGGAGCTGCTGGACGCCGGCAAGCTGGCGTTCCTTGGTGGTCAGACGCCCGAAGCGCTCGGCATATTGCTGCGAAAACTGACGGTGGATGGGGTGCATGGAACCGATCGCATCGATCACTTCCTCCATGGACTGGTTCACCTCTGCGCGATGACGAGTGGTCGCCGCGAGTTCGTGCTCCGCCATTTTTTCGATATGCCGCTGGACCGCCACGAGGCGCTTGAGCTTTTCAGAACGTTTGACTGGACCGGCCATACCGCTCCCCTAGAAAGACAGGAAGATCGGCGCGAACCCATCCGCATACTGGCGGACAAGAGCGGCGATCGACAGATAGAGAAGGAAAAGCCCGCCCATGAGAAGGAAGGGCGTCGAGATGAAATACACCGGGATCTGCGGCGCGAGTTTGTTGACGAGGCCAACCGCCACGTTGAACATCAGACCATAGATCAGAAACGGACTTGCCAGTCTCAGCATGATCATGGTCGAGGCCCGCAGGGTGTCGGTCAGAGTGATCAGCATCTTTTGCGAATCAATGACCGCGCCGACGGGCGTGGCCGTGTAGGAATCGATCAGCGCGCGGAACACCACGTGGTGGAAGTCCATCATGAACAGCAAGAGCAGACCGCTCAGCGTGAGCAGGTTCGTGAGCTGGTTTTCGTTGGTATCTTCGAGAACGTCATGACCGCCGGGTGCGGTGAAGCCGATTGCCATGGTCAGGATCGAACCCGTAAACTGCATGCCGAGCGTATAAAGACGGGCAATCAACCCGTACACGATGCCAATCATCGCTTCCGTAAAGATCAGACCGATGAAAGTAGCACTCGGAGAAGAGGCCTTCGGATAGATCACATCCCACAGGACCGGCAACATGGCCATGGAAAGAGCGACGGCTGCAAATAGTCTGACCTGCGGCGGTACGCGTGCGCTTCCAAAGCCCGGAAGCACCATGACGCACCCTCCCATTCGGCAGAATGCCAGGAAAAGCGCGAGTATGGTCCCTTGCGGGTCGGTTATCATGTGAGAATCGTCCTTTGCGGACACTCTAGGGGTTTTCGGGGCGGAATAAAACGTCCGCCCCGAAACGCTTCATCACGAAATGGCCCCGAGGATCTTGATCTCGAGCCCCTTGGCCAGTTCCACATGGGAGAGGACCGGCAAGGTGGCGAACAACCGTTCGATGATCATGCGGACATAGGAACGGGTTTCCGGCGACGTCACGAGGACGAAGGGCAGACCTCTGTCCATGAATTCGCGAATGACCTTGGTGGCCTGCTCGCTGAACTCTTCGAGCGTTCGCGGATCGATGTCGAATTCGACCACCTCGCCCTTGTTGTCGCGCTTGAGCGCCTGATGGAAGAGCATATCCCACTTGTTGCCGAGACGAAGCACGCGCAACACACCATTGTCGGCAAGGTCGCCGCACAGCTGCTGCGCCATGCGCACGCGCACGTGCTCCACGATCTGCTCGGTCTTGCGAACGTGCGGCGCGAGTTCCGCGACGGCCTCCAGGATGAGATGCAGGTTGCGGATCGATACGCGTTCGGCGAGCAGCAGCTTGAGCACTGCCTGCAGGCCGGAATAGGACATGTGCGACGAGCAGATCTCGTCTGCCAGCTTCTTGTATTCCGGATCGAGACGCTCGATCAGGATCTTGACGTCCTTGTAGGACAGAAGCTGCGGCAGGTTGTTGCGGATGACCTCGGAGAGGTGCGTCAGCACGACCGAAACGTTGTCGATCGGGTGGAAGCCTTCGCGCTTCAGATCTTCTGCAAAGGTTTCCAGGATCGAAACCGCCGGCATGCCGAAAGCCGGTTCGCGGATCTCGTCACCCGGGATGCTTGGCTTGCGGCCAGAGCCGGTGACGACCAGGACATCGCCGACACGCAGGGTGTTCGATGCGATCGTCGTACCGTGAATGCGGATGCCATAGGACTTTTCCGGTATGGCGATGTCGTCGGTTACCTTGATTTCCGGAACCACGAAGCCGTACTGGGTAGCAAACTTCTTGCGCATCTTGCCGACGCGGAAGGCGAGCTCCTGATGGGCGCCGAGGAGACGCGTGGAAACCTGCTTGCCCAGAGCAAGCTCGATTTCCGCGGTCTTGAGAACCGACTTGACGGAATCCTTTTCCGCTTCCTTGGTCTGGACGACCTTCTTTTCCTCGTCTTCGCGGCGGGCCTTGTTTTCCGCCTCGATGCGACGCGGAACCAGCCAGGCGCCGAAGCCCATGAGGGCGCCGAGCGTCAGGAAAGGCAAAAGCGGCAGGCCGGGGACAATGGCAAGAAGCGCCATAAGACCGGCGGACACCGAAAGAGCGCGCGGATAACCGGCCAGCTGATCGACGACAGCCTTGTCGGTCGATCCCGCCGTACCGCCGCGGGTGACCAGGAGGCCTGCGGCAAGCGAAACGATGAGAGCCGGGATCTGCGAGACGATACCGTCGCCGACCGACAACTTAACGAAAACGTCGGCCGCTTCGCCGATTTCCATGCCGTGGCGGAAATAGCCGATGATGATGCCGCCGAAGATGTTGATGGCGGTGATGATGAGGCCGGCGATCGCGTCGCCGCGTACGAATTTCGACGCACCGTCCATGGCCCCGAAGAAGGAGCTTTCTTCTTCGAGCTCGGAGCGGCGGCGCTGGGCCTCTTTCTCATCGATGATGCCGGCCGAGAGGTCAGCGTCGATCGACATCTGTTTGCCGGGGATGGCGTCGAGGGTGAAGCGCGCGCCGACTTCCGCGATGCGCGTCGCGCCCTTGGTGATGACGATGAAGTTCACCGTCACCAGGATCATGAAGACGATCACGCCGATGACGAAATCGCCCGACATGACGAGGCTCGAGAACCCCTGGATGACATTGCCCGCCGCCCCGTGCCCTTCATGCCCATGCGACAGGATCACACGGGTTGTCGCGATGTTCAGCGACAGCCGCACCATGGTCGCGATCAGCAGGATGGTCGGGAACGAAGAGAAATCCAACGGCCGCTGGATCCACAGCGAGACCATCAGGATCAGCACCGAAAAGGCGATCGAAAAAGCCAGTCCGACGTCGATCAAGAACGGCGGTATCGGTAAGAAAAGGATGCAGAGGATGGCGACGATGCCGAGTGCAAAGCCGACATCGCGGCCGCTCGGGGTTACCTTCGGAATGGATAAAGCAGGTGGTTGCGCCATGGACGTCCCGTCTCTTCATGAGATGGCGGCAGGACATGGTCCTGCCAGTTTCACGTCATGCCTAAACGGCGAAGCTTGCGCGAAGGTGGGGAAGGCGAAACAGAAGCGGGTGGAGCCGGTCAGAAACCGGATTGCACCCGTGAAAAGACCAGATTGGCGAACAGATTGATCTGGCCGCCAATGAACGGCGCCGTGATACCGATCGTTACCATGATGGCAACGATCTTGGGCACGAAGGTCAGCGTCATTTCCTGGATTTGCGTCAGGGCCTGAAGAAAGGCGATCGCGACGCCGACGACCATGGCCACGAGGACGGCCGGACCGGAGGCGATCAGGACCGTCCAGATCGCTGCCTGCATGATATCAAGGGCATCCGCCTCATTCATCGCGCACGTCCGATTCGCCTGTGACTCGATCAGGTATTATTATCGGTATCGTCGCTATCCGTCGAGCCGTCAGCGGTGTCTTTGGTACCGGTCGTCAATGGCGTGTCGGAAAACACGACGCCGGCCTGGAGCAGAATCTTATCGTTTTTGTCGGTGATGGCGACGACGCCGTCGGCGTAGACTTCGACTTCCTTGACCTTGCCGGTCATCGTATCGTCGGCGCTCTTAACGTATTTGCCGATGAGGTCGGTGGCGCGGGTCAGAGCTTCCGCCTGAAGCATGCTCTTCAGGTGGGTGTTCGTCTGGATCGACTGCTCGACCTGGGAGAATGTCGCAAGCTGGGCGATCTGCTCGCTCGCGTCCATCGGATCGGTCGGATCCTGATACTTCATCTGCGCGATGAGGAGTTGCAGGAAGTTGTTGTAATTCAGGCTGGCATTCTTCGAGGCGTCGGTCGAGGCACCGGCATTCGCCCATGGATTGGCCGTTGCCGAGGTAATCGGATCTACCGCCATGGTGCAATCTCCTTGCGGATGCGTTCGACGGTTGCCGGCGCGATCTCCTGATTGTTCAGGATGCGATCTTCCGTCGGATAGAGGGCACGGATCGCCTTGAGAGCGTCGAACGCCCGGCCGGACGCCACCATCCCGTCGATCCGCTTCAGCTCCGCCAGCACCTCATCGTCATGGAAGCACGTGAGAAGCATGGCCACCGATTTACGGAACAGCGTCATCGACTGTTCCTTGCCCTCAGGGTTGATCAGCATCATCTGGGCGATGAAATAGAGCTGCCTGAGCGGCGTGGTCGCATCCTCCGGCTGAAGAACGTGGTTTTCCAGCAAGAACGTGACGTCGTTGAGGAATTCCAGCGCGACCTTCCGATCAACGCGCAACACAGCGCCGTTGATGAAGATCCTCTCGCCGGACTTCAAAGAGATGCGAAGCGTACTTTTCATTTAAGTCCATCCCTGATGATGGTGGTCACGTCTATAATGCCCTGGAAATTGGTCGACTCGCGTTTCCGGATCTTTTCGCATTCCTTCAATATCCAGATAGCGATAGAGATCAGATCAGCGCGCAGTTCCGTTGCCAGCTCGTTGTCCGGCTGCTTTAGGTCCTCAATGAACCTGATCCACACGCGCCGGGTATAAAAAAGAGCCTCGACGGTCGTGCGCGTATAATGGCCATCGTCGCGGGCTGACGCCAACAGTTCGATCGAACGATCGAGGGCCTGCCGTTCACGATCCTTGGCGTTTGCAACGCCATCCTCCATGATCTCGGCATATGAAAACTGGTACATTCATGTATCCTTCTTCATGAGCCTTCCTTTAGTCATCAAAGGAAGTTGGCAAGGCTCAACTGCTGTATCTTTGCCGTTACCGTGTATGCGGTTTCCAGAAGCGTCTTCAGTGCGTTAAGACGGGTCGCAGCTTCCTCCGGATCGACATTCTCAAGGCCTATCAGGCCCTTCGTCAGAATATCTTTCTGCGCCTGCAACCTTTCCTCAGCCTTGGAGACGCGTTCGGTATAAATACCGATTGTAGTCCGCTGCTGGTTAATACTATCTACACCGTTCATCGCCTCGCTGATGACAGACCGTGTCCGCGCCCCAACCGCCTGGCGGGCCTTGTCGTCCATGTTCGGCTGCAGCAGCTCCAGCGACACGATCGAGGCGAAAGCGAATTTGCGCATGCCTGCCTTATTGGCGTTGGTGGAGCTTTCGACCACTTCGCTCTGGCTGATGCGGCTCTTCATGTTTTCGTCGCTGGCGTCGGAAAAGAACGTCGTCCAGAAATCCTGGCCCGCAAGAGCCGCCGGATGCGGCGGGCTTGTGAGCGGGGCTGTGCCATCGAACTTCTTCCCGAGATCATCGAGAAAGGTATTCATCTGGGTTTCTGTCATTACCGACAGGCTCGCGATAACGGGAACCTGCGTCGACATGAAGTGGTTCAGCTCGGTATCGAATGCCGCCTTGGCGGGCGATCCCGCTGCAAAATAATCTTCCATCGGCTTCACGTCGGTATTGATGCCGGCGAAAATGTATTCGCCCTGGACCGATGTGTTCGCAAAATTCGTGAAGGCGTCGAGGGCGGACTGCATCGTCGTGCGGGCCGTGGCGAGGCTCGTAGCGTCCGTGGAATTGCCAAGGGTCAGAATTGCGCCCTGAATATCGAGCCCGAGTTCGTTCATCTTCGACAGGGCAAGTTCGGCGCTTTCCAGCCGCTGCGTCGCGAGCGACGCGGTGTTGTAAAGCGACTCGATGCGGGTGATATCCCGAGAAAGATCGATAGCGCGAGAGGTATTGGCCCCGAGCGCAACGCCAAGGTCCGCGTGTTTCTGCGTGACGGCTTCCTGGTTCGCCTTCACCATCTCGCGCTGAACGCCTGAAATGGCGTTTCGCATGGTCGTCTGAATGGACAATGTTGAAACAAAAGAGGTTTTCATAATCAGCTCGCAATATCCAGCAGGGCCTGCATCATCTCATCGACCGTCGCCATCAGTTTGGTACCGGCCTTGTAGGACTGTTCGATATCAAGCAGCAGCGACAGTTCCTCGTCGAGACTGACGCCCGTGCTGCTGGAATAGGCTTCGAGGGTGCGGGTCAGAAGCGCCGTCTTCGTCTCGTCGGACGAAGTTGCGGTACTGCGAAGCTGTTCCAGCCAACCCATGGAATCTGCGGCGAAAGAGAGAAGATCCGGCGCGTCCGCGATTTCCGTGTTGTTGTCGAAGGTCATCGGGCCCTCGAGGCTTTCGTTGTACTTGTCCAGCAAGTCACGATAGCTGCTGCCGCCGGTGTTGACGACGTAGGCCGCGCCGTTGATGCCGCCGTCGCGCAACTTGTCCGGCGTGCCCGCAGGAGGAACAACGACCGGATTGACGAAAATCCGAGATGCGATCCCCGGAACAATGGTGCCGGCAGCCGGGATAGCAGTTTGTTGGACGCCTGCCGCATCCTTATAAGTGAAAAGGCCGGTCTGGGGAACGAGTGCACCGGTTGGCCCGGTCTCTGCAAAAGTAGTAATCAGGGCGCGCGCAATTTCGTCGAGCTGGCTCTGGAAGATGGGGGCGACCGTGTCGCGAACCTGCAACAGCGCCTGAAGCGACCCTTTGGCGCTGGTGTTGCCGGATACGCCAGGCTTCAGCGCCACTCCATCGATATAGACGCCGTTTCCGACTGTAGAGGCATCGAAAGCTGCGGTCGCCTGGAACGTAACCTTGCGGGGCACGGCCTCGAATAGCGTCACACCATCGGAGGTGTAGAGCACCATGTCGTTGTCGCCGCGAACATAGGAGGTTACGCCGACGATTTCGGCTATCTTCTTGAGAAGACCGTCACGTTCATCCAGCGCGTCGTTCGCATCCGCGCCGCTCGCCGTCGCGTTCTTGACCTGGTTGTTGACCGCCTCGAACTTGGAAAGCAGCGCGTTAAGCGTGTCGACGTCCTGCTTGATCTGGTCGTCGGCATCCTTGCGGATCTTCTGAAGCTTGTCAGCCGCCGTGTTCAGACCGTTCGCGAGATCCTGCGCCGTGGAAATGACTGCACCACCAAGACCGGTATCGTTTGCCTTGGAGGTAAAGGCATCCAGGTTGTTGCGGAAGGCGGTGATGAGCTTGGCGGGGGAGATTTCGTTGTTGTTCCCCCCCATCAGGTTCTTGATCTCGGTGAGACCAGCAAGGAGTGTCGCCTGACCGTTTGCAACGGAGGTGCTTTCGATCGTCTGGCGCAGGAGCGGAGAGTTCTGGGCGCGAACGATGTCGTCGATCACTGCGCCGTTGCCGCCGGTCACGACCACCGCGGAGCGGCGGACATAATCCGGGTTCTGCGCATTGGCAATGTTCTTCGACACCACACCGGACTGCGTGCCGGAGTTGGTGAAGATGGACTGAGCCGTGGACAATGCTGATGCAAGCGACATTTTTTACTAACCTCTTGAGACTTATTCTCTCGATCGTCCCGTCCGGTTATCTCTTCAGGTTGATGAGGACGTCCATCAAATCTGAGCCGGTCTGAAACACCTTGGAGTTCGCCGTGTAGACGCGCTGCGATTCGATCATTTCGGTCAGCTCGCTGGCGATATCGACGTTGGAACTCTCCAGAGCACCGGAATAAACCTGGCCGAAAGAACCGCTCTGCGGGAAGCCGATGGTTACGACGCCGGAGTCATTGGTCGGCAGATAGACGTTGCCGTTCTGCGGCAGCATCTTGTCGATCGCCGGAACGGTGGCTAGCGCCACCTGGTAGATCGCACGGCGACCGCCATCCTGGTAGACTGCAGTGACCAGACCATCACCGCCGATTTCCACGTCCGTGATCGGGCTCGGCGCGTTGCCGTCGATGATGCCCTTGCCCGGCGTAAAGTCGCTGGCAAACTGAGTCATGGCGGAAAGGTCGATATCGATCGTCTGCGCAGGGGTCGCGCCATCGTTGGGGTCGGTGATGACGATATTCTTCATCGATCCCGTCGACGGAGGGCCGACAACATAAGGAGCGGCCAGCAACTTGTTGGTATTGGGATCGAACCGTAGAGTGGCCTTCTGTTGTACGAGCACCTCCGGCGCAGTCACCGTATATGGGAAGCCGCCGTTCGTAGACTGATCCTGGCGATAGACAGTAACTTCCCACTCGTTATTGGCAGTCTTTGTGTAATAGAAGTCGTAAAGAACCTTGGCACCGGCATGGTCGTAAGCCGTCAGCGAACTCTTGTTGGTGATCACGCTGGTGGCGACGTTGTCGCTCGGACGAGTGCCAGCGGGCACGATAGCCGCTTCCTTGTCCAGGTTGGCCGGGAAGCTGCCCTGGCTGGACGGCGAGGATACCAGACCAAAGTCGTTGATGTTGATCGCCTCGAGACCATTGAAGCCGTTGACGACCGCAGCCGGCGGGTTGGAACCGTAGGGGTAACCCATGAGCTGATAACCGGCGGTGTTGACGAGATAACCGTTGGCGTCCTTCTGGAAGGCGCCGGCGCGGGTCAGATAGGGAGAACCATTCTGATCGCTGACGATGAAGAAGCCTTCGCCCTGGATGGCGAGATCGGTGTTCGACGTCGTGTACTGGATACCGCCCTGTTCGGCGATGCTGTAGCGGACATTGGTTTCCACGCCTCCCGACGAATAGGAACCCTGGGTGGAGGGCAGTACCAACGAAGAGAAAGCCGTTGACGCACGCTTGTAGCCGGCTGTGCTCGAATTGGCGATGTTGTCGCCGACTGTGCCGAGGCGATTGGCCTGGGCATTCATACCCGAGACGGCCGTTTTCATCGTGCCGAAAATGCTCATAGGAAATCTCCGCTTTATCTGATGAAGAGAGTAGGATGCGGGCCTTGCGTGAAGCTGTCTGCTTTCCGTGTCCGCTGAAAATAAGCGGCAAGGCCCTTCTGAAAATCAGTTCCAGTCGATGCAATAGCCAAGGAAACGCTTGGAATCGACGGGATCGAAGCCGAGCTTCTTGCGCAGTTTCTTGCGCAGCTTGCTGATATGGCTTTCAACGACGTTCTCTTCGACTTCTTCGTCGAAGATGCCGTAGATGGCATTGAAGATCTGCGTCTTGGAAACACGCCGGCCGCGGTTGGAGACCAGGTATTCCAGAATGCGCCGCTCGCGACGCGGAAGCGCGAAAACTTCCCCCTCGATCTCCGGGTCACGACCATCGGAGAAAACCCGGATGGGACCGATATCGGTGAAGTTCGCGATTGCCTTCAGACGGCGGCGGATTGCGGCCGCACGTGCCAAGATTTCGCGGGGATGAACCGGCTTGCGCACCACGTCATCGACGCCGCTGTCGAAGAAGGCAAGGGTTGCCTCCAGAGACGGAGCGTCGCTGACTGCGATCACCGGTGCCATGGACCGGTCGCGGATGGCCCGCGGCAGTTCAAGCGTCCGCTCGCCCTGCCCGATCAGAAAGGCCTCAACCGCAGCGATATCCGCATCAGCCGCCGTATTGACCCATTCGCCGAATTCTTTTGGATCAAACCCTGTGGACGGAATTCCTTCACGTCCGAAAAGAGAAGTGTATCCGTCTTTCACGAGCTCACGCTCATCAACCACTACGATCATTCGCCGCCTCCGAATCAGTTGTGGTACCTCGATTGATCTATGGGTACGAATCGCGGGAATCGGAGACAAGCTGTATGAAATTAACCAAACAAATTAATAGTTGATTAACCATTGGCTCGCGATTTGCACTAGATGTAGTGGGTACCCGCTTAGGCGGCACAAAATTTTAGTGGAAAAATTAACACCTCTTCAAAGAGTGCTTGCGCTGCCATTTTCGCCATATTTCGTCAACGGCACAATTTTGCGATTCTTTCGCCGAGAGATTCAGCCTCAGGTTGCTTAGCTATTACAGAAGCGGGAGGCGTTGGTCGTCCAGTTTCCGTAGCCCGTCGCAACCAAATTGCTGATCACACGGCAGACATATCTCTTCTGCGCCGGATCGTTATTGGGGCCGGCGTGGTATCTTGCTACCGCCATAGTCCATGTCTCGTGCCGGTCGTGGAGGTTGCGCAGGAACTTCGCCGCATACTCTACATTGCGCCTTGGATCGAACATCTCTTCCGGAGACGAAAAATTTTCGCCGTGGAAATGATGATTGATCTGCATGCAGCCGATGTCGATCAACTTCATCCCCTGCCGCCTTGCCGCCTGGAATGTGGCGATTGCCTCCTGTTGCGAAGCCGAAAAATGGGCCTTGCCTTCCACGTTCATCGCGAATGGACTCAGGCTCCCCTTGCGCCCCGTCTCGGTCAATCCGACCGAATAAAGAATGCCTTCCGGAATCCCGTACTTCGCAGCCGCAGCTTGGATCTCGCGTTCACAAGCTCCGGGGTTGACCGGCGCCCGGGGAGAGGCCGGGGCGCTGGCGATTGTCGGAGTTCGAGGAGCAAGCTGTGTGGATGCGCTGAAAAGGGACCCGGCGGGCGCCTCAGAGGTAGAGATCACCAGGGCGAGTGCCGCCAGAAGGCGTACCTGCCGTGCTGTCCGAAGCCGCGTCATTCGTATTCCTCGCATCTAACCCGGCCGACTGACGGTTTCCTGCCTGCTCCTGGCCGCGTCCGGCAGCAGAACCCTGCCGCCCACCATCAGCCTGAGTTTGCGGACCCGTCTGACCCTGCTGCCCTTGTTGACCGCCGGCCCCTTCCGAATCTGCCGTCGGAGCAATGCTGATGGTCACCTGTTCGACGGCAAAGCCCTGGGCGCGAAGCGCGTCGAGGATACCGCTGCTGTCTTCGCTGAGCTGCATATAGGCGGCTCGTGTTTCGACGGTGAGATGAACGTTCAGCGCTTCGCCGTGAAGCCGGAGCATAGCCGTCACCGACCCCAGATCATGCGGGTTCATCTGCAGCTTGAGCGTATTGACCACGGTGCCGGTGCTGCTCTGCGCCGCGACGTTGGAGAGTTCCGAACTCGGATGCATGGCTGCCGCCCATTCGGAATTGCCTGACAGCATTGCCGTCAGATTGGCGCTGTTCGAATTCTGCGCGAGGCCCAGGAACCGCCGCGACTCGAGCACAGTGACATTTTCAACGGCTGCGTTCGATGAAGCCTTGAATTCCACGGTCGGTCGTTCGCCACTGCGCTCGTCCACGGTCATATTGAGGCTCTGACCGTCCCCACGGGCATTGGTGAAGCGAAACTGGCCGGTCCCAGGAACGCTCGTCTCGCGATCGGCCGGCAAGGAGAGCGAATCCGAGGACGCGCTGGCCAGGCTGAAACGGCCGGTTTCCCCGGCACCGTTGGCGCCGACCTGGATCCGATCCTCCGCATCCTTCTGCCGTTTGCCCTGAGGGCCGCCCGCGTTTTTCGGCATCGCGGCCTGAAGCTCGCTTGCGGCTACCTCACCGCCCAACAACGACAGGACATCGGCAATCTTGCTGTCGTCGGCATCCAGAATGGAAAGATCGAGACCTGCGTCTACCTCTTCAGGCTCCGCCTGGTCGCCGTTGGCATCGGGTTTGCGGGCAGCGGCCAGTTCATCCGACTTCCGGACGATGGCCTTAGCGGTGGCGAGCGCATCGCGAAGTTTCTTCTCCGCCGGCGTCAGCTGTTTCTCATCGTTTGCCGCGACGACCTTGGCGACTGCATCGAGGACGCTTTCGCTTCTCTCTGGTGTGCGCCGAAGGCTTTCCGGTCTGAGGTCGATGATCGGTTTGCGCGTTGCCGCCTTTTCGCCAGCGCTCAGGCGATCCTCCTCGGAAGGCTCGCCGTCATCCAGTACGTCGTCCTTGCCCTGCGAAGGCACGTCTTGATCCAGATCCGAAAGGGCGTCGGAGAAGCCGTTCGGTGAAGCATCGGCGCCCTTCCGGCCGCCGACAGCTTGTTTTGCCGACGAAGCCGCATCGGCTGCACCGGTCTTGCCACCCAGAATGTCTGTAATCATTTGGACGGACTCTCCTCCTTCAGCATTTCATCGATAGCATTCAATTTCGAACGACCACTATCGACGTATGTCTGGAAGGCCGGATCGAATTTGACAGCGGTGCCGGCCCTCGGATCTTCCGCGGCGGAGGCAGGCCCAGCGATCTCATTTCTGGGCAACGCGACTGGGGACTTCGCGTCTTCTGTGGGGGTCACATTGATTGCTTCGTCTTGCGCGAAGCTTTCCTTTATCGGCTTGCTAACGACCTGTTCCGCAATGGCTTTTGCCGCCTCGCGCAGAGCTCTGTCACGCACCGAAAGCGTTTCTTCGGGAACGTCGCTGATCGTCTTCATGGCTGCATGAATGTCATTCGTGGGAATATCGGCGAAGCCGCCATAAAGCCGCGCGAGCGCCTCGGGCGCAGGATTTCCCGCCAATGCTTCAGCTTTCGCGGAGGCGACCCGAGCGAGATCGTTGTTGCCGGCGATGGCTGCTGCGCGGGCAATGCGCAGGAAGACCTCCCGGCGACGGTCGGCATCCATGAACTCGATCGCCCCGTCGATGTCTTCTTCCGTAATCGCACCGAAATGGGCGACGACAAGCTGCACGAAGAAATCGGCGAACTGGCTGGCATAAGGGGAATGAATAAAACGGCGGGCATATCGGCGCGAATAGGAAAGCGCCTCTTCCACCATATTGGCGTCGACTGTAATGGCCACCGAACGGCGAAGAGCAGCTTCTTCGATAATGGTACCAGGCGCAGTCAGCCGTGCCCAATCGTAAAAGCCGAGTGCCGCCTTCGGATCATTCACCACCGCCACATTGCCGCTGACCAGGGCAAGATACGGGCCGAGCTTCTCGTCGCGATATTCCTTCGTCATCTCTCCCAGGCTCTTCGCGACCAGGGTCCCCTTGCCGCTCAGATATTTTCTGAGCGCTTCGGCGACGCGATTGTCGAAATTGCCGGCGATGTCGCGGGAGGCGAGATATTCGAGCGTTTCGGGATTGCCACCGCTCATGGCGTAGACCAATGCAGCATCGACATTGCGCGGATCCTCGAAGATCGAGGGATCGGCGGTTCTCAAACGCTGGTCGATGGTTGCCAGCATGAAGCGCTGCATTTCCGCTGCGGAATGGTCGCCGAGGACAACGGAATCTTGCACGAACTGGAGCGAACGCAGCATGGCGTAGGGCGGCAGGTCGGTACGATCCTGCGCAAACGCCGGATGCGTAAGAGCCGTCCCCAGGACCAGAGCAGCCGTGAACAGAGACCGTATGCCCGCAAGCGCCATATTATCCCTCGTCCGCCTGGAGCAGGATTTCGATGCGGCGGTTTGCCGCCGCAAGTGGGTCATCGGCCACCTGAAGCCGCCTGTCGGCAAAGCCCGAAACCTGCTTGACGCGGTCTTCGGTCAACCCGCCGTGCACCAGCATATAATAAGCGCTATGGGCGCGGGCCATGGAAAGGCGCCAGTTGTCGTTCTGGCCACCCTTGAACTGGCGGCCGTCCGTATGACCGCGCACGATGACGCTGCCTTTGCGATCCTTGAGGATCTGGCCGAGCTTCTCCATCGCCAGGACCATTTCCCGACGGGGTACGGCCGAGCCGACGTTGAACATCGGATCATTGGCCTGATCCGAAATGGTGACGAGAAGGCCACCCTCCGCCGGCGTCACGACCAGCCCTTCGGCGAGTTTACCTGCGACGCCGGAAATCTGCTCCTGGATTTCCTCGCGTAGCTTCTCCGCTGCCTGTTGTTCTGCCTTCGAGCCCTTGGCAGCTTCCTGCGCCTCGGGTTTCTCCGATCTGTCGGCTTGCGTCTTGTCGAGTTTGGCCGGATCGGGCCGTGGCATGGGGAGAGCGACAGCCATCTCAACCGGCGGCACGCCCGGATCCTGCCGCGGCGCAGTTTGAACGGCCTCCGCGGTCGGATCCTCCACGGGAGCTCCCTTCACGGCCTTGTCGGAACCGTCGGCCCGCGCAACCTCAATCTGCCGCGTCCAGAAATCCGGATCAAATGGGTCGCGATAGGCTTCACCGCCATCGGCACCGGTGGCAGGGCCGGACTCGCTTGCTCCGCCCTCACCCTTCGCGCTGACATTGGCCTGCTGGCCTACTTCCTGTGCGATCTCGGCGAGAACGGAATAGGGATTTTCAAAGAAATCGGCTTCGGAATAGTTGGGCTCGTCGCCGGAGGTCGAGGTCATATCCTCGCCGGTCGCAGCCGCGGACCCTTGGACATCCGCATCCGCCTTGACCCGCGAGCGCTCGCCGCTCTCCTGTCCCTCTGCCGCGTCGACAGGCTTTTCTAGCCCCTTCTCGGCCGGGGTTTCGTCGGAGAGCTTGATCGGGTTGAAATAGCTCGCCATCGAGGCCTTCGTTTCCTCGTTGGCGGCATTGACGAGCCACATGACGAGGAAGAACGCCATCATCGCGGTCATGAAGTCGGCATAGGCAATCTTCCAGGCACCGCCATGGTGACCCTCATCGTGCCCGCCGCCATGCCGCTTGACGATGACGACCTCGTTCTTGCCGTGATGGTGATTTTCGCCCTCGCTCATGCCAATACCTTTTTCAGACTTGCAGCCCACGCGGACATGCGGGTTACAAGCGCGGTCTCACCGATATCGACCGAGATATCCAGATCGGGCGCCTCGACATGGCGCAGAAGAGGCGCCGACCCTCCCAGCGCAACCTGGAGTTTTTCGAACAAATGCAGCGGGCCGCGAATGTTGACCGTTCCGACATCGCCTTCGAGCATCGCGTCTCGAATAAGGTCGGCCATGTCCGAAACCGCTTTTGCGACCAAGGCTTCGTCAAGAAGCGGCGCCAGAATCCTTGCCGTTTGATCGCTAACCGCCTGGGCCGCTGCCCCGGCGATTTCCTGAAGTCCCGCGGCGATCAAGGCTGCGGCCTCAGACTCGTATTTTTCGCGGAGCGCCGCCATTTCCTCTGCGTGCGCTGCGACAAGTGCCTGGCGCTCCTCGCCGAAACGCTGCTGTGATTCCTCGGAAGCCGTCTCGTAACCCTTTGAATAGGCTTCCGCGCGCTCGGCCTCGATATCCACGGGGGCCTCAACCATAGCGGGAAGCGCCAGATCCTCGTCGAGACCGCCGGCAAGATCATCCGCCATCAATGGCAGGGGCACGGACTGCGGCTCGCTGAAGTCCTTCAAGTAGCGTGCGAGAGAAGCGCTCATCGAAACACTCCCTGCCCTGCCGTGCTCCTTCGTGCGCCGCTCGTCATGAGCAGGCGGAAGAAGCCAAATGTCGCCGCTGCAATCATCGTATCATCCCGATAAGGTTGCCGTTCGTTCATCCGCAGCAGGACCTCGCAAAATCCGCCGCATCGTAGCGAAACGGTAGGCAATCAAACTTGCGCGAGGATGAAGATGGCGCATCGCGTCAGCCTCAAACGACCGGTTCGACGAGACATCCGGAGGATCAATCTAGACGTGCTACTGCCGGAACAGCTGGAGAATGTTTTCAGCGTTGGTATTGGCGATCTGCAGCGACTGGATGCCGAGCTGCTGCTGTGTCTGGAGGGCCTTGAGGCGAGTCGATTCCTCGTTCATGTCCGCATCCACCAGACGACCGACGCCCTTGTCGATCACGTCCGTCAGCGAGGCGACGAAACCTTCCTGCAGATCGATGCGCTTCTGGATCGAGCCGAGGCTGGACGCCGCGCTGGTCATCGCTAGGAGCTGCTTGTCCAGGAACCGCTCCAGCATATCGAGCACGGCTTCGTTATCGGGAGCAGAACCCGGCACCATCGTGTTCATCTCCGACGCAACATCCGCCAGCTTGTCCAGATCGACGGTCACGACTGAGATGTCGAGCTTGCGATTGTCGAGGTTGTTGGCGGGTAGAACGACGAAGTAGTAGCTCGTACCACCGTTCTGATGAACAGCGGTCGTGACCGCCGGTGCGGTGGCGGGGTCCGTCGTCGTCACACGAGCCCATTGGCCCTCGGCTACCTTCATGTAGGAGTTGCCGCCGACGGTATAGATGCGCGCATCGGCAACGTTGGTATCGGCGCCCAAGGCCGTCAATTGGCTTTCGGTGAAGAATGGAACAGCGTAATCCGCTTCGGTGGAAACCCCGGCATTCGTGGTGACGACGGTGACCGCCGTTTCAGTTTCGGCGACGAAGCGGACCGAAGAATCGAGAATGCCGAGTTTTCCTCCGTTCAGGTCGAAAAGAACGGTGCTCGAATCCAAGGTATAGTCGACGGTCTTGACGGCGACCTCACCCGACGCGGTTCGCGTAAAAGACGCAACCACCTGTTTGACGACCGGCTTTTCCTGGGCATTGGTGCCGCCATCGCTGATATAGTCCTGCAACCAGTTCTCACCGGAGAAGGTGGCGGAGTCGGCAATGCTCTTCAACTGCTCCTGAAGCTGGGTGATTTCTTCCTGAATCTTGTTGCGGTTGGCGCCGACGCCGTAGGCGGCAACGATCTTGGACTTGATTTCCATGACCGTGTCGATGGCGCTTTCCATTGCGGCATAGGCGGTGTCCACCTTTGCCGCGCCAAGGCCAAGCGCATCCTGGATCGTCGACAGCGCGTGGTTGTCGGAGCGCATCGTCGTCGCGATGGACCAATACGCCGCATTGTCCGCAGCCGTCTGGACCCGCATGCCGGAAGAAACCCGTGCCTGGGTGATTTCCATGTTGCGGTCGATGCCGCGCAGGGTCTGCAGTGCCGCCATCGCGGCAGTATTGGTTAGGATACTGGTCATTGGCCGTGCCTCGGTCAGATATTCTGAGGAATCCGGAGTACTTCACCGGAAACGACGAGAGGCATCATGCTTACCGCCTGTCAGCATCACGGATGCGAGGCGGCCTGTCGTTCTTAACAAATCGTTAACGCGACAGTTATCAAAGGCAGTCGTGGATTGGCAAGCCGTTAAAGCGGTATGGACGCCCCCGCCCGACAGTCGTGCAGGTTTCGCGCAAGCCACACGGCGAAAAGCGAAAAACCGCGCCTCTTGCGAGACGCGGTTTTCTTTCCTGAATATTGCTGCTGCCGTGTCAGAGCGGGACGAACCGCTCCTAGCCAAGAGCGCCGCTTACTGACGGAAGAGCGACAGAATATTCTCGGAATTGGTGTTGGCGATCGAGAGCGACTGGATCGCAAGCTGCTGCTGGGTCTGCAGGGCCTTGAGCCTGGTCGATTCTTCGTTCATGTCCGCATCGACGAGGCGGCCGATACCGCTATCGATGGAGTCGGTGAGCTTGGAGACGAAATCTTCCTGCATTTCGATGCGCATCGAAATCGAGCCGAGTTTCGCAGTCGAGCTGGTGAGCGCTTCGAGCTGAGCGTCGACGAAGGAAATCAGAGCATCCATGATGTTGGCGTCATCGACGTCCGTGCCCATGCCGAGATAGGTCGCTGCCGCGCTGTTGCGGTAGTCGTCGAGCATCGTGATATCGAGTTCGGAAACCGAAACGCTTTTGGTATAGCCGATCGTGGCATTGGTCGCGACGAGGGCATTGGTGTCGATGTCGTAGCCGCCGGCCGTGCCGTTGTAGACGGCATCGACAAATCCGCCGCCGATCTTGATCAGGTAGTCGGCGTTGGTGCCGCTCAGCAGGTTTCCGGTCGTATCGGCCTTCGCCCAGACGTTGCCGCCGATTTCCACCCACTTGGCGGTGGTATCGCTCATCGCGTTGGTATTGATCTTGGCGTAGCGATCATTGCCGAGCGTGTCCTGAACTTCGCGGAAGCCCTTGAGCATGTTGGCGTCGAGGAGACCGGCGTCGCCACCGGAAAGGTCAAAGAGAACCGTGGTTTCGTCGAGCTTGATCGGGATGGGCTGTACGGCGACATTGCCGTTCGCATCGCGGGTGAACGAGCCGATCACCTGCTTCATCACCGGATCGCTGGCATAGATCTCGCCGTTCGTGGCGTTGGTGCGGCCGCCGATATCCGCCTGCAGCCAGTTTTCACCGGAGAAGGAGGCGGACGAGGCGATGCTGCGCAGCTGGTCCTGCAGCTGCGAGATTTCGGACTGGATCTTCGACTTGTCGACACCGGCTTCGGAAGCAGCAACGAGCTTGCTCTTGATTTCGGTGACCACGTCGACGACGGTTTCCATGGCAGCGTAAGCGGTATCGACCTTGGCGGCGCCGAGACCGAGGGCGTCCTGGACGGCGGAAAGAGCGCCGTTGTCGGAACGCATGGTGGTCGCGATCGACCAGTAGGCGGCGTTGTCGGAAGCGGTTCCAACGCGCAGGCCGGTGGAAACGCGCTTCTGCGTATCTTCCATGTCGACGCCGAGCGAGCGGAGGGTCTGGAGAGCAGCCATAGCTGCGGTGTTCGTGAGAATGCTGGTCATCTTGTGTGCCCCTTGATTTGGCTAGAAGAAAGGGACATTCCGGATTTCACCGGTGAACGAAGGCTCGGCCTGATGCCTGTTAACCTCTTTTTCGTCTTGGTTAACCCTTCGTTTCGATGAGCCCAGTTAAGGGACAAATGGTTAACAAAGGTTAAACCGTCTTTACCGAAGTTAATAAAAAAACACCGGACGCATAAAAAAAACCGCGCCCCGGAGGGCGCGGCCTTTCAAGCGGTAACTTTCCGAGGCTTTCCGGATTAACGGAAGAGCGACAGGATGTTCTGCGAGTCCGAGTTGGCAATCGAGAGCGACTGGATCGCCAGCTGCTGCTGGGTCTGCAGAGCCTTGAGCTTGGTGGACTCTTCGTTCATTTCCGCGTCGACGAGGCGGCCTACACCGCTGTCGATCGAGTCGGAGAGCTTGGAGACGAAGTCTTCCTGCATGCCGATACGCATGGAGATGGAGCCGAGCTTTGCAGCAGCGCTCGTCATCTTCTCGAGCTGACCATCCGTGAAGGAGATCAGGTAGTCCATGAGCTGCTCGTCGGAGACGTTCGTGCCGTCGCCCATGCCGAGGTTCTTCGTGTCACCGGCCTTGCGGTAGTCGTCAAGCTTGGTGATGTCGAGTTCGGAAACCGACAGACCCGAGGTCAGCGTGATCGAAGCGTTGGTAGCGATCAGGGCGTTGGTGTTGACCTGATATTCGTTGGCCGTTGCGCTGAAGACTGCATCGACGAAACCGCCGCCGGTCTTCATCAGGTAGGTGCCGTTCGAACCGTCGCTATAGACGCCGAGCGTGTTGCCCTTCTGCCATACGTCGCCGCCGATGTCTCTCCAGACAGCCGTGGTGTCGTTCATGGCCGCCGTGTTGACCTTGGCGTAACGGTCAGCACCGAGGGAGTCCTGAACCTGACGCATGCCCTTCAGAGCGTTTGCGTCGAGGATGCCGGCGTCACCACCCGAAAGGTCGAACAGTATGTTCGTTTCGTTGAGAACAACGTTGACGGTCTTGACCGAAACGTTGCCTTCAGCGTCACGGGTGAAGGAGCCGACGATCTGCTTGGCGATGTCGTCAGAAGCGTAGACAATGCCGGTAACAGCGTTGGTCTTGCCGCTGATGTCGGCCTGCAGCCAGTTTTCACCGGAGAAGGAGGCCGAAGAGGTGATGCTCTTCAGCTGCTGCTGCAGCTGCGTGATTTCTTCCTGAACCTTGGACTTGTCAACGCCCGGCTCGGAAGCGGCAACGAGCTTGTTCTTGATTTCCTGGACGACGTCGATAGCCGATTCCATAGCGGCATATGCGGTGTCGACCTTAGCGGCGCCGAGGCCGAGAGCGTCCTGAACGGCAGAGAGAGCGCCGTTGTCCGAACGCATGGTGGTTGCGATCGACCAGTAGGCGGCGTTGTCGGAAGCGGAGCCGACGCGCAGACCGGACGAAACGTGAGCCTGCGTCTTCTCCATGTCGGAGCTGAGCGAGCGCAGGGTCTGGAGTGCAGACATGGCTGCAATGTTGGTGAGAATGCTAGTCATTTATGAGTGCCCCTTGAGTGGCTGATTACGAAAAGGGACATTCCGGAAACACCGGGGAACGGAGGGCAGCATCATGCTTGCTAACCAGTTAATTTGTTTGGTTAACTCACCGTTTCGATGGCTCTAGGTAACCTCAATATAGTTAATGAAGATTGAAGCCGATTTAGAAAAATAAAAAAGCCGCGTCCGAATTCGGACGCGGCCCTTTTTCGGGTCCATGGCGCGGTCAGCCTCCGCGCCATTTCGCCTGTTTCGATTAACGGAAGAGCGACAGGATGTTCTGCGAGTCCGAGTTGGCAATCGAGAGCGACTGGATCGCCAGCTGCTGCTGGGTCTGCAGGGCCTTGAGCTTGGTGGACTCTTCGTTCATGTCGGCATCGACGAGGCGGCCTACACCGCTGTCGAGCGAGTCGGAGAGCTTGGAGACGAAGTCTCCCTGCATCTCGATGCGCTTGGAGACGGCACCGAGCTTTGCAGCAGCGCTCGTCATCTTCTCGAGCTGGTTGTCGACGAACGAGGTCAGAGCGGCGATCAGGTCGTCGTCGGAGACGTTCGTGCCGTCGCCCATGCCGAGGTTCTTGGTGTCACCAGCCTTGCGGTAGTCGTCAAGCTTGGTGATGTCGAGTTCGGCGACCGACAGACCCGAGGTGAGCGTGATCGAAGCGTTGGTAGCGATCAGGGCGTTGGTGTTGACCTGATATTCGTTGGCCGTTGCGCTGAAGACCGCATCGACGAAGCCGCCGCCGACCTTCATCAGGTAGGTGCCGTTCGAACCGTCAGTGAAGGCGCCGAGCGTGTTGCCCTTCTGCCATACGTCGCCGCCGATGTCCTTCCAGACAGCAGTGGTGTCGTTCATGGCCGCCGTGTTGACCTTGGCGTAACGGTCAGCACCGAGCGAGTCGGTAACCGTACGCATGCCCTTCAGGAAGTTTGCGTCGAGGATGCCGGCATCGCCACCCGAAAGGTCGAACAGAACGTTCGATTCATTGAGCGTGACGTTGACGGTCTTGACAGAAACGTTGCCTTCGACGTCGCGGGTGAAGGAACCGACGATCTGCTTGGCGATGTCGTCAGAAGCGTAAACGACGCCGGTAACAGCGTTGGTCTTGCCGCTGATGTCGGCCTGCAGCCAGTTTTCACCGGAGAAGGAAGCCGAAGAGGTGATGCTCTTCAGCTGCTGCTGCAGCTGGGTGATTTCTTCCTGGATCTTCGTCTTGTCGGCGCTGGATTCGCCGGCGGTTACGAGCTTGTTCTTGATTTCCTGAACAACCTCGATCGCAGCTTCCATACCGGAATATGCGGTGTCGACCTTAGCGGCGCCGAGGCCGAGAGCGTCCTGAACGGACGAAAGAGCGGCATTGTCCGAACGCATGGTGGTTGCGATCGACCAGTAGGCGGCGTTGTCGGAAGCAGAACCGACGCGCTGGCCTGTAGAGATGCGGCTCTGCGTGGATTCCATGTCGGAGCTGATGGACCGCAGCGTCTGGAGAGCGGCCATTGCGTTAACGTTAGTAAGAATGCTTGCCATGATTCTAGTTGTCCCTTTGAACGAAATACTGTGGGGGGACATACCGGGCTAAAAAATATACCGGTCACTTCGGTCCGGCATCATGCCAACTCGGTTCCTTCAGCGAAGAGATACCAAACCCGTCGTGTGAGGAGAAATCTGGCAGCCAATCCTTGCCAAGTTCTTTAATTTGGAACCCGGCGCCAGTCCCTCTGTTCCCATGGTTAACGGGCGGTTATCGCGCAATCCGCTCTCCAGCAGGACGGCCTCAAGCAAGCTTCGCCAGTCATCATGAACAAGGAGGCCGATCCGCCCTTGCGGCTGCGCGGCTGTTATTTGGAGTGCGAAGACTTGAAAAGCCTGAAGACACAACGGGAATATGTGGCCGCCCAAAAGAGCTTCGACAAGGCCGAATATTATCACGTGCTGGGCATCCTGAACCGATTGCTGGACGTGGACAAGGATCCGAGAAACTACGCATTGCTGGGCGCAACGCTGGTCAAGCTGCGCATGAAGACGGAGGCCGCACAGGCATTCCAGCTCGCAGGCGAACAGGAATCCCGTCATCGGCTGAAATATCTTCGCGAGGCGATGCGGCTTCACTTCGCCAACAACGACGACATCAGCCTTTTGCGAATCGGCGCCAAGATCCTCAACGAAGCCCTCGCCGACCCCGACATGGCGATGTTGATGTCCGGCGCGCTGATGCGCCAGGAGATGGAAGGCATTGAGGCATTCCAGAAAACGCTTGCCGAAAGCGACAATGCCGAGCATCGCCGGTTCTCTATCCGCTCCATCCGCCTTGCGACTAGAACGGACGCCGAGCACAAGCTCATCGTCGATACCTTCGAAAGAGAGCCGGAAGACAAGATCCTGCGCAATTACTACCTGACGGTGATGCGCGACGTGAACAATTACGAGGTCATCGACAAATACGATCCGATCCTCAAGGAGGAGATCGAGGCCGGCCAGATCGACCCGTTCTTCGATGAAATCTCGCTTTACAACATCCGTTGGTGCACCAACGAAAAGGTCAACGCGATCGCCGGAGCCGCGCGCGTCAGGAAGCCCGGGGGCGTTACCGCAAAACGGCATGCCATGCCGCATAAGTGGGGCGACAAGATCCGCGTCGGTTACCTTTCGGCCGACCTGTGGACCGACCATGCGGTGATGAAAGCCTTCCGCGGCGTCCTCGAAGCGCATGACCGCAGCAAGTTCGACATCACCCTCTTCTGCAATGCCGCCGAGAAGACACTTAAAGACAGCAATGCCGCCGTGCGCGAAAACTGGGGCCGTATCGTTTCCATCCGAAACATGACGGACGACGAAGCAGTAGAGGCCGTCAAGGCGGCCAACATAGACGTCCTGGTGGATCTCCAGGGACACACCGCCGACACTCGCGTCCCGATCATGAACCAGCTGACAGCACCTGTTCATGCCACTTGGCTTGGATATCCCGGCACGGTCGTCAACGTCGATATCGACTACCTGATTGCCGACCGCACCGTCGTGCCGGAAACGTCGTTCCCGAACTACTACGAGAAAATCTGCTGGATGCCGGAGACATTCTTCCCGAACGACGCGATCCACCGGTCGCTGCCGAGGAAGATCGACCGCAGCATGTGCCGGATGCCGCAGAACGCCTTTATCTTTTCGTGCTTCCATACGCACTGGAAGATCAGCCGGACGACGCTCGATCTCTGGATCCGCATCCTCAAGCAGACGCCAGGCAGCTATCTCTTCCTGATCTGCAAGGAGACTTTCGGATCACGCAAGAACCTGCTCAAGGGCTTCACCGACGCCGGCATCGCCAGCGAGCGCATCCTTTTCGGCGATCGCGTGCTGGACTATTCCGCCTATCTCGACCGCATCGCGCTCACCGATCTCGGATTGGACACCTACCCTTACAACGGGCACACCACCACCTCGGAAAAACTCTGGTGCGGGCTGCCGATGCTGACCTTCAAGGGCGTAAACTTCGCCTCACGCGTCAGCGAAAGCCTGCTTAACGCCGTAGGCCTTCCGGAAATGGTGTGCGATACGACAGACGACTACGTGAATCGCGCCGTGCACTATTTCAAGAACCGCGAAGAGCTTGGCGAAATTCGTGCGCGGCTTGAGACGAACCGCTTCATCAAACCGCTCTTCGATGCGGAGCGCTTCTGCCGTCACCTGGAAACGGGCTATGAAATGATGGTCGACCGGGCGAAAGCCAAGCTGAAGCCGGACCATTTTGCGGTTCCGGCACTGCCCCCGCGCGAGACGCCATTCAGCACGCGCACCGCGTAAGGCAAGATGGCGGGGATTGTTCCCCGCCTTTTCTGTCACCCGAACGAGCGGATAAGGCTTCCGACAAGCAAGTTCCAGCCGTCGATCAGGACGAAGAAGAGAATCTTGAAGGGCAGCGAGATCGATGTCGGCGGCAGCATCATCATGCCCATCGCCATGGTGATGGCCGCGACGATCATATCGATCACCAGAAACGGCAGGATGATCAAGAAGCCGATTTCGAAGCCGCGCCGGATTTCCGACAGCATGAAGGCCGGGATCAGGACGCGATAATCGATCGCCTCCGGCGTGCCGACCGACTGGCCACGCTCGCGGGCAATCTCGACAAAAAGCTCCAGGTCCTTGTCTCTGGTGTTGGCGGACATGAAAACCCGGAACGGTTCGGCAATGCGCTGTACCGCCTCGGCTTCCGTTACCTGGTTCTGGAGAAGCGGCTGAACCCCTTCGTTCCACGCCCGGTCGAACGTCGGCGACATGACATAGAACGTCATGAACAGCGCCATCGAGATCAGCACCATGTTGGAGGGCGCTGTGGCAAGGCCCATGCCTGACCGAAGGATGGAGAACGCGATCACGAAGCGCGGAAAGCTCGTAACCATGATCAGGATGCCGGGCGCGACCGACAGAACCGTCAAAAGCCCGAAAGTACGGATGATCCACGCGGCAGCGGAACCATCTACCGGCAGATTGAGAAGATCCGCGGGTGATTGCTGGGCGAGCGCAAGCCCGGGTGCCGCGATCAGCGCGACGAGCAGATAGATCAGCCGAATCATGCGATCACGAAGGTCCTTTACACTCCCTTCGATAGTCACCGTCGCCAACCGCGGTCAACAGATTACGGGCCGATCCGTGTGGTCGTGAACAGGAAGATAGCGATATTCGGCTGATTGCCGCCGCGCTCCTCAGTTTTATGGCTCCGTGAGGCTTCAGTTTTGCACAAGTCTCGAACGTTAGCGTCTTGTCAGAAATCTCATGATGGCGGGAGCCTCAACACGAATCAGTCTGCGGAAAATAAAGCCACCTGGCAAACATCGCAGCGAGAACGTGCCGCAGGCCCGCATCATGTCAACATCGCCAAGCCGCTTCGGTTCAGCACGAGACCAGGCGGCTTGAAAACTCCGACCGAGGAAATCTAAGTGAATTCCATCAAGCTCAGCATCTGCATTCCCACCTACAATCGCGCCGCACATCTGCGCGCATGCCTGGGGCGCATCAAGGAATTTCAGCTCGACTTTCCCTACGAGATCGTCATTTCGGACAATGCTTCGACCGACAACACGGCCGAAGTGGTTCAGGAATTCTCGGCCGACCTGCCTATCCGCTATTACCTTCGACCGGAAAACAACGGTCCGTTCGTCAACGTGAACGGGACATACCGGCGTGCTCACGGCCAGTATTCCGTCTATGTCGCAGACGACGACCGGCTGATCCTTGAAGGCCTGCTCAACGCGTTGAAGTTCATGGACGAGAACCCCACCGTCAACGTCTGCCATGCCCCATGGTGGACCTATGACGGCATTCTCGAAAGGGACATGGACATCTTCTATCAGCTGGAGGAAGACACCATCTTCCGGCGCCGCAGCTTCGGCGAAGTGTTCAATTTCATCTACAACAAGCACATCTTCCCGGAAATCGCCGTATTCCGCACCAGCGCGCTCAGGACCACATGGGTACCGCGCGACATCTGCTTCTACGCATTTCCTCTTCTGGCCCATTTCCTGGATCAGGGGGACATTGCGTTCTTGAAGCAGCCCTTCTACCGGCAGGTAATTCGCTCTGAAATCGGCCGCGACCGGCCGCAGGGCGGACATGAGATCGCGATGTCGGGCTGGGACCAATATCGCGGCGGCCTGGAATACTTCCTCTATTTCGGCATCAAGCGCGGCCAGATCTCGCGCGATGACAACGACAAGTTCACCCAGGAGTACATGTGCCGGACGTTCACGCTGATCCGCATGACGGTCGCGCTGCGGCTGCTCGTCGCATCGCGGCAGTTCGTCAAGGCATATGAAGTGTATACGCGAATCGTCTTCGGGGGCCTGGACCAGCATCCCGAAGTGGTTGCCGCCCGCGACGGGCTCATGCTCGCAGCAGCACTCGAGACGCTCGCCTGGCAGGTCAATGCCGCCGGCGGCGTCGAAAAGCTCATATTGCACGGTTTCCTCGACACGATCATCCTCACGGAGAGAATCCGCAAGGTGAACTTTCCGGCGCGAATCGAAATCATCGATGAGCCGGCGGAACCGACAAAGGACTTCATCAGCAAGACTGCCGTCCTGGTATTTTCTCCCGAACAGCGTGACCGCTACCTGGAGCAGGGATACGAGCCGAACCTTGTGTTTGCCCAGGAAGACTTGATACAGACGATCCTCTTGTAAGATCGCCGGCCCGAAAAAAGGCTGCCAGGATATTGCGGGGCCTCGATCGAGGGAGCGGATTCCGCCCCTGCAGGCGGAGAGAGAGAAAATGAAAGCTGTTATTTTGGCTGGCGGGTTGGGAACCCGCATTTCGGAAGAGACACATCTCCGGCCTAAACCGATGATCGAAATCGGCGGCCGCCCGATCCTCTGGCACATCATGAAACTCTATTCCGCCCATGGCGTGAACGAGTTCATCATCTGCTGCGGGTACAAGGGATACGTCATCAAGGAGTATTTCGCGAACTACTTCCTGCACATGTCGGACGTGACCTTCGACATGGCCTACAATGAAATGCAGGTCCATCGCCGCAGTGCGGATCCATGGAAAGTGACGCTGATCGATACCGGCGAAGCCACCATGACGGGCGGCCGCCTCAAACGCGTCGAGGACTATCTCCGCAACGAGGAAAGCTTCTGCTTTACCTATGGAGACGGCTTGAGCGACGTGAACATCACGGAGGTCGTCAAATTCCATCGCACCCACGGGAAGATGGCAACGGTCACCGCGGTTCATCCGCCGGGCCGCTATGGCGCCCTGGAGCGTTCCGGCAACCAGGTCACAGGCTTTGTGGAAAAGCCGCGCGGCGATGGCGGCCTGATCAATGGCGGCTTCTTCGTGCTTTCGCCGAAATGCATCGAACTCATCGAGGGCGACAATGTGCCATGGGAATCAGCGCCCATGTCCACGCTGGCTGCGATGGGCGAAATGATGGCCTATGAGCATGAAGGCTTCTGGCAGCCGATGGATACATTGCGCGAAAAGAACCTGCTCGAAGATCTCTGGGCATCCGGGCATGCACCGTGGAAGATCTGGTCTTGACCGGAAGTGCGCTCCCAAACCCGGGTTTCTGGGCAGGCAAACGGGTCCTTCTGACCGGACATACGGGCTTCAAGGGCGCCTGGCTTTCCCTCTGGCTGAACCGCCTCGGCGCTGACGTGACCGGGATTTCATTGCCCCCGGAAACGCAGCCTAACCTGTTCACGCTTGCACGCCCCGATCTTGCGGCAAGTCATTTCCAGGATATCCGGGACGCCGCGAAGCTCGCCGAACTCGTTCGAGCGGCCTCGCCGGAAATCATCCTGCATCTCGGCGCCCAGGCACTGGTTCGTCCGAGCTATCAGGATCCACTCGGCACTTTCGCCACCAATGTGCTGGGGACAGCAAACCTGCTCGAGGCGGTTCGGTCCGTTGAACCGGCACGAGTTGTCGTGGCAATCACCACCGACAAGGTCTACCGCAATCTCGAACATGCTTTTCCCTACCGGGAAACAGATCATCTGGGCGGCCATGATCCCTACAGCGCCAGCAAGGCCGCGTGCGAGATCGTGATCTCCAGTTACCGCGATTCCTTCCTGAGCGAAAAAGGTGTAGCGGTCGCCAGTGCGCGTGCGGGCAATGTAATCGGCGGCGGCGACTGGTCGCCGGACAGGCTGCTGCCGGATGCCGTCCGCGCGTGGCAGTCTGGCAAAGTCCTTCACGTAAGGCGGCCGGAGGCGAAACGTCCCTGGCAGCATGTGCTGGAACCGCTTAGCGCCTATCTGGTCCTTGCCGAACGGCTCTGGAGCGATCCATCGCTCGCCGACGCGTTCAATTTCGGTCCGGTCAGTCACGAAGCCGCGCCGGTTCGTCAGGTCATTGAAATCGCTCGGACATCCTACGGTCACGGCGATGTGCAATATGGCGACGGTACGGAGGGCCCCCACGAAGCGGGTTGGCTTGCACTGGAAACCGCCAAGGCCCGGCATATCTTGGATATCGAGCCGCGCTGGTCGCTGACGGAAGCTGTCGATCGGACCATGAAATGGTATCGCGCGCACCGGGATGGCGCCGATGCCCCCGCGCTTTGCGAAACGGAAATCGCCGAATACGGGGCACGCCCTTGAGCCGCTTCACCGTCACCGATCTGCCGCTCGCCGGCCTGAAGCTCGTCGAGCGTCGGAACCTCGGTGATTCGCGAGGCTTTCTTTCACGCATGTTCTGCGCAGAGGAGTTGGCGCCCGCCGGTTGGACCAGGCCGATCGCCCAGATCAATCTGACAATGACGGCGCGCCGGGGCACCTTGCGCGGCATGCATTTCCAGCAACCGCCCCATTCGGAAATGAAACTGGTCAACTGCATCCGTGGCGCCGTGTTTGACGTGGCGGTCGACCTGCGGGCCGGGTCACCCACCTTCCTGCAATGGCATGCCGAGGAACTTTCGGCCGACAATCGCCGCTCTTTTTTGATCCCAGAGGGTTTCGCGCACGGCTTCCAGGCGCTCACCGATGATTGCGAGCTTCTTTATCTTCATTCGACGCCCTATGTTCCCGGTTCGGAGGGTGCGCTGAATTCACAGGACCCGACGCTCCGCATAGACTGGCCGCTTGCCGTTACTGAAATGTCGGAGCGCGACCGAAGCCATCCATATCTGACAGAACAATTTACAGGACTGATCTCATGAAATGCCGCCACTGCGGTAGCGCGCTTCGCTGCGACTTCCTCGATCTCGGCTTCGCGCCGCCGTCCAACGCCTATCTGGCAGCCGAAGACCTTTCCAGAGCGGAAGTCTATTTCCCGCTGCGGCTGAAGGTCTGTGAAGAATGCTGGCTGGTGCAGACGGAAGATTATGCCTCCGCCGAATCGCTCTTCAGTCCCGAATACGCCTATTTCTCCAGCGCCTCCACGAGCTGGCTCGCCCATGCGGCCCGCTATGTCGAGATGATTTCCGGGCGCCTTGGGCTCGGCAAGGACAGCATGGTCATCGAGGTCGCTTCGAACGACGGATATCTGCTCAAGAACTTCGTGGCCGCGGGCATCCCCTGTCTCGGCGTGGAGCCGACCGACAGCACGGCGGATGCGGCCGAAAAGCTCGGGATACCAGTGCTTCGGGAATTTTTCGGGGAGGCACTCGGCAAACGGCTCGCCGGTGAGGGCAACAGCGCCGACCTTATCCTTGGAAACAACGTCTACGCCCATGTTCCCGACATCAACGATTTCACCAAGGGGATCAAGGCGGTGCTCAAGGTGGGCGGCACCGTCACCCTCGAGTTTCCGCACGTCATGCGGCTGATCGAGCAGAACCAGTTCGACACGGTCTATCACGAACATTTCTCCTACCTTTCCCTGTTCACCGTCGGAAAGATCTTCGAAAGCGTCGGGTTGCGGGTATTCGATGTCGAGGAATTGCCGACCCATGGGGGGAGCCTGCGCGTCTATGGTTGCCATACCGGCGATCCGCGCCAGACGACCGACGCCGTGACCGCATTGCTTGCCGAGGAAGAAATGCGCGGCCTGCGCAGTGCCGCAGTCTATGCGGATTTCCAGGTGAAGGCCGAGAAGGTCAAGAACGACGCGCTCGCCTTCCTCATCGAAGCCAAGCGCGCCGGCAAGACGGTGGCGGCCTATGGCGCTGCCGCCAAGGGAAACACGCTTCTCAATTTCGCGGGCGTGAAACCGGACCTGCTGCCCTTCGTCTGCGATGCGGCGGCGTCCAAACAGAACAAATTCATGCCGGGCAGCCATATTCCGATCCTCCATCCGGACGTAATCTCGGAGAGGCGGCCCGACTATGTCATGATCCTGCCCTGGAACATCGCGACGGAGGTTCGTCAGCAACTGGCGGCTCTTGCCGAGCAAGGCACCAAGTTCGTCACCGCCGTGCCGGATCTGAAAATTCAATAACGCGGCTTTCCGGTGCGTCACCTGTCGGCACGGCACCGGAAACGCTCACGAAGGTTAAGACCGTGATCGAAATCCACCCGTCAGCACGAGTCAGCTCACTTGCTGATATCGAGGATTCGACACGCGGCACGAAGATCGTGGTCGGCGAGAACAGCGTCATCGACAGTTTCGTCAAGATCAAGCCTGCCGGCGGCACCGGCGACCTCACGTTCGGCCGGTTCTGCTACATCAATAGCGGCTGCGTCTTCTATACCGGCAATGGCATCGAATTCGGCGATCACGTGCTCGTTGCGGCCAACTGCACCTTCGCGCCCGTGAACCATGCCTTCAAGGACAAGGATCGACTGATTCGCGAACAAGGCTTTCAGCCGACCCGGGGCGGCATCCGCATCGAGGACGATGTCTGGATCGGCGCCAATGTGGTGATTCTGGATGGTGCATACCTGCGCAAGGGCTGTGTGATCGCGGCAGGCTCGGTCGTTCGGGGCGAAGTGGCATCCTACGCGATCGTCGGCGGCAATCCGCTCAAGGTTCTGGGGCATCGCGAATGAGATTCACTGTTTTCGGCGCATCGGGATTTGTCGGGCGGCACGTCGTCAGATATCTGCGCGCGGCCGGCCACGAGGTGATGCCTGTTTCGCGGGACAATTTTAACGAGGTACATGGGGATCTCGGGCATTGCATCTACGCCATCGGGCTGACGGCGGATTTCCGCACCCGTCCCTTCGATACGATCGAAGCGCATGTTTCACTCGCGGCGAATCTGTTGCGAGATGCAGACTTCCAGTCGTTCCTCTACCTCTCCTCCACGCGGATCTACGCAAACAGCAGCGATACGATGGAAGACGGCCCGCTTTCCGCGCGTCCTTCCAATCCGTCCGATCTCTACAATCTTTCAAAGATGACCGGGGAAGCGATCTGCCTGTCGTCGGGGCGGCCGGGCGTTCGCATTGCGCGACTTTCCAACGTCGTAGGCCCGAACGAGGCAGGATCGGACACCTTCGTTGGTGAACTTTGCCGTGAAGCGCAGCAAGGGCATATCCAGCTCCGCACCGCGCTCAATTCGGCAAAGGACTATATCTGGATCGACGACGTATCCCGCCTGCTTGCAGAGATCGCCGTCGGCGGCAGGCAGACAATCTATAATGTGGCAAGCGGCGTCGATCTCAGCCACCAGGCGTGGATATCCGCCATCGCCGCTGCAACGGGCTGTTCTTTCGCCGTCGACGAGAATGCCCCGACCACCAGTTTCCCCACGATCTCCACGGCCAGGATCAGAGACGAGTTCGGTTTCACGCCCTCCTCCGTCCTCGATTTCTTGCCATTGGTCCTCAACCGCGAAGCAGCGTAATAGTTGCCGCGACGCGCACGATAGAGAAGGTAGTTACACATGAACCCGATCGAACAATTTCAGCAGGAGCGCGAGGCGACGGCGCAAGGTTATGCCAATGACCAGGAGTTTCTGGGGCTGAGCTCCGCCTGGCGCGAAATGTCCATGGCCAAGCGCTATGTCTATAACTTCGATTGGCTCGGGCGCCCGATCATCCAGTATCCGCAGGATATGCAGGCGATCCAGGAGCTTATCTGGGCGACCCGCCCGGACCTCGTGATCGAAACCGGCATTGCCCACGGCGGCTCGCTGATCCTCAGCGCATCGATGCTTGCTCTGCTGGATATGTGCGACGCCATCGAAGCCGGCACGACGATCGATCCCAAGAAATCAAACCGAAAGGTCATCGGCATCGATATCGACATTCGCGCCCATAACCGCGAAGCGATCGATACACACCCGATGGCAAGCCGCATTCAGATGTTTGAAGGATCGTCGATCGCCAAGGAGATCGTCGATGCAGTGCGCGAAGCGGCGGCCCCCTACAAACGCGTCATGGTCTGCCTCGATTCCATGCATACCCATGAGCATGTCCTTGCCGAACTCGAAGGCTATGCGCCGCTCGTGACGCCGGGCTGCTATTGCGCGGTGTTCGACACGTTCGTCGAAGACCTGCCGCGCGATTTCTTCAAGGATCGTCCCTGGAATCCCGGCGACAACCCAAAGACGGCCGTGTTCGAATATCTGAAGAGCCATCCGGAATTCGAAATCGACAAATCCGTCGAAAACAAGCTGCTCGTCACCGTCGCTCCTGACGGCTTCCTGAAGCGGGTGCGCTAATCCGCTCTACGTTTTTTCCGGGGCCACCGGAAGAAACGTTTCGAATGCGTCGTCCTTTACAAAGCAAAACCGGCCTGACGATGTCAGGCCAGTTTTGCCGTTATGGGAGACTGGTTTATTCCACCACGAAGGATCGGAGCATGATCTTGCCGACCTTGCCTTGGGAGCGGAGATCGACGCGCTCCTGGAGGTCGTCCTTCAGATACTGGAAGCCACGCGGTCCTTCGATCTGCTGCAGTGAGACCGTGCGCATATAGGCGAGGATGTCCTGATGGATATCTTCCGCGAGCGGCAGTTCCGGCGCACCCTTGAAGGCCAGTGCCACCTCGAGGCGGATCCAGTTCTCGGACGGATAGGCGAGATTGGTGGTGATCGGCTCAAGGAGAACGACGCCGGCGGCCTCGGTGGAGATATGAGGAAGCCCCTCCTCCTTCTTGCCTTCGCCGTGCTCGCCGGCGGCGGCCGCTTCTTCGTGCTTCGCCTCGGCTGCCGGATCCTTGGGGGCGATCATTCCGCCGACGAACCAGCCACCGCCGGCCCCTACGAGCGTCAGGATGGCGAGGCCCGCGATCAGCATCACGGAACCACCCTTCTTCTTGCCACCGGCCTCAGTTGCCTGTGCTTCTTCCGCCATGGTCTTCAAACCCTCAAAAAGAGACCTTCGTCCGATGCCGTCAGAAGGGCGAGAACAGATCGACGACCTGCTGGCCGACCGGAGGCTGTTGCACTTCCATCAGCCGGCCGCGGCCACCGTAGGAAATACGGGCTTCGGCGATCTTGTCGTAGGAGATGGTGTTCTGCGAATCCACATCCTGCGGCCTTACGATACCGGCGACGTTCAGGATGCGGATCTCGTGGTTCACGCGCACTTCCTGGGAACCGCTGATCAGGAGATTGCCGTTTTCGAGAATGCCGGTGACCACCGCGGCGACCAGCAGCTTGAGGGATTCGGACCGTTTGGTCTTGCCCTTGCCTTCGGAATCCGTGCTCGAATCCGATCCCAGGTCCCCGGTTGCTTTTCCTTCCGGGGTCCAACCGAAGAGGTTGCTTACGCCAAGCTCCCATTTCAGTCCCGTGGAGTTGGTGCGGCTGCGCTCGGTCTCGTTGTCGAAGGTCGCCTTGTCGTTGATCTGGATATCGACCGTCAGGATATCACCCACATTGAGCGCGCGCGCATCCTTGAACAGCGCTGCCTGGTTGTCGCTCCAGAGCGAATAGCCGCTTGCAAGCTGCCGCGGCTGCTTCGGGTAGGAGGACATCTGCGGCGTCTGCGCATATTGCAGGCCGCTACCGATCGGACTCATCGACGGCGCATTGCCGATCTCCCTGATCGTCTGGCTTTGGCAGCCGGCCAGAAAGAGAACGGCCATGATGGCTGGGATGCGTTTCGTCATGAGGGCGCTTTCGGAGTATTGGGACGTGCTTTCGAGGTATTCGGATCAGTGGCGCTGGAAATGATCGTCGAGATCATGCCGGCTTTTTCCGGATCCATTTCACTCAGGAAAAGAGCGGACTGGCGCGCCGGGAGCTGCATGATGATCGCCGCAGCAATCTCCATTCGCATCTCCTGAAGCTGCGGAGCCGCGGCGTCGGGTTTCATGGTCTTGAACATATCGACGAGGCCGGCCTGGGCGCGCGCAAGGAAGTCGTTGCGACGCTTCAGCCAGTCCTGATATTCGGTGGTGCGCTGCTCGAGCGTCTGGATGCGGGCATCGACATCCGCCTGCAGCTTTTCAAGCTCCTGCTTCTGCAGCAGATAGCGCTGGTCCCGCGCGGCATCCGCAATGTTCGTGCAGAACTTCTGGATTTCGTCGTTGGTCGAGGCTTCCGAAATCGTCGCCGGCTGTTGTGCGCCCACCTGTGAAACCAGCGCAAGGACGGCCGCCGCCGTCAGGACACGCCGTGCAAGTGTCTTGGATACGGAGATGGTGAACAGGGTCTCGGTCATTGCAGGACGAGCTCCGCTTGGAGGGCGCCGGCGGACTTGATGCCCTGCAGGATGGCAATAATACCATCCGGCTTGACGCCGATGCTGTTGAGGCCGGCGACGAGTGTCCGCAGGTCCGGGCCGTTCAAAATCGCGACTTGGCCGCCATCCTTCATCGCCATGATGTCCGTCTGCTCCTGAACCGCTGTCTCGCCGCGGGAGAAGGGCTCAGGCTGAACGATCTGCGGTGTTTCTGTGACCTGCACGGTTAGCGTGCCGTAGCTCACCGCGACGCGGGAGACCTTCACGTCCGCCCCAATGACGATCGTGCCGGTGCGCTCGTTCACGACAACCTTTGCCGGTGTATCGGTCTCGACCACGAGATTTTCGATCTCGGCCATCAGACGGGTCAAGTCTGCGGACTTCGGTTTCTGGACGATGACTTCCTGGCTGTCGCGCGGCTCCGCGACCGGGCCGCCGTATCGGCGGGACGCAAAGGCATTGACGGTATCGGCGATGCGCACAGCCGTCGAGAAATCCGGATTGCGGAGCTGTAGGACAAGGTTGACCGAGTCCTTGAACCTGGATGGCAGTTCGCGCTCGATGATGGCGCCGTTGGGAACACGGCCGGCCGTCGTGACCCCTTCGGTCAGCGTTGCGGCCTGCCCCTGGGCGGAAAAGCCGGAAACGATCAAGGCGCCCTGGGCGACTGCATAGATCTGGCCGTCGGCGCCGGAAAGCGAGGTCATCACCAGGGTGCCGCCCCGCAGAGAGGTGGCATCGCCGAGCGAGCTGACATTGACGTCGATGCGGCTGCCCGGGCTTGCGAAGGGCGGCAAGTTCGCCGTCACCATGACTGCCGCAACGTTCTTGGCGTTCGCCTGGCTGCCCTGGGTGGAGATGCCGAGGTTCTGCAGCATCGCCCGCATCGACTGATCGGTAAAGGGTGAGGAGCGCAGGCTGTCACCTGACCCCTGAAGACCGACGACGAGACCGTAGCCGATGAGCTGGTTGTCGCGGCCGGACTGGAGCGAGGCGATGTCCTTGATGCGCGCGTTATCGGCGGATACCGGTACGGCCGCGAGGAGCGATCCCATCAGGACGAGTACGGGGATTAGCCAGTTCTTTTTCATTTCGCCATCACCTGTATCGTACCGTCGGCCATGACTGTGCCGCTGACCGTGACGCCCGAGTCGGTATTGCGTACGCGGATGACATCGCCGACCGCGGCATTCTCAAGCGGCGAACCGGAGGCAGAGATGGTCATGTTGCCGATCGCAAAGGTCAGGCGCACGGATGAACCGCGCGTCACCGCAAAGGCTTCGCGCAGCGCAGAGGCTGAAATGATGCGCCCCGGCAGCAAGGTACGCTTGGCGACCATGCCGACAACTTCCTGGGAGGAGCGGGCGTAATCGCCGGAGAGGTTCGGATTGGTGACCTCGACCTCTTCGACCTTGCCGGCGGAGATTTCCTCGCCCGGGTAGATGGTTGAGGTCGGCACGACGGCCGTTCCCATTCCGGCGAGAACGGGCGAACCCGCTCCGGCAAGGAGGGCAGCCAGCAACGGCATGGCCAGCGTGGCCCCGATGGCATTCTTCCGGCGAAACCTCATGTCTCCCGTCTCCTGTTATTACTTCAGGTTCTTACTGACGATCTGCGCCATCTCATCCGCAGTGGTGATGACCTTGGAATTCATCTCGTAAGCGCGCTGAGCGGAAATCAGGTCGGTGATTTCCTTGACCGCGTCGACGTTCGAGGATTCCAGGTAGCCCTGCTTCAGGTAACCGAAGCCCGGGTCTTCCGGGGCTGCAACGATCGGCTCGCCGGATGCGGCGGTCTGCGCGAACAGGTTGTCGCCGAGCGGCTGGAGGCCGGCTTCGTTGACGAAGTTGGCGGTGGTCAGCTGGCCGATTTCGGTGAAGTCGTTGGAGTTGCCGATACGGACCATGACCTGGCCGGTACGGGTGATCTTGGTTTCGCTCACATCCGCCGGGAAGGTAATGTTCGGTACGATCGCATAGCCGTCGATCGTTACCAGCTGCCCTTCCGCATTCTTGTTGAACGCGCCGGCGCGGCTGTAGAGCGTCGTGCCGTCCGGAGACTGGACCTGATACCAGCCGCGACCGACGATCGCGACATCGAGGTCGTTTTCCGTATGCGACAGTTCACCCTGGGTATGGATATTGCGCACCGCGGAGGTCTGCACACCGAGGCCGATATTGGCACCTTCCGGAACGATCGCCTGGTTGGCTCGGTTCGGCACGCCCTGGGCCCGCTCGCTTTGATAAAGCAGATCGGAAAACTCGGCACGCGCGCGCTTGTAGCCCGTGGTGTTGATATTGGCGATATTGTTCGCGATGACTTCGAGATTGGTCTGCTGGGCATCCATGCCCGTTGCTGCGACGGAAAGCGCTCTCATGTCTTCGTCCTCAAAACTTTAGATCTGCATTTTCGTGATTTCGAGATAAGCCGAGACGATCTTGTCGCGGAGCGACATGGCCGTCTGGAGCGACTGCTGTGCTTCCAGCACCGCATCAACGACTTCACGGGTGTTCGCCTTGCCCTGGATCCCCTTGAAGGACATGGCTTCGGCGCCTTTCAGGCTGTTCATGGTGTCGGTCGCCATGTCGCCCAGAACCTGGGCGAAGTTCATGCCGGTGTTCTGGCCAGGCGTCAGCGCCGTGGTGCCGAGCGAGGACCCTGTCGTAGAACCGATCTCGTCGATGCCGCTACCGAGCGAAAGAGAGCTTACGTTTTGAATCTTGTCGATCATTGTCCGGCCTTCAGAAGGTCAATCGTCGCAGCGATCAGTTCGCGCGTCTGTTTGATGGTCTGGATATTGGCTTCGTAGGAGCGATTGGCTTCCCGCATGTCCGCCATCTCGATCAGCATGTTGACGTTGGGCAGCTTGACCATGCCCTTCTCGTCTGCGGCCGGATTGCCCGGGTCGTATTCCAGAGCGAATTTCGAGTTGTCGACGCCGAGCTTCTCGACCTCGACCACGTCCACACCACTTGCCTTGTCGAGCTCGGCGCCGAAGGTGATCGTCTTGCGGCGATACGGGTCCGCACCGGGCGTGTCTCCGGTCGAACGGGCATTGGCGATGTTTTCGGAAACGATGCGCAGGCGGGTTGCCTGTGCTTCCATTCCCGATCCAGCGATCTTCAGCGAGGCTGAAAGCGGATCCATTTGCTTACCTCTTTACTGTCATCAGCATCATGCTGTGAAACGACTTCACGAGACCTGTGCTCAATTCGTATTGACGCTTGATTTCGCCCGTCTTCGACAGTTCTTCGGACAGCGAAACGGTATTGCCGGATTCCTGGACGCCGATTTCTTCGTTCAGTTCCGATTCCTTGATTTCGACCTCGTCGCTGATGCTGTTTGCAGCGAAGTGGGCGGAATGCGTGCGAGCCATCGGAACATATGTCTGTTCCAGGACGGCATCGAAGGGCGAGACGTCCTTTGCCTTGTATTTCGGCGTATTGGCGTTCGCGATGTTGCCGGCAACCACCTCTTGGCGCACGGAAAGCCACTCGGCCTGACGTGATGCCACTTCAAAGAGCTGAATCGGTTGCATAGGCTTCTCTCCATTATTTGCCTGGAGCCTAGGCCGGTAACCTTGCGTCGGACTTACGGTCGCGACGTTTCTGCGTCCTGATAGACTTGTCCGTTGGACGTGATGATCACCCACTTGCCGTCGCGCTGCTCAAGCGTCGCAAGTTTGCTGTTGTCCGGCAGGATCGAACCGACGCGGACCATGTACATGCCTGCACCGTCCTCGATCAGAGCACGGCCATTGGCGACATGCAGCAGCTTGAAGCCGCTCTTGCCCGGAAACGGCTGCTCCTCCCGGAATGCGCCCCTGTCACGCGTTTCGCCTACCGATGAGGTGGTGGCCGTCGTCAGGGCGTCCATGGGTTCGGTCGGGGTCGGCCAGTCCTCCTTGGAACTGTCGGTCATCGCGAGTGGCGAGACATTGACGACCGGTCGTCCGACGCCGGGTGGCAGGTCCCTGGTGCGGCCGAGCTCGGTGGTGCGGATGCCGAACTTCTCTTCGTTGAAGAAGACATACCAGGGGAAAGACGCCGACGCCGCTGCAAGGGCCACGCCAACGGCGATCAGGACCTTGTCGCCCAGCCGAGAAGAGCGCCTTGCCGCTTTCTGCGGAGGCAGAACCTCGTCTTGGTAATGTAAGTCGCTCATCGCACAATCACCTTCTTGCTATGGCGGTCGGCGGATTACCCTGCCCCGCAGCCGCCCGCAGGGCATTCGCCAGATCCGCATAGGCGTCGAGAGCCGGCTTTTCTCCCGGCGTCTGTTTCAAGACCTCATAGATGACCGGCACCTGCTTGATCGCCATGTCGAGATCCGGATCGCTGCCGGCGCGATAACCGCCGATGAGGCGCAGGTCGCGCGTTTCCTCGTAGCGATGCACCAGCGATTTCAGGCGTGCGACCAGCTTCTCCTGATCATCCGTCCACGCCTTTCGGGCAAGACGCGAGATCGAAGCAAGCGGGTTGATCGGCGGGTAACGCCCTTCCTCCGCGAGCGACCGCTCGAGCACGATATGCCCGTCCAGAATACCGCGGGTCGAGTCGGCAATCGGGTCGTTATGGTTATCGCCGTCGACGAGGATCGAGATGATCGCGGTGATCGTGCCCGTTCCCTCGACGCCCGGACCGGCACGCTCCAGAAGGCGCGGCAATTCCGTGAAAACGGAAGCCGGATAGCCACGGGCGATCGGCGGTTCGCCGGATGCGACGGCGACCTCACGAATGGCATGCGCGAAACGGGTCACGCTGTCGGCGATGAAAAGAACGTTGTCGCCCTGATCCCGAAAATGTTCGGCAATGGTGATGGCAACCAATGGTGCCATCTTCCGGAGCATAGGGCTTTCATCGCTGGTCGCGACGACGGCTATCGATTTCGACATGTTGTCGCCGAGCGTGTCCTCGATGAATTCGCGCACTTCGCGGCCACGTTCACCGACCAGTGCGATCACCACCTTGTCGAAGGCATCGGCGCGAGCGAGCATCGACAGCAAGGTCGATTTACCGACACCGGAACCGGCGAAGATGCCGAGGCGCTGGCCCAGGCAGAGCGGCGAAAAGATGTCGATAGCCCTGACGCCAGTCTTGAAACCGGTCTCGACACGGCTACGCGTCATCGAAGGCGGTGCGGTGTTGGCGATCGAACGGGGATTGTGGCCCTTGTTGATCGGCCCCTTGCCGTCGATCGGCTCACACAGCGAGCTGATCGTCCGGCCACACCAGCTATCGTCCGGCGCAACGCGAAAAGCTCCCTTGCGGATGACGGTGTCGCCGATGCCGATCGGTTCACCCGGCTCGATAGGGCTGACGTAGACGATGTCGGGCTCGACGCGAACCACCTCGCCCAGGTGAATGCCGGTAGCGCTGCGGTGAGCGACGAATTCGCCGAGCCGTACATGCTTCGAAAGACCGGCAACGGTGTAATGTCCCGCGGCGATGGTCCTCACATGACCACCGTGAGCCACGGAAAAGGCAGGATCGGCATAACGTCCTACAAGCCCTGCGAGCTGTGCAAGCTTGCCGCCATTGACTGCATCGAGGATAGCCGCTTCCATCATGGTGGGCTGTCTTTCCTATTTTAGCTGTTGGACCCGCCGAGCGTCTTGATGGCGGAGCTCATCGAGTTCTCGCTGTCGCGCATCAGCGCCGAAATGCTTTCGAAGGCCCGATTGACCTGGATGAGCTGGGTCATCTCACTGATGCCGTTGACGTTGGACTGTTCGACATAACCCTGCACCACGGAGTTCTGCATGCCTTCGAGAACCGGCTGCGGATTGTCGGTCGGGATCACGCCCTCATTGTCGTGGCGGACGAAGCCCTTGGAGATATCGGCGGTGAAAAGACCGAGAGTGGCGACCGGCTGGTTGTTCTGCATGATGATGCCGTCAGCCCCGACCGTCGGCGGTCCGCCGTCACGGTTGAGCTGGATAGGCGCGCCGCCGGCGTCGAGAATAGGATAGCCCCGAATGGACCGAAGCTGGCCGGCTTCATCCATCGTAAAGCGGCCGTCACGGGTCAGCACCTGACCGGCCGGGGTGTCGATCGCAAACCAGGCATCGCCCTTGATCGCGAAGTCCAGAGGATTGCCGGTGCGCTGCAGTTCGCCGGTGCGGGTCGACAGATAGTCGTTACCCTGCGTAACGAAGGCAACCTTCGCATTGAGGTCGTTCTGGGTCTTGCTCAGAACTTCATCGAACTTGACCTCCGTCGACCGAAATCCAACCGTATTCATGTTGGCCATATTGTCGGCGATCGTGTTCAAGCGGCGCTCGAGCGCGATTTGAGAAGAAATGCCGACGTAAAGTCCGGACTGCATATCATTTGCCTCCGAGTTTCAAATTGTTGATCGAGATCAGAAGATCGGTCGAAATGCCGGTCGATGAAGAGGTGAACAGACTGGCGGGATCGTAGCTTTCGGAGGAATTCTCCAGCTCCCACATGGCGGTAAACCGCTCGAGAAACTTGCCGACTTTTGCCGGATCCTGGAAATCCTCGATATCGACGGCTTCCTCGAAATATTGAGCCTGTCGCTCGATGTCAGCGCCAATGATCTCCTCCGGCAGCTGCAACGTGGTCCGCATCACCTCGGCGAGCGCGTCGTCTGCGAGAATTTCCATGCCGGATTTGATGGTCGGCGCCATGCGCTCGAAATAGAGCGCGAGGCGCACGCCCATGTTTTCCTCGCCCGCCTCTTCTTCGAGGGTCTGGCGCTGAAACTTATCGACGACGCCCTTCTGGGCCTTTTCAAAGGAAGTGGCCGACGTCCCGAAGGCCGCGAAATTCAGGGATTCCACCAGCGAAGCGTAACGGGTATCGGAGAGCTTCTTGGCAAAGTCGGTATCCGCGTCGGTACCTTCGGTCAGGACCTTGCGGATGAAGGCCTTGGCATAGGCCATATCCTCCAGACCATGGGCTTTCAGCGCGTAGTCATAGACGCGCGTATCGGCCATGAAATCGTCGATGGTTTTGATGCTGCCGATCTTGGAAAGGTAATATTCCGTCTCGCGCGCAACATCCGGCTTCTCTGCGACCCGCGCCAGCGATTTCGGCAGGTCGCGGCTGATCATGGCATAGCTGGTATAGGTCGTGATCACGATGGCTCACCAAGGTCTGTGGAGCGGGCAATCCGGTCCGATCCTGGCGAGAACTATGCGCAAAGACTTGCGCGAAGCTGTCCCGGTTCTCCTTTGATCGAAGCGCTGAGAGCCAGCCTCACGCAAGCCAGAGACCGTATCCCGAAACCGAACGATAACGATCGGCACAGGTTCACGATGAATATTATTATCGGCTTTATCATTTCGGTTGGCTGTATCCTCGGTGGCTTCATGGCCATGGGCGGCCACGTCGACGTTCTCGTTCAGCCCTTCGAACTCATGATCATCGGCGGTGCCGGTGTCGGCGCCTTCATCATGGGCAATCCGATGAAGGTCGTGAAGGATTCGGGCAAGGCGCTCGGCGAAGCTTTCAAGAATGCGGTGCCGAAGGAACGCAACTATCTCGACGTCCTCGGCGTGCTCTATTCGCTGATGCGCGACCTGCGGACCAAGTCACGCAACGAAATCGAAGCGCATATCGACAATCCCGACGAATCCTCGATCTTCCAGACTGCGCCGACGGTGCTGAAGAACAAGGAACTGACGGCTTTCATCTGCGACTATGTCCGTCTGATCATCATCGGCAACGCCCGCTCACACGAGATCGAGGCGCTGATGGACGAAGAACTCGACACGATGTTCCAGGACAAGATGAAGCCGTATCACGCGATCACCGCGGTCGGGGATTCCTTCCCGGCCATCGGTATCATCGCGGCCGTTCTCGGGGTCATCAAGGCGATGAGCAAGATCAACGAGTCTCCCGAGGTCCTCGGCGGCCTGATCGGTGCAGCGCTCGTCGGCACCATGCTCGGCATCTTCCTGTCATACTGCGTCTGCAACCCCATCTGCTCGCAGATCAAGATCGTGCGTAGCAAGCAGCAGCGCCTCTATATCATCGTCAAGCAGACCCTGCTTGCCTACATGAACGGTTCCGTGCCGCAGGTCGCTCTGGAATACGGACGCAAGACAATCTCCAACAAAGAACGCCCCTCGATCGATTCGGTCGAGCAGGAAATGATGAATCCTGGTGGTGAAAAGGCGGCATGATGACGACCAATCAAACGATCCCAACAGTCGCGCCGGGAATGGACCTGGCGCTTCTCGCGAAATTGACCGGCGGGCTTGGTGACAAGAGAACCGTCGAGAAGATCAGCAGCGAATTTGCCCAACTCTACATGGAGTTCCTGCCGGACGTCTTTCACAGCGAGACCGGCATCCGCATCGGCGTTTCCTACGTCAGTTGCACATCCGGCCTGATGAACGACCTGGTCGCCGACCTCGGTGACGGGTTCGCCCTTACCGATGGCGGCCTTCGCAACTGGTCCCCGAATTTCGTGCTCGCCTGCGGCAACAGCTTCATCATCGCTCTCATGGAGCTGATGCTGGGAGCTGCACCCGAAACGATCGCGCAGCCGATCGATCGTCCGCTGTCCGAGATCGAACTGGATCTCGCCGTGATGGTCTTCGAGCGGATTGCCAACGTACTCCGCTCCGGCGTCAACGCGCCTGGCGGTTTCGAGGCGAGCCTCGAACGTCCCCACAACGCCGAGGACCGGCCGAAGCCGGAAGAGGTTGCGCGGCCGGAATTCGGCGTCGCGATCCGGATGGAGTTCGAACTCGGTGCGACCACCTCGGAATTCGCTCTCATCATTCCGCAGCGCGCCTTCCTCAAGACCAAGGTGACTGCGCCCAAGGCGAGAAACCAGGCTCCCAAGGCCAAACCGGAATGGACCGATCGCATGAATGACCAGGTGCGCCGTTCAAACGTAACGCTGGAAGCCCGCATTCGCCTGCAGAAACTCACTCTCGGCACGATTTCCCGGCTGGCGGCCGGCGACGTGATCGCCTTCCAGGACAAGCGCGACGTCCGGGTTCAGGTCAGCGCCAATGGCAAGGACATGTACTCGTGCGAATTCGGGAGATCCGGCGAACGTTATACAGTCCGCGTAAAGGATAACATCAGCACGGACGACGAGATACTCAGGCATCTGATAGGTTAGACCCGCATCGGCCTGTACACTTCGGCAGGGCAGGCTGACGCAAGTTTCAACAGGAATAATGACCGCATGGCTACGAAGAAGACACCTCTCACCGAAGACGACGCACTGATGCCTCTCGACAATGGAGTCGAGCTGGATCAGGCTATCGACGATCTGCGCGGCGTCTTGAAGGCTGACGCCGACGGCGATGTACCGGGCTTCGACGCCGATTTTGGCGCGTCCGCGACCAGCGATTTTTCCGCCGACACTCCGGCGTTTGGCGGTGGCTTCGAAGCACAGACCGACAGCTTCGGCGGCGGTGCAAGTTTCGGCAGCGACAACAGCTTCGGCGGCGGCAACTTCGGTGGCAGCGATTTCGGCAGCCCTTCCGCCGCTACGAGCTATCAGGAGCCGGGCAGCGCCCTGAATGCAAATCTCGACCTGATCATGGATATCCCGATCGACGTCGAGATCGTCTTGGGCACGAGCCGTATGCAGGTTTCCGGCCTGATGAGCCTTGAAGAGGGTGCCACGATCGCGCTCGACAAGAGGATCGGCGAACCGGTGGAAATCATGGTCAACGGCCGCCGCATCGGCAAGGGCGAGATCACCGTCCTTGAAAATGACGACACGCGCTTCGGTGTCAAACTGACGGAAGTACTGAGCACGAGAAGAACCTGATCCCTGTTTGGGACAGAGAGGGAAGACCATGATGGACTTTGAGGATTTCGGCGGTAGCGCGCTCTCTACAAAACCGTTGTCCCAGGCCGAAAAGGCTGCGGCGGTTCTCCTTGCCATGGGCAAGGGCATCGCCGGCAAACTTCTCAAGTATTTTACTCAGAGCGAGCTGCAGAACATCATCGCATCGGCGCAGACATTGCGGACGATTCCGCCGGATGAACTCCTTCAGCTCGTCAACGAATTCGAGGACCTGTTCACCGAGGGCACCGGCCTCATGGACAATGCCGCGGCAATCGAAGGCATTCTCGAAGCAGGCCTGACCCCGGAAGAAGTAGACGGGCTGCTTGGGCGCCGTGCTGCGTTCCAAGGTTACGAAGCCAATATCTGGGATCGGCTGCAGGATGCCGACCCGGCATTCGTCGGCAAGTTCCTGTCGCGCGAACATCCGCAGACGGTCGCCTACATTCTTTCCCAAATGCCGTCGAGCTTCGGTGCGAAAGTACTGCTGCAACTTCCCGACAGCCGCCGCGCCGATATCATGAACCGTGCGGTCAATATGAAGGAAGTCAGCCCGAAGGCGGCGCAGATCATCGAGAACCGCGTGGTCGAACTGATTGCCGCCGTCGATGCAGAGCGCAATTCCAACGGCTCCAACAAGGTTGCCGAGCTCATGAACGAACTCGACAAGAGCCAGGTCGACACGCTGCTCAGCTCGCTCGAAACGATCAGCAAGGAATCCGTCAACAAGGTCCGCCCGAAGATCTTCCTCTTCGAAGACCTGCTGTACATGCCGCAGCGCAGCCGTGTCCTGCTGCTGAACGACGTCGCAGCGGACATTCTGACGATGGCATTGCGCGGGGCAAGCAACGAGATCAAGGAATGCGTGCTTTCGGCCATCAGTCCGCGCCAGCGCCGCATGATCGAAAGCGACCTTCAGGTCCAGCCGGCGAGCCTCAACCCCCGGGAAGTGGCGATCGCCCGCCGCGCCGTGGCGCAGGAAGCCATCCGGCTCGCCAATTCCGGACAGATCCTTCTCAAGGAAGAGAAAAAGGACGAGGAGAAGCCTGCGGAAGCGGCCTGACATTACCGACAAAGCACGAGGAAGAGAACGGAGTGGGCGACCACTCCGTTTTCGTTTGTGGGCATGCAGGCCGCCCCGGTCGCCCACAGTCTTTTTGTTGACTCGATTCGCGGCTAGCTGGCGATCGATTAAGATCATTGGCGATGGCGGCCGATTCGTTTGAGCCCCGTCCTCGCAACCTGATCGATTGGTCCTGAGCCGTGTCGGACGAAGATAAAGACAGCAAAACAGAAAACCCGACCGCCAAGCGAATGACCGAGGCGGCCGAGAAAGGCAACTTGCCAGTCTCGCGCGAGGTGCCGCTGTTTGCGTCGATCCTCGCCTTTTATGTCTATCTCGTCTTTTTTCTCCCCTCGAGCGTTGCGAAGATCGGCGAAACGCTGAAGGACCTTTTCGAGCAGCCGGATCAATGGCGGCTCGAAAGTTCTCCCGACGTCGTCTCGCTCAGCGCCCATCTCGGTTGGGCCGTCGCAGCCTTTCTGGTGCCGGCCATGCTGCTCTTCATCGTTTTCGGACTGGCCTCCGCCTTCGCGCAGAATATGCCGTCCTTGGTGCTGGAGAGGGTGCGGCCGCAGATGTCGCGCATTTCGCCGGTGAAGGGCTTCACCCGCATCTACAGCGCTCCAGGATTTGTCGAGTTCGGCAAATCGATCTTCAAGATTCTGATCGTGTCGATCATCATGTACTTCACGCTGCGCGGAGAATTCTTCGCTTCCCTGAATGCGATGTTCTCCGACCCGCAGGTGATCTTCGTCAAACTGAGCGCGATCGTCAGCAAGATGGTGATCGTCGTCTTGCTCTCCACCGGTGTGCTGGCGGCGGTCGATGTGATCTGGACGCGCTACCACTGGTATCAGCAGCTCAAGATGACCAAGCAGGAGGTCAAGGACGAATACAAGCAGGCCCAGGGTGACCCGATCGTCAAGTCGCGCCAGAGGTCCGTTGCGCGTGATCGCGCCCGCCGGCGCATGATCAACAACGTGCCGCGCGCCACATTGGTGATCGCAAACCCGACGCACTACGCCGTCGCCCTGCGCTATGTGCGGGAAGAGAACGATGCGCCGGTGGTCGTCGCCAAGGGCCAGGATCTTGTCGCGCTCAAGATTCGCGAGATCGCGGAGTCGAATGGCATTCCCGTTTTCGAGGATCCGCCTTTGGCTCGCTCCATGTTTGCGCAAGTCTCAGTGGATAGTGTCATCCCACCTGCCTTCTACAAGGCGGTGGCAGAACTCGTGCACCGGATCTACGCCTCCCGGTCGCTCAAGAAACGGACACGCTGAGCGCTATGAAAAAATGCACCTATTCCACAGAACGGGAAGAAATCGTCGCTCAAGCAATCAGCCCGGTGGCAACCGAGCTGCGCTTACTCGACGCTGGTGATCTTATCTCGCTTTTGCGACTGGAGTGCTACAGCAGCCTCGCCGATCTCGTCTCGTCCGCAGCCGAGCTGTATTTTCATCCGGGTACGGTGAGTTTCGGTGCCGGGGGCGATTATAAGCTGGAATGGAGCGGTCAACCCGAGGTCGTTCTCGACCTGGAAATCAAACCGCGCGGCGTTTCTGTCTATGCACGACTGACGATCGCCGATCAAAAGGCCGGCCTGGAAATCGATCACATTTCCTTCCAGGAGCCCTCTGACGACCCGGACGACAATACCGCGTTCCTGGCAAGAAGCCTGCAGGAAGCGAAGTTCGTGAGAATGAGCACGTCACAAATGTGACCGCCGCACGAGCCATCCGATCTTCGTTCCGCCTCTCAGTGGATGTAACCGAGCCTGATCGCCTTGGCGATCGCCTGAATGCGATTGACCGAATCGAGCTTGATGGTGGCGGAGCCTAGATAGGCATTCACTGTGTGGACGGAGAGACCGAGGTTTTCGGCAATCTCTTCACTGATCCGCCCGTCTCCGGCCAGTTGCAGGCAGGCGATTTCCCGCTCGCTCAGCGATTCAGCCGGCACGGTTCGGCGCTCATCCAGCGCCAGCAGATCCATCATCACCTGGCAGCTTCTGACGTGCTGGTCGATGACGACGTCGCTCGACACGTCTATGGAGGTCGAGACAAAGGCCACGTAGCCGTTTCCGAGGGCCCCCAGCCGCACGGGAAATGCGATCCCCGAAAAGGGAACGACAGACGGCTCCAAGCGGCGGGTCAGGGGAGAAAATTCTCCCGCATCCGAAAAACTGGCGTTTTCCGAGCCATCCCAAATCAGAGGAAGGAGCGACACCTCGATGTGTTCGAGCAGGACATCGCCGTACCCGTCGATGAACTGGCTGCTGCCTTCGGTCGTGCCGACACCCCAGTTGTCCAGCTCGGAGATGAGCTTGCGCTTGTTCGGCAGGCCGGCGCCGGCAATGCGGAAAACCGCGAAATTGCGCGCCTTCAGGTTCTTCTGCATAGCAACAAGCTTGGGAAAGATATCCGACCGGCTCGAGGCGCGCTGAAGGCGCAGATACTGGATACTTCCAGGTCCCTCTGCAATGCCGCTCCGCGTATAACCCATCGAGATTCGGTCCTATACCAAGTTGTTGCGCACCGCGTAGGCAATCGCCTCGGAGCGGGTCTTCGTTGCCGTCTTGCGCATCACGCTGGTGATGTAGTTGTTGATGGTGTTGCGCGATATACCGAGGATGACGGCGATTTCGTCGCTGGTCTTGCCTTCGGCGATCCAGAAAAGACATTCGAGTTCGCGTTCGGTCAGCTCGAAATCACGTTCGGTCCGGGCGTCGGCGTTTTCCGCAAAACTGGCGCCATAGGCAGCCAGTAACCCCACTTCCTTCAGGCGTTCTTGCGAAAGGATGATTCCCTCGAGAAAAAGAAGCATGAGGGAAAAACGTGTCCTGCCTACGCAGAAGGTCAGCGAGCAGTATTGCCGGCTGATATCGTCAGGCGGCGTCACGTCGTCAGGCAGAAGGGAGAAACTGGGAGTCAGAAGCGAAAGACACTTCTCCAGCTCGGTGGAGCGAGCGTAACCGCTGGCGAGTTCCGATCCGAGGCGACGCACAAGATCGAAAGGCCAGTTGGAGGTCACGATGAAATCGAGACCCTGCTCCTGGATCAGGTCATATCGGGCGAGAAGAAAGTGAGACGCGCCGACATAATCGGCGAGAAGGCGCATCACCGCCTGGACATTGTTGGAACCCGCCAACACCGAAAGGCGGCGAACCAGTTGTTCGCGCGACAGGACTCTGGACCCTACGGACTCCATATAGGGCCGCCCCTCCATCGCCATGTCTATCCCCGACAACTCCATCAGCTACTTGCTCCCTACCACGCCACGCATTCCTGATGAACACGCGCACGCGGCATTGTCACTGACGCACAACCGTTACCTTGACAAAACGATCCTCGATTTTGGGCAAAACGTCAAAAGCTACTTTGCGCAACCTCTTGTTTTTTGCCCGGCAAGGACTTCATGCTGGCCACCTCCCCGGCCTCGGAAACTTATGCGCGAATCAGGCCATTGTAGGAGAGGCCCTGCGAATTACCATCGGGCCAAGCATGGATTTCCCCAACTCCAGCCCGGTCCAAGTGATTCGCGCATCAGATGAATAAGCCAAGTCTGTGGCGGGGCTGAAAAAGAAAGGGCCGGATAAGTCCGGCCCTTGTCGATCATATTTTCGTGATGGGGTATCAAGCTGCCTTTTCGAGAGCCCATTTCCGGAGGATTTTCGCAGCGCGTTCTTCGGAAATCTCGACCATGCGGGCGAGGCGTTTCTCCGGGCCTTCCTTGACCCGACGATTGAACCCGTCTCCCTCGTCGCCGCCCATCATGTCGCCTGCGCTGTCGAACCCGAAATCCGAGCCGAAACCATCCATGAGCGCCGGGCTGCCGCCGACCGGAGAGAAGTCCGGCAGTTCGAGACCTGCGCCGTCGGCAGCGGCCTCGCCGGCAACGCCGTTGCCGCTGACGGTGCGGATGAGCGGGCGCAGACCGAGCCAGACAACCAGGAAGGCAACTCCGACGAAGGCGAGCGAATTGATGATGCCGCCTATATTGCGGGTCAGCACATCCATCAGACCAGGACCGCCAGCAGCCTCTTCGAGAAGCTGGTTCTCCAGGAAATCCATTGCGGTCAACGTGACCACGTCACCCCGGTTGGAACTGATACCGGCGGCCGAGGAGACGATCTTCTGCATTTCGGCCAGATAGGCATCAATCTTCGCCTGGTCGACGGGCTCGCCGACCATCTTGGCGATCCGGCCCTTGTTGACCACCACCGCGACCGAGACCTTCTCGATCTGATAGCTATTGCGCGTCGTGGCAGTGGTCTTCTGGTTGATTTCGTAGTTGGTCTGCTCTTCCTTCTTGTCGGACTGGTCGGAGGATTTAGGACCATTCGCGCCACCCGGCTCCGGCGCCGCCTGCGGCACGTTCTGTTCGACGGTGGTCGCGTTGTCGTTCTGGGTCTGCTGAGACTTCGAAGCTTCCTTGGTCGTGCGCACCGAACGCTCGACGCGCGAATTCGGATCGAAGACCGTCTCCTGGACCTGCTGGCTGTCCGTATTGAGAGAGGCCGTTACGCTGGAACGGAAATTGTCCATCCCGAGGAAGGGCGCGAGCGCCTTGTCGATGTTGTTTTCGATTTCCTGCTGGACATTTTGAATGATGCTCAGCGACTTATTCATTTCACTGCCGCCGAAGTCGTCGCCGGAGGCAAGCAACTGGCCGGTCGAATCGAGGATCGTGACATCGTCGACATCAAGGCCGGGAACAGCCGACGCCACCAGGTGACGAATGGACGATGCGGCCTTGCGGCCGGCTGTCGTGCTGGCGCGGATCATCACGGACGCGGAAGGCTTTTGTTCGCCTCTGCGGAAATTGCCGACGTCAGGCATCACGATGTGGACGCGCGCTGCGGAGACGCCGCTGATCTGCTGGATCGACCTGCCGATTTCGCCTTCGAGAGCCCGGACCCGGGTAACCTCCTGCATGAAGGAGGTCAGGCCGAGCGACCCGACGTTGTCGAAAAGCTCGTAACCGGCATTCGTGCTGTTCGGCAGACCGCGTTCGGCAAGCAGAAGGCGCGCCTTGCTCGTCGTTCCGACGGGAACCTGAATGCTCGATCCGTCACCGCCGACTTCAAAATCCATGTTCGATTCAGCCAGTGCCATGGTGACCTGGTTCAGGTCGGCAGTGTCCAGATTGACGTAGAGGGATTCGTAGGAGGGCTTGTTTACAAAAATGGCCGCGGCAAGGACTATCGCAATCGAGAGAACGCCAACAGCACCCAGAGCAATAAGTCGCGTCTGGCCTAGATTGGCCAGATTTTTAAAGACTTGTGAAAATTGAGCCAACAGATTCATTCTGTTCCCACATCGCAAACACGGAATAGAGCCTTCGCTCAAGTTGACCCTAGGGGGCGAAGCTTGTGCGAGCGTTTCGCAAGGCGATGGGAATGAAGATTGCAGGCGGAAGGATCAATCGCTTTCGGCGCATCGGGCCGAAACAGGTGATCAGAAGAAGTCGAAGTCGCCGGCGGCCTTGCTCAGAGGCTGGGAATGGCCGTGGCGCATGCCGTTTGTCAGAGCCCTCTGCATGTCAGCCAGCTTGACGAGGCTGATCGCGGTAGAGACATCGACGGTCCAGCTTTCCGGAATGGTGCCGGTGATCGTGTCGATAAATTCGGCAATGCCGCGCGTCTTCTGTACGGCCAGATCGATGCCCTGCAGGACCTTGATGCTGTCGGGGGATTCAAGGATGGCCATGCCTCCCAGTTCCAGCAGTTGGGGCTCGATGCGCTCGATCAGATAGGCGACGTCGTGAAGCTCCGACACCAGCCGCATCAAGATCTCGGGTAGCGCCTCTTCCAGAGGAGCGCCTGACGGCTTCGCGATGTCGGTCATATCGTTCCTCATGCTTAAAAGAATTCGATCGAGCTTTCGACCGGCTTCGGCGCAACACGTGCCGGGCGCATCTCCAGCGCTACGGTCCGCTGAGCCTCGGCGCCGGTCAGCGGATACTGACGTGCCCGCCCGCTGATGGGCCAGTATTCCAACTTGCGTCCGTGCTCCCCTCCGGTGGAAGAGCCAACGACCGGAATCCCTTCATCCTTGAGGAACTGCATCGCGAACGCGGCATTCTGTTCGCCGACGTTCGAGAAGCTCGCTATCGTCTTTGCCCCACCGAAAATTTTCGCTTCCAGCCGGTCGCGCCGGGCGCCCTGCTTCAGGAGGCCGTTGATGAGAAGCTCCATCAGATGCACGCCGTATCGGGTGGCATCACCGCCCGATGCCATGGCGCCACCCGAGCCGGGAAGCAAAAAATGGTTCATGCCGCCGACGCCGGCGACAGGATCACGAAGACACGCAGCCACGCATGAGCCCAGGATCGTCGAAAGTACGACGTTCGGGTCGTTTACGACCTTGTACTCCCCTTGAATGATATGGACACGCTTGGCCGCAATGGCATCGTTCATTTCAATGCTCCAAACACCGCCTCGATGGCGGCCTTCATCTTCTCGATCGTGAACGGCTTGGCGAGGACATTGTTTGCCCCGAGCTGGGCTGCCCTTTGCACGAGGGCACGGTCGCCCTGGGCCGTCAAAATGATGAAGGCTGCTTTTTTCGTGTTCGGATTGCTGCGGACGGCTTGCAGGAAGCCGATGCCATCCATCTTCGGCATGTTGAAGTCCGAAATCACGAGATGGTGCGGCTGCTCGGCCATGATCTTCATGCCCTGCTCACCATCACCGGCCGAAGTGATCTGCTTGAAGCCGAGCTGTGTCAGGGCGTCGCTGAGCAGCAGGCGGCTGGTCACCTGATCATCGACGATCAGAACTTTAATTTTTTCAGCGAGAGACATTATTCGGTACCTTCTTTTCGGGCGGCTGTTAACTTCAACACTTCTTCTCCTATGGAGCCTAACGGCAACTGTTGCTCGACGGCCCCGATTTCATGGGCGACCCTCGGCATGCCGTAGACCACACAGGTCTTTTCGTTCTGTCCGACGGTGCGCGCGCCCGCATTGCGCATCTTCAGCAGACCGGCAGCTCCGTCGCGCCCCATGCCTGTCAGGATGACCCCGACCGCATTTCGGCCTGCCAGATCGGCAACCGAGTCGAAGAGAACATCCACCGAAGGCCTGTGGCCGTTCACCGGATCCCTTTCGACCAGTCGACAACATGGCGCCGACGGATTGGCTACCTGCAGGTGCCGTTCACCACCGGGAGCGAGATAGATCTTGCCGATCTCCAGCCGCGCGCCATCGGTCGCTTCCTGCACCACAGGAGCACAGATACGATTAAGACGTTCAGCAAAACTTTTGGTAAACGTCGAAGGCATATGTTGAGTAATAACGGTCGGTGGGCAGTTCTGCGGAAACTTTTGCAGCACCGTGATGAGCGCCTCGACACCTCCGGTTGAAGAACCGATCGCCACAACCTTACGACCGACCCGATATTCGGTGGCCGGCGCCACGGCTGGCGCGGGTGCTGATGCGCTCCGGCGATGGGCGGACCGGGCAGCGGCCTTCACCTTTTCGGCGAGATCCATGAAGGGGCGGGCATCTCCCGGGCTTGGTTTGCCAACGCAGTCGAATGCACCGATCTCCAAAGCCGCAAGCGTCGCATTGGCGCCGTGATGTGTCATGGCGGAAACCATGATCACCGGCATGGGACGCAGACGCATGATCTTCTCGAGGAACTCCAGCCCGTTCATGTTGGGCATTTCGATATCGAGGGTTACGACATCCGGATTGAGCTGCTTGATCGCCGCGCGCGCTTCGAGCGCGTCGCCGGCCTGACCAACGACATTGACCTCGGGATCGGAATTGAGGACGGCGGTGATCAGTCCGCGCATGGTGGGCGAGTCGTCGACGACGAGAACGCGAGCCGGAACGCTCATGCTTTCCTCCCCGCGCTCTTGCCGACATACCGATAGGTGGTGATGCCGATGTTGTCGAAGAGGTTTTTCGCGTCGCCGGAAACCCGTTCGGAATGGCCGATATAAAGATGCCCGCCGTCGCCTAGCTGCGAAGCGAAGCGCGACCAGATCTTCATCTGCGTCGGCTCGTCGAAATAGATGACGACGTTGCGGCAGAAGATGACGTCGAAACTTCCCTTGAAGGGCCACTGCGCCATCAGGTTCAGCTCGTTGAAGGTGATGAGCTTCTTGACCTTGTCGTCGATCTGCAGCTTGCGGCGGCCGCCGGCATCCACCTCGCGAAACCATTGCTTGCGCATGGCCGGTGTCATGGTTTCAGTGGCGTTCTCGTCATAGATCCCGGCGCGGGCCGCAGCCAGGATCTTGGGATCGATATCCGTTGCGAGAATCCGGAAGTCATAGTCCACGGCGTTCGGCAAAAGCGACAAGACCGTGAGGGCGATCGAATAGGGCTCCTGCCCATCGGAACAGGCTGCCGACCAGATCCGCACGCGACCGCCGCTCTTGGCACGGCTGATCAGCCCCGGGAGAACTTCGTCGCGCAGGTGCTCGAAGTGATGGTTTTCGCGGAAGAAGCGGGTGAAGTTGGTCGTCAGATGCGAAAGCATCTCGCGTCGCGCTGCCGCGCCTGCCGGCGATGCCACAAGCTCGCAATAGTCCCTGAACCCGCGCAACCCCAGTGCCCGGATGTGCTTGGACAGGCGAGAATAGACGAGCGATGCCTTGGAATCATTGAGATAGATGCCGGCATCCGAATAGATCATCGCAGCGATATCGGACAGGTCACGGCGCGTCAGCGGATATTCCCCGCTGGCGAGCACGTCGTCCGGTGACTGTCGGCTTTCAATGGCCCCCAAAGGCTTCATGCGGCTTCGCTTTCCTTTTCCGGGAAGAGGGCGTCCAGCTCGATCATGCAGATCATCCGCTTGTCGATGGCAAGAATTCCCCGGGCATATTGTTTCTCCAGATCGGAAGAAATTTCCGGAACCGGCTGGATATTCTCCTCGGTAATCGTGAGGATGTCGGAAACCGCCTCGACAAGCAGACCGACGATCCGGCTCTTGACCTGTGCCACGATGATGACGTGGCGGGCCGACGGCTCGGCTTCCTGCATTCCAAGGCGAGCCGACAGATCGACGATCGGCAGAACCGCGCCACGCAGGTTGATGATGCCCATGACATAAGGCGGCGCATGCGGCATCGGGGTGGCGGGCGTCCAGCCGCGGATTTCCCGGACGGACATGATGTTCACGCAGAATTCCTGATCACCGATACGGAAGGCGATCAGCTCCCGACTTCCCTGAGCAAGGTTTTTCACGGCGTACGACATACAAATTAACCCGTGGCTGCGAGTGACATTTCAGGTCTGAGCGACTGACCACGCGATGCAGCAACAACCGCGTCGACATCGAGGATGAGCGCGACGCGGCCATCACCAAGAATGGTGGCTGCGGCAATGCCCGGAACATGCGTGTAATTGGCTTCCAGCGACTTGATGACCACCTGCCGCTGGCCCTGGATCGCGTCGACCATGAGGGCGCGCTGACCGCCACCTTCCGATTCCACCAGCAGTGCGACGCCTTCGACCGGGTTCGCCTGGGTAGACCGGTAGTTCAGGACCCGGCCGACATCGACGAGCGGGCAGAACGAATTGCGGATCGAGATCAACCGCTGGCTCGCGCCGAAGGAGTGGATCGCGGAAGCTTCCGGCTGCAGGGTTTCGACGATTGCAGTCAAGGGTACGACCAGCGTCTGACCCGCGACCGTCACCACCATGCCATCGAGAACTGCGAGCGTCAGCGGTAGGCTCATGGTGAAGGTGGAGCCGAAGCCTGGTCGGGACGAAATCGAGATACGACCGCCCAGCGCCTGGATCGACCGCTTGACGACGTCCATGCCGACGCCGCGGCCGGAAATGTCGGAAATCTTGTCGGCGGTGGAGAAGCCCGCCATGAAGATCAGGTTGTCGATCTCGTCGTCCGAGAGGTTGGCATCGGCGGCGATGATGTCGTTGTCGATCGCCTTCTGTCGAACGCGCTCGCGGTTGATGCCGGCACCGTCGTCCTGCAGTTCGATCAGGATGCGGCCCGAACGGTGTTTCGCGGTAAGCTTGATGGTGCCTTCCGGGTTCTTGCCGGCGGCTTCGCGCTTTTCGGGCGATTCGATGCCGTGGTCGACCGCGTTGCGGATCATGTGGGTCAACGGCTCGGCGAGCTTGTCGATGACCGTCTTGTCCACTTCGGTGTTTTCACCCTCGGTGACGAGGCGGATCTGCTTGCCCACCATATCCGCGACCTCCCGGACGATACGGGACATGCGCTGGAAGACAGGCTTTACCGGCTGCGCGCGGATCGCCATGACCGAGTCCTGGATCTCGCGGGTGAGCTGCTGCAGCTCTTCGAGGCCCATGTTGATCGAAGACGTGCCGGTCGCGTCGTTCTCGATGACGCTCTGCGACAGCATCGCCTGGTTGATGACGAGCTCGCCCACCAGGTTGATGAGACGGTCGACGCGGTCGAGATCGACGCGGATCGTCTGTCCGGCCGAAGCGGCGGCGGCTGCGGCATTGTTCTGCGCCGCCGCGGCGGCGGCCGCGGCCGATTCCTTCCGTTCGGCAGCGCGAGCGGCAGCTCCGGCAGCCTTCGCAATGCTGGTCGCGGTCTCGGCGGCCGATACGGCTTCGGCAACGGTCTGATCGGAGCCGTGTTCGGCCTGCTTGTCCTCGTCCTCGGCGGACGGGGCATCGTCAAGGATCGAGAGGTCGAAGGGAACCGGTCTCATCGGCTGCTCTTCATCCGACGAAGCCTCGTCGGCAAACTTCACCTCAAGATCGCAATCCCATTCGGCAAATTCGAAAACGACACGGATATCGTCTTCGCTCTTGGTGGTCTTTACCGAGATCTTCCAGCTGAAATAGGACTCTTCCGGGTCCATCTTGTCGAGATCCAGCAAGGCGTCCGTATCGCAGGCAATGCTCATCTCGCCGACACGGGAGAGATCGCGCAGCAGGAGCGCTGCTTCATTGCCCTTGGAATAGAGCTCGCGGCGTGGCTTGAAGACGACTTCGTAGGTCGAGCCTTCGATTACCGGCTCCTCTTCCTCGCCGAAACCGTCAAATGTGAAGGGAATCGGCTGGAAACCGCTGTCGTCCGTGGGCTTCGGCGTTTCCGCCTTCGGCGCGGGAGCGGCAGCCGGGGCCGGCTTTGCGGCCGGTTTCGGCGCATCATGACCGGAGGCTGACGGCAGCTCGCCATGAGCCAGAGCTTCAAGCTCCTTGACGAGGCCGCGGGTCCTGGATTCATCCACACTGCCACCGTCACGGGACGCGCTGACCAGATCGGCGAGCACGTCGGCAGACTTCAGCATGACCTTCAGGACGTCCTGGCCGGGTTCCAGCTTGCCGGAACGTACACAGTCGAGGGTCGTTTCGAAAACGTGGGCGAAAGCGACCAGATCGTCGAGACCGAAGGCACCCGCCCCGCCCTTGATGGAATGAACGGCACGGAAAACGGCATTCACCGTCTCGGGGTCGCGATCCCCGTCGTTCAGCTTGAGAAGACCCGACTCCAGTTCAGCGAGCTGCTCTTCGCATTCCTGAAAGAAGATCTCTTTGATTTCGTTCATATCCATCGGAGGAATTCCTGGCTCAGGCAGTTACACGCTCGATCGCATCAATCAGTTTGGCGGGATCGAAGGGCTTTACGATCCAACCCGTCGCGCCGGCCTGCCGGGCGCGGTTCTTCTTCTCGGCGTCGCTTTCCGTCGTCAGGACGAGGATCGGCACAGCGCGATATTTTTCGTTGCGACGAACCCCTTCGATAAAACCGAAACCGTCGAGGCGCGGCATGTTGATATCGGTAACGATCACATCCGGGTTGGCATCTTCGAGAACTTCGAGGCCCTCGACGCCGTCTTCGGCCTGGATGGTTTCAAAACCTGCATTGTTCAGGGTCACCAGAAGCATGTTCCGGATGGTCCGTGAATCGTCCACCGTCAGTACTTTTTTCTTCATTGCTAGATCTCCTTAGCAACCAAATTATCGATATTGATGCCGATCAGTTGCATCGTCTTCTCAAATGCGTCCGAAGCCTTTTCCACGACGAAGGACTTCTTGTCTTCTTTCCAAGCCCGAGCGCCCGCGACCAGGACCTGCGCACATTGCACGCCAACCCGATCGACGTCGGAAGCGTCGAGCACGATGTCGCTTCCGCGCATGGAGATCAGCTTGCCGTGCAGGACCGATGCCTCGTTGAGGTCCAGCACCGCGGCCAGCTTCAGATTTTCCGGTCCAGCCTTCTTTGCTGCCATCAGCTTATTCCTTGTCGTTTCTGAAAGAGATCTTCCCGCTTGTCCGGGACTTCGCTTGGGGCCGTGGCAATCGCGACGAGCGCCGGCGGATTGCGTGGTGCTGCGGGCCGACGTGCCTCCGCGTAGCGGTTCTGTCGTTCGATCCGGAACTCGCGGACCGTGCGGCCGAGTTCCAGAATCACGGTGTGCAGATCATCCGCCCCTTCGCCTGCCTGAAGTGCCAGATTGCCGTTTGCGGCGACGCTCTCGCTCACCGATCCGACTTCTGCGGTCAGACGGTCGAGGCCATTGGCCTGATCGCCCGTATCGCGGGCGATACCGGCGATCACGTCGTTGATCGCCGAGACCTGGCGAACGATGCCGCCGATCGCGTCTTGCGTGCGATGAACCATCTCGACCCCGGCATCGACCTGCGACTTCGTCCCGTTGACGAGCGTCTTGATCTCGCGGGCGGCCTCTGCGGAGCGCTGTGCAAGGGCGCGCACTTCCTGCGCGACGACAGCAAAGCCGCGACCGCTGTCACCCGCCCGCGCCGCCTCGATGCCGGCATTCAGGGCGAGCAGATTGGTCTGGAACGCAATGTCGTCGATGACACCGATGATCTGGCCGATCTTTTCGGCCGAGCTTTCGATATCTGACATGGCGTTGATGGCGCGGCCGACGATCTCACCGCTTGCCTCGACCGAACGACGCGTTTCAGCCGCTGCCTTTTCGGCGGCAACCGTTTCCGTGGCACTTCCCTTGACCTTGACCGCAATGTCGGTGAGCCTACGCGTCGCATCCTGCAGACGCACCGCCTGCTGTTCGGACGCCGCGGCAAAGGACTGTACGCCCTCGGACAGCGATTGCGCGAAAGCACCCGCTTTCTGCCCATAGCTGGCAGATTGCTCGACCGAGCTGCGAATGCCGGCGATCGCCTGGTTCAGAAGATCGGCAAGCTCGCGATAGGCTTCCGGAACGTCGGCAGGAAGACAGACCGTCAGATCGCGGTCCGCGAGCGCGCTGATGACGCCGGAAAAAGTTTCGATCGCCTGCGCATGGTCGGCCTCTCGCTGTTCGGCAAGCGCGCGCTGATGTTTCTGGCGCAACTCGTTAAAACGCAGCGAAACCGCGATCTCGACATCCACCATGACGAGGCGGGTGATGGCACCGACGAGATCGAGAAGTTCCTGTTCGCGCTTGCGCCCGCCGGGCAGCAGCGATTTTGGAGCCAGGTCGGCGATCGCGCCCGCGATCAGGTGCTCCAGCATGACGCCATGACCGGCGACGTGCCAGCGGGGGTCGAGACCCATGCGGCTTTCCGTGTCGGAAAGGACCTTTACCCGTTCGGCATAAAGCGCGTCGAAGCGGGCGTCCGTTAGGACACCCCAATGTGATGCCTGAAGATCATGGAGCCGTTCGATCTGCTGTTCGCTGTCAAAATTGCGGGCGGCTTCGGGAAAGGACTGAAATCGTTGAAAGAGATCCCGCAGACCGGTCTTGAGATGGCGCTCCAGCTGCGGGCGGCAGCGGCGCAGGAGATCGCGCAATTCGCCGTCGAGGCCGGCAAACGCCAGTCTCTCCCCCAGGCTGCCTGCCTGGTTCCGTCGCGCCTGATCCGATGGCGTTTCCTGCACCAAAACCATCCCCAAATTCGTCAATACCAATCCAAAGGATTGGCGGCATGCGGCTCCTGTCGGCCGGGCGCCAGAGATGAATCGGAGATGCTTGCCGACACGGATCAATATCCGGCGGGCATGGGCAACGCGGCCACCGCAGGCTTTCCTGGATTTTCATGAGCGGATACCGGATTGTCACCGGTACGGCTTTGCGGCTTCATGCCTTGTGGGAGACCGCAGTCATCCCATTTCGCCGTGGTTTCCAATTTGTATGGTTAATTCCTTGCCCGAAGGTTAATAGGGGCGGCAGAGCGCCGGTTTTAGCTCATTAAGAGACACAATACCCGCATGCCGCGCACCCTTCGGGGGGATGCACCGCAACCGCTCTGTTGTCAGTTCATACCCTCGATATCAGCAAGCCCGCGCAAGCCCGCCTTGTTGCCCGTGTCGGCCAGGGCCTGAAAGATACGCCGGGCATCGCCGAGCCTGCCAAGGTTCATGTGGGCATAAGCGCGCAACGCCATGAGATCCGTTTGTTCAGGGACAATCTGCGCCCGCTGATCGAGGACGATCAGTGCTTCGCGATAACGCCCGAGCTTGAAGGCGTTGAGCGCCCGGTCCGCCAGAATGGAACTCTGGAGCTCGACTGCCCGTGCATTCGTCTGCGGGGCATCGGCGGCAGCGACGGACGCCTGGTCGGTCAGGCCGGCACGCAGATATGCGAGGCTCTTGCCATAGGCTGCGTCGGAGCGCACCACCTCCGACGAACTCGCATCGGCCGCCTCGAAGGCTTTGGCCGCCTCCAGAGGACGGTTGAGGTCCATCAGGCACCATCCTCTGGCCAGCGCAGCTTCCGGTGGCATTCGGCGAGGATCCTGGGTTGTCCAGCATTGCCCCCTCCGGGTCGTGGCCTGGACGCGAGCGGCCCTGCGCGGCACGGGCGTATCAGCACGTACCTCCCGAACGGTCGTTCGCGCAGTTCGGGGAGCATCTTCCGAAATGCTTTCGCCCGAAGCGGAAGATTGCTCGCGAACGCTTCGCCCGGCCGGCGGTTGCCGATCCGATCCGTCAGGTTCGACGACCTCGCCCAGTCTTGCAATGCGCTCCGACCGGCCGGCCCAATTCCGCTGGATCTGTGCTGTACCGGCCTTGTCGCCAAGATCGTTGCGCGTCAACGCCAGGCCATAGGCCGAGGGTTCATCATCCTGCTTCCAGGAGAGTGCCGCCTGAAACCACTCGGCGGCCGTTTCGAGCTGCCGCATCGCACGGGCATACCAGCCGAACTGCTGGGCGGCGGCCGGATTGCGGGAGGCGATGACAACCGGCGCCATGCGCTGCAGAACCTCCTGCTGCAGCACGGGAGGAGGATCGAGCGCCAGCAGGTTGGCAACGGCTGCGAGATAGGCCTCTTTGGCCCCGGGTGAGGAATCACGCCACCGATAGAGCACGGATTCAGCCTCTACGGGTGACTTCTGGGCGATCAGCGTCAGCGCCAGCCCTTCGGCGGCGGACGCGGTCTCATCGTTGGTGAAGGCCCGCCGGAACCAGCGCTCTGCGCCGCCGAGGTTGTCACGCCGATAGAAATACCAGCCGAGCAGCAGCGCATCTGAGGTGATACCGGAGGCTTCTGCATTGCGCTCGAGACGGGCGACGTATTTTTCGGGTACGACCAGCTTCACATCATCGTTGCCCTGCGCGACAAGGCGGCGGGCAATCTCGTCGCGCAACGGCTCGAATTCCGGCTTGCCATCCGATGGCGTCCGCTCCTTTGCAAGCACCTCTTCCAGCATATCCGCCGGCAGCAGTTCGCTCGCCTTCTGCGCGGTCGCATAACGTTCCGATTCGCTGTCGCAGTTATCGAGAATATAGACATAGGCGTCACGTGCCCTGCCCGGCTTCTCGGTCTTGGCGAAGGCTTCGGCGACACGCCAGAGCACATCGACCTCGCTGCAGGTCAGCAGGCTGGAATTTTCAGCCGCAATTCGGATCACCGCGTCGAAGTTGTCGGCATCCGACGCCGTAACCAGACCAGCACGCGCCTCGGCAAGTTTCAGGCGATCCAGCAGGTCGGCCGGCGGCTGCCACCCGGGTTCCGCCGCCTGGCGGTCGGAGATCGCCTTGCGCACGTCCGCATACCGGGATTGGGCGTAAAGCTCCCACATGTTCTCGAGCTGACGGTCGGTCGTGACCCGCGCGGCCAAAGGGTCGGCAGGCGGGGTCCAGTCCGGATAGAGAGCTCTCAGCCTGGAAATCTCGGCCTGCAGACGGGCATTGTCTCCCCGCGCGGCAAAATATCTGAGCGCGCTTTCATCGACCTCCGGCTGCGCGCCCGTCGCCTGAGGATTTGTAGAGGGTGGCGGTTCCGAAGGAGGGGCGGATGGTATTGGACTGGCCGGAGCCTGAGCGACGACAACCGGAGGCGAAGCCCGCCTGGTCCCATCCGGGCGCTCCGGCTGGATGAGCTGGGCAACGATCCGCTCCGTCTTGGCGGCGAATGTCGCTGGCTGTGGGTCGGTTTTTGCCGGCTGCGGGATTGGCGTCACGGAGCTGGTCAACGTAGCCGAATCGACCATCACAGGACGGCTGAGGCCAAGGGCTCCCGCGACGGTAGCGCCCATGATCGTCAATGCAATGAGCGAAAACCGCATAGCCACTCCGCGATCGTCCACAATCTCCGTCTACGCCTCATGCGGACGAACTTCGGCTCCCTGCGCCAATAATTCCAAAGGAATGAACCGATATGGTTAACGAACAATTTAGATTTAACTCATCAAATGCCTGAGTCGACTCCTCGAAGACAGATGCGCGAAAACGAGATTTCGCGCCTCGACATCTTGAAGCGGCCGGCAGACGATGCACGTCTGCTATCTACGGTATTGCTTGGCATGATGGAAAAGCAACTGATGGGAAACAGAAAATGACCGGCCTCGGCCCTCTGAGAGCGGCGATTCTGAGCTTCCTGCTGCCGCTCCTTGCTGTCGGCTGCGCAGGGCAGCCGACGCAGATCGGTACGTTTGCGCGCAACGTTTCCGGTGAACAGGCCATGGTTTTGCCCCCTCCCGGCGGGCCGGCAATCGTGAGCGTCGTCGAAAGGCGCTTTGACAATGCCGTCGAACAGGACGTTTTCCTCGCCACTTCCGCCCTCACGCCGGGCCAGAATTCAATCAGGGCGCAGTTCTTCGGCACGACCAGCCCCTTCAAGCTCAGCGACAACAAGTTGACTTCCACGCCGGTCACGGAGGGTGGCGTCGCATCCGAGATGCGCCGCGCGCTGCCGGGCGTTCGCATGACCCGCGCCTCGTTCTTTGTCCAGAACAACTACGGTCCCTTCGGCTACGCCTTTGGACGTGGCGCCGGCAGCGATCTCTGCATGTACGCCTGGCAGCAGATCCGCTCGCCGTCGGGAACCATCTCACCGCTTGCGAATTACGGTTCAATCCAGATCCGCCTCCGGCTTTGCCAGGCGGGCGGAACTGAGGAACGGCTTCTCGCGGTGATGTACAACTATACGATTGTCGGCTCCGTAGATGCCGGTGGCTGGAATCCCTATGGGGAGCCCAGAGCCGTCCCCTCCACTCTCGGTGGTGTTGGCGCCCCGATTTATCCCCGGCCGGCTGGTTCCGAACCGATCGTCCCGATCACCCCGGCAAGGACGACCGTCTACACGAGTTCCACACCAATTACCGTGCCTCAAGCGCAGCCTGCGGCTCGACGGGTGGGTTCCATCGCTCCGGCTTCGGCGGCATCGGCGCCAGGTTCCGCAGCTACGGGAAATCGGCCGAACGATGTTTCCACGCCTGCTGGAACCGCCATCCAGGCGCCGCTCGTACCTTCGCCTTCCGCTGGTGTGGAGGCGCGACAGGTACCCGTCCCATCACCTTCCTGTGCCGACATGACGAGCGGAGCCCCCAATGCATGCCGATAAACCGCTCGCGCTAAGCCGACTGCTGACCGTTTTTCCTGACCGCTGGAGATAACCACCCATGCGGAAGCTCTTGTCTGCTGTCATCTGGGCGCTTGCAAGCGCGCTGATCATCATCCTGGTAACCCTGCCGATCAATACGCGCACACAGCTCATCACCAGCCTGCTGGTGGTCGGAGTGATGATGGTGATCCGGGCTCTGAAAGCCGAGGGTCAGTGGCGCCTTGTTGCGCTCGCATTCGGTACGGCGATGGTGTTCCGTTATGTCTATTGGCGCACGACGAGCACGCTCCCGCCGGTCAACCAGCTTGAGAATTTCATCCCCGGCCTGCTCGTTTATCTTGCCGAGATGTACAGCGTGCTGATGCTGGCTCTCAGCCTCTTCGTCGTCTCGATGCCGCTGCCGCCCCGCCCGCCCTATGAACGGCGCGGACGGGAGCTGCCGACTGTCGATGTCTTCGTGCCGACCTACAACGAGGACGAGGAACTGCTCGCCAATACGCTCGCCGCCGCCCGCAACATGGATTACCCACCGGAAAAATTCACGGTCTGGCTGCTGGACGACGGCGGCACCATGCAGAAGCGCACCTCCGGCAAGGTAGCCGAGGCCCATGCGGCGGAGACCCGCCATCGGGTGCTGCAGCAGCTTTGCGACGAACTCGGCGTCCGTTACCTGACCCGCGAGCGCAACGAGCATGCAAAGGCGGGCAATCTCAACAACGGGCTCAAGCACTCGACGGGAGCACTCATTGCCGTCTTCGACGCCGACCATGCACCCGCTCGCGATTTCTTGCTCGAAACCGTCGGCTATTTCGACGAAGATCCGAAGCTCTTCCTCGTCCAGACGCCGCACTTTTTCCTGAACCCCGACCCGATCGAGCGCAATTTGCGTACGTTCGAGAAAATGCCGAGCGAGAACGAGATGTTCTACGGCATCATCCAGCGTGGGCTCGACAAATGGAACGCCGCGTTCTTCTGCGGTTCGGCAGCCGTTCTCAGCCGAAAGGCGCTCGAAGTTTCCAAAGGCTTCAGCGGCGTCAGCATCACGGAGGATTGCGAGACGGCGCTCGACCTGCACGGTCTCGGCTGGCACAGCATCTATGTCGATCGCCCGCTGATCGCCGGCCTGCAGCCGGCTACTTTCGCGAGTTTCATCGGCCAGCGCAGCCGTTGGGCGCAAGGCATGATGCAGATCCTGCGCTTCCGCTTTCCGCCCCTGAAGCGCGGGCTCTCCATCCCGCAGCGTCTTTGCTACATGTCCTCGACGCTTTTCTGGCTCTTTCCCTTCCCGCGGACCATCTTCCTCTTCGCGCCGCTCTTCTATCTCTTCTTCGACCTGCAGATATTCACGTCTTCGGGAAGCGAGTTCATGGTCTATTCGCTCGCCTATATCGTCGTGAACCTGATGATGCAGAACTATCTCTACGGGTCGTACCGCTGGCCCTGGATTTCCGAACTCTATGAGTATGTGCAGACCGTGCATCTTCTGCCGGCTGTCGTGTCGGTCATCCTCAATCCGCGAAAGCCCACCTTCAAGGTCACCGCCAAGGACGAATCGGTGTCCGCCAGCCGCCTGTCGGAGATCAGCCGCCCCTTCTTCGTGATTTTCTTCGTGTTGCTCGTCGCCTTCGGCATCAGCGTCTATCGCATCTATACCGAACCCTACAAAGCCGATGTGACGCTGGTGGTCGGAGCCTGGAACCTGCTGAACATCATTTTCGCCGGGTGCGCGCTCGGCGTGGTGTCCGAGCGTGGCGAACGTCAGGCTTCGCGGCGGGTCAAGGTGAGCCGGCGATGTGAGCTGGGTGTCGACGGCCGCTGGTTCACCGCCACCATCGAGGACGTTTCTGCGCAGGGTTCGGCCCTTCAGATCTATGCCGAGGGGTTCAAGGATTTTGCGGTCGGCAAGGCTGGTACACTGCGCTTCCAACCCTATAGCGACATGCCGGTCAGCGAGCTGCCGGTGGAAATCCGCCATTTTAATACGGTTGGCGATGTCACCTCGGTCGGCTGCCGCTATATGCCCCAAAAATCCACGGATCATCGCCTTATCGCAGACCTGATCTTCGCCAATTCGACGCAATGGACGCAGTTCCAGATATCGCGCCGGCGCAATCCGGGATTGATCATGGGCTCGCTCTGGTTCCTGGGACTTGCGGCTTATCAGACGGTGCGGGGTCTTTCCTACCTATTCCGCAACACCGCCCATGATATGGCTGCAAGCGCGCGAAAGTAGGAGAGCGTCATGAAGAGAGCCCTGGCCTTCGTGCTTCTTCTTGCTACGGCGGGTATTGCCTCTGCCCAAAGCCCCACTCCTTTCGACATGAACCAGGAACGGGGAGTGGAACGTCTGCCGTCCGCCCCTCCGCCTGCCGCCACCCCCGGCTG
>UBYX01000022.1 GCA_900469955.1 Hyphomicrobiales bacterium | reverse complement strand
TCTTTCATGCCATCTCCTTTCAACAGGTTGCCGGTCAGCGCCGGGCGAGCTGCATCGGAGGGCAGTCCAGCTTGTCATTAATCAATTCCGGGGCCTTCACCAATGACAGAATTGTGAGGGGTTGCGTGACAGTTCGATCTGGACCGGCCTTGAGCATTGCCGCATCTTTCGCGCGGGAATGAGCAGGAACGCAGTCCTTGGGAGTGGCATGATGCTACGGGCTCTCGCATTCGGTCTAGCCGGTTTCTTCCTTTCGGCCTTTGCCGCGCCGGCGCAGGATGGCGGACTGCCCGTCAGCCAGTGCCAAGCGATAGCTCAGAAACTCCCTGACGCCATGTTCGCGAGCTTCAAGCCGTCAGACCTGCAACTCGTCCAGGGGCAGAAGAACCTTGCCCTTGCGGAAAGGGAGGAGGTGAGCATCACCTTCGTCGGCCATTCCACCTATTTCATTGAAACCCCCGAAGGCATAGGCATCGCGACGGATTACAGCGGCGTCTATCAGCCGTCGCGGCTGCCGGATGTGGTAACGATGAACAAGGCGCATTCCACTCACTACTCGCTCCAGCCGGACCCAAAGATCCCGCATGTCCTGCATGGCTGGAGCGACGTTCCCGGTGAGAAGGCCGAGCATCGGCTGATGGTCGGAGACGCCTATATCCGCAATGTCGTTTCCGACATCCGCTCCTGGGGAGGTGGCGTCGAGGAAAACGCCAATTCGATCTTCATCTTCGAAGTTGCCGGTCTTTGCATCGGTCATCTCGGCCATCTGCATTTCGAACTCACCGAGGCGCAATATACCGAGATCGGCAGATTGGATATCCTGATGGTGCCGGTGGACGGCGGTCTGACCATGGGGGCGGACAGCATGAGCCGTGTCGCGCAGCGGCTGCGCTCGTCGCTGATCCTGCCGATGCACCGCTGGGGGCCGCCGCTCGACAATTTCCTCGCCATGTTCGATGGCCGCTTCGATATCGGCTATGCCAAGGAGCGGACCATCAAGGTTTCGATGCGCAGCCTGCCGAAGAAGCCGACCATCCTGGTGCCGCAGGGGCTTTGAGCCCCTGCCTGCATCCAGTCTGCTAGTGGAACTGCGGGAAGGCGAGATGCTGCTTGACGCCGACCTCCGGCATCTTCTCATCCTGGAGGTTGGCCTTGGCGATCTCCCAGCCGAATTTCAGCGAACTGTCGGTGGATGCCCAGATTTCCGCATCCTCGACCCGCAGGGCGAGCATGGTCAGCATCGGATCGTCCTTGCCGTGCTCGTACCAGGCAGCGGTCACGGCGCTCCAGTATTCATCGATCTTGGCGGGGTCCTTGCGGATTTCCAGCGGGCCGGAGAGGCAGGCGTGGTAGTCGTGATCCTTGCCGACCACGCAGAAATGCGCCTTGGAGCCTGCGCGGATCGCCCGCGCCAGATGCGTGTCGGTCTTGGTGAAGAACCAGATCGTGTTGGTCTTTCGGTCGACATTCGGCGCCATAGGCTGGAAATGCATGTGGGAACCTTCGATGCCGAGCATGCCGGCATGGATGTTGCTGATCTCGTCCCAGAGCTGGCGTTCCGGCGCTTCGCGGGCTTCAGTAAGGCTAGCCATGGAGTGTCTCCTTGTTGTTTGCCAAGGTGACAAAACGACAAGCTTTTGGCTTTGTTCCGGCATTCAGCTCCTCGAAAGCCTCCAGATCTGCCGCAAAATGCCTTGAACGGCCAAGGCTTCGAAATTATAAGGCGCCATTCCAAACAAGCTAAAAGTGTCAGGGGTGCCATGGCTGGCCATTCACAGTTCAAAAACATCATGCACCGCAAGGGCAAGCAGGACTCGATCCGCTCGAAGATGTTCTCCAAGCTTGCCCGCGAAATCACGGTTGCGGCGAAGGCAGGTCTGCCCGACCCGGCGATGAATGCGGCGCTACGTCTGGCGATCCAGAACGCCAAGGCGCAATCGATGCCGAAGGACAATATCGACCGCGCCATCAAGAAGGCGTCCGGCGCGGATGCGGAAAACTACGATTCCGTCCGCTACGAAGGTTACGGTCCCGGTGGTACGGCGGTCATCGTCGAGGCGCTGACCGACAACCGCAACCGCACTGCCTCCAACGTCCGCTCGATCTTCACCAAGGCCGGCGGCGCGCTCGGCGAAACCGGTTCGGTTTCCTTCTCCTTCGACCATGTGGGCGAGATTACCTATAAGGCGAGTGTCGGCGACGCTGACAAGGTGATGGAAGCGGCGATCGAAGCCGGCGCCGACGACGTGACCTCCGACGAGGACGGCCACACGATCATCTGTGCTTTCGAAAGCCTCGGCGAAGTGTCGAAGGCGCTCGAAGCCACGCTCGGCGAGGCCGAGACCGTCAAGGCGATCTGGAAGCCGCAGAACACGATCGAAGTCGACCAGGAAAAGGCGGAATCGCTCCTGAAGCTGATCGACAACCTGGAAGACGACGACGACGTGCAGACCGTTTATTCGAATTTCGAGGTTTCCGACGAGGTCATGGCCAAGCTCTCGGCTTGAGATTCCTCCTGACGATATCTGGAAACGGGCCGGCTCGACCGGCCCTTTCTGTTTTCAGGCTTTCACCTTCTCCATCATCGGCAGGCTCGCGAACAGTTCAACCGAGCGGAGCCGGGCCTCGACGTCGTGAATCGGCATGGAGATGATCAGCTCGTCGGCCTGGGTTTCCTCCAGGAAGCCCTTGAGCTTTGCTTCGATGGTCGGCACCGAACCGACGGCGGCATAGCGCAGCGTATGCTCGACGCTCATCTTCTCCATCGGAGTCCAGAAGCCCTCCATGCTGTCGACCGGTTTTGGAAAGCGGGTGCGGACGTTCTTGCGCAGGTTTACGAACTGCTGCTGCGAGGATGTGAAGAGCCGCTCGGCCTCGTCGTCCGTATCCGCCGCGACGCCCATGACGCCGACCATCACATAGGGCTTGTCGTGCTCGATCGAGGGCTGGAACCGTTCACGATAGATGGCAATCGCATCCAGCAGCATGTCCGGCGCGAAATGCGAGGCAAAGGCGTAGGGCAGGCCGAGGGCCGCCGCGAGATGGGCGCTGTAGAGACTTGAACCCAGAAGCCAGATCGGAACATGCGCATCCATGCCGGGGACGGCAAGCAACGCCTGGTCTTTTTCGGGCGCGCCAAACAGCCGCTGCAGTTCGAGGATGTCGTGCGGAAAGTTCTCGGCTCCGGCGTCGAGATTGCGGCGAAGGGCGCTTGCCGTGCGCATGTCGGTACCCGGTGCCCGGCCGAGGCCGAGATCGACGCGACCGGGGAACAGGGCCTCCAGCGTTCCGAACTGTTCGGCGATGACGAGTGGCGAGTGGTTGGGCAGCATGATGCCACCGGAGCCGACGCGAATCGTTTTGGTTGCCGCGCCGACATGCGAAATCACCAGAGAGGTGGCGGCGCTTGCAATGCCCGGCATGCCGTGATGCTCGGCAAGCCAGACCCGCTTGTAGCCTTGCTCCTCCGCTTTGATGGCCAGACGGCGAGACTGATCGAGCGCGTCGCGCACGGAATAACCGTCACCAATCGGTGAAAGATCGAGAATGGAAAAGGGAATCATCGGCACGTCCTGGGAGGCGGGATAAGCGACAAGATATTCGACTTATCTAGGCAGCCTGGTGCAGGAATACGACCCCCGGCAATCGAAAACGGAGGCAAGAAAAAGGGCCGCACCGGCGGCCCCTCGGGGGTCACGACTTGACGAGCCTTAGATGAAGCCCTCGCGGACCAGGGCTATGCGGGCCTGAACCATGGGGATCGGGATCGTGCGGCGGCTCGACGGTGACCGTGACGCGGGCAAAACGGCTTGCCTTCTGATCGATCTCGGCGATCTGCCGGTCGACGCGGTCAAGCGTCAGCGTTGTCATGTCCGCCTTCAGACTCACGCTGCGCCGAGACTTTGCGATCTCGTTCAGGTCGTCGTAGATCGAGGACGCGGTTTCAGCCTGGCCTTGCGCCGTCTCCGACAGCGTACCGAGATGGTCGGTCAGGGCGTCCAGATAAAGACAAAGAGCGTCCAGTTCGCGGCCGATCTGCTGGGTTGTCGAAGACAGCGCTTCATGGCGCTCGGCGGATATCTCACCGTCTTGATCTCCGCCCATTTCCGCGATGAGCTTCAGTGCGGCTTTTACCGCTTCCCTGGGTCGGCCAATGTCGAGCTGAGCGTTCTGGGCGATTGTCGCTGCGTGTTGGGCCCGAGTCTTCTGTTCACGAAGACGCTGGGTAAGGGTGCCGACGGTTGCGACCGTCTTGGAGAGCTGGTTGGCGTGCTCCGTATCGGTTTCGGCCGCCCGCTTGGTCGCCCTACGCAGCGAATCGGATTCGTCTCGTAGAAGGCGGGCATTGCCGACGACTGAATCCATCGTGCCGTTGAGGGCATTCAGGCCGCGATTGAAATCCCGGCGCATTCCTTCCCATTGAGCGGGAAAAACGGTATCCAGTGTTGCGCCTATGTCTCCGGCGGCAAACCGTCTCAGGCCGCTGTCCAGCGCGTTGACGACGACGCGCATCTGCTGCAATTCCAGTTCATTCCGATCTCGATCCCGTATCATTCGGGCGGCTCCTTATGCTTCGGCCCCCCTTTCTGACCAAGCAACGCGGTGAAAGAAAGTCGGTTGCCCAATTTGGGGCGGTTCTGCCCAAAAGCTTTTCGATATGGTTAACGACGATGGGGTATCGACGGCGAGCACCATCGGACCCGTTGGCCCACATGGCGCCTCCTGCGGCAAGGCGGTAGGGTGGTTGAATGACACAAACGATTCGCATCATCGGCATCGATCCGGGCCTTCGCCGCACCGGCTGGGGCATTATCGAGACGCTGGGAAACAGCCTGCGCTTCGTCGCTTCCGGCACCGTCACTTCGGACGGGGACATGGACCTTGCCTCCCGCCTCTGCCAACTGCACGATGGTCTGGCTGAAGTGGTGCATTCCTACAAGCCGGACGAGGCCGCGGTCGAGCAGACCTTCGTCAACAAGGATGCGGTGGCGACGCTGAAACTCGGGCAGGCGAGGGGTGTCGTCATGCTGGTGCCGGCACGTGCCGGTTTGCCGGTCGCCGAATATGCGCCGAACGCGGTCAAGAAATCCGTCATCGGCGTTGGCCACGGCGAAAAGCAGCAGATCCACATGATGCTGAAAATCCTGATGCCCAAGGCCGAATTCAAGGGCAACGACGCTGCCGATGCGCTGGCGATCGCCATCTGCCATGCCCATAACCGCGGCGGCCACCGCATGCGCGCTGCTCTTGCGGGTTAAGTTTGTTCTTGACTTGTTCTGGTCTCGCCAATAAGTAATACCTGAGAGGTATTACCATGCGCGTCACCGAAAAAGGCCAGGTTACGATTCCGAAGGAAATCCGAGATCGATTGAGCATTGGTCCGGGCTCGGAAGTAGATTTTGTCATGTCCGATGAAGGCGTCATGCTTGTGAAGACAAGCAATGGCCGCGACGACTTCAAGAGCTTCGACGACTGGGCGAAAAGTGTTGAAGGTAAGTTTGACACGGGTGGCATGACCACGGACGAATATATGGAATGGCTCCGAGGACCGCGTGATGACCTCGACCGTCGTTGACACCGATGTGCTTATCGATGTTCTCGGGCCGGCAACGCCCTTCAGAACATGGTCGCTCTCCGCGCTGAAACGCTGTTTTGACGAGGGTGAACTCGTTCTCAATCCGATCATCTGGTCAGAGCTTTCGGCCTCGTCGCTGAGCGAGCTGGAAATCAATTTGGCCTTCGGTTGGCTCGGTCTAAAGCGGGAGGCGCTTTCTTATGAAACTGCATATCAGGCGGGGAAAGCTCATTTCGCTTATCGCAAAGCTGGGGGTCTGCGGGAGCGCACGCTTCCGGACTTCCTGATCGGCGCTCATGCCACAGTTCGCTCGCACCGTCTTTTGACGCGGGACCCGGCCCGCTATCGTGCCTATTTCCCTTCGCTGGACATTATCTCTCCCGAAACTCATTCCTGACGGACTTCTTTCATGATCGGCAAGCTCAAGGGCACTATCGACGAGATTGGCGACGACTACGTTCTGGTCGACGTTCACGGCGTTTGCTACGAAGTCTTCTGTTCCTCGCGCGTGTTGTCGAAGATGGGATCGGTGGGGGAGGCAATCGTGCTGTTCATCGAGACCTACGTCCGTGAGGATCAGTTCAAGCTGTTCGGTTTTCTGACGGCGCTGGAGCGGGAGTGGTTCAACCTCCTGCAGAGCGTGCAGGGTGTCGGCGCCAAGGTGGCGCTTGCCGTTCTGTCCGTCTTGACGCCTTCCGAGCTCGCCAACGCGATCGCGCTGCAGGACAAGACATCCGTTTCGCGCGCACCGGGTGTAGGCCCGAAGGTAGCGATGCGCATTGTCACGGAGCTGAAGAACAAGGCTCCAGCCTTTGCCGGAGAGGCTTCCGCTACGATCGGGCTCAAGCAGGAGATCGGCGAGGGCGTGGCATCCGCTCCGGTAGCTGACGCGGTTTCGGCGCTGACCAATCTCGGTTATTCCCGCGATCAGGCCGCGAATGCGGTCGCGGCGGCGCTCAAGAACGGCGGCGAGGGAGCAGACAGCGCCAAGCTCATTCGGCTGGGACTGAAGGAACTGGCCCGGTAGTATTGGATGACCATTTTCTTACTGATATAGTTTGGTAAGAAATTGGAAGAAAGGTAAGAAAATGGGCGCGCTAACGACCATGACATCTAAAGGACAATTGACCATTCCGAAGGATGTGCGCGAGCAGCTGAAGCTGACGCCCGGTACCCGCTTCTTTGTCACGGTACGGAATGGCGAGGTCGTAGCAATCCCGAAGAACAAAAAGCTTGCGGATCTGGCCGGTATCCTGGGAAAGCCTCCTAATGGGAAGAGTTTCACGATCGACGAGATCGATGAAGCCATTATGGAGGCGGTAGGCGAAGATGATGAGCGTATTCGCCGCGAGTGGCACGAAGGTCGGAAATGATCGGGATCGATACTAATGTCCTGTTGCGATTTCTCGTCCACGACGATCCGAAGCAAGGTGAGAAAGCACGTCAATTCATGACGGAACGCACTGCGGAAGACCCCGCTTATGTCAGCGCGGTCGTGCTGGCTGAAGTCATCTGGTTTCTGCGGCAACGGCTGAATTATTCGAAATCCGAGATCGTTGATATGCTTCGCCTCCTCATCGCGTCTTCGGAGATGGTCATCGAGCATACGGAAGAGCTAGAACTGCTTCTTGCCGATCCGAAAGCTGCTGCTGGAGACGTTGCCGACCATCTGGTGGCTTGGAGCGCCAGCAGGGTCGGTTGCAGCAAAGTTGTCACCTTTGATCGCAAGGCTGCCCAGGCCATAGCCGGAATGGAACTTCTCGCATGATCGAACCTGCCCGCCTGATAACGCCGGAGAAGCGGGGCGAAGACCTGGATACGACGCTGCGTCCGCAGTCGCTGGACGAGTTCACCGGTCAGGCGGAAGCGCGCGCCAACCTGAAGGTGTTCATCGAGGCGGCCAAGAACCGCGGCGAGGCGCTCGACCATGTTCTCTTTGTCGGACCTCCCGGTCTCGGCAAAACGACGCTCGCCCAGATCATGGCGAAAGAGCTCGGCGTAAACTTCCGCTCCACATCCGGCCCGGTCATCGCCAAGGCGGGCGACCTGGCGGCGCTTTTGACCAATCTCGAAGACCGCGACGTGCTCTTCATCGACGAAATCCATCGATTGAACCCGGCGGTCGAGGAAATCCTCTATCCGGCCATGGAAGATTTCCAGCTCGACCTGATCATCGGGGAAGGGCCGGCCGCACGCTCGGTGAAGATCGACCTGTCGAAATTCACGCTGGTTGCCGCCACCACCCGTCTCGGTCTCCTGACGACACCGCTCCGTGACCGCTTCGGCATTCCGGTGCGGCTCGCCTTCTACACGGTCGAGGAACTGGAACTGATCGTCAGGCGCGGGGCGCGGCTGATGGGCCTGCCGATGACCGATGACGGCGCCCGGGAGATCGCCCGCCGTGCCCGGGGTACGCCCCGCATCGCCGGCCGGCTGCTTCGCCGCGTGCGTGATTTCGCGGAAGTGGCGAAGGCTGAGGCCGTGACCAGGGAGATCGCCGACGAGGCGTTGACGCGTCTTCTGGTCGACAATATGGGGCTCGACCAGCTCGACAAGCGCTACCTGAACATGATCGCCGTGAATTTCGGCGGCGGCCCGGTCGGCATCGAGACGATCGCGGCGGGACTTTCCGAGCCCCGCGACGCGATCGAGGACATCATCGAACCCTATATGATCCAGCAGGGTTTTATCCAGCGCACGCCGCGCGGCCGCGTTTTGACCGCAACCGCGTGGAAACATCTGGGGCTCCAGCCGCCTAAGGATCTCGAAGCGGCGCAGTTCAGGATGAATCTCGAGGATGATTGAGTGATCACGAGGCGGAACGTCCTCAAGGCGCTTGTCGGAGGGGTTGCGGGCCTTTTTGCCACGGCAGCATATCCCTTCGTTGAGGTGATGGCACGACCGCAGGTCACGCGTTATTCGGTCACACCGAACAGGTGGTCGTCCAAGTTGAAGTTGCGAATAGTCGCGCTGGCGGACATCCATGCCTGTGAGCCCTGGATGAGCGCAGCCCGGATCGAGTCGATCTGTGTAAGGGCCAATGAGCTGGAAGCGGATCTCATATTGCTGCTGGGCGATTACGTATCGGGCATGAGGCTGGTGACTGAGTATGTCCCGGCAACGGATTGGGCGCGAGCCCTAGCCACATTGAAAGCGCCTCTCGGCGTCCATGCCGTACTCGGCAATCATGACTACTGGGAGGACCTGCGCTTTCAGCGTGATCCCCGCACTGAGAACATCGCGACGGAAGCGCTGAGGGCTGTTGGAATACACACCTATACCAATGAAGCTATCAGGTTACAGAAGGATGGCCAGACTTTCTGGCTGGCCGGTCTTGGTGATCAAATGGCTCTACGGCCCGGCAAAGACTTCAAGCGCACTGCGATGAAAGGCATAGATGACCTTGCGGGAACGCTATCGCAGATTACAGATGATTCACCCGTGCTGTTGATGGCACATGAGCCGGACATATTTCCGCGAGTGAGCAATAGGGTCAGTCTTACCCTTTCGGGGCATACCCACGGTGGCCAGATCAACATTTTAGGCTGGCGACCTGCTGCGGCCTCGCGAGGTTCCCAACGTTATCCTGCAGGATACTACCGCGAGCAGGGGCGTGACCTCATCGTGTCCCGGGGGCTTGGCTGCTCAGTCCTGCCACTGAGAGTGGGATCCAGACCGGAAATCGTCGCCATCGAGCTGAGATAACCCCATGGCGGATCGCAGTCTCATCCGCATCAAGACCGATGCGAGCCGCGCGTTTCAGATGCGCATCGCCGGGCTCGGCTTCCGCGACGGCCATGTGCTGGTGCATCGGGCGGTGCACGAGGCCTTCTGGACATTTCCCGGCGGTCGGGCGGAGATCGGCGAAACCTCGCAGGAGACCCTGAAGCGCGAGATGATCGAAGAACTCGGCGTTGAGGTGAAGGTCGCCCGCCTGCTCTGGTCGGTCGAGAACTTCTTCCACTACGAAGATCGCGACTGGCATGAGTTCGGGCTCTATTACCTGATGGATCTTCCGGCGCGATTTCCTTTCCATCCGACCGACATCGTTCATCGGGTGGTTGATGGGCACGAGCTTGAGTTCAAATGGGTGCCGGCGACCACGGCAGCACTCAGGGCACTCGACATACCTCCCTATTTCATCGCCGAAGAGATCGAGACACTGCCGGAAAGCCCGCGCCATCTGGTTTGGCGCGATCTAAACTAGATCTGGAATGTTTCTGGAACATCTGGGCGTGGCACTCCGTTCTTCTGCGAAGAAGGAGAAGGCCATGCAAGACATCAGTGTCGGACATGAAGTGAAATGGAAATGGGGCCGAGGTGACGCCAGAGGCAAGGTAACCGAGAAGTTCACCGAGGACGTCGAGCGGAAGATCAAAGGCAAGACGATCAAGAGAAAAGCGGACAAAAAAGAACCTGCCTTTCTCATCGAGCAGGAAAGCGGCGATCGCGTACTCAAAAGCCAGTCCGAGCTGAGGAAGAGCCATGGCTGAGGAACGTCCTGAGCGTATCCCCCCCGTTGAGGTCGCGGCTGCCGCCGAGAAAGGCCTGAAATTGCGGGCTCAATACCGGCGCGGCGGAACGACCGCCGGTATTGCGCGTGCCAAGGATCTGAAGAACCGGAAGCCGGTTTCGGAGCAGACCATCCGCAAAATGGTCAGCTATTTTTCCCGGCATCGAACCGAAAAACGCGCCGAAAACTTCGGCGACGAGGAAAACGCCTCGACCGGCTATATAGCCTGGCTGCTCTGGGGCGGCGACGCCGGAGCGAAATGGGCGGAGCAGCACAAGAAGGCGCTGGAGAAGGCGAAGGAGGAAGCGAAGATGCGGCGCTTCAGGCCGCAGCATCCGGAGAATTCGCCAAATCCCTGACGGTCTCCCGCAGGAGTGCCAGTCCGCCAGGCCTCCAGCCCAATGACTTGATCCTCGCCGTGGACATCATGTTGACCGCATCGCGATTGCCTGGTGGCGGAAGCGGATGGGGCCGGTGCGACAGGCATCCGAGGATTTCGCGCGTATCGGTGAGGATGTCGGAAACGTTGAAGACCTGGCCGTCGATGGTACCCGCCTCGGTTTCCAGCATCAGGCGAACCGCGGCGGCCACATCGCCGCCGTGAACCTCCGTCCCGGCGCGGGCCGCCACGGTGCGGCCGGCGAGATAATCCGCCAGCAGAGCGTCCCATTTGTTCGGCTGCAGATTGCCGTATACGCCCGTGAGCCGGAGGCTGGCGGTGGTAAATCCCGGTTGCGATAACGCTGCGAGCGCCCGTTCGCCGTCGAGCTTTATTTCGCCGTAAAGACCATCCGGCCGCAGCACGAGGCTTTCAGTAAGCTCCGTGCCGGGTGGCAGACCGTCATAAACGGCACGGCTGGAGAGAAAGACGGCCCGCCGCGTTCCGGCCCGCCGCGCCGTTTCGAAAAGCTTGACGCTGCCGTCGAGGTTCAGCCGGCGGAAGCGGGCGGGGTCGCCGCCCTCTCCGTCGCGATATTTCCCCGGACTATGGTCAAACGCCGCGTGGACGAAGAAATAGGCGTCATCGAAAGCTTCGATCTGGTCGAGGTCAGGCTCCAGAGAAAGCGGCACGAAGCCGACCGGCTTTGAAAAAGCGCCCGGAACGGGTGGCGTGCGGCAGCCGACAATCACCTTGTATCCCGAGGAGAGCAGTCCCTCGACGATATAGCGGCCTACCAGGCCCGTCCCGCCCGAGACCAGGACTTTCATGTCTGTTCTCCGGGCGTCGGCCACGAACCGATATCCGGCAGGTCGCGGTCTTCATAAAAGGCGTGCCACAGGTCGATCAGCGGTCGCAGCCGGTCGGCTTTCGGGTGATCCTTCTCCCAGGGCTTTTCATACTGGTAGTGGAGCACGGCGATACTCTCCCAATCCCACAGCGCCGGCATATTGAACCACACATATTGCAGCATGTTCATGAAGACCGGCAGGCCATGCCAGTCGGGGAAAAACGCTTCCAGGAACGTCTGGTCGGTGCGGCGCCAGAACGCTTCCGGCTGGTCGAGCGCGGCCAGCATTTTTGCAAATGTCTCCGTCGAAGGTTTTGCGACGAAGACGCCGGAGTTCAGCCGGTGGAAGTCGGCAAGGCTCTCGTAGACATTCGGAGCAGCGGAAAATTCCGGATAGGCGAATAGTTTGTCAATCGGTTTCAGCACCAGTGCGTCCGCATCGATGAAGACCACCTTGTCGTATTCGACGAGTTGCCAGAGCCGGAGCTTGCAGAAATTATCGAGCGGTGTATGGAAATCCGGCTTGCGGCCCTTGGTGAAGGGGGCTGTTCCGTGCAGCCTGCTTCTGCCGTGCCGCTCGTTGAAGGCGTCCGAGAGCGGCAGATGGCCGGTTTCGACAAGGCGGCAGCCGAGGGGTTCGAGCGGCGTGAGCGCGTCCCGCGAAACACCGCCGGTGTGCAGCACGGCGATGTCCGCCGCCGTGCCCGTCCGCCGGATGGAGCGGGCGAGCGCCACGGCGCCCATGGCGTAATCGGCGTTGGTCACAAGCGTGACGAAAGCGTTGTTCATAGGATTGGGCGCTCTTCACACTGTCGGCATTTTCAACATCACGAGACCGATTTCAGCCGCTTGCCTTCCGGGTCGTGCTCGACCTTGATCGCGATATCCTTGGTCCAGGCGGAAACGGCCGGAACGCGAGTCCTGTCAACACGATAGGCGTATTTCTTCGCAACATCGACGATCTCGCCCAACAGCCCTTCGCCGAGCGTCGTCGGCTCGAGCCCGAGGCCCAGGAACTTCTCGTTCTTGACGATCAGGTCGTTTTCCGGCGCTTCCTTGCGCGGGTTCGGCAGCCATGCGATCTTCGAACCGGTCATCTTCGCGATCATTTCCGCCAGATCACGGACCCTGTGGGTCTCCGTCATCTGGTTGAATATCTCTACGCGGCTGCCGCGGGCAGGCGGGTTCTTCAGTGCAATTTCGATGCAGCGGACCGAATCCTGAATGTGGATGAAGGCGCGCGTCTGGCCGCCGGTACCGTGGACGGTGAGGGGATAACCGATCGCCGACTGGATGAGAAAACGATTCAAGACCGTCCCGTAATCCCCGTCATAATCGAATCTATTGATCAATTGGGTGTGGCGGCGGGTCTGCTCGGTATGGGTGCCCCAGACGATACCCTGATGCAGGTCAGTGATCCTGAGGCCGTCGTTCTTCGCGTAGAACTGGAAGAGGAGTTGATCCAGGCACTTGGTCATGTGGTAGATCGAGCCGGGATTGGCGGGGTAGAGGATTTCCTGGGAGACCGCCCGCCCGTCCGCCGTCTCGATGCCGACCGGCAGGTAGCCCTCGGGGATGGCTGCACCGACCGTCGAATAGCCGTAGACGCCCATGGTGCCGAGATGGACCAGATGCGCATCGAGGTCGAGTTCGACCAGCGCATTCAGAAGATTATGCGTGGCGTTGACGTTGTTGTTGACGGTGTAGTTCTTGTGACGGTCGCTTTTCATGGAATAGGGCGCGGCGCGCTGCTCGGCGAAGTGGACGATGGCGTCCGGCCGATGTTTTTGGAGCCACCCCTTCAGAAGTTCGTAGTCCCTGGCGAGATCGATCAGATGGAAGTGGATGCGCCGGCCGGTTTCGGCATGCCAGATGCGGGTGCGCTCCTGGATGGAGTCCATCGGGGTCAGCGACTGGACGCCGAGTTCGGTATCGATCCAGCGGCGGGAGAGGTTGTCGAGGATATGGATCTCGTGACCGGCATCGGACAGGTGGAGCGATGTCGGCCAGCCGACGAAACCGTCGCCGCCCAGGACTGCTATCTTCATGATGGAGTCTCCGCTGGTTTTTGGAACATTTCCTGATAGGGAGGAAGTGTGACAGGACTTAGTTCGGTCCCTGGAAACTGGAACGGCGTCCCACGCTCATCCAGTGGTGGAACAGCAATTTTCCAAGGCAAGCTTATGCAGGAACACAATTTTTTGCTATCGGGCGAATTGATCGAAGGTGGCCATCGGCTTCTCCAGCGCGTCTATTACGAGGACACCGACTTTTCCGGCCTCGTCTATCACGCCCGCTACCTGCACTTCCTGGAGCGCGGTCGCACCGACTACCTGCGCTGCCTCGGCTGCGAGCAGAGCGCGCTTCTCTCGGCCGATGAAGAGGGCCTGGTTTTCGTCGTCCACCGGATGGAGATCGACTTCAAGCAGCCGGCCCGCATGGATGACATCCTGACCATCCAAACGGTGACGGAAAAGGCAGGGGGCGCCAAGATGGTGCTCAACCAGGAGATCAGACGTGGCGAAACGCTGCTGATCGCCGCCAAGGTCGTGATCGCCGTCATCAACAAGCACGGACGTCCGCGCCGGCTGCCGGAAGCAATCGCCGAGAAGTTTCTGGGGCATCCGGTCGGCCAATAAGGATCGGGGCCGGTCCCGAAGGCCGCTTATCGCCCGCCGCACATATGCTGCGAATCGCCCAACGCCCAACTCTGGCCGGTGCGGGTATTGGTGGTGAAATATCCGCGGCCGCGATCGTCGCCCGGCGGGCAGCGATGGGGTACAGAGATCAGGCACATCGTCACCCTGTCGCCGGGCTTCGACGCGATCAGCGCCTCCTCGCGATCATAGGAGACCTGATAGCCGTCATTGGCGAATTCGATGCCTGTCCCGCTATCGTAATCTTCGGGGAGCGGCGGGTCATTGTCGCCGATACGGGGATGAATGGAGGTGATCTTGGTTTCGACGCACTGGCCGATCTTTGCCGGCAATGTGGAAGAGGCCTTCGCTCGTCCGCCCGCAATCGTGTTGGCCGTAATGTCTTGCGGAAGGTCCTCAAGGTCACCGAGCGTCTCGATGACGGCGACATAGGTTGCGAGGACGCAGGCGCGATTCGCGCCGCAGGTTTTTCTGTCGGCCAGAAAGTCGCGTGAAGTCTCAAGCGTCAGGTCCGGGTCGCGCTCCTTCGCCTTGGCATGGATCTCGGCGAGCCGCGTATCGAGCGACGATAGGAGCGGATCCTTGCAGACGATCCGCTCGTCGGGCGCAAGGCGTCCCTTGTTGCATTCGAAGGAGGCGGGATGGGCCGATGTCGCCATCAGGACGAACAAGGTTATCGTCAATGCGCGCCACATGCTGTGCCTGCCGCTCCGGTTTAAAGTTTCGCGACACCACAAGTACAAAAATCCGATTTGTTTTCCATCAGATTTCAGGTGAGCCGCAAGTGAATTCCCAAGGAGACCGCAGTCGCGGCTGTAACGCATTCTTAACGATAATGATGTCTTACTGGCTTGTGAGGAATTTGTGCAACGCACGCCTTCCTTTGACCAAAATTGAAAGCGAGAAGCCAAGCTGGAAACTCAGGGTATCTTGGGGTTAAGGCGGGCGCACCCGGCGATCAACGACATTCTCGCGAGAGCGCGCTTTTGAACCCGCCCGGTCCTTAAAGCCGGGCGTTTGGATTCGGGGATAGTAGGTAGATGGAACACGAAGTTTTGGCGGCAGCGGCGAGCGACGTCAGCCTCTGGTCGCTGTTCATGCAGGCCGGTCTGGTCGTCAAGCTGGTGATGATCGGTCTGATCGGTGCGTCGGTCTGGACCTGGGCGATCGTCATCGACAAATACGTGAGCTTCGGCAAGGCCAAGCGCCAGTTCGATCAGTTCGAACAGGTCTTCTGGTCCGGCCAGTCGCTCGAAGAGCTCTATCGCACGCTTTCGGAGCGTCAGAACAACGGGCTCGCCGCCATCTTCGTCGCCGCCATGCGGGAATGGAAGAAGAGCTTCGAGCGTGGTGCACGCTCGCCGATCGGTCTGCAGATGCGTATCGACCGGGCCATGGACGTGACCATGGCGCGCGAAGCGGAAACCTATGAAGCCCGTCTCGGCTCGCTGGCGACGATCGGTTCGGCCGGCCCGTTCATCGGCCTCTTCGGCACGGTCGTCGGCATCATGACCTCGTTCCAGGCGATCGCGGGTTCGAAGTCCACCAATCTTGCGGTCGTGGCCCCCGGTATCGCCGAGGCGCTGCTTGCCACTGCGATCGGCCTCGTCGCCGCGATTCCGGCGGTCATTGCCTACAACAAGTTCACCGCCGATGCCGGCAAGCTCTCTGCTCGCATGGAAGGTTTCGCCGACGAATTCTCGGCCATCCTGTCGCGCCAGATCGACGAGAAGCTGCAACCGCGCCAGGCGGCGCAGTAAAACGGTTGAAGCCAAGGAGTAATCTCTCATGGGTATGTCGGCCGGAGGAGCAAAGGCATCGGGTGGCGGGCGTCGCAGGCGCGGCGGTCGTCGCGGCGGCGCCATCAGCGAAATCAACGTAACGCCGCTTGTCGACGTCATGCTCGTGCTGCTCATCATCTTCATGGTGGCGGCGCCGATGATGACGGTCGGCGTGCCGATCGACCTGCCTGAAACGCAGGCAAAGGCCATGAATGCGGATACGCAGCCGATCACCGTATCGGTCAATCCGCAAGGCGAAATCTACCTGCAGGAAACGCCGATCGCCATCGACGAGATCGTGCCGAAGCTGCAGGCGATCGCCACCACCGGCTATAACGAGCGCATCTATGTGCGCGGCGATACCACCGCCGCTTACGGCGTCGTCATGAAGGTGATGGCCCGCATTTCTGCAGCAGGCTACAAGAACCTCGGTCTTGTGACCCTGCAGGAACAGGAGAAGTGATCGCGGCGCCATGAAGGGTAGTCTCGGCACATCGCTGATCCTGCATACGCTGGTGCTCGGTGCTGCACTGGTGTCGCTGAGCGCGCCCGCCTCCTTCGAGGTGGCCGACGTCGAAGCGTTGCCGGTCGATATCATACCGGTCGAATCCATCACCCAGATGCAGCAGGGCGACAAGAAGGCGCCCATGTCTGAAAAGCCGTCCCCCAAGGAAACCAAGAATCAGAAGGTCGTTGAAGGTGCCGAAAATGCCGGCGAGAACGACCTTGACCTGAAGACGCCTCCGACGCCGGCCAGGAAGCCGACGCCGACGGAGGCCGCCGCAGCGCCGAAGCCGGTCGAGCGGCCGATGCCGACACCGACGCCCGAGCAGAACGACGTCAAGGACATCGTTCCGGAGGAGACCGCGCCGAAGCCGACCGAGATGGCCGCGCTGCCGCAGCCGAAGCCGGAGATCGCGCCGACACCTCCAAAGCCCGAGCCGACGCCTCCGCCGAAACCCGAACCGACGCCCGCGCCCGCCGAAGCGAAATCGGAAGACATCCCGCTTCCGGATGCCGTGCCGCTGCCGGCCGCCAAGCCGAAGCCCGAGCCGCCGAAGGAAGAGGCCAAGCCCGTCGAGAAGCCGGTTGAAAAGCCCGTCGAGAAAAAGCCGGAAACGGCAAAGCCGACGGAAACAGCCAAGGCTGCGGAGAAGCCGACCGACAAGAAGGAAGGCAAGAAGCAGGAGACCGCCAAGTCTTCGTCTTCGAAAGCGAGCGATTTCAACGCAGACGAGATCGCTTCGCTGCTCAACAAGCAGGAAGCATCCGGCGGCGGCGCCAAGCGCTCATCTTCGCCGGCATCGACAGGCAGCACCAAGCCATCGACCGGCGCCAAGCTCAGCCAGAGCGAGATGGACGCGCTGCGCGGCCAGATCCAGAAGAACTGGTCGGTCATTGCCGGTATCGAGGGCGCCGACGGCGTTCTCATCCGCGTCACCATGAAGCTCGATCAGACGGGCGAAATCGTCGGGGAACCGGAGGTGGAAGCCTCCGGCGGCTCGGACAACGCACGCCGCACGCTTCAGGCGAGCGCTCTCCGGGCGGTTCGCAGGTCCGCTCCCTTCAAGAACCTGCCCGCCGACAAATACGACGCCTGGAGCGAAGTTGTCGTCAACTTCGATCCGAGCGAATTGCTTTGAAAGGCTTTAGTATCATGATGAAACGTTCTTTCATCCGCCTCGTGCTTGCGCTTGCCGGCATGGCCATGATGTTCGCCGTGCCGGCCCAGGCACGTGTCGAGATCAACATCAACAAGGGCAATGTCGAGCCGCTGCCGATCGCGGTGACGGACTTCCTCTCGAACAACGAACTGGGGCCGCAGATCTCCCAGGTCATTGCCGCGGACCTTCAGCGTTCCGGCCTTTTTGCGCCGATCAACAAGAGCGCCTTCATCGAGAAGATTTCCGATCCGAACCGCTCGCCGCGTTTCGAGGACTGGAAAGTCATCAACGCTCAGGCGCTGGTGACCGGCCGTATCACCCGCGAAGGGGACGGACGGCTGCGCGCCGAGTTCCGCCTGTGGGACACCTATGCCGGCCAGCAGATGACCGGCCAGCAGTTCTTCACCCAGCCGGAGAACTGGCGCCGGGTGGCCCACATCATCGCCGACGCGATCTACAAACAGATCACCGGTGAAAACGGCTATTTCGACACCCGCGTCGTTTTCGTCTCCGAAAGCGGACCGAAGAACGCCCGCCAGCGCCAGCTTGCGATCATGGACCAGGACGGCTTCAACGTCCGCATGCTCACCAACTCGAAGGACATCGTGCTGACGCCGCGCTTCTCGCCGAGCCGTCAGGAGATCACCTACATGTCCTTCGAAGGCAACCAGCCGCGCGTCTATCTGCTGCAGCTGGAAACCGGCCAGCGCGAGGTCGTCGGCAATTTTCCCGGCATGACCTTCTCTCCGCGCTTCTCGCCTGATGGCCAGAAGGTGATCATGAGCCTTCAGCAGGAAGGCAATTCCAACATCTACACGATGGACCTGCGGTCCCGCACGACGACGCGGCTGACCTCTACCCAGGCGATCGACACGTCGCCGTCCTATGCGCCTGATGGTGCGCGGATCGCCTTCGAGAGCGACCGTGGCGGAAGGCCGCAGATCTATGTCATGAATGCGGACGGTTCCGGTCAGACGCGCGTTTCCTTCGGCGACGGTTCCTATTCGACGCCCGTCTGGTCGCCGCGCGGAGATCTGATCGCCTTTACGAAGCAGTCCGGCGGCAAGTTTTCGATCGGCGTGATGAAGCCGGACGGTTCTGGCGAGCGTATCCTGACGAGCGGCTTCCACAACGAAGGGCCGACCTGGGCGCCGAACGGACGCGTGCTGATGTTCTTCCGCCAGAATGCCGGTGCAGGCGGTCCGCAACTCTATTCGATCGACCTGACCGGTTACAACGAACAGCAGGTGAAGACCCCGTCCTACGCGTCCGACCCCGCCTGGTCGCCGCTTCTCGAATAGCGGCAGTTAACAGGAAAGAGGCGGCTTTCCGCCTCTTTCCCGCCCTATTCTGTTGAGAAAGGGCCAAATAAGGGACATCGGAATATTTCGTTAACCATAAGTGTTTGATCATGGTTAACCGAGCCCGGTTAGAGTCTGGCAACTCTGATAATTAGTGATCAAGGAGAGACCGGCCATGAGCCGCATTGAAATTTCGGCGATGAGCCGCATGCAGACCCTCGCTCGCAACCCCGCCGTCATCGCTCTGACGCTCGCGCTTGCTCTTGCCGGCTGCGCCAACAAGAAGAACCTGCCGAACAGCGCCGGCGAGCTCGGCCTTGGTGGCGCTGGCGCGGCAACGCCCGGCTCGAGCCAGGACTTCACCGTCAATGTCGGCGACCGCATCTTCTTCGACACCGACTCGACCTCGATCCGCGCCGACGCCCAGCAGACCCTCGACCGTCAGGCCCAGTGGCTGCAGCGTTATCCGAACTACGCGATCACCGTCGAAGGCCATGCCGACGAACGCGGCACCCGCGAGTACAACCTTGCTCTCGGCGCACGTCGTGCTGCCGCCACCAAGGAATATCTCGCCTCCCGCGGCGTACCGGCGAATCGCATGAAGACGATCTCCTTCGGCAAGGAACGCCCGGTCGCCGTCTGCGACGACATCTCCTGCTGGTCGCAAAATCGTCGTGCAGTGACGGTTCTCGGCGGCGCCGGTATGTGATCTGAGCCACAGCTCAAGAATAAAAGGCGGCTTTCCAAGCCGCCTTTTTGTTTTTTCCATAGTTTGGCCCTGATTTCCGGGATTTTTGACTGCGGGCTTGGTTGCTTTTTGGCGGCAGTTGGAAAAATCTCCCCTCGCGCCATATCGGCGCACACTAAAGAGCAGGACGAACACTCATGAAGAAACTTGTCTTGGCAGCGATGCTGGGGCTTATGGCAACAAGCGGTTCGGCTGGCGCCTTCTCGCTGCCGAAACTCTTCCAGGGCAGCAGCCAGTCTGCTGCAGAACAGCCGCGGGCGGATAATCCGCCGGTTGTTCTTGCACAGGCCAATGAAGCGGTCCGTATTCAGCAACTCCAGGAAGAAGTCCGGCAACTGAACGGCCGGATCGAGGAAATGAGTTTTCAGCTGCTGCAGATGCAGGAGCAACTGCGCAAGACGCAGGAAGACAACGAATTCCGCTTCCAGGACCTGGAAAAGAAGAAGAGAAGCGAAGCTGATACCACGGCCGGGGGACCGGCCGTGGCGTCCAACCGTGCTCCTCCGACACAAGCCGCTCCTCCCGCTCAATCCTCGGATGACGTGGCCCGCATCATCGGATCGCCTTCCGATGGCGATATCGGCCAGCAGCAGGGCGACAGCCGGACGGCGCCGCCGCCTACCACGCTCGGCTCCATCGACTTCGACCAGAACGGCAACCCGCGCGGTGCGACCCGCAACGACCGCAGCAATGCGGCAGGGCTTCCGGGTGTCGACCCCGGTCCCGCGCTGCCCGGCAAAACCGCTACTCCAGGCCGGCCTGACCCGCAGCAGACCGCTTCGCTCGGCAACGAGAACGACGCCTATCAGATCGCCTACAACCACGTCCTGTCCGGCGACTATACCCTCGCGGAAAAGGAATTTTCGGCCTATATCCAGGCCTATCCGAAGGGTGGGCGCATCGCCGACGCGAATTTCTGGCTCGGTGAAGCCCAGTATTCGCAGGAAAAATACAACGAAGCGGCAAAGACGTTCCTGAACGCCCACCAGAGCTACGGCAAGTCGGCGAAGGCGCCTGAAATGCTGCTGAAGCTCGGCATGTCGCTCGCCGCCCTCGACAACACCGAAACCGCCTGTGCAACGCTCCGCGAAGTGCCGAAGCGCTATCCGAGCGCATCCAAGGCGGTGCTCGCCAAGGTCGGCAGCGAACAGAAGCGGCTGCGCTGCAGCTGACGGCGCCCTCCGTGGCTGCCGCAGCCCTTATGCTGTCTCCGGACGAGGCGGTCCAGCGTCTTTATCGCGACCTTGTCAGGCCGGCCCGCCTTCTCGTCGCCGTTTCGGGTGGCAGCGATTCGACCGGTCTCCTCGTCAACCTTTCAAAAGCCCATCGCGATAATAGCGGCGTTTCGCTTTTCGCCGCGACCGTGGACCACGCCCTCCGGCCGGAATCGGCCGATGAGGCAAAGGCGGTGGCGGCCCTTTGTGCGGATCTCGGAATCCCGCATTTCACGCGGCGCTGGGAGGGCGCCAAACCCGCTACCGGAATTTCTGCCGCCGCGCGTGAGGCGCGTTACCGCCTCCTGATGGAGGTTGCGGATGAGGTAAACGCCACTGCCATCCTTACCGGTCACACACTTGACGACCAAGCCGAGACGGTGGCGATGCGGGCTGCCCGCAGCGAGGCCGAGCACCGGCCGGGCCTTGCGGGCATGGCGGAAGCGGTGCTTCTCGATCGACGGCGCTGGCTGGTTCGTCCCTTCCTCAGGACCCGCCGCGTCGACATTCGCGCCTGGCTTGCGTCGCAAGGCCAGGGGTGGATCGAAGATCCCAGCAATCTCGATCCCCGCTATGAGCGGGTGAGGGTGCGTGGAAAGCTGACGGAGCAGGGATCTTTCGATCCGGGACAGTGGTTGCGGGCGGTGGAAAGTCGAACCAGCTTGTCGGATGCCGCCGCCATGTTCCTGCGCGATCATGTGACGATCCGGCATGGGGTGCTGGCCCGGCTCTCACCGGAAGGGTTGAAGACGGGGGCGGCTTCGCGCCGACACGCGCTCTCCCTGCTCGCCGCGGTATTGGGAGGCAGAACACACGCACTCGGCGCCGACAGTCTGGAGCGGGTCATGGCCTTCGTCGAGAGCGGGCAGCCGGGGCGCGTGACGGCCGGGAGGGTGATCTTCGATCTTCGTCGGGACGGCCTTTATCTTGTTCGCGAAAACCGCGGCATGCTGCCGCTTCATATTGCGCCGGGTGAGACCGGTACATGGGACGGGCGCTACCGAATCGGCAACCGCAGCGCTAGCGACATCGTTGTCGGCGCGACCGCACCGGACCGGGAGGAGGCAAGTGCCTTGTTTCCCGATGTGCCGCCTGCCATCGCCATGCGGGCCGTCTCGGTCATGCCGCATATCGAAGGGGGCGTGCCTTTCCCTGCCGTCGAAAGCAATGGGGTTATTGCTGCCAGTTTGTCCGAAAAGACATCTGCAGCGGGCATAGATGTCGAGCCGGTGCTTGCACCCTTTGACCGTTTTTTGCCGCAGTTTGATCTTAATCTCGGCAGTGAAATTGCGGTTTTGCTCGGATGCGACGTTTTTCCCCTGCTGCCAGTTAAGGATTCTGCGCGGAAAAGCTAGGTGGCGGCTCCAGTTCGCCTTGGCAAGGACTTCCCGCAACCCTATGTTATGCGGCAAGCAAGGCGGCCGCCTTAGAAGTGGGCCGTCACAGTCCGGGGAGTTCAATGAACCCAAACATTCGCAATATCGCCCTCTGGGTCATCATAGCCCTCCTGCTGGTCGCATTGTTCAGCATGTTCCAGACGGCACCGACACAGACCAACTCGCGAGAGGTTCCGTATTCGCAGTTTCTGCGGGATGTGGATTCGGGGCGAGTGCGGGATGTCGTCGTTACGGGAAACCGGGTGATGGGCACCTACACGGAAAGCGGCTCGGGGTTTCAGACCTATTCGCCAGTCATCGATGATTCGTTGATGGAGAAGCTGCAGGCCAAGAACGTCACCATCGTGGCCCGCCCGGAAACGGACGGGTCTTCCGGTTTCTTGAGCTATATCGGTACGCTTTTGCCGATGCTTCTGATCCTCGGCGTCTGGCTCTTCTTCATGCGGCAGATGCAGGGCGGATCGCGCGGCGCGATGGGCTTTGGCAAGTCCAAGGCCAAGCTTCTGACAGAAGCGCATGGGCGCGTGACCTTCGAAGACGTCGCCGGCGTGGACGAAGCCAAGCAGGATCTCGAGGAAATCGTCGAATTCCTGCGCGATCCGCAGAAATTCCAGCGGCTTGGCGGCCGTATTCCGCGCGGCGTACTGCTGGTTGGTCCGCCCGGTACCGGTAAGACGCTGCTCGCGCGCGCCATTGCCGGCGAAGCGAATGTGCCCTTCTTCACCATTTCCGGTTCGGATTTCGTCGAAATGTTCGTCGGCGTCGGTGCAAGCCGCGTCCGTGACATGTTCGAACAGGCCAAGAAGAACGCGCCCTGCATTATCTTCATCGACGAAATCGACGCGGTCGGTCGTCATCGCGGCGCCGGCCTCGGCGGCGGTAATGACGAACGCGAGCAGACGCTCAACCAGTTGCTCGTCGAGATGGACGGCTTCGAAGCCAATGAAGGCATCATCCTGATCGCTGCCACCAACCGCCCCGACGTTCTCGACCCGGCGCTCCTGCGTCCCGGCCGCTTCGACCGTCAGGTCGTCGTGCCGAACCCGGACATCATCGGCCGCGAGCGCATTCTGAAGGTGCATGCCCGCAACGTGCCGCTGGCGCCGAATGTCGACCTCAAGGTTCTTGCCCGCGGTACGCCCGGTTTCTCAGGTGCCGACCTCATGAACCTCGTCAACGAAGCAGCCCTGATGGCGGCGCGCCGCAACAAGCGCCTCGTCACCATGAGCGAGTTCGAAGACGCCAAGGACAAGATCATGATGGGCGCCGAGCGCCGCTCCTCGGCCATGACCGAGGCGGAGAAGAAGCTCACCGCTTATCACGAGGCCGGCCATGCGATCACCGCACTCAACGTGCCGGTCGCCGATCCGCTGCACAAGGCGACGATCATTCCTCGCGGCCGTGCGCTCGGCATGGTCATGCAGCTTCCGGAGGGCGACCGCTATTCGATGAGCTACAAGTGGATGGTGTCGCGTCTGGTCATCATGATGGGCGGGCGTGTTGCAGAGGAGCTGACCTTCGGCAAGGAGAACATCACCTCCGGCGCGTCCTCCGACATCGAACAGGCCACCAAGCTCGCCCGCGCGATGGTCACGCAGTGGGGCTTCTCCGATGTGCTCGGTCAGGTCGCCTATGGCGAAAACCAGCAGGAAGTCTTCCTCGGCCACTCCGTCTCGCAAACGAGAAACGTATCGGAATCGACTGCGCAGAAGATCGATACGGAAGTTCGCCGTCTGATCGACGAGGCCTATACGGAGGCCCGCCGCATTCTGACGGAAAAGCACGAGGAGTTCGTGACGCTCGCAGAGGGCCTGCTCGAATACGAGACGATGTCCGGCGAGGAGATCAAGGCGCTGCTCAAAGGGCACAAACCTTCGCGGGATCTTGGCGACGACGCGCCGCCGGCCCGCGGCTCGGCGGTACCCGCCACCGGCTCCAAGAAGGATGAGCCGAAGGGCGGAGAGCCGGAAAGCGGGCTTGAACCTCAGCCTCATTGAAAGCAAGGTCTTCGGACAGAAGAAGCCGCTGCGGGCAGCTCCGCAGCGGCTTTTGTTTTGCCGGCGATGCGACCCATAACCCCTTAGTAACGGGATATATGCGATTTTGACGCTAATTTATGTGCTTGCACCTGGGAACTGTGGCATGAGCCAACTGATGAAGGCCGGGCTGGCCCTCAACAGAACCCGAGGGTGGCATCCCGCTGCAGCGATGTGCGTCATTTCCGATACGCAAGGGATGCTGTAAGATTTTGGATTTGCGCATAGTCCCTTCCTCTGGATCGAGTTCGAAGGGTTGTGCGGCAGACCGCGCCACACACGAGGGGCGACGACAAGGAGCTTATATGACACGCCGCTATTTTGGCACTGATGGCATTCGCGGGCAGTCCAACATCTTTCCGATGACGCCGGATCTGGCGATGCGCGTCGGCATTGCTGTCGGCACCATCTTTCGCAACGGCAACCACCGCCACCGCGTGGTGATCGGCAAGGATACGCGTCTTTCCGGCTACATGCTGGAAAACGCCCTGGTGGCGGGTTTTACCGCTGCCGGTCTGGACGTCTTCCTGCTCGGCCCGATCCCGACACCGGCGGTCGCCATGCTGACCCGCTCGCTGCGCGCCGACGTGGGCGTCATGATTTCGGCCTCGCACAATCCTTACCAGGACAACGGGATCAAGCTCTTCGGCCCGGATGGCTACAAGCTTTCCGATGAACTGGAGATACGTATCGAGGATCTGCTCGACAGCGACCTCCACGCCCAGCTTGCCAAGTCCGCCGATATCGGCCGGGCCAAGCGCGTCGAGGGTGATATCTACCGCTATATCGAACATGCCAAGCGCACGCTGCCCCGCGACGTCACATTGCAGGGGCTGAGAGTGGCGATCGATTGCGCCAACGGTGCGGCCTACAAGGTGGCTCCGCTCGCACTCTGGGAACTGGGGGCCGAGGTGGTGACGATCGGCAACGAGCCGAACGGCATGAACATCAACCTGGACTGCGGTTCGACGAGCCCGGAGGCGCTTCAGAAGAAGGTGCATGAGGTGCGCGCCGATATCGGCATCGCCCTCGACGGCGACGCCGACCGGGTGATCATCGTCGACGAGTGCGGCGAGATCGTCGATGGCGACCAGCTGATGGCGGTGATCGGCGAGAGCTGGGCGGAGGAGGAAAAGCTGAGGGGAGGCGGCATCGTCGCGACCGTCATGTCCAATCTCGGTCTCGAGCGCTTCCTCAAGGGCAAGGGCCTCGAGCTTGCCCGCACCAAAGTCGGCGACCGCTACGTGGTCGAGCATATGCGCCACAACGATTTCAACGTGGGCGGCGAGCAGTCCGGCCACATCGTCCTGTCGGACTTCGGCACGACCGGCGACGGCCTTGTTGCCGCTCTTCAAATTCTCGCGCGGGTAAAACGCCTCGGCCGGCCGGTGAGCGAGGTCTGCCGCCGATTCGAGCCGGTGCCGCAGCTTCTGAAGAATGTCCGCTTCCAGGGCGGCAAGCCGCTGGAGGATATCATCGTCCGTCAGGCCATCGCCGATGCGGAAGCCGAGCTTGCCTCAAAGGGTCGCCTCGTCATCCGTCCTTCCGGCACCGAGCCGCTGATCCGCGTGATGGCGGAAGGCGACGACCGGGCGCAGATCGAACGGGTCGTGGAAGGTCTCGTCGGCGTCATCGCCAACGCGCGCACTGTCGCCTGAGGTTCACAGTTCCGATTGAAAAGCCGGCAGCGATGCCGGCTTTTTTGTTTCGTGGAATGGGTTGTCTTAGGGACGCGCCTGGCCTGTCAGCGAGAAATAGGCGAAGGCTGCGATGAAGAAAGCGGCGACCCCGAGGCCGATAAGCACGCGCTTCAGCCATGGCGGCGTCTGCCGCGGCGGCTTCGGTTTGGGCGGGCGCTGGAACTTGATGATATTGTCGGACATGCCTGCGTACTTAGAGCATCCAGGGTGAATTTGCACCTCATTCTGTCCGTCCTGATCGGGATAAACAGGTTCTTTTTTCAGGGATCGACGGCCAAGGGTATGTGCTCCGCCAAACGGAACAGGTCCGGCTGAGCGGCGTTGAAAGCGGGCAGCAGGCGGACGCAAGACCATGGAAATGTTCAACGAGCGTGTTTCGGCGGTTCTTTCGGCGATGGGCAGGCGTTCTCCGCCGCTCGGCGGAGGCGCCGCCGCGCTATTGTCTGGTTTGATCGGTCTATCCCTCATCCGCATGGCTGCGGAAATCACCCGGTCTGAGGACAACGCGGTCGTGGCCGACATCATCAGCCGGGTGGACGAGCTTGCCGACGGCCTCAAGCAATCAGCAAGGGCGGATGTCGATGCCTTCAATGAATATGTCGCTGCTCTGAAGCTGCCCAGGGATGAGCCCGATCAGCTGTCGAAGCGGGAAGCGGCGTTGACGGAGGCAGGTCTTCGGGCGGCAGAGACGCCGCTTTCCTCCGCTATCCTGCTGGTTGAATGCCTTGAAGCGGCTGCCGACATCTCCGCGGCAATCCGGCCGGACGTGCTGAGCGATCTTTACGCGGGAGCTGTGCTTTTGAATGGTGCCTTCCTCGGCGTTCTCGCCACCGCGGATATCAATCTGAAAGCCGAGCGGCTCTCCGATGCCCGCGACGACTTGGTTCGCGAGCGTGAGGCCGTGCTCGGCCGCCGCGATGCGGCTGTCGACAGGATAGCCCGAAAAGCCGCGGAAGATGGTTACCTTGTCCAATGATGAAGGCCGGGCGACGGTCGCTCTTTTAAACTGCGACTATCGCCCGGCCGATGTCTTGCAGCGGTATGGTCAGAATTCTTCCCAGCTCTGGCTCGCTGCGGCAGTATTGCCTTGGAAGGACTGCATCACTTTCGCGGCAACCCTGCGGGCCGGCGATTCGGTCGGGCGGCTTGCCGCGGATGCAAGCGCAGGTTTCGTCGTGCGCGACGACGGTGTCCCGGTACCGATATGGAACTGGGAGAGGAGCTGGAATAGGGCGTCGGCTTCGTGCGCGAGGCTGTGGGCCGCCGCCGTGGCTTCCTCGACCATGGCCGCATTCTGCTGCGTACCCTGGTCCATCGTGTTCACCGCCGTGTTGATCTCCTTGAGGCCGGTTGCCTGTTCCTTGGAGGCTTCGACGATCGCTTCGACATTGCCGTTGACCTGCTGGACCTGAACCACGATCTGCTCGAGCGCCTTGCCGGTTTCCCCGACCAGCGCCACGCCGCTTTTGACATGGTCGTTTGAGGTGTGGATCAGTTCCTTGATCTCCTTGGCCGCCTTGGCGGAGCGCTGGGCAAGTTCGCGCACTTCCTGTGCGACGACGGCAAAACCCTTGCCGGCTTCACCGGCGCGCGCTGCCTCGACACCGGCATTGAGTGCCAGCAGGTTCGTCTGGAAGGCGATCTCATCGATGACGCCGATGATGTTGCCGATTTCGACCGCGGACGAGTCGATCTTGCCCATGGCCTCGACCGCATCGCGGACGACCCGGCCGGAATGTTCCGCATTCTCCTTGGTCATGCGCACGAGGTTGCCGGCTTCCTGCGCGCGGTTGCTGGAATCGGCGACCGTCGTGGTGATCTCTTCGAGAGCCGCAGCCGTTTCTTCGACGGAAGCTGCCTGTTGTTCCGTTCGCTTGGCCAGATCGTCGGATGCGGAGCGGATTTCCTGTGCGCCGGCAGCGATCGCTCTGGCGTTTTCCGCCACCTTCTGCATCGCTTCCTGAAGACGCAGGACAGCCGCATTGTAGTCGATCCTCAATGTATCCAGCGAAGGGATGAACGGGATATCGATCTGCCGGGTCAGGTCGCCGCCTGCGAGCGCTTGGAGGGCGCCGGCAAGCTGCTGGACTGCCTGGTCCGTCTGCCTGGAAAGCGTGCTGCGCTCCGCGGCATCCTGTTCAAGCCTCTGACGTTCTTCGACGGCACGTTTCGCCTCGACATCCGCATCCCGTTCCGCGCGGGCCGAGATGGCATTGCGCAACGCCGCCACGGCTCGTGCCAGCATGCCGATCTCATCGCCGCGGGCTTCGAGCTGCCGGTCGCCTTCGAGCTTGCCGTCTGCCATGGCTTGCAAGGATTCCTGCAGCCTGGAAAGGGGGCTGGTGATCGAGCGGGCTGTGAATATTGCTGCGACGATCGAAAGAACGGCGGCGATGCCGAGGGCGATCAGAGCCAGTTGTTCGAACCCGCTGGCAGCCTCACGTACGTCGCCGCCAATCGACTTGCTCGATGCTTCCTGAAAGTCGATGAACTTGTTGATGGCGCCGAGCCAGTCGACGAAAAGCGGACGGGCCTGATCGAGCAGGATCTTGCGGGCGCCTTCGCCATCGCCCTTTTCCTGCAAGGCAATGATCTCAGCAACCAGCGGGTTGGTCTTGGACTGAATGCCCGCGATCTCGGACAGGATAGCCCTCTCTTGGGCGGTCGCACCGGCGGGGGAGGCGACCATTTCAGCCATCTTCTTTTCGTTTTCGGCGTAGGAGGCGGCGAGCTTCTCGATCAGCGCCTGTGCCTCCTTGCGTTCAGCCGGAGATGTGACGAGCGTAACGTCCCGGATCGCGATCGCCCGGTCGTGAACGCTGCCGCGGTAATTGATCGCGTAGCGCTGCTTGACGCTGTTTATGTCATTGATCGTGCCGAGGTTTCTGTCGATCGTTTCCACCTGACCGACAGAATAGAATGTCAGACCGATCATCATCAAAAGTATAAAGCCAAATCCGACAGCCATACGAGGAGCAATGCCGAATGCTTTTAATCTAACCATCGCCGTTTCTTTCCTGAGAGGCATCCCGCGCCGTAGCTTCCTTCATAAATTCGACTATTCCAGAAGCGTCCTGTCGTGCCGTCTGAGAGGATACTAGAAGTAGCACTGCTACGTTTATTACCGGTTAACCTATTAAATTTGCGTAAAGTATAATTAAAGGCGCGGTTATACGTAATGGGAGCCTCTTCTGGCGCCAATGCGGAAAGCTTGTTGCTGTGATTTTCATCCGGTTGGAAAATGCGCGGTAAACAGGCATGGTTAAGTCAGGCTTAACTTTTTTCCTTCATTATCCATCGCAATCAACCCGTTGGCTGCGCGCTTGCCTGCCACACCGATATGAGCTTTGGAGATGAAGCCATGAAGAAAACCCTGGCCAGTATGTTTGCGCTGGTGCTGACGGTGAGCGCAGCCCAATCGGCAGATGTCTATCAGCCGCAGCCCGAACCGATCCTCGACGCTCCGGAAGTCGCCGTCCAGGAGGCGAGCGGCTGGTATCTGCGCGGCGATGTAGGCTACTCCTTCAACGACATGCGCGGTGCGGAATATTTCCAGGGCTCCAATGGCACGCTGGTGGATTTCGACCGGGCGTCGCTCAAGGACAGCTTCCTGCTCGGCGGCGGTGTCGGTTACCAGATCAACAATTACCTGCGTACGGACGTCACCTTCGACTATCTGAGTTCGGCCGACTTCCGGGGGGCGACAACGGGTCTTTGCGGCGGCGTGACCTGTACCTCGAGCGACAAGTCCTACATGCATGCCTATTCGCTGATGGCGAACGTCTATGTCGACCTCGGCACCTACGGCTATTTCACGCCCTATGTCGGCGGCGGTATCGGCGGCACCTACGTCAAGTGGGGCAAGCTGCGCAACACGATCTGCGACGATCCGGCGGCGCCCGGCTGCTACACCACCGACCACGACGGCAAGAAGAGCTGGCGCTTTAGTTATGCCCTCATGGCCGGCGCTTCCATCGACATCACCTGCAACCTCAAGGCGGATGTCGGCTATCGCTACCGCCATATCGTCGGCGGCGACATGTTCGGCTACAACCTCGGTGGTGGCCCCGGCCAGGATAAGGGCTTCGACATGCACGAAGCACGTGTCGGCGCTCGCTACGTTTTCAGCGGCTGCGACACTCCGGTCGCCTACGAGCCGCCGCCGGAGCCGATCGTCTACAAGTAAGTTTCCGACGTCTTCCAGCGAAAGCCGCCTTCGAGGCGGCTTTCTGCATTCATGGCTAAAGTTTTCCGGATTAACGATATATCCGCTTTCGATTTCAAAATTCCCGGCTGAGTTGCTATCAAGCGCCCAATGTGACGATGGGTTTGCTCATGGTACCGGCATTCAAGATCTCCGTCTTCGACACGCTCGATGATCTTTCGCCTGATTGGCCGCGTGATGCGACTGCCGAAGGCGCACACTTTCACGTATTCCAGACCGTTACCTTCCTGAAGGCGTGGCTTGCCAGCTTCGGCCGCTCCGGGCAGCGCAGCCTGCATTTTGTCGAGGCGCGGGAAGAGGCCGGTCGTCCGCTGCTCTTCGTCCCGCTTTGCATCACCCATCGCAAGGGAGCGAGAGTTCTCGAATTCATCGATGCGGACGCGGCCGACTACAATGCGCCGATACTTTTTGCGACGTCGATCTCATGGACAAGGGAGCTTGCGGAGCGCCTTTGGCAGGAGATCGCCCGCCAGTTGCCACCGTTCGATCTCCTCATGTTCAGCAAGATGCCGGCCGATATCGACGGTGTTGCCAACCCCTTGAGCCTCATCGGCGACCAGCCGAACGAGATTTCGTGTCACGCCAACGACCTGCGGCGGCCCTGGGCGGAGATAGAGGCGGCGTTCCCGCAGCGAAAGACGCTCGCCCGCAAGATGCGTAACCTGGAGAAAATCGCGCCGCTTGAATTCCGGATCGCCGCCGATGCCGAGGAACGCCGCGAGGCGACCGCCGCATTCCTGCGCCAGAAGCAGTGGCGTTTCGAACAGACCCGGGTGCCGGGCTTCGATGTCGATGTGGACAAGCATGATTTCTTTTGCAAGGGCACCGATATCTTCGCGCGGGAGCAGATGCTGAAACTCTTCTACCTCAGATCCGGCGATACGATTATCGCGACGATCTGGGGACTGAGGGCCGGCAGACGATACTATGCGATCATGCTGTCCTTCGAGGCGGGGGAATGGGCAAAATTCTCTCCCGGCAGCGCGCTTTATTACCGCACACTGGAATGGCTTCACGCCAACGGTTACGAGTGGCTGGATCTCGGGATCGGCGACGAGAGCTGGAAGCTCGAAAGCTGTGAGACCACGTTTCCGCTGACTGCCAAACAGGCAGCGCTGACGCTCCAGGGGCAGATCTATCTGACGCGGCAGGGCCTCGTCGCGGCTCTTCGTTCGACGTCACTGTGGCAGTCACTGCGGCCGCTCAAATGGGTGATCCGGCGCCGGCTGCGGCAGGCCATGATGACGATATCGGGATATGGAGCCGTGTCGGAACTTCTTTTGCCAATAATGGCAATCGCTTGAGCGAAAAAAACCCGTAAAGCCCATCGGGTCTGCGGCAAAAATTTGTCTTTGCGCGACGCAATCCTCTTGACTGTAAAGGCAGAGAAGAATACCCACGGCGGCGGGACACTCCTCCCCAACGAGGAGCCATCTATCTGGAAGGATAGCACAATGGCGGATACCGCAAAGCCGGACGTACGTCCGAACAATACCCATTTTTCTTCTGGCCCTTGCTCGAAGCGCCCCGGTTGGACGCTCGAAGCGCTTTCCGATGCCCCGCTTGGTCGTTCGCACCGGGCCAAGGTCGGCAAGGCAAAGCTGAAGCAGGCCATCGATCTCACCCGTGAACTTCTGAATGTGCCGGCGGATTACCGCATCGGCATCGTACCGGCTTCCGATACGGGCGCCGTAGAAATGGCGCTATGGTCGCTACTCGGCGAACGCGGTGTCGACATGCTGTCCTGGGAAAGCTTCGGTGCCGGCTGGGTCACCGACGTCGTCAAGCAACTGAAGCTCAAGGACGTGCGCAAGATCGATGCTGACTACGGCCTGCTTCCAGACCTTTCCACGGTCGATTTCGACCGCGACGTGGTCTTTACCTGGAACGGCACGACGTCTGGCGTTCGCGTGCCGAACGCCGATTTCATTCCGGCCGACCGCAAGGGCCTGACGATCTGCGACGCCACCTCCGCGGCTTTCGCGCAGGACATGGACTTTGCCAAACTCGACGTCGTCACCTTCTCCTGGCAGAAGGTTTTGGGCGGCGAGGGCGGCCACGGCATGCTCATCCTCAGCCCCCGTGCTGTCGAACGCCTACAGACCTATGTTCCCGCCTGGCCGCTGCCGAAAATCTTCCGCCTGACCTCGGGCGGCAAGCTGATCGAAGGCATCTTCGTCGGCGAGACGATCAACACTCCGTCGATGCTCTGCGTCGAGGACTATATCGATGCGCTCAACTGGGCGAAGTCGGTCGGCGGCCTGAAGGCGCTGATGGCACGCGCCGATGCCAATGCCAAGGTGATTTTCGATTTCGTCGCCGCCAATGACTGGATCGAGAACCTCGCTGTCGATCCGGCAACGCGATCCAATACCTCGGTCTGCCTGAAGATCGTCGATCCCGCCGTGACGGCGCTCGACGCCGATGCCCAGGCCGCTTTCGCCAAGGGGGTCGTCTCGATCCTGGAGAAAGAGGGCGTGGCGCTCGATATCGGCGCTTATCGCGATGCGCCGTCCGGCCTTCGCATCTGGGCCGGCGCCACGATCGATGAAGCCGACATGAAGGGTCTGATGCCCTGGCTTTCCTACGCCTTCAACACCCAGAAGGCCGCGCTGGCCAAGGCTGCCGCCTGATCGCCGCATGCCGGCTCCGCTCCAGGAGCGGAGCCTTTTCCAGTATCCAAGACAGACCCCCTTTTTAGGAGCCCGTGACCAATGGCACCTCGCGTTCTCGTATCCGACGAACTCTCGGAAACCGCCGTCCAGATCTTCCGCGATCGCGGCGTCGAAGTCGATTTCCAGCCGAAGCTCGGCAAGGACAAGGAAAAGCTCGCCGAGATCATCGGCAATTATGACGGCCTCGCCATCCGTTCCGCCACCAAGGCAACGGAAAAGCTGATCGCTGCCGCGACCAATCTCAAGGTCATCGGCCGCGCCGGCATCGGCGTCGACAATGTCGATATCCCGGCAGCCTCGCGCCGCGGCATCATCGTCATGAACACGCCCTTCGGCAACTCGATCACAACGGCCGAGCACGCCATCGCGCTGATGTTTGCGGTCGCCCGTCAGCTTCCACAGGCCGATGCCTCGACCCAGGCCGGCAAGTGGGAAAAGTCGAAATTCATGGGCGTCGAGATCACCGGCAAGGTGCTCGGCGTGATCGGCGCAGGCAATATCGGCGGTATCGTCTGCAAAAAGGCGATCGGTCTCGGCATGCATGTCATCGCCTACGACCCCTTCCTCTCGGTCGAGCGCGCCCAGGAAATGGGCGTCGAGAAGGTTGAACTGGACGATCTTCTGGCGCGCGCCGATTTCATCACGCTGCATGTGCCGATGACCGACAAGACCCGCGGCATCCTCGGCAAGGAAAACCTCGCCAAGACCAAGCCCGGTGTTCGCATCATCAACTGCGCCCGTGGCGGTCTGGTCGATGAGGCGGCACTTGCCGAAGCCATCAAGTCCGGCCATGTCGCCGGCGCCGGTTTCGACGTCTTCGAAGTCGAGCCTGCGACCGAGAGCCCGCTCTTCGGTCTGGAAAACGTGGTCTGCACGCCGCATCTCGGCGCGTCGACCACGGAAGCCCAGGAAAACGTTGCGCTGCAGGTTGCCGAGCAGATGTCCGACTACCTCATCAAGGGCGCCGTCTCGAACGCCATCAACATGCCGTCGATCACGGCGGAGGAGGCTCCGATCCTGAAGCCCTTCATCCGTCTCGCGGATGTACTGGGTGCTTTCGTCGGCCAGGTCACAGAAAGCCCGATCAAGGAAATCGAGATCCTCTACGACGGCGTGACCGCCGGCATGAACACCAAGGCGCTGACCAGCGCGCTGCTCGCTGGTCTCATCCGTAACCAGGTGGCCGACGTGAACATGGTTTCGGCGCCGATCATGATCAAGGAAAAGGGTATCATCCTTTCCGAGGTCAAGCGCGACAAGACGGGCGTCTATGACGGCTTCATCAAGCTGACCGTCACCACCGAAAACCAGACCCGCTCGGTCGCCGGCACGGTGTTCTCGGACGGCAAGCCGCGCTTCATCCAGATCAAGGGCATCAACATGGACGCCGATGTCGGCGCCAACATGATCTACATCGCCAACACCGACGTTCCCGGCATGATCGGCTTCATGGGAACGACGCTCGGCAATGCCGGCGTCAACATTGCCAACTTCCAGCTCGGCCGCGACAAGCAGGGTGGCGACGCGATCGCGCTGCTCTACGTCGACGGCCCGGTTGCGGCGGATGTGCTCGCCAAGCTGACCGCCAATCCGGCGATCCGCCAGGCCAAGCCGCTGGTGTTCAACGTCGACTGATCTCAGTCGTTCGCCTGAGATCGATTCTTAAGGAATGAGGCCCGCCCGAGAAATCGGTCGGGCCTTTTCTTTTTCTACGTTCCAGGGACTGCGACCATTCGCGTTGAACCTTCTCAAGGTTGTAATTTTGGAACTTGGCTCCCCTATTGAAGTTGGTTATCTACTTCGACGGGAAAAAATGGCGGTGCCACTAAAATCGGATAGTGCGCATCTCTATATAGACCGGGAATGCCGTAACCCTGCGGCCATGAGGAGAAAATGATGTTATCCAAGCTTCGGCGTTTTCAGAAACTGTTCGCGATCCTTGCGGTCGGTATGGCGGTTTCGCTGACTGCCGTCGATATGGCAGAGGCGCGCCGCGCTGGCGGTGGCGGTTTCGGCAGCCGCGGCACGCGCACGTACTCCGCGCCCGCGACGACCAACACGGCCCCCACTGCGCCGACCGGCATCAACCGCTCGATGACCCCGAACACGCAGCAGAACGCCACGACCCCGCAGAGCGGCTTCGGCCAGCAGGCGGCACAGCAGCCGCGCCGCGGACTGTTCGGCGGCATGGCCGGCGGCCTGCTCGGCGGTCTCGCACTTGGCGGCCTCCTGGGCATGATGATGGGCACGGGCTTCGGCGGCATGGCCGGCTTCTTCGGCATGTTGTTGCAGATCGCCCTGATCGCCGGTCTTGCGATGCTGGCCTTCCGTTTCTTCGGTCGCCGTCAGCAGCAGCCTGCGGGCCCGGCCGGTAATTACGGCCAGCAGCGCAATGCTTATGAGCCACCTCAGCAGAATAACGCGTCTGGTTTCCAGATCCCGAAGATCGGGTCTCTCGGCGGTGGCGCCGCTGCTGGCGGTTATGCTGCAGCTCCGCGTCAGGCAGGTCCGGAGACCGACGAGATCGGCATCACCAACCGCGACCTCGACCAGTTCGAGAAGCTGCTGACGCAAGTGCAGTCCGCCTACGCCGCCGAGGACTACGCCAAGCTGCGCAACCTCACGACGCCGGAGGCGATGTCCTATCTTGCGGAAGAGCTCGGCGAGAATGCCACCAATGGGCTGAAGAACGAGGTGCAGGACGTCAAGCTGCTGCAGGGCGACCTGGCCGAAGCCTGGCGCGAGAACGGCCAGGACTATGCGACTGTCGCGATGCGCTATTCGAGCGTCGACTTCATGCGGGACCGCAATACCGGCGCAGTTGCCGAGGGCGACCCCGGCAAGGCGACCGAGACCGTCGAGGTCTGGACCTTCGTGCGCAAGCCTGCCAACGACTGGAAACTTTCCGCGATCCAGGCTGCCGCTTAACGCTGCAGAAGCGCGAGCGTCTTGTCATCGCGCTGACTGTGATAGAATTGTGCAAGGGCTCGCTCGAAAGGCGAGCCCTTTTTGCTGACCGTATCGAACAGCGTCATCGAGCTTTTGAACTTCATGTCATCGGGTGAGCCGAGGATGGCGTGCGCGGTAAGGTCCTTGTGAAGCAGCATCGCCTCGGTGCATTCGATCAGCCGCGTACCGAGCAGCGGGTGATCGAGATAGGCCGCAGCTTCCGCCTTCGAACCGATCGCGAAACGCTGCGACATGATCGAGAAGCCAAGGCCAGCGACCTGTGGGAATATGTACCACATCCAATGGGAGCGTTTCCGGCCGCGCTGCAGCTCGTCCAGGACCTGGGCATAAACGGGCGCCTGCGCATCGACGAAGCGCATGAGATCGAACTGCATGGCATCTTCTCCGCCCGTTTCGTGGTTCGTCCACTCTATGCCATGAAGAGCCTTAAACGTGATATTTTTGGGGCCGGCCTTTCCTGTGTTGCATTGCACACTAGGTGAGGGCGCATGGAACGCTTCATCAGGGAATTTCGAAATGACACGGCATGGCTGCCGAACGGGTTCGTCAGCATCGGTGTACTCGCCGTCGCCTTTCTGGTTGGTCTTGCCATTCAACGTTTCGGCTTCCGCTTCCTGACGCGGCTGGTCGAGAGCAAGGATCTTTTCTGGCGGTCGTTGGTGGCACGCACGCGGCGGCCGATGCGGCTTGCGATCCTGACCTGGACCCTATCCTTCGGTGCGGCGATCGCTCCCTTGAATGCTGATCAATCAAGCTTCCTCCGGCACGTTCTGCTGCTCTGCTTCATCACCGTCGTCGGATGGATGGCAAAGATCGCCCTGCATGTCTGGATGATCGTCTATCTTCGCCGCTTCAAGCTCGATGCCGAAGACAATCTTTTGGCCCGCGCGCATGTCACTCAGTCGCGGATCGCGGAGCGCATAGCCGGCTCGATGATCGTGGCAATCACCATAGCCGCCATGTTGATGACCTTTCCGACGGTGCAGCAATACGGCGTCAGCCTGCTCGCCTCGGCGGGCGTCGCCGGTATCGTCCTCGGTCTTGCGCTGCAGCCGGTGCTGAAGAACATTCTTGCCGGCATCCAGCTCGCGATTACCCAGCCGATCCGCATAGACGACGCGCTGATCGTCGAAGGCGAGTGGGGAAATGTGGAGGAGATCACGTCCACCTATGTGGTCATCAAGCTCTGGGACTGGCGGCGGATGATCCTGCCGCTCAGCTACTTCATCGAACGGCCGTTCCAGAACTGGACGCGAGAGGGGGCGGCCCTGATCGGTACAGTTATGATCTATCTCGATTATTCGGTTCCCGTTTCGGCCATTCGCCGCAAGGCGGAGGAGATCGCGGCAGCGTCCAACCTTTGGGACAGGCGGGTGGTGGGGGTGCAGATCACGGATTTCAGGGAAAACGTCATGGAGATCCGCATCCTCATTTCGGCTTCGAACGCACCGAAGACTTTCGACCTCCGCTGCGAGATGCGGGAGAAGATGATCGATTTCATCCAGAAGGAATATCCCGCAAGCCTGCCGCGCGTCCGAGCCGAAACGCTTGCCAATTCGAACGGCGCGATTGCCAGCGAGGCCCTGCGGCAGCCCTCGCTGCAGTCCTGAGTTGTCCAATAAAATACCTTAGGTCGCTGGATTACTTAAATTTTTTAGTTAATTCGAAATGAAGCATGTGCCAATAATTTGATTCGTTACAGATGGCTCCCCGAAGAGAGCCCGAACTTGAGACGCAGCCATGGAACAGGTCGAGAATTTAATGCCGCTTATTCTCTTCTTTTGCGTGATCTATGGCTTTTTCCGCTGGGTCGTCCACGACATGAACCGGTCCTCCGATCGGTAACAGGAGCCAGCAGACTTCCCGCACCCGCAGCCTGCCAAAGTGTCCTGCATTGCTGCACTGCGTTAACCTTTATTTTAGCATTATCTTGCGTAGCGCGCGTGGTGTGCGATGCTCTCCTCAGGTTGGGAGACCAGGTACATGACCGAAAGACATCCCACGCAAGATGAACTCTACGATCCGCTGGCCATCAACCGCTTCAAGGTCGAAGCGGCGATGTTCGAGCTGATCGATCAATTGCAGCGGCAAGGGCTTGATAAGCTGGAGATCGCGATGGCGCTTGCCGACGCTGCCGAAGACTATGTTATGCGTCTTGCAAGCAAGACACCCGACGACCTGGACGACGATATCCGGCCGCACGGATACCAATAGGAATAAACCTCCCGGTCCTCTAGGCTCGGCCAGGAGATAAGGCCGAGATCACTGGCCCGTTTCCCTTGATGCCCATACTCCTTGCGCCGGAGCGCAATCCTTTCTATATCCGCAGGAATTGCCTGACGCGCGGCCGATCCCGCGCCGGGCCGGATATTCCGCCCTTTGGCTTTGGCATCGGCGGCTTGAGAGACCGAGAGAGTTACCCGTGAATACGCTGGATTTTGACAAGAGGCCGGAAGACACACGCGTTGTCGTTGCCATGTCGGGGGGCGTGGATTCCTCCGTCGTTGCCGGGCTGCTCAAACGCCAGGGCTATGATGTGCTCGGCATCACGCTGCAACTTTACGATCATGGCGCGGCGGTGCACCGCGCCGGCTCCTGCTGCGCCGGCCAGGACATCGACGATGCACGGCGCGTTTCCGAAACGCTCGGCATTCCGCATTACGTGCTCGATTACGAAAAGCGGTTCCGGGAAACGGTGATCAATCCGTTTGCGGAAGCCTATGCCATGGGCGAAACGCCGATCCCCTGCGTCGCGTGCAATCAGACGGTCAAATTCGCCGATCTGCTCGCGACAGCGAGGGAGCTCGGCGCGGATGCGCTGGCGACCGGCCATTACATCCGCTCGCGGCACAATCCCACGCCCGACAACCCGAACCGGCGCGCGCTTTTCCGTCCGGTCGACAGCGATCGCGACCAGAGCTGGTTCCTGTTTGCAACCACCCAGGAACAGATCGATTATCTGCGCTTCCCCCTCGGCGGCATGTCGAAGGCGGAGGTGAGGGCGCTTGCCGAAGACATGGGGCTCGTGGTCGCCAAGAAGGCGGACAGCCAGGATATCTGTTTCGTGCCGCAGGGCAGGTATGCCGACATCATCAGCAAGGTGAAGCCGAATGCCGCGCTGGCAGGCGAGATCGTCCATATCGACGGACGCGTGCTCGGCCGGCACGAAGGCATCGTGCATTATACGATCGGCCAGCGCAAAGGCCTCGGGGTCGCGACGGGCGAACCGCTGTATGTCGTCTATCTCGATGCCCGGTCCCGCCGCGTGATCGTCGGGCCGAAAGAAGCGCTCGACACGCACCGCGTCTACCTGCGCGACGTCAACTGGATCGGCGACAATTCCCTCGAAGCCGATGCTGCTGATGGTTTCGCCTGCTTCGCCAAGGTTCGCTCGACGCGCCCGCCGGCGCCGGCTGTCGTCCATTGCGATGACCGAGGCGTCTATGTCGACCTCGCCGTCGGAGAGGCGGGCGTGGCGCCTGGCCAGGCGTGCGTGCTCTATTCGGCCGAAGGGCCTGATGCGCGGGTTTATGGCGGCGGCTTCATCGACCGCTCGGAACGTGCCGCCGATGCGGAAGCTTCGCTGAAGGCGTTGCTTTCGGCACCTGTGGCGGCTTGATCGGGCGACTTTCGGCGGCGCGGAAAATAGCCGCCTGATTTGCCAAAAGGCTGCTTGACACTTTGGTGACGGGGGTCTTATAAGCCGCACGACCGAAGCGGACCGGGCTCTTGCAGAGCTTGCCGCAGACCCTGTGGCGGGGTAGCTCAGTTGGTGAGAGCGCAGGATTCATAACCCTGAGGTCGGCGGTTCAATTCCGCCCCCCGCTACCACTTCCTATCCCCTGATGATTTGCTCGTATGCCATGGCCGCCTGAAGCAGGGCGTCGTCGCGATTGGCATTGGCCGAGAGCAGGAAGCCCACCGGCATGTCGGAATCACCAGTCCCGCAGGGGATCGAAACGCCGCACCAGTCGAGGAAATTGCCGAGCATGGTATTGCGCAGCGTCTTTCCGTTCGCAGCGAAGAAGGCCTCGTCGTCCGCGAGATCGGTGATCTTCGGCGCCACATGGGCGACCGAGGGCATTGCGATGAAACGGTTGCCGATCAGCGCTTCGGTCTCGGCGATCAGCCTCGTGCGCGTCTCGAGGGTAGCGAGGTAATCGGGCAGGGTTATCTTTTCGCCGAGCCTGGCGCGGACTACGACCCGCTGGTCCATATCTGCGGCTTCCGGCCCCGCCAACCTTTCCTGATGAAGCCCGAAAGCCTCCGCGGTGACCAAGGCACCTCGCGTGGACATCAGCCGCAGGATTTCCCCAAAGGCCGGGACGGCAATACGGGTCACGGTGCAGCCTGCCTTCTCCAGCCGCTGGATTGCCGCTTCGAACGCCGCTGCCACTCCCGGCTCAGCGCCGTCGAAGACAATATTGATAGGAACGACGATATCGAGCGGCGCTGCCGGCTGTCTCGCGACCTGCGAGGCGGCGAGCCCGCGCATCGCCGCGTCTATCCAGATCGCATCCTGCACCGTGCGGCAGAGGGGACCTAGCGAATCGAGGCTTTTCGCCAGCGGATAGACGCCCTCCATGAGGTGGCGGCCGCGGGTCGCCTTGTAGCCGACCACGCCGTTCAGGGCGGAGGGAATACGGACCGAGCCGCCGGTATCCGTACCCATAGCGACGGGTACGAGACCCGCAGCCACCGCAACGCCCGCGCCGGACGAGGAACCACCCGGCACCCGCGGCGCATCCTTGCTGCGCGGATTGTGCGGCGTGCCATAATGCGGGTTGATGCCGATGCCGGAAAAGGCGAACTCGCTCATGTTGGTGCGGCCGACCGCGATCATGCCAGCACGCTTGAGGAGATCGACCACGGCGGCATCCTTGGTAGCCGCTTCGGCTTCCTTCAGCACCTTGGAGCCGGCGGTTGTCGGCAGGCCCTCGATGTCGAACAGATCCTTCCACGCAATCGGGATACCGTCGAGGAGGCCGAGCGAACGGCCCTCCTTGAGGCGCTTCGAGGATGCCTCGGCTTCGGCCATGGCCCGTTCCTTGAGAACCGTGATGAAAACCGCCTTGTCGGAATAGGCTTCTATGCCGGCAAGGACCGCTTCGGTCACATCGACCGGGTCGACGGCGCCCGTCTGGATAAGTGCGGACAGTTCGGCGATCGACATCGCTCCAAAGGACTTCGTCACGGCAGCTATTCCCCTCTTTCCACTCCTGGCGGCTCACAGGTTTAGCGGATATTTTCGCGATGGACAGGAGATTTGTTGCGCCGCAACGGCGCAAGGGAACTTCAAGCGGCTAAATGCAGTTCAGCGAGTCCCCGCTTGAGCGGGAACAGTCGGAGGATCGTCCCATGAAGAACATTGTCGCCATTGCCGGTCTTGCCGTCGTGCTGGCCGGCTGCAGCACGGCAGCGGGCAGTCTGAATACCAATGGGATCGAACCCATTCCAGGCAGCATCACCTATGGCGGCCAGCCGCGCACACGGTTGACAAAGGCGCCTGTCGGCAGCGTGGTGCCGCATACGTTCCGCAATTCGCTCGGTCAGCGAGTGGATGAGAACTATATCATCCAGCCGGACCGCAGCCTGAAACTGGTCAGCCGGCGGGTCTATCGCGGGCCGTTCTGGGATGACTGACGGATATCAGCCGGCGATCTTTGCCCAGGCCCGCTCGGTGGCAGGCGCCTCGTCGGTCGTGATCTGATCCGGTTTCAACGCCATCAGCGCGCTGAAGGCTTGAGCCTCTGCCTCATCGAATCCCTGCTCCGGGTCCTTGAGATTGAAGGTCCAGGCATCGACCAGTTTTCCGGCGTCATGGCAGAGGGCGATCAGGTCAAGACCGTCGTGGGCGGCCTGCAGCACGAGTTGCCAGGCGAGATAGATGGTGTCCGGCCCGGTCGGTCCGACAAGGTCGGAGCGAAGGTCCGCTTCCACCGCTTTGAGCCCCTGATGCCGGTAGATTTCGATGAGTTTGTCGGTGGGATCGATGCCGCGCCTGAGGTTTGGCAGCCTTTCCTTCACCGCAATGATCAGGTCGAGATCGGCGCCGCTGACGATGATCGAGGAGCCGGCACCGGCAAAATGGCGGGCGAGATGGTCGAGGCCTGCGCTGCCGATCACAGTGAGTTCGTCTTTCATGTCGAATTGCAGCAGCGCATCCGGATGGGCCGTTTCGAGCATCGCCGCCAGATCCTCGCTGAGGATCGGGGGATTGCCGCCTTCTCGCATGCGCAGAGCGCTGATCTCCTGCGCAGAGGCTTCGCGCACGAGGCCATGACCGTCCGTCTCACCCTCAAGCTCCCGGTCGTGCAGCACAACGAAGCCTCTGTCGGCTCGGACCCTGAGGTCGAGTTCGGTCGAGGCGCCTAGCCGAAACCCATCCGCCATGACACCGGCGGAAAACAGCGGATCGCTCATGCTGCGGCGCAGACGATGCCATTTGAGGCGGGTGAAATGGCCTCGATAGGCGATGCCCAGGCCTGAATGTTCGGATGTCATGCTCGATCCGCAAAGGTGATAGGACGACTCAGAAGAGCCCAGACTAATGGTCTATGCGTCCCTGCCATAGATGGATGACAGAATTCTGAACGGCGCCTCCCGGTCGAGCTACCGCGAATTCCGCACAGGCGGCAGATTGACGCGCGACAGGGGAACATGTTGCGAGTAGGATAGGTTTGGCAGTAATCCGCGGAGGATTTTTTCGACATACCTCACGAAAGGCAGATGTCATGGCTTATGAAGGGAACTGGGCTCCTCTTTCCCCGTACACCACCGGGATACGTGGCCGCTGCCCGCGCTGTGGCCAGGGACATCTCTTCAACGGCTTTTTGACGTTGAAGCCGAGCTGCGAGGTCTGCGGCCTCGACTACTCCTTCGCCGATCCTGCCGATGGTCCGGCATTCTTCGTCATCTGCTTCGCCTGCGTGCCGAGCGTGGCGCTGGCGGTGTGGATCGAGGTCATGTTCCAGCCGGCGTTCTGGGTGCATCTGCTGATCTCGCTGCCGGTGATGATACTCACCTGCCTGCTGCCGCTCAGGCCGCTCAAGGGTTGGCTGGTCAACAGCCAGTATTTCTACAAGGCAGAGCAGGGGAGGATCGACAGAGGCTCCGGCGGGACCGAGGCAGACAATCGACGCAACGGCAGCAACTGACCCCAGGTTGTCGATCAGATTGCGAATTCGCAGATCGAATTCAGGAACAATTCTCTCCTTAAGCCATTCGAGAGGTTAGAGTTTAAGGAGCCTGCCATGACTGATACTGCTCAAATCGAAATGGAAGTTCACCGGCGATCGCTTGCGGTCGAAGGAGCGATGCTCGTCCTGATCGATGGTCTCGCTGCGCGCGGAACGATCTCGGCAGACGAGGCAGAGGAGATGCTGCGGATCTTGTCGAAGAGTTCGGATTTTTCTGCCACCCGTGCTTCGAGTTCTCTCAGGATCGTCAATCAGCTAAAGCGCTTGCGCCGGGGTGACGGTGCGGCGACGCCCGGGGCTTGAGGCCGTGGAGTGGATGAAGGTGCGTTTCGGCGTGCCTTTTCTTTTCGACAATGCCTGCTCCAAGTGGAACATCCCGCTGTGAGGCTAGTTGGAAGCTAAAACTCTCAACAAAACACGGAGCCTTTCATGCCCCAATATCCCACACCGCCTTTTCCCGAGCAGCAGCAGCCTATGCCCGGCTTTACGGGCCGCATGGACCCCGTACCCGATCATGGGGAGCTGTCCTATCGCGGGTCCGGGCGGTTGGCAGGCAAGAAGGCGGTCATCACGGGCGGCGACAGCGGTATCGGCCGGGCGGTCGCCATCGCCTTTGCGCGCGAAGGAGCCGATCTGCTGATCTCGTATCTCGATGAGGACGAGGACGCCAGGGACACCCAGCGCCTGGTGGAAGAGGCGGGCCGCAAGGCCGTGCTCGTGCCCGGAGACATCCAGACCTCAGCCCATTGCCGCGCCATCATCGACAAGGCCGTCAGCGAGCTTGGCGGCATCGATATCCTCGTCAACAATGCGGCGCATCAGGCGACCTTTTCTTCGATCGAGGACATTTCCGACGAGGAGTGGGAGTTGACGTTCAAGGTCAACATCCACGCCATGTTCTATCTGACCAAGGCGGCCGTTCCGCATATGAAACCCGGCAGCTCGATCATCAACACCGCGTCAATCAATTCCGACAGCCCGAACCCGACGCTGCTCGCCTATGCGACCACCAAGGGTGCAATCCAGAATTTCACCGCGGGTCTCGCCCAGCTTCTGGCCGAGAAGGGTATCCGAGCCAACGCGGTTGCGCCCGGTCCGATCTGGACGCCGCTCATTCCGTCGACGATGACGGAAGACAAGGTGAAGGAATTCGGCAAGCAGGTTCCGATGAAACGTCCGGGGCAGCCGGCGGAACTTGCGACCACCTATGTGATGCTGGCGGACCCGCTCTCCAGCTATGTCTCCGGCAGCACGATCGCGGTCACCGGCGGTAAGCCGATGATCTAACCTGCTCTCCTCCCCTTGAGAACAGCGGCGGCATGAGCGGATGCCGCCGTTCCGCATTCAGGTTCTTCGCCCGATTTCCCTGGCCAGATCATCGAAACAGAAGGCTTTGCCTTCTTCATGCGCTTCGTTCGCCAGAAGCAGAAGACGGATCGGAAAGGCGACCGCCTTCTGGTGGGAGCTCGAAACGTTGAGCGGCTTGTCGTCGGCCAACACCGCACGCTCCGTCGCTTGAAGGACATCCTGCAGTTCGGCGTTCGACACGATCCCCTTGTCGACAAGAAGCCGGTTGACGGCGGCAAGTGCGAGATAGAGGCCTTCGAGTTGAGGGTTTGCTGTGTTCATGTCTCTGTCCTTTGCGTGGAAGACGGCACGAAGGAGGCTGCATTTTCATCGATCAGCCGGGCTCCGCGCTGGCGGGTCAGGTAGCGCCAGATCCACTGGATGCTGACGAGCAGCCGCTTTTCGAAATTGACCAGCAGATAAACGTGCACCAGCGCCCATAGCAGCCAAGCAAACCAGCCCTTGAGCGTCCATCTGCCGAAATCGAAGATCGCCGAATTGCGTCCGACGACGGCCGTATTGCCGCGGTTGAGGAAGCGGAACGGTTCGGCAGGTTTGCCTTCGAGCAGCCTGGTCCTGATCGCCTTGCCGATATATTCTCCCTGCTGCTTGGCGACTTGGGCGAGTGCGGGCAGCGGCTTGCCGTCTTCGGCAAGCCCGAGGGCGGTGTCGCCGATCGCATAGACGTCCGGAAAACCGGTGACGGAAAGGTCGGGGCCGACCGGGATGCGCCCGCCTGCCTTGCCCTCGATCCCAAGCCATCTGCCGGCGGGAGATGCCTTGACGCCTGCTCCCCAGATGACGCAGCCGGTGCGGATACGCATTGAACCCGCCACGACCTCGTCCTTGCTGATCGCCTCTACCGCAACGCCGGTCATCACCTCGACGCCCATCTTCTCCAGCGCTTGCCGTGCGTAGGCGGTGAGATTGTCCGGAAAGGCCGCCAGTATCTTGGGGCCGGCCTCTATGAGGATGACCCTCATGTGGTCGGGCTCCAGTTTGCGGAAGTCGCGGGTGATCATGAAGCGTCCCAGTTCCGCAATGGCACCCGCCATCTCGACACCCGTCGGCCCGCCCCCGATGATGACGCTTGTCAGCAGGGCCTTTTTCTCTTCCGGGTCCTGTGAGAGTTCCGCCTTCTCGAAAGCCAGCAGCAGACGCTGGCGGATAAGCCTGGCTTCGTGGATCGTCTTTAGTCCCGGTGCCCAGGCGCGCCAGTCTTCGTGGCCAAAATAGTTGTATTCCGACCCGGTGGCGATCACCAGCTGGTCATAGGGGACTGAGGAGCCGTAATCGAGATTGACGCGTTTGGTGGCGGTATCGATCCCGACGACCTCCGCCAGCATGACCTTGATATTGCGATAGCGTCCCAGGGTGCGGCGGATCGGTTCGGAAATGTCCGCCGGCGACAGGGCGGCGGTGGCGACCTGATACAGCAGCGGCTGGAAAAGGTTATGGTTGCGTCGATCGATGACGGTGACATCGATTTCCGTATTTCCAAGTTCACGGGCTGCCGCGAGGCCGCCAAAACCGGCGCCGACGATGACGACCCTGGGCGCCGTGCGGGACGGGCTCGCACCGATTCTATTCTCGTTTCCGGAGCTCGTCTCGTCCATTTCCCCACCCGTTGGCGGAGCTGGCAGCCCCGCGCGACGTTCGTTCAACACCCGGAGCCGGCGTTTGTTCCAAACCTGAATACCGGAACCTTTTTACGCCCGCGCCGTTCAAATCCACAACAACAAAAGGAGAATGCCATGAACAGCATCGTTTGGTTGGTCGGCGCCGTCGTGATTGTCATCGCGGTTCTAAACCTCGTCGGATTTGCTTGATTTAACTCGATTTATTCCATCTGGAGGTTTGGCCTCCGAGCACTAACCTGAACAGGAGATCGTCATGAACAGCATTGTTTGGCTCGTTGGAGCCGTCGTCATCGTTCTTGCCATCTTGTCCTTTATCGGCATCGGCTAAGAGGCAAAGATCGAGGGAAAACGAATGGAGGCGCCAGGTCCCACGGGGACCGGTGCCTGTTTTGTTGGTGACGTCACTCCGCCAGCAGAAGGCCGAACGGATGTTCGGAGAAGGCCCAGTTGACGGCGATCCGTTCTTTCGGATCGATCCTCTTGCCACTGCAGATATCGCGATAGCGGCGGTTTGCCAGCCTTTCCGGAAGGGCGATCTCTGTCTCTGCCCATCGTTCGGAACGAGGATCCGTCAAGCCCGTATGAAGCGCATTGAAAACGAGCCTCGGGGCGATCACCACGAACGCATCGTCAGCCTCGGCTCGGGCAAAAGCGAGAATGTTCTCCGCCCGCTTGCCGGTCACGTCAAGCGGCAGGTACTCGCCCTTGCGAAACAGCGTCGGGGCCTCCTGGCGAAGACGCAGGAGGGCCGCGATGATATGCTGCTTCAGCTTTCCGCTTTGCCATTCCTCCTCTTCGTCCGAGGCGAGCGTACCCTTTTCCGATAGCCGTTCCTGCAGGGACTTGAAGTCCGGTTCCCGCCGATTGTCGGGATCCACCAGGCTAAGATCCAGCCCTTCGCTGCCCTGATAGATGTCGGGCACTCCGGGAGCGGTGAGTTTGACGATCGTCTGGGTGATGCCGTTCACCAAGCCCGCCCGAATGAAAGGGCGAAGCGTGTGGGTGAAGTGAGCCACGAAAGCCTGATTATCAGGCGACAGAAGCCTGCGGGCATAGGCGATGACGGCATCTTCGTAGGCCTGATTGGTATTGCCCCAGTTGGTCCGAAGCTTTGCTTCACGCAGCGCCTTTTCAACATAGCCGACGAAACGGTTCTCCAGCATTTCCAGGCCTTGGCGATCTTCCGGGTGCAGGTCCACCGGCCAGGCGCCGGCAAGCGCCTGATAGAGCATCCATTCGACGGCAGGTTCGGGCGCAGGGCCGTCGTCCAGCACAACCACAGCCGCCTTGTTCATGTCGCGCCAGCGGCGGACCGCCTCCGCCCATAGGTCCGGCGCCTCCAGAAGAGTGTAGAGACGGGCGCGAGCGTCCTCCCCGCGCTTGGTATCATGGGTGGAGGAGCCGGAGAGGGCATCCGGCTGTCGCTTCAGGCGGGTCAGCATCTCCTGATGGAACCGGTCGAGCGAAAAGACGCGGGGGAGCGGTTCGCTGCCGACCTCGTTCAGCGCCAGAAGCATATGATGGCGGAAGAAGAGCGTATCTTCCACAGACTTCGCCATTAGCGGGCCGGTCAACTGCTGGAAGCGGGTACGGAAAAGGGAAGCCGAAGCGGCGGCCGATTGTTCGACGTCGCCGATCAGGATGCGCTCGAGGAAGGAGAGCGCCTCGCTATCGGGCGCAGTCGGGCTTTTGCGCACATTGTCGAGAACCTCCGACAGCCGCTGCCGGCCTTCCGGCGGCATGCCCGCGCGGGTGCCATAGGTACGATAGACGGGGAAGGCGACCAATAGCTCCCGCAGCGCGGCTTTGACGGAGGTTTCAGAAAGCGACGGCCCCCGGTCCTCCGCCTGGCCGATCTGCATGGCGAGCTTCAAGAGGCTGGCCACTTCACCCGCAAAGTTGTTGTCCGTCATCAGAAGCTTGGCAGCACGCAGTTCGGCCTCCATGTCGGCCGGCTTGCCGGTCACTCCCTGATAGGCATCGTGCAGGATATCGAGCTTGCCGGCATCTACCAGCACATCGCTGACGGCCGCGATGAACTCGTAGCCGGTCGTGCCGGAAATCGGCCAATCGGTCGGGATCTGTTCGCCTTCGCCGAGGATCTTCTCAACGACGATGTAGCAGTCGGGGCCGGCTTCGTGGCGCAGCCGTTGGAGATATCCCTTGGGATCGGCAAGCCCGTCGACATGGTCGACGCGCAGGCCGTCAACCTTGCCGCTGTGGACGAGCTCGAGGATCAGCCGGTGGGTGTCGTCGAAGACCTTGCCGTCCTCCACGCGGACGCCGGCAAGACCGGTGATTTCGAAGAAGCGTCGGTAGGAAAGATCGCTCGCCGCGTCCCGCCAGGACATCAGCCGATATGGCTGCTCCTCGTGCAGTTTGGCGATGTCGCCCTTGTCGGTGATCGACAGGATTTGTGCTTCCCGGCCGTGGTAGCTCGCCGGATCGAGAGGATAGAAGGTCTCGAAATAAGCGAATGCCGGCTTGTCCGTCTGCGGGTCGGGTTTTACCGAGATATCGCCGGTCTCAAGCACCTTCTCGAACGTGTCGCCAAGGAAGGGCAGCGTCAGGCGACGGCTCCAATCGATATCGAAATGGCCGGCGTAGCGGCTTTTTTCGCCGTTCTCCACCACGTCCCGCCACCACGGGTTTTCCAGAGAGGCGGCCATATGGTTCGGCACGATATCGATGAGAAGGCCGAGGCCCTCCGCTTTGAGGGCCTTGACCATCCGTTCGAAACCCTCACGGCCACCGATTGACGGGTCGATCTCGTTGGCATCGGTGACGTCATAGCCATGGGTCGAGCCAGTCGTCGCGGTGAAGATCGGCGAGGCGTAAAGATGGCTTACGCCAAGACGCTTCAGATAGGGCACCAGTGCCGCGGCTCGATCGAAGGTCATACCGTTGCGGAACTGGATGCGATAGGTTGCAAGCGGAACGCTCATACAGCCTCTCCCGCGGGTTCGACGCTGACCAATACCGAGTTTGGCGGCAGGCGCTTTTCCGCTTCAGGCCAGGCGAAGATCGCCTTGCCCGGCTGCTCCGGCAGGTCTTGAGCCTTTTCGCCGATGTTGAGAGCCAAGGAGAGCGTTCCTTTCGGGAAGCTCCAGGAAACGGCGAGAAAGCCCTTGTCCGTCTTCACCACCTTGCCGCTGCGGCCACCCGCCGATCCAAGCAGCGGCACGATATGCCGCTTGCGAATATCCAACAATTCCTTGGTCAGCGCCAGCCAGTCCCCGCCGTCCTCCATTTCAAGCTTCTTCCAGTCCAGCTTGCAGACGTCGAAGGTCTTTTTGGCGTTGGGATCGGGCACCGTATCGCCCTCGTGGCCGGCATGGCCCTCGAATTCCTTGCGGCGACCTTCGCGCACGATCTTCGCCAGATCGCCGTGGAAGTCCGTGAAGAACAGGAACGGGTTGGTCTCGCCATATTCCTCGCCCATGAAAAGAAGCGGGATATGGGGCGAAAGCAGCAGCGTCGCGAGCAGCACCTTCGTTCTGTCAGGGCCGGCGAGTGAAATCAGCCTTTCGCCCTGTGCCCGATTGCCCACCTGGTCGTGGTTCTGGATGAAGTCCACAAAGGCGACAGGTGGCTGGTCGATGCTTTTGACGCCGCGCTTCTTGCCGTTCTGCGGCGAAACTTCGCCCTGATAGGCAAAACCTTCCGCGAGTACCCGGGCGACCAGCTTTTCCGGGTCCTTGGCGAAATCCTTGTAATAGGCATGGGTCTCGCCGGTCGCAAAGACATGGGCGGCGTTGTGAAAATCGTCGTTCCATTCGCCGGTGAAGAGCGGCGCATTGCCGTCGTCGTCGCGCGGATGGAGGAAAATGACGTTGCGCGAATCCTCCGTCGTCAGATGGATCGGCCGCTCAGCGATCTCGGCGCGGATGCGCTCGGCGATCTCGATAAGGACATGCTTTTCCGAAGGATCCTCGATCTGGTCGATCGCGTCGAAGCGCAGGCCGTCGAGGTTGAATTCCTCCAGCCAATACAGGGCGTTCTCCACGATGTACCGCCGCGCAGGCTCGACGTCGTAGGCGATCGCCGCACCCCAGGGCGTATTTTTTTCCTCATGGAAAAAAGTCGGGGCAAGCAGTGGCAGATAGTTTCCTTCCGGCCCGAAGTGGTTGAGCACGATATCCAGCACGACTGAAAGGCCATGGCCGTGCGCCGCATCGATGAAGGCCTTGAAATCCTCCGGCGCGCCATAGGCCGCGTGCGGCGCATAGAGCAGCACGCCGTCATAACCCCAGCCGCGGTTGCCGCCGAAATGGGCGACGGGCATGACCTCGATCATGGTGACACCAAGCTCGACCAGATAGGGAAGCTTTTCGATCGCGGCGCGAAAGGTGCCTTCCTTGGTGAAGGTGCCAATGTGAAGTTCGTAGACGACCGTCTCTTCCCAGGGGCGGCCCTTCCAGTCGGTGTTCTGCCAGGCGTAACTGGTTGGATCGATGACCAGCGAGGGGCCGTTGACGTCATCCTTCTGGCCGCGCGAGGCGGGATCCGGGACCGTCGTGCCGTTGGCGAGAACGTAGCTGTATTCCACACCCGGCGCGATGCCCGTGGCAAGCAGCTCAAACCAGCCGTCGTCGGTGCGGGTCATCTCGGTGTCGTCCCCATCCAGCCGAAGCGCGACAGTTTCCTGGCCCGGTGCCCACAAGCGAAAACGTACCTCGCCGGCGGCGACATATTCGGCTCCCCATGATTTCGGAAAAGCCCGGAATTCGGCGGCGGCGTTGACGTCCGACATTATTGATCAGCCCCTCATTAAAAGAGACCGGCAAACGGCCGAAGGGCCTGCAAGTTCCATCGTCCTGCGGTCGCGCAATAAAATTGCTGAAATGAGCAACAAATAACAAGTTCGCGGGAGTGGCCCGCCGGCGATTCCGGCTCTAGATTAGAGGAAATGCAGACGGTTTCGAGGAGGAGATCTTTGCATGCTGACCGATGAGGAGGAGCTCATCCGTTCGACAGCCGCGGAGTTTTCCCGCGAGGTACTGAAGCCCGGTGCGGCGGCGCGCGAGAGAGCGCACGCGATCGAGCCCGAGGTGCTGCGACAGCTTGGCGAACTGGGTTTTCTTGGCATGCGCACGAGCGAGGAGTGGGGCGGCGTCGGCTGCTCCTACGTCGCCTATGCGAGCGCCCTGATGGAAATTGCCGCCGGCGACGGGGCGGTCTCGACGCTCGTCAGCGTCCACAATTCGCCGGTCTGTTCTCTGCTCGACGCCCATGCCTCCGGCGACCAGAAGGAAAAGTTCCTGCGGCCGCTCGCGGAGGGCCGGCATATCGGCGCTTTCGCACTGACGGAAGCTGATACGGGCTCCGACGCGGCGGCAATCCGAACCCGGGCTACGAAGGACGGCAGCGACTACGTCATCAACGGCTCGAAGATGTTCATCACGTCCGGCAAGATCGCCGGCACCGTCATCATCTTCGCCGTCACAGACCCTTCCGCCGGCAAACGCGGCATCTCGGCTTTCGTCACCTCCACGGATGTTCCCGGCTTTTCGATTTCCAAGGTCGAGGACAAACTCGGCCAGAAGGCCTCCGACACGGCGGCGCTGATGTTCGATAACCTGCGCATCCCCGAAAGTCAGCGGATCGGTGCGGAAGGGGCCGGGCTCAGGATCGCACTTTCCGGTTTGGAGGCGGGACGCATCGGCATTGCCGCCCAATGCGTCGGGATGGCCCAGGCAGCCTTCGACGTGGCGCTCACCTATGCCAAGGAGCGCAAGACCTTTGGAAAGCTGCTGCTCGAGCATCAGGCGATCGCTTTCCGCCTTGCGGAAGCAAAGACCCAGATCGAGGCGGCGCGTCAGCTCGTGCTGCATGCGGCGCGGTTGAAGGATCGCGGCGAACCCTGCCTCGACGAAGCCTGCATGGCGAAGCTCTTCGCCTCTGAAATGGCCGAGAAGGTGTGCTCCGAGGCGATCCAGACGCTCGGGGGCTATGGCTATATCTCGGATTTCCCGGTCGAGCGCATCTATCGCGATGTCCGCGTCTGCCAGATCTACGAAGGCACGTCCGATATCCAGAAGATCATCATCGCCCGCGGTCTGGCGAACTGAGGAGAGGTGAGGATGCGGATCGAAGGCGGAAATTTTCTTGTAACCGGTGCGGCCTCGGGCCTCGGACTTGCGACAGCTAAAATGCTCGTCGAAGCAGGCGGTTACGTCGCTTTGCTCGATCTCGACGAGACGAACGGACAGGCGAGGGCGAACGAGCTTGGCAGAGGCACGATCTTCGTCAAAACCGACGTGCGCAGCGGCGAAGCTGTCGAAAACGCGGTGGCGGAAGCAGAGGCCGCGAATGGGCCGATCCGAGGTGCCGTCTGCTGTGCCGGCGTGGCGCCCTCGGAAAAGGTGCTGGGCAGGGAGCGCGTGCATGCGCTTGAGAGCTTTACCCGCGCTCTGGAGATCAACACGATCGGCACGTTCAACGTCATCCGACTGGCGGCGCAGGCGATCGCGAAGACCCAACCGAACGACGAGGGCGAGCGCGGCGTCCTGGTCGCCACCGCCTCGGTAGCGGCCTATGACGGGCAGATCGGACAGGCGGCCTATTCTGCCTCCAAGGCGGCAGTCGCCGGCATGACGCTGCCGATCGCTCGTGAGCTTGCCCGCGACGGCATCCGCATGATGACGATCGCGCCCGGCATATTCGAAACGCCGATGATGGCGGGCTTTTCCGATGAGGTGCGCGCCTCTCTCGGCAAATCGGTGCCGTTTCCGCCTCGTCTCGGCCGACCTTCGGAATACGCGCGGCTGGTACGCGACATCATCGAAAATCCGATGCTGAACGGCGAAGTCATCCGTCTCGACGGAGCGCTTCGCATGGCGCCGCGCTGAACGGACAACAGTCGATTCTTTGGGAGGAGAAGCGAATGACGGATGACATGAAGTTCGGCCTGCCGGGCAAGTTAAGCCTCCATGTGCCGGAGCCGGAGGTGCGGCCGGGAGGCAAGCCGGATTTCTCCAATGTGACGATTCCGAAGGCGGGCTCCGTGCGTCGGCCAGAGGTGGACGTCGATCCCGAAACGATCCGCGATCTCGCCTTTTCCATCATCCGTGTCCTGAACCGGGAAGGCGAGGCCGTCGGCCCCTGGGCCGGAACGTTGACCAATGAGGAACTGATGGAAGGGCTGAAGCACATGATGCTGCTCCGCACCTTCGACAGCCGGATGCTGATGGCCCAGCGGCAGGGCAAGACCTCCTTCTACATGCAGCATCTAGGCGAAGAGGCGGTCTCCTGTGCCTTCCGCCGGGCACTGCTGCCGGGCGACATGAATTTCCCGACCTATCGCCAGGCAGGCCTTTTGATCGCCGGCGGCTATCCGATGGTCGAGATGATGAACCAGATCTATTCGAACGACGCGGATCCCCTGAAGGGCCGTCAGCTGCCGATTATGTATTCGGCGAAGGACTACGGCTTCTTCACGATATCAGGCAATCTCGCGACGCAATATGTACAGGCGGTCGGCTGGGCGATGGCGTCCGCCATCAAGAACGATACGAAGATCGCAGCCGGCTGGATCGGCGACGGTTCGACGGCGGAATCGGATTTCCATTCCGCGCTGGTCTTCGCTTCCACCTATCGGGCGCCGGTTATCCTCAACGTCGTCAACAATCAATGGGCTATTTCGACGTTCCAGGGCGTCGCGCGTGGCGGTTCCGGCACGTTTGCAGCGCGCGGGCTGGGCTACGGCCTGCCGTCCTTGCGCGTCGATGGCAACGACTATCTCGCCGTGCATGCGGTCGCCAAATGGGCGGCGGAGCGGGCGCGCAGAAACATCGGCCCGACGCTGATTGAATATGTCACCTATCGTGTCGGCGCGCATTCCACCTCCGACGATCCGTCCGCCTATCGTCCCAAGGAGGAGTCGGAGGCCTGGCCGCTCGGCGATCCGGTTATCCGGCTGAAGAACCATCTGATCCGCGTCGGCGCGTGGAGCGAGGAGCGGCACAAGCAGATGGAGGCGGAAATCCGCGACACGGTTGTTGCCGCCCAGAAGGAGGCGGAACGCCACGGCACGCTGCATTCCGGCGGCCGGCCTTCGATGCGCGACATGTTCGAAGGCGTCTATGCGGAAATGCCACCGCATCTGAAGCGGCAGCGCCAGCAGGCGGGGGTGTGAGGATGAAAGAGTTAAGTCTTCGATCGTGGCTCCCCCTCATCCGCCTGCCGGCATCTTCTCCCCGTGGGGGAGAAGCGGAATCGCCGCGGCGTTTCCGCCACCTCTCTCTCCAACGGAAACACGAGAAGGCATTGCGGCGCCGATTCTCCTCTCCCCAGCGGGGAGAGGGTGGCCGAGCGAAGCGGAGGCCGGGTGAGGGGGGCACTTGCTCCTGCGCCGACATTATGGAGGCCCGCTCATGGCTCGCATGACGATGATCGAGGCGATCCGCAGCGCCATCGACGTGTCGATGGAGCGCGACGACAATGTGGTCGTGTTCGGCGAGGATGTAGGTTACTTCGGCGGTGTTTTTCGGTGCACGCAGGGGCTCCAGCAGAAGTACGGCAAGACGCGCTGTTTCGACGCACCGATCAATGAATCCGGCATCGTCGGCACGGCGATCGGCATGGCGGCCTACGGATTGAAACCCTGCATCGAGATCCAGTTCGCGGACTACATGTACCCGGCCTACGACCAGCTCACCCAGGAGGCGGCGCGGCTGCGCTATCGCTCCAACGGGGAATTCACCTGCGGAATGGTGGTGCGGATGCCGACCGGGGGCGGCATATTCGGCGGCCAGACCCACAGCCAGAGCCCCGAGGCCCTGTTTACCCATGTCTGCGGCCTGCAGGTGGTGGTGCCCTCCAATCCCTACGATGCCAAAGGCCTGCTGATTTCCTCGATCGAGAATCCGGATCCGGTGATCTTCCTCGAACCGAAGCGGCTCTACAACGGCCCGTTCGACGGTCATCACGACCGGCCGGTGACTTCGTGGGCGGGCCATCCGCTGGGCGAGGTGCCGGCGGAACACTATTCCGTGCCGCTCGGCAAGGCGGTCGTCCGGCGGAAAGGATCCGCGGTTACCATCCTCGCCTACGGCACCATGGTGCATGTGGCCGAAGCAACGGCGGAGGAGACCGGCATCGATGCGGAGATCATCGACCTGCGCACGCTGATGCCGCTCGATCTCGAAACCATCGTGGAATCGGTGAAGAAGACCGGCCGCTGCATGGTGGTGCATGAGGCGACGCTGACCTCCGGTTTCGGCGGGGAACTGGCGGCGCTGGTGCAGGAGCATTGTTTCTACCACCTCGAAGCCCCCGTCGTGCGCGTCGCGGGCTGGGATACGCCTTATCCGCACGCGCAGGAATGGGACTATTTCCCGGGGCCGGCCCGCGTCGGCCAGGCGCTGCGCGAAATGATGGAGGCCTGAGATGGGCGAACGCATCATAAAATTGCCGGATGTCGGCGAAGGGGTCGCGGAAGCCGAGCTCGTGGAATGGCATGTCAATGTCGGCGACCTCGTACGTGAGGATATGGTGCTCGCTGCCGTGATGACCGGCAAGGCGACCGTCGAGATCCCGTCTCCCGTCGAAGGCGAGGTGACCTGGCGGCACGGCGAGGTGGGCGACGTGATCGCCACGGGAACCATTATTCTCAAAATCAAAACCGCGGGCGACGAAAGCGACGAAGAACCGGAGGCGGAGATCCCCGCATCCCAGCCCGAGCCGCTTTCGATGGAGCAGAAACAGGAGCCAGCGGCGGAAAAGCCCAAACCGGCTCTGCAGATTGCCCCGCTCGAACGGGTTTCGGTCGGGGCGCCCAAAACCGCTGGTGCCGCTCATGGGGCTCCCCGCGCCGAAGGCGAGAAGCCGCTTGGCTCTCCCGCCGTCCGTCTGCGCGCCAGGGAGGCAGGTATCGACCTGCGTCAGGTCTCGGGAACCGGTCCGGCAGGGCGCATCACCCACGAGGATCTCGATACATATCTCAGCCGCGAGAGCGGTCCGGGCATCGCGGCCGGCCTGCAGCCGAACAAGAGCGTCCAGGACATCAAGGTCGTCGGCCTGCGCCGCCGCATCGCGGAGAAGATGGCGCTCGCGAAATCCCGCATTCCCCACATCACCTATGTGGAGGAGGTGGACATGACCGCGCTCGAAGAGTTGCGCGCCCGCATGAATGCAAGCCTGAAACCCGGCAAACCGAAGCTCACCATCTTGCCGTTCCTGATGCGGGCCATGGTAAAGGCGGTCGCCGAGCAACCGGGGATTAACGCCCATTTCGATGATGAGGCCGGCTTCATCCGCCGGTTCGGCGGCGTGCATATCGGAATTGCGGCACAGACCCCGGCCGGGCTTGTCGTGCCGGTCGTCAAGCATGCCGAAGCCCGCGATATCTTCGACTGCGCCCGCGAGATGGCACGCTTGAGCGATGCGGCGAAGAACGGTACGGCGCAGCGGGAGGAGCTGACGGGCTCGACCATCACGATCAGCTCGCTCGGCGCCATGGGCGGCATCGTCTCGACCCCGGTCATCAACCATCCGGAAGTGGCGATCGTCGGCGTCAACAAGCTCGCGATCCGCCCGCATTGGGACGGGACGCAATTCGTGCCGCGCAAGATGATGAACCTGTCTTCCAGTTTCGACCACAGAGTGGTCGACGGCTGGGATGCCGCAACCTTCGTGCAGCGGTTGAAGGCGCTTCTGGAAACGCCAGCGCTGATATTCGTCGAGGAGTGAGGTGGGAAAAGAACAATGAAGGAAATCACCTGCAAGCTTCTCGTCATCGGTGCCGGTCCGGGTGGCTATGTCTCAGCCATTCGGGCCGGCCAGCTCGGGGTCGACACCGTTATCGTCGAGATGGCGAAGCCCGGCGGCACCTGCCTCAATATAGGCTGCATCCCTTCCAAGGCGCTGATCCACGCGGCCGATGATTTTCACAGGACCGCCGCCATGGCCGCAGGCAGGAATGCCATGGGCATCCGGGCCGAGAATCCCACCATCGACTTCGGAAGAACGATCGCCTGGAAGGACGGCATCACCGGCCGACTGACGATGGGCGTCGCGGGCCTTCTGAAGAAGGCGGGCGTGAAGATGGTCGTCGGCCGGGCGAGGTTTCGCGACGGCAAGACGGTGGAGGTGGAGACCGAGACCGGCCAGCAGGTTATCCGTGCCGAAAACGTCATCATCGCAACCGGCTCGGCACCGGTCGAGCTGCCGATGCTGCCGTTCGGCGGCAAGGTCATCTCTTCGACCGGTGCGCTGTCGTTGACGCAGGTGCCGGAAAAGCTCGCCGTGGTGGGCGCCGGGTATATCGGCCTTGAGCTCGGGATCGCTTTTGCCAAACTTGGCTCGAAGGTGACAATCGTCGAAGCGCTCGACCGCATCCTGCCGCTTTACGACACCCAGCTTACCCAACCGGTTGCGAAGCGGCTCTCGGCGCTGGGTGTCGAGGTATTGCACGGCACCAAGGTGAAGGGCATGTCATCGAACGGCGAAACCCTGCTCGCCGAGGCGGCCGACGGCGAGGAAAGGCGGATCGTCGCCGACAAGGTGCTCGTGACGGTTGGCCGCAAGCCGGTGATCGAGGGCTGGGGACGCGAGGAACTCGAACTCGACATGGACGGCAGGTATCTCAGGATAGACGACCAATGCCGCACCTCCATGCGCGGGATCTACGCGATCGGCGACGTAACCGGCGAGCCCATGTTGGCGCACCGGGCCATGGCCCAGGGCGAGATGGTGGCGGAGATCGTTTCGGGCAAACGCCGTAGCTGGGACAAAGGTGCCATCCCGGCGGTCTGCTTCACGGATCCGGAAATCGTTTCGGTGGGGTTGTCGCCGGACGAGGCAAGGGCAGCGGGCCGCGAGGTGAAGATCGGCCAGTTTCCTTTCTCGGCCAACGGCCGGGCGATGACGCTTTCAGCGGAAGAAGGCTTCGTGCGCGTGGTGGCGCGCGCCGACAATCACCTGGTGCTCGGCATCCAGGGGGTGGGCGCGGGAATTTCCGAGCTGTCCGCCGCTTTTTCCCTCGCGGTCGAAATGGGCGCGCGACTGGAAGATATTGCCGGGACCATACATGCGCATCCTACGCAGTCGGAGGCTTTTGCCGAGGCGGCATTGAAGGCGCTCGGACATGCGCTGCATGTGTGAGCGTTATAGCCCGTTCTTCCACAAGCCCTTATCTAGGTCGGATGAAATTGGACGGGGGGCTTGAAGGTGGCAGCGACAGTGCAACAATTAGAGCGCAATGTTCCATTACCGGCAGCGATGCAGGGGCGATGGGTCGGAGCCAACGTTCCCTCCAGCGAACTGATTATCGAGGGCGGCGAGATTACCTGTTACGGCAGGCTTGTCGATTACGACTATAAAGAGGTCAGCGCTGTTGACGGCGCGCTTACGGTTAATCTTGGGGTTTTCGACAAGACTCGAGAAGATGCATTTCAACGGGCAAATATCACCGGACTGGCAATTAGCCCGGAAGGCGATTTCCTAGTTTGGAATGTAAAATCTGGAGACGAGTTCGTGCGTCCCGTTCCCTAATTTGAGCGAATATGGTGCCTATGGATGTGCCGGCTATGCGCAAATTCGAGGGGGCTGCCCGCGATTCAGCTTTCTTCCCTCGCCGGGAGAGGAACGCCGAGCGGTTTTCCTATGGGCATCCTTCAGAAAAACAATGCGTCACAACTCCAGCAAGGCGTACGGTTTCCCCGTCGGCTTCTCGATATGTGATGCGACATTGTAGACCGGGGCACCACCTGGCGTCTTGCCCTCATAAGTGCCGCGATGCGCATGGCCGTGCACGACGGCTTTGACCGGAAAGCGGTCGATAGTTTCTGCAAGACGCGAAGAGCCGAGGAACGGGTAGATTTCCTCCGGTTCTCCCGCGACCGTCTCCCGGATCGGCGCATAATGGAGAATGACCATGGCCCGCTCGGAACGGACCTGGCGGAGGGCGTTTTCGAGCCGCATCGTCTCTTCCACGCTTTCAGAGACCATGGCCTTGATTGCGGGTTCTCCGAAAGACCCGAGCATATGCCGGCCGAATCCGCCCGCAAAGCCCTTCACGCCTGCAAAGCCGACGCCGTTGATCTCGACCGCCTGCCCCTCCAGAAGATGAACGCCGGCATCCTTCAGGATATGTGTGATTTCTTCCACGCAGCCGCATTCATAGTCGTGATTGCCGAGCACGCCGACGATAGGAATCGAGCAGGAACGAAGGTCTGAGGCCAGGATCTCCGCCTCCTTGACCTTGCCGAGATCGGTCAGATCACCGGTCAGGACGAGGATATCGGCGGCCTGGGAAATCTCGGTGAAAAGTTCCTTGTAGGAGACCGTGCTGTTCTCCCGTACATGCAAATCGCCCATGGCGGCGATTTTCGCCTTGCCGTTCGCCTTTTTCGCATCAGTTGTCGCGGTGTCGTTCTGGGCGTTGGTGGTCTTTGTCACGCTGGTCCTCCTTGGGCCATTTCCTCTTTGACGCCTTCACGCAATTCGCCTTCGCCGCCGACGTCCGCAAAACCCCATTCCTTGACGTCGATCTCGAAATCCACCCGGCTGAACATGCGGCCGCGGCAGATCTTCATCTGCGGCAGCGGCAGTTCCCGCTGAGCCTTCAACCGGTCGAGCAGCTCGTCCAGCAGCCAGTCCGGCACCTTGTCCCGCTCGGTCGGGTAGATCCAGCGGAAGTTCAGGAGGTGGATAAGCAACACTTCCCAATGAACTTCCATGTGGTTCAGGAGCCGCTGCCAGTCGATCTGATCATGCGCCCGAAGGATGACGTGGACGATGTCGCCGCCATCATATCTGTGGCGGAGTTGCACGAAACATTTCGACCAGACAAGTTCGGTCGGCGCGATGATGCGCACCTTGTGGCCGTTCATCTCGATCTGCCGGGCGTTTTCGAACCAGGTGTCGCCGATCGGCATGGTGCCGTTCGAGCCGGCGAAGATCACGTCGAAAAAGTGTCGCCCTTTTTTTACCTTGCCGAGCCAGCGGTCGTCTTCCACTTCGATCTCGTAACCCTTTTCCTTGAAATGGGCGAGGATGCGGGCGTAGTCGCCCGCCCGGCAGAAGATATCGAGATCCTTGGTCGGGCGCGAAATGCCGGTATAGGCGCTGACCGCGAAAGTGCCGGCCAAAAGGAACGGGATGTGGCAATTGACCAGATCCTCCAGAGCCTCGGCGACGAAGGATTCCGAATCGGCATCCGCAAGGGTCGGCGAAGCTTTCACCTCCATGTCCGGCTCGTTCTTCAGCGCGTCCTTCCCGGACCTCGGGGCCAGGGTCAGCGCGGCATTGGCTTCGGCATTCATCAAAGCTCTCCCAATCTCGGCTCGCGCAGGGGAACACTCAGGTATGCCTGTAGGTTCCGCTTCGACCCTTTCCGGATCAGGAAGGTCAGCGTTCCGGGTTGTCGGCGTTCGCCATCGGGCTGGCGCGGCCATCCGGCTGGTCGGTGTCCTCGCGCTGATCGCGGTCTTCAAGATCGGCTTCGACCAGATAGGTATCGCCGCCGCCAAGCCTCGAGGCTTCCTTTATCGCTTCCTGATTGGTCATATCCACCTGCGCGTGAAGGGCATCCTCCACTCTTTCCCGTCCCTCCTGTTCGAAACGGGAGGAGTCACTGTCAGTTGCGCTCTTGCGTTTGTCGTTCATGGTTGGGTCCCTTTCTGAGATCTCGCGCCGCCGACGCGCGGCAACTCATCAGAACAACCCGTCAATGGACCACATGTTCCGCGTCAAAATCTGGAACCAAAGCGGTGCCGGCATGTTGTTTTCGAGGATAAAACCGAGGAGGTAGACATGCCTGCAAAATCGAAAGCACAGCAGAAGGCCGCCGGTGCGGCGCTTGCCGCCAAGCGCGGCGATATCAAGAAAAGCGAGCTCAAGGGAGCTTCGAAGAGCATGGAGAAATCCATGAGCGAAAAAGAACTCGACAAGATGGCGTCGACGAAGCGCAAGGGAAAGCCGGAGCACGTCGCACATCATTAAGCACTCTGGAACTTTGAAGATCGGGCGAGCGTTACGGGACGCTCGCCTTTTGTTTTCCCGGTATGATCCATGGCTTTCACTCCGACCGATCCCACCCAAAAACACGATCTTGAACCCCGCAAGGGCAGCCCCAGTCCGCGTCTTGACGAAACGGAGTTCAAAAAACGGTTCCTGAACCAGTTTCAGGACCGGGCATATGCCCCGCTCTCCGTGGAACTGGACCGCGTCGCGAATGCCGCCTGGGATGCTTATTTCAATTCCCGCAAGAGCCCCAAGACCCGGCGGGCCGGGCCGGAGTTTGCCGACCCGGACTATGACCTTGCTACTGACTGGCTGGCGGCGCGCGATGCAATCCATGCCGCGCAGGCGCGGCATGAGGACATCACAGGGCCTCGGCGGTTTCTCTTGATCAGCGGGTCGTCCAGAACCGAACACACCTGTCCGGGCGAGCTTTCGAAAACCTACCGGCTGATCAAGATCGCGGAGGAGGTGCTGCGGCAGGCGCCGCAGGTGTCCGTCGAACTCCTGGATCTCAGTCGTCTGACTTCGGAATATGGCCGGCACATTCATCCGTGCAAGGCCTGCTTTTCAACCTCGGCGGCGCTCTGTCATTGGCCGTGCTCCTGTTATCCGAATTATTCGCTGGGGCAGGTGCATGACTGGATGAACGAAATCTATCCGCTGTGGGTGGAGGCGCACGGGATCATGATCATTACGCCGGTCAACTGGTATCAGGTCTCTTCGCCGGTCAAGCTGATGATGGATCGGCTGGTCTGCGCCGACGGGGGCAATCCCGATCCCACGACCACCCACGGCAAGCACGCCAAGGAAGCCAAGGAAATCGAGATGAGAGGATGGAGCTATCCGCGCCATCTCGAGGGCCGGCTTTACTCGGTCATCAGCCACGGAGATGTGGAAGGTGCCGAGAATGTTCGCCGCAGCCTTTCCGACTGGCTGCGTTTCATGCATCTTGTTCCCGCAGGTCCCCTGGCGGAGTTCGACCGCTACATCGGTTACTTCGAGCCTTACGCTACCAGCCACGAGGCGCTCGACAGGGATAAGGCCATTCAGGAGGAAATCCGTAACGCGGCCCGAACGCTGCTGGAGGCGGTGCTCGCCAAGCAGGCCGGGCATAAAATCGGTGCGGGTGAGCGTTTGCGGGAACCACGCTCGAAATAGCTGGAGAGGAGGAAGACCATGCCGCCGGAAGAACTGGATGCAACATTGACCGCTTTGCCGCTTCGGATCGGGGTCTATGTCCCCGATGATCTCATGGAGGACTGGTTCGCGCCCGGCACCGGCATGAAGCCGGTGAGCGAGCAGGCGCTCAAGGCCGCCGAAGCCTATGGCCGTCGGTTCGAATGCGAGTTCAAATATTATCCGGAAAGGATGGAGGGGGTTTTCTGGAAATGGGTGCCGGCACTCTGAGCCGGCTCAAAAGCTTTCCCGGGTCTTTTCTTCAGGAAGCCCATTGTCGCAATCCATCCAGGGCAGGCGGCTTTCGATCCCGTAGTGATAGGCGGGAGCGATCGTTTCCGGATGATCAAGCGTGCCGCCCGTCACGCGAAAGCGGCCGTCGTCGTCGTATTTCAGGAAAAGCGGGCTGCCGCAGTCCGGACAGAAGCCCCGCTGCGCGATCGGCGAAGAGCGATAGATGGCGGGTGGCTCGCCGCGCCATTCAAGATCACCCTCCTCGATACGCACCAGGAAGGCGAAGGGTCCGCCAGTGGCGCGGCGGCACATGGTGCAATGACAGAAGCCGGCGGAGGAGGGAGGGCTTCGAAAGCGGTAACGTCGCTTTCCGCAGAGACATCCTCCGGTCCATTCAGTCTTTATTGCCATAAGCGGCTAACTGCGGAAGAGCCGACTCGTTCCGCAAATTTTCCGGCTCGGGCTAAACGACCTCGGCCCGAGCCGTGGACCTCAGGCTTTGTAGCGCTCGCGCAGCGCCTCGAATTTTTGAAGCTGTTCGGTGATCAGATCACGGTTCTCGTCGCGGCGGACGAAGACCTTGAACATGGCCGAACCTTCCTGGTTCATGAACCAGACCGAGCACGAGCGGCGGCCGTGGAAGGCACGGTCGACGAAGGTCACCGAAGCGCAATTGTCCTTCTTGATGTGACCGCCGATCGGGCTGTCGCCGTGAATGTTGAACCAGCCATGGCCCTCGGAACCGACGGGCAGGCTTCCCTCCGCCTCCAATACGATATCGTCGGTATGGACGATGAAGAGGACTTTGCCCCAGCCGGTCATTTCGGACCAGATGTCGAAAAAATGCTCCTTGCCGACGATGATTGCGGCACCTTGGGGGAGAATCTCCAGGATTTCGGCAGGAGTCACCTCCGCGTTTGCCGCGATCGCCTCGACGACGCCGTCGGGCTTTTCGGCAAGGGCGGCGATAGCTCGGTCGCGACGGTTCGTCTTGATTTCAGAAACGGCGTTCATCTGCTGACCTCAGGCTGCGTCGGCGCGAACGCCGTTGCGGTCTTCATGAATGATGACTTCGAAACCTTCGAAATGCGGTCCGGAGAGATATTCGACCTTGCCCCGGTTCTCGCCGGCCTTGGCGTGCGCCGCGCGGAACTGTTCCGACTTGGTCCATGCCTGAAAATGTTCGAAGCTCTCCCATACGGTGTGGGACGCATAAAGCGTGTGATCTTCGGCCTTCGGGCCTTTCAGCATGTGGAATTCGATATAACCCGGCAGTTCCGCGAGGCGCCCTTGGCGGCTGCGCCAGATGGTTTCGAAAGCCTCTTCATACCCCGGCACGACGCGGAAGCGGTTCATCGCGATATACATTGATCGTCCCTCACAAAAAGTTTCATTTTCGGCTCAAGATATCTGCGGCCGGTGCTCTTGAAAAGCCGAAAAAACTTGCGTAGTCAACTCAAGTTATTGGCGTAGGGTATTCGGATGAGAGGCATATTGCGCCTCGGCTTGGGCAAGAAAGGGGCAGAGTATCATGGGATCTTCCTTCACCTTCGGCAGGCTGTTCGCAGCCGTTGTTTTCGGAGCGACGCTCGTCACGGGAGGCGCGATGGCGGCCGACAAAGGTAATCCCGAAGCCAAACGCATCGTCTCGATCGGCGGCACGATCACGGAAATCCTCTACGCACTCGGCGCGCAGGACCGCATCGTGGCGCGGGATTCCACCAGCTTCTATCCCGATGCGGCAAACGCCAAGCCGGATGTCGGCTACATGCGGCAGCTTTCGGCGGAAGGCATTCTCGGCCAGAAGCCGGACCTGATCCTGATGGAAGAAGGGTCCGGGCCGCCGCCGGTGCTGGAAATCCTGAAAGCCAGCGAAGTGCCGATGGTCGTGATTGCGACGCCGCCAAAGGCCAACAAGATCGGCCAGAAGATCCGAGACGTGGGGGCTGCCGTGGGGCTTGCGGACAAGGCGGAGACGCTCGCCGTCAAAACTGAACAGGATCTCAAGGCACTCGCCGAAGACGTCGCGAAAGTGCCGGGGCCTAAGAAGAAGGTCCTCTTCGTGCTGTCGCTTTCGAACAATCGCGTGATGGCCGGTGGCGCGGATACGGAGGCCGGCGCGGTGATCGAGATGGCCGGCGGTATCAATGCCGCGCCGACGATCAACGGGTACAAGCCGCTCGCGGACGAAGCAGTGATCGGTGCTCAGCCGGATGTCATCCTCTCCATGGCGCGCGGCAGCCACCATCTGACCCCTGAGCAGGTCTTCGCCATTCCCTCCATGCAGACCACGCCCGCTGCTGCCAACAAGGCGCTGATTTCCATGGACGGCCTTCTTCTACTGGGCTTCGGACCGCGCACACCCGAGGCCGTCCGCTCGCTCGCCGCGCAGATCTATCCCGGAGCGATCAACTGATGACGAAGGCGCTGGCGATGCCCTTCCGCGCGGCGGCTGACGGCGACCGGACCCAGCAGGGCGTCCTGGTCCTCATCCTGCTCGGGGCGATGCTTGTCGTCGCCTGCGTGATTTCCCTCGGCGTGGGGCCGACCGGCGTCGGCCTGCGTGATCTTTGGGTTTATGTTACGGGCAATGGCGACAGTCTCTCGACACAGGAAAGAGTGATCCTCGAGGCGGTGCGCCTGCCGCGCACGGCACTTGGGCTTCTGGTCGGGGCGGGGCTTGCGGTCTCCGGCGCGATGATGCAGGGCCTCTTCCGCAATCCTCTTGCCGATCCCGGCATCGTCGGCGTCACTTCGGGGGCAGGCCTTGCTGCCGTCGCGGCAATCGTGCTCGGCAACACGGTACTGGCGCCGGTCTCCATGCTGCTCGGGAACCAATTCCTGCCGCTGATGGCCTTCTTCGGCGGGCTCTTCAACACCTTGATGCTTTATCTCATCGCCACCCGCGACGGCCGGACCTCCACGACGACGCTGATCCTTTCGGGCATTGCGATCGGCGCGCTTTCTGCCGCCATCATGGGCCTCATGATCGTCATGGCGGACGACCGGCAGCTTCGCGACATCACCTTCTGGAGCCTCGGCTCGCTCGGCGGCGCCACCTTCGGGCGGGTATTTTCCATCCTCCCGTTCATCGCCGCCGTCCTGGTCATCATTCCCTTCGTGGCGCGCGGGCTTGACGCCCTTGTCCTTGGGGATGCCGCCGCCTTCCATATGGGCATTCCGGTGCAACGGCTGAAGCGGATCATCATCGTCGCGGTCGCTGCGGCCTGCGGTTCGACCGTGGCGGTCGCCGGCTCGATTGGTTTCGTCGGCATCGTCGTGCCGCATCTCCTGCGGCTGACCATGGGGCCATCGCACCGTTTCCTGCTGCCGGGTTCGGCGATCGGGGGCGGAGCATTGCTTCTGATTGCAGACAGCGTTGCGCGAACCGTTGCCGCACCGGCGGAATTGCCGATCGGCGTGATTACGGCGCTCTTCGGCGCCCCGGTCTTTCTCTTCCTGCTCCTCGGCAAGAACGGCCTTCATATGCGGGACATGCCATGATCTCCGCCGAACATATCACCGTGGCGCGGTCCGGCCGCAAGCTGCTCGACAACGTGGGGATTGACCTGAGGCCCGGTCAGTTCACCGTGATCATCGGCCCGAACGGCGCCGGAAAATCGACGCTGATGAAGGTGCTTTCGGGCGAGATGAAGCCAGATACGGGTTTCGTCTCCTACTATGGAACCGGCATGGATCTCTGCCAGCCGGCCGATCTTGCCAAACGCCGGGCCGTCCTGCCGCAGGCGACACAGCTCGCCTTTCCCTTTACCGCGCTTGAGATCGTCCGCATGGGGGCGGTGGCGCAGGGCGCACTCAACCCGACGGAGCAGGCGCGCCAGGCCCTTTCACGGGTGGGATTGCGCGGTTTCGAAAGTCGGCCCTATCCGTCGCTGTCGGGCGGGGAGCAGCAGCGCGTCCAGTTCGCCCGCGCTCTCGCCCAGGTGCCGCAACCGGTTGCGGACGGCGTGCCGCGGGCGCTTTTCCTCGACGAGCCGACCGCGAGCCTCGATCTCGGCCATCAGATTTCCGTGCTGGAAATCGCCCGCGATTTTGCATCGGCCGGCGGCATCGTGCTCGCCATCCTGCACGACCTCAACCTGGCGGCCGAGTTCGCCAACCACCTGGTGGTCCTGAACCATGGCCGGGTTGTCGCGGAAGGTCCCTGCCAGGAAACGGTCAATGACGGGATCATTGCGAGCGTCTACGGGATTGCCGGGGCGGTCGGACGTCTGCCGGCAGCCGCCATTCCTTACGTCCTGCCGCAATCGCGGCATCGCTGACCTTATGCGTTCGGACGGGTTACCACGAAGATCGCCGGCGCGATCATCAGTGCCGCAACCATAGCCGCCCGAGAGAAAGGCGGCGAGGTGCCAAACCAGAAGATCGCGTAGCTGGCGGTCATCATTACCACTGCGGCAATCTTGGCCTTGCGTGGAATGGCGCGCCTTTCCCGCCAGTCTCTGAGGGGCGGCCCGAATTTCGGATGGTCGAGCATCCACGCTTCAAGCCGCGGCGACGAGCGGGCGAAACAGGCGACCGCCAGCAACAGGAAAGGGGTTGTGGGCAGGACCGGCAGGAACGCGCCAACCACGCCGAGCGCGACGAACAGCCAACCGAGACAGAGAAACAGAAGACGCATGAAGAGCCTTTAAAAATCCTGAGTAGGATAGATAAGTTCAAAGCTCGCGTCATCCAATATCGCAGGGCCGGTTCACCCTTCCCATTTGGGCAGCGCCCGCTATAGTGCCGCCGACTTCAACAACCGAGAGGGACATGATGTCGAAGAAGAAGGTGCTCGTCGTCGGTGGAGCCGGCTATATCGGTTCGCATACGTGTCTGGTGCTGGCGGAACGGGGGTACGAGCCGATCGTCTTCGACAACCTCTCGAACGGCCACGCGGAATTCGTGCGCTGGGGTACCCTCGAAGAGGGCGATATCCGTGATCGCCCCCGGCTGGACGAGGTTTTCGCCAAGCACAAGCCGGATGCGGTGCTTCATTTTGCGGCCCTGATCGAGGTTGGGGAATCGGTCAAGAACCCTGTCGGCTTCTACGATAACAACGTCATCGGCGCATTGACCCTGATGTCTGCCGCCATGGATGCCGGCGTGAAGGCCTTCGTCTTCTCCTCCACCTGCGCCACCTACGGCCTTCCGGATCGGGTGCCGATGGACGAGACGCACAAGCAGGCGCCGATCAACCCCTATGGCCGCACCAAGTTCATCATCGAACAGGCGCTCAAGGACTATGGTCAGTACAAGGGGCTGAAATCGGTGATGCTGCGCTATTTCAACGCAGCCGGCGCTGATTTCGAAGGTCGCATCGGCGAATGGCACACACCGGAGACGCATGCCATTCCTCTGGCGATCGAGGCCGCACTCGGCCGCCGCCAGGGTTTCAAGGTCTTCGGCGACGACTACGACACTCGCGACGGCACCTGCGTGCGGGACTATATCCACGTGCTCGATCTGGCAGATGCGCATGTGCGGGCGGTCGACTACCTGCTGGCTGGTGGCGACACCGTAGAGCTGAACCTTGGCACGGGCACCGGAACGACCGTCAAGGAATTGCTGGCCGCGATTTCAGAGGTTTCCGGCAAACCTTTCCCGGTGGAATATGTCGGGCGTCGCGAAGGAGATTCCACATCCCTGGTCGCCAATAACGACAAGGCACGGGCGGTGCTCGGCTGGGAGCCGAAATTCAGCCTGAACGACATCATCCGCTCCGCCTGGGACTGGCATTCGCGCTCGAACCATCTGGTCGTTTGAGGACGGGACCATGGCGGAGGGCGAAGTCAGGCTCGAGGAAAGCTGGAAGCGGGCGCTCGGCCCGGAATTCTCCAATCCGTACATGAGCGAGCTGAGGCGCTTTCTCCTCTCCGAAAAGGAGTCCGGCAAGCGCATCTTTCCGAAAGGCGGCGAATATTTCCGCGCGCTGGATCTGACGCCACTCAATGAAGTGAAGGTCGTCATACTGGGGCAGGATCCCTATCACGGGCATGGCCAGGCGCACGGACTATGTTTCAGCGTTCGCCCCGGCGTCCGCATTCCTCCTTCGCTCGTCAACATCTACAAGGAAATACAAACCGACCTCGGCATTCCTCCGGTTGCCCACGGCTTTCTCGAGCACTGGGCGAGCCAGGGCGTGCTGCTCCTGAACAGCGTTTTGACCGTGGAAGAGGGCAGGGCGGCCGCACATCAGGGGCGTGGCTGGGAGCGCTTTACCGACGCCGTCATCCGCGCCGTCAACGAGGAGTGCGACGGCGTGGTCTTCATGCTCTGGGGCTCCTATGCGCAGAAAAAGGCAGCCTTCGTCGATACGAGGAAACATCTCGTTCTGAAGGCGCCGCATCCGTCGCCGCTTTCGGCCCATAACGGCTTTTTCGGCTGTCGGCATTTTTCGAAAGCCAATGATTTCCTCGCGTCGCGTGACAAGCAGCCGATCGACTGGCAATTGCCGGCGGTGCCGCCATCTGTGAACAATTAATTATCTATCGTCTTCGAATAGTGAACAATGCGTTCTGACGCGTTCCTCTATCCAACCGGCGTTCGATGAACCAAATATTGCCCCAGAACAACGGGCCGCAAGCGCGGTCCAGAAAGGGGTTTAAAATGCTCGACCAGATCAAGGGCCTCCATCACGTCACATCGATGGCTGCAAGCGCCAGCACCAACAACAAGTTCTTCACGGACACGCTCGGCCTGCGCCGGGTCAAGAAGACCGTCAATTTCGATGCGCCTGATGTCTACCATCTCTACTACGGCGACGAAGTCGGTACGCCCGGCTCCGTGATGACCTACTTCCCGTTCCCGCATATCGCCCGGGGCCGTCCCGGCACCGGCGAAGTGGGTACGACGCTCTTCTCCGTTCCGCAGGGCTCGTTCGGTTACTGGACGGATCGGCTGACGAAGGCCGGCGCCGAAGGGATGAAGACGGACAGTGCCTTCGGTGACAACCGGCTGCATTTCGCCGGTCCTGATGGTGACGGATTTGCGCTTGTCGAAGTCAAGGACGATCCGCGCGCTCCCTGGACCGGCAACGGCGTCGGTGAGGCGGAGGCTATCCGCGGCTTCCATTCGGCTTCGATGCGCCTTCGTGACGACGGTGCCACCGCCGAACTCCTGAAATTCATGGGGTACAGCCAAATCGACGCCAGGGACGGTGTGACCCGCTTTGGAATCCCGGGCGGCAATGGTGCCGACTTCATCGACGTCGAAACCATGCCGAACATCAGCGGGGCAAGACTTGGCGCCGGTTCGGTCCATCACATCGCCTTTGCGGTCGAAAACCGCGAAAAGCAACTCGAAGTCCGCAAGGCGCTGATGGATACCGGTTATCAGGTCACCCCCGTCATCGATCGCGACTACTTCTGGGCGATCTATTTCCGCACGCCAGGCGGCGTGCTGTTCGAAATCGCCACCAATGAACCGGGCTTCGACCGGGACGAGGACACCGCACATCTCGGCGAGGCGCTGAAGCTGCCTGCGCAGCACGCGCATCTGAGAAGCACGCTGGAACAACATCTTGAGCCGCTGGCTTAGTAGGTTCGAGATCAGGAGATTGAAATGAGTTACGACAGCTATGTGCATCGGGCGAGGCCCGGTGCACCCGGATCGCCGATCCTGTTCGTCTTTCATGGCACCGGTGGCGACGAAAACCAGTTCTTCGATTTCGGCGGGCGGCTTCTGCCCAACGCCACGGTGATCTCGCCGCGGGGCGACATCTCCGAACATGGCGCGGCGCGCTTCTTCCGGCGCAAGGCAGAAGGCGTCTACGATTGCGAGGATCTCGCCCGGGCGACCGAGCGGATGGGCGAATTCGTGGCGGCCAACCGCGATCGATACGAGTCATCCACCGTCTTGGGGCTCGGGTTCTCGAATGGCGCGAATATCCTCGCAAACATCATGATCGAGAAACCCGGCCTGTTCGACGCGGGCGTGCTGATGCATCCTTTGATCCCCTTCCAGCCGAAGGAGCGGAAGATCAAGGAGACGGCGCATGTGCTGATCACCGCCGGCCAGAATGACCCGATCTGCCCTGTGCCGCAAAGCGTCGAGCTGGCCGACTATTTCAAGCGACAGGGCGACGAGGTGACGCTCCAATGGCACGTTGGCGGCCATGAGATTCGGCCGAACGAGATCGAAGCGGCCAAGAAGTTCTTCGCTCCATACGGAGCCTGAACGCCGAAAAAAGATTGCCCGGTTTGCCGCCCGCTATGGCGCAGACCGGCATTCGTATGCCTACTGACACGCTTACTGGCGAGCGGTGGCCTTACCGAACACAAATTTCAGCCCAGGCTTTGTCTCTTCCTGTTTTTCTTCTTCGGCGCTCTCGCCATTTTCCTTGAAATACCGGGCGATCGCCTGCGCATGCCACTGCATCAGCTCGTAGCAGTAGGTGACTTCGCGCTCGCCCGCCGACCAGTAGGCGTTGGGTTCTCCGCATTCGGCTGCCGTCAGCTTGATGCCGTCATCGAGCTTGTAGAGGCCGGAGACGAGCTCCTGCAGGATCTCGAGAACCTGAGCTTCCTTCACCAGGTCCGCATAGTCCTTGAGGTCGTTGTTCTTCGCGGGCTTGTAAGTGATCGTGAATTTGCTCTTCTGGTCGTCGTTCCGCACGTGCGGCTTCAATACGCCGAACCAGCTTGCATGGGCCTTCTGGTATTCATTGACGCATTCCTGCCGACGTCCGGCCGGCAGTTCGAGATCGTCTGCGGATTCGGTGAATTTCTCGGCATCCTTGCCGACCATCAGACAGACCATGTTGAAGGCGCGCTGGCGGTCGAGGCCGTGCGCGTCCCAGAGAATCTGTTCGTGCTCCGCCGCTTCGCTCGCTTCGGCGGACAATGTCCATCCGTCGACGGAATCGATCAAGGCCGTCTCGAAGACGTCCGCACCCGCTTCCAGAAGCAGAAGGGTGGAGAGCGTATCAACCGCATCCTCCTCGCGGCCAAGAACCGGCAGGTCAAATTCGGAGACCAGCATGTGTCCGGCCTCGTGGAAGAGGAAGAACAGCGCGTTGCCGAAGGCGAACTCGACCGTGTCGCCGATCTGCTCCTCCGTCAGGCCCTTGAGGTCGTCCTCCAGGGTTTCAGCACGCACATTCGGCGCCGACAGCGCCAGAAGGCCTGCCAGGGCAATTTGAAGAAGACTGCGTCGCATAGGCCCTCGTTATATTTCTGAAAGTTGTCTCGATCTGTAACAGCTATGGTTTAAGTCTCGATGAACTCGTATTGTTGTCGAAGTATTATCGGCTCGATGAAAACTATCAGAGACGGCCGGAAGCCCGCTTGATCGGGTTGCGGAGCCGCAGGCAGCGCCGATGTCGCGTTGCGGGCTTGCGAGGCAAAAATTCATCGCCGATAGTGGCTCACCATATCCGTCCTGATCCGGAGAGCTTCCATGAGCAACCACCTGAAATTCTTCATCGACGGGGTCTGGGTGACGCCGGAAATTCCTGTTGCGCTGGATGTCGTCGATCCCTCCACGGAAGAGGCCTATACGCGGATCGCTTTGGGCTCGAAGGTGGACGTGGACAAGGCGGTCGCTGCTGCCAAGGCGGCGTTTCCCGCTTTTTCGCAATGGTCGAAGGCAGAGCGGCTGGCGCTCCTGAAGCGCATCCTGGCCGAATACGAAAAGCGATATGAAGATATCGCGCGGGCGGTATCCCAGGAGATGGGGGCGCCGCTCGCTTTTGCCCACGATGCGCAGGCTGCGGCCGGCAAGGGGCATCTCGCGGCCGCGATCGAGGCACTCGAAAACTACGAATTCACCGAGGCGCGCGGCTCGACCATGATCGTCAAGGAGCCGATCGGCGTCTGCGCGCTGATCACGCCGTGGAACTGGCCGCTCAACCAGATTGCCTGCAAGGTCGGCCCAGCGATCGCCGCCGGCTGCACGATGGTGCTGAAACCTTCCGAGATCGCGCCGATCAGCGGCATCATCTTCGCCGAGGTAATGGAAGCCGCAGGCACGCCGAAGGGCGTCTTCAATCTCGTCAACGGCACGGGGCCTGATGTCGGCCAGGTCATGGCGGGCCATCCTGATGTCGACATGGTTTCCTTCACCGGTTCGACGCGGGCCGGCATCATCGTCGCCAAGACCGCTGCCGACACGGTGAAGCGCGTGGCGCAGGAACTCGGCGGCAAGTCGCCCAATATCATCCTACCCGATGCGGAGTTCGAAAAGGCCGTTGCCGACGGCGTTACCGCCTGTTTCGGCAATTCGGGCCAGTCCTGCGACGCGCCGACACGGATGCTGGTGCCCACCGAGCGTCACGACGAGGCGCTTCAGATCGCCAAGGCCGCGGCGGAGAAGCTGAAGACCGGCGATCCGCGTGCCGATGGAATCGATCTCGGCCCCGTCGTCAGCCAGACGCAATACGACAAGATCCAGCGGCTGATCGAGGCAGGCATCAAGGAAGGCGCAACGCTCGTCACCGGCGGGCCGGGCCGGCCCGAGGGTCTCAACCGCGGCTACTATGTCCGCCCGACCGTGTTCGGCAATGTCACCAACGACATGACCGTCGCCCGCGAAGAAATCTTCGGGCCGGTTCTGTCGATCCTTCCCTATGAAAGCGAAGAGCGGGCGGTGGAGATCGCCAACGACACGCCTTACGGGCTCGCTGCCTATGTCCAGTCCGGAGATATCGGGCATGCCCGCAAGGTGGCGGCGCGGCTGCGTGCCGGTTCGGTCTTCGTCAATTATCCCGATTGGGATCTGTTCGCGCCGTTCGGCGGCTACAAGCAGTCCGGCAATGGCCGCGAATATGCCGACTGGGGCATCCATGACTTCCTGGAGATCAAGGGCATCGTCGGCTACGGCGTTTAGCGTGCCTGAGCGGTCGCCGCCGGTCCGTTTCCGGCGCCGGGACCGATCATATATGCGGCTCGGAATAGGCGGTGCAGGCTCCGACATCCCTCCAGGTCGGAACCCTGCCGTCGCGTTTGGCTTTTCTGTCGGATAGCGCCAGATGGATATCCAGCCGGCGGTCGCGAAGGCCGGGAACCAGCGCGGTCGCCGAGAGCGGCAGAGGCGCGAAGGGATTGCCGCGGTGATAGGCATGCAATTCCACCCGAACCGTATGCCGATGGCTGACAGCGCGCGAATGGAAAGCGTAGGTATCGGCCACGACGAGGGTGTTGGCGGACACCACGACCTTTCGGGGCGTAAAATCGCCAAGGGTCGATAACTCTTCGGGTGTGATGCGGAACGAGCCCTCGGCATGGTGAGTGCGGCCATCGGCGCTCGCCATGAGGCTCTGCCGGTATTCCCATTCCAGCCGCTTTTCGGTCAGCTTGTGACTGCCGGGGACGAATACGAAAGGTCCGTCGTCCGGTCCGACGTCATCGAGAAAAAGCCAGGCCTTGGAGCTCGAATGGAATGTATCCGCATGGAGGGCGGTTTGCGGGTCGGCCTCCCGGATTGCGGGTTCTGCGATCACGGTCTGGATGAAATGTACCGGATCTCCGCCGATGCCTCCGACATAGCGGACGAGACCCGCGATCGAGGGATCTTGGCTGAACCGCGCCAGATCCGGCAGTTTCGCCAGCGCATTAGGGTTGATGGGGGTCATCCGCGTCACGGTCTGTCCCTGACGCATTTCGCGAGCCGGCAAGGGTTCGTTCCTGAGGTAGTCGCGTATCCGCTGGAACACATCCGCCGGCAGGGCATTTTCGCGGACCACAAATCCGTCCCGCTGGAATGCTCCCCGTTCTGCCGCACTCACGGAGATGCCGAGCAGGCGCCGGCGATAGGCTGCCATATTCGCCGCAAGCCGTACGCGCTCGCGGTGCAGGCCCAGTTCGTTGAGACGCGGATTGCCGATCACCGGATTCTTGCGGAAGGACTTTTCGCTTCCGAAGACGCGAAGAGCAAAGCCTGGATAACGCCACCATTGGTCGATCGTTCGCGGCATGAACCTACTCCCCATTTGTGGGTCAGAAGATAGAAGCAGAAACCCAGAGGAAGCAAGAGGGGCTGGAGGCGACGGGGGCGTCGAACGCTGACGCCTTGAACACACGCCCGAATGCCAGTCTACTGGCGTCGATTCCAGATATGCCTGAAAGAGAAAGAGGTTGTTGCCATGAAGCGTGTTTTCAACCCGCCGGTCGTCCGCAAGCCTTTCGGCGCCTACAATCACGGCCTGCTGGTGCCGCCCGGCGCCAGCCTGCTCGTCACCTCCGGTCAGCTTGGGATATCGCCGGATGACAAGATCCCGCCTGATGTGACGCGGCAGGCCGACCTCTGCTTCAAGGCGATCGGCGCGATCCTCGAAGAGGCGGGCATGACCTATGCGGACGTCATCCGCATCTCGGGCTTCGTCACCAGCCGCGAGGATTTTCCCGCCTATATGGCGGTGCGCGACCGCTACACGCTCGACCCCAAGCCGGTCTCGACACTGATCGTCGTCGGCGGCTTTACCCGCGCGGAATTTCTGGTCGAAGTGGAAGTGACGGCCGCGAAGGTGTTTTAATAGCCGCAGCGCCTCAGCTGAGCTTCGTACTTGGCAGCCATGCCTGCGGATTTCTGCGCCGCCTGCCGGGTGCCTGAGGAGAACTGGCCGCGCTCGTAACCCGCCTGGCCGGAATAGTAGGCGAGGTAAAGGTTGTAGCTGTCGTTCAGCGGAATGCCGTTCTTCACATGGCTCTGGTTGTGGTACCAGCCGACGAAATGAACGGCGTCGGTAAAGTCCGAGCGGCTGGCGCTCCAGCGGCCGGTGTCCTTCTTGTAGGTCAGCCAGGTGCCGTCGAGGGCCTGCGCATAGCCATAGGCGGAGGAGGGGCGCGTCCACGGGATGAAGCCGAGCAGCTTGGTGCGCGGCGGACGGGCATTGGCCTTGAAACCGGATTCCACGTAGATCGTCGCCATCAGGATCGGCACAGGCACGCCGAATTCGCTTTCGGCCTTTTTGGCGTCGCGCGCCCAGTTGTTGAAGAGCCCGTCGCGCTGCTCGAAGATCGCGCAGGCATCCGTGATCCGGCTCGGCGCGGAGGCACAGGCAGTCAGGGTTAGCGCCATGAGGGCGATGAAAAACGCAATACGCATCGCTTAATCACTCGGTTCTGAGAGATTAATAACCGGTAAAATTTAAGGAAAAGTTTAGTGAGCCACGGATGGCGCCGGCACCGAGCGGGTGGCGAGCCAGTTGCGGACGATCACGCCGAGCGCTGCGGTTGCCGCGATCCCTTCGAGACCCAGCCCGACTGCCGGAGCGACCAAGCCGAGCAGACCGAAAACGAGAAGCGCGTAACGCCCGGCACCGGTACAGGCAAAGCGGTCGCGCACGAACCAGAGGCTTGCGAAATAGATCGCCACCGGAATTGCCACGGCATAGTCGCCGACGATAAGCGGAAGCTCGGAATGGTGGGTGATGATGTCGACCAGCACGGCAAAGCCGGCGCCGACCGCCGCGCCGGACATGAAAATGAAGAAATGCCCGTAGCCCCATTGGAGTGCGCGGCTGAGCTTGTGGCTGCCGAGATGTTCCTGTCGGGCGAAGTAGGCCCACCAGAGCGCAAAGACGATGACCAGCGCCGAAAACGCAGTGTGCATCAGCATGAGGTTGAATTCGCCGGCGAACTGGCGAAGCGCGATGGAGCCGGCAAGCAGGGTTTCGCCGAGCACGATGATGTTCAGCAGCCCATAACGTTCCATGATGTGGTGGCGGTGCCAGGGCGTGTTCTTGGTGAGTGGCTCGGCAATGGCGGGAACCGCGAGTTCGAGCAGGGCGCCCAGCACCCAGAGGGCGTAACCGAAGCCGGTCGACAACAGCTGCGTCGCCAGGAAGATCAGCCAGTAGATCTGGACGAGGAAGATGCCTACGGCGTAAGCGACGTTCGTCCTGCGGCGGGCGGGATCATGGTAGGCGGCGCGCAGCCAGAGCAACACCATGGCGAGACGCATGACGACATAGCCGAAAACGACCATGGTCAAATCCGGCGACGCTGTAAAAAGGAACTGGATGCCGGCCGCCATGGTCAGCGATCCGCCCATCAGGACCATCGTCAGAAGCCGGTAGACGACGTCGTCATTGTCGTAGGCGGACGAAAACCACGTGAAGTTCATCCAGGCCCACCAGATGCAGAAAAATGCGATCAGATAGATAATGATACCCTGGCTTGCGTGGTTTTCGGCGACGGCGTGGTGCAGCCCGGCGGCGGCGGACGCAATCGCGATGACCGACACCAGATCGAAGAGCAGTTCCAGGGGCGTCGCGGCGCGGTGATGTTCGTCGGGGTCGCGCGGGAGAAGAGGGCGCAGGATCGTATCCTTCACGGAATATGCGTTGCTCATGTTGCCCCCTCAGCCGAAGAATCCCGATTTCTGTTTTTTGAAGGCAGATCCCTCCGATGGCAAGGAAGAACCTCCCGGCGAAGAGATGAATCGAAGGTCGGGATCACCTCGCAAGCGATATGGAATTCCATCGCAGCAATCGATGCGCCTGAGAGGTGGATGGCAACTCTCCGGCACAATCCACTCTCTTTGTCTTGCTGCGTCAAACAGTCGCTTCGTGCTGCGGCGGGCATTTGATAAGAGCTAATTTGGCCAGTGGCGCCCATCGGGGAGAGTGCATGACGAAACGCAGCTTTTCGTTTCCAGCCGCCGACATCCGTGCGCGTGCGCTCGGCGAGGTCCATTCACGCCCCTATACGCTGGTTTCGCTGCCGCGGGTGATCTTCCAGCTCGCCTTTCTGACGGAAGCGAATTTTGCCGCCGACCAGGCGATCCTGGCGGAAATGTCGCTGGGGCAGGGGGTGGCGCCGCCAGCGGCAGACAGCAGCCATCACACGATGAACTGGGGCAATGGGACGCTCCGCTGGGAGAAGCACACCGAATTTTCGACCTATTTCTGGGATGCGCCGGCACCGGCCCTGTTCGGCGGTGAGATTCCGGTCAACCCGTTTGGCGCGAGCTTCAAGGCTCCAGGCCCCTTCATCTCGGGTGTCAGGATTGAAATCCGACCCGCGAACGACGACCTGAGCCATGTCATCTCGAGTTTCGATCCGACCAGCCTCTGTCGGAGCATAGTCGCCGACGGTCAGGCGACCGTCGTGACCGATTTCCGGCAGGACGGCGACGGGCTCACCAAATTCCTGATCCTCGACAACGGAATGACCGATGGCGGGCGTGGCGCTCTGGTGCAGCGCATCCTCGACATCGAGACCTATCGAACACTGGCGATGATGGGCTTGCCGCTTGCGCTGACGCTGTCGCCTGAAATCCGCCGGATCGAAAACGGCTTTACGACCGTGACCCAGCACATGAAGCAGCGCGCCCGTCAGGAGGCGGACGCGATGCTGACCGAGATCACACATCTGGCGGCCGAGCTCGAGGCCAATGCGGCGCTCAGCCTCTATCGGTTCGGCGCGAGCCGCGCCTATTACAATATTGTTCTCGAACGCGTCGCGATGCTGGCTGAAAAACCGCTGTCGGGCAACGAGTCGCTTGGTTCGTTCCTGCAGCGGCGTCTCGCCCCGGCAATGCGGACCTGCCAGTCGGTCGAAGAGCGGCAGGCAAACCTTTCGCGCAAGCTGGCGCGGGCGACCGCGCTTTTGAGAAGCTGGATCGACGTCGATCTGCAGAAGTTCAACACCAAGCTTCTCGATTCCATGAACCAGCGCGCCCATCTGCAGCTTCGCCTGCAGCAGACGGTCGAAGGTCTGTCGGTCGCCGCCATTTCCTATTACGTGATCGGGCTCGTGGGCTACCTCGCGAAGTTCGCCCACAATATCGGCGTCGAGGTCGCCCCGGAGTCGCTGACGGGTGCCGCCGTTCCGGTCGTGGTGATCGCGGTCTGGCTGCTGGTGAGGCGTATCCGCAAAAGCCACAAGGACGACGTCCGCCCGAACCCTTAAAATCGCTCCATCTCTCGCTTCACCTTGGCGAGGAATGCGGCTCGGGTTTCCGGCGTGCAGTTGTTCATGTCGTAGTGGGCGAGGAAGGTCACCCGGCGTGCCGGATTGGTGGTGACCCTAAGCACGCGGGTTGCAATCTTTTTCGGCGGGTTGCCCGCCATGAAGGCCCGCCAGCGGGTGGCGCCGTAGGTCAGGACCACGCCGACCTTGCGGATATTGGTGAGCTTGCGGGTGAGCACGCCGTCCGCCAGGTCGAACGTCACGCCCGGCAGCCAGACGCGGTCGAAATAGCCCTTCAGGATGGCAGGCCAGCCGAAGTTCCAGATCGGGGTGACGATCACCAGCGCTTCTGCGGCCTGCAGCCGTTCCACATAGGAACGTACCGGCTCGATATTGCCCGGCACGTCGTGATAGCCGATCCGCTCTTCGCGCGAGAGGATCGGATTGAAGTTCTCGGCATAAAGATTGCAGTCGTCCACATCGTGGCCAGCCCTTTGAAGGCTTTCGCGCGTCGCGGCATGCAAGGCTGCGCCGTAGCTGGATTCGACGGGATGGGAGTGAAGAAGCAGGACCTTCATCAGCTCTCCGCGACGGCAAGGCCGGGGAAGAGGTAGTTCTTGCCCGCCGAGAAATCGAAGTCGGGGTTTTCCCAGGCGATCATCTTGCCGGGGTTCAGGAGGCCCCTTGGATCGGTTTCCTTCTTGAAAGCGAGCTGCACCACGTCCGTCTGCTTCATACCGCCTTCCTCGAGCGTGTAGCGATGCGGGTTGAAGATCGGGCAGCCGTTGTCCTGGTGGATCTTGATGATCTCTTCCAGCCGCTCGCGGGTCGTGTAGCGCACCAGCGGCAGGCCGGAGCACTGCATGCGGCCGTCGAACTTGATGAATTCCAGGTGACCCGGCACTTCATCACCGAAAATCTTCACCATTTTCTCGACCTTGGCAACATGGTCGGGACCCGGATACTGGACCTGCAGATAGGTGAAGTTCGGATCGACCTTCAGCGCGCGCAGCGTCGTGTGGTTCCAGGCAAGCTCGTAGGCATGCGGGATGCCCTTCATGCTCTCGACCTTGTCGGAACGGAAGATGATCTCGCCCTTCTGGCGTTCGGTGAAGGCGGTAAAGGCATCCATGGAATGGGGTGCCACCATCAGCACGCAGATCGACTGGCCGCGATGGCGGATGAAGGGCTTGTGGCGCGGGAAGAAGTCGTAAGGGATCGGTGCTGCGATCGGCGCGATTTCCTTGACCAGGATGCCGTTCTTGTGGGCGATCTGGTCGCCGAACCGGACCGCATCCATGAAGTCGTCATAACCGACCAGCACGTCGATCCAGTCATAGGCCGGGGCGAGCGGCATTTCGACTTCGACAATGATGCCGTTGGTGCCGTAGGCATGGGTGACCTTCTGGAGATCCCAGGCGGTAAGGTCGAGCACGCGCGGCTCGGCTTCCATGGTGACGACGCGCAGGCGCAGGATGTTGCCGAGATCACGCAGGCCGCCCCAGTGGATCGAGCCGACGCCGCCTGAGCCGCCGGCGATGAAACCGCCGATCGTCGCGGTCTGGGCAGTGGAGGGGTGGAAGCGCAGTTCCTGGCCGGAATGGGCTTTGGTCTGACGGTCGAGCTCGGCGATCACGATGCCGGGCTCTGCGATAACGCGGCCCGGATGGATTTCCTTCACCTTGTTCATGTTGATGAGGTTGAGCACGATGCCGCCGGAGAGCGGCATGGCCTGGCCGTAATTGCCGGTGCCGGCGCCGCGCGGCGTGACCGGCACGCCGTGAGCAAAAGCGACCTTCAGAACCTGAATGACTTCTTCCTCGGTCTTGGGTGAGACGACGAGATCGGCGGTGACGGTGTCGAGTTCCTCCTTCAGGATCGGCGAGTACCAGTAGAAATCGCGGCTCTTCTGGCGCACCAGCGCCGGATTGTCCTCCACCGCGATGCCTTCGAGCTCTTTCTTGATCTGTGCGTAATCTGCCATCTTATTTTTCCAGAAGCGGGTCCAGGTCACGGTAATCCGGCAGGCTACGGTCGATGCCCATGCCATTCCGCATCACGATGCGGTCGGCCTGCGGACGGGAAAGGAATTCGCTCCAGCGGCGGGCGCTGAAGAGTACGAGATCGGCGGGCGCACCTTCCGCGATGATGCCCATATCCGGCCGGCCGAGGATTTCCGCTGGCGTCGAGGTGACGACGCGGGCGGATGTGTCGAGCGGATGGTCGAGATGCAGGATGCGCACCGCCTCGCGAAACACCTCGACCGGGTCCATATCGCCATAGGCGTAGAACGGGTCACGGGTATTGTCGGAAGAGACGGCGGTTTTTACGCCGGCGACGGCGAGTTCGTGGAACAGGGTGACGCCGCGCCAGCGGGGCGTGCGGCCGGCGTGGCGGTCCTGTAGATACATGTTGCACATCGGCAGCGACGCGACCGAGATGCGGGCCTCGGCGACCTTGTCGATAACGCGCTTGGCAGTCTCGTCGTCCTGACGCGCCAGCGAACAGCAATGGCCCACGGTGACCGCGCCCTCGAAGCGGTTGCGACGTTTGGCGTCGGCGATGGCTTCCAGCGTCAGAACCTGCCTGTCCTCCGTCTCGTCCACATGCAGGTCGATATCGAGTCCGTTGTCGCTGGCGGCTCGGAACAGCTGGTCGAGGATGTTTTCGAAGTCGGGGAGAATGCGGGTCGCGCCGCCCAGCAGCCCGCCATGACGTTTCGTCGTTGCGACGATGCCGCTGAAGACCTCCTCGTCAGATACACATTCCAGCGGCAGGAGAGCGACCGCCTGCAGCGCGATCCTGTCCTTCCACTCCTCGCGAAGTTCCGCAAACAGCGGGAAGGAAATATCCGGCTGCGGGGGGATCGAATCGAGATGGGTGCGGATCAGCTTCGTGCCGTGGGCATAGGCGCTTTTCAGGGAAAACTCGAAGCGCGCGCGGATATCCTGGGCCGACCAGTTGGCGATGCGGTCTTCGCGCACATTCATCAGCGCGCCTTCGAACGTCCCGTCCGGGTTCGGCCTGCGGTCCCAAAAATGACCCTTGTCGAGATGGGTGTGCATGTCGACGAAGCAGGGCCAAACCATGCCGCCGCGCATGTCCACCTTCACCAGATCGGCGGGTGCGGTGGCGGCCGCAAGGATCCTTTCGATCTTGCCTTCGGAGATGATCAGATCCGCCGCGATCAGGCCTTCCTTTGCCGGCGCGGCAAAACCTTTGACGAGCACCGCCGGCAGGGTGGCGTTGACGAGTGCAAAACGGCGGGCATCGGGAAGCGTCGTGAATTCGGCCGGCATCAGTTTTCTCTCTTGAGGCTGCTTTCATGCCAGCGGTGCAGGAAGGCCCAGGCGATGAAGGAGGTGATCATGAAGATCACCACTCCCAGCACCGACAGCAGGATCAGCGCCGCGAACAGACGCGGAATGTTGAGCCGATACTGGGACTCCAGCAGGCGGAAAGCGAGGCCGGAACCGGCACCCGCAGAGCCCGCCGCAAATTCCGCCACGACCGCCGCGATCAGTGCCAGTCCGCCGCCGATCCTCAATCCTGTCATGAAATAGGGAAGCGAGGAGGGAAGCTTGAGATAGAGCAGCGTCTGCCAGCGCGACGCGCCGTAAAGATCGAAGAGGTTGAGCAAATTATGATCGACGCTCTTCAGTCCCTGCACCATGTTCGACAGGATCGGAAAGAAGGCGACCAGGAAGGCGCAGATCAGAAGCGCGACCTGGGTCGTCGGCGCGTAGATCAGGATCAGAGGCGCGATCGCCACGATCGGCGTCACCTGCAGGATGACCGTGATCGGGTAGAAAGCCGTCTCGATCCATTTCGACTGCACGAGGAAGATGGCGATGCCGACGCCGCCGATCAGCGCCAGCGCCAGCGCCTGCAGGGTGATCTGTGTCGTGACCCACAGCGCCGGCCAGAGCGTTCCCCAGTCGTTGTAGAGCGAGTTGGCCACCGCCAGCGGCCCCGGCAGGATGTATTGCGGTATGCCGTTGACGGTGATGATGAACTGCCAGAGCAGGATCAGTCCGACCACCACGCAAATCGGGATCAGCGTGCGCAGCAGCGTCTCGCAGTTGCGGGCAAAAAGGCCCGGCTTCGCAGGCATGAGGTCGGGGTCGGTTGCCATCAGTGTTCCTCCCCGCCGATCGCTTCCAGGAGCATGTTGGAGACCTTTTCGCAGGCTTGGCGGTATTCTTCCGACGTGCGGTAATGCGCATCGCGCGACATGCTCGTCATCAGCGGGAAATCCGCATGGACCCGGCCCGGCCGTGCCTTCATCACCACGATACGATTGGAAAGATAGGCCGATTCGAAGACGGAATGGGTGACGAAGATTACCGTGATGCCGGTCTCGCGCCAGAGCCTCAACACATCGTCATTGAGCTTCTGGCGGGTGATTTCGTCCAATGCCGCGAAGGGCTCGTCCATCAGGAGCAGCTTCGGCTTGGTGACCAGAGCGCGGGCGATCGAGACGCGCATCTTCATGCCCCCGGAAAGCTCGCGGGGATAAGCCTCGGCGAAATCCTGAAGGCCGACGGTCGCAAGCGTCTTCATGATCTCGTCGCGGGCCGCAGCTTTCGAGACGCCGCGCAGCTTCAGCGGCAGGTGGACATTGCCGAACACCGTCTGCCACGGCATCAGCGTCGGCTCCTGGAAGACGAAGGAAATGTCGCCCTCCGGCAGGCCCCTGGAATTGATGCGGGAACTCGGCCAGTCGATGGTGCCGGCCGAGACGTCGCCGAGCCCGGCGATGATCCTGAGCGCCGTCGACTTGCCGCAGCCGGACGGACCGAGCAGGCTGACGAACTCGCCGCCCTCGACGCTGAGCGACATGTCGGAAAGTGCGAGCGTTCCGCTCGAGAACATCTTGGACACCGAGCGCATGACGACCAGTGGGCGTTTGCGGCTATCTCCGGGAGCAGGCATCAATGGGGCTTGAGAGGTGGTCATGCTTCACTCGATCAGAGGCGGCTTTTGCGCTTCACCCTTTCCTGGAGGGAGAAGCTATCGTGTATCCGTGCCCGGTGGCGTGTCAGGTTAAGTCCCTCCCCCTTGTGGGGAGGGTTAAGTTTGCCGCACCGTCTACTCTACTTCTTCAGCGCCATGCCGACGCCCTTGCAGACGAACTTTGTCGAATAGGCCTTCTTGTAGTCGAGGTCGGCCGGCTGGACGCCGATCGCCACCATCGAGTCGAAGAACTTCTTGTAGCGTTCGTCGGTCATGCAGCCGATGCCCTTCGTCTCGGCATCGCCGGAGACCACGATCCCGTATTCCTTCATCTTGGCGATGGAATAGGCGATCTGGCCATCCGTCATTTCCGGATTGTCTTTCTTGATCAGATCGTTGGCGGCTTTGTTGTTGCCGTAGAGATAGTTGTACCATCCCTCGATCGAGGCATCCACGAAACGCTGCACGACCTCAGGCTTCTTTTCCAGCATCGGCTGCGTCGTGGTGATCATCGTCGAATAGGGGCCGTAACCGGCGTCGGCGATCAGGAATACCTTGGGAGCCCAGCCGGCCTGTTTTTCGATCTCATAGGGCTCGGAGGTCAGATAGCCCTGCTGTGCAGATTTCTTGTCGGCGATGAAGGGAGCCGGGTTGAAGGTGTAGGGTTTGAACTGGTCGTCGCGGAAGCCCTTGAAGTTCTTCTTCATCCACTCGAAGTAGGTGACATAACCTTCCTTGCCCATGAAGATCGTGTCGAGCTTGGCGAGGTCCTCGAACTTCTCGACGCCCGCATCCGGATGAGCGAGCAGAACCTGCGGGTCCTTCTGGAAGATCGAGGCGACGCTCACCAGCGGAATGCCCTGCTTGACCGCATCCATGTCGCCGAGCGGCCCGCCCATGTAAAAATCGACCTTGCCCGCAATCAGAAGCGCGCGGTTGGCGGCGTTCGGACCGCCCTGAACGATCGTCACTTTCAGGCCATGCTTTTCGTAGGTGCCATCGGCGACGGCCTGATAGAAGCCTCCATGCTCCGCCTGAGCCAACCAGTTGGTGCCATAGGATACTTCATCGAGCGCCGCTGCCGGGCCTGTTGCGAGCAGCGTCGCCGAGAGGCCGAGCGCCGCTAGAAAACTCTTCATTGTCAATGGATTGGACATATTGTTTCGTTCCCCTGTTAAACCCTGCGGCATCGTGAGAGCATTGCTTTTACAGCATTTGTACGGTTGCCTTGCTCTTTGAAAAGCATCAAAATTCGTCCGCATTGATGCCTTTCCGGCATCGGTTGAAAAATGATCTGCCAAATTGTGCGGCGTGATCAAAAATGATGCAACGAGGGTGGTGCAATGCTGCATTCGCGAAAGCTGCTCTATATTGACGAGATTGCCCGCTGCGGATCGATCCGCAAGGCGGCAACCCGCCTGAACGTCGCATCGTCGGCCATCAACCGGCAGATCCTGGCGCTGGAAGAGGAGCTGGGGGTGCCGATTTTCGAGCGTATGCCGCGCGGGCTGAAACTGACCGCTGCCGGAGAATTGTGCATCGAGCACATCCGCGAGGTGTTGAAGACCTATGAGCGGATGGAATCACGCATTCGGGGCCTCAAGATGCCGCAGGCCGGCAAGGTGGCGCTGGTGGCGACGGTCGGGCTTGCGGCGGGGCCGCTGCCGGATATCATCGCGCGTTTCGTCGCCCAGCATCCGCGTGTGCGCATACACTTGAGAAACGACGGCCCCTCGAACACCATTCAGCCGGTGGTAAATGGCGAGGTCGACATCGGCATCGGCTTCAATATCCCCGCGACGCCCGGCATCCGGACGCTCGCCAATTTCGACATTCCGATCGGTGTCGTCATGCCGCCGGGACACAGGCTGGCGGGTGAGGGCGCGGTCGATCTGGCCGACGTGGTGCAGGAACCGCTGGTGCTTTCGCAGCCGGGCACGAGCCTGCGCAATGTCATCAATCTGGCGCTTTCACCCTTCTCAATGCCGGTCGAGCCGATCGTGGAAACCAATGCCTCCGAGATGCTGAAACAACTCGTCAAGGCGGGCACCGGATTGACGCTCCTCAATCCGCTCGACGTGCTTCAGGAATGCCGGCGGGGCGAACTGGTGTTCCGGCCGCTCGCCAACCCGCATGCACGTCATCAGCCGATGAAGCTCTTCGCCCGCTCCCGCGCCACGCTCGATACTGCGACCAGTCTGTTCGTCGAGTTTCTGCTGTCGGAGCTTTCGGGCCTCGTCGGCGAACTGCGGGCGAAGGGGCATGTGCCGCCCCAGCCACAGGCGAGGGATGCCCAGCGGGACCAGGATCAGCGCGAGTAGAGATTGTCGAGCGAATAGGCTTCGAAGTCGCGCAGCATCTCGATGAAGCCCGCAACCTGATGGCGGCAGATCAAGGCGCCCTTTTCCGCCGTGCCCTTCGATGCATCGCCGACGACGCCGTTCGGATTCAGGTCATGGGCCAGCCACGCGAGCGCGTGGGGTGGCGTCGGCTGGATGAATTTTGATTGGGATTTCATCCATTCCGCCTTGGAAACGAAATTCTGGGCCTTGTCCATCCGCACCAGGTCCGGGCGGAAATGCAGCATCAGCGAGGTTTCCACTTCGCCGCCATGGATGCCGAATTTCTGCTCATGCTCGCTGATCAGGGCTTCCGGGTTGCCGAAGCGGCCCCACTGCGTTCCGACCACCGCCATCTGGTAGCGGACGCGCAATTCGCGGCCGACGATGCTCATGATATCGACATTGCCGCCATGGGAATTGACGATGACCAGCTTTCTTACGCAGGCTTCAGCCACCTTGGCACCGATTGCCGTCCACATCGGGATGAGCAGTTCTGCGCCGAAGGAGAGGGTGCCGGGACCATAAACGTGTTCGTTGGCCTTGCCGATTTCCTGGGTCGGCAGGACGAGGAAGTCGAGGTCCTCCGGCCGCTGCGCCTTCAGTTCGGCAAGCATGCCGTTGGCGATCACCACGTCGGTGGCGATTGGAAGATGCGGGCCGTGCTGCTCCGTCGACGCAATCGGTAGGATGGCGATGGTTTTTTGGGGCGAAAGCTCGGCGAAATCGAGCGTATTGAGTTCGTTCCAGTAAAACGGCTTGCCCATGCTGCCCCTGCCTTTCTCGATGTTGAGACAGGGTTAGGAGATCGGGCACGTCTCGAAAAGCATCAATTTCCGTCCGGCGCGCTGCCTTTTTGCGCGCAGGTTGAGACCGGGTCTGTGCCATGGCGGGAAAAAAGCGGATTTCAATAAAATTGCATCTTTCCGCTTAAGCGCGCCGAAAACCCTGCCGCGTATGGTTGTGCCATCAAGAGACAAGACGGCGAACAAGCCGATCGACAAACAGGGTGCAGCACAATGATCAAGAAGCTCATTATTTCCGCGGTCGTTCTGACGGCCCTCATTGCTGGCAAGGAAGCCAATGCCGCCGGCGTCGGCGGGTTTGCCCGAGCGCTGTCTTCCGCGCCTGCCGTTCGGGTCCAGGTCGCCGAAAACAGGGCGATCCAAAGCCAGAAGCCCATCGAAGGCGAAGTGTTGACCTTGACCTTCGAAAAGCGCGGCGAACTGCTGCGGGTCAACTCTGCAGTCAACGGCACGGTCACCGATCTCGACAGCTATTTCGACAGCGTTGCCGGCGGACCGGTGCTGGAACCGAACAGCTGCTTCGATTGCGCCGACCTGAAGCGTCAGCACCTGATTTCGCTCGGCTGGTCGCCGAAGGCCATGCGGATTGCCTATGCCGTCGGCTCCGAGGGGCGCGTGGAACGCGTACTGGCGATTTCGACCGACCGCGGCGACGTAATCCTCGGCAACGATAGCCCGATGATCGACCTGTCGGGCAGCCAGGCCGCGCAGCCGGCCATGCAGCGCCAGCCGCTTCCCGCCGTTTCTCACTACGACATCTGATCTCGGCGGGACCAGCCAGCCGACTGTCGTGTCCTTCTCCCTTGCCCGTCTCCCGCCAAGCGGAGGCGGGTTTTTCCCATTTGGCGATAGCGATGCCGCAAGCTCCGGAAGCGCTTTTACTACCTCCCGGAGTGCCTTGTATTTAATTCAATATTTAAAGTTTTGTACGAGGCTGGCTCATCTTTCCCATCCAGGTCCGGAAAGCCGTCGGCTGGCCCAGCAATTCTCGAATTGCTGATGCACGAGCAAACCAGCGGGCGGATATTTCAATTAAGGAGTGATGCAGGTGCGAATTTCAATCAAGCATACTTTGATACTGGCCTTTGTTGTTTTGAGCTTGGGCATATTGGGCCTCATGAGCAGAATGCTGTCTCAGGAGATCGACCGATACCAGAATTCCACCCGGCTCTCGGAACTGGCACAGCTCGACGAAGCGCTTTTCGATGCGCTGATCGGGCTGCGCGGCGAGCGCGGCGGCATATCGTCCGCCATCAAGCTGGAGCCTGCCGAGGTCGGATCCAGCCGCAAGAACATGGATACCGGTCGGGAGTCCATGGATAAAGCCTTCTCTGCGGTGAAAACCCTGACCGCCGAAATCGAACCAGCGGCCCTTCGCAACGCAATCTCTCCCGTTCTCAACGCCTACACGCAGTGGGCGGGTTATCGGGCGAATGTCGACACGGCGCTCACGCAGGCCGTCAAGGACCGCGATCCCGCTCTCGGCAAAGCCGTGCTGGCACTTGCCGATGCGATGCTGGCCGATCTTGAAAAGGCCGCCAATCAGGTGGAGGCCACCATCAATGCGCGCGGGCCGGGGATGATCATGTTCACCCAGCTGCGCTCGCTTGCCTGGACGGCGCGCACGCAGCTCGGCGGCGCCAACTCTACTTTCGTCAGCGCGCTCATCGCCAAGCAGCCGCTCCCGGCGGAAAAGCTTACGGAAATCGCCGTACAGGATGCTCGCGTGGCAACCGCTTGGGATGTGATCACCCAGCTTTCCAACGCAGAGACCACTCCGGAGAAGATCAAGACGCTCTATCGCACCGCGCAGACGACCTATTTCGGCGGAGCTTATGCCGAGCAGCGCAATGGCGCCCTCAAGGCGTTCCAAGCAGGCAACGCCTTTGATATGGCGGTTGACGACTGGCGCAAGCCCGCCGCGCCCGCGCAAGCCTCGATTGCCGATATCGCTTCGGCCTCGCTGGACGAAATGACGAGACTGACGGCAGAAGAGGTTGCTTCCGCGACGCGGTCCATCACCATCTACAGCGTTGCAACGGTCATCGCCTTCGCGCTTTCCCTTCTCGGCATCTACACGGTCATCGTGCGGATTGCCAATCCGATCGGCCGGTTGACTGGCGTGATGCGCACACTCGCCGGCGGCGATCTTTCTGTCGAAATCCCGGGCGCTGCCCGCACCGACGAGATCGGCGACATGGCGCGTGCGGTGGAAGTCTTCCGCGAGGCAGCGCAACAGAACCGCCAGCTCGAGGCGGATGCCGAACACTCCCGGAAGGCCGCCGAGGCCGAACGCATCGAATTCCAGCGCAGAGCAGAGGCCGAAGCCGAGGAGCGGCTGACCCAGGCCACCTCCGAACTCGCCTATGGCCTGCAGCGCCTCGCTGCCGGCGATCTGCTGTGCGAGATCGACAGGGAATTCTCCGAGCAGTTCGAATCGCTCCGCCATGACTTCAACAGCTCGGTCCGCCAGTTGCGGACGGCGCTCGAAGGCGTGAACCGGACCGCCCAAAGCGTTCGCAGCGGCAGCGACGAAATCTCGACCGCTTCCGACCAGCTTTCGAAGCGGACGGAACAGCAAGCTGCCTCGCTGGAGGAGACGGCGGCGGCGCTGGAAGAAGTCACCACCAATGTGAAGCAGACCTCCGAAAGGGCGAGCGAAGCACGAGAAATCGTCCGCGATGCGAGCTCTCGCGCGCAAAGCTCCAGCACGGTCGTTTCCAACGCCGTTAACGCGATGCAGAAGATCGAGATGGCATCGAACCAGATCAGCCAGATCATCGGCGTCATCGACGAGATCGCCTTCCAGACCAACCTTCTTGCCCTCAATGCAGGTGTGGAAGCCGCCCGCGCAGGCGAGGCCGGCAAGGGATTTGCGGTGGTTGCGCAGGAAGTCCGCGAACTGGCACAACGCTCGGCCCAGGCTGCCAAGGAGATCAAGACGCTGATCGGCAATTCCGAAGCAGCCGTCAACCAGGGCGTCGTGCTCGTCAACGACACCGGCAATGGCCTCAGGGAGATTGCCCAGCTTGTTGCAGCGGTCAACCAGCATATGGAAGCTATCGCGATTGCTGCCAGCGAGCAGGCATCCGGCCTCTCGGAAATCAATACGTCCGTGAACCACATGGACCAGATGACCCAGCAGAACGCGGCCATGGTCGAGGAAATGAATGCAGCCGGCGCTTCTCTGGCGCAGGAAAGCAGTCGCCTTTCCGAACTGCTGGCGCGGTTCGAAGTGAGCGGGAAGAACGTGCGCGATCAGCGGTCGTTCGCCCCCTCAAGGCTGACGATGGCCGGCTGAGGACGTAGCTCCGATCGGTGATCCCGCCATGGACCTTCTATAGCGGGATTTCATCGTCCCCGATTTCAGAACCGCCGGCTCTTTTGCAGGGGTCGGCGGTTTCATTTTTAGCAGGATCTATCGGTCCAGGTGAGGTTTTCCCCATTCGGCGATCGCGATGCCGCCGAGTGCCAGGGCCAGCGCGACGATGTGGAAGGCCTGCAGGGCTTCGCCGAGAATGGCGACCGAGAGCAGCGTCCCGAACACCGGAACGAGATTGATGAACAAGCCCGCGCGGTTGGCGCCGATCTTCTGGACGCCGACGATATAGAGAACCTGCGCGATCAGCGAGGCGAAGATGCCGGTATAGAGCACGATCACCCAGCCCCTGGTATCGGGCCAGATCAGCCGGTCGTTGGAGTATTCCCAGAACACGAGCGGCGTCGTGAAGATCAGCGCGAAGAGGGCGGGAAACGCCATCAGGGTGCGCCAATTGACTTGCGGCCGCCATCTGAGCGCAACGGTGTAGATGGCATAGGCCAAGACAGCGATCATCATGATCGCGTCGCCGAAATTGACGGTGAGCGTCATGAGAGTGCCGAGATCTCCGTGGACGGCAGTAATCACGCCCCCCATCAGGGTGAGGGTGAAGCCGAGGATCTGTGCCCAGGAGACCTTCATGCGGAACAGCAGGAAGTTGATGACGAAGATCAGCATCGGGATGACTGCCTGCTCGACCGTCACGTTGATCGCCGTTGTGTAGTTGACCGCGGTGTAGAGCGCGGCGTTGAAAACGACATAGCCTACGACGCCCAGGAAGACGAGAATCGGCAGGTTCTTCTTGACGATCGGCCAGTCCTTCACAAGCTGCGGCACGGAGATTGCGAATATGATCGCGACGGCGGCGAACCAGCGACAGAAGGTCAGCATCATCGGGCTGACATGACCGACGGCGAGCTTGCCCGCCACTGCATTGCCGCCCCAGCACAAGGTGGCTATGACGAGGGAAAGATAGGCTTTTTTATGCAAAACAATTCTCCGGCACCGGCCAAAGGGCGCCGGTATCAACAGTCGGGGCGGGAAATACCGCGCTGTCCGGGCATTTGTCACGTAAAAACCGTGACCAAGTCACAAACAGGTCGCTTTCCTTCGGCCAAGGCATTATAGATGCGCGCGTTTGCACTGTTCTCGGATAATTGCGCCCGGGAATGGAGCCTAAATCTAAGTGGTGCATCGACCCGTAGGTCAAAAACGATCTACGGTAGGTGCGCGTATGGTCGCGTGGGGCTTTGCCCGCAGCACAGGAAGCAGAGATGACGAACGTAGTCGTGGTTGGTTCGCAATGGGGTGACGAGGGCAAGGGCAAGATTGTCGATTGGCTTTCCGAACGCGCCGAGATCGTCGTGCGCTTCCAAGGCGGTCACAATGCCGGCCATACGCTCGTCATCGATGGCGTCAGTTACAAGCTTTCGCTCTTGCCTTCCGGCATCGTGCGCGGCGGCAAGATTTCGGTGATTGGCAATGGCGTCGTTCTCGACCCGCATGCGCTGGTCGCCGAGATCGACAAGCTTGCCGGGCAGGGCGTGAAGGTCACGCCGGAAAATCTCCGCATCGCCGACAATGCGACACTCATTCTTTCCGTGCACCGCGAACTCGACGGCCTGCGCGAGGACGCCGCCTCCAACAGCGGCACCAAGATCGGCACCACCCGCCGCGGCATTGGTCCTGCCTATGAAGACAAGGTCGGCCGCCGCGCGATCCGCGTCATGGATCTCGCCGACATGGAGACCCTGCCAGGCAAGGTCGACCGCATTCTCACCCACCACAACGCGCTTCGCCGTGGTCTGGGCGAAAAGGAGGTCTCGCACGAGGCGATCATGCAGGAACTCACCTCCGTCGCCGAGCGTGTGCTGCCTTTCCGCGAAACGGTCTGGGAACTGCTCGACAAGGAACGCCGCAAAGGTGCCCGCATCCTTTTCGAGGGCGCTCAAGGATCGCTTCTCGATATCGATCACGGCACTTATCCCTTCGTGACCTCGTCGAATACCGTCGCCGGCCAGGCCTCGGCTGGCTCCGGCATGGGGCCGGGTGCGCTCGGCTACATCCTCGGCATCACCAAGGCCTATACGACCCGCGTCGGCGAAGGCCCGTTCCCGACCGAGCTCAAGGATGAGATCGGTCAATTTCTTGGGGAAAAAGGCCATGAATTTGGAACAGTTACGGGCCGTAAACGCCGTTGCGGCTGGTTCGATGCAGCGCTTGTGCGTCAGTCGGTGGCGACCAACGGCATCACCGGAATTGCGCTGACGAAGCTCGACGTGCTCGACGGTCTGGACGAATTGAAGATCTGCGTCGGCTACAAGCTGGACGGTGTTCAGATCGATCATCTCCCGGCAAGCCAAGGCGCGCAGGCTCGTGTCGAGCCGGTTTACGTCACGCTGGAAGGCTGGAAGGAATCGACCGTCGGCGCCCGTAAATGGGCGGACCTCCCGGCCCAGGCCATCAAGTATGTCCGCCAGGTTGAGGAATTGATTGGCGCGCCCGTCGCGCTACTTTCCACCAGTCCTGAGCGGGAGGACACCATACTTGTGACCGACCCGTTTGAAGATTAAAGTCAAAAATTGGTTACCATTCGGCTGATCTTCGGATTGGCGATCATGAGAAAGTGCTGATGGCTGATTTTGTTGCGGTTATCCGCCGCGCTGTTGACGGACTGGCGAGCAATACGCCGGAGATGCGCGCGAAGGTGTATGATAAGGCTCGTGGCGCCGTGCAGCGGCAGCTCGAGAACATGAAGCCGCGTCCACCGGAAGACATGCTACGCCGGCAGATGGAGAAGCTCGAGGCGGCCATCGTCGATGTCGAGAGCGAGCATGCCGAAGCGCTGGCGCCGGTCGTCGACGACGCAGCCGCGGAGCATCCAGCCGAAGAAGCCGTTTCCGAATCGGCCGCCGCCGAGCCGGCGGCCGAGATCGCCGAAGAACCCGCTGCTCAGATTGCCGAACATGCCGACGTGGAGCCGGCGTCTGCCGAACAATCTGTGCAGGAGCCGCAGGTCGCCGTCGAGGAGGCTCGCGAGCCTGAGCCTGCATCGGCGCCGGCCGAATATAAATCGGCTCCGGTTTTCCGCGAAGACGACTATCAGTCACCCGAAGCGGTCACCGTCGAAGAGGAGCGCGCTCCGGCCGAGGCAGAACATCTGGTGGTGGAAGAGGCGGCGCCGGTTACCGAGCAGCCTGCCTTCCATGAGGAACAGGAGGTCGCGGCTGCTCCGGCTGACGAGCCGCGGGCCGTTCACCAGTACGGCGATTGGCGCGACGACATGCCGCCGGAAGGGGCTCCCTCGGCGCCGACGGTTTTCGACCATGACGAGCCGGCGACGGAGGCCGTGCAGCCCTCCGTCTGGCCTGACGAGCCGCCTCCGCTGGAGGCTGTGCCGTCGGAGCCGGCGCCGGCAGAGTCCGTTGCGGCCGATGCGGCCGAGGACGATTTTCCGTATCCGACGCGTGGCAACGAGGATCAGCGCCTCAACGAGCCTGAACTTGTGCAGGAATGGGTCGGCGAACCGCATGCCCTGGAGACGGAGCAGGTCGCGGAAGACCCCCTGAAGGCCGAAGAAGAACCGCTGAAGGCCGAAGAAGATTGGGGATGGGCGCCGTCCCAACCGGAGCCGGCTGCAAGTGCTGCCCCGAATGTCGCTGCCGTATGGAACGAAGTTCCCGAACTCGTGCCGGCCGATCCTGCCGGTCACGAGGTGACGGCGACACCGGTCGAGGCGCATTTCGACACGGAAACCCATGTATCGGCCGACACGGTCAGGATGCCGTCAGTCTCCGACCTGCCTTTGCCCGAGGCGGCAATTGCAGCGGCAGCCAAGGACCCGATCGCGGACTATCTCGAGCCGCAGCCGAAGGCGGCAGAGAAAGCCCCGGAAAGCGATCCCTGGGCCGATCTGGAAGAACTGATCGGCTTCAACAAGGATGCACCGCTCCCGGGCGGCACGTCGCGCAGCAGCACCTTGCACAGCGAGGCTGATGCTGACGATCTGATGCCGGCGCCGGCGCGGCCTTACCGGGTGACCCCGGTGCGCAAGCGCAACTATGCGGGCATCATCCTTGCCATCATCGGTCTCGCTCTCGTCGGCGCCGGCGGCTACGCAATCTGGCTGAACCGCGATTCGCTGAACGACATGGTGGACGGCCTGTTCCAGTCGAGCGTGCCGACGACGCAGACCGCCGAGCAGGCGCCTGCTCCCGCACCTGCGACCCCGACGCCGAGCCAGACACCTGCGACGCCGTCTCCGGCGGCGCAGAACAATGCCCCGGCCCGGACGGCTCCCGCGACACCCGCTCCCGCGGACGGATCCTCCACGACGACGAAATTCACCCAGCGTCTGATGGCTGATGGCAGCGAGGTCGACGAGGGGCCGGGCGGCGCTGGCGGCCTTGCGCAGAATGCGGAGGGTCAGTCGGTCGCTCAGCTCAACGCGCCGCCGGCTGCACAGGCGGCAACGCCGGATGCCGGAGCACCGGCAGGTGCAGCACCTGCCGCACCTGCCCCGGGGGCCGCACCAACCGAAACCCCACAGGCAACGCCGAATCAGGGTGCCGCCGCACCTGCGGCCAATCCGTCCGACGCTCCGGCACTCGCCGGGGAAAAGATGTTTCTCTACGAGGAACGGATCGGCCAGACGGCGCCAACGGCGATCGAAGGCGCGGTATCGTGGTCGCTGCAGCGCGAGCCGGGGGCGAACGGTCGTCCGGAACCGGTCATCCAGGGGCGGATCAATATCCCGGGCCGTGGCCTGACTGCGCTCGTCACCGTCAAGCGCAACGGTGATCCGTCGCTGCCTGCCAGCCATCTCGTGGAGATCGTTTTCGCGGTACCGCCGGATTTCGAAGGCGGCGCGATCGACAGCGTGCAGCGCATCGCCATGAAGCAGACGGAACAGGATCGCGGCAACGCATTGATCGCGGTGCCGGCGAAGATCACCGACGACTTCCACATGATCGCGCTCAACGATTTCCCGGATGCCCGCACCACCAATCTGGAACTTTTGCGCAGCCGCAACTGGATCGACATTCCCGTCGCCTATCGCAACGGCCGCCGGGCGCTTTTCACCCTTCAGAAGGGACCGGAAGGCGAGCGGATCTTCGCCGAGGCGATCCGGGAATGGGCTACTCTCGGGGCGCCCGCGACCGGGCAGTAAGAGATTTAGGCTCGAAACGAAAAAGGCCCGGCGAAATGAACTGACCCCATAAAGT
>UBYX01000018.1 GCA_900469955.1 Hyphomicrobiales bacterium | reverse complement strand
CACCGCCACCGCCACCGCCATGACCGCCGCCGCCATGATTTAGACCCCCCAAGGCCATGGCTGCGCCCCCATGCAATGTCAGGACCGTCGTGGCGACCAGCGCAAACAGAAATTTCCTCATACTTATCCCCCCTCTAACGCAACAACACCGTTACCGAAATCAACTCGATGTCGACCGATTATTACACGGGTCTTAGCGAATTATAACTAATCCAAAGGGTGGAAGGGGTTGTCAGTCGGATGCTTTACTTGACATCCGTCAGCCGCCTGGCAGGCAGAAATATCTCATGGGCTGCAACGTCCCGGCTCGTCGTCCGCCGAAATTCTTGCCCTCGGTTGTTGACGGCCGCCGACCCTTCGGACGTGCAACAAAAGCGAGATTTCATTGTTTGGCAGGGCAGCTTACCCATATTGAGGAAATGGGGCCGCAGCGGCCCGAGGAGGCGCATTCTTGGTGTTCCAGTTCGACAATTCTTACGCCCGCCTGCCGGACAGGTTTTTCGCTTCCGTCTACCCGGAGCCGGTCGATGGGCCGGTCCTGTTGAAGTTCAACCAGGAACTCGCCGAGGAACTTGGCATCGAAGCGGATTTTTCCGATCCCGCCAGGCTTGCGGCCATCCTCGCCGGCAATGTCGTGCCGCCGGGAGCTGCGCCGATCGCCATGGCTTATGCCGGCCACCAGTTCGGCAATTTCGTGCCGCAGCTCGGCGACGGGCGGGCGATCCTGCTGGGCGAGGTGGTGGATCGGAAGGGAACACGTCGCGACATCCAGTTGAAGGGCGCTGGGCCGACTCCCTTTTCCCGCCGCGGTGATGGGCGCGCGGCCCTCGGCCCGGTGCTTCGCGAATACATCATTTCCGAGGCGTTTGCGGCGCTTGGTATTCCGGCGACGCGGGCGCTCGCGGCGGTGGCGACCGGCCAGCCGGTCTATCGCGAACGGGTCGAGCAAGGGGCCGTTTTCGTGCGCGTGGCGGCAAGCCATGTGCGGATCGGCACCTTCCAGTTCTTCGCCGCCCGGGGCGACAACGAGGGCGTCCAACTGCTGGCCGACTACGTGATCGAGCGGCACTATCCCGAGCTTCGCGGGCGCGAAAATCCCTATCTCTCGCTGCTGGAGGCCGTGGCGATGCGGCAGGCAGCGCTGATCGCCCAATGGATGGGCGCCGGCTTCATCCACGGGGTGATGAACACCGACAACATGACGATATCAGGCGAGACTATCGATTTTGGCCCTTGCGCCTTTCTCGATGAATATAATCCTATGAAAGTCTTTTCGTCGATCGACCAGATGGGCCGTTATGCCTACCGCAACCAGCCCGGCATCGGCCAGTGGAACATCGCACGGCTGGCGGAATGCCTGCTGCCGCTGCTAAACGCGGACGAAGAGAAGGCGGTGGAGGCGGCGAACGCGGTGCTGAAGGAATTCGGCGAGCGGTTTCAGGCCGAATGGCTGGCGGTTTTCCGGAGGAAGATCGGACTTTTCTCCGAGGCCGAAGGCGACGGCGAGCTGATCCAGGCGCTGCTTTCCGCCATGCAGGAAGGGGAGGCCGATTTCACGCTCGCCTTCCGGCGGCTGGCCGGTCCGGCGGAGGGCGAGGACGAGGCGTTCCTCTCCTGCTTTGCAACGACCACCAAGGCAGGCGACTGGCTTTCGGTGTGGCGCGACCGGCTGACCGGCGAGTTGCGGGAGGGCGGCGAACGGGCTGCTGCGCTCCGGGCGGTCAATCCCGCCGTCATTCCCCGCAACCACCGGGTCGAGGAAGCCCTTTCCGCCGCCAACTACGGCGACCTCAGCTATTTCGAACGGTTGCTGCAGGCGATCGAATATCCCTTCGAGGACCGGCCGGAATTTTCCGACCTGACGACGCCGCCGAAGCCCGAAGAGCGGGTGACGCAGACGTTTTGCGGGACGTGAGTGGTGCCGTTCAGGCGATCGGCGTGACTTCCGCGCCGCGAGACCGGAGCTCGTTCAGGATCCCGTGCTGGCCCGACAGGAGGCCTATCGGCAATATCACGAAGGCGTTGGCGCCGGCCGGCTGGCGGGCCAGACGTTCGATGAAAAGCGTACGCAGGCGCTCGGCGTCGAGAAAGTCTGACGGAGTCAGGACGCCTCTTGCGGCGATTTCTTCCCCGAGGCGAGCGATCTCGTCGCCGTCCCTGGCTTTGTAAAGTTCATCGAAATGGCCGCCGATCGGTCCCACCCGGCGGCGAAGATCCAGGAGAAAGGTGACGGCCGAAGGGTCGACGGAGTTGACTGTTGCGGCGTCGAGCGGCTTTCGGAGTGCCTTCACCTCGTCGTCCGAAGCAAGCGTCTTAATATCGCGCTTCAGGGAAAGGCCGTATTGGGTGAGCACCAGTCCGACACTCGGGGCGTCCGGTCCAAAACCCTGCTGCCCTTCGCCTATCAGCAGAATAGCCGCTTCAAATCCGGTTAGCTTTTCGATCGCGTTCTTCGCAGGCGATGTTGCGAGGACTGCCCGCAAATCATCCTGATAGGACTTCGGCAAGGCGGTAAAAACAGGTTTCAGGTCCTTGTTGTCGAATTCTTCGCTGGCGAAGATGATGCCGGGGTTCATCTCCATCAGGACGGACTTGGTCTTTTCGATGAGGCGCTTTCCATCGGCGACGATGTCCGGAAGATAGTCCGCGCGGATTCGTACATAGCCGAAGAGAATAAATTGGTGGGACTGGAATTTGGCCCGCCAGAAGACGCCACGCTGAGGCGCTGCGGCCCCGGCAAAGCCTGCCCAGGGGATGAACGCGGCAAGGATGGAGAACCGGCGGCGGGTAAAGCGCATTGGAGCCTCCTCGCAGGGCTGATTGGGCGCACAGTCGGGCGATCCAACGTCCGGCCGAGAGGCTTGGTTCCCCCAGGCCCTGCGCCAGAAAAAAAGCTCGTGGAGGTAGGAAAATAATCCTTGACGGCGTGACGGTGGTAGGGTAGGGTACTGTCATCGTCGAAGAATTGCGTCGGCGGGCAGCCTTCAGAGGCTGCCGGCGGTGCGATACCGGGCTTTTTGTTGGCGACATCGGCATTGGGACCCGCGCGATCGATACGACCGCGGTCGATGCCTCTGCTTGCCTGAAAACAGCTGCATCGGATTTATCGGCCATGGATGATTTCGAGACTTTCGGTCCGACGCTCTTCGCGGTGTGGGCGCAAGCGCCCGCCTATGACCGGGACGGCGAAGCGGAAGTTATCGTTTCGATGGATCGATCGCAACAGGCCGTTCCTAAGGGTTAGGGGCAGGGGAAGGATGTGGGACCTGCCCCCCTCATCCGGCCCTGCGGGCCACCTTCTCCCGTCGGGGAGAAGGGGAGGATACCAGGACCGCCGGCGTGTCGTGTTGCGCCATCGAAATGGCGTCACGTTCCTTTAGCCGGGCATTCCCCTGCGCTCAGTCGTGGTTGTCGCCAAGCAGGCCGTCGCGAACAAAAGCCACCCGAAAGAGACCGGCGGAACTGGCTGATCATGGGCGGGCGCGGTTCGGGTAAGACACGCGCAGGGGCCGAATGGGTGCATGCGCTGGCTTCTGCCGACAAGCGCTCGGGTCTCCGGATCGCGCTGGCGGCGGAAACGCCGGGCGATGCCCGCGAGGTGATGATCGACGGCGTTTCGGGCATCTGCGGGATAGCTCGGACGAAACGGCCGACCTCGAGATATCACGGCGCCAGCTCGTCTGGTCGAACGGTGCGTGGCGCAGATCTTTTCCTCCGGGGATCCGGAGGCGCTGCGCGGGCAATTCCACTTTGCCTGATGCGACGAGCTCACCAAGTGGAACATGCAGACGAGACGTTTGACATGCTGCAGTTCGGGCTTCGGCTCGGAGCCGATCCGCGGCAGCTGGTGACTACGACGCCGCGGCCGGTGCCGGTGCTGAAACGGCTGATTACCGATCCCGGGACGAGGCTCGTGCCGATGTCGACACAGGAGAACGCGACGAACCTGTGGCCGGCTTCATCCGCACGATCGAGGCGCGATACGGCGGGACAACGCTCGGACGGCAGGAACTCGCCGGCGACTTGATCGAGGACCGCGAGGATGCACTGTGGAAACGGCCCGATATCGAGGCCTGCACCAGCAGGTCTCCCGCAGCACTCCGGCGTATCGTGGTGGCGGTCGATCGGCCATCCGGTTCGGGCGAGGGGTCGTGCTGCGGCATCGTCGTCGCGGGGCTTGAGGCGAGCGGTCGGGCGGTGGTTCTCGCCGACTGTTCGGTCGAGGGAAAAAGTCCCGCCGGCTGGGCTCATGCGGTTGCCCAGGCCTATTCGCGCTTTCAGGCCGACCGGGTGGTGGCGGAAGTGAACCAGGGCGGCGAGATGGCGATGCTGAAAAGCGTCGACGACGGCTTGCCGGTGACCATGGCTAGGGCGACGCGAGGAAAACCTCTTCGCGCCGAACCGGTGGCGGCGCTCTACGAGCAGGGGCGGGTCGCCCATCCGGGACGATTTGCGGAGCTCGAGGACCAGATGTGTGATTTCGGCCCGGACGGGTTGTCTTCGGGGCGGTCGCCCGACCGGCTCGACGCGCTGCTGGTCTGGGCGCTGACGGCGCTCTGCTGGAGGGCCATGGCGAACCGCGCGTGCGAGGCATCTGACGCGCGGGTCGCGTGAAGAGAAGGGGATCAGCGGCGGGTATCGACCGGCTTTGGAGCGCTTTCGCGGATCTGCTTCCACTCCGATTCCATGCGCTCGACGACATGCTGGGGGATCTGTTTCGAAGGGACGGCCTGCACCGGCTGCTGCATCATCATGATCTCCTTGTTCATCAGAAAGCCGACAAGAACGTCGTACTTCCCCGTTGGTTCCACAGCGTTAGCGAAAAGTAAAGTAGCGCCTAAAGGCTTAAAACGATTTAGTTTTTCTAAACCGATTGAAACTTCGGGACACGGTAAAGAGGCGAGGTTGAAATGACGCGCAACCGCGCTGCCTTCTTCGATTTCATTCGTATGAGATTATTCAAGGGAAAACTGGGTGCGGGACAGGTTCAGCGCCCTGACGCGATTCTCGACCTTTGGCGGGCGCGCACCCTTGGAGGAAGGCGGGATGGGGTGGCCTATGGGCTGGCGACCGCCTCTCACGAAACGTCAGCCACCATGCAGCCCGTGCGCGAGACGCTGGCGGCAAGCGACGCGGCGGCCATCGGGACGGCTCGACAGGGCGGTTTTCGCCGGCGGGCTAGGCTCGGTGAAGACGCCTTACTGGCGGCCGGACACCGAAGGCAGGAGCTGGTTGGGGCGCGGGCTGGTGCAGCGCACCCACAAGCGGAACTACGAGGCGATGTCGAAAGTGACCGGGATCGATCGCGTCGGCGATCCGTCCCGCGCGATGGAATGGGCGTCGCCGCGACGATCCTGATCGAGGGAATGCGGCTCGGACGTTTTACCGGCCGCAAGCTCGATGATTACTTCGCCGCGGGAAAGACCGATAGGATCGGCGCCCGGCGGATCATCAACGGCCGGGACCGGGCGGAATTGGTGGCCGGATATGGCCGGACCTTCCATGCGGCGCTTGGCGCACTTGGGGAGCGGGCGGAGATGTGATAGCCGACGCCTCGCCCTCAAAAAACCGGAGTGAAGCATGATCCGCCATATCGTCTTTTTTACCGCGCGCAGCGAGGACGACCGCGGCATGGTTCTTTCGGGGCTGTCGCTGCTGACCCAGATACCGCATGCACGCCTCCTGGAGATCGGCATCAACAACAAGGTCGACCAGCTGGGCAATCAGGTGGATTTCGTGGTCTACGGCGAATTCGAGAATGAGGCCGCGCTCGCCGCCTACAAGGCGCATCCTGCCTATCAGGCATCGATCGACATCGTGCGGCCGATCCGGGAAATCCGCATGGCGGCAGACTACGACAGCGATACGGCGGCAAGGACCGCGCTGCCGCTGCTTCATCAGTGAAGGGTTTTACTGCGGCTTACGATCGCCGCATCGCGGGATGAGCGGCTCTGAACCGTTACTAGGCCCGGACGCCGGCCGCTTGCGCTACAGGGATGACGGTGCCCGACCGCGACACGTCGATGGGAAGCCCCCGGTTGACGAGCATGCCATCGATGAAGCGCGGCCTGACGGCAACACAATCAGTGCCTGACACGGACGCGCGGATCGTCGTCAGCGCCAGCTGGAATCAAGTATCGGCGGGCGAGGAAACGCCTTCGCGGACGGCGAAGAGGACGGGCCGAGTGGTGCGGGTCTTGATCGCGCCGATGCCGTTTGGAAGATATTCGTCCCAGATGCGCAGGCTTTCGGCCACGCTGGTTTCGCCGCAGATAATATAGGCCGGAGCGCCTTCCAACGTCACGCTCAGCCGGTCCAGCAGGTGGAAGCCTGACCTTTCGCGATCGATCTGCCCCTTGAGCTGTAGTGCGCCGGGCGGAAAAGCATGACCCCAACCGACCCAGCCGCACCGGCGCGTATAGCTGAGACGCCGGAAATCACGGAGCGGCTTCGGAGCGATGTCTTCACGCGAGCTGATACGAATCTCCGCTAAAGATCGAAAGCGCTGGTTTCTAAAAAGAGTGAGCAGGGTCCGCTGCACTGGAACGAGGCGTTCACCAAAACACGGGTTTTCCGCCACATGCCGGCGCAGATCGTATCGGGTTCGACCGCGAGCTGGTCGGCCAGCGGCGGTCCCAGGCCGAGATCGGTGCAGGCGCGTTTCAACGCCGGAATGGCGTCCGGGGAACCGGCGGCCATGGGGATCTGCCGGGTGGCAATTTCGGGCATCGGACCGTCGGGACCCTCGACCGACACGGGTTCGGCCGAGGAGGTGTCGATCGAAGCCTTCGCGATGATTTCCCTGAGCAGATCAGCGCTGCCGGCATCGCCGACGCTCAAGCTCCAGGCGGATTGTCCGGCGGAGGGCGAGGCGGGAGTCGCGGCAAGGTAGGCAAGCGCGGTTCCCAAAATCAAAGGGTTTCGCCAGCATCGCGAGTTGAGCGTCCTGTGCTGCACATTCACCTCTTTCATCCGATCCGTCCAAGCAGCGGGATATGGGAGCCCATGAGGATGGGTCAACCTGCCAGTGTCCCTACACGATTTATCCGCAGGATCGCTCTAGCGATCCTGCAATGACCTCACTCAACCTGTGAAGCCGCAGACTCAACTTGCGAGCTGACGGTGCCAAGTGATTCCAGTGATTCACAAAATAGAAACGGCCACCCCGAAGGGAGGCCGAGAGAGCCGATTGCGGCCGATCGAGCCCTGATGGCTCTTATGTGTTCATTCTAAAACAGAAAGATTAAAAATGATTGACCTCGGAAGTGATCCCGGCATCGGCATCGCCAACGTCCTGGGTGCCACGGCGGGGGCCGGCATCTCACTGATCTACCTGCTGCCGAAGACCCGCCGCGAGGCCGCGAGCCGGTTTCTGACAGGAGTGAGCTTCGGGTTGATTTTTGGCGGCCCGATGGGCCTTTGGTTGACCACAAGGTTGGGAATCGGCGGGAAACTGTCCGGCCCCGAAATCATGCTGGCAGGCTCGGCAGCGGCAAGCCTCTGCGCCTGGTGGGTGCTGGACGTACTGGCCCGGGTGGCGGAGAGATATGGGAAGCGGGGCGACCCGCCTCAGCACTGACCGTCGCTGCCGCCTGAATGGCCTGGACTGGCGCAGGCGATGGCTCCATCCGACAGATCCTGCCGGTAGAGCGGATCCGCAATCAGCGGCTTTCGCCACAACCCCGGCGGACGGAGCGCAAGCCGAACAGCGCCGGCAATCTCAGCGGCAAGCCGAGGGTCATCAGAAGCAAGGTTGGCATCCCATCCTCCGGCGGATATCGGTCGGCCCGAGGATTACCCGTCCAAGGCTCTCACTCAATCCGGTCTTTGGGCAGACGGCGGATCGGGCGGGGAACGATGCGGCATCGAGCCTCGATGGTCCGGTTTTGGTGAGCCTCCCTCATCTGCGCACCAAAATGAGGCGCGAGCCGAAGATCAGGCTCCGGATCGCGGAACTGCGATTCCGGGCGGTGACGGAGCTGGTCTAGGACTCACGCCGGCTCGCGTTTCGCACCAAGGCCATCAGCCGGAGGACGAGGGCCAGCGAAAGAGACGCGAGGAGCGCGCAGAGGATAAGCAGGATGTCGGCACCGAGGCGGTCGAGGATTGCGGTGAAGACGACCGGGGCGACGGCGTTTGCCAGGTTCTGCGGCAGCGACACGCGCGCCGCCTGCAGCCCGTATTCACTCGGCGAGAAAAGCGAGAGGGGCAGGAGCGCGCGTGCCACCGCGAGGACACCCGATCCGAAGCCGTAGAGCAGGATGAATGCAACGAGCATGGATGTGGAGCCTGCGCCCGCGACGAGAAGCGTGAAGCTCGCTACCATGAGGCTGGCGCCGACAGCCGCGGTGATGAGGGGATTGCCGCGCCGGCCAAGCAGCATGTCCACGAAACGCGCCGAGATGCCGGTGATGCCGCGTGCGGCGGCAAGCTGCATGGCGTATTCCGGGCTGGCGCCGGACTGTCGCAGGAGTTCGAGCAGCGAGGGCGATAGGCCGAAGGTGACGAAGGAGCTGATCGTGGTGGTTGCGGCCATCAGCAGGAACGCGGTTTTGCGTTCCGAGACAGTCAGCGCGACTGGAGGAACATGGCCGGAGTCCGTTTCCGCTGTGGTCTCGATCGGCCGTGGCAGGGCGAAGAGATAGAGCGGGACACAGACAAAGAACTGAAACGACGCGCAGGTGGCGAAGGTGAGACGCCAGCCAGCGAGATCGTTGAGGACGCTCAAGAGCGGCCAGAAGATGGTGATCGACAGGCCCGTGAAGAGCATCAGGATGGCGATGACGCGCTTGGCGTCCTGACCTTCCCGCTCGACGACTGCGGTATAGGCGGGCGCCGAAAGGCCGAGTGCGCCGCCGATGCCGATGATTACCCAGGCGGCAAGATAGATGAATAGGCCGTGTGCCACGGAAAGCATGACAAGCCCAAGCGCGAAGGTGGTGGCGCCCGCTGCTAGAACCTTTGCCGCTCTATACCGCGCGAGCAGCCGGCCGGTTGCCGGGCCGGCCAGTGCGCTGATGACCATCATGATGGTGAGCCCCGCGAAGATGACTTCGTTGGCAAGGCCGAGATCAGGCGCGATGATCCGGCCCATGACCCCGAGCACCTCGAATGTGGTGCCCCAGCCTGTGAGCTGCGTCACGGCGAGGACGGCAATCGTCTGCGCGGTGCGCAGGGAGACGGGGAAACGCATGGTGTGGCGGGGGACGACCGAGAGGTGAATGGGACGGCTTTCGGTAACAGCTTTGCCACCACGATGGAAGTAACCGTCGGACATGACCATTCAATGACGGCCCGGATGAGGCGCCGGCGATAATAGCCCGGGGATAGACTGAGAGGTGGTGGCTCAAAAAGCAAAGCGCATTCTTCTAAAGATGCGGCACGTTGGCATAGTCAAGGGGCTGTGTTGCCGCGGTATAGCTCCGTACTGGGTGGGGCGCTTCGATCCGCGACCGTCGGAGCAAGGAATTGGAGGATGTGCGAGCTCGGTGCGGATATGCAGGCCGATCTGGTGGATATTGCAGTGACGCTGGCGGGTGCGGCCGGCGAGGCTCTTGCAATCTATGGGCGGCTTACGGCTGCAACCAGAATCAGGGGAAAATAGCCGCTTGAAGGTTAGCATTACGGACCATTCATTTGCCATTCAGCAGCCTTTGGCTACATAATTCATCACATGCTTTGGACATGAATCCTGTTTGTCTGTGAGTGGAAACCGTTATCATGGCGCGACTGCCGATCATCGCAACAATGGCCGCCGGCCTCGCCGGTTTTTCCGGTCTTCAGCCGGAAAAGGCCGCTGCGCGTGATTATCTTCTGCTCGTTGCGAGCGATTGCGGATCGGCTGCATCCCGAGTCGTGCGGGAAACCGGCGGCCAACTTCTCTCCGCCCAACCCTCCTCGGACGGCCAGACCTGTATCGTGACCGTGCTCGTCCAGGGCAACGGCAGCGAAAGGCCGCGCAAGGTGACGGTAAGGGTTCCGATGTAAGGCAGACCCGGCAGGCTTATTCTCTGCTATATCTGCCGGCACATTATTCGAGGGGCGGTGCATGCGCATTCTGGTGGTCGAAGACGACGTTAATCTCAACCGGCAGCTGTCCGACGCATTGAAAGAGGCCGGTTATGTCGTGGACCAGGCTTTCGATGGCGAAGAAGGCCACTACCTCGGTGAAACCGAACCCTATGATGCGGTGATCCTGGATATCGGATTGCCCCTCATGGACGGGATCACTGTCGTCGAGAAATGGCGAGCCGAAGGCAAGGGCATGCCGGTGCTGATGCTGACCGCCCGCGACCGATGGAGCGACAAGGTGGCGGGTATCGACGCCGGCGCCGACGATTACGTTGCCAAGCCCTTCCATACGGAGGAAGTGCTGGCGCGCGTGAGGGCTCTGATCCGGCGTGCGGCCGGACATTCCTCTTCCGAAATCGTCTGCGGCCCGGTTAGGCTCGACACCAAGGCTTCGAAGGCGAGTGTCGATGGCGTGGCGCTGAAGCTGACGTCACACGAATTCCGGCTGCTCTCTTACCTGATGCACCATATGGGCCAGGTCGTTTCCCGCACCGAGCTTGTGGAACACATGTATGACCAGGATTTCGATCGCGACTCCAATACCATCGAAGTTTTCGTGGGCCGGCTCCGCAAGAAGCTCGGCGTCGATCTCATCGAAACGGTTAGGGGCCTCGGCTACAGGATGCAAGCGCCGACAGATGCGCATTAGGATACTTCCTGCCGGCCCGAGATCGCTGACAGCACGCGTGCTGCTGCTGGCGACCCTGTGGTCGGCCCTGGCGCTGGTGGTCATCTCGATCGTCATCTCGCAGCTCTATCGGCAATCGGCGGAGCGCGCTTTCACGGACCTTTTGAGGGCGCAGCTCTATAACGTCATCAATTCGATCACGATCGGCGACGACAACCAACTTTCCGGCAGTCCGCAACTGGGCGACCTGCGCTTTTCCCAGCCGGAGACGGGATGGTACTGGATCATCGAACCGCTCGGCACCTTTGCCGCGAGACCGCTATCCTCCTCGTCCCTCGGCACCTCCAACATCAGCGTGCCGTCGATCCTGGCGGTACCGTTCAACAATCGCTACGAGCGCTTCTATCCGGCAACCGATGCTTTCGGAAACCATGTGCTGGTCTCCGAGACCGAAGTGGTGCTCGACGGCGAAGGCCGGGCCGCCCGCTTCCGGGTGGCAGGCAACCTCGGCGTGGTGGAGGACGACATCCGCGCATTTTCCCGCAGCCTCTATATCGCGCTTGCCGTCTTCGGTGTCGGAAGCCTCGTGGTCAACGGCCTCGCAATTCTCTACGGGCTCCAGCCACTGGTGGGTGCGCGCCGCGCGCTTGGAAAGGTGCGGCGAGGGGAGGCCGAGCGGCTGGATGGCGAATTTCCGCGCGAGGTCATGCCGCTTGCCAACGAAATCAACGCGCTGATCGAAAGCAACCGCCGCATTGTCGAGCGGGCGCGCATGCAGGTTGGCAATCTCGCCCATTCCCTGAAGACGCCGATCGCCGTCCTGTTGAATGAATCCCGGATGCTGGAAAAGGTGCAGTCGGACCTGGTCCGCTCTCAGGCCGAAGCAATGCAGGCGCAGGTGCAGTCCTATCTAAACCGGGCGCGCATCGCTGCCCAGCGTGAATCGCTGCTTGCCCGCGCGGATGTCGAGCCGGTGCTGGAGCGGCTGGTGCGGGTGATGCGCCGCTTGAACCCGGAAAAAGAATTCCACCTGTCTGTCTCGCCCCCCGGCATGGCGCTTGCGATGGAGCAGCAGGATGTCGAGGAGACGATCGGCAATCTGCTCGAAAACGCGGCGCGTTTCTGCAAGACGGGCGTCTGGATCACCGCGACCACGGCCGCCGCTCCGCCGGGCAAGGAAGCGGAGATACCGCGGCGCTATTGGCTTGAAATGGCCGTCGAGGATGACGGTCCGGGGCTCGAGCCCGATCAGATCCGTGAAGCCGTAAAGCGCGGCAGGCGGCTCGACGAGAGCAAGCCCGGAGCCGGACTTGGCCTTTCGATCGTGCAGGAGATCGCCGGCGAATATCAGGGACGATTCGAGTTGACGCGAGGCCCGCGTGGAGGCCTCAGAGCCCAGCTGCTTCTGCCGGGCGTGACGAAGGACGCGGGATAAAAAAGACAATGACCCCTGATGGGGTCGCGAGTGTGACGGATGCGCAACATCCGGGCAATCAGTGCGCCGCAATATGGACGGATAGATCGCCTGCTATATCTTCGTGAGGGGGACGTGAGTATCTCCCTGCTAAAATGGGGGAATTGAACGATCGCCGGATCTGCGAGTTTCCCCAGCAATGCCATAATGATGCCATGCCGGGACGGGAGCACTCCCCGATCGATTCCTGAATGACGATGATCTTGAGCCGGTTCTGATACGATGCGATCCCAAGGCCCCCAAAACTTCCTGATCCTGGCTGTCGTAACCGGCCTGCTGGCCGGCTGCACTACGTCGTCCGGCGCCGACAAGGGAGAAGCACGCGGGCTTCTATCGCCGCGTCCTTCCGCCTCGGCTTCCTATATCTCGGCCTTGCAGGGCGGGATCGTCGGCCGCGCCGGCGCCAATCTTTCCTCAAGCGACCGCTCCCGCGCCCTGGAGGCGGAATATCGCGCGCTTGAAGCTGCCGCAGGGGGCCAGACGATCGCCTGGAAGGGCGACGATGCAAGCGGCCAGGTAATCGCCAATGCACCCTATCAGGTGGGACGGCAGAACTGCCGGCAATATCGCCACACGCTGACGGTCGGCGGGCGGGAGACGACGGCGCGAGGTGCCGCCTGCCGCAACCCGGACGGAACCTGGACGCCGCTGACCTGATCGCCATCTTTGACTTATGTCATGGCCGCGGGCGACTTCCGGTGCCATATCGTCGTCATAACTTGCGGCGAAACGCCTCAAATTTGCGTCAACACCGGCTCCGCGGTTGGAATGCGCCCGGGGTTGCAGTAATGGGCCATTATGTTCTTGTGGATCATCCTCGCGCTCCTGACAGCGGCGGTCGCAGCCGTGCTGATCATGCCCTTTGCTCGCCGTGGCACGGCGGCACCCGTCAATCACGCCGGTGAGGTTGCAGTCTATCGCGACCAGCTCCAGGAACTGGAGCGCGATCGTGCCCAGGGACTGATCGATGCGCAGCAGGCCGAATATGCCCGCGCCGAGGTCGGGCGCCGGCTGCTTGCGGCGGCCGGCCAGGATGGTTCGGCCGGCTCTGAAGCGCCGACGCGGAGGACCTATGCGCTGGTCACCGCCATCGTGACGGTCGTTCCGCCGATTGTCGGGCTCTGTCTTTACCTGGCCCTGGGCAATCCGGGTCTGCCGGACCAGCCCCTCGAAGCGCGGCTTGCCAATCCGGGAAACAATATCGCGTTGCTCGTCGCCAAGGCGGAGCGGCATCTGGCGCAAAACCCGAACGACGGCGCCGGCTGGGATCTGCTCGCGCCGATCTATTTCCGCACGATGCGGCTTGGCGACGCGGAAATGGCCTATCGCAACGCAATCCGTCTCCTTGGGGCGAGCCCGGAGCGGTTGGCTGGCCTCGGCGAAACGCTTGTCGCCGGCAATGACGGGATCGTGACGGAGGATGCGCGTTCGATCTTCGAAGAGGCGGTGAAGTTCGACCCCGAAAATCCGCGCTCCCGGTTCTATGTCGGGCTCGGTTTCGAACAGGCCGGCCGCGTGGCCGAGGCACGGTCGGTCTTCGAGGCGATCGCCAAGGAGTCTCCGCCCGAAGCCCCGTGGATGGAGCTCGTCAACCAGCACATCGTAAAGAACGGCGGCACTGCCGCGTCAAGTTCCGAGGCAACCGGCGGCGGGACGCCGGCGCTCGGCAACCCGACGCAGGAAGACATGGCGGCGGCCGAAACTATGTCGCCGGGTGACCGGCAGGCAATGATCCGCGGCATGGTCGACAGCCTTGCCGCCCGCCTGAAAGAGGATCCGAACAATCTCGAAGGCTGGGTGAGGTTGGTGCGCTCCTATTCGGTGCTGGGTGAAAAAGAAAAGGCCGAGGAAGCGTTGAAGAGCGGGCTCAAGCAATTCCCGTCGTCGGGGGAGCTGGTGGCGCTGGCAAACGAGATCGGTCTTGCCGTCGAAGGATCGGCGCCTAAGGGAGTGACGCAATGACGCGCAAACAGAAGCGGCTGGCAGTGATCGCGGGCGGGATGAGCTTCATCATCGTTGCCGTGCTGCTCGTCATGTTCGCCTTCAGCCAGTCGGTCGCCTATTTCTTCATGCCGGCCGACCTGGCAAAGACGGAGGTCAAGCCGGGGACGCGGATCAGGTTGGGCGGCCTGGTTGCGGAAGGATCCGTGAAGCGCGGTCAGGGCTCCACGGTAAGTTTCACCGTCACCGACGGCACCGGCAACGTCCCTGTCAGCTATACCGGAATTCTGCCCGACCTCTTCCGCGAGGGGCAGGGCGTGGTGACCGAAGGGACGTTCGATGCGGCGACCCGTAATTTCGTCGCCGACAGCGTGCTCGCCAAACACGACGAAAACTATATGCCGAAGGAGGTGGCCGACCGTCTGAAGGCGGATGGAGTCTGGAACGAGGGCAAGGGGGCCGCGAGCCAATGATCGTCGAAATCGGTCACTACGCATTGGTTCTGGCGCTTGCGACCGCGCTGATCCTCTCGATCCTGCCAGTGATCGGCGCGCGGCGCGGCGACATGGCGATGATGGCGCTCGCGACCACCGGCACGCTGACGATCTTTTCCCTCGTCGCCTTTTCCTTTGGCGCGCTGACCTGGGCCTATGCCGTATCGGATTTTTCCGTCAGGAACGTCTGGGAGAATTCCCACTCGCTGATGCCGCTCATCTACAAATATTCCGGCGTCTGGGGCAATCACGAAGGCTCCATGATGCTGTGGCTGCTGATCCTGGTCTTCTTCAGCGCTCTTGTCGCGGTCTTCGGCCGGAACCTGCCGGATAGCCTGAAGGCGAACGTGCTGGCCGTACAGGCCTGGATTACCACCGCATTCCTGCTGTTCATCCTGCTGACCTCCAACCCCTTCCTCCGGCTCGATCCGGCGCCGGCAGAGGGGCAGGACCTCAATCCCGTACTGCAGGATTTCGGGCTCGCGGTTCATCCGCCGCTTCTCTACCTCGGTTATGTCGGCTTCTCCGTCTGTTTCTCCTTTGCCGTCGCGGCGCTGATCGAGGGCCGGATCGACGCCGCCTGGGCGCGCTGGGTGCGGCCCTGGACGCTCGGGGCCTGGACCTTTCTCACCGCCGGCATCGCCATGGGCTCTTATTGGGCCTACTACGAACTCGGCTGGGGCGGCTGGTGGTTCTGGGATCCGGTCGAAAACGCTTCCTTCATGCCCTGGCTCGCAGGCACCGCGCTTCTCCATTCCGCGCTGGTGATGGAAAAGCGCGAAGCCCTGAAGATCTGGACCGTGCTGCTCGCGATCATGACCTTTTCGCTGTCGATGCTCGGCACCTTCCTGGTCCGCTCCGGCGTCTTGACCTCGGTGCATGCGTTCGCGACAGATCCGACGCGCGGCATCTTCATCCTCTGCATCCTCGCGATCTTCATCGGCGGGGCCTTCATCCTCTTCGCCTGGCGGGCACCGATGCTGAAGGCGGGCGGGCTTTTCGCACCGATCTCGCGCGAGGGAGCGCTGGTTCTGAACAACCTGATCCTGACGGTCGCCACCACAACGGTTTTGATCGGGACGCTCTATCCGCTGATCCTCGAAACCTTGACCGGCGAAAAGATTTCCGTCGGCGCGCCCTTCTTCAACATGACCTTCGGCCTGTTGATGCTGCCGCTTCTGGTCGCGGTACCTTTCGGGCCGTTGCTTGCCTGGAAACGCGGTGATCTGCTCGGCGCCCTGCAGCGGCTTTACCTTTTCGCAGCGCTCGCGCTCCTGGCGGGCCTTGCCTTCTACTACGTCCAGAACGGCGGACCGGTAATGGCAATCTTCGGCCTTGCGCTTGGATTCTGGGGCATGTTCGGCGCCATCGCTGACCTCTGGTACCGCGGTAATTTTTCCAAGGTCGGTCTTGCAGTCGGCTTTCGCCGGCTGGCGGGCCTGCCGCGATCGGTATTCGGGACGGCGATCGCCCATTTCGGCGTCGGCGTGACGGTGCTCGGCGTATTCTCCGCCACCCTGTTCGGTACCGAGACGGTGGTCGAGATGAAGCCGCGCGCCACGATCGATGCCGGCGGCTATTCGCTGACATTCGACGGCATGCGTGAGGCAATCGGACCGAACTTCACGGAAGAACGCGGCCACTTCACCGTCAGCCGCGGCGGCGTGGCGATCGCCGACGTGTGGTCGTCGAAGCGGCTTTACACCGCCCGGCGGATGCCGACCACGGAAGCGGGCATCCTCACCTTCGGCCTAAGCCAGCTTTATGTTTCGCTCGGCGATCCGATGGAAGGCGGCGGCATCGTCGTGCGCATCTGGTGGAAGCCGTTCATCCTCTGCATCTGGGGCGGCGCATTGATCATGATGGCGGGAGGCTTCGTGTCGCTCTCCGACCGGCGCCTGCGGGTTGGTGCGCCGAGCCGCAAGGCTAAGCCGGTGAAGGCGACGCTGGAGGCGGCGGAGTGATGCGCAGGCTGCTGATTGCGATCTTTCTGGTTCTCAGCGTGTTGCCCGCTCTTGCGGTCAATCCGGATGAAGTACTCTCCGATCCGGCGCTCGAGCAGCGGGCGAGAAATCTTTCGGGGCAGCTCCGTTGCATGGTCTGCCAGAACCAGTCGATCGACGATTCCAGTGCGGAGCTGGCGCGCGACCTGCGCGTGCTGGTGCGCGAGCGGCTGGCAAACGGCGACAGCGACAGCCAAGTGATCGACTATGTGGTTTCCCGCTATGGCGAATTCGTGCTTTTGAAGCCGCGATTGAGCGCCAAGACGATGGTTCTCTGGGCAGCACCCATCCTGTTGCTGGCTGTCGGCGCCATCGCGATCTTTGTTTTCGTGCGCACGCGCCCGAACCAGCGGGCGGTGGCGGCGCTGACGCCGGAAGAACAGGCTCGCATCGAAGAGCTTCTCAAGAAATAGCGCGACCCGTCAGCCGAACATTACCAATATTTCATTCCCCCGCCACGTGCAGTTAACTTCCGGGCGCCTATATCTCTCGTCATCCACCGCACGCCGGATCCCCGGCCAACAACATGACTGATGAGAAGAAGGTAACAACAGATGCGCAATATTGAACGTCCCTCTTTGAAGACCGTCCTGCAGACCACGACGGTTGCGGGTCTTGCGGCGGTCATGCTTGCGAGCGGCATTCCGGCTCAGATCATCCAATCCTATGCTGCTCCGGTGACCGTAACCGCCCCCCAGGCTCCGAGCTTCGCCGACGTCGTTTCGGCCGTCTCTCCCGCCGTCGTTTCCGTCCGCGTCCAGTCCGATGCCAAGGTCGCATCCAACGACGACAGCAACTTCAGCTTCAATTTCGGCGGGCCTGGTTTCGATCAGCTTCCGGACGATCATCCGCTGAAGCGCTTTTTCCGGGAATTCGGCGGTCAGATGCCGGGCGGCCCCGGTGACCGCAACCAGGATCGCGCCGAGCGCGGCGGTCCGCGTGAGCGCGACCGTGGAGACAACCGCCCGCACCGCCTGCGTCCGACCGCGCAGGGATCCGGCTTCTTTATCTCCGAAGACGGCTATCTGGTGACCAACAACCACGTCGTTTCAGACGGTTCCGCCTACACTGTCGTGATGAACGACGGTACCGAGCTGGAAGCCAAGCTCGTCGGCAAGGACAGCCGTACCGATCTCGCCGTGCTGAAGGTCGATGCTTCGAGCCGCAAGTTCACCTATGTCAGCTTCGCCGATGATTCGAAGGTCCGCGTGGGCGACTGGGTCGTTGCCGTCGGTAACCCGTTCGGCCTCGGCGGCACCGTGACCTCTGGCATCGTTTCGGCCCGCGGCCGCGATATCGGCTCCGGCCCCTATGACGACTACATCCAGGTCGACGCGGCCGTGAACCGCGGCAACTCGGGCGGCCCGACCTTCAACCTCTCTGGCGAAGTCGTCGGCATCAATACCGCGATCTTCTCGCCCTCGGGCGGCAATGTCGGCATCGCCTTCGCCATCCCGGCCTCGGTTGCCAAGGAAGTGGTCAACGACCTCATCAAGGATGGCAAGGTGGAGCGCGGCTGGCTCGGCGTTCAGATCCAGCCGGTCAACCAGGACATCGCCGACTCCCTCGGCTTGAAGGAAGCCTCGGGCGCGCTCGTCGTTGCTCCGCAGGAAGGTTCGCCGGGCCAGAAGGCCGGCATCAAGGAAGGTGACGTCATCACTGCCGTGAACGGCCAGCCGATCAAGGATGCCCGCGACCTCGCCAAGCGCGTCGCCGCTTTCGGTCCGAATTCCAAGGTCGATGTCGATCTGTGGCGTGACGGTAAGAAGCAGACCCTTCCGGTCACGCTCGGCAACCTCCAGAGCGACGAAGCCGCTGCCGCAACACCGAAGGAGCCGGACGCCCCGGCGCCGTCCAGCGACAAGGCGCTGGCCGACCTCGGCATCACCGTCGCTCCCGCCGAAGATGGCTCCGGCCTCTCCGTGACCGATGTCGATCCGGACTCGGAAGCTGCAGCCCGCGGCCTCAAGACCGGCGAGAAGATCGTATCGGTCAACAACCGCAAGGTCGAAAACGCAGCCGATATCGGCAAGGTGATCGAGCAGGCCCGCAAGGACGGCCGTACCCGCGCGCTGTTTCAGGTCGAATCCGGCGGCAACAGCCGTTTCGTCGCCCTGCCGATCAACGAAGGCTGATCAGTTCGCCTTACCTAAGCAAGGGGCGCCGCCGGCAACGGCCGGCGCCCTTTCCGTTAAAAGGGATCAGAGATGGAAACGGGCAATCGTTATTCCGGCGAAGGTGCCGAATCCCATGGTGCAAAAACGGACGCGGACGCTATTGTGCCGCACATGAAGATTCTGGTGATCGAAGACGATCTTGAGGCAGCCGCATACATGACCAAGGCTTTTCGCGAAGCCGGGATCGTGGTCGATCACGCCAGCGATGGCGAAAGCGGCCTCTTCATGGGTACCGAAAACTCCTACGACGTGATGGTCATCGACCGGATGCTGCCGCGCCGGGACGGGCTGTCGGTGATCAGCGAACTCCGCAAGCGCGGCATCAATACCCCGGTGCTGATCCTCTCCGCGCTGGGTCAGGTGGACGATCGCGTGACCGGCCTTCGCGCCGGCGGCGATGATTACCTGCCCAAGCCTTACGCCTTCTCCGAACTGCTTGCCCGTGTCGAGGTGCTCGGCCGCCGCAAGGGGACGCCGGAACAGGACATGGTCTACCGCGTCGGCGATCTCGAACTCGACCGGCTGTCCCATGAGGTAAGGCGGGCGGGCAAGGAAATCCTCCTGCAGCCGCGTGAATTCCGCCTCCTCGAATACCTGATGAAGAACGCCGGTCAGGTGGTGACGCGTACCATGCTGCTCGAACACGTCTGGGACTATCACTTCGACCCTCAGACGAATGTGATCGACGTGCATGTCTCCCGGCTGCGATCGAAGATCGAAAAGGACTTCGACAGGCCGCTTCTGAAGACCATCCGCGGCGCCGGCTATATGATCAAGGACGAGGGGTAGCCTCTCTTGTTCGCTCGCGCCCGTCTGATGTTCCGCTCGACGGCCGTGCGGCTGTCTGCGCTCTATATCCTGCTCTTCGCACTGTGTGCCGCCTTCCTGGTCTTTTACGTCACGGCAATGTCCGAGCGCCTGCTGGCCCAGCAGACGCGCCAGACGCTGCAGGAGGAAGTGCAGGACGTCCAGCGCACCTATGAACGCGGAGGCATCAGCCTTCTTTTGCGCCTGATCGAGCGCCGTACCCGCCAGCCCGGTGCCAATCTTTACGTGATCGCGGGCCCGAACGGCGAGATGCTGGCCGGCAATGTCGCCTCCGTGCAGCCGGGCGTCCTCGAGGAGCAGGGCTGGACCGTAATTCCCTTCAGCTACGAACCCTATGCGGAAGTCAGCCGGCCAGGGCGGCATATGGCGGTCGGCAACGTCCTGCGTCTCGACAACGGCCTGAGAGTGATGGTAGGGCGCGACCTCGGTGACCCCGGCCGGTTCCGCGGCATCGTGCGACGGGCCTTGATGGTGGCTCTGACCATCATGGGGATCGGTGCGCTGGTCATCTGGTTTGGCATCGGCCGCAATGCGCTGAAGCGCATCGACCGAATGTCCGCGGCAAGCCAGAAGATCATGGCCGGCGACCTATCCCAACGGTTGCCCGTCGGCAAATCAGGTGATGAATTCGACCGCCTGTCGGATTCGCTCAACGCCATGCTCGGGCGCATCGAAAAGCTGAATGAAGGGCTGCGCCAGGTTTCCGACAATATCGCCCACGACCTGAAGACTCCTCTGACCAGATTGCGCAACAAGGCAGCCGATGCGTTGGCGGAGGGACGCGACGAGGTGCGGCGGACGGCTCTGGAAGGCATCATCGCAGAATCCGACCAGCTCATCCGGACATTCAACGCGTTGCTTATGATTTCGAGGGTCGAAGCGGGTTCGATCGCCGCGGAGATGTCGGAGGTCGATCTTTCGGCGATTTCCGGCGACAGCGCCGAACTCTATGAGCCGGTGGCGGAAGAAGCCGGGCTTTCGCTGACGACCGAACTGCAGCCCGGTCTGGTGGTTCAGGGCAATCGCGAACTGATCGGCCAGGCGATCTTCAACCTGCTCGACAACGCGGTCAAATATGCCGCCGAAAGCAGGGGCGAGAAGAAAATCTGCGTCAGGCTTTCCAAGAGAGACGGCACGTTCCGCCTCTCCGTCTGCGACCACGGACCGGGCATTCCTCGCGACAAGCGCCAGGAGGTGACGAAACGCTTCGTGCGTCTCGACGAAAGCCGCTCCAAGCCGGGCACCGGTCTGGGCCTCTCGCTGGTCGAGGCGGTGATGGAGTTGCATGGCGGCTCGCTGGAGCTCTCGGCGACCGCCGAAAGCAACAAGGAGACACCCGGCCTCACCGCGACCATGGTCTTTCCCGCACCGAAGCCCTAATTGGGAACGGCAAGGCGAGATTGGAGGAGAGTATCGTGGCGGAAAAGCAGAACCGGCTCGATTCGGTCAAGGCGGAGGTCATTCGACCGCTGAACCAGGCGGAAGCAAAAGCGGTCTCCGCCGGGCTCAAGGACATCGGCAAGGCCGAGCCGGTTCTTGCGGAATGGCTGAAGGCGGATAGCGCTCTCAAGGAGTTCATCATCGCGGCTTTTACGCTGTCGCCCTATCTGCGCGACACGGCCGCCGCTTCCCCATCGCTTCTCGTTACGGCTGTCAACGAGCCGCTTGAGCCTGCTTTGCAGCGGCTTGTCGATACAGCGCGGAATGCCTGGCGGCCCAGGGACGGCAAGACGCCCGCAGAAAACGAGGTGATGACCGCCCTGCGGGACGCGAAGCAAGGCCTGAGCTTTTTGGTCGCCCTTGCCGATCTCGCACGCATTTTTTCCGCCAGCGACACGACCCGTTGGCTGAGCGCGATGGCCGACGCCTGCGTGGCGGCTGCGATCGACCACCTGTTGCTCGCCGGTCATGAGAGCGGCAAGCTCACGGTTCGCGACCCGGAAAATCCCCGCAAGGATTCCGGCCTGATCGTGCTTGGCATGGGCAAGCTCGGCGGCCGCGAGCTCAACTATTCCTCCGATATCGACATCGTCGTCTTTTTTGATCCGGAAGCGGGCATACTGACGGACCCGCTCGAAGCTTCGGAAACCTACGGCCGGATGATGCGGCGTCTGATCCGTATCCTGCAGGAACGGACGGCGGACGGGTACGTGTTTCGAACCGACCTGCGCCTGCGTCCCGATCCCGGCTCGACGCCGCTTGCCGTCTCGCTCGACGCGGCGCTTATCTACTACGAGGGCAGGGGACAGAACTGGGAACGGGCTGCCTTTATCAAGGCGCGGCCGATTGCCGGGGACATTCCAGCAGGCGAGAACTTCATGCGGCTGCTGACGCCTTTCGTGTTCCGTAAATATCTCGATTACGCGGCGATTGCCGACATCCACTCGATCAAACGGCAGATCCATGTCCACAAGGGGCACGGCGCAATCACCGTAAAAGGCCATGACGTGAAGCTCGGTCGGGGCGGTATCCGCGAGATTGAATTCTTTGCCCAGACCCAGCAATTGATCGCCGGCGGGCGGATGCCACCGCTTCGCGCGCGGGAAACCGAGGCGGCGCTCAAGGCACTGGCTGATGCCAAATGGATTGCGCCGGAAATCGCGGCTGAGTTGACGGACTGCTACTGGTTCCTGCGGGATGTCGAGCACCGCATCCAGATGGTGCACGACGAGCAGACCCATGACCTTCCAGCAACGGATGCGGAGCTGAAGCGAATCGCCTTCATGCTGGGTTTTGCCGATGCCGCGAGTTTTTCCGCGCGGCTGGAAGAGGTTCTGCGGACGGTCGAGAAGCGCTATGCGCGGCTTTTCGAACAGGAGGCGAAGCTCTCCGGCGGTGACGGCAACCTCGTCTTCACCGGCCAGCGCGACGATCCCGGCACGCTGGAAACGCTTGCCGCGCTGGGCTTCGAGCGGCCGGCGGACATTTCCCACGTCATCCGCACCTGGCACTATGGCCGCTACCGCGCGACGCAATCGGTCGAAGCGCGCGAACGGCTGACGGAACTCATGCCGGCGCTGCTCAAGGCCTTCGGCGAAAGCAAGCGGGCAGACGAAGCGCTGCTGCGCTTCGACCATTTTCTGAGGGGGCTGCCGGCGGGCATCCAGCTCTTTTCGCTGATCGGCAACAATCCGCCGTTGCTTGCGCTCATCGTCACGATCATGTCGTCGGCGCCGCGGCTTGCCGACATCATCGCCTCCAAGCCGCATGTCTTCGACGGCATGCTGGACCCAGGCATGATGACGGAACTGCCGACGCGCGACTATCTTTCCCAGCGATTGACGACCTTTATCGGCGGAGCCCGGCATTACGAGGAGCGGCTCGATCGCCTGCGCATCTTTGCGGCCGAGCAGCGTTTTCTGATCGGCATCCGGCTCCTGACCGGTGCGATTTCCGGCGTCCAGGCGGCACGCGGCTTTACCCATCTCGCCGATCTCCTGATCGAAGCGGCTCTGAATGCCGTGGTGGAGGAGATCGAAGCCTCGCACGGGACCTTTCCGGGCGGCCGGGTGGTCGTCATGGGCATGGGAAAGCTCGGCAGCTTCGAACTGACGGCCGGATCCGACGTCGACCTCATCCTGCTCTACGACTACAACAGCGAGGCGATGGAAAGCGAAGGCCCGAAGCCGCTCGATTCCACCCGCTATTTCACCCGCCTGACCCAGCGCCTGATCGCCGCGCTGTCCGCGCCCATGTCTGAAGGCGTGATATTCGAGGTCGACCTGCGGCTAAGGCCTTCCGGCAACAAGGGACCGGTGGCCACCCGCATCAACGCCTTCGGCAAATATCAGCGGGAGGAGGCCTGGACCTGGGAGCATATGGCGTTGACGCGGGCACGGCTCGTCTGCGGTGAGGCCAGCCTCGCCGACGAGGCGAGGGATGTCATCCACGACGTGCTGGCCGCGGAACGGGATGTCGGAAAGGTTGCCGCCGACGTCGCAGAGATGCGCGAGCTGATCGAAAAGGAAAAGCCACCGCGTGACATCTGGGATTTCAAGCTTATCCCCGGCGGGCTGATCGATATCGAATTCATCGCCCAATATCTCAGGCTGATCGCGCCGGCAGAAGGTTTCACAGCCGATACCTATGGCCTGAGTACCGGAGATGCTTTGAAGGCGATCGGCGAGACGCTGATGAAACCCGACGACCTTGAAACCTGTCTGGAAACCCTCGTGCTGTTCACCGAGCTCTCCCAGATCATCCGGCTCTGCGTCGACGGCCCCTTTGATCCCAGTGATGCCCCGACCGGCCTTGTGGAGCGGATCTGCCGCGCCGGCGACTGCCCGGATATCAGAATGCTTGAGGGCGAGATCAAGCGACTATCGACAGCCGTGCGCGCGATATTCAGGGCGGTTGTGGGATCGGGGAGCCGTAGCCGCTGAAGGTTGGCAGATTTTAAGATCCAGCGCTACTTGTTCGCCTCAGGCCGACCTTCTCAGGGCGACCGGAAACTGCAGGTCGGGAATGTGCAGCGATACGACCGTGCCTTCGCCGACCCTGGAACGGATCCGCATGGTGCCGCCATGCAGCGTGATCAGCGAGCGGGAGATGGCGAGGCCGAGGCCGGAACCGCCCTTGCTCTTCGCATATTGGCTCTGCACCTGCTCGAACGGCTGGCCGATCTTGTTGAGCGATTCCTTCGGTATGCCGATACCGGTGTCGGCGATGGTGAGCAACACGCCCTTCTCCAGCCTGCGCGCCCGCAGCTCGATCTTGCCGCCTTCATTCGTGAACTTCACCGCGTTGGACAGGAGGTTCAGCATCACCTGTTTCAGCGCCCGGCGATCGCCGCCCATGTTCAGATTGTCGCATAGGCGCCGCTGGATGGTGATGGCTTTGTCCTGCGCCGCGACCGATGTCAGGCGCAGGCTTTCCTCGATGAGCGGCTTCAGGTCCACGGCCTCGCACTGGATGCGCATATGACCGGCCTCGATCTTCGACATGTCGAGGATGTCGCTGATGACGTTCAGGAGATGTTTGCCGCTGTCGTGGATATCCTTGGAATATTCCAGATATTTGGACGAGCCGAGCGGGCCGAACATGCCGTTCATCAGGATTTCGGAGAAGCCGAGAATGGCGTTCAAAGGCGTCCGCAACTCGTGCGACATGTTGGCCAGGAATTCGGACTTCGCTTTGTTGGCGGCTTCCGCGCGTTCTTTCTCCGCCTGATAGTTGGCATTGGCGGTGGAAAGTTCGGCCTTCTGGCGCTCGAGCTTCTTCTGCGACGAGGAAAGATCGCCGATCGTCGCCATCAGCCGGCGCTCGCTGTCGCGTAGGCGCTCCTGGTGGCGTTTCAGCAGCGAAATGTCAGTACCGACCGAGACAAGGCCGCCGTCGCGCGTGCGGCGTTCGTTGATCTGCAGCCAGCGTTCGTCCGCAAGCTGCACCTCGGTGGTGCGGGAGAGGCCGCTGCCGTCCGGATCGGCAACGCGCCGCTCGATGACAGGGCGAGCCGCCGCCGCGTTGACGGCAGTACGTTCGGTGCCGGGCACCAACACGCTGTCCGGCAGCCCGTAGGCCTGCTGAAAATGGGTGTTGCACATCACCAACCGGTCGTTCTTGTCCCACAGCACGAAGGCTTCTGAAGTGCATTCGATCGCGTCGGCGAGCCGCTGGTCCGCTTCGGCATAGCGCTGGGCGAGACGGTGCTGCTCGGTGACGTCCATAGCGATGCCGATGACATGGGTGCGACCTGCGGCGGTCTTCACCACCTGGGCGCGGGCACGCATCCAGACATAGTGGCCCGCGGCGTGGCGCATGCGGAACACCTGATCCACCTGCTTGGCGTTGCTGCGGCTGATCGCGCGGGCAAGCGCGTAGATATTGCCGTCGCTCGGATGCATCATCCGCGCCGCGTCAGCGAAGGAGATGACATTGCCGGCAGGCGGCAGGCCCAGCATCTCGTACATGGAGCCCGACCAGAACAGGCGCCGGTTGGTGACGTCGAAATCCCACAGGCCGCAGCGTCCACGCGACAATGCCGTCTCGATGCGCAGGTTGGATTCCACGAAGGTATCGTCCGCCTCGCGCGCCCGCTTCACCTGCATGTAGTAGGCGTAGAGGATAACGAGCAGGATCGCGGAAATGCCGGTGAAGAGCGTGACGTTGAGCGAGACTTCGTGGCGCCAGAAGCGGTTGATGCTTTCAAGCGAATGGGCCGCTACGACCAAAGCGCCGTCGCTGCCGAGCGGCTGGATCGCCGCATAGTGGGGGATAGCGCCAAAATAGGTCTCGATGACCCCATCGTCGTCGCCGAGGCGACGAAGGGCTGCCGTTTCCGGCAGGACGGATGTGAGGCGCCGCCCGACATAGGCCGCTACCTGTCCGGATCCGCCAAAGATATACCCGGCATTGTCGACCAGAAGGATGAAGGCATCCGCCTCAAGCTGAGGCGGCGGCAGGACGGCGCCCACGCGGGTTTCCGCCATCGTACGGTTGCTGGCGGAAAATTCGAAGGGCTCGGCTGACAAAGTCGCCTTCGCAGCCATGGCCATGAGCGCAGTCGATTGCTGCGCCGCATCTTCCATTCGCCCGTGCTCGGCAATGATGCCGAGAATGCGGGACGCCGCGACGACGGTGAGGAAGGCGATGATGAGGAGAGGGATCGAACGCTTCAGGACCAGCTCCACCCGCGGCAGCTGGCGCGAAATGGGTTGAACAGAAAGCCGAGCCTCGTCTGGAACGACGTGCTTCAAGCCCGAAAAGCTCGGAAATTTGAAACGCAGCCGCCCTTCGGCCGCGGTTGCCCGCTGCACGTCCGCCATCGTTCTCATGTAGTCCCTCGTGGTGATTCGACGCGCCGCTCGCCCGAATCTGACTTAATGAATCATTAGTGATTCTTCGTGTCCAGAGGGTTGATAAGATTTTTTTAACGGTTTGATTTCAAGGCGATTCGCAAGAGTCTGCGACCAATGCATCACCGGCGTGGGAACTGCCGCCACGGAGTGCCTGTGGCGGCGTTATCCCTCAACCCTTGAGCATCCGTTCCACGATGTCGCGAACGTCCGTCGACAGGGTCGAAGCACGCTCGATCGTCCCGAGTGCCAATCGCGCATGATCGGCACGAGCAGGCTCCAGCGAACGCCAGGAGCGCAGCGACGTGAGGATGCGGGCGGCGAGCTGCGGGTTCTTCGGGTCGATCGAAAGGATCTGCTCGGCGAGGAACCGATAGGCTTCTCCATCGGCGCGGTTGAAGCCCGTCGGGTTGGAGAAGGCGAATGTACCGATCAGTGCACGGACGCGGTTCGGATTGGTCGCGACGAAACGCGAATTCTCCATCAGCCCCTTAACGCGGGTCAATGCGCCGGCGCCAGGAATGGTCGCCTGGATCGAAAACCACTTGTCGATGACAAGCGGATTGCCGTCGAAGCGGGTCAGGAAGCTCGCGAGCGCCGCCGTCGTTTCGGCGGCATCCGGGAAGCGATGCGCAAGCAGCGTCAGCGCCTGCGCAAGGTCGGTCATGTTGTCGGCCGAACCGAAAGCCTCCGCTGCGCGCGCAGGCGTTCCTTCGGCATAGGTGAGATAGGAAAGCGCGCTGTTCCGCAGCGAACGTTTGCCCGCACTGGCCGCATCCGGCGTGTAGGGACCGGGGATCGCCATCTCCTCGAAAAGCCGCAGAAAGGTTTTCTCTCCGGCCTTCGCGATCGCGTTCAGGATGGCATGGCGACCGGCATGAATTGCATCGGGATCGTTGTTGCTGCCGAGTTCGCGAGCGATGTCGGACTCGCTTGGAAGCGTCAGCGCCTGGGCGCGGAAGGCCGGCTCGAGTTTGTCGTCTGCCGCCGCCTCGAGTAGAGCCGAGATCAGCGCCGGATCGCATTTGACCTCCCTGCCGTCTCGGGCGTCGCGTGCAGCCTTCATCAGGTTCGGCATGGCGAGATCGGTCAGCGCCTGCCAGCGGGCGAAGAGGTCCGTGTCGTGGCGGGCAATATGGGCGAGATCGGTCGATGTCTGATCGAAATGCAGGTTGATCGGCGCCGAGAAGGAACGGTTGAGCGAAAGCACCGGACGCGAGGAGATACCCGAGAAGGTGAAGGTCTGCTTGCGGTGGGTGAGATGCAGCACGTCGCCGGTCACTTCACCGCCCTTGACGGCGGAGGGCGCCGCCAGAGACCCGTTGTCGAGGATCAGCGCGAAGGACAGCGGGATATGCATCGGCTCTTTGGCCGACTGACCGGGAGTCGCCGGGATCATCTGCTCCAGCGACAGGGTAAAGGTGCCGCTCGACTGGTCGTAATCGCCGGAAGCGGTCACCAGCGGCGTGCCGGCCTGATGGTACCAGAGCGAGAACTGCGTCAGGTCGCGACCGCTCGCATCCTCGAAGCACTTGACGAAATCCTCGACCGTTGCGGCCTGCCCGTCATGGCGCTCGAAATAGAGGTCCATGCCTGCTTTGAAATCCGCCTTGCCCAGAAGGGTGGCGATCATGCGGGTGACTTCCGAACCCTTTTCGTAGACGGTCGTCGTATAGAAGTTGTTGATTTCGCGGTATTTCGTCGGGCGGACGGGATGGGCGAGCGGCCCGGCATCCTCCGGAAACTGCTCCGACTTCAGGTGCCGCACTTCGGCAATGCGCTTCACCGGACGGGACCGCTGGTCTGCCGAAAATTCATGGTCGCGATAGACCGTCAGGCCTTCCTTGAGGCAGAGCTGGAACCAGTCGCGGCAGGTGATGCGGTTGCCGGTCCAGTTGTGGAAATATTCGTGGGCGATGATCGCCTCGATATTCGCGTAATCCTGGTCGGTCGCGGTTTCCGGGTCGGCCAGCACGTATTTGTCGTTGAAGACGTTGAGGCCCTTGTTCTCCATGGCCCCCATGTTGAAGTCTGACACGGCGACGATCATGAAGATGTCCAGATCGTATTCGCGGCCGAACCGTTCCTCGTCCCATTTCATCGAGCGCTTCAGCGCATCCATGGCATAGGCGGCACGCGGTTCCTTGCCGTGCTCCACATAGATCTTCAGCTTGACCTCGCGGCCGGACATCGTTTCGAACGTGTCTTCGACCACACCGAGATCGCCGGCGACCAGCGCGAAAAGATAGCTGGGTTTCGGATGCGGATCGAACCAGGCGGCAAAGGCGCGGCCTTCGTCGTAACCGGCGCCGCCCAGGAAATTGCCGTTCGAGAGCATGACCGGATTGGCCGTCTTGTCGCCAACGATGGTGATCGTATAGGGCGCGAGCACATCCGGCCGGTCGGGGAAATAGGTGATCCGGCGGAAACCTTCCGCCTCGCACTGGGTGCAGTAGATGCCGTTGGTGCGGTAGAGACCCATCAGCTGCGTATTGGCTTCCGGGTTGATGAACGTGGTGACGGTGATTTCGAACGGAGATTCCGCGGGCAGGTCGCGAATGGTCAGGCTTTCCGGCGTGACGTCGTATTGGCTGGCTGGGATCTCGTTCTGGTCGAACAGGAGACCGGAAAGCGTGAGTTCGTCACCATCGAGCACCAGCGGAGCGGAAGGATCGACGCCCTCGCGGCGGTGGAAGATCAGCCTGGCTTCGACCTTGGTGTTGGTCGGATCGAGCTCGAACGTCAGATCGACGCGTTCCAGGACGAAATCGGTGGGGCGGTAATCTGCCAGATGAACGATCTGACCCGTATCTGTTCGCATGTTTCTTCCTGAACCGGCTCTTCAATATGGCGTCGGGAGCCTTTCGGCACTCCCCCTGAACCAACGCATGTCCATTGCCGCGGGCATAGTTGCACGCAATGCTAAACGATTGTTGAAATTTTCGCTAAATTATACCTCATGTGATTTCGGCATATCTCCGGCACGGGGTATCCGGTCACGGATATTGATCGACCTATCATCAGTTTTGATCGCGTGCGCCGCACTTTTGAGTTATTTTGACGGCAAAGCGAATCTCCGAACGTCTCGCCAGGCTCCGTATCGACGCGGCCGAAAATCTTCCAAGAGTTCCATTGATGGCTGCCGACGCCCTGAATCCCCTTCGGGGGATCATGTTCAAAGTTTCCTCCGTCGTCGTTTTCGTGATGATGCAGACCTGCATCAAGTCGGCGGGCGCAGGCGTTCCAGCCGGCCAGATCACCTTCTATCGGTCCGCTTTCGCACTCGTGCCGATCATGGTCTATCTCGCCTTCCGGCGAGAGCTCCAGCGCGGCTTCCACACCGAAAGCCTTCCAGGCCATCTGAAGCGCGGTTTCTTCGGCATCCTCTCCATGGCTTGCGGGTTTTACGGGCTGGTGCACCTTCCGATGCCCGATGCCATTGCGCTCGGTTATTCGACCCCGCTGCTGGCGGTGGTCTTCGCGGCCATCGTGCTGAAGGAAACGGTGCGGGTCTACCGCTGGACGGCGGTGGCGATCGGCATGGTCGGGGTGGTGATCATTTCCTGGCCCAAACTGACCATGTTCAACGAGAGCGGCATGGGATCGGAGCAGGCGGTCGGAGCCGCTGCCGTGATTTTGTCGGCAGTGCTGGCGGGCTTCGCACTGGTCCAGACGCGCCAGCTCGTCCGCACCGAGAAGACCTCGACCATCGTCCTCTATTTCTCGCTGACGGCCGCCGTCTTTTCCCTGATCAGCCTGCCGTTCGGCTGGGCTCCCCTGACGGTCGAGCAAAAGCTTTTTCTGGTCGGGGCCGGATTCTGCGGCGGCATTGGACAGCTCCTGTTGACCGAAAGCTATCGCAACGCCGACGTCTCGACCGTCGCGCCCTTCGAATATACCTCGATCCTGCTCGGGATCGGCATCGCCTATGTTCTGTTCGGGGATGTGCCGACCGTCAGCATGCTCGTCGGAACGGCAATCACGGTCTCGGCGGGGATATTCATCATATACCGCGAGCACCAGCTCGGGCTCGAACGGAAAGCGGCGCGCAAGGCGTCACCGCCTTCCGCCGGTACCTGACGGAAGTTCGGATCAGAGGGGGATTGCCGCCGTGGCGGGATTGACCTTTTCGGCGCTTGCACGAACGGCGCCGGCGCGGCTGTATTCGCGCGAGGCGTTCACGGCAGCGCCGATCTGGGACAGATTCTCGCGGAGAGTGCGGATCGGATGGAAGAGTGCGGTTGTCATGACGGCTTCCTTGTCGGTTCGATCAGCGCTCGCGGAAATCCGCGAAGACAGCAGCAGGGCGGGTGACGCCCATCGGACGCGCCATTGCGCGCGACGTGATCTGCTCGTTAGTGGCTGAGCCGAAATGATGATAACCCTGCGTCGAGCGCGGCGGCAGGCCGGCGATGCGAAGGGTTTCGAAGCCCGAATGGATCGGGCGGAAGCGGGTAGTCATGGCCTTGGTTCCTTAAACCTAGTATTCCTCCCAAGACACACTGCATATATTGCGCCGCAACATCGATTCTGCAATGCAGCAAAACGCCATGCTGCCATGCGCCAAATGCATGACGATTTTCACAATTTGGTAACTTTGTGCCAATTCGGCGCAGGCGTGCCTGAAATGCGGGCAATCAGTGGGCGGAAAGCCGCATTTTGAATGTCAGCAGGTCCTGCCAGGCGAGCGCCTTGTTGGCCGGTGCCGCCAGAAGCTCCTGCGGGTGCAGCGTCGCGATCGCCGGAAGATTAGCGCCGCTGAACGAGATATCGCGCCATTCTCCGCGCAGCGAATGGATCGTGCCATTGCCGCCGAAGAAAAAGCGGGCGGGGAAATTGCCGAGCAGCAGGAGCAGTTTCGGTTCGGCCAGCGCCACTTGCCGTTCGAGGAAGGGCCGGCAGATGTCGAGTTCGGCATCGGACGGCATGCGGCTGCCGGGCGGCCTCCAGGGAATGACGTTGGTGAGCATGACCGTTTGGCGTGAAAGCCCGACCGCACCGAGCATTCTATCCAGCAGTTGGCCCTGCCGCCCTGAAAAGGGGATGCCGTCGCGGTCGTCGTCCGCATTCGGCATCGGGCCGATCACCATGATGCCGGAGGCGGGATCGCCGCTCGCGAACACGGTGGAGCGCGCGCCATTCTTGAGGTTGCAGCCGCTGAAGGCTTCGAGCGCTGTCTTGAGTTCCGGCAGCGACCGGGCGCTTTCCGCCGCAAAGCGGGCGGACGCAACCGCCTCGCCATCCGGCACCGCGACCGAGGGGGGGGGGGCCGCAGCGGCTGGGCGCGCGGTCGGAGCGGTGCGGCCCTTGGTGGGCGCGGGTGCGTCCGCGGTTCGGGGCGGTGCGGTGGGTTCGCCCTGCGCCGGCTGCTGCTGACGCGCCGTGGCGGGTATTTTTGCCTCGGCCTGCGCCGCCTTCTGCGCCGCAAATTGCGCCAACCGATCGACCGGCTCGTCCTCGACAAGCCATTCGACCCCCGAATCCGCATAGAAATGCAGAAGGGCGCGAAGCTCCGGCGTATCGAGATCCTTGGCGGCGTTCATCGGTCTGACACTAGCGAACCGCAAGCCCGGAGGGAAGTCACGCCGCCCATTGCTGGACGTTGTCGCTTTCGCCGATCAGCGCCAGGCCATGGGCGATGGAGAGCAGTTCTCCGCCGCTTTCGATCTTGGAGGTGTCGAAGCGCCGGGTGAAGATGCCGCGCACGGCCGGGACGAAAGACGTGCCGCCGGTCAGGAACACCTTGTCGATTTCGGCGGGCGGCGTATTCGTGTTTTCCAGCACCTCGTCCAGTGCGCCCTCGATGCGGGCGAGGTCGTCGGTGATCCACGTCTCGAAGTCGGTCCGCTTCACCAGCTTGCGGCCTGCCTTGCCGAGGGGCGCGAAGTTGAATTCCGCTTCTTCCGCGCCGGACAAAGCCATCTTGGTCGCCGAGATCGCCTGGTAGAGCGGGTAGCCCTCGTCATGCTCCACGAGTTCGATGAAAAGCTCCAGCTTGTCCGGGTCGAGCGCCGAACGCACCAGCGATTTGAGATCGGTGAATTCCCGTGTGGTCTTGAAGATCGACAGCTGATTCCAGCGCGAGAAATTGGCGTAGTAGCCCGCCGGCACTTCCAGCACCTTGTCGAAGCTCTTGAAGGACGTGCCCTTGCCGATTTCGGGCGCCACCAGATTGTCGATCATCTTCGCGTCGAAATGGTCGCCGGCAACGCCGACGCCGGAATGGCCGATCGGCTTTGCCGTCAGCTTGCCGGCCTTGCGCTCGAAACGGATCAGCGAATAGTCGGTCGTGCCGCCGCCAAAGTCGGCGACCAGCACGGTGGCATCGCTTTTCAGCGTCTGGGCGAAATAATAGGCCGCCGCCACCGGCTCGTAGACGTAGTGGATTTCCGGAAAGCCGAGCCGCGTCAGAGCCTCGTTGTAGCGTTCCGTCGCAAGCTTCGGGTCCGGGTTGGCGCCGGCAAAATGCACCGGCCGGCCGGCGATGACGCGAGACACGTCCGACGGCCAGTTGTCGTCCGCATAGGCCTTGAGCCGCTTGAGGAAGATCTCCATCAGGTCTTCGAAGACATGCCTGCGGGCAAACACCAACGTGCCTTGAAACAGCGCGCTCGCCGCAAAGGTCTTGATCGACTGCAGGAAGCGGCAGTCGCCGGGATTGTCGATGAACTGGCGGATCGCCGCCTGTCCGGCCTCGACCTTCAGCGCCTGCGCGCCCATCACGGGGTCCTTCATGAAGGAAAGCGCGGTCCGCATCGAATCGCTCTCGCCGGCACTGCTGGTGAAGCGCATCGAATGCGTGGCGCTGCCACCATCCGCCAGTGCCATCACCGTATTCGTCGTGCCGAAATCAAGCCCGAGCGCCCGTGCCATGGCCGTGCTCCTTTTATCCATCAAAGGTCATTGAACCGAAGCCGATACGGCTCCGAACGCAAAAAGGGCGCTGCTCGCGCCCCGGAAATTTTGAGAGGGCGCGTGATCGCACAAGGAGGGCGGAATGGCAACCCCGGGAGCCTAGATTTCCAACTGCCCGCGCGTCTCCGCCGCCTCTTCGGCAAGCCAGTTGCGGAACATTTCCATGGCCGGCGTGACCGAGCGGGATTTCAGCCGCGTCAGCCAGTAGCTGCCCTTGGATATGTAGATGTCGAAGGGCTGTTCGATGATGCCGGTGGCGAGCTGTCGGGAAAACATCAGCGGCGGGGCGAGCGCCACGCCGGCCCCTTGCATCGCCGCCTCGACCATCAGCACGGAACTGTCGAACACCATGCCGCGGATCTGTGGCGGGGCGACGCCCGCCTGCTCGAACCAGCCCGGCCATTCGTCGGCGCGGTAGGAGCGCAGCAGCGTCTGGTGGGCGACGTCTTCCGGGACCTTGATCTGCCTTGCGATCGGCGGAATGCAGACAACAGAAAGCGGCGCTTCGAACAGCGCCTCCGCCTCGATATCGTGCCAGGCGCCGTTGCCGAACTTGATCGTGTAGTCCAGCCCTTCCGCAGCGATGTCGACCCGGTTGTTGTTGGTTGAGAGCCTCAGATCGATGAAGGGGTATTTCTCCCGGAAATCGGACAGCCGGGGCAGCAGCCAGCCGACCGCGAGCGTGCCGACCGCGCCGAGTTTCAGCACCTCGCGCACATGCCCGCCTTCGAAGCGCTCCAGCATCGCGGCCATCCGGTCGAACGAATCCTGCAGCGCCGGTAGCAGCGCCAATCCTTCCTCGGTGATCATCAGCCCGCGCGGCAGGCGGCGGAACAGCGTCGCGCCGAGCCGTTGTTCCAGGAGCTTCACCTGATGACTGACCGCTGCCTGCGTCACGCACAGTTCGATTGCCGCCCGGGTGAAGGAAAGATGCCTCGCTGCGGCTTCGAAGGCGCGTAGCGCGTTCAGCGGCAAATGGGGTCGAACCATGGCCATGACCTAATTTAATTCATGTCTGCCAGCAGTTATCATCGTTTGATTGGGGCTTGCAAGCCAGCCTAGAAAAGCCGTGCCGAACCACTTGGAGCACCAACGATGGCTTTCAGAAATTCATTTCTTCTGGCACTTTCTCTCGGAATTACTGCAGCGTTTCTGGACTGCGTCTCTGTTCGGGCCGCCGAACCGATCCGCTGCACCGTCGTCATCGACGAGCAAAGCGGTGAGACGCTCTATCGCCAGGGCGCCTGCGATCAGGGTTTTTATCCGCAATCCACCTTCAAACTGCCTTTGGCCATGATGGGCTATGACGCGGGAATCCTTACCGACGCCCAAAACCCCCGCTGGAAGTATCAAACGAAGTTCGGCGGACCGGAGCGGGTCAAGAAGGATGTCGATCCGCTGATCTGGGAAAAGGAGTCGATCGTCTGGTATTCGCAGGAGATCGCCCGCAAGCTCGGAAGAGGCAAGTTTACGGATTACATCCAGCGCTTCGGTTACGGCAACCGCGATGTCTCGGGCGGCCCGGGCAATACCGATGGCCTGACCGAATCCTGGCTGATGTCCTCGCTGAAAATCTCGCCGGATGAGCAGGTGCAGTTCCTGCGCCGGTTCCTCAATGGCGGCCTGCCGATCTCCGAACACGCCGTCGACATGACGCTCGCCATCGTTCCGCATTTCGAGGCCGGAAATGGCTGGGATATCCAGGGCAAGACCGGTTCCGGCTGGCTGCGCGACACGGCTGGAAAGGTGGATTACGACCGCCCGCTCGGCTGGTTCGTCGGCTGGGCGGTGAAGGACGAGCGTCGCGTCGTCTTCGCAAGGCTGCTGGTCGATACCAAGCGATACAAAGGAACCCCGATCAGCTTCGTGGTGCGGGATTCGCTGATTGGAGATCTTCCGAAATTGGCGGAAGGGCTCTGATTCGGCTGGGCCTTCGCCCGATAAAAAAACGGCCGGGTCACCCCCTGACCCGGCCGCCCGCAGCGCTGAGCGCCGACTTTGGCAATGCATTGCCCCTTCTATAAACTGTATTTGAAGGGTCTAAAGCAAACGGAGTCTTGCGTTCAGGTTATCGGTTAAGGTTACCTGCCGTCAGCAGGGGGATCACTCCGCCGCGATCGCCGTCGGCACGTCGTCGTTGGCCTCGCGCCGCTCGTTGTCCTTCCTCGTCCAAAGTCTTCCCAGGAAGCGTCCGAACCGGTCCATCTCCACGAAGATGACGGGCGTGATGAACAGCGTCAGCGCCTGGGAAACGATGAGACCACCGACCACCGCGATGCCGAGCGGCTGGCGCAGTTCGGAGGAAGCACCGGTGCCGAGCGCGATCGGCAGCGCACCCAGCAATGCACAGAAGGTCGTCATCATGATCGGCCGGAAGCGCCGCACGCAGGCTTCGTGGATCGCGTCACTTGCCGTTTCCCCCTTCGAGCGCATCGTCTCTACCGCCACATCGATCATCATGATCGCATTCTTCTTGACGATGCCGATCAGCATCAACAGCCCGATCAGGGCGATGATCGAGAGATCGAAGCCGAAAAGCTTCAACGCCAGGAGCGCCCCGAAAGCCGCCGCCGGAAGGCCGGAGAGGATCGTCAGTGGGTGGATGAAGCTTTCATAGAGAACGCCGAGCACCACGTAGATGGTGAGAACCGCGGCGAGGATCAGAAACGGCGTATTGCCCTGGCTCTGCTGGAAGATCTGCGCCGTGCCTCCATAGGTCGTGAACACGTCGTTCGGCATCTGCAGCTGCATCTTGATCTGGTCGATCGCCGCCGTCGCATCGCTCAGCGAAACGCCGGCTGGCAGGTTGAACGATACCGTGGTCGAGACGAGCTGGCCGGTCTGGTTGATCGTCACCGGCGCCGTCTGCCGGATTACCTGGGCGAAGTTCGACAGCGGCACCAGCGAGCCGTTGGAAGACAGGACACGGACGTCCTGCAGCATCTGGTCGTTCCACTGTCTGGTATTGTCGAATTCGGTGATGACGTCGTAGCTGTCGCCGGTCGACTGGATCTCCGCTGCCGTATAGCCGCCGAACGCCATCTGCAGCGTCTGCCGGAGCTGCTGGTCGGTAATGCCGAAGGCGGCCGCCTTTTCCGTATCGACCTTGATATTGGCCTCGATCGCGTCATTCTGGGCGTCCGACGTGACGTCGGTGAAATGTGCCCGATCGGCCCGCATCGCCGCCTGGATCTTGTCGGCCCATTCGTTGGTTTGGGGCGCGTTGAGCGCCTGCACGACGAGCTGGTATTGGCTGGCGGTCTGCCGGCCGCCGAAGCGCAGGCTCTGCTGCGGTGTGATGAAGCTCTTGATGCCGGCGATCTTCGCCGTTCCCTGCCTCAATTCCCGGAGCGTCTGCTCAAGCGGTGGGCGCTGATCGCTGTCCTTCAGCTGCACGAAGATCGTGCCTTTGTTGAGCGGGTTCCGGCCATTGCTGCCGACGATAGAGGTGACATGGGCGACGGCCGGATTTTTCTGGACGGCAGCCGCCACCTGAGCCTGCAGATCGCGCATCGCCGGATAGGAAATATCCTCGCGGGCCTGTGTGGAGATGCTCAGACTGCCGATATCCTCGCTCGGGAAGAAACTGGTCGCCAGCGTTCTAAAGAGATAGACGGAGCCGCCCACCGAGGCGAGGAAGACGAGCATGATGATGCCGCGGTTCCTCAGGCACCAGCCGACCGACCGGTCGTAGCCCTTCAGCGTGCGGCTGAAACCGGTATCGAAGACGCGCGCAATGAGCCCCGGATGATGCTCTCCGCCGGAAAGACGTGAGCCCAGCATCGGCGTCACCGTCAGCGACACCACCGCCGAGGCGACGATGGCGAGAGCCACCACCATGCCGAATTCGTTGAACAGCCGGCCGACGACGCCGCCCATCAGCAGGATCGGGATGAAGACCGCGATCAGCGACACCGACATCGAGATGATCGTGTAGCTCACCTCCGAGGCGCCCTGAAGGGCCGCCTGCATCACCGGCATCCCATCCTCGATATGCCGCATTATGTTTTCCAGCATGACGATCGCATCGTCCACCACCAGCCCGACCGAGAGTGTCAGCCCGAGCAGCGATATGTTGTCGATGCTGTAGCCGAGCACATACATGGCGCCGAAGGTGGTGATCAGCGACAAGGGCACCGCGAGCGCCGGAACGATCGTGGCCGAGAGCCTGCCGAGGAAGAGGTAGATGACGAGCACGACCAGCGCGATCGTCAGCATCAACGAGAACTGCACATCGGCGATCGAGGCGCGGATTGCCGTCGAAGCGTCGTTCATGACGCTGATTGAGACCGATTTCGGCAGCTCCGAGGAAAGCGCCGGCAGCTTGGCCCGCACTGCGTCCACGACGTCGACCGTATTGGCATCCGGCTGACGCTGGATGGCGAGAATGATGGCGGAATTTCCGTCGTACCAGCTACCCGCGTCGAGGTTTTCCACACTGTCTTGAACATCGGCGACATCGCCAAGATGGACCGGTGCGCCATTCGGACTGGCGATCACCAGCGAGCGGAACTGGCTGGCATTCGTCCGTTGCGTATCGGCGTTGATCGTCAGCCGCTGGCTGTCGTTTTCCAATGACCCGACCGGCGCTTGGCTGTTGGCGTTGGCGATCGCATTGGTGACAGTATCGACGCCGAGATTGCGCGCCTGCAGCTTGGCCGGGTCGAGTTCGACCCGCACCGCAAAGGTCTTGGAACCGTAGATGGAAACTTCCGCCACCCCGGGCAATGTCGAAAGCGCGGGAGAAAGCACGTCCTCGGCGATCTCGTCGACCTTGCTGGGCGGCAGGCTGTCGCTGCGCACGGCAAGGAGCAGCACCGGCGCATCCGCAGGATTGGTTTTCCGATAGCTCGGGGGCGTGGTCATGTTGTCCGGCAGTTGCCGCGTCGATTGCGATATGGCGGCCTGCACGTCGGCGGCTGCGGCATCGATATTCCGGTTGAGGTCGAATTGCAGCACGATCGATGTATTGCCGAGCGAGTTCGTGGCGCTGATCTCGCTGATGCCCGGAATGGTTTCGAACTTCTTGATAAGCGGCGTCGAAACGGAAGTCGCCATGGTCTGGGGGGAGGCGCCGGTGAGCTGGGCTGAAACGTTGATCGTCGGAAAATCGACTTGAGGCAGGGCGGCGACCGGCAGCAGCTGATAACCGGCAAGGCCCGCCAGCATGGCGCCGATTGCGAGAAGCGTCGTGGCGACCGGGCGGCGGATGCAGAATTGCGGGATCATTGTGCCTCTCCCAATTGGATCGGCTGGCCAGCGCCGTCGGCCTTGTCGATCTTTCCACCCTGGAACTCTTCTGCCACGGCGGCGCCATCGACGAGCTGCAGCTGGCCTTCGACGACGACGTGCGTTCCCGCGTCGAGGCCGCTGGCAATCGCCGTGTCGGAGCCGTTCGACCGTGTGATCTTGACCGGCGTCTTGTGGACCTTCTTGTCGTCGCCGACGGTATAGACGAAGGGACTGTCGGCGCCGGGGCTGACCGCCACTGTCGGCACGACGATGTCTTTTTCGTCGCTCTCGAAATGCACGGTGACGTTCAGCGATTGTCCCGGCCAGAGCGTTCCGGAGGGGTTGTCGAATCTCGCTTTGACGAGAATCGTGCCTGAGGCAGGGTCGACCGTATTGTCGAAAAAGGTGAGTGCGCCTTTTACCGGCTTGCCGCCGCTCTGCGGCACCGCTTCCACCTTGAGACCGTCGCTCCCGAAATCCTGCTTCAGCTCGCCGAGATAGACCTGCGGAAGATGGAACTGCACATAGATCGGGTCGTATTTGGCAATGGTGACGATCGCAGTGCCGGCGCTGACATAGGCGCCGTTGCTGACCGCAATTTCGCCGAGCCTGCCGTCGAAGGGTGCCTGGATCGCCGTGTTGTCCACCGCAACCTGATCGGCGGTTATGGATGCCTTGTCCGCATCGACCGTCGCGGCAGCGGTATCGCGGGCTGCGCGAGCCTCGTCGGCGGTTTGCTGGGTACCGGCATTGCGCTGCACGAGGTCGTTAGCGCGGGTAAGCGCGGTTTGCGCCTGCGCAAGCGTCGCCTGATCCCGGACGAGCAGGGCCTGATCCTTGGCAAGCGCCGCTTTTGCCGTGCGCTCGTCCAGCTTGGCAATCAGATCTCCCGCCTTGACGGATGCGCCGTCCGTCGCGGCAATGCTGACGACGAGGCCGGCTTGCTGCGCGGCGATCGTGGTGTCCTCGTCGGCGGCCGCCGAGCCCGCCGCCACTATGTCCATCGGAAGAGCGGCACGTTCAGCCGCGGCCGTCTTTACCGTCGGCGGAGGACCGTCGCTACGTCGGCGCTGCTGATCCTGAGGCTGGCCGCCACCCGTATCGGCGGAAGCCTCGTGAACGAGAGGTGAAAGGAAGGGAAGCCGGTCCCGGAACTCCAAGGTCGAAGCCCCCGCAACAACAAGAACGCCTGCAAAAATCCAGATCTTCTTCATGAGGTCACCGCTTGCCTCTGGTTGTCAATGATGCGGTTCCCATCGAGCTGCCTATATTGCGGCGCAAAAAAGACAGATTGTCCGTCCCCGGCTCACGAACAGGTGAAGGCGGATTAAATGTTAGTAATGAATGGGTTAGATGAATTGGAGTTAATTTTGTTCATCTTCAGGCTGCAGCAGTTGCCGTGGACCACTGGCGCAGGTCGCGCAAGAGTAGGCCGCGGCCTTGCGTCAACGATAGGCGCAAAACAGACCTGAAGCGCATTGGGCGGATCTAAAGGATCGAGCAGCGCCTTAGTGAAGTATGCGGCGTGAGCCCAGGATGACAATAAGCCCGCCGATGGCTGCAATCAGGCCGTTGATGATCCACGGCGTCTGGTTGATCATGAAGCTCGTGGCGGGATACGGAAAGGCGCCGGTACCCTGGCCAATCCATAAGGCGCCGACGGCGATCAGCAGGACACCGAATGCCGAGAAAGCAAGCCTGAAGACACGCATTGGAAGATCTCCCGTACTAGTCCGGAGATTATACGCGTCGACAGCCACCCCGGCCAAACGCAATTGCGTGATGGGTGGCTCAGACGTCTTCGTAATAGGTGGCGATGAGCGATTTCGGCGCCGGATCCTCGCCATCGGTGAGGAAGAAGCTGCCGATCACGCGGCTTGCCGGCGAGAGGCTATCCAGGAGGTTGCGGACAACCGCGTCGTCCACCGCTTCCAAGCTGCGGGCGTGCAGCAGGGGCGATTTGCTCGAAAGCGCGGCAGTCTCCGAGGCATGCCGCGTGGCCGCCTGCCGGGTTCCAAGAAACGCCGTCTCCACCTGCGCAACCGCAAGCGTCTGCGCGATCGCCGCAGCCGTAGAGGTCGGCATCCGTACCGCCGTTGCGGGACTACTCGGGGAGGGTGCTTCGGTGGCCCCGGAAATGCTTTCGATCATGCCGGCGATCCTGTGAGTTGGGGCCTAGCCCAATTCCTTATCGCCGTCCCGTTGCGATCCCGGAAATACCGGAACCGCAATTTGATTCAATGTTTAGCGGCTGGCTTTGGCCCGTCAGATCGAACGGGACGCGCCGCCGTCGACACGAAGCATGGTGCCCGTGACATAGCTTGCCGGTGCCGAGCACAGGAACGCGCCGGCTGCCGCAAATTCTTCCACCTTCCCTAGACGGCCGGCGGGAATCGATTTGACCGAAGCCGAGCGGATTTCCTCGAGCGATTTTCCGGTGCGCTTGGCGTTCGCGCCGTCCAGTTCGTCGATGCGATCGGTGTGGATGCGGCCGGGAAGCAGCATGTTGGCGGTGATTCCATAGCCCGCGACTTCCACCGCGAGCGTCTTGTTCCAGCCCACCAGGGCCGCACGCAACGTGTTGGATAGCGCCAGATTGGGGATCGGTTCGAAGACGCCGGAAGAGGCGACCGTCAGGATACGTCCCCAGCCCTGTTCCTTCATCTGCGGCAGGAGGGCGTTGGTGAGCGTGATGACCCGCAGCACCATGGACTGGAAGAAGGTATCGAGCTTGTCGGCCGTCATTTCCTCGGAGGTGCCAGGCGTCGGGCCGCCGGTATTATTGACCAGGATGTCGATGCCGCCGAGCTTTTCCTTCACCGCCGCGGTCATGGCCTCGACGAAGTTCAGGTCCGAAAGATCACCCCAGACCCAGTCGGCCTTTCCCTTGCCTTCGGCATTGATCGCCTTGCAGTTTTCCGCAAGCCGGTCTCCGGAACGGCCGACCAGCAGCACGTTCGCACCTTCGGCGGCGAGTGCCTTGGCGATGCCGAGGCCGAGCCCCCGCGACGAGGCGAGCACGAGGGCGCGTTTGCCCGAAATGCCGAGATCCATGTTGTTCTCCTTGTGACGATGTCCCTGCGATGGTTTTGGGAGTTGGTTATAGTGGCCGTGGCGCGGTCGGGAAGCGTCCGATTGCGATGGGCGTCAGAACGGCACCTTGCCGCGGTTGAAAATTCCTTTCGGATCGAGCGCCAGCTTGAGGGTCCGGGCGAGCGCCTGTTTCTCGCGGGACAGGAAACGCTCATAGCCGAACTTTTTCTCGAGCCCGACCCCATGTTCCGCCGAAAAGCTTCCGCCTGCATCTGTAATGCCCGTATAGACTGCTTCCTCGACGGGCCGCAATTCCGTTTCGACAAGCGGGCCGCGCTTGATCAGCGTCAGATGCAGGTTGCCGTCGGCAATGTGGCCATAGACATAGGCTTCATAGGTCGGATCGATCTTCTTGAGGCGGGCCTGCAGACCGCTGACATAGTCATCCAGGAACTTTGGCGGCAACGAAATGTCGAAAGACGCGGCGTCCGGAATTTCGGCATAATAGAACCCGGAATCCTCCCTCAGATCCCAAAGGCGGGCCGCTTGGGCGAGGGATTGCGCGATAATTCCGCCTTGCAGCCCCAGCGGTTCCCAAAGTGTTTCCAGTCCGGTCTCGATCGCCAGCTTTGCCGTGTCAATATCCTCGGCCGAAATCTCGATCAGCAGCGCGGATGCCGTTTCCTCCAGCCAATCCAGTTCGACATTCTTCAAACGCGCATGATCGCGGATATAACGAGGCCACATCATCTCGGCGGCTTCGAGCGTCACGGCGGGAAGGCCGCGGAAATGCCTGATGACCCTAAGTGCGGTCATGGCATCCGGCACGCCGATCATCGCAGTTGCCCGGTGCGGCCGTTCCGGCTCGAGCCTCAGCACGGCCTGGGTGACGAAACCAAAGGCGCCTTCTCCGCCGATAAAGAGGTGCTTGAGATCGGGGCCTGCGCTGACCTTCACCACCCGCGTCAGGTCCGAAAAAAGCTCTCCCGATGGAAGCACGGCCTCCAGTCCGAGGATCTGGTGTCGCATCACGCCGTTGCGGAAGGCGAGGATGCCGCCCGCATTGGTGGAGATCATTCCGCCGATCGTTGCCGAGCCGCGCGAACCGAGATCGATGCCGGTCGAGAGCCCGAGCGGCTTCAGCGCCTGCTGCAAGGCTTCAAGCGTCACGCCGGCTTCGACGGTTGCCGTCATCTCCTCCGGCTCGATCGACAGGATGCGGTTCAGCCGCTGCGACGACAGGATGACTTCGCCCGCCCGGCTGACATTTCCCCCGACCAGGCCGGTGAGACCGCCTTGCGGCACGATCCCGACACTGTGGGTCGCGCACCACGAAACCAGTGCGGCAGCGGCTTCCGGCGACCCTGGCTGGGCCATGACGCCTGCATCGAAATTGCGCTTGTGTTCGCCGGGATGGCGGCCCGCAAGGTCATCCGGTCCCAGAATGGCCAAATCCGGGTGAAGCGCCGAAAGCCTGGTAATCAGGTCCGTCGCGGAGGTGGTCGAATGCGAATTATTTTTCGTCATCTCAGGCTGCCGTGTCCGGGTCTCTGCGCGGCATGCAACTGTTCTGCGCGCTTTTCAAGGTGAAACCGCCGCAAGCGGGCACGAAGGCAACTTGATTTTCATTTTTGCCGAAGTATTTTACGTGCACGTAAAAGTAATATGAGTAAAACGAAACGCAGTTTGCGCGAATGGCAAGGCGGAAGACGCTTTCCCGCCTCGACAAACGGGGTTGCTTTTGTCAAGACAGGTGCCTGAATTGAGCCGGGAGGGGCCGGCGAGCGGAGTTGGAAATGAGCGAGCAGGAACTTCCCGAACGCGAATCGATGGAATTCGACGTGGTGATTGTCGGTGCCGGACCGGCGGGGCTCTCGGCGGCGATCCGCCTGAAACAGGTCAATCCGGAGTTGACCGTCGTCGTGCTCGAAAAAGGTTCGGAAGTCGGCGCGCATATCCTCTCGGGCGCGGTGGTGGATCCTGTCGGCATCGACAAGCTTCTGCCGGACTGGCGGCGGGATGAGGGGCATCCTTTCAAGACGCCGGTCACCGACGACCAGTTCCTGTTGCTGGGCCCGGCCGGTTCGGTGCGCCTGCCGAACTTCGCCATGCCGCCTTTGATGAACAATCACGGCAACTACATCGTCTCGCTCGGCAACGTCTGTCGCTGGCTCGCCGAAAAAGCGGAAAGCCTCGGCGTCGAGATCTATCCGGGATTTGCCGCGACCGAAGTGCTCTACAACGACGAAGGTGCGGTGATCGGCGTCGCCACCGGCGACATGGGCATCGAAAAGAACGGCGAGCCTGGTCCGGCCTTCACCCGCGGCATGGAATTGCATGGCAAATACGTGCTGATCGGCGAGGGCGTGCGCGGTTCGCTCGCCAAGCAGTTGATCGCCAAATTCGGCCTGCAGGACGGCCGTGAGCCTCAGAAATACGGCATCGGCCTCAAGGAACTCTGGCAGGTCAAGCCGGAACACCACCGGCCCGGTCTGGTTCAGCACTCGTTCGGCTGGCCGCTCGGTTTGAAGACCGGCGGTGGCTCCTTCCTCTATCACCTGGAAGACAACCTCGTCGCAGTCGGTTTCGTCGTTCACCTGAACTACAAGAACCCCTATCTCTATCCCTTCGAGGAATTCCAGCGCTTCAAGACGCATCCGGCGATCCGCGGCACTTTCGAAGGCGGAAAGCGCCTCTCCTATGGCGCCCGCGCCATCACCGAAGGCGGCTACCAGTCGGTGCCGAAGCTGTCCTTCCCGGGCGGCGCGCTGATCGGCTGTTCGGCCGGTCTCGTCAACGTGCCGCGCATCAAGGGCAGCCACAACGCGGTTCTCTCAGGCATGCTCGCGGCCGACAAGATCGCCGCGGCGATTGCGAGCGGTCGGGCCAATGACGAGCCGATCGAGATCGAGACCGAATGGCGGGCCACCGCGATCGGTACCGATCTCAAGCGGGTCAGAAACGTCAAGCCGCTGTGGTCGAAGCTCGGCACCGGCCTCGGTGTCGCGCTCGGCGGCCTCGACATGTGGACCAACCAGCTGTTCGGACTGTCCCTGTTCGGCACCATGAAGCACGGCAAGACGGATGCCGAAAGCCTGGAGCCGGCATCAAAGCACAAGCCGATCGCCTATCCGAAGCCCGACGGCGTCCTGACCTTCGACCGGCTGTCCTCGGTCTTCCTGTCGAATACCAACCACGAGGAAGACCAGCCGGTCCATCTTCAGGTCAAGGACATGGACCTGCAGAAGCGTTCGGAACTCGATGTGTTTGCCGGCCCCTCGACGCGCTACTGTCCGGCCGGGGTCTACGAATGGGTGGAGAAGGACGGCGAACAGGTCTACGTCATCAACGCCCAGAACTGCGTCCACTGCAAGACCTGCGACATCAAGGACCCCAACCAGAACATCAACTGGGTGCCGCCCCAGGGCGGCGAGGGGCCGGTCTATCCGAATATGTGAGGCCGCTCAGGCTTCATATCCAACCCAAGCGCCGTCGCGATCCTTGCGAGGCGCTTATCGCGGGTCAGCAGTCGCGTACCCTCAAGCAATCTGGCTGAGGCCAGCAGAAATGCGCGAAGGTGCTTGGCATCCTTTCGAGTCATCGTGCTGACGCGCTCGTGATTACCTTCTACATCGCGCCTTTAGCACTTCATTAACCATAATCTCCTTAAGTTTGCGTCATCTTCTCGACGCACCAAGGACACATTCATGTCGATCTCCCGTCGCGGTTTTCTGGTCGGTCTGCCGCTGATGCTTGCGGGCTGCGCCTCCACGGTTCCGCAGTACACGAACTATGCAGCGCTGCCGAACGAGCAGTTTCCGCTGAAGGCGGTGCCGGCCGAGAAGATCAAGCCCGAACTGCGTCGTCAGGAAGTCGCCTATGAAACCGCGCATCCTGCCGGTACGGTGATTGTCGATACGCCGGCCCGCCGCGCCTATTATGTTCTCGGCAACGGCCGTGCGATCCGTTATGGCGTCGGCGTCGGCCGGGCGGGACTTGCCCTTGCCGGCAGCGCCTATGTCGGCCGCAAGGCCGAATGGCCCACCTGGACGCCAACGCTCAACATGCAACGACGGGAAGCTCGCTACCGAAAGCTCGCCGGCGGCATGCCGGGCGGCCCGAACAATCCGCTGGGCGCCCGCGCAATGTATCTCTACCGCGGCGGCAACGACACCCACTTCCGCATCCATGGCACCAACCAGCCCGAATCGATCGGCCTTGCCATGTCGAGCGGCTGCATCCGGATGATGAACCACGATGTCATCGACCTCTACGAACGCGTCAAGGTTGGCGCAAAGGTCGTCGTCATCCAGGCCTGACCCACGATCAGGCCTGACAAAGAAAGCCCGCCGTTTCAGCCACGGCGGGCTTTTCGTCGCCTAGAAGCCTGACAGTACGAGCTTGCCCTTGGTGCGGTTGCTCTCGATCATCGCATGCGCCTTCCTCAGGTTTGCGGCGTTGATCTGGCCAAGCGTCTCGGAAAGGGTGGTGCGGATTTTCCGGGCATCCACCAGCTCCGCCACGTGGTTGAGGAGCTTGTGCTGCTCGATCATGTCGGCCGTCTGCCAGACCGGTCGGGCGAACATCATTTCCCAGTGGATGGAAAGCGCCTTGCCCTTGAAGGGCCGGATGTCCATGGCCTCCTTCGGATCGTCGATCAGCGCGAAACGCCCCTGCGGAGCAATGAGCTCGAGCACGTCCTTGATATGCTGGTCCGTATGGGTGGTCGAGAAGACGAATCCGGGCGAACCGATCGCCAATTCCTCGAACTGTCTTGCCAGCGGCTTGGAATGGTCGAGGACGTGATGGGCGCCGAGTTCCTTGATCCAGGCCTGCGTTTCCGGCCGCGACCCGGTGCCGATCACTGTCACGTCGGAAAGCTCGCGCAGGAGCTGGATGGCGATCGAACCGACGCCGCCGGCACCTCCGATGACGAGCACGGCATTCCAGGCGCCCGGCACCTTGTCCTGCACCTTCATGCGATGAAAGAGTGTCTCATAGGCGGTGATCGCGGTAAGCGGCAGTGCGGCGGCTTCCTCGAAGCTCAGCGTCTTCGGCTTGAAGCCGACGATCCGTTCGTCGACCAGATGGAATTCCGCATTGGTGCCGGGCCGATTGATCGCACCGGCGTAATAAACCTCGTCGCCCGGCTGGAAGAGCTTCACCTCCGGCCCGACCGTCTTGACGATGCCCGCCGCGTCGTAGCCCAGGATCCGGTGCTGCCCGGCTTCGACCGCCGCCGATTTGCGGACCTTGGTATCGACCGGATTGACGGAAATTGCCTTGATCTCGACCAGAAGGTCGCGGCCTTTCGCCTCCGGCATCGGCAATTCGATGTCGATCAGCGAGGTTTCCGCGTTGATGGGCTGGGGTGCGTTGAAGCCGACGGCGCGCATTCAAGATCTCCTTCATTGCGAGTGGCATTTGTTGCCTGAAGACTAGATGGCTCGTATGGTTCGCCAGTGCAAGAATGCACATTTTTGATGTATAGTATCGAAAAGGATACCGTGAAAGGATCCCCGGATGTCCAAGCCGCGTGCCAAGCTGACCGACAATTTTCCCGGTTGCCCGGTCGAATCGACGCTGAGTTTTCTCGATGGCAAATGGAAGGGCGTGATCCTTTATCATCTGCTTGAAAACGGCACGTTGCGCTTCAACGAACTTCGCCGCCGCATCCCCTCGGTGACGCAGCGCATGCTGACCAAGCAGCTGAGGGAACTCGAAGAGGCGGCGCTCTTGGAGCGGACCGTGTTTGCGGTCGTTCCGCCGCGCGTGGACTACACGCTGACGCCGCTGGGCCTAAGCCTGGAGCCCGTGATTACGGCGCTGCGCCTCTGGGGCAGGGAACATGTCATCTGCCGTGACGGGCGGAAGTTCGTGGTTGCGCCGGAGGCTGAAGCCAAGGCCTCATCCAAGGCCGCCTGACTCCTGCGAGGCCGCACCCTCATCCGACCCTTCGGGCCATCTTCTCTCCGAGAGGAGAAGGGAGAGCAGCTACGTCCCTTCCGTAACCCCTCTCCCCTTTGGGGGAGAGGCCGAGCATAGCGGAGGCGGGGTGAAGGAGGCCGCCCGGCGAGTCGGTCAGGATTTGGCGTTCTTCTTTTCGAGCATTACAGAAACCGTGAAGATGCCGAGCCCGAGCAGTGAAAGGAATGCGCCCACATAACCAGTGGCGGCGAAACCCCAGCCCCAGGAAATGACCAGGCCGCCGAGCCAGGCGCCGAGCGCGTTCGCGACGTTGAAGGCGGAATGGTTGGAGGCGGCGGCAAGCGTCTGCGCGTCGGCGGCAACATCCATCAGCCGCGTCTGCAACGCGGGGCCGGGGGCAAACCCGCAGCCGACCAGGAAGACGGTGATATAGAGCGCGATCGGATTGTGGGCAAAGAGCGCGAAGGCGAGCATCACCACGATGTAGAAGACCATCGAGCCGCCGATCGTGCCCTTGAGCGACAGGTCCGCGAGCCTGGAGCCGACGATATTGCCGACATTCATGCCGATCCCAAAGAGGGCAAGCACGATCGAGACCATGCCGACGGGTAGTTGCGCGGTTTGCGTCGTCGTCGAGGCGATATAGCTGAAGACGGAGAACATGCCGCCGAAGCCGATCGCGGCAATGCCGAGCGTCAGCCAGACCTGGGTGCGACCGAAGGCGCTGAGCTCGCGACGGATGCTCGCTCCTTCCTGCACCGTGTCGCGCGGCTGGAAATACCAGAGCAACGCAACGGTCAGGGCGCCGATACCGCCGACCAGAAAGAAGGCTGCGCGCCAACTGAGCATCTGCCCCATGAAGGTTGCAAGCGGCGTACCGGCAAGGGTCGCGATGGTCAGGCCAAGCATGACGCGGCCGACGGCGCGGGCGCGTTTGTTCGGCGGCACCATGGATGCAGCCACCAGCGAGGCGACGCCGAAATAGGCGCCATGCGGCAGGCCGGTGACAAAACGCAGCGCGGTGAAGCTCCAGAATGTCGGCGCCATCGCGCTGAGAATATTGCCCACTGCAAAGAGGCCCATCAGGCAGAGAAGCAGCGTTCTGCGCGGCAGGCGGGCAGACAGGATGGCGATAACAGGCGCGCCGATCACCACACCCAGCGCATAGGCGCTGATGACGTAGCCCGCCGCCGGAATGCTGACCTCGAACGTCGAAGCCACGTCGGGAAGCAGCCCCATGATGACGAATTCGCCGGTGCCAATGCCGAACCCGCCGACCGCAAGCGCAATCTCGATGAGGAGGATTGCCAGAGGTGAGAGGCTGGGAGTGGCGCCGGCGGCGGGAGAGGTTGAACGATCGCGAACGGAATCGAAAGAGACGGCGGAATCGGACATCAAATTGAATCTGCTTGAAAAAAGATGCGGGTGAGACGTGGGAGACGTCCACCCGCTCTGGAGGTGAGCGGTCATCAAAAATGACACAAATCAAAGTAACACGGGATTGTGCGTTGCGGTAGGGCCTCACGAATATTCCGGAGGTGCTCACGGCATTGTGTGTGCGGTGCGGCCTCATTGGCGCCCTGTTGATAAAGCACGTCATCGCAACCATTTCTTCGGTATCCCGTTGTCTCGCGGCCGAAACCGCCCGCCCAGAGCTTTGATGCGATGAACCTTTTTGCCGTCTTCAACCGCGATGGCGGTACCTTTCGAACCACCGACATGAGCGCCTACTGCGCCCACGCCGTGCAAACATTCAAGACGGCAGGCCACCAGATCGAGTGCCACGTCGTCTCCGGAGACGAGGTCGTCGCGACAATGGAAAAGGCGGCCGCCACGGCGGGTATAGAAGGGCTGATTGCCGGCGGCGGCGACGGCACCATTTCGGCCGCGGCCGGCATCGCTTGGAAGAGCGGTATCGTGCTCGGCGTAGTGCCGGCCGGCACCATGAATCTCTTCGCTCGCTCGCTGAAGCTGCCGCTCGACATCTGGCAGGTGTTGGATGCACTGGCGGTCGCCACTCCGGAACACATCGATATCGCCAGTGCCAACGGCAAGAGCTTCGTACACCAGTTTTCGGCCGGCCTGCATGCCCGCATGGTGCGTTATCGCAATTCCATGACCTTCGGTTCGAGGCTCGGAAAGATCCGTGCCAGCACCCGTGCCGCGATTGGCGTCATGTTCAACCCGCCGGAATTCGAGGTCGAGTTCAATGCGGAGGGACAGGTCGGACACCGCAAGGTTTCGGCAATTTCCGTCTCTAACAACGAATTCGGCCCCGATCCCCTGATGTATGCGGATCGCCTCACAAGGGGGCATCTCGGTTTTTATATCGCCGATCCGCTGAAGCCGGCGGGCGTGGCGAGACTTGCCGTCGACATCCTGCGAGGGCGGCTCAAGGAAAACGCGGCGGTGACGGCCATGACGGCTACGGAGGTCGAACTGCATTTCCCGCGCGAGCGGCACGACATCCGCTGCGTCATCGACGGCGAACTCCTGCCGATGAAGCGCGATGTGCACCTGAAGATCCATGCCGGCGAACTCAAGGTACTGGTCAACGAACCCCAACCTCGCGAACTGGACGAGCGGGACGGCAGCGGGATCTGAACACTTCGGCAGGCTAGGCGGATGAAACGACCTGGTTCCGGCCACGGGCCTTGGCCTCGTAGAGATTGATATCAGCCGCCTTGAGGCAGGCATGGGAATCGAAACCCGCCCCGCAATACAGGGCTCCTATGCTCGCCGAAACGCCGATCTTCGCCCCCGAGGTAGAGCGGATATCCAGGCCGTCGATGGCCTCGCGAACATCCTCGCATCGCTTCGGCATGTTCTTGATTGCGATGCCCCCTCGAAAAAGCGCGAATTCTTCACCTCCGAGACGGCCGGCGATATCGAATTGCCCCCGATAGGTCGAGAGTATCCGCCCGGTCCGGCGAAGTACCTCGTCTCCGGCTGCGTGGCCATGGCGGTCGTTGATCGACTTGAAATGGTCGAGATCGAGGAAGATCAGCGCGCCGGTCACGCCATTGCGGCTGAAAGCGTCGAGTTCTTCCAGAAAGGCGCCGCGATTGAGCAATCCGGTCAGGCTGTCGCGCCGGGATTGCAACCGAAGTTCTTCATAGGCAAGAGCGAGTTTCGCCAGCGCATCGGAGGCGATTTTCTCCGCCCGCCGAACCCTTTCCGACTGCCAGAACATCATGGCGGAGGCAGGGATCGAAATCGCCAGCGGGCAGACGATCGTCATCACCAGACCCGCACCGGCCACCTGTCCCCCCATCATGGGAACGAAGGCGAAGGACAGCGAAAGCGAGGCGAGCAGCGACAACAAACCGGTTAGCAGTGATTTGGCAATAACGAGGCGCATCCACGGGCCGCAATGACATGAAATATGCCGGTTCCATAAACCGGAGGGATTTAAGATAGGCTGAAGAAGAACTTCGGCCTTTCATCGATCCGAAACCGCAGCGGCCTTGCTTGTCACGCGCCGCCGAGACGATGGCGATATCTCGCGATCGGTCGTTCATATCCTGTTAGCCATTGGTTCTTAATTTCAACTTCCGATAGAGAAAAATTGCTTGTTTCGGGCCATGATGGTTCCGGCAGATGTTACCTAGGTTTATGACAGGCGGAAGGCACGTGCGAGGAACGGCATGACTTCCATCTCCGAACTTCAACCTGCAGCTTTGCTGATCCTGAAACAGTCGGCCGTCCCTGCCGACGAGAGCAAGGAAAACGAGGCGAAGAAGACCGATCTCGTCCAGGTGGCGAACGGAATCTCCGGCGAACCTTCCAAGGAAACGATAAGAGCTGCCTTCGCGATCAATGCCGCATTTGTCGAGATGGACGAGAAGAGCCAACTCGTCTCCGACGCCATCGACTTCATCAATTCCGATCAGTTCAAGATAAGCGATCCGATTGCCAAGAATATGCTGAAGGCGCTGCTTGCCGAGAAAGGCTGGCAGCTCGCGCAACTAGTGAACCAGCAATACGAAGCGCATGGAGGCCTTAGCCGGGAAAGCCTCTTCGCGCTCACGCTCCCGCAGATGATCAACAAGAATCGCGATCTCTTCACCGACGATGAACTCTACTTCGGCATCAAGTTCAAGGAAAAGGGCGGGGTTGTGGTCCTGATCCCGGACAAGGACGGCAACAGCACCTATCGCGACCTGACAAGGGCCCTGAAGGAGGAGGAAGTTGTTGCGGCGCAGACCGGCAATCGCGAAGCGCTGGAGCAACTCCAGGCGGAATACGGCAAGTTCGTCGGGTCGATAACAAAGGCTTTCGATTATGAAAACATGCTGATCGACATCGACGATCTGCCATACGCGCCATGGATATCGAAACCGTCTTTGCCCAAAGCATAGTCGGCGGAGAATAGTCTTCTGACCACCGTCTTCTCTAGATCCGCGGCAGGTAGGTCTGGTAGTCGAAATCGCTCACCGTGCGCAGATAGGTGATCGCCTCCTTGCGTTTGGTGTCGCCGTAGAGCTTCTGGTAACGCGCGCCGAACGCGTCCTTGATGAAGGGTGAGGCGGAAAAATCCTCGACCGCCGTCAGGAAGTCGTGCGTCAGCTTCTTGGTGCCGGCCGGCGGCTCCTTGCCCGGTTCGGTCGCCGGACCGGCATCGAGCATCTCGTCCAGCCCCAGGAGCATGCCGCCGAGGATCGCGGTCAGCAACAGATAGGGATTGGCATCGGCGCCGGCGACGCGGTGCTCGATGCGGGCCGCCCGGCCATCCTTATCGGGAATGCGCACCGCAGTTCCCCGGTGACCGAAGCCCCAGTCGATATCGACCGGTGCGAACGAGCCCGGCTGGAAACGGCGGTAGGAATTGGCAAACGGCGCGAAAATCAGCTGCGCATCGCGCATCGTCTTCAACATGCCGGCGCAGACGGATTTGAGCCGCAGAGGATCACCGCCCCTGGCGTCCAGCACATTGTTCCCGTCGCGGTCGATGATGCTGGCATGCACATGCAGGCCAGAGCCCGCCTGGTCCGCATAGGGTTTGGCCATGCAGGTGGATTTCAGCCCGTGCTTTTTCGCCGCCTGTTCGGCGACCCGCTTCAGATAGATGCAGTCGTCGGCCGCCGCCAGCGCGTTGGCGCGGTGCAGCAGGTTGATCTCGAACTGGCCGGGCCCGAATTCGGCTGTCGTCGCATCCGCCGGCAAGTCCTGGAGCTTCGCCCAGGTTCTGACGCTCTGCAGATAATCATCGAGCGTATCGACGGCACGCATGTCGTAGAGCTGGAAACCGTTCGGATGGTCGCGGTACATCAGCTTTTCCGGTGGCCGGGGCTTGCCGGTCCCGCGCCAGTCGTCCTCCACTACGTAGAACTCGAGTTCGGTCGCAACCACCGGGGTCAGGCCTCGCTCCTCATAGCGTTCCAGCATCGCGGCGAGCATGGCGCGCGGGTCCATGAAGCTCGGGCTTCCGTCCATCTCGTGCATGGTGGAAAGCACCTGGACCGACCCCTTCGGCGCCCATGGCATCGGCGCGAGGCTGCGCTTGTCGGGAACGCAGACGCCGTCGGGATCGCCGATCGTCAGCGACAGCCCGGTGATATCGTCATTGTCGTCGCCCCAGATGTCCAACGACTGCGTGGACGTCGGCAGCCTCACTGCGCCCTTCCAGACCTTGTCTTCCTTGTCGAGCGGAATGCGCTTGCCGCGCAGGTCGCCATTCATGCCGACGAGAAGGATTTCGATATGAGGCGGAACGGGTTCGGACGACATCGACAGGTCTTTTGAAAGGGTGTTGCGGAAGAGAGTTCGTAACCGATAAGAATTGACCGCACAATCAGGGGCCAGTTCCATGACCGATATGCCGCCGCTTTCCAATCTCGCCGCGATCGACGCCGCCCATCACCTGCATCCGTTCTCGGACATGAAGCAGCTGAATGCCAGGGGCACGCGCATTATCGAGCGGGCCGAGGGCGTCTACATCTACGATTCGACGGGGAAGAAATATCTGGACGCCTTTGCCGGCCTCTGGTGCGTCAATGTCGGCTATGGCCGCAAGTCGATTGCCGATGCCGCCTACAGGCAGATGCAGGAACTGCCTTACTACAACAGCTTTTTCGGCACCACGACGCCACCGGCAACGCTGCTTGCTCAGAAGATCGCCTCGCATGCGGGCGACAGGCTGAAACGGGTTTTCTTCACCAATTCCGGCTCGGAAGCGACTGACACGTGGTTCCGCATGGCGCGCGTCTACTGGAAGGCGCTCGGTAAACCTGAAAAGACGCAAGTTATCGCCCGGAGGAACGGCTATCACGGCTCGACGGTGGCCGGCGCCTCGCTCGGCGGCATGAAGCTGATGCACGAGCAGGGCAATCTGCCGATCGAGGGCATCCACCATATCGGCCAGCCCTATTGGTATGCGGAGGGCGCCGATCTCTCGCCGGGCGAATTCGGCCTGAATCTCGCCCGCGAACTGGAGGCGAAGATCGACGAACTCGGCGAGGACCGTGTTGCGGCCTTTGTCGCCGAACCGATCCAGGGGGCAGGGGGCGTCATCATCCCGCCGGAAACCTACTGGCCGGAAATCGCCCGCATCTGCAAGGCGAAGAACATCCTGCTGGTCGTGGACGAGGTGATCTGCGGTTTCGGTCGGCTGGGCGAGTGGTTCGGCCATCAATATTACGGCGTCGAGCCGGATCTCGCGCCGATCGCCAAGGGCCTGTCGTCCGGTTATCTGCCGATCGGCGGGGTATTGGTGAGCGACAGGGTTGCAGATGTGATGGTCGGCGAACTCGGCGATTTCTACCACGGATTCACCTATTCCGGTCACCCGGTCTCGGCAGCCGCCGCATTGGAGAACATCCGGATCCTCGAGGAGGAGGGGCTGGTCGAGCGGGTCCGCGACGATATAGGCCCCTATTTCGCCTCCGCCTGGAAGAGCCTCGAGGATCATGAAGTCGTGGGCCAGGCGGAAAGCGTCGGCCTGATGGGCGGACTGCAGCTCGCTGCGGATAAAGCCACCCGCCGCCGCTACGCAAAGCCCGATGACATCGGCACGCTGGTGCGCAATCACTGCGTCGAGAACGGGCTGATCATGCGCGCGACGGGGGACCGCATGCTGGCCTCGCCGGCGCTTACGATCAGCCGCCTTGAGGTGGACGAGGTGATCGACAAACTGCGCCGGGCTCTCGACCACCTGCGGGACACCGTGAAGGAATAGCGGTCAGCGGCCGATGTCGAAGACGGCATAGGCAAAGTGGTATCCGTCACCGGCTCTGCCATAGGCGTAGGGAAGCGTGACGGTGCGGATCTGCGATGCATCGGCCTTCATTCCGTGTTCCTGCAGATATTGTTCGAATTTTTGCGGCAGGCCGGCAGAGGTGCCATCGGCAGCGCTTCGCCAGGCGAAGAGAATGCGCTGATGCTCCGGCGTCGGCGGAGGGTTGAGGCCCGCGGGTGTCGAAAGCGCGAGGACGGGAACCGGCTGCAGATGAAGACGCAGGTTCCCCGCCATATGAGTGTCCAAGGTGACGACAAGCGTGGGCGCCGAGGTCACCTGCGGGCGTACTTCCTCGGCCATCGAGGCAAATGGGAAATTCGGGTATTGATAGAGCCCGGTCAGCGATGCTGTAGCAACCCGGCCGAGAAGCAAGGTCGGGATCAGGACCATGAGCGCGATCGTGATTGTCCAGATCCTCCTCAGTTCCGGCTGCAGGTTCGGGGCCGCGGCGTCGATCTTGAGCGCCAGATAGAGCGGCAGCAGAATGAGGATCGGCGTGAGCCAGCGATCGCGGACCTTTTCTACGCCGCCGAACAGGATCATCAGGACGATGAGGCCGAGCGCGAAAATCAGGATCCGCCCGGTGAGCCGCGTCCAGTCGCTGCGGGCGCGGAAGATCGCCGGCAGTTTTTCCCGATGGGCAAGGGCGAAGAGGGCGAGCGTCAAACCGCCGAAGCCGAGCGAGGCGAGCGCGAGCGACCCAAGGCCGTTCAGCATGGCGAGCGCAGGAGCGCCGCCGGAGCCGGTGAGCTTGCGCATGGTGTGGGCGCTGGCGGCACTGATGTGATCCACGAGCCAAAGGGCGTGGGGCGCAACAATCACGAGCGCTACGGCGCCGGCTAGCAACAGCCTCCAGTCGAACAGACGCGGCCGCCACTTGGCGTCGCTTAGGATTGCCAGGAAGGCTGCGGCCGGAAGCAGCACGAAATTATATTTCGCGATAACACCGACCCCGGTCGCAAAGCCGAGCAGCAGGAAGGACGAAATCGAGGGCCGTCTGACCGTCCGCAAGAAGGCATAGAGAAACAGGGAGGCGGTGAAGATAGTCGCGACGGTGTGGCTGAGGTCCCGTTGGGCTTCGAAGGCCACCTGCGGAATGGTCAGCAGCCCCAGCACTGCGACTACGGCAATCTGCCGGTCGCGCATCACTTCCCGAGCAGCCAGAAAGTAAAAGACGTAGGCGCTGAACAGGATGAGGTTCTTCAAGGCCGAGAGCGACGCAAGCGACAGGCCGAAAAGCTGCACCGTGGCATATTGAAGCCAGTTGTAGAGCGGTGGTTGTGAGCTGTAGCCCGCCATAAGCCACTGGGAAAAATAGGACTGTTCGGCCTCGTCCAGTTCCAGGTTCACCGGCAATGTCATTCGCGCCAGGAAATTGACGATGAAATAGATGGCAATTGCCGCGAGCAGGATGGCATGGCGTTCGGACGAAAGCCGGATGCCATAGGTGGCCGATTGATTCTGTTGCAGCAATATCCCCTCCGGCGCTGACCGAAGCCGCAGCCTAGCGGGGAATTGCAACACTAATTTTTCGGTCTTGGCCTTCCCGGACCGATTGCCTGCTCAAGGCGTGCCTGGACCGCCCGGCGTCCAGGCGAAACCGAAGGTGACGGTGTCTCTCCCGCCGGAAAAGAGATAGGGCACCGCCCTGGTGGCGGGCGCCAGGCGCTCCGCTTCCAAGCCGTTCGCTTGCAGATAGGCGCTCAAGCCGTCCGGCATGCCATTGCCGTCCGCCCGCCAGACGATAAGCCCGACCTGACCCCTCTCCGTGGCGTCGAGGAGGGGCGTCTGTCCGAAGCCCGGCCACAATATGCGTGCACCCGGCAGCTCGATCCGGGCGCTTGCGCCGAGGAAGGGATCGGCGGCAATGACATAGGCAGGGTTCGTGCCGGCTCGTTCTGCCAACACTTCGCGCAGGAAGGGACGGGAAGGAAGGTTCTCCTTGTTGTACTGGCCGAGGTGCGGGCCGATGACGTTCCCAAGCGCCATGTAGGCGATGAAACCGAGGGCGAGCGCCGCAACGGGAAAAAGCATGCGCCCCAAGCTACGGCTGCTGTCTACGCCGACCGCATCGAGCTTCAGACAGAGATAGAGCGGCAGCAGGACGAGGAAGGGAGACAGCCATTTCTCGCTGATGGTCGTCGCCCCAAAGCCGAGGCCGATCAGGCCGACGGCGACGAGGCACAAAAGCAGCATGCGCCCGATGACGCGAGTCCATTGGCTTGTGGCTGTCCGTGCCTCGACGAGCGGCCTACGGAAGGCGATCAGGAAGAATGCGAGGACCGGCAGCGTGCCGGCAAGTATCGCTACAGCCAACGTGCCGAGACCGGACAGCCGGTCGAGCAGGGGATTGCCGGAGGCGTCCTCCCGCATCGCCCTGATCGTTCCGTCCGTCGCTTCGGTCAGGTTGCCGAGCAGCCAGAGCCCGTGCGGCAGGCATATGGCGGCAGTGACGGCGAGGGCCGGAATGATCCGCCAGTCGAAGATCCGCTTGCGCAGATCCGGCTCCGGCAGAATGGCAAGGATCGCCGCCACCGGCACGATGACGAAATTGTATTTGGCGATCAGCCCGATGCCGACTGCGAGGCCGGTAAGGAGATAGGAGCCGAGGCTCGGGCGGATCAGCGTCCGGAGGAAGGCGTAAAGGAAAACTGCGACGGCAAACAGGGTAGCGATCGCATGCGTCAGGTCGCGTTGCGCCATGACGCTGATCGCCGGCATGGCGATCACGCCGAGCATTGCGACCGCAACGAGCCGCTGGCCCTTGAGCAAAAGTCGCGCCGCCGACCCGTAGATCGCGCAGCACAGAAAGAGCAGCAGGTTCTTGACGAGCGACAGGGCGAAGATCGACGGGCCGGTTAGCTGGATGACGCCGTATTGCAGCCAGTTGTAGAAAGGCGGCTGGCGACCATAGCCCATTAGGAAGAACTGCGACTGGACGAGCTGTTCCGCTTCGTCGCTCTCCAGCGCCTCGGAACGCAGCACTCGCAAGGCGATCGCCAGCACGTAATAGGCGGCGATCAGCCAGAGGACGAGTTCGGGACGGCGGGCAAGCGCGTCACTGATGCGCCTGATCACCCTCATAGACTTCCCTGACGATATAGCTGAGCGCCGTATCTTCGCGGTAGTAGGTACGGGCAATCATCTCGGCGATGATACCCGTGGTGATCATCTGCACGGCCGACAGGAACAGCATGACGCCGATCAGGAAGAGCGGCCGGGTTCCGATGTCGTTGCCCATGATGAACTTGTCGATGAACAGATAGGCGAGAATGATCGCCGACAGTGCGCCGAGGCCAAGCCCGAGGGAGCCGAAGAAATGTCCCGGCCGCGCCTTGAAGCGCATGAAGAACATCACCGAAAGCAGGTCGAGGATAACCCGGAAGGTGCGGGAAATGCCGTATTTGGAGACGCCGTGCTGGCGCGCGTGATGCGTCACCGGCATTTCGCCGATCCGCGAGCTCGGTACGACACCTGCGACCCAGGCCGGGATGAAGCGGTGCATTTCGCCCATCAGCTTCACCTGCTTGATGACCGAGCCGCGATAGATCTTCAAGGAACAGCCGTAGTCGTGCAGGCGCACGCCGGTAATGCGGCCGATCAACCGGTTGGCGATCCAGGAGGGAACTTTGCGAAGCAGCAACCCGTCCTGGCGGTTCTTGCGCCAGCCGACGAGGAGGTCGAGTTCACGTCGCTCCAGCTCCGCCACCATGGCCGGGATGTCCTTCGGGTCGTTCTGCAGATCGCCGTCGAGCGTGGCGATCAGCCGGCCCTCGGCCTGGTTGATGCCGGCCTGCATGGCGGCGGTCTGGCCGAAATTGCGCTGCAAAGCCACGATCTTGAGGTCGAGGCCGGGTCGGCTGAGCGCATTGCGGGCATTGACGATCGTGGCATCGGTGCTGCCGTCGTCGACGAGAATGAGTTCCCAGGTCCCGGAATAATTCGCCATCGCCGTCGTGATCCGCTCGATCAGCGGTCCGACGCTTTCCTCTTCGTTGAAGAGCGGCACGACGAGGGACAGTTCGATCGGTTCGGCCGTCTCGATACGGCTGGTGACCGACTCTGCTGTTGTACGCACCTTGTCTTTCTCCTAAACCTCGGGCCGGAAGTGCGCGCCATCATGGCGGCCAAAACCGGAAAACATTCACCCGAAACCGTCACATGGGGCATCCTACTATATGAAGAATTATCCCGTTGCCAGCCGCCGCGCATGGATAATTCGCCACGCCATGACGCTCGGGACGATTGCGATCATTCTCCTTTATGCAGCCTTCATCCAGTGGGTCTGGGGCTGGCAGAGCATCGTGTCGCTGTGGAGCGGTGCCGGCTGGAGCACCGCGCTCGTCGCGTTGGCAGCTCTTCTCGGAACCTATGTGCTGCGCACCTGGCGCATCTATGACTACTTTCCGACCGAGACCGGCGGCCATTTCGGCCCGCTCCTGCGACTGGTGCAAGTTCATAATCTCCTGAACGTCATGCTGCCCTTCCGCACCGGCGAGGCGAGTTTTCCGCTGTTGATGAAGCGGGAATTCGGCTTGAGCATCGCGCGGGCCACATCCGCCCTGCTGGTCATGCGGCTGTTCGATCTGCATGCATTACTGGCGGCGGCTGGTACCGGTCTTGCGCTGGAAATCGGTGCTGCATGGGCCTGGGCCCTCTGGCTTGCCTTCCTCATCCTGCCGGCAACAGCCTTCGCACTCCGCAGGCACGCCTTCCGTCTGGCGGCGAAAGTCCTGCCGAACAAGGCAAGGAGCCTGCTGGAGGAGGTGGAGGCCGGACTGCCGTCCGATACGGGCGCCTTTGTCCGCGCCTGGGGCGCGACGCTCGTCAACTGGTTCACGAAGATCGCCGTGCTTGCCTGGGTGCTGAGCCTGCTCGGCGGCCTCACCGTCGCCGCCGGTTTCGGCGGGGCGCTCGGCGGCGAGCTTTCCTCCGTACTGCCGGTGCATGCGCCGGCCGGCGTCGGCACTTATCCGGCCGGCATCACCGCCGGCGCCATCGCCTTTGGCGCGGATTCAGAAAGGCAGGCCCTGCTGTCGCTCGGCCAGGCCGCGGTCAACACCCACCTGCTGGTAATCGTCTCGTCCCTCGTCGGTACCGCCCTTTCTTTGTTCGCAGCGCGGCCAAGGAGGAATTGATCACAATTGGGCAGCTTCGCTTAAGAACAGCGCCAGATTGCGATATTTAGGATCGGGGCGCTGGCGCAGCTTGCGGACGAGGCTTTCGTCGGCCGTGACAAAACGCAGATTTTCTTTGAGTGCCAGCGCCAAATAAGTGCAGTCATAAGCCGGATGGTCCAATTCGACGGAAAGCTCGACGCTTTCGGCGAAAAGCGGCGTCATTTCGCGCAGCTGCAGGCTGGAACCTTCAATCAGCCGGGCAGCGAAGCGCGCTTCGGCTGTCGTGAGTTCACCACGTTTCACCTTCTTCCAAAGAATGTTTGCGCACTCGGGAAGGATGAGATCCGGCGCAGCCAGCGAATAGCGTTCATGGAGAGACAATGCCTGACTGGTTGCAGTTTCCGAGACCACCCATTTGATGGCGACGCTGGCATCGACGATAAACGTTGTCACCGCTCCCTACGGCCTTCACGCATCAGTTCTTCGGAGGGGCTGTGGTGGCGGTCAGCGGTGAGCGCACGGAATTCGGATGCCAATGTTTCGAAGGTCGGGCGGCTGTAATGAGGTCCATCCCATCCCATGCCCGCCAGATCCTTGAGGCCCTGCCGGCGTCGTTCGTTCTCCACGAAATGGCGAAGCATGTCCTCCACCGTTGCTGTGGCCGGCAGGCCGCTTATTTCCTTGGCCTCACTGAGTAAGGCGTCATCGATGGTAAGGGACATCCGCATATGGGCCTCCATAAGCAAGAAGATAATCCCAAATCGTTATCATGTCACTGGAACGCCGTCTCGTAGAAGCTCCTGAGCTTGCGCGAATGCAGCGTCTCGATCGGCATTGCGGCGAGTTTCTGCACGGCGCGGATGCCGATCTGCAGATGCTGGCTGACCTGGGTGCGGTAGAAGGCCGTTGCCATCCCCGGCAGCTTCAGTTCCCCATGCAGCGGCCGGTCGGAAACGCAGAGCAGCGTCCCGTACGGCACCCGGAAGCGGAAGCCATTTGCAGCGATTGTCGCCGATTCCATGTCGAGGGCGATCGCGCGGGACTGCGACAGCCGTTTGACCGGGCCGCGTTGGTCGCGCAGTTCCCAGTTCCGGTTGTCGATCGTCGCAACGGTGCCGGTCCGCATGATGCGTTTCAGTTCGAAACCTTGGTAGCCGGTAACTTCCTCGACCGCGCTTTCCAGCGCCTGCTGCACTTCGGCGAGCGCCGGGATCGGCACCCAGACGGGCAGGTCGTCGTCGAGCACGTGGTCCTCGCGCACATAGGCATGGGCAAGCACGTAGTCGCCGAGCCGCTGGCTGTTTCGAAGCCCCGCGCAATGGCCGACCATCAGCCAGGCATGCGGGCGGAGCACCGCGATGTGGTCGGTGATCGTCTTGGCGTTCGACGGGCCGACGCCGATATTGACGAGCGTGATCCCGGCATGCCCCTTCTTCTTCAAGTGATAGGCCGGCATCTGCGGCATCCGGATCGTGCCGGGCGTGTCCGGTTTGTCGCTGCCTGCAGGCGTCATGATATTGCCGGGTTCCACGAAGGCCGTGTAGCCTTCGCCGCCCTTGGCCATCAGTTCGCGCGCCCAGGCCGCGAACTCGTCGATATAGAACTGATAGTTCGTGAAAAGCACGAAATTCTGGAAGTGATCGGCGCTGGTTGCGGTGTAGTGACTGAGGCGCGCCAGCGAATAGTCGATACGCTGTGCCGTGAACGGTGCAAGCGGGGCAGGCTCACCCGGCGAGGCTTCGTATTCCCCATTGGCAATCAGGTCGTCGGTGTTGTTGAGGTCGGGCGTGTCGAACAGGTCGCGCAGGGAAAGGTCTGCAAGCGAGCTTGTCGCCGAAGCCTCCACATGCGCGCCCTCTCCGAAGGCGAAATGCAGCGGGATAGGCGTTGTTGATTCAGACACGGTTATGGGGACGCTGTGGTTGCGCATCAGCAGCCCGAGTTGTTCCTTCAGGTAATGCCGGAAGAGTTTGGGCCGCGTAATCGTCGTCGTATAGATGCCCGGCGCGGCTACGTGCCCGTAGGAAAGGCGGGAATCGGCATGGCCGAACGAGGCTGTTTCGATGCTGACCTGCGGATAGCAGGCGCGGTAGCGGCCGGTGATCGGCGCCCCTTTGGCGAGGCTGCCGAAGGCATCGATCAGGAACTGCGTATTGCGTTCGTAAAGCGCGGTCAATGCATCCACGGCTTCGACCGGATTGTCGAAGACCTGCGGCTCGACCGCGCTGGGGCTGATGAAGGGGAGGGGGGAGAGTGAGAAGATTCGTGTGTTCATGCGCTATTATAGTGGGAACTTTCTGACAATCAAACGGCGGCCCACCGTTCCGTGTCGCTGCCTCCCGGAGCCGCTATAACGATGCGACGCAACCCGGTGTCGCCGGGTGATAGCAGGGCGCATTCGTCCCGAGATGCACGCGCAGCTCCCGTCGTGCCGGCTGCTCGATGAGCGCCACGAAAGCGAGCGCGAAGATTGTCATGATCAGCGTGATGATGGTCAGGCGGCGTGCAAGAGCGGCCATGATTTTTCTCCCGGTCCCCAATGGCGGCAGAATGAAGGCAGCGCACTGAACATGGGCTGATAGACAGATTCATCTCCGGTTCAGGATAAGGAGCGCGAAAGACGAGTGTTGGTGTCGGAGGTTGGGGCCTGACGTGATCTTGAGGCGCAATAACCCGCCTCATCCAACACAATCATTGCTGCCCAATATAGAGAAAGCCGGCCTGGAGGCCGGCTTTCTATCGGTTGGCGTCTCGCGCATTGCTTGCGACCAGCGCGAGATGCGGTGTCTTGAAGCAAATGCTTAGTTATGCGGACGGTATGCACCGTCGTAATAGTCGCCTTCGTCCTGGCCGCCGTCGAGATCGGCATTGCCGGTGCTGCTGTTCCAGGACGAGCCGGTGGTTCCGTAAGGAACAATGCTGCCGGTCGGCATCCTGTCAACATCCTGGCCGCGGGACTGCTGGATGGTCGGCGGGGATTGCGGGAGGCCTTCAGGATTGGAATACATGTCCTGGGCGGCCGCGGCGCCTGCAAAACCGGCTGAAACGATGAGAGCGGCGATACCGGAAGTCAGATAGGGTTTCATTTCCTGTCCTTTCCTTTTTTAAAAGACGAAGCGCCGTCGTCGTGATCGCTCCGTCGAAGGTACAAATCCCTTCAGCGACGGATCGTTCCAACCAAAATGCGGTTGAAATTCATAAAAATGCCATCTGGGTTGCGCGCAGAACGGGTAGCTGGAATATGCGTGTGCCGCAGAGCCGCGGTAATGCTCAAAAATCTCACGACGAAGAGTATTCGTGTGATTGATTCGTGGGAAATCTTCACTTAATCTTGAAGAGGATGGCCGGTTTCAGAGTCTGGCCGTCGCTACACCCGGAAGGACGATTGCGACCCGTCTTTCCACACGGTGTCTTGAATGAACTGCGAATACCAGCCGCCTCGGCGGCTGGTATTTCGTTTTTTATGCCATTCTTTGTCGATTCCGCGCGCTCTGTGATCCTGAGCCTGTAATCTGCGCGGCGATCGTTCTTGCCAGCACCGAAGGTTAGTTCGGGCGGTTCACGCCTTCATAGTAGTCACCGCTGTTGAGGTCGCTACCGCGGTTGTCGCGGCTGCCGCCGTTGCTGAACAGCAGCTGGCCTTCATTGCGGTTGGCCTGAATGCTGCCGGTCCGGGTGGCGTCGACCGAAGCAGAAGCCGCCGGAGCGCCCTTCGGCGCGACGCCTTTGTAGTAGTTGCCCTCAGCGAAAGCGGCGCCTGCGAAGGAGACCGAAGCGATGAGGGCTGCGCCGAAAGCGGAAGTGATTTTGGTCATTGTAATAAGTCCTTTCAGAGTTGCCCGTGGCGTAAAGTTTGCGACCTGGCCGGCGGGCTTAATGTCGGTATTTCAAAATGATCTGCGTTTAGTTCGGGCGGTTTACGCCGGCATAGTAGTCGCCGCTGTTGACCGCCTGTCCGAGGTCGGACTGGCCTGCGCCCTGAGCGCGGGCGATCGAGCCGGTGTAGCCGTAGTGGGCGGAGTTCTGCCCGCGGTGAGCTGCCGGATGCTGCTGGCCAGCGGAAGGCGGTGTAACGCCTTCGTAGTAATTGCCTTCAGCGAGAGCGACGCTTGCGAAAGAAGCCGAAGCAATAAGGGCTGCGGCGATAGCGGGAGTGATCTTGGTCATTGTCTTGGTCCTTCAGAGTTGCCCTTGGCGTAAAGTTTGCGACCTGGCCGCGGGCTGGTTGTCGGTATCTTGAGATGAACTGTGTTTAGTTCGGACGGTTTGCGCCAGCGTAGTAGTCGCCGCTGTCGACGGCCTGCGCGGCATCGCTCTGCACGGCATTGGCGCGGGAGATCGAGCCGGTGTAGCCGTAGCTGCCGGACTGGCTGCTGTGCTGCTGGCCGGCGGACGGCGGGGTAACGCCTTCGTAGTAGTTGCCTTCAGCGAGGGCGACGCTTGCGAAGGAAGCCGAAGTGATGAGGGCTGCAGCGAAAGCGGAAGTGATCTTGGTCATTGTCTTGATCCTTTCAGAGTGCCCTTGGCGTAAAGTTTGCGACCTGGCCGCGGGCTTGGTTTCGGTGTCTTGAAATAAGTGGTGTGATTAGTTCTGGCGGTTTGCGCCGTCGTAGTAGTCGCCGGCGTCGAAGGCGGCCGGAATTTCCTTGCCGGCCTGCTGGCCGTCGCGGGCAATGCTGCCGGTCTGGACATGATCGACGGAAGCGGCCTTGGTGGCGCCTTCGTAATAGTCGCCTTCAGCAAGAGCGACGCTTGCGAAGGAAGCCGAAGCGATGAGGGCTGCGGCGAAAGCGGAAGTGATCTTGGTCATTGTCTTGGTCCCTTCAGAGTTGCCCTTGGCCTAAAGTTTGCGACCTGACCGCGGGCTTGTTCGGTATC
>UBYX01000051.1 GCA_900469955.1 Hyphomicrobiales bacterium | reverse complement strand
TGGATCTATAAACCGCCTCACTGACGAGGGCGGCGGCGCTGCTGGCGACGAAGTCCTTTGTTCTGGTGCTATCCTTTAGAATTGGCGAATGCTGATTGTGGGCCGGGTTACGGTTTGGCTCTGAGGGATATGACGTTTGGGTCTTTTAGTGAGGCTTTTGGCGTCTGTTATTTGACAATTGAAGATGAGAAGAAAGAGAAACGTGGTCGGCGGCGTCTCGCGGGGTTTCTAAGGAAGCCCTACTAGAAGACAAAGTGACGGTCACGTTTTGATTATGAGAACCATGGAAGTTTGCGCTGTGAAGCGCAGGTGTACATAGAAGTTCTCGTCGATTCAGAACATAGTGATTAGTCACGGATTGGATTCTCAACTTGAGAGTTTGATCCTGGCTCAGAACGAACGCTGGCGGCAGGCTTAACACATGCAAGTCGAGCGCCCCTCCTTCAAGCGAGCTTGAAGGATTATTTCCTTGAAAAGAAAGATCATGAGAGCTTTTAAGAAGCTCTCTTGATGGAGGGGAGCGGCAGACGGGTGAGTAACGCGTGGGAATCTACCCATCCCTACGGAACAACTCCGGGAAACTGGAGCTAATACCGTATACGCCCTTCGGGGGAAAGATTTATCGGGGATGGATGAGCCCGCGTTGGATTAGCTAGTTGGTGGGGTAAAGGCCTACCAAGGCGACGATCCATAGCTGGTCTGAGAGGATGATCAGCCACATTGGGACTGAGACACGGCCCAAACTCCTACGGGAGGCAGCAGTGGGGAATATTGGACAATGGGCGCAAGCCTGATCCAGCCATGCCGCGTGAGTGATGAAGGCCTTAGGGTTGTAAAGCTCTTTCACCGGAGAAGATAATGACGGTATCCGGAGAAGAAGCCCCGGCTAACTTCGTGCCAGCAGCCGCGGTAATACGAAGGGGGCTAGCGTTGTTCGGAATTACTGGGCGTAAAGCGCACGTAGGCGGATATTTAAGTCAGGGGTGAAATCCCAGAGCTCAACTCTGGAACTGCCTTTGATACTGGGTATCTTGAGTATGGAAGAGGTAAGTGGAATTGCGAGTGTAGAGGTGAAATTCGTAGATATTCGCAGGAACACCAGTGGCGAAGGCGGCTTACTGGTCCATTACTGACGCTGAGGTGCGAAAGCGTGGGGAGCAAACAGGATTAGATACCCTGGTAGTCCACGCCGTAAACGATGAATGTTAGCCGTCGGCAAGTTTACTTGTCGGTGGCGCAGCTAACGCATTAAACATTCCGCCTGGGGAGTACGGTCGCAAGATTAAAACTCAAAGGAATTGACGGGGGCCCGCACAAGCGGTGGAGCATGTGGTTTAATTCGAAGCAACGCGCAGAACCTTACCAGCCCTTGACATGCCCGGCCAGCCACAGAGATGTGGTGTTCCCTTCGGGGACCGGGACACAGGTGCTGCATGGCTGTCGTCAGCTCGTGTCGTGAGATGTTGGGTTAAGTCCCGCAACGAGCGCAACCCTCGCCCTTAGTTGCCAGCATTCAGTTGGGCACTCTAAGGGGACTGCCGGTGATAAGCCGAGAGGAAGGTGGGGATGACGTCAAGTCCTCATGGCCCTTACGGGCTGGGCTACACACGTGCTACAATGGTGGTGACAGTGGGCAGCGAAGGAGCGATCCCGAGCTAATCTCCAAAAGCCATCTCAGTTCGGATTGCACTCTGCAACTCGAGTGCATGAAGTTGGAATCGCTAGTAATCGCGGATCAGCACGCCGCGGTGAATACGTTCCCGGGCCTTGTACACACCGCCCGTCACACCATGGGAGTTGGTTTTACCCGAAGGTAGTGCGCTAACCGCAAGGAGGCAGCTAACCACGGTAGGGTCAGCGACTGGGGTGAAGTCGTAACAAGGTAGCCGTAGGGGAACCTGCGGCTGGATCACCTCCTTTCTAAGGAAGCTGTGGAATTGGTAAGACGCTTTGGACAAGTCTTTGACTTGCCTTGAGATGAACCTTCCCGTGCTTTTTAGAACATAGATGGCGCCAGTCAGGCGACCATCGAAACGCAATACGCTGCAGAGCTTTTAAGCCTGACAGTATGGCGGGAACCGCCGACTACGTTTCTCTTTCTTCAAGAAGACAATTGCCGCAAGCTCGGTGTCCAATGCCGGTCTTTTGACCTGCAAAGAGATGGGCCCGTAGCTCAGTTGGTTAGAGCACACGCTTGATAAGCGTGGGGTCGGAAGTTCAAGTCTTCCCGGGCCCACCATCTGCTTTGAGTGGATGATGGAACCGGTGATGGACGGACGCCTGATGAGCTTTGCGGATATGGTGTTGATGAACGGGCTTTGTGCTGACGCTTTGTCGGCTGAGGCTGTTCCCGATTAACCGCTTAGAAGCGGATTGGGGCTGTAGCTCAGCTGGGAGAGCACCTGCTTTGCAAGCAGGGGGTCAGCGGTTCGATCCCGCTCAGCTCCACCATATTTGGTCCTCACGCTGACGCATCCTTCGGGTGCTGCGCTGCGGACGGCGCGCCGAACGATCGGCGACGGCCTCTGGCCTGTATGGGCGGACCGATCGAAAGTCGAGTTTATCTCCTTTCGATTTTGAATTGTCTTCTGAAGAAAAATAAGTTTGCACGACGCGAATTGCGTTTGTGCCTGTTCTGCAAAAATCGTGAAGAGAAGATTGATCTGGATGCTTCCAGGTATTGGGGTTTAGGCCCTGATGTCCGAGCCCGGTTCCAATGATGTCGTGGATGGTCTAGCCGACCGGACACGAAAGAGGGACCGGAGGTAGGAGGGAAGCTTGTCGCTCTGGTCGGTCGTTGTTGGTGTTGTCTGGACTTGTCCGGGGAATATCTCTGACGACTTTACTGATGGCCGTTTGCTAACCGCGCGGTCCCGGATTTGATCTCGAGAAGCTGGTCTTAAGATCAGGCACAAGCGAGCTGCTCGGCGTAGCTCCAATAAAGTGACCTGATCGAACACGTCGATGGCATTGTTGAGTGGGTTGGGTTGTAAAAGGTAACCCGGCCCGCTGATTATTCCGTTGGAATAACAGCTAGATGATGAGCATTGGCAATGAGAACGATTAAGTGTCGTAAGGGCATTTGGTGGATGCCTTGGCATGCACAGGCGAAGAAGGACGTGATACGCTGCGATAAGCCGTGGGGAGCTGCGAATGAGCTTTGATCCATGGATCTCCGAATGGGGCAACCCACCTTAGATACCTAGAAAGTTTAAGCCGTCTTTCGGGACGGTTTAGGTTTCTAGGTATTGTTAAAAGGTATCTTACCTTCGAATACATAGGGGTAAGAAGCGAACGCAGGGAACTGAAACATCTAAGTACCTGCAGGAAAGGACATCAACCGAGACTCCGCAAGTAGTGGCGAGCGAACGCGGACCAGGCCAGTGGCAACAAGGAATAAAGCTGAACGACCTGGAAAGGTCGACCGTAGTGGGTGACAGTCCCGTAAGCGTAGAACACTTGTTGTCCTAGAGTAGGGCGGGACACGAGAAATCCTGTCTGAACATGGGGAGACCACTCTCCAAGCCTAAGTACTCGTGCATGACCGATAGCGAACAAGTACCGTGAGGGAAAGGTGAAAAGCACCCCGACAAGGGGAGTGAAATAGAACCTGAAACCGGATGCCTACAAACAGTAGGAGGCCGCAAGGCTGACTGCGTACCTTTTGTATAATGGGTCAACGACTTAGTGTAACTAGCAAGCTTAAGCCGGTAGGTGTAGGCGCAGCGAAAGCGAGTCTGAATAGGGCGATTTTAGTTAGTTGCATTAGACCCGAAACCGAGTGATCTAGCCATGAGCAGGTTGAAGGTTGGGTAACACCAACTGGAGGACCGAACCCGCATCTGTTGCAATAGATTGGGATGACTTGTGGCTAGGGGTGAAAGGCCAATCAAACTCGGAGATAGCTGGTTCTCCGCGAAATCTATTTAGGTAGAGCGTCGATCGAATACCCCAGGGGGTAGAGCACTGGATGGGCTATGGGGACTCACCGTCTTACTGATCCTAACCAAACTCCGAATACCTGGGAGTACTAATCGGCAGACACACGGCGGGTGCTAACGTCCGTCGTGAAGAGGGCAACAACCCTGACCTCCAGCTAAGGTCCCCAAGTCATGGCTAAGTGGGAAAGGATGTGAGGATCCCAAAACAACCAGGATGTTGGCTTAGAAGCAGCCATCATTTAAAGAAAGCGTAACAGCTCACTGGTCTAAATAAGGGTCTTTGCGCCGAAAATGTAACGGGGCTAAAGCCATGCACCGAAGCTGAGGATGTGCGACTTGTCGCACGTGGTAGCGGAGCGTTCCGTAAGCCTGTGAAGGAGGACCCGTGAGGGCCTCTGGAGGTATCGGAAGTGCGAATGTTGACATGAGTAACGATAAAGAGGGTGAGAGACCCTCTCGCCGAAAGACCAAGGGTTCCTGCTTAAAGTTAATCTGAGCAGGGTTAGCCGGCCCCTAAGGCGAGGCAGAAATGCGTAGTCGATGGGAACCACGTTAATATTCGTGGGCCTGGTGGTAGTGACGGATCGCACAAGTTGTTCAACCTTATTGGATTGGTTGGGCGGCGGAGCGGTTCCAGGAAATAGCTCCACCTTATAGACCGTACCCGAAACCGACACAGGTGGTCAGGTAGAGTATACCAAGGCGCTTGAGAGAACTATGTTGAAGGAACTCGGCAAATTGCACGCGTAACTTCGGAAGAAGCGTGACCCCTTTTTACGCAAGTATGAAGGGGTGGCACAGACCAGGGGGTAGCGACTGTTTATCAAAAACACAGGGCTCTGCGAAGTCTAAAGACGACGTATAGGGCCTGACGCCTGCCCGGTGCTGGAAGGTTAAAGGGAGAGGTGCAAGCTTTGAACTGAAGCCCCAGTAAACGGCGGCCGTAACTATAACGGTCCTAAGGTAGCGAAATTCCTTGTCGGGTAAGTTCCGACCTGCACGAATGGCGTAACGACTTCCCCGCTGTCTCCAACATAGACTCAGTGAAATTGAATTCCCCGTGAAGATGCGGGGTTCCTGCGGTTAGACGGAAAGACCCCGTGCACCTTTACTATAGCTTTACACTGGCATTCGTGTCGGCATGTGTAGGATAGGTGGTAGGCTTTGAAGCGGGGACGCCAGTCTTCGTGGAGCCATCCTTGAAATACCACCCTTATCGTCATGGATGTCTAACCGCGGTCCGTCATCCGGATCCGGGACAGTGTATGGTGGGTAGTTTGACTGGGGCGGTCGCCTCCGAAAGAGTAACGGAGGCGCGCGATGGTGGGCTCAGACCGGTCGGAAATCGGTCGTCGAGTGCAATGGCATAAGCCCGCCTGACTGCGAGACTGACAAGTCGAGCAGAGACGAAAGTCGGTCATAGTGATCCGGTGGTCCCGCGTGGAAGGGCCATCGCTCAACGGATAAAAGGTACGCCGGGGATAACAGGCTGATGACCCCCAAGAGTCCATATCGACGGGGTTGTTTGGCACCTCGATGTCGGCTCATCGCATCCTGGGGCTGGAGCAGGTCCCAAGGGTTTGGCTGTTCGCCAATTAAAGCGGTACGTGAGCTGGGTTCAGAACGTCGTGAGACAGTTCGGTCCCTATCTGCCGTGGGTGTAGGAATATTGACAGGATCTGTCCCTAGTACGAGAGGACCGGGATGGACATATCTCTGGTGGACCTGTTGTCCTGCCAAGGGCATAGCAGGGTAGCTATATATGGAATGGATAACCGCTGAAGGCATCTAAGCGGGAAACCAACCTGAAAACGAGTATTCCCTATCAGGGCCGTGGAAGACGACCACGTTGATAGGCCGGGTGTGGACGTGCAGCAATGCATGAAGCTTACCGGTACTAATAGCCCGATCGGCTTGATCGTTCTCATTG
>UBYX01000003.1 GCA_900469955.1 Hyphomicrobiales bacterium | reverse complement strand
GGATGTTCGTCGCGCTCACGCTTGTTGATGCTGTCGCTTTCTCAGCCGGGCGATCCAAAATCCACGAAATTGCATTGAAGTATCATCACCCGGAACCGGGCATAACCTACACAGATTGCTATCTGCGTTAGCCCCAACAGCTGCCGAGGAGACACCCATGAACCTCAAGACAAGCGTCAGGCGGGTCACCTTCCGAAACGCGTTCCTGTTACCGGGAATGGAAAAGAAACATGCGCCTGGTCAGTTCGATGTTCAGGTTACCGAGGAGCCGCTCGATGTGATGTGGGAAGGCTACCACCGGACACTGACGATCATGTTGACGTCGGGTGGCCTTACGGAAGCTATTGCGGTCACGGAGACCGTCCTTGATGAGGCTCTTGCCAGAGATCATCAGCATTCACGCACTTCATGACGCCCCGATCTCGCCTTCGATCTTCTCCCTAAGGAAACAATCACATGAATAACTTGAAGCAGTTCTCCTCCAGCGCGAACGGAGATCGATGGTTCTTAGACACCGACGAGGCTACTCAACAAGCTGTCGTTCTGCATAAGGCAAACGACCCCTCAGGTGGCCATGAAACAAGGACCTTGGTTGCCGACTTTCTGAACCAGCGACCCTTTGGCCCGGAAAGAGACGCCCTCATTAGCATCCTAGGTGTAGGTGACGACAGCGCAGACGCAGCTCAAGACAGCTACACCTCGTCCTCATTGTAAGTGGGGGTGGAATCGTGGTGCGCCTCGCATCCCGATGATTTGACACCTGTCAACATGCACAGTGTCGGAGAGGAAAACGAGCGAACGAACCGACCCCGCCAAGAACATGGCGCGGTTTTATACCGTGGCGATCTCGGAGACGCTGTTCGGCGAACCCTGCCTGATCAGGAACTGGGGACGAATTGGCGCGTCAGGCCGGTCCATGGTTCATGCGTTTTCCAAAGAAGAGGTGCCGTCATGCTGTTTATCGAGGTCGTTAAAAGAAGACGGCTATCAGCCGAAACCTGAAGCTTAGGCGTGAGCTGCCTTGCAAGTCAGCCATTTCTGGCGCCAGCAAACTGGAGGTTCAGCGTTCAAACCGCTCCAGCATCCGTTTCGGCCGTCGGTGGGATCAACGCATGCGTTTGTGATTGTTGAACGCTCGGCCTGATGTTTTCCTTTAGCAGACGTCTTTTTGCCGCCGGCGCAATATGCGTCGGCCGCGTGTTAAACAGAAGGCAATGCGACCTCCAGCGGTAATTGGCTGGAAATAGGTGCTCGCGATCAACTCCACCTTAGCTCCAGCTCTCGGCTCGGCGGGTGCCAACTCATTTCACAGGCACGCAAACGGCCTTCCCGGCAGCATCGAAGATATGGATGTCCTGTCGGCGCGCGCTGAAACGCAAGGTCTGCATGCGCGCGAAGGAACTCTCTCCATCCACCTTGACCAAAAACTTTTCGCTGGCGCCAGGCAAGTCGAGATAGAGGATCTGGACCTCGCCGAGATGCTCGACCAGATCAATCGTTCCGGCAAAAGTAGGATCGGCGCCGGTGGCGTCCCCCAGCCGCGTATTTTCTGGGCGAATACCGACGCTGATCGTTTCGCCTCTTGAGAGCCTTCCAGGTTCAGTCGCCAGTTCGAGGACCCCACCGCAGTCCAGCTTGCATCGCGCTGTTGCCCCGGCCTCATCGACGACTGTTCCTTTTAGGATGTTCATCGCCGGCGAGCCAATGAATTGGGCAACGAAAAGGTTCGCCGGCTTCCGGTAAAGATCGGTCGGCGTGCCGACTTGCTCGACGAAACCGTCCTTGAACACGACGATGCGATCTGCCAGCGTCATCGCCTCGACCTGGTCATGGGTGACGTAGATCATGGTCACCTGGGGCATGCTCTGCTTCAGCTTGGCGATCTCGATGCGGGTTGCGACGCGCAGCGCAGCATCGAGATTGGACAGCGGCTCGTCGAACAGAAAGATGCGCGGGTTGCGAACAATGGCGCGGCCGATTGCCACTCGCTGTCGTTGCCCGCCAGAAAGCGCCTTCGGCTGGCGCTGGAGATAGTTGCCGAGCTGCAGGATTTCGGCAGAATGGCGCACTCGTCTATCTATCTCCGCCTTTGGCGTTCCCGCAATGCGCAAGCCGAAGGCCATGTTATCATAGACCGTCATGTGCGGATAAAGCGCATAGGACTGAAACACCATGGAGATGCCTCGCTTTGAAGGGGCGACAGCATTTATTCGTTCACCGTCGATAACGAGATCGCCAGAGGTGATTGTCTCAAGGCCGGCAATCGACCGAAGCAATGTGGATTTCCCGCAGCCCGAAGGGCCGACGAAGACGATGAACTCGCCCGACTTTATCTCCAAATCGATCCCATGCAGGACTTCCAGTCCACCATAGGCCTTGCGGATGTTTCTTAGCGACAGATCGGCCATCGTTTCATTCCATTGTTAGATGTCAGACGCATGTGCCGACGCATGTGCCGTCAGGGCGCAAGCGCTGCCACGAACCGAGTAAGCGGACCCGGCCTTCTGTTGAGGATTTCGAGATCGTTCTTGCGCCGGATGGCATGCCGCACGACCCGCGCGCCGAGATAGCGTAAGGGCTCGGGCGGAAGCCGCGTGCGCGTGCCGAGCCCGACCAGTCCGCACCGGCTCCAGATGTCGTCGCGGCCGAGCACAAGGCTTGCCATGATACGGCCCGCGACGGGCGTCTGCGCGATGCCCGTGCCGTTGAAGCCCATCGCATAGAATATGTTGGCGTGATCCTTGAGGTGCCCGAAGACCGGCAGGTGCTGCGCCGTGCAATCGATCGGACCGCTCCAGTCGTAAAGCACCGGCACATCCTTCAGTTCGGGATAGACTCGTTGCATTTCGCGGACATTGTCCGCACCGCCATCGCTGCCGCGGTTGAAACGGGCATCGATGCGATCGTTATAGGCGATGCCACCGGTGCCCCGGCCAAAGATGACAGTGCCCTCAGGTGTGCGCTGGTAATAGAGCACATGCTGCTGCGCATCGCAGATCGAGGCGCCGTCCGTCCAGCCGATCCGCGCCAGGATATCGGGTGCAGGCGCTGTCGCGATGATCTGGCTGCTGACCACATAGAGGTAAGGATGCAATTCCGGAATCGCCGATAGCCAGGCGTTTGCGGCGAGCACCACGTTGGAGGCGGACAGCGTGCCGCCGGCGGTGCGTAGGTGCGGCCGCGGACCGGGCGTGATTTCAAGCACGGGGCTGCGCTCGTGGATGACGATGCCGTGCGAAAGCGCCAGATTGCGCAGGCCGACGGCGAGCTTCGCGGGCTGCACCGTCCCCGCCCTCTCCTCAAGAACGCCGATATAGGAGACACCGGAGCCGGTGCGCCGCAGGATGTCGTCGCGCCGCAGCGCGCGGAATCGGTCTTCGCCGAACGCACGGCAGAGTTCGGTTGCCGCAGTCCATGCTCCTTCCTGCGCGGTCGAACTGGCCGTCCAGAGCCAGCCGTCGAGCCTCAAGTCCATGTCGATCGTGCCGGAAGCCTGCAGATAGCCCAGCTCCTCAATTGAGTCGGCCGTCGCGCGGCACAGCATCAGCGCGTTGTCCTCTCCGACGAGCGCTTTCAGAATGTCGATTTCGGCAAACCAGCTGTGGACCTGGCCGCCATTGCGCCCCGAGGCGCCGGAGCCGCAAAAATCGGCTTCCAGGACCGTGATGCGCATTTCCGGCGCCTGTTCCTTGATCCGGAGCGCCGTCCACAGGCCAGCATAGCCGCCGCCGACGATCGCCAAGTCGCAATCCGCACTGCCCTGCAAGGGTGGCGTGACGGCATCAGCGGCGATGCTCTGGAGCCAGAAAGAGCGGTCGCCTTTTGGTGCAGCGACGGGCGGCCTCATCGTGATGGTGCTCATGTTCCGGCCCTCTCCGTGCTGTGGATGACATCGTTATACTTGCCGAGCAGCCATTGCGGGATCGCCCGGATGGGCTGCGGAAAGCCGCCGAGATGGGTGCAGGTTTCCGATGCGCGTTCGGCAGCGCGGTTAAGTGCCGCTTGTCCGGACAGGTCCGCGAAGAACTGCGACGTGATGAAGGTCGCGATGAAACTGTCGCCCGCACCGCAGGTATCGACGACCGTGACCGGCACCGAGCCTGCCGCGGAGACCCCAGTACCATCATGATAGAAGGAGCCGCGCTTGCCGCAGGTGACAACGACCTGGCGTGCGCCTGCCGCCCTGAATTGCGCGATAAGCGGCTCGACGGGTTCGGCCGGATCATCCGGCCCGGAGGCGAAGACCAGCGGCACGCCTGCGAGCGAAATATCGAAATGCCGGGTGGAGACGTCGATGCTGAAGGGTAGGTCATCGGCAACCAACCGGCGGACGAGCATTTCACTGGAATTCGTGCCGAGATGCACCCAATCGGCCTGCCGCAGCGCCTCGTAGCGATCGGCACTCGGAACGTAACCCTCGCCTACCCCCAGGGACTCGAGAAGGAATCGCCGCTCGCCAGCATCGTCGGTGAGCAGCGTCACGGCGGATGCGCCAGGGCGAATTTCGACGTCGCTGCGGTCAAGTCCGGCCTCCTCGATGGCAGAGAGCAAGATATCGGCTTCCGCATCCGGCCCCAACGCGCCGAAATAGCGGGCATTTAGTCCGTGGCGCCGCCATTGCACGGCAACGTTGAGGGCATTGCCGCCCACGGTGACGAAACCCTTGTTCAGGTAGACATCGAGGCAATTGTCGCCGACGGCGATTAAATTGGGATTGGCTATGGTCATTCTGAGTCCACTATTCGAGATGAGGTGCTATGGCGTCGAGGCATTGCCGCCAGGCGGACACAGGATTGAGCGCATAGGAGCCGTTGCCGAAGAGCTCAAATGTCATCGTGCCGGCAAAGCCATGCGCGTCGAGCTGGGCGAGATAGTCACCGAGCGGGAGGTTGCCGTCGCCCCAGGCAAGATGCCCCGCCGGCGTCCCATCCACGATATGGAGATGCGCAATGCGATTGCCGAAGCGCTCGAAATAGCCGGCGACGCTGTCGCCCGCCGCCGCCATGGCGACGAGATCGAGAACGATGTCGATATCGTCGCCGTTCAGCCCATGCCAGAAGTTCTCAAGCGCTTCCGCATTGGTAACGATGTTGCTTTCGAGGCGTTGAAGCGGCTCCAGCAGGCAGGAGACGCCGAGCGACCTTGCATGAGCTGCGATGCGGTTAACCGACCGGATCGAATTGGCACGCGCCGATTCTGGACTTTCGCATTCGAAGCCGCGGCCCGGCGTCAGGAAGAGGTATTTCGCACCGAGTTCCGGGCAGATATCGGCGGCGCGCAGGAAACGCTCGACGCTCGCCTCGCGATAAGCACTGTCGCCGGAGGCGATGTTGATCGGATAGAGGACCTGCTCGGGTGTAAATGAGCGGACCGTCAGGCCGTTGTCGCCGAGGATCGCCTTCACCTCGGCAAGCCGCGCGCGGTTGTCGTGAAAAAGATCGAGATGCGGAGCGACGCCCCAGAATTCCATCTGCCGGAAGCCCATGGCGCTAAGCTGTTCGGCGGTCCAGCGGAAGGGATGGTACTGGAAGGAGAAATTTGCACCGATAAGCTGTTTTCGTTTCAACATGACCCCTGCCCTATTTTCCGATGCCTTCTGCAAGCCCGCGGATGAAGAAGCGCTGGGCTGCGAAGAAGGTGATGACGATTGGAAGCGCGGAGAGCGTCATGGCGGCGAAGACGACGGCGTAGTTCGTGCCGTGCTTTGCCATGATGGAGGTGAGGCCGACAGGCAATGTCTGCAGGTCCGCGCCGCTGGTGAAGATCATCGCAAAGAGATATTCATTCCAGGCGAAGAGCACATGCAGGATGACGCAGGAGACCAGGATTGGCTTGCATAGCGGCAGCGTCACCTTCCAGAAGATCTGGCCCTCGCTCGCACCGTCCATGATGGCGGCTTCGTCGAGATCGCGCGGGAGGCCGAGCATATAGGCGCGGATAAGGAAGGTTGTGAAGGGAATGCGGAAGGCGGTGTAGAGGATGATCAGCGCCCAGTAGGTGTTGTAGAGACCGAGCTCCTGCAGCATGCGGACCAGCGGGATGACGGCGACCGTTGGGCTCAGCATCAGGCCGCCGAGCACGATGCCGACGAAGAACGGCTTGCCCGGCAATTTCGAGCGGGTGAGACCGTAGGCCGTCCAGGCACTGATCAAGACCGTGCAGGCAGCCGATCCGAGCGTGACGATAATGCTCGTGGCAATATAATTGCGGATGCCCTGGTTCCAGGCCGAGATATAGTTAGCGATGCCAAAGCTGCTCGGCAATGCGAAGGGATTGCCGAAGATTTCGGCATTGGTCTTCAAACCATTCAGCGCCATCCAGAACAGCGGATAGAGGACGAGGATGCCAAGGCTGGCGAGGAAGGTGACGAGGCAGACTTTCGCCAAAACGGCTACGAAGTCGGTGCGCTCGGTTTCCGTCGGCGGGTAAGCGAGGTTCACAGTTCGACCCTCCGTCGTTTCGTGTACCAGAGCTGTGCGAAGCCGGTCAGGAGCGTTATGAAGAAGATGAGCGAGGCGATCGCCGCCCCATAGCCGAAGTCGTTCTCGATGAAGCCCTGCTGATACAGCCACGTGCCCAGCACCTGGCTGCTATTGTTCGGCCCGCCACCAGTCATCACCATCACCTCATTGAACACCTGGAACGCGCCGGTGATGGTAACGATCACCATTAGGCCGGTCATTTCACGGGTCAGCGGAAATGTGATGTTCCACAGGCGGCGCCAAGTCCCCGCCCCGTCCATGATCGCCGCGTCGTAGAGTTCGCGCGGGATCTTCTGGATCGCGATGGCGAAGAGGAGCGAGGAATAGCCGAAGCCCTGCCATTGGCTCATTGCGATAATGGCGTAGATCGCGCTCCCCTCTTCGCCGAGCCAGGCCCGCGACCAGTCCGCGAGACCGATCTGCGTCAATGCCGAATCCAACAGTCCGATATCGGGCTGATAGATGAAGTAGAAGAGAAGGCCCGTGACGGTGATCGAGATGGCCGAGGGTATGAAATAGACGGCCCGCCAGAACCGGCGCCATTTCTCCTCGGCAAGCCCCTCGATCAGCGCCGCCAGCACGAAGGCGCCAAAAACCTGGAAGATGACGGAAAAGACGGCATAGAGGGTGTTGTTGACAATCGACGTCCACACCACAGGATCGCTTTGTAGGCGGCGGTAGTTTTCCAGCCCGACAAAGGCGGTCTCGCCGGTGAAGATATCCTGGTTCTTCGTGCTGACGACGAAATTGTCGATGATGGGATAATAGACAAACCAGAGGATCAGGACGAAGGCGACCAAGATCCAGCGAAACGACGGGATCCTGGTCAGCGGGCCGAACCGATCGCTGTCCGCCCGGCCCGACCCGGTGAAGCCGATGTTGACGGCTTCACCAATCTGCTCACGCTTCACGACAGTCATCTCGGGCCGATCCTTATTTGGACGAAGCCGCCGCTTCCTTGACGCGCTCTAAGACCTGTTCCGGCGTCATCGAGCCACCGATCAGCGCCTGGAGACCGGAGAGCCATGCAGCCGCCACGCGCGGCGGGTTGGCGGTATCGAGCCAGGGCATGAGGTAGGAAGAGTCCGCGATGACCTTCAGACCGTCGACCACGGCGGGGTTCATCACGTCGGCAGAATAGCCGCCAACTGTCGCGCTCGGCTGGCCGTAGGGGGGAGCCGAGAGAACCTTTCCGTTTTCCGACGAGGTGACGAAGCGCATGAAATCGATCGCGAGCGGAATGTTCTTCGAGGCCGCATTGATCATATAGCCTTCCGGTGCCCCTTCGATGGCATTTGGGTCGCCCTTGGCGTCCTTCGGTACCGGTAGCTTAAAAAAGCCAAATTCCTCGCGCTCCAGCGCACCTTCTGCTGTAGATTGGTCGAATTCGATGATCTCTTGGTAGTACATTGCGGACTTGCCGTTGTAGAACTGCTGCTGGGCCGAGGCATAGGAGGAACCGTTCGTTCCCGAGCCATCGGAGCATTCGTCGATGAGTTGCTTGAACTGCTTCAGGCTCGCCACATAGCCAGGATCGGCAAATTCAGCGGTGGCCGGGACGAAATCCTTTTCGAGCGTCGCCTGCGGCACGTTGTAGGCCAATAACTGCCCGGCATAGTGCACGCCCGGCCAGCCTTCCTTGTTGCCGAAGGAAATCGGCGTGACGCCGGATTTTTTAAGGGCCGCACACGCGCTCAGCAGGTTCTCGAAGGTCTTGGGCTCGGCAACGCCCGCCTTCTCGAACAGGCTCTTGTTGTAGCCCATGAACTTGGCGTCGAGATAGAGCGGAATGCCATAGAGCTTGCCGTTGTACTGGAAGGCCGAGACGGCGGCGGTCGCCAGCGTCTTGCCCCATTCGGTATCTGGACCAATGACCCGGGTCAGATCGACGGCGCGGTTTCCGCGCACGAAGTTCTCGCCCCAACTGCCCGTCCAGCTAAAATAGATGTCGGGCAGTGAGTTGGAGGCGACGAGCGCCTTAGTCTTACCCTTCACGCTGTCATCGCTCTCCTGGATGAGCTCGACCTTCACGCCGGGATGAAGCTTTTCATATTCCTTGGCGGCATTGACGAAGAAGGGAGAAAGCTGTTGCAGGCCAAATTTCGTCAGCACGCCGACAGTTCCTGAGTAGTCGACAGTCGCCTTGGGATCGGCGACGACGGGATCTGCGGCAGAGACAGCACCCACGCTGCCGACGACCAATGTGGCGACAATTGACCCGAGGCTCGTTGCGCTCAAGAACGTATTGGCTTTCATTTCGCAGTTCCTCTCTGTTGTTTTCGATTTTGGGCATACAGGGCGAAGCGGTCCGGCGTCACCGCCGGACCGTGAGGCCTCAATATTCGACACGCTTATAGTAGCGGCGTGTGGTCAGCGGATGGTCACGCAAGACTTCGAGATGCGCGCTGAGGCGCTCCAGCATTGTTGCGAGGAGGATCGGTGAGATCAGGCTACGCGTGTTGGCGGAAATGCCGGGAAGAGCGGCTGAAGCAGCATCGAGAACCCGCACCTTGTCAGTATAGCGCTTGGCGAAGTTTTCAACCCGGTCGGTGAGTGGCCGGAAGGCGTCCTCGCCCTTGAAGACGAAGAGACTGACGCCCGGTTCGACCAGTTCCAGTGTGCCGTGGAAGAAGTCAGAGGCCTGAACCGGGCGGGTCCGAATCCACTGCATCTCCTCAAGGATGCACATGCCGTAATAGTGAGCTTCCGGCCAGACGGAGCCTGCACCGGTGAAAATGTGGTAGGTTTCGTCCTTGATGCGCTTGGCAAGGGAAGCGGCCTCGGGCTCGTAGCCTTCTTTGACTGACACCAGCAGTTCCGGCAGCAGTGCCAGTTCGGCCACCGTCGCCTCAAAATCAGCATATTCGCCGCGCTCGGCAAGCAGGGCGAGCACGATGAGCAAGGTCTGGAGGTAGAAGGATTCCGACGACGTGTCGTCCTCTGCGAAATTCGTGAAATTGTAGTCGGCGTCGCGGCCGAGCGGCGTGTTCTTGTGGCCGGTGAGCGACAGCGTCTTCACGCCACGTTCCTTAAGGAACGAAAGAAGTTGGACGCTCTCCTTGGTGGTCCCGGAGAGGGAAGGCAGGACGACTAGGGCTTTCTCGTTTAGGCCCGCCGGCGGCTCAAGGACGACTTGGGCGGGATAGGCGGCTGCAACCGGGAACAGCGTTTTTCTCTGCGCAAGCTCTATGGCTGGCTGGGTGAGAAATTGCACGCCGCCAGTTCCCATAAAAAAAATCCGTTCCAGACCTTCACTCAGCAAATCGCGCATCAGGACACGCATGTCCTGTGCGATCGCGACTGCTCCGCTTTGTATCCTTACAAAGCGATCCTTATCGAAATTGAGCATTTGAACCTTTCCGTTTGCACGCCGCTAACATCCTTGAAGCGAATCCAAGGTTTTCAAGCACATGATCGCCACACGAATGTGAGATCGATCTCACATCAAATTAGCGCATATGAACCTCGCCTTGGCAAGTAGGCCTCGAAAAAATTATCTGAGGTTCAATTTCAGCTCAGCTGGGGTTCTGCCCACGGACGGAGCCACGAACTATCAGCTTGGTTTCAAAGCGAATTTTTTGCGCTGGACCGCCTTTGCCCGAGAGCCGGTCGAACAACAGCCGGGCTGCTGTGCGTCCGATTTCCGAAACCGGCTGCGACACGACGGTTATTTGCGGATCAGTAAAGGTCGCCAGATTGAAGTCGTCGAAGCCGATCAGCGACACGTTGTGCGGAATGGAAATGCCCATAGAACGAAGGGCAAGAAGAGCCCCTTGCGTCATGAGACTATCGACCGTGAACAGGGCCGTCGGTGGCCTCTTCTGACTGAAGAGGCGTATCGTTGCGTCGACGGCATGCTCGACTGTCGACTGGGAGACGGAAACCATACGCTCGTCCGGCGCAATTCCACCCGCCGCAAGCGCCTTCTGATAACCGCTCATTCGTTCACGCGAAGTGAAGATGCGCATGTCGTCCTGCAGTAATCCAATGCGGCGATGCCCCGTGGCAATCAAATATTCCACAGCCTTCCGCGCCCCACCCTCGTTGTCGACAAGGACGCTATCGCAATCGAGGCCCTCCGCAACCCGGTCGATCAGCACCAGCGGCACGTGTTCGGCGACTAGGCTTTGAAGGTGGGCATTATCGGCCGATGATGTCGGCGCGACGATAAAACCGCGTATCGAGAGCGATCGAAGGCTTGCCAAGAGTGAAATCTCCTGGCCGAGATCTTCCTCGCTGCTGCCGAGGACAAGATTGTGCCCAAGCTCGCGGGCAACGACTTCGATGTCATGCGCGATCCGGGCGAAGAACGGGTTCTGAATGTCGCCGATGATGCAGCCGATGAGTGGAAATTGACCGCTTCGCAATGCCTGAGCCAGCCGATTGCCACGATAGCCGAGCCTTTCGGCCGCGGCCTGGACTTTTTGGGCCGTTTCGTCGCCGACATAGCCATAACTGTTGAGGGCGCGGGCCGCTGTTGCACGCGACACATTCGCGAGCGCCGCCACATCCTTCAAAGTCGCAGGTTTGCGAACCATGTCACCCCTTGACCCTACAAACAGGAATCCACACGAGCTCCCTTGTAGCTTCGGGCCGCGGCTTCGCATAGCCTGCCACAATCGAAAGCGGGCCAATTGAAATGCCGCCCCGCCGTCCAGAAAGGGGCCGACCTCAATACTTTCTAAGCGAAACGTTCTGGTCTGAAAGTCGCCAGCATCGGATGCAAGGCGCCTGTCACTATCTCGTGCGCCAGCAGTTCCCCGACGATGAAGCCAAGGGTCGCCTCGCTGTGGCTGAAGGCGACGTAGTAACCGGGGATGGCTTGACGGCGCCGATGACCGGCTCACCGTCTCCGGGGATCGGCTTGCCGCCGACGCCGACAAAGGAGGCTTTGAGCTTGGGATTGCCCTCCAAGACCTTGGAGGCCTCGGCCAAAAGGGCATCAACGACAGTCACTTCGATATCATAGCCGCCATCTGCGCGTGCCTTTACTCCTTCATTCGCAGCCCAGTCGGCGTCGATCGAAAACCTACCGCCCGGCGCCGGGCGGACCGCGACGCGCGGCGTGTTGAGGACCGCCCGCAATGGGTGATCAAACGGCTCGGTCTGCACGAGAAGCGAAACCGGTGTTCCATCGCCGATGATCAGCCCATTTTCCGCCGCCATTTTTGGCACAGCGGGGCCGGTTGCCAGCATAACGGCTTCGGCCTGGAAACGGTCACCAGTCGAAGTCTCCGCACCGATGGCCCGGCCACCTTCTATGACTGTTCGCGCCGGGCCCCGATCCGTCAGCAGCACCCCGCCAAGTGTTAGAAACTCCTCGGCGAGCGCGCTAATCAGCGCCGGCAGATCGACCCAGCCTTCACCGGCATTAAAGATTGCACCCTGCTGCGTGATCGCACGCGCGTCCACACCGGGCGTAACACGGACAACCTCCTTCGCGGAAAGCCATTGGGCGTCATAGCCAAGCGAGACTTCGTGGCGATAGGCAACGTCGATCTCGTTGTCTGCGCCGTCGGCATCCCAGGTCAAGCCGCCGTCGAAGCGAAGCCAATTGCTGGCCGGGTTCTGGGCGAAAAGCGTACGGTAGCGGTCGATACCGGCCATTCGCAAACGATGATAGGGCTCCGAGCGCATTCTCGCCGAATTCAGCCACGAAAGCGAGCGTCCGGAAGCGCCGTTCGCCGGTGGGCCATCATTGAGGATGGTGACGCGAATACCACGACGCGCAAGCTGGACACCAGTGGAGACGCCGAAGATACCGGCGCCAATGACGACGGCCGAAGAGATGATGTTGTCAATCATTAGGTTCTCTCCCAATCGTTTATCATGCGGAATGACGAAGCGGTAAAGGCTCCTCCCAACGACCGCTGACTGCGGAACGGAAGAGCGCGTCGATCACCTTCATTGGCAAAAGCGTCCTCCAGGGCGCTTCCAATTGGCACCCGCGTCTTCAGTCGGTTGGGTTTAAGTTCCTCATGTTGCTCGAGGGTGCCGGATCCCGCTCAAAGATAAGCTCGCGAAAAGAACACTGCGGTCGTAAAAAAAGCAACGGCGAGCGTTAGCACCCGGACGATCGATGATGGCAGCCGGCGTCCCAAATGCGCGCCGATCCACCCGCCGATAACGGCTCCGAACGTCATGGAAATGCACTGTTGCCAAACGATTGCTCCGGCCAGCATAAAGACAACGACGGCGACCGCGTTTGCGGCAGTTACCATCACCATTCTTGTCGGATTCAGGGTCTTGATTTCCCCGCCGCCGAGCACGCTCCATGCCGCGAGCATCATGAGGCCCACCGCGCCGCCGAAATAGCCGCCGTAGAGACCGAGAAAGAACTGAACAGTCGCGAAGGTAAGTACACTCGCACCTGCCTGCATCTGAAGCTTAGCGCTGAGCCTTGGCCCCGCAGCCAGCATTGATGTCGCCACGAGCAAAAGCCATGGCAGGATTCCATCGAAGATCCTGGATGGTGTTAGAAGCAATAAAACACTACCGGCCACACCACCCAACACTGTTACGATAGTAATGGCGATGACATTGATACCGCACACACTCCCAATCCCATCACGGTAGACCCACGAACTCGCCAACCCGCCCGGGAACAAGGCTAAAGTGCTTGTCGCGTTTGCGGCAACCGACGGCACTCCGACCGATATCAGCGCAGGCAGGGAGACGAACGAACCGCCACCCGCCAACGCATTCATGCTGCCTGCCAACAAGCCGGCCAGAAAAAGAAGAAGAATATCGTACATGTTCAGGTCGCCTCAGCGCTTCAAGTCCGCCAGACGCTTGTCTAAAAAAGCCACATAAGGCAATCCCGCCGGCCAAATGATGCGGGAAGGTACTCGAACCAATACGAAAAGTCCGCACGTTGACGTTAGCGGTATCTCATTCTCAAGGGGTGCCCCTTGAGAATGATCTGTGGTTGAATAGTGCCATTGCACACTACTCGAATCAAAGAATCGTCGAGCGCCTTCACCTCATGTCGTTTTCAGAACGCATTTTCCGCCCCTTCGAGACGCTGATCCGCCCTCTCGACATCCCTTACCGGCCGCTTCCCTCGAAGGGACCGTTCGTGCTGCTGTGGCACTTTGCCCGCACGTTCCGGCATGCGCTCATCCCCATCGCCCTCTTTTCGATGTTCGTCGAAGGCATCAATCTTTTTTTGATATGGAGCCTGTCGGATATCGTCGATGGCGTCACGACGAAGGGCGCTGCGATCTTTTTGGCAGAGGAATGGTCACTGCTGGCACTGATGGCCGTGCTGCTCTTTCCCGTCTCACCGTTTATGTCCTTCCTCACCAACACGCTCTCCTCACAAACCGTGGCAGTCTGCCTGCCCTTGGCCATCCAGTGGCAGGGACACAAGGCGGTCGAGCGGCAGGATATCGCCTTCTTCCATGATCTCTTCGCTGGACAGGTGGCCTCGCACCTATCGCAGGTCTCGACCGCCGTGCAGCAGCAAATCGTTGTCGCATTCTACAGCATTCCCAATTTCACCATTCATTTCCTGGGCTCGCTCGTCCTGCTCGCCGCGGTGGGATGGCAGTTGATGCTGCCCGCGCTCGTCTGGATCATCGCCAGCATCGTGATCGCCGTCCTTGCCGTGCCGCATTTCTCAGAGCGTTCGAAACTCTCGGCCCGGCAGAAGAGCCTCGTGGTTGGCGCAATGGCCGACCTCTACGCGAACATGCAGATGGTGAAGCATTTTGCCGCCGAAGACAGCGAGGCCGGCGCATTGCGCAGGATCTTTTCTGATTCGATCACCTGTCAGCAGCAGGAACGGCGCATTTATCTGGCAACAAGCGTGACCATCAACAGCGTCAATGGGCTTTTCTGGATTGCCATGCTCGGAATTGGCTTCCACGGCATGATGAATGCCTCGATCTCGACCGGTGAATTCGTCGCCGCGATCTACATCACTCAACGGCTATCCGGCAACGCACGAGCTTTCATCGACATGGGGCAGCAGATTTTCCAGGCAATTGGCACGCTTCGCGACGCCATGCCTGTGATGACCACGCCACCCACCATCGTGGATGCGGCGAATGCAAAACCGCTGCAGGTGAAAACCGGCGAGATCCGCTTTGACGCGATTGGCTTTTCCTACCGCCGCGGCAAGCCAGTAATCGACGGTCTGGACCTAACGGTCCGTGGCGGTGAAAAGGTCGGGCTCGTCGGCCTGTCAGGAGCCGGGAAGACAACACTCGTCAATCTGCTTCTGCGCTTCTACGATCTCAACAGCGGTTCGATCCGGATCGATGGCCAGGATATCCGGAAAATCACCCAGGCGAGCCTGCGCGAAAACATCGGTGTTATCTCGCAAGAGGTCGCGTTGCTGCACCGTTCGGTGGGGGACAATATCCGTTACGGCCGGCCAGATGCGTCGCCTGCTGAGATCGAGGCCGCCGCCGCCGCCGCGCATGCGCATGATTTCATCGCTGAACTCAACGACAACGAGGGACGCTCTGGCTATGACGCCTTTGTCGGCGATCGCGGCATCAAATTATCAGGCGGCCAGCGCCAGCGCATTGCCATTGCCCGTGTGTTGCTGAAGAACGCGCCGATGCTCATACTCGACGAGGCGACGTCGGCGCTTGACAGCGAGTCCGAAGCCGCCATTCAGGAGAACCTCGCCAAGGTGATGACCGGCAAGACGGTGATCGCGATTGCGCACCGCCTCTCGACCATTGATAGCATGGACCGGATCGTCGTTCTCGACAAAGGAAGGATCGTCGAAGTCGGCACGCCGGACGAATTGCTTACGCTGGACGGGCTCTACGCCCGGCTCTGGAGGCGCCAGACCGGCGGATATATCGGCAACGCTTAGGACAGTTCGTCGCTGGTCTTGTCGTAGATTAGACTTTCGCGACAATGGCTCGGATCGGGTGGATTTCTCGATTAAGTTGCGTAAGTGCGGCCGAGAATAGTCTAAATAGCACAACCAACATTGCAGCGGTCATAGCTGGGTAGCAAATAGCTGCAATGAAGAGGGCGTTAGGCCTTTAAAACAGTATGGTGGAAACCGATAGACCGAAGGCTGGAAAAAGGTCCTCGCCCCTATCGGGCCCTGCGGGACATACCTCTGCAAACAAGTAGGTCCCCCCATGAAGCATAGTATCGGGATGGGGCCTGTCGGGGAAATTCGGCAGCATGCGTTGAGGCTACCACCTGGCAGTCAAAGACAGAGGAAGGAAGGGTGCCAGAAAACTCGAGTTACCAGTTTGTACCCGGCACATCAGGCGTCCACGACGGAGCATCTGTACAACCATCCATAGATGCGCTGCCGACCGACGACGAGCAACACCATTCGATGGTCGATTTCAATTGACGTTGCGGCCGGCCGCTCATGAAACAGGCTCAATCCACTTTTTAGAACCTAATTCATCAAGATGCGGTAGCAGAAGAACACTCTCCTGCTCGTTTGGATCCGTACGGGCAACGATGGCGGAAGCCGGGGTATCGGTCAAGTTGGCCGGCATGTGCGCCATCCCGGCCGGGATGTAGAACATGTCGCCGGCATTCGCCGCGACATGTTGTTCCAACTCCTTACTGTACCAGGCGTCGATCTGGCCCGATAGCACGTATATCGCCGTCTCGTGGTGCTCGTGCAGGTGCGGCTTAGCGCGAGCTCCCGGCGGCATGGTCAGCAGATCCCCTGCGCACCCACTGTTTCTTTGGATATGCCATGGAGGTACGAAAGCCCTTGCTTCCCCTGGTAGTTCGAACCAGCACGAATAAGCCGACAGGTGCTGCTCGTCTCTCTCATCCCGACTACTCTCCCAGTTTAAGCTCGCCTCAGATTGGGAGGCGGCATCCTTGGACGTGTGCTCTATTTTCCTGGTTCAGACGGGTCGGCCGAGCGCCTCAGCCAGCACCTGCGGCGGCAGTTTTTCAGCCAACGCACTGCCGAGCGTGGTTTCCAAGTCGCGCAGCCGGTCTTCCAGTGTCGACATTCCTGACGCCCCGAATGTATCAATGTAGCGTTGCGCCTCCCCTTTCGCGAAGAGTTCGACCAGAACCGTCCCGTCAATCCAAACCTTCACGATCTTGAAGAGGCCGGTCTCGACCTCTTGCGAACGCCAGCCTTCGCGCTTGGCGATCGCTTCGATTTCTCCCGTACTCTTGGTCGTGCTGATCAGCACATGGCCGCTTCCAGGTGCAAAGGTCGCCGGCCGATGCCTCAGTCCAAGTGGAGCATCGGGATCGAATACCGCCGTTGCTGGCAAGATCTCGAGAAACGAGCCGCGGTCGTCACCGGCGACGACGAACCAGGCACCATGAGGGAATGGCGGCGTCGGGGCTCGCATAGCGGTCGCCCCGGTTATCTCGGCAAGGGCGTTAGCGACGCGTCCTGGATCGCTAACGCCGAACGACATGTGGTGAATCATCATGATGGAACTCCTCAGCTCGTTTTTTCTTCCTCGACCCGCAACTCGATTGGACCACGCGCCTGAGCGGCATCGATCAACTCTTTCACGGCCCATTGAACAGCTTGCGCCGCCTCCGCACCTGAAAGTTGCCAATTGTCCTTCATCGATTCCCAGCCCGTGGCTGAGCAGAGTACCGTCACCGATGCAAGAAGGTGTGTCGCCTCGTACTGGGGCAGTTCGTCGATCACAGGCCTCAGGGCCTCGGAAAACTTCTTGCGTCTTACGTCGGAGTTAACCCGGCGAACCGCACGGCCATGAGGGTCGTGCATCATCGCCCTCACCAGCGGCTCGTCCCGGTCGAAAGCTTCGAAAAGCGCAGGGACATGCGCGACCACCTCGTCAGGTGAAGTCGGCAGAGCCGGCACGTCAATGAGTTCGTTCACCCAGTGCCAGAACGTGCCGAACAGCGCCTCGCGGTTTTCGAAATACCGATAGAGCGTGCGCTGTGGAACGCCGGATTCCTTCGCGACAGCGTCAAACGTCACGTCGCTGCCGCGCCGCAAAAGGGTTGCCACACCCTCCATAATCCGCCTTTCGGTGATGGCGGCAAGCTCCTCGCGCGGAGACGGTCGAGATGTATCGCTGGTTCTCATGGCAGCATTCATGTCATATTGGCGGTCTCACTGTCAATATCCGGTCCGAGCTCCCGTTGTGCACCAGAACGGTACTATCACCACGAACGATGAGGCCACTGTCGTAGCTGGTCATCCGGCAGGTGACAGATCAAAAACCATAGCCTTCGCGAGTACTCCGCTCGTTCTTGTCTATGGGATATCCTCCTCTAGATGATCGCCCATGGACAATCAGGAGAGTGCAGCCTCACAAGCTCGGTCCAACGCGTCCACCCGGATGCCGCTCCAGGCCGAAAATCCTACGCTTATCGCCGAAGTCGAGCGTCTTCTGGCCGGACGCACACGCGACATTCGGCTCGACGGCAAGCTTCGACAGCTGTTTCGCGATCGCTTCTGGACCCAGGCTTCCAAGGTCATTCGTGCGTGGATGATGTGGGTGGCTCTGCTCAATGTGTTGACGCTAGGTCTGAACGCAGCGCTTCTTCCAAAGGCCGTCGTGCTGAAGATGCTTTCGCCCGCCTGCATTCTCCTACCGGCGGCTCTGATGAATGCCGTTGTATGGCGAAAAAAACGTTCGGCCTGGATCCAGGGAACCTCTCTGATCGGTGGGGTGTTCTTTATTCTCCTTTCGGTTGCCTTAGTCGGCGTGAGTGCAGGTGGCGAGTTTTACGAGCGGCATTTGAACATCATGCTGTTCGTGGCAATCACCGCTATCATCATCTTTGCCGTACCGTTTAGTTGGACGGTGATCATCGCCGCCCTCGCGCTGGGTCTTTATCTTGCTTTTCAGCTGAAGCACCCTGACTTGGAGACAGGAAGCGCCGTGGCGGCGACATTGTTTTTTGCAAGCGGCATCGCGGCGACGGTCGTAGCCCGGCGCACCATGACGATCCTGGCTCAAAAAACATTCCTCCTCGAGCTTCGAGATCGCAGTCGCGTCGCAGAATTGGCGAATGCAAATTCCCGGCTTGAACTTCTGGCGAGAACCGATCCACTTACAGGTGTCGCCAATCGCCGTTGGATGATGGAAACACTTAGTTGCCATCTGGATTGATGGAGAGAAACTCCGAGGTGGAACAGCCATGTTGATGTGTGACATCGACGACTTCAAAACCCTGAATGACAGCCTTGGTCACGCAGAAGGTGACCGGTGTTTGGTGAAGGTGTCCGGCATCGTGCAAAGCAGCGTGAGGCGAGGTCGCGATCAAGTTGCTCGTTACGGCGGAGAAGAGTTTCTGGTGGTACTGCCCGGTACGAACGAAAAGGAGGCCGTTGCGATGGCTGAACGCATTCGGGCAAGTGTCGAGGCAGCCTCTCTTCCCAATCCCAAGTCGCGCGTGTCGCCTTACGTCACCATCAGTATCGGAGTGGCAGTTCTACCCGCTAATGACCGAAGCGTTTCACCGGAACAGCTTCAAACTGAGGCCGACGCCGCACTTTATCTGGCCAAACACCTCGGAAGAAACCGCGTCGTATTGCACAAGCCGGCTACAGCACACGATGCGACCGAGAGATATGGTAAGCTGCCGCCGGTTGGGCGATAGCTGTCCTCGAAGTTGAAGGCGTTGAAATCGCCGTGTGTAGCATCCACGGTATTTCTATTGCTATTCAACGTCTCGCAGCCGTGTCCACCACACATATTTTGTCAAAGGCTGCCTCTATTTCCGCTCGCCCTCGGCACTGGCGCCGGAGAGAAACGGAATGAGCATGCCCAAACACGATCTTTCATCACGTCATTTTCAGGGCAACTTCGAAAGTCTGCCAGGTGATTTGTGTGGGTACCGTAACGTCCATCATGAAATGGTAACACGTTGCTTCTCTTACAATAAGTTTTCCTTGTGAAAGCTAACTCGGGCATCAGTGTCGTTAGCGGATACGCGAGGTTTGGCCTGGGCCCTCAAAAGGGACAAGAGCATACGGTTTGGGATGAATTGACGGCGCTCGCATCGGCGGGTCAGATCGCGTAGATAGCCACCAGGGGAATTGATGGACGTTGCGCGTTCGAGAATACAGGCCATAACAATAGCTGTTGTTTCAATTCCCATGACGGCGCAAGCCCTCGCATAAGCGGTGCTACTCACATCAAGCATTGAACCGACAACCATGGCCGCGCTGCCGAGATCACGCCAGCTCCTGACAGCTCTGGCGGGCGCATAGTCGATGATTTGAGGGCATGCTTGGAGGACCACATCGAGAGTGATTTTTTCTGGAGATGGCGGATGACTGACCGGGCTCCCAGTTTCTTCAGGGACCTGATGTGCATTCTGGTCTGACCGATCTGAAGACGGGAGTTGGTTTTGGATACGTGAAGGTTCAGAATCAAAAGGGAAGTTTGGTTTTGAATCCTGTTTGTGGCGCTCATTTTGGGACTCATTGCCGCTCAGAATTCCGAGATTTACTTGCGACTTCAATCCGTTGACGATGGACTCGTGGAGTTCGATGATCCGTTGCTGGATTGGCAGGAGATCATAGAGAGTGGCGTTGCGGGGGATTTGTGAGACTATTGTGCGAAACTCTCCCAGCAGGTCATTCCAGTCTCCAGGAAGCGCTTCAGCGATGGCTGTCGCGAGAAGTTTGGAGACATCGCGTCGGCAGATGCTGATCTGTTCCTTGATAGCTCTTAGGGTCTCTCGATCTGTTATGGTTTTGGCTGCAAGGCCATCGATTTCGCAAGCTCTGGCAAGCATAGGCGCGAGACTAAAACCAAAAACCTCACTGATCTGCCCGCCCCTGGCACGCCGCGCATAGCGTTTTCCATTGGGGCTATCCTTGCGGAAAATAAGCCCGGCCTCGATCAATAGAGTGAGATGTCTGCGGAGAGTTGCGGGTGTCATTCCCCGCGCCCGTAGGGATAGCTGTGCGTTTGAGGGGAAAACAACAAGACTGCTGTCGTCGCTCAGTTCGTCTTCTGGATAAAAAGTCAGGAGTGCATCTAGCACAGTAAGGGACCGATCACTGATGCCCAGGGCTCTACGAGCTTCGCAAACAGATCGAAAGAGTTTCCACTTGTGTCGCCGCGTCCCCGGCTCGATCGTGCTCGCCAGATGCTGATTTGCCAACATGCCAAGCGACATCGACCGCCGCCCAAACGGCGTCGTTATAAATTCACGTCTCATTTGCCTTCACCTTGGTTTAGGCAAAAGAAATCCACCCGCCCGAAAGGCGCCAAAACTCTTGACAGTGATTCTCGGAAATGCGATTCTCGAAGCTGTCGAGACTACGAGGAAAGCTTCCGTGACGGTAACGTTCGGGGGCTTTTTTCTTTTGCGGGGTGCTCCTGCTTATGTTTCCGTTGGCTCAGTTCTTGGAGCGGTGCTCTTCGAACAGGGATTTGAGTCGATCGAGTACGAAAGCGGCAAATTCCGGCGCTTCCCTGCGATCGATCTGGATCTCGACCCGAGTGTCGTTGTGAGTGACCTTTGCTAGACGGGCGCCGGTGCCGGTGGACCAGACATCCGACTTTGCTTTTTGCGGGCGTGGCTTCAGATACTCGATCAACGCCTTGAACCGCTCTTCAGATTCTCGCTCGGCGATGTCGGATCTCTCCAGGAAGGAACTTGCTCGCTCGATGACCTTGTCACTGGACAAGAGGTCTGCGAGTTCCATCCAGCTACGCCGCCCGACCGAGGGTGCGGGGCCGATAGCATCTATAAGATCGCTTGGAATGCGTGAGATCACCGAAAGCATGTTGGACAAGTCGCTTTTATAAAGGGACATCGCCGCCATGATGACATCGCGGGGAAAGCGTTGCTGCAATCGCTGCGCAAACCTGGCTTTTTCGATATAGGTGAGGTCCTGGCGTTCGTTGTTTTCCTGACCTTGAGCAACGACTAGCTGTTCGTCTGTCAATTCACGGACAACGGCGTTGATCTGTAGGCCAAGTTCGGTGATTGCGCGTAGGCGCCGGTGGCCGAATGCGACCTGATAGCGTCCAGGAATTTCCGGGTGCGGTCGGACCAGGATTGGTACCTGTTGGCCCTGTTCACGGATCGATGCCACGAGCCGGTCATGAGCTTCCTTGGCTCCAGGCATGCGGTCAGGAATGAAAGAGGGGTCGATATCGGCGGTATCCAGGGAGATAACGGCATGACCTTGCGACAGTCGCCGCTCGATCTCTTCGGCCCTGCGATTGCGGTCGTTCACTTCATTTAGAGACTTGCCGATTGCGCCTACCGGCGAACGTGACCCGTCGTCCAGCAACTCCGGGGAACCGAGGATCGGCCGGAGACGGTTCTTGGACGGGCGAATCTCCGGCTGGGCTGGAGCTGCGGGCTGCAGATTGGCGAAGACGTCTTTTCTGCTCATGCGGCCCTCCCCCACGCTTTCTTGATCAGAGTCTCGATTTCGGCGTTGACGTTGTTCATGGCTTCAAGTGCGCGATCATATGTTGAGCGCGTAAACTGGCCTCGCTCTACTTCAAACAGTGTGTTGTTGGTAAGCCCGGCATCGGAGACGGCGGTGCTTTTCAACATGGGATGGATCAGGACGTGCTCTCCGAATATGGAGCGCAAGAATGCGACCATCTGGTTTTGAGGCCCATCGCTTGGCTCGAAACGGGTTACGAGATAGCGCATCCAGTTATAGTCGGAGCGAGCGCCGGCATTGCTGATCTCTTCAAGGAGATCGCCGGTCATTGCCAGAAACTGGTTCATCGACATGACATCGAGCATCTGCGGATGCACCGTTACAAGCACGGATGTAGCCGCGGTCAGAGCTGAAAGCGTGAGATAGCCAAGCTGTGGTGGGCAATCGATCACGACGACATCATAAAGATTTTGCGCCTGGGCGAGAGCCTGCCCAATTCTTGCGAAAAACAAAGTGTCGCCGACTTGCCGCTTCATCAGTGCGCGGGGGGTCTCGTGCTCAAACTCCATGAGTTCGAGGTTGCCTGGGATAAGGTGCAGATCGGGGATGTAGGTTGCTCTGACGATTTCGGCGATCGGACGGCGTTCCTCATCATATCGAATTGCGCCGTAAAGCGTTTCGTTCGGACCCACGTCGATCTCCGGCTGGTGGCCAAAAAGGGCCGAAAGGCTTGCTTGCGGATCGAGGTCTATTGCGAGGACACGGTAGCCCCTTAAAGCGAGATACTGGGCCATATGGGCCGAGGTTGTCGTCTTGCCGGAGCCGCCTTTGAAATTCATGACGGCAACAACTTGGAGCGCTTCATCGCCGCGGCGGTGAGGCAGGTACCGGCGCCCTCCTCTGCTGCCTTGGTCAAGATGAACGCGCAATGCCCGGATATCTTCAGCTGAGTAGCTTCGGCGACCGCCGGTTTGGCTGGCGGCAAGTTCCGGCATTTCAGCGGCGACCTGGCGTAGGTAGCCCTCGCCGATGCCAATCATCCGTGCAGTCTCAGCAGGAGTGAAATTGCGGATCGTCTTTTCCGCGTTCGGCGGAAAGACGGCCAGGTGGTGCGCCTGCAACTGCGCGGATAGCGCAGCGGAATGGTGCTGGATAAGTCCCTTGAGGTCCGCCACCGGAGGGACGAGGCTCTTTTCAACAGCTTGCTTCATTACTTGAGCGCCTAATTTTTAAAACTACGGTTTTGGGCGAGGAAGACGATTTTTACCGCAGTTGATGAAAGAGACCCGATTCTGTCGATTTGGCAAGGGTTTTTTGGTTAACGGGCCTTAACTGGATCGGCAGTTAGCCGCGGCTAACTGGCCTGCGATTGCGGCGGATCGGGTGCGGCGATCGTAGGATTGTCAGATTCGCCGGCCCACGGATAGATCCCCCTCGATCGCATCCAAGCCAGCACTTAGCGCCCATGGTTTTTATTCTCGACTGCCAGTTAGCCGCGGCTAACTTCGGTTCATCCGCGGGACGCGCTGTCGGTCGCTCGTATTGAAGACGGTCGGGATAGAGGCTTTCGCTTGTTCGGTCGAACTTGAAAGAGTGGGATTGGTATTCGCGAAAAGCTGAGGCGTCCACGTTTGCCGGAACGACAGCGCGCAGGCGGGTCCTTCGCTATGGCTGCGTGTCAAGCCTCTAAGAAACGGCGCCTGCGTCGGCTCGTAATGCGCAGTTTCCGGTTGCGTGGTGACCAAGGGAGCCTCGTGCGGGCAAGGTGGAGGGGTGTGTGTTCAATAGGTTCGTGAGGGGCGGTCGCGGCGGTTGGGTCTGAAATCGGCCAAGTGGCTCCCCGGTCGAATCCCCAAGGCCAAAACCTGCCACCGTTTCCGGCCCGATGCCGCGGCGACCAGCGCCGATTGGCTGATTTCGGCATCCGGGTCCCAGGCCCTTTCTGTGGGGTTGGCGGATTCCTTGATAAGCGCGCAGACACCTCTTCGGGCATTCGTTCGCCGTCTCCAAGCTACGAGATCAATAGTGGCATGGGCATAGAGCCGAACGCAATCGACCTAAGATTCTAGTCGTGCCTGCTGCAGATGCCTCTGCGCTAACGTGGCTACGAGCGCAAGCCGCAACAATCCAGCCCAAGCGATGGGGCTGTGCATAGTGTCGGAGCGGCAACGGGGCGACGGCATTCGCCCACTTTTACAATCCCCATACGCCCGGACACTTCCGCTTCGGGCATCTATGCTCGTATGTTTTTGAAGCGCCCTTGGTTTCCGTTGCCCGGTCCTACGGTTTCGACAATTGTCCTTGGCGTGGTTGCGTTTCTTTTTGCCGGAGGCGGGGCGCCGTCGATCTACTTTGATCGCCACTGTTCGGCATTTGCTGAACTTTAGCGACAGGTCTCATTGCGCCTGACGGCACGGGGCAGGCGAGGGGCCAATGTCGTCCAGGATCCCCAAACGGCTTAAGGCCTCGTATCAGGCTTGCCGCATAGGAGCAGGTCAAACTTTACCGCTACGGCGATCGGGCCAGGAGCCAAGGAGTGTATCCATGGAGAAACTGATGTTGACGCCGGCTTGCTCATGGTCTCGAAAGGTCATCAATAGGGGTTGGCGATTGGTACCCCGACGCCCTGATTGACTAGCCAGGATCGGTCGGCGGGGGTATTATGAGGCCTACGATTCGCGATCTGCGCGTCAGACCGGGTTTTTCTCGTTACCCCGCTCGGATTAGGGCCAAACCGCCCGCCGCCTCCTGAACAGAGCGCAATATGGTTAACGGTTAGTGCTGAAACTAAACGGCCTTATAGCTTTCAAGAGGCAAATCAGATAACGCTTTTTCAATGCGTTACGAACTTTCAAAATTACCGCTCCAGAGCCTGCTTTTACCGTTGGCGGCAGCAACGTCGGCACTTGCCAGGTTGGACGAGCGGGTAGGCCGTTCGCCGCTTGGAGCGGGTTGGTTGGCACGCTCTCATTTTTCCGAAGCATGTGCCTCTTTGTGGGTCGATGGGGAGCTGATCCATCTTGAGGACCTGGTCCTGTACGACGCCGGCATGAGTGTCCGCACCCCTACACACGAACTCACCATCGCCCATGACGTGCTTCGCACCCGCCGGCGTATCCTGTCCAATCCGCCCCAATGGGCTCTGAGCATAGAAGGCTTGCGCAGCCTGAAGGGAAGGGGAAGGGAAGGGACAAGAAACGACGAAGCAGCCTCCGCTCCGACTTCCGGGTCTCCATCGGAGGAAGGGGAGGACGACGACCCACTCGCCGCCCATTTTGCTGCCATCGATGCGGTTTTAGCACGGAGCGAGCTTTTACTTGCTGAAGCCAGGATGGCTGAGCCCCAGCTGCGGCGCGATCGGGATCCGCTGGTCTACGAGCCGGATTGGGACGAGGACGAGCGCCTTGAGGAGTGGCAAGCCGTCGCCCAGGAGACGGAAGGCCTGCCGCCATTGCTAAGGGCCGCCTTGCTTCTGGATGCCTGGAATTTCCTGCAAGTGTTTCAGCATGCGCCGTGGCTTGGCCGACAGTTGCCTGCCGCGTTCTTACGGCAGGTTGGAGCAACAAACGCACATTTGGCAACAATCAATCTCGGGCTAAAGCAGATCGCGCGCGAGCGTCGTGCAGACCGGGACCGAGATACCCGGTTGAAGGCGTTTCTTGACGCGATTTCGCTTGCGGCTGAATTGGGATTGAAGGAGCACGATCGGCTGCTTCTGGCAAAACAGCAGATGCAACATCGGACCGCCGGCAAACGACAATCATCGAAGCTTCCACAGCTGATCGATCTTGTCCTGTCCACACCAATGGTCTCGGCCGGCATGATTGCTGAAGCGCTCTGTATCACCCCCCAGGGTGCGTTGAAGATCGCGGCCGAACTTTCGCTGCGCGAGCTGACGGGCAGGGGGAGGTTCCGGGCGTGGGGCGTCATCTGAAAACGGAATGGCGGTTCCAGTCTCGGGAGAACGCTGCCCCGCAAGCTCGAAGTGAGGCAAGCGTCTGTTTGTGCTCAACCACTTTCGCCTTCGATCAGCGTCATGGGCCACAGCTTTTGGCGTGCAGCCTTCGGATAACGCTCGGCATAGGTGGTCATGGTGGACAATAGCCCTTCGGCAAGCGCAACCCCCAGATCGCGAAGCGACAAGTCGAACCCCGTCAGGCTGGGAGACAAAAAACGCGCTTGTGGGCTTTGTCTGCCGATGATGGCGATATCGCGACCCGGCTCCAGGCCCACTTCCTGCAGTCCGCGGTAAAGACCCGTCACCAGCGTCTCATTGACCAGGATGAGAGCAGTCGGCGGGCGCTCGACCGAACTGATTTCTCGAGCCACCCTATAACCTCCCATTTCGCTCGGAGTTGTCCGGAAGATGTTGTGCTCTGAGAGGGTCAACCCAAAACGGGCAAGGGCCTGGCGGCACCTTTCGATGAAGACGTAGCCGAGATTGAGATCGCCGTGCGGCCACACAAACCCGATTTCCCGATGACCCGCGCCGACCAAGCGCTCGACTGATTGCTCCGCCATTGCCTCGAAATCAAGATCGATCCAAGGCTGACCGACGTCCGTCAGGCTACGACCCAAGGTGACGAAGGGAATGTGGTGGCGCGCGAGGAATTCGAAACGGGGGTCGTGACGCCGCGTTGCCGACAATATGATCCCGTCTGCGAACCCGCGTGCGACCATGCGTCTTAGATAATCATCCGGATCCTCTTCCGATGAACACAATAGCGCGACAAGGTCGAGCTTGTGTCGCGCAAGGACCGCCTGAACGCCGTCAAAGACACTCATGAAGAAGGTGTCGCCTTGGCCGGTAATTTCGCGCCCTGTCTGCATCATGAAACCGATCACCCCTGTTGCGCCTTTGCGCAAGGCACGACCTGACTGGTTGGCGACGTAGCCCAGCTTTTCAGCGGCCTCCAAAACGCGCCGGCGGGTTTCCTCGTTAACGTCTGGCTTGCCATTAAGGGCGCGTGACACCGTGCCAATCGAAACGTCCAGATGTTCTGCCAGCTGGCGAATGCCCTTCATCGCTCTGTCCCGCAAGATGGTAATCGTTTTTGCGACCCTATTGACACAGAGCCAAATCTGCAACTACGATCGTAAACGTTTACGGAGTTGGTGAAGGAGCATCGACGCCGTTAGCAGGAGGATGTTTCGTGACACTAAAGGCCGTGTTATGCGGATGTGGCGCCATGGCGCACGGGTGGCTGCGAGCGCTTGCATCGCAGCCCGACTTGGCGACCTCAGTTACGATCGTCGGTCTCGTTGACCTTGATATCGCCGTCGCCCTATCGCTCGCCGAGACCTTTGGCCTGAACGATGTCGAGATTGGAAATGATCTTGATGCGGTGCTTGCGTTAACCAAGGCTGATATTCTTTTCGACGTGGTAATACCGGCCGCGCGGCAGGCTGTTGTGGCTGCTGGCCTAAAACATGGCTGCCACGTGCTTAGCGAAAAGCCGATGGCCGCATCTCTCGAAGAGGCCCGACTACTCGTTCGGCTGGCCGGGGAGGCTGGGCGCCTACATGCGGTGGTGCAGAACCGCCGCTTCATCTCGGGCGTGCGCCGGATGCAGCGCTTCGTCGAAAGCGGAGCCCTGGGTGACTTAACTGCCATCCACTGCGATTTCTTCCTGGCGCCTCACTTCGGCGGGTTTCGAGAGGCCATGGACAATGTGCTGCTCCTCGATATGGCAATCCACACATTTGACGCTGCGCGTTTTGTAAGCGGAAGGCACCCACAATCCGTCTATTGTGTTGAATCCAATCCCCAGGGCTCGTGGTATGCGCATGGAGCATCTGCAAACGCGATTTTCCGCTTTACCGACGAGGTGATCTTCACCTACCGCGGCTCTTGGTGCGCGGAGGGACGAAGGACGAGCTGGGAGAGTTTTTGGCGGTTGGTTGGATCACAGGGAATGCTCACATGGGATGGCGAGGACGCCTTTGAAGCTGCGGTTGCAGGTGATGAACGAGGCCTCCTGAAAGGCCATCGCGTCATCGACGTACCGGCTGCACCGCGCGAAGAAGAGACGCACGGTCATGCCAGTGTGATTGCCGACTTTCTGAAATCGATCCGAACGGGGCGGCCGCCTGAGACCGCCGGTTTCGATAACATCAAGAGCCTGGCCATGGTGTTCGGCGCTATAGAGAGCGCAAAAACCGGCCAGCCCGTCGCTATTCAAGCATGAGGTCTTCGACGTGAGCAATCCAGCCAAATCTATCCGCATTGGGACAATGGTCAGCGCGACGAAGGGTAATGCCGCTGAACGGATCGGACAGATAGCCGATCTCGGCTTTGAAAGCTTCCAGCCCTTCTTCTGGCAAACGACCAATGGGCAGGACGTAGCTGACCTCGGCAAGCGTTGCCGTGAAGCCATTGGCGACCGTGACATCACCATTTCCACCATTGGCATGTTCGGCAATCCATTGGAAGAAACGGAAATAGACCTACAGACCCTGCAAGGTTGGAAAGACTGCATCGACAATGCCCATCATTTTGGGGCCACCTGCGTTGCAGGATTTACTGGCCGGCTGAGAGGGCGGCCGTTGCCGGAAAGCCTGCCGCGTTACCGTGAAATATGGAGCGAGCTTGCCAAGCGCGCTGCTGACAAAGGGATCAGGATCGCGTTCGAAAACTGCGCGATGGATGGCAACTGGCAAACAGGCGACTGGAACATCGCCCATAATCCAGATGCGTGGGAATTGATTTTCAATGAAACGCCGGATGATCATATCGGTCTTGAATGGGAGCCGTGCCATCAGATGGTCTATCTGATAGAGCCGCTGCCGCAGATCCGCAAATGGGCTTCGAAGATCTTCCACGTTCACGGCAAGGACGCGACGATCCGCTGGGACGTTATCCGCGAACACGGAATTTTTGGCAAACATCCTTTTGTTTTCATGCGCACGCCGGGGTTCGGGGACACCAACTGGACAGATGTCGTGTCCGAGCTGCGTCTGGCGGGATGGGCTGGATCCATCGATATCGAGGGTTGGCACGATCCGGTCTATCGCGACGCGCTTGAGATGACCGGCCAGGTACATGCGCTGAACTATCTGAAGTCATGCCGGGGCGGTGACTTTGTCATCGATCCCGCCTGACGCAGCCGCTGGTGTGGGATGACCTGGAGGGGGCATTCGCAGTGAGTTCAACCTGAAGGAGGAGAGCATGGGTATTCGTAAACTGGCACTCGTCGGGGCGCTTGCGGTCGCAAGCTTCTGGACGCTTTCGGCCTCGGCGAAGGCCGAGGATGTTAAGATCACCGTCTGGTCGCTCGATCGCGATATCCAGCCGGCACCGAACCTGATCAAGGATTTTAATAACCTGAAGACCGGCATTACCGTCGAATACCGTCAGATACAGTTCGACGATGTGGTGAGCGAGGCGATGCGAGCGTATTCGACGGGGCAAGCGCCGGACATCATCGCCGTCGATAATCCAGAGCATGCGCTGTTTTCATCGCGAGGCGCCTTCCTTGACCTGACCGATATGATCACGCAGTCAAGCGTCATCAAGCCAGCCAACTATTATCCCGGTCCGTTGAAGTCGGTGATGTGGAAAGAGCGGTATTTCGGTGTGCCGAAGGCGACCAACACGATCGCCATGTATTACAATAAGGACATGTTCCGCGCCAAAGGCCTGGATCCCGACAAGCCGCCGCAGACCTGGGACGACCTGCTCGCCGCCGCCCGCAAGCTGACTGACCCGGCCAGGAATGTCTACGGAATCACATTTTCTGCCAAGGCGAACGAGGAAGGTACGTTCCAGTTCCTTCCCTGGGCGCAGATGGCCGGCGGAAGTTACGACAAAATCAACACGCCGGGCGCAGTCAAGGCGTTGGAAATCTGGAAGACGATTGTCGATGAGAAGCTCGCCTCCCGCGATACTTTGACCCGCAGTCAATGGGATTCCACTGGCACATTCAATTCGGGTAACGCTGCCATGGCGATTTCCGGCCCCTGGGAACTAGACCGCATGGTCAAGGAGGCAAAGTTCGATTGGGGCGTGGCACTTCTGCCGCTTCCGGAGGCCGGTGCGAAGCGCTCGTCGGCGATGGGTGATTTCAACTGGGCGATCTTCTCGAAAACGCAGCATCCGAAAGAGGCCTTCAAAGTCCTTGAATATTTCGTGTCGCAGGACGACCGCATGTTCAAGGATTTCGGCCAGCTTCCAGCCCGCTCTGATCTTGCTATTCCGCCGACCGGTCAGCCGTTGAAGGACGCCGCGCTGAAGGTTTTCCAGGAGCAGCTGCAATATGCGCAGCCACGTGGGCCGCATCCGGCTTGGCCCAAAATTTCCAAGGCTATCCAGGATGCCATCCAAGCTGCTTTGACCGGTCAGATGAGCCCTAAGGATGCCCTCGATCAGGCCGATCAGAAGATCAAGGCGGTTCTCGGCTGATATGTGAGACGGCTGTTTCGCCAGCCGTCCTTCCTTTCCTCCCGGCCGGGGCCGCCGTGGCCAGTCCTTGTGGCTCCGGACCGGGGGTAAAATGCCGATCTGGAGGAAACATGAAGAGATTGCTTCTTTCCATCAGCGATGGGCGAGGTTTCGACATCGCGCTCGTTTCGGTGCCGCTCACGTTCCTGTTCATGATGGCGGGCCTGCCGCTTGCCTACAATATCGTCATGAGCTTCCAGGAAGTGGACATGTTCAGTCTTGGCACGTTTTTACGGCCGTTCGTTGGGCTGAAGAACTACGCCACCTTGTTCTCCATGCCGGAGACGTGGCCGATTCTCAAGAACACCGCGCTCTTCGTTATCGCCTCGATTGCCGGCCAGTTCATCATAGGCTTTGGTCTTGCTCTTTTTTTCTGGACGAACTTTCCAGGTGCCTCCTGGCTGCGTGGCCTCTTTCTCGTCTCCTGGGTGATGCCGGGGCTGGTGGTTGGTGCCATCTGGAACTGGATCTTGTCCGGCGATTTTGGGGTCTTGAATTATTTGCTGCGGGAATCTGGGCTGATCACCGGAAATATTTTCTGGCGCTCCGATCCTAGCTTTTCGCTCTGGGCCGTCGTCATCGCCAACATCTGGCTCGGCATTTCATTCAACATGATCCTGTTGTCGGTCGGCTTGTCGACAATATCCCAGGATCTCTACGAGGCTGCTGAGCTCGATGGTGCCAATGTCTTCCAGCGCTTCTTTACCATAACCTTGCCGATGATGCGTTCGACGATCGGAGCGATCATTTCGCTCGGCCTGATCTTCACGCTGCAGCAATTCGACCTTTTTGCCGCGATCACCGCTGGAGGACCAAACAACTCATCCAATGTCGCGCAATATTGGGCCTGGGACCTTTCTTTCCGACAGTACGACTTTGCCCAGGGGGCAACGATATCGGTCATCATGATCGTCTTTGTGATGATTGCATCCGTTGTCTACGTGCGCTCCACTCGCCACGAGGTGCGCGGATGAATTTTGCCCTTCGCGATAAAGTCATGTTGGCGATCGCAGTTCTGCTCGCGGCTGTCTATTTGTTCCCGCTTTACTGGATGTATGTGACTGCGATCAAAACAGGCTCGGCCATGTTTGCATCGCCTCCGTCGTTCTGGCCAGCCGATCCCCAATGGAGCATTTACCGCTCGGTGTGGGAGAGCCGCAATGTTGGGCGTTATCTTTGGAATTCGGTGGTAATCGCCTCGGGTGCGGTTTTGATGATCACCATTCTTGGAACGGGTTGCGCTTATGTGCTTGCTCGTTACCGCAATGCGTGGGTGGACGCAGGCCTGTTCCTCATCTTGATGCTGCAGGTGCTACCGGCCTCGCTGATGATCACACCGATTTTCGTCGGATTTTCGCAGCTCGGTCTCTTGGACTATCCGCGCACTGCGGTAATTTTGGCGATCGCGGCCAAAAGCATGCCGTTTTTTGTAGTCCTGGTTCGAGCCACTTTCATGAGCGTACCGATAGAGCTCGAGGAAGCGGCACTCGTCGACGGCAATTCCCGGTTCGGCGCATTTTTCCACATCGTGCTGCCGCTTGCGCGCAATGGCATTCTCGTGAGCGCGATCCTGATTTTCATGCAGGCCTTTGGTGAATTCGTCTATTCGAAGTCGATGATCCAGGCGATTGAATACCAGCCGGCAAGCGTCGGGCTAAACTCTTTCATGGGGCCCAATACGAACGAGTGGAACAACATCATGGCCTATGCGGCAATGTATGTGACGCCAATCCTTGCCATCTTCGTCCTCTTGCAGCGCCGGATCGTGTCCGGCCTGACGTCGGGAGCTCTCAAATGACCGTGCATCAGATCGAGCTGACAGGTATCAACAAATATTACGGCGCATACCATGCGCTGCGGGATATCGATCTGAAAATCCGCAAGGGTGCGTTCGTGGCACTGGTCGGACCGTCAGGCTGCGGAAAATCGACGCTTCTGCGCTCATTGGCTGGGCTTGAGACGATTTCGAGCGGAGATCTTGTGATTGCTGGGGCGAAGATGAACGGAGTGCCGCCCCGCAAACGCGACCTCGCCATGGTTTTCCAATCCTATGCGCTCTACCCCCATATGACGGTCGAGCAAAACCTGACCTATAGCCTTCGCATCCGCGGTGTCGACAAGGCTGAGGCCAAGCGCAAGGCAGAAGAGGTCGCGGCGACGACCGGACTTTCCCATCTCCTCGGCCGTTACCCCAGGGAGCTTTCGGGCGGACAACGCCAGCGAGTGGCGATGAGCCGAGCGATTATCCGGAATCCAAAAGCATTTCTCTTCGACGAGCCATTGTCCAACCTCGATGCCGCGTTGCGCGTGCACATGCGCAAGGAGATCCGTGCTCTTCATGAAAGGCTCAAGGCAACCTCGGTCTATGTCACCCACGATCAGATAGAGGCAATGACGATGGCCGATCACGTCGTCGTGATGCGCCAGGGGATTATCGAGCAACAAGGCGCGCCGCTGGAACTTTATGACCGTCCGGTGAACAAGTTCGTTGCCGGGTTCATCGGCTCACCTGCCATGAATTTCGTGCCTGCCTCGTCCGGCTCTGATGGAAAGTCTCTCCTCCTCGAGTTCGAGGAGCCACAGACGATCCCATTCATGAGACCGGTCAAGGCGGGCCAGCCATTACTGGTCGGCATTCGACCTGAGCATTTTGAGCTCGCAGGAGACTCGGATGCCATGTTGCGTTTGCCCGTTGGCGCGGTGGAGACGACAGGCGCCAGCACATATATCACCACGGCGACGCAGCCGGAACTTGTCATCGTGCTCAACAGCCGTGCGGCGATCCGGTCCGGCGAGATCATAGGTCTGCGTTTCGACCCGGCGCACCTCCACCTCTTCGACCAGCAGACCGAGATCCGGCTCGGCTGATATGAGCGCGCAGGTTTCACGAAAGGGTTCGGCCGCCCTTGGCGGCCGACTCCAAAAGGCAGGGACATCCCCCCGATCGTTTGAGGGCGCTCCGAGCTTTTGCAAAAAAAGTCCCGCTATGCTGCTGGTTGCTTGGTCTTGCGCAGATAAGGCAGGACCGTGTCGAATGAACCGAACCTGGTGATTGCATCCTCGTTCGATACGGCGGCGGTGATAATGACATCGTCGCCCTGCTGCCAGTTCGCGGGCGTAGCGACCTGGTGCTTGGCAGTCAGCTGGATGGAATCGATCGCCCGTAGGATCTCGTTGAAATTGCGGCCAGTCGTCATCGGGTAGGTGAGGATCAATTTGATCTTCTTGTCTGGACCGATGACGTAGACGGAGCGGACGGTAGCATTGTCAGCGGGGGTGCGGCCTTCCGACGAGTTTCCTGCACCGGCAGGCAACATGTCGTAGAGCTTGGCAACGTTGAGGTCCCGGTCCCCGATCAACGGATACTCGACGTCAAAGCCAGTCGCCGTCTTGATGTCGCCCTTCCATTTTTCGTGGCTTTCCACCGGATCGACAGAGATGCCGATAATCTTTACGCCGCGCTTTTTGAACTCGCCTTCAAGGCCAGCCATGGTGCCGAGTTCGGTGGTGCAAACAGGGGTGAAGTTCTTCGGATGCGAAAACAAAACGGCCCAACCATCCCCGATCCAATCATGGAAATGGATCGTGCCCTGGCTGGTCTCGGCGGTGAAATCCGGGGCGATATCGTTGATGCGCAGGCTCATGATGTTCCTCTTGATGCTGAAGCCGATCTAAAATGCAGCGATCTGCAATCTCGATTTTCGCAGCATTTTCTTCAAGGAAGTTTTTTCTAATTCTGCCAGTGAATTCGCTGTCGCAATCTCCCCACGCTAACCGGTTCGCGCATTCCTTTCGTGGAAGCGCGATCGGCCCCCTTTTGTTTGGGTTCGAGGCGCACTTCGCTGAACTGTCAGTCATCGCCTGGCGGCCGATCGAAGGCGCGCCTACAGAGCGACCATAGTTTTGCCTCAAGCGGTGCCGTCGACGATAACCAGTGGTCGTCCTTGGGTACAGGTCTCGATTCGGGCGGTGACCCTGTAAACCTCGCTTAGCAGCGACGCCGTGATGACCTCAGTCGTAGGTCCGTTGGCAACAAGCCGACCGTCGGCGACAACCATGGTATGATCGCAGTATCGCATGGCATGATTGAGATCATGGAGCGCGATCAGCACGGCGATCCCGCTCTTTCGGGCGAGCCCGCGCATATACTGCAGCACTTCGATCTGCCGGAAGAGATCAAGTGCCGAGGTCGGTTCGTCCATCAAAAGAACCTGCGGCTTGCGCACGAGCGCCTGCGCGATCGCCACCAACTGGCGCTGTCCGCCTGAGAGTGCTCCAAGATCTCGGAATGCCAGATCGGTGATGCCAAGCGAACGAAGGATTTCATCGATGCCGGCGAGATCATGGTCAGCAACGCGCCAGCCGGCCCCCTGCTTCGCGGCGAGGAGAACGGATTCGTAGACGGTCAGGACAGCGTTGGCGCCAGTATCCTGGGGCATATAGCAGATGGGTCGCGACAGGGCGTCCTCACCGCGGACCTCGACGACACCATCGCCTTTGAGCAGCCCTGCGATCCGCTTGAAGAGGGTGGATTTGCCCGCGGCGTTCGGTCCGATCACCGCCGTCAGATGACCTCCCAAAATTGGGCCGGTGGTAATGTCGGCGAAGATGTGAGTGCGGCCATAGCGCGCTCCCACACCGGAAAGCTCAAGGCTCACCATGCGCGCCTCCTGTTGGTGAAGATCAGCGAGAAGAAGAACGGTACTCCGACGAGAGCCGTGATAACGCCGATGGGCAGGATTGCACCCGGGATCAGCATTTTCGATACGACGGAGGTGGCTGAAAGCAGTAACGCCCCGCAAATGGCAGAACCGGGCAGAAAGAACCGCTGGTCCTCGCCAACGAGCATGCGTGCGATATGGGGACCGACTAGTCCCACAAAGCCGATGGTACCAACAAAGGAGACCGGGATAGCTGCAAGCAGGCTCACGAGCATCATGGTTTCCAAACGAAGCCTTCTAACGCTGACACCGAAGGAGGAGGCTTTCTCGTCACCAAGCCGCAGTGCCGTCAGAGCCCAGGCATTGCGGGCAAACAGCGGAATAACGACGACCAGTATTGCCCCGGTGACGGCGACCTTGCTCCATGTGGCTTTGGTGAGCGAGCCCATCGTCCAGAAGACAACAGCGGCAAGCGCCTGTTCAGAGGCCAAATATTCGAGCAGCGACAGGAGCGCGTTGAAGGTGAAGACCAAGGCGATGCCAAGCAGGACGATTGTCTCGACGGTCACGCCCCTCAGTGTCGAGACGCCGTAGATGAAGAGCGAGGCGGCCATGGCCATCAGGAAGGCGTTGATTGGAACCATGTACTGCACGGCGGCCGGAAAGACCGCGACCCCCGCAACGAGCCCGAGAGCTGCGCCAAACCCGGCTGCGGCCGAAATTCCCAGGGTGAATGGGCTGGCGAGCGGATTGGCAAGGATCGTCTGCATTTGTGCGCCGGCAACCGAGAGGCAGGCACCTACTGTAACGGCCATCAATGCGATCGGCATACGGATATCCCAGATCACGACGCGAAGCTGGTTCGACACCGCGCTTGGCGTGAATATCGCAGTCAAGACCTCACCCAGAGAATAGCGAGCGGGACCAAGGCCAATATCGATGGCGACGCTCAGGGCGAGGGCCGCCAGCAGACAGCATAGGATCAGGATCCTCCGCGCAGCGAGGCTCCGGTAACGCTGGCCCCCTTCGACAACAGACTGCTGCTGTATTAAAACGGCCATCAATTCAGTCCTTTTTCAAGCGAGACGAAATAGCCGGGCTTGTAGGTGACAGGAAGGAATTTCTCATGAAATTCCACGAAGGTTGTGTCCGGATCGAGATCGGCAAACAGCTCCGGATGGAACCATTTCGCGAATTGCTGGATCGGAATGAACTCGTAGGGTGCGCCGTAAAATTGATGCCAGACGGCATGAACCTGCCCGGTTTTTGCGGCTTTCACCTCGGGAAAGGGGGTGCGCTTCATCAGGTTCGTGAGACGTTCGCGCGCAGCTTTAAGATCGGCGCCCCGGCCAACGGCGACAAATTGGTTGATGTCGGATTCGGCTGCCCAGTTGGATCCGGTGACGATAACGTGGTCCGGGTCGGATACGACCAGTTGCTCTGGGTTGAGATCACCGAAGGTGGTGCTGATGATGCCATCGGCGATATTCTGACCTCCGGCCTGAGTGACCATGGCTCCGAAGTTATACGGGCCGAAAGTGCGGCAGCATCGGTCTTCCCCAGAAATACCGGGTGAACGTTCGATGAATACTTTTGGACGCTTCAGATCCTTTACGCTCGCCAGGCGATCGGTAACCCGTGCGATTTGGGTTCTGCGATAGGCCTTGAAGATTTCAGCCTTGTCGCTCGCCCCGAAAAGCTTGCCCAGGATGTCGATAGATCGTTCGGTATTCTTGTCAGGGTCGATGCGAAAATCGAGATAGACGACTTTGATACCGGCCGCGGCTGCCTTGTCTTCGAACCCGCTTTCCTTGGCCACCTTGGCAGCTTCGAGGTTCAACGTGATGACGTCGGGTGAAAGGGTGATCGCCGTTTCGAGATCGAAATTGCCCTGAGGCACATAGCCGAATTGCGGAAGTTTCGCGATGTCGGGGAAGCGTTCCACATAGGCTTGATAGCTGTCGGGATCCTTCTTCACGAGATCGTCCCGCCAGCCGACGATGGTGTCGAAGGTCTGTTCTCCACGCAAGGCAGCGATCACGTGGACCTGGCGCGCTTCTCCGACAATTATGCGTTTTGCGGGCAGGTCGATATCGACCGTTCTGCCAGCGACGTCGGTGATCTCGGCAGCAAGAACCGGAGCAGCCAGAAGCGAGGAAAGGGCGACAAGCGCCCAAACGAACCGTGTGACAATCATTGCCTTATCCTTTGGCAGCCGGCGGGTTGGCACCGCCGGCTCCACGGGTTTCGAAAAAATCAGAGGCCTGGCTTCAAAGATGCGAAGTAGCCGGGGTTGTAAGCGACGGGAAGGAACCGTTCGTGCAATTGCTTGAAGGTTGCATCCGGATCGACGTCGGCGAACAATTCGGGATGCAGCCACTTGGCGATCTGCTGCACGGCGACAAACTGATACGGGCTGTTGTAGAACTGATGCCAGATGGCGTGCACGTTGCCGTTTGTTGCTGCCTTGATGCCAGTAAAGGCAGGTCGCTTCATCAGCGCGGCAAGCTTTTCCTGAGCCTTCGCCTTGTCGGCACCGGGACCGACACCGACCCAGGCGCCGCCGGGAACGTAGAGCTCCCAGTTCGACCCGGTCACGATCACCTGATCGGGATTGGATGCGATGATCTGTTCGGGGTTCACCGTGCCGAAAGTGCCAGGTATAATGCCCTTGGCCATGTTGGTGCCGCCGGCGAGTTCTACCATGCGACCGAAATTCTCGTTGCCAAAGGACATGCAGCAATCATCGGAATAGCCGCCGGCGCGTTCAATGAAGACGACCGGCTTCTTCAGATCGGTCGCCTTTGCAAGCTTTTCCGTCACTCGGGCGATCTGCTCGTCGTGGAACCTTACGAACTCTTCGGCGCGTTTTTCCTTGCCGAACAGCTTACCGATGATGCGCATGGAATCATCGGTGTTTTCCATCGGCTTTTCCCGAAAGTCGATGTAAACGAGCGGGATGCCGACCTTGGCGAGCTTTTCGATATAGCCGCTTTCTTCGGTCGCCGACTTCGCCTCGGTGTTCATGATGATCACATCAGGCTTCAGCGCGACGGCCTGTTCGATGTCGAACGTGCCTTCCTTCATGCCCCCAAAGGTTGGGATCTTCGCCATCTGCGGAAACTTGCTCAGATAGATGTTGTAGCCGTCGAGATCCGCCTTCTTAAAATCGTCGCGCCAGCCGACGACGCGCTTGAAGGGTTCATCGGTATCGAGAGCAGCCGTGAAGTAGATCTGCCGGCCTTCGCCGAGGATCACGCGCTCGACCGGCACGCTCACCTCGACCTCGCGGCCGGAGATGTCGGTGACCTTGATCTTCTCGCCAGCCGTGGCAATTGTCGGCAAAATTGCAAGCATAACGGTGGCGGCACCGGCCACCATCTTGAGCTTCATCACGGGTTCCTCTCCTATATGGGTGTGAATTGCTGGGATTTATGTTTTCATGACTTCCGTCGTCAAGAAATATCTTTTAGAAGGCTTCCAATCTAGTTTGACCGGCCTTCGAAAGGTGTGACATGCTCAATCAGCCCATCCTCAGCAACCATGATCTTCGCGATGAGATCAAAGCCTACTGGTCGCTCAGGGCGGAGACTTTCGACAGCCAACCGGGGCATGAAATCTTCTCCGAAGACGAGAGGTCAGCGTGGCACGCGCTTTTGCGAAAGCATCTCGGAGACGGTACGGGAAAAGCAGCGCTCGATCTTGCCTGCGGGACGGCGGTTGTCTCTCATCTCCTCGACGATCTCTCTTTCAAGGTCACGGGCATGGACTGGTCGGAAGCCATGCTGGAGCGGGCGCGGGCCAAAGCCAAGAAAAGGGGCCGGCAGATCCGCTTCTTGATGGGTGATGCCGAACGCACCATGGAAGACGACAATAGCTATGACGTGATCACCAATCGCCATCTCGTCTGGACGCTTGTCGATCCCGTGGCCTGTTTTCGTGAATGGCACAGGGTGCTGAAGCCATCGGGTCGGCTTCTGATCATCGACGGTGATTTCGTCAATCCAAGTCTGGTGTCACGTCTTGCCAAGAAGCTCTCTGCGTTGCTGGTGAAGGTTGGCTTTGGCGGCAGCGGGCAGCAGAACGGCCCCCACACGCCGGCCCTTGCACAGACCCATCAAAACATTCTTTCGCGCGTCCATTTTTCACAAGGGGCTCGCGCCGAGGCGGTTGTCGAACTGCTCAAGCAGGCAGGTTTCGACAAGATTACCGTCGATACGCGTTTGGGAGCGATCCACCGCAGCCAGCGCAAGAACTTCAGCTTCTTGAAGGGGCTCGAACGAGCCACCCAGCATCGCTATGCGATCTGCGCCCAAAAGCACGGATGATCTGCATGCGTTAACCTGTGCTTGCGTGGCCAGCGTGGGTCAGCCGAGGGCCACGCCATTGGTCGCCACGAAGACCGAGTAGACAGACCTGGTTGCAGTAATGAAGAGCCTGTTGCGCCGCGGACCGCCGAAGGTGAGATTGGCGACTGTCTGCGGCACCAGGATTTTTCCGAGCAGGGCTCCCTCGGGGGAGAAGCAGTGGACGCCATCGCCTGCACTTGTCCAGAGGTTGCCTTGCACATCGATACGGAAGCCGTCTGGCAGGCCGTTATCGAGACTGCAGAAGATCCTTCCATTCGTCACGGTCTTGCCGTCAACAACCTCGAAGACGCGGATGTGACGCGGGGCAGTCACGTCGTGGCTTGAAGCCGAATCGGCGACGTAGAGCCTGGTCTCATCGGGGGAAAAGGCGAGCCCGTTGGGCTGGCCAAAATCGGTGATCACCGCGTCGAGAGCGCCAGTTTCCGGATCCAGCCGATAGACGTTGCGGGTAGCCTGTTCGGGCTCGGCCCGATAACCTTCGTAGTCGGACTTGATGCCGTAGGTAGGGTCGGTAAACCAGATGCTGCCGTCGGAACGCACCACCACATCATTTGGGGAATTCAACCGCTTGCCCTGATAGCGATCTGCCAGGGTTGTGAGCGTGCCGTCGATCTCCGTTCGCACCACGCGCCGGCCGCCGTGTTCGCACGATATCAGCCGGCCCTGACGGTCGCGCGTGTTGCCGTTGACGAAGTTGGAGGGTGAACGAAAAACCGATACGGTGCCATCTGGCACCCACCGCAACATGCGTTGGTTGGGAATATCGCTCCAGATCAAGCAGTTGAGATCAGCGAACCAAACGGGCCCCTCTGCCCACCGGCATTCGCTGTAGAGTTCCTCCAGTCTTGCGCTGGCGACGATCAGTTGCCGAAAGCGCTCGTCGTGAATTTCATAGATCGACAATTTCTGGGGCATGGCTGTTGTCCGATTTCAGTTATCGGGTGGATCGGCGACCGCCGGCCACAAGGATGACGGCGATAATGAGGAGGCCGGTAAGAATGAGACGGAAGCCCGCGCCGAAACCATAGGTATTCAGCATCGACACAACGAGGAACATGAAGAGAGAGGCTCCCCAGATGCCTGGGATATTGGAATTTCCGCCTGCCACTGCTGTGCCGCCGATCACAACGACCGCGATCGACATGAGGAGATATTCGGCCCCCATGTTGAGGGCGGCCCCGCCGGAGAAACTGGCGAGTAGATAGCCACAGACAGAGGCAAGCACAGCGCAGAGCATGTAGGTCACGAGCCGCGTGCCATCGACTGGTATACCGGCCATTCGCGCCGCAAACGTGCTCTGGCCGATGGCGGAGATCCAGCGCCCGTAGATGGTTTTTTCCAAGAGCAGCCAGGCGAAGGCGGAGAGGATCAGAGCCACGATCGCGACGTGGGGGATGCCGAGAAGGCTGGACGTGGTGAAACTTGCAAGTGTTTCCGGCGGCTTGATGCGTAGGCCGCGGTTGGTCCAGATGGCCGTCGATTGGACGATGAAACTCATCGACAGCGTTGCGATGATGGGCGGGATCTTCAATATTTTGATCAGCGCATAATTGCCCAGGCCGATGATGGCACCAAGCAAGATGGACAAGATGAGACCGACCAGGATCATGCTGTCCTGCACATCCATCAATTTTAAAGCCAGGGTGCCCGACAACGTCATCGTTGCCGGAACGGACAGGTCAATATTGCCCGGCCCGAGAGTGATCACGAACATCTGGCCGATGCCAACGATCACGGAGAATGCAGCAAAGGTCAAAGCGGCCTGAGATAATCCGACAGAACTCGCTCCGCCGGTGAAGAGCACAGTGATGATCCAGACGCTAGCCGTTGCTGCGAAAGACCAGATCCAGGGCTTGGCGAGGAGCAGGCGATGGCCATTCATCGGCTCTTCTCCCGCTTTTCCAATCTGTTGAGGAACAGACGCATCGCCAAAACGACGATCAGAATCGCGCCCTGGGCTCCGATCTGCCAATCCGGCGAGATGCGCATGAAGGAGAGGAAGGAGCCGGCCAACGCCAGTGTCAACGCGCCGATGACGGCACCGATCGGCGAGATCTTGCCGCCAACAAATTCACCGCCGCCCAAGATAACGCCTGCGATCGACAGCAAGGTGTAGCGGAGTGCGATATTCGCGTCTGCGGAGGTCGTCAGGCCGACCAGTGCGATACCTGACAGCACCGCGAAGAACCCTGCGAGCGCATAGGCGGCCGCGCGCACCTTGACGACCGACCAACCGGCGCGTTCGACCGAACGGACATTCCCTCCCGCGCCACGGATGAGCACACCGAAGGACGAGCGCATGATGAGGAAATGGGTGGCAAGAGCAATAACCACGCTGGCGACGATCGCCATTGGGACAAACGGCGGCTTCGACGTCATCAACCAGCGCGCCCACCCAGGTGCCGTGCCGCCCGGCGACGGCAAGATCAAAACCGCAAGACCACCCCAAACGAAGCTCATGCCGAGCGTTACGACGATTGCCGGTAATTCGCGGACATAGATAATGACGCCCATTGCTGCGTAAGCAGCGATGGCGCCCAAGAATATCAGGATACCGGTTCCCGGTGAGGCCTGCAAGAAAGTGGCCGTGACGCAGGCACAAAAGCTGACGAACGTGCCCATCGAGAGGTCAAGGTCATTGACCGCCATGATGACCATCTGCGCCACCGTTGCGAGTGCAATGGGCACCGCGAGATTGAAGAGCAGGTTGAGCCCCGTATAGCTCATGGCACGCGGCTGCATATAAAAGACGGCCGCCAACAAAACCGCCAGCGAAGCGGCCGGAATGATGAGCCGAACGGCGCTAGAAGAAAGTTTCATGCCGCTTCTCCCGCGCTGAATGAGGCGGCGAGGACGTTCTTTTCGGTTACCGCCTCACCGGCGAGTTCGGCGACGATCGCTCCTTCGCGAAAGACATAGACGCGGTCGCAAAGTCGGATCTCATCCATCTCTGTGGAATACCAGATGAAGGATCGGCCCGAAGCGGCCTCGGAACGCAAAATTTCGTAGACCTCCTGCTTGGTTCCGACGTCAACGCCGCGCATCGGGTCGTCCATCAGCACCGTTCTCGCCGTGGTGGCAAGCGCGCGGGCAAACAGTACCTTCTGCTGATTGCCACCGGAGAGCGACAGGATGCGGTTTTCCAGGTCGGGGGTACGGATCTCGATGCGGTTCTTCCAGCCGAGGCCCAGGCGGTTTTCGCGCGCGTTGTCGATGAATGTGCGTGAGGAAAGCTCCTGCAACGAGGCTATGGTGAGGTTCTTCAGGATGCTCCAGAGCGGAAAAGTTCCGTTGAGGCTTCGGTCTCCCGCGACGAAGGCAAGCTCGTCCCGTGGCGTCGGCCACCAGTTACCATTGCGTGAAAGATAGAGGTCGAGAAGTGTCTCTGTTTGACCGTGGCCACCAAGGCCGGCGAGTCCGACGATTTCGCCGCGGTAGGCCTCGAAGGCAAGCCCGCGTCCGCGTCGGGGCGGCATCGAAAGTACGGGTGAGCTTGACCTTGCGATGCCCGAGCGCTGATATTCCTGTTCTCGCACCACGTTGCCCATGGCTTCTACGAGGCTTCGGGCATTCATTTCCGAGGCTAGGCGGTCGGCGACAACACGGCCGTCCTTCATTACGACGATACGGTCGGCAGTCGACAAGATTTCCCCAAGAATGTGAGAGATCAGCAAGACCGCTCCGCCATCTGCGACGAAGCGTCTGATATAGGCCATCATCTGTGCCGCAAGTCCCGCATCGAGCGACGAGGTCGGTTCATCAAGGATGACGAGCTTGGGTGGGACAACAAACCCCGCAAAGCTGATGGCAATTTCCACCATCTGACGTTCGGCAATCGAAAGATCGTCGACCGTACTATCGCAATCGATGCCATGGCCGGGGAAAATCTCCTGAAGCTGCTTTTTAACGAGTTCCAAGGCACGGCTGCGCCAATTCCAGCCTTTCAGGTCAGGATGCATGATCCTGACATTTTCGTTCACGGTGAGGTTGGGGCAGAGAGAAAGCTCTTGGAAGACGCAGCGTACGCCACTGGCACGCGCCGTGGCGATTCCGTGTCCGCTGGTCTCGCCCCCGTAGCTGACCACCCCTTCCTGGGGGGAAAGGCCGCCATTGATGACGTTGACGATAGTCGATTTGCCGGCCCCGTTGTGTCCAACCAGACCGACGCATTCACCGGCTCGTATAACGAGATCGACGCCGTCCAACGCCTTGACGGCACCAAAGGCGAGCTTGACGCCGCGCGCGGCGACCACCTCATTTTTCATCAGGTTTGCAGTCATGAAGGCTCGTGTTTAGGGCTCGACCGGACGGGTGTTGATATAGCTGGCGGCGCCTGGCGGCACCGCCTTTCATCTCGGCTCTCTCAACCGTCACTTTGCGGCGCTGATCACCTTCTGGGCGTCTTCAAGCGAATACTCAACGTTCGCTACGCCGCCTTTTTGTGTTTTAGCGAGGTTGGCCTCGAGGTTATCCTGATCAATGCGCAGGAAGGGCACGACCAGGTCCTTCTTGACCTCCTTGCCGTCGAGGATTTGCTGTGCGACCCAAAAGGCCAAGGTCGACACGCCAGGAGCGATCGAGACGGACATGGTCTCGTAACCATTCTTGTCCTTCTGTTGCTTCCACCAGACGAGTTCGTCCTCGCGGTTGCCCATGACAAACGTCGGGGTCGGTCGCTTGGCTGCCGCAAAGGCCTGGGCGGCTCCGTAGCCGTCGCCGCCTTGGGTGACGACAGCGGCGATCTCCGGAAGGCTTGGGAGAATGCCGGCAACGGCACGCTGAGCGACATCCTGAGCCCAGTCGCCGTTGACGGATCCGACGATCTTGAACTGCGGATTTTTCTGGACGCCGGCCTGAATGCCCGCGTGAATTTCGTCGTCCACCGAGACCCCGGCAAGGCCTCTGATCTCCAGCAGGTTTCCACCCTTTGGCAGTTTCTTGGCGAGGTATTCGATCTGGCTTTCGCCCATCGCTTTGAAATCCACCGCAATGCGCCAGGCGCAGGGTTCGGTGACGATGCCGTCGAAGGAAACGACGGTGATACCTGCGTCGCAGGCCTCCTTGATCGCACCATTGAGGGCGGTGGGAGAGGCGGCATTTACGACGATGGCGTCATAGCCCTGCAGAATGAGGTTCTGGATCTGCGCGGCCTGTTCGGTGGCCTGGTTCTCAGCTGTAGTGAACGGATCGGCAGCGGCGACGACGCCTTTGGCTACGGCGTCCTTGGTAATCTTGTCCCAACTCGTCAGCATGGCTTGCCGCCATGAATTGCCGGCATAGTTGTTAGACAGAGCGATCTTTTTGCCTGCGGTATCTGCCATCGCGGAAAGCGGGGCAGTGATGCAGACGGCGGCAACAGATGCAAACAGCATCTTCCTGATGAACATGATTTCCTCCCTAGTCCCGACGGGCTCATCTCCGGCCGCTCCTCAACGGTGAACGGAGATAGTGATTGCACTGAGGCCCGGTTGCTCAGTAGATCGAGAATGAGGAAAAACGCGGGTGTTGTACAGGCGCATCCAAGCAATGTGTTTGCGGATAGTCGCGCAAAATCTGCGGGTTCCCGCAAGACAAAGCTGTGAAGCAGGCGCTTAATTGGAAAAGGACTTGGGAGGAGGTCCAGGTATGCTCAATCCGACGCGCGAGTCGCTGTTCGACCGCTATCTGGGAATTTCTCGGCTGCTCGCGGGCCAGCTCGATTTTCATTCCATCATCCAGGCTGTGGCTGCCGAAATCAGCCATATCATCCCGCATGACCATCTCGACGTTTGCATAAAGATGGTCGATGGCAAGTATCACATCGCTTATGAAAGCGGACTTCAAACCGCCTGGAGCAAGCATCCGCCAGCACTCTTGAGTGGCAGCCCAATACGCAGCCTTTTATCCGGCGATGTGGGTTTCCTTCTTTCACCGGATGCATGCGCGGATCCGCGATTTCACTTCGAAGGTGCCTTTTCGAGCCCGATCGTGGAATTGTCGCTGCGCAGCCGTTTGCACGTGCCGCTGAAGGTACAGGGGGATATCATCGGAGCATTGAGCTGCTCCAGTCATCGCCACGACTATTATACGATGGAGGATGTGGAGAATGCCCGGTCAATCGCCGACCTGCTAGCCCCATACTTTTATGCGCTGCGGGCCGCCGAGCAGGCCAAACGCTCAGCCATCGTTGAAGCTGAAGCTCGTGCCCGCGAGGAGGGGCTGAGACTTGGTGCGCTAAAGCTTACCGAGGCGTTGGAGGCGGAGCGGCAGCGTATCGGCATGGACTTGCATGACCAGACCCTCGCTGACCTGACGCGGCTGGCGCGACGCATGGAGCGGCTAAGCAAGCAGGCGGAACTGCCGGGAGAAACATTGGAACCTTTGGGCCGGGCGCTACAGCTTTGCATGCATGACCTGCGCCAGATCATTGAAGAGGCAAAGCCCACAGTTCTGCAGCTCTTTGGTGTCGCGGAAGCAATCGAAAACCATCTTGATCGTTCGGCGCGAGAAAGCGGCCTGCCGATTAGATGCCAGCTGGTGGATGAGAGCAATGGGGCACTCGATGTCCTCGGCCAGACGGTGGCGACTGCGCTGTTCCGTATCGTGCAGGAGGCCGTTAACAACGCCATCCGCCACGCCCAGCCGGAGATGATCCTCGTGCATATCAAGAACCTAAATGGCACTTTGTCTATCGAGGTCATTGACGACGGCGTTGGAGTGCTCTGCTCCGGTAATCCGGGGGGGCACGGAATTGACAACATGAAGACGCGCGCCCGTCTGATCGCTGCGCGATTTGAGATCGGTCAGAACGGATCAGGGACCGGCACCTTTGTAAAAGTCCTATTGCCTGTCGGCCGCAAAAGGGTACGGGAGCATTGACAATGAGGGTATTGATCGTCGAGGACGACCCCCTGCACCGCTCCTATCTGCATGAAGCGGTTCGTGCCGCGTTGCCGGAATGTGACATGGTCGTGGAGGCGGAAAATGGCCAGAGTGGTGAAATAGAAGCCCGCAAGTCCCGTATGGAACATGTCGTCATGGATCTGCAGATGAGCGAGCGCAATGGGATTGAAGCGGCTCGCACCATCTGGCGCGAAAGACCGGACACGAAAATTCTCTTCTGGTCCAATTATTCCGACGAAGCCTATGTCCGCGGTGTCTCTCGGATCGTACCGGAAGGTGCGACTTACGGTTATGTGCTCAAATCGGCCTCCGACGAACGGCTCAAACTGGCGCTCAGAAGCGTTTTTGTTGAATCACAATGCGTCATTGATCGCGAAGTAAGAGGTATCCAGCAAAAGAGCCTCGGGAACGCCCACGGATTGACCGATGCGGAGTACGAGATCCTGGTGGATGTGGCACTGGGCCTGACCGACAAGGCGATCGCCCAGCGCAAGCGACTTTCTCTGCGCAGCGTCCAGAACAGGCTGCAGCAGCTTTACGAAAAGCTCGACGTTTACGACCTGCCCGACGATGGAATGGAAGGCTGGTACAATCTGCGCATGCGTGCGGTCGCCGTTGCGCTCCTGCGTAAAGTATTGAATTCCAGTGCGTTGGAACGTGCCGAGCGGGAGCTGCGCGACAGCGGTAGCCGGTGACTTGCTTTCTGCCTACCGTCCAAGGCGGCTGCGGCTCTCCAAACCGCGGCGCTGGTATTCAGCGCCATCCGAGCGCCGGCGCGACATGTGAAAGGATCGCTTCGATCACGTGAGCGTTGTAGTCGACGCCGAGCTGGTTGGGCACGGTCAACAGCAGCGTGTCGGCCTCTGCGATCGCTTCATCTTTTGCCAATTGCCCGATCAGAGCGTCTGGCTCCGCCGCATAGCTGCGACCAAAGATTGCCCGGGTATTCTCGTCGATGAATCCGATCTGGTCCTGCCCTTCGTCTCCTTGTCCGAAATAGGCGCGATCGCGATCGCTCACGAGCGCGAAAATGCTGCGGCTGACCGATACCCGCGGCTCGCGCTGATGACCTGCGGCTTTCCATGCCTCTCGGAAGACTCGGATCTGGGCGGCCTGTTGGATATGGAAGGGCTCACCGGTCTCGTCGTTCTTGAGCGTCGAACTTTGAAGGTTCATCCCAAGCTCGGCAGCCCACTTGGCTGTTGCATTGGAGCTAGCGCCCCACCAGATGCGCTCGCGCAGTCCTTCCGAATGCGGCTCCAGGCGCAGCGGTCCGGGTGGATTGGGAAACATCGGCCGGGGATTGGGCTTGGCAAAACCTTCGCCGCGTAACACGTCGAGGAAGACTTGCGTATGATGCCGGGCCATGTCCGCATCGGTTTGCCCCTCGGGCGGGATATACCCGAAATAGCGCCAGCCATCGATCACCTGCTCCGGCGAGCCGCGGCTGATGCCGAGTTGCAGCCGTCCGGCGGCAATAATGTCGGCTGCGCCGGCATCTTCAGCCATGTAGAGCGGATTTTCGTAACGCATGTCGATCACCGCCGTGCCGATCTCGATGCGGCTTGTCTTGGCGCCAACCGCCGCCAGCAAGGGGAAAGGCGAGGCGAGTTGGCGGGCGAAATGATGGACGCGGAAATAGGCCCCGTCGGCGCCCAGCTCCTCCGCCGCGACCGCGAGATCGATCGACTGCAATAGCGCGTCGCTGGCCGAGCGCGTCTGCGATTGATGTGAGGGCGTCCAATGACCAAAGGAAAGAAAGCCGATCTTTTTCATCACGAAATGCCTTGCCTGACCGATTGCGAGATACGCTTACAGATTGATTTGAATTAAGAACTTTTCACCAGTGGACAAAGATCACTTCGCATCGATCCGTTTTCGGCACAAAGGAAAACTTCTGAGCCAGTCTTTTTTCGGTCAACGAATGATGACCTTTTTGGTGTCGGTCGCGTGTGCAATTATCGGTTCCCTTCGCAGGCGCTTGCTTCGGTCGTTGTCATGAGGGCATCCTCACGCGTGGCTTCGACCAGGAAGTCGAGGACTGTGCGGGCCCGCAGCGGCAGGTTGCGGCGGGACGCGTAGACGACATTGATCGGGAGACGCACAGGCGGGAAATCGCGCATAACGTTTACGAGCCTACCCGCCTCGATGTCAGAGCCGGCTAAGATGTGGGATAGAATGGCCAGTCCGCTGCCTGCAAGCGCCGCATGATGAACGGCAACCGGATTGTTTGCGATCAGGCGAGGGATAACCCGCACGGCAACCTCGTCGGATCCATTGGAAAAATGCCAGGAGCGCCAGGTGCCACCGCGGTTATAGCAGAGACAGTCGTGGTCTTGGATTTCCTCGGGAGTCGCAGGCGCTCCCCGTCTTTGGAGATAATCGGGCGCAGCCACGAGGAATGCCGTTGTCCAGCCGATACGTCGGTAAATCAGGCTGCTGTGACCCACATCTCCGAGACGGACCTCGAGGTCTATTCCGTCACCGACGAGATCCGACGGCTCTTCGCGCCAGATCAGTTCTACCACCAGCTTCGGATGCGCCTTAAGCAGCACGGGAAGACGGTCACTCATGTAGAGCCCAAGGGGAGCCGGCAAACTCAGCTTGACCTTTCCCGACACCGTCGTGCCTTCCGGGCAGGTCGTGTCGCCCAGCGCGTCCACGGCTTCCATGACTTTCAAAGCCATGGGGATCATTCGCTCGCCTTCTGCCGTCAGTGCAAGCGCGTTGGTGGTACGGTGCAGAAACCTCGAATGGAAATGGGCCTCTAATGCCAATACCTGCCGCGAGACGGCGGGTTGGGTCAGTCCCAGATCGGTGGCCGCGGCTGAAAAGGATCCCGTTTCGGCCACCCGCAGAAACGTCTTCAAGGCAGAAACCAGGTCCATCTCTACACCCATACCTTTTCGCATAAGCCTTATGCCCCCAGCCTAGGCGATCAATGCTTTACTGTCCAGCAATTAAGGATATCTTATGTCCATAAGGACATTTGGAGTCCTTAATTAGGAGAAGATCATGACCCAGCGCCTGAATTATGCCCAGCAATCCCCCGAGTTCTTCAAAAAGATCTCAGAGTTGAGCATGTCCTTGAGGGACAGCGTGATCGAACAGAAGATTCGTGATCTGGTGAACATTCGTGCCTCGCAGATCAACGGCTGCAGCTTCTGCCTCGACATGCATGTCAAGGAAGCAAAAATCCACGGCGAGAGCGAGCTGCGGCTCTATCACGTGGCGATCTGGCGTGAATCCAACCTCTTCGTTCCGCGTGAACGCGCTGCTCTCGCCTGGACGGAAGCGCTTACGGAACTCCCTGAAGGCGGCATCCCGGACGAACTTTACCAGCGTGTTCGCGGCCAGCTTTCGGAGAAGGAAATTTCCGATCTGACCTTCTCGATCATGACCATTAATGCCTGGAACCGTGTTAGCATCGCCTTCAAGGCCGTACCCGGGTCCGCAGACAAGCTTTATGGCCTCGACAAGGCCGGGCTGAATTGAGTGATCAGCAAAGGCAAACTGCAAAGGGAGAGCTGACTATGAAAATCGTCATCATTGGCGGGACCGGCCTCATCGGTTCGAAGACGACCGAGCGCTTGCGAAGCCGAGGCCACGACGTGGTTGCCGCCTCGCCGAACACGGGCATCAACACGATCACTGGCGAAGGTCTTGCCGACGCACTTGTCGGCGCGGAGGTGGTGCTCGACCTCGCCAATTCCCCTTCGTTCGAGGACAAAGCCGTTATGGAGTTCTTCGAGACGTCAGGGCGTAACCTGCTTGCAGCAGAAAAAAGCGCCGGGGTCAAACATCATGTGGCGCTTTCGGTGGTGGGAACCGAACGTCTCCAGGAGAGCGGCTATTTCCGCGCAAAGCTAGCTCAGGAGAGGCTGATCATGGCTGCCGGCATTCCTTACACCATCGTTCATTCGACCCAGTTCATGGAATTCTTGAGTGGTATCGCCCAATCCGGCACCATCGGTGATACGGTTCGTCTGTCTCCAGCCTTCGTGCAGCCGATCGCTTCGGATGACGTTGCTGATGCGATGGCGCAAGTTGCGCTCGCTGCGCCGGTCAACGGCACAATAGAGATTGCCGGACCTGAACGTTCGCGCCTGAACGAACTGGTTGCCCGGTACCTCGCTAAACTCGGCGATCCCCGCAGGGTCGAAGCAGACCGCGAGGCGCTTTATTTCGGCGCGCGCCTGGAGGACGGATCTCTGGTCTCCGACGACAATCCGCGCCTTGGTCATATCGGCTTCGAGGAATGGTTTGCCACATCGGCAAGCAAGTGAGTAGCATTTGGGGCATTGTGCGAACGAGCCGCCGCAGGGCCGGGTGCGGAAACGCATCCGTCCCTGGTGACTGTGCTAAGCCCCGACTTGAGGCACGACCATGCTGTCTGATCACTCTTTGATTGCGCTTGTCCTGGTGAATCTGCTGGGAGTGGCTGGTATTGTCGTCTGGCACCTGCAAGGTCGCGGAAGGCCCACTGCCCGGCTGATCGTGCAGATTGTCTTTTTCTCGGCCATGACCGCCGTGCTGGCTTTTACCGGTATCTTGCCGCACAGCGTGGATGCGGCCGAGGTCGCCAAAGGGCGGGACTTTCTCGGCACGTCGGCACGCGTTCTCTGGTGGGTCCATCTCGCCTGGGCGACCATCGGTTTTGTACGCATCTACATCGTCCTCGACGGCAGGCCGGTTGAGGCACGGCTCCTTCAGGATCTCATCGTTGCCGTAGTCTATCTGGGGGTAAGTCTCTCGATTATCGGGTTCGTCTTCGGCGCACCGATCGGTACACTCGTTGCGACCTCCGGCGTCATTGCCATCATTTTGGGCCTTGCACTGCAGAACACCCTCGGCGACCTGTTTTCTGGGATAGCGCTGACGCTGGGAAGACCTTTTACCATCGGCGACTGGATCCAACTTGGCGATGGAACCGAAGGCCGGGTGGTGGAGAACAACTGGCGCTCCACGCAGATCCTCACCCCGGCCCATAATGTCATGGTGATCCCCAACAGCACTCTTGCGAAAGTTGGAGTAACCAATCTCACGCGTCCTGACGAAACCCACATGATCATACTGGTGATGCGGATCGCGGCATCGAATCGACCGGCTCTGGTGGAAGGTGTGATGAAAACGGCGTTGCAAAGCTGCCAGACCATCGTTCAGGATCCCGCGCCGATCGTCGCCCTCAAGGCGATCGATGCCACAGCGATCGAAGCCGAGCTGCAGTTTCGGGTGACGAGCCCGGCTAATCGTACGCCTGCGAGAAATGAGGTGATTGACGTGGTCCATCAGCATTGCGAAGCAAACGGCCTCGAATTTGCCCTGCCGCCCCAAAGCTATCTTTACACTCCGCCTGCAAAGGCTGACAAAAGCACGGTCGCGCCAGAACGGGCCTACTCATCCCGCCCGCTTTAGCACCCATTCAAATGTACCCTTCCAGATATCCGGAGGGATGTCCTGCGCCAGGATCTCTCCGAGATCGGCAAGCGTCACGCTGCGCAGCTTGGCACGCCAGGCCTCGTCTGCCTCCCACATGATGCGTGCGATCGCGCAGGGGCTGCTTTCGCAATAACCCTTTGGTCGGCATGGGTTGTTGGCACGAATATTGTTGCAAACGAAGGTCCGGCCGCCGCCCTCCACGGCCTCGACGATTTCAAGAAATGTCAGCTCGTTCGGCGTCTTTGCCAGCCGATATCCTCCCGAGGGTCCGAGCGTCGTAAGCACGAGACCCGCCTGCGACAGGCTCTGCAGCGCTTTGGACAAATATTCCTTGGGTAAGCCATGCAGCTCGGCAAGCGCCTTTGTCGACAGATAGCGGCCTTCCGGAAGGCCCGACAGAATGGCACAACAGTGAAGCGCCCACTCGACTTGGCTCTTCAGGATCATAAGTAGTATTCCATTCGTTCGACGCCGTCGGATTAAGGATAAATGTTATCCTTATTTGGCGTTGGTGTAAACCGCGCGGCCAGTCGGCTCGATAGTGCGAAGAGGTCGAGAGTTTGGCCGGCCTTGGTTTGCAGCCCTATGAACGATCCGCCTCCTTAAACGCGCCGAAGATCGCGCGATGTCCGGCGTCGTTCGGATGGATTAGATCGTCCGAGGCCAAGGCACCGTCGCCGCAAGCCTTCATGGTCTCATAGACAGGCGCGTAGAAGATCGAAAAGCGTCGCGCCAGCATGCGCACGGCTTCGACATAGCTTTGGAAGCCGTCCCGAGTCTGGCCCGTAAAGCCGGCGCTGCCAACCCAAAAACCCCCATCCGGAATATAGGGTGGACTGCCGATGGCAAGCCGTTCGGTGTGTCCAGCCTCGATCAGGCACTCCAGCATCTTCGCATAGTCGCCCGAAAAATTCCTGAGGTTCATTGTATCAGGCGCAGCCGTATATCGAGCATCGTTGTAGCCATAGAGGATCAGGACCGCGTCGCGGTGAGGGGCGTCAAGAAGCGCTTTTCCGAAGCGACCAATGCCGTTGTCTGGCTTTGGCTTTCCATCAGCCAGACACGAGCCCTGCAGCACCGTGCCAGGAATTGCCTCATTGCGGATCGGCAAGTCTTTAAACCCTGCAGCGAAGAGGGCAGGCCAGGCAAGGTGCGGCCGGGTAGCATTGAAGCCTGCGGTGATGCTGTCGCCGAACACCCGGAGGCCGGAAATTCCCCGCCTTTTCAAATGATCACCATACTGCGTCATCACGTCCTCAGATTTTGGCTTGACATCGGGCCGACTGTTATTGTTTATACGTATTAGCTGCTAATACGCATTAGCAGTCAAGAGGCGATCGGGAGGAATTCCAGTGGCAGGCCATAAGCGCTTGACGCAGCACGACATTGCGAAGTTAGCCGGCGTCAGTCAGGCAACCGTTTCGCTGGTGCTCAATGGCGCTCCGGCCGCTTTGGCGCGGATTCCCCAGGAAACCCGGGATCGTGTCCAGCACGTTATCCGCACCACAGGTTATGTGGCTGATCCGATTGCTCGCCGTATGGCCAAAGGCCTTAACCGCATCCTCGGCGTCTTCACTTACGAACCAGCTTTTCCAAGCGAACAGGCAGATTTCTTCACGCCCTTCCTGCTCGGCATCGAAGAGCAGGCGCAGGCGCAGAACTACGACCTGCTGCTGCTGACCGGCGCGGGCGTCGGGAGAGAGCGTAAAATCTTTTCCGATGGCAATCGACTTCGGATCGCGGACGGTTGCCTCGTGCTTGGCCGTGAATTCGACCGCGACGAACTGAAGAGGCTGGTTTCCGGTGATTATCCCTTCGTGGCGATCGGCCGACGTGAGGACGCTGGCGGACCTGTACCCTATGTCGGCGGCGACTACACCAACGGAACTCGGGCCTTAGTCGAAAAGGCAAGGGCATTTGGCCATGAGAAACTGGCCTATGTCGGTCCTAACGGATCGGCCGAATCCGTCGTCGACCGCTGGCGTGGTTTCTCCGAGGCTGTCACCGAGGGCGCCGAGTTGGTCTTCCATATCAACGAAGTCGGTCGGCCGGCCGGTGAAGCCCTCGAAGCGATTGCCGCAAGCGGTGCGACTGCAGTTTTCTTTGTCGAACTGGCCGATGCGGTGCGTGTCGAGGCGGCGGCTCGCGAACGAGGCTTGTCACTGCCTGAGGATTTTTCCTCGGTGGTTCTTGGCAGCCATGTTCGCGCCGAACGGAGCCATATTCAGTTCACCTCCTTCAACATCCCGCGCGAGGAGATGGGTCGCGAGGCGACCGCCATGCTGGTGCGCCGCATCGAGGGGGCAACTCCCGTCGAGCAGATTCTTTTGTCCTGTGAACCGGTCGAGGGCGAAACGCTCGGACCTGCAAAGAAACGGATCTAGACACGTGAAAGACATGCGAGCAGACATTCTGGTTTTGGGTGGCGGCCTTGGGGGCGTGGCGGCGGCACTCGGTGCGTGCCGGGCGGGCCAAAAAGTCATCATGACCGAGGAATTCGACTGGATCGGCGGTCAGTTGACCAGCCAGGCGGTGCCGTCCGACGAGCACACCTGGGTCGAGCAGTTCGGTATCACGCGTTCCTATCGCAAATTGCGCAACAACATTCGTCAATATTATCGGGACAACTATCCGCTGACGGAAGGCGCCCGGGCATGGGGCGACCTCAATCCGGGTGGTGGATGGGTCAGCCGCATCTGCGCCGAGCCGCGCGTCAGCCTGGCGGTGATGGAAGCGATGCTGATGCCCTATCGTGGTGCGGGTCGTCTTACGGTTCTGCAGCCCTATCGCCCGGTTGAGGCCGATGTCGACGGCGATACGGTTCGCTCCGTCACCGTCCGCCATCGCGATACTGGCGGAGAGATCGTCATCTCTGCTGATTATATTCTCGACGCCACCGAGCTGGGCGATCTCCTGCCCATGACCGGTACGGAGTATGTGAAAGGCTTTGAGGCGCAGTCAGATACGGGCGAGCCGAGCGCACCTTCCGAAGCACAGCCGGACAATGTCCAGGCGGTGTCTGTCTGTTTCGCCGTCGATTGCGTGGACGGCGACCAGACGATCGACAAGCCGGAAAACTACGACCACTGGCGCAAATACCAGCCCCATTTCTGGGGCGGGCCATTGCTTGGCTTCACAGCGCCGCATCCGCGCACGCTTGAATTCACCACGCGCTCCTTCACACCGAACGTCGACGATGATCCGCTGGCTGTCGATGCAGACCAGCGCAAGGGCGGCGGCGACGAAAACCTCTGGCTCTTCCGTCGCATCGCGGCACGGCGCAACTTCAGACCCGGCTTTTATGAGTCAGACATCTGCTTCGTGAACTGGCCGATGATCGACTATATGGACGGCACGATCATTGATGTGTCGGAAGAGGAAAAAGCGCGTCACCTGAAAGCGGCGGCCGATCTGTCCTATTCGGTCTTTTATTGGCTACAGACGGAGGCGCCGCGCGTCGACGGAGGGCAGGGTTATCGCGGGCTGCGCCTTCGCGGCGATATCACCGGCACCCAACATGGTCTCGCTATGGCGCCCTATATCCGCGAAAGTCGCCGCATCAAGCCGGTCACCCGCATCGTGGAGCAGGATCTGTCCTATTCTGTACGCGGCGACAAGGGTGCGTTGAAGTACCGCGATAGCGTCGGCATCGGCATGTACCGCATCGACCTGCACCCCTCGACCGGCGGCGACAACTATATCGACGTGCCGTCCTGCCCGTTCGAGATTCCGCTCGGGTCGCTGCTGCCGCAGCGGATGAAGAATGTCATCGCTGCCGGTAAGAATATCGGCACCACCCACATTACCAATGGCTGCTACCGCCTGCATCCCGTCGAATGGAATGTCGGCGAAGTGGCGGGCATGCTCGCGGCTTATTGCCTCGAGAAGGGGCTGAAGCCTCACCAAGTGCAGGAAGACGATGGGCATCTCCATGACTTCCAGAAAGAGCTCACGCGCGAAGGCATTGAAATTCGCTGGCCCGACATCGCGGCCTATTGATCAACCCATCTTTGGAGGAGGAACGGGAATGAATTACCACAGAACAATAAAATCCGCGGTGGCCGCCATGGCGATCGCCTTGCCACTCGGCTCGAGCGGCATCGCGCAGGCGCAGGACGCTGTCAACCTGCGCATGACCATCTGGAGCGCCAACGAAGCGCATCTGAAGCTCTTCAACGAGATCGCCGCGGGCTTCAGCAAGGACCATCCAAACGTCAAGGTGACCTATGAGTCGCTGCCGTTCGATACCTATACGACGGCACTCACCACGCAGATCGCCGGCGGCAATGCGCCTGACATGGCCTGGATCTTCGAAACCGCAGCCTATGACTTCGTCAATTCCGGCGCGCTCTATCCGCTTACCGATACTTTAAAAGCGGCCAAGGGCTATAATCTGGAGGAACTAAGTGCGACGGCTGCCGAGCGTTGGTCGAAAGACGGCAAGCTCTACGCCTATCCCTTCTCCACGTCGCCCTTCGCGATGTTCGTCAACAACGATGCCATCAAAGCCGCCGGCGCCAAAACGCCTGCCGAGCTGATCGCCGCCGGCCAGTGGAACTGGGACAATGCCATCGCCACCGCTTCCACAGTCGGCCAGAGCGGCAAGGGCGGCTTGATCATCCGCGACTTCAACTACCAGATCTGGCAGAACCTCGCCTCCGTCTGGAACGGATGGGGCGCCTCGCCGTGGAGCGCCGACGGCAAGACCTGCACGATGACCGAAAAGCCGATGGTGGATGCACTGACCTTCATCCATGAGGCGATCTTCAAGAAGAAAGCGATCCCGGGTCCGGGCGAAAACGTCGATTTCTTCGCCGGCAATGCTGCCATGACCATCACCCAGATCAGCCGCGCCTCGCTTCTGCCGAAGGATAAGCCGTTTTCGTGGGATCTCGTGCCTCTGCCGAAGGGACCTGCCGGTGAGTATTCGCTGATCGGCCAGGCCGGGATCGGCGTCATGCAGGCCGGCAAGAACGCCAAGACAGCGGCTGAATTCATCGCTTATATGACGAACCCTGAAAACTCCGCCAAGCTCAGCCAGTTCTTCCCATCTGCCCGCAAGTCGCTGCTCAACGCTGATGTCTTGAAGAAGACCAACCCGCTCCTGAGCCAGGAGCAGATCGACAAGGTCGTCATCTCCGGCATCGCTACCGGCAACGTCATTCCCGGCCACACGGGCTTTGCGCAAATCCAGCAGGCGGTTCGTTCCGGTCTCGATGCCGTCTGGCGCCCGGATGCCGATATCGCGGGCACGCTCCAGAAGATCTGCGGCCAGATCGGCCCGCTGCTGAAGCGCTGAGGATACAAAGATGGTTGTCGCGCAGGATCACGCAGTTCCGGAGGGCCGCTCCTCATCGCCGTTCTGGACGATTGCGCGGCGCGACAGCCTCGCCGGGTTCCTCTTCATCGCCCCGCAACTGGTCGGGATCAGCATTTTCGTGCTGATCCCGCTCGGGCTGGTGTTCTGGTATTCGCTGCACGAATGGAACGTGCTGGCCAATACCTTCACCTATACGGGCGCCCAGAATTACCGGATGCTGATCGAGGACACCAACCTCCTCGAGGTGCTCGGCGCTACCGCCGTCTTTTCTTCCGGGCTCGTCATCTTCAACCTGTCGCTGGCTTTGCTGCTTGCGGTGCTTTTGAACCAGAAGCTTGCCGGCATTTCGATCTTCCGCACGCTGTTCTTCTCGCCGGTCGTAGTGTCACTGGTTGCCTGGACCATTGTCTGGGGATTTCTCTTGCAGAAGAACGGCGGTATCAACGGCTTGCTGCAGGTCTTCGGGGTCGAAGGGCCGAACTGGCTGCGGGAGGAAACGACTGCGATGATCTCGGTCATTGTCGTGCAGGTCTTCAAGAATGTCGGCCTCAACATGATCCTGTTCCTGGCGGCACTCCAGGGCGTGCCGAACGAACTCTATGAAGCAGCCCGCATCGACGGCGCGCCGCGCTTCAAGCAGTTCCGCCGCATCACGCTGCCGCTGATCAGCCCGACCATCTTGCTCACCTCGATCATCACCATCGTCGGGTCGCTGCAAGTGTTCGCGCAGATTGCGGTGCTGACACAGGGCGGGCCGGGGCTCTCGACGACGGTGCTGGTCTATTACCTTTACCAGCAGGCATTCCAGTTTCATTTCTTCGGTTATGGCTCAACGCTGTCGATCCTGCTCTTCGTGATCGTTGCCGTCTTGACCTTCGCCCAGTGGCAGATGCGTAAGAGGATCGTCTTCTATGAAAGCTGACCTTTCCCCGCGCATGAAGACCTGCCTCTACGGCCTGATGTGCGTGCTGCTCGTTCCCTTCGTCTTCCCGACATGGTGGATGGTGACGTCCTCGGTGAAGCCTATCAGCGACATTTTCGCATTTCCGCCGCAGCTCGTGCCGCAGAATTACGACTGGACGACTTACACCAAGGTTTTCGAACTGCAGCCGTTCGTGCAGCAATACTGGAATTCGGCCTATATCGCCGCCGTCGTGACAATTGGCACGATGATTGTGTCTTCGATGGCGGGCTACGCCTTCGCGCGCATTCGCTTTCCCTTCGCCAACACGATTTTCATGATCGTGTTGCTCGGGCTTCTGATCCCCTCGGAAGTGACCATCGTGCCGCTCTTCCAGATGTTCCTGCAAGCCGGCATGGTGAATACCCACTGGCCGCTGATCCTGGTCCCGATCTTCGGTGCGCCAAGCGTCTTTTCGACTTTCGTCATGCGACAGTTCTTCGTGACCCTGCCGACCGAGCTGGAGGAGGCCGCGCGCGTCGATGGCCTGGGGCGCTTCAAGATCTTCCGCAAGATCGCCCTGCCGCTTGCCAAGCCGGCGCTGGCGTCGGTGGCGATCTTCACCTTTCTGCATTCCTGGAACCTGTTCCTCGAACCGATCGTGTTTCTCTCGAGTGCGGAAAAATTCACGCTGCCGCAGGCACTGACCCAATATACCGACGCCTATGGCGGGCCGATGTGGAACATCCAGCTCGCTGCCGCGACGCTGACGGCGCTCCCGGTACTCATCGTCTTCATCATCGCGCAGAAGCAATTCGTCGAAGGGCTCGCGCATACCGGCCTCAAGGGCTGAAGAACCGGAAATCTTGTGATGGCTGAAGTTACCCTTTCCAACGTCCGCAAGAGCTATGGCGCCGTCGACATCATCCACGGCGTCGATCTCGAAATCCGCGACGGTGAATTCGTCGTGCTGGTCGGCCCATCCGGCTGCGGCAAATCCACGCTCCTTAGAATGGTCGCCGGGCTGGAGACGATCACCGGCGGCGACATCAAAATCGGTGGTCGGGTGGTCAACGACCTCGACCCCAAGGATCGCGACATCGCGATGGTCTTCCAGAACTACGCTCTCTATCCGCATATGACGGTTGCTACCAATATGGGCTTCTCGCTGGAGCATCGCGGCACCAGCAAGGCGGAGATCACCGAGCGGGTGAAGTGGGCGGCCGATATCCTTGGTCTCTCGCATCTGCTCGACCGCTATCCGCGTCAGCTTTCCGGTGGCCAGCGCCAGCGCGTGGCGATGGGGCGTGCCATCGTTCGCGATCCGCAGGTCTTCCTGTTCGACGAGCCCTTGTCGAACCTCGATGCGAAACTGCGCGTCGTCATGCGCGGCGAGATAAAGGGCCTGCACCAGAAGCTGAAGACAACGACCGTCTACGTCACGCACGATCAGGTGGAGGCGATGACAATGGCCGACAAAATCGTGGTTCTGAGCGGCGGAAAGGTGGAGCAGATCGGCGCGCCGCTCGACCTCTACGACCGGCCTGCAAATCAGTTCGTGGCGGGGTTCATCGGCTCGCCGGCGATGAATTTCCTCAGCGGCACGATTACGCCTCAAGGTTTTGCAGCGCCTGGCATCGTCCTGCCGCTTCCTGACGCGACACTGGGATCGCTCCAGCGCAAGGCGATCTATGGTATCCGGCCGGAGCATTTCGTTTTGGATGACGAGGGCGTGCCAGCCGAAATCGTCCTCGTCGAGCCAATGGGCTCGGAGACGCAGGTAACAATGAAGCTCGGTGAAACGCTGGTTACCGGCGTCTTTCGCGAGCGTGTGTCGCTCTCGCCAGGCGCTACGATCCGCGTCCGCCCCGACCTTGCTAGTATCCACATCTTCGCGGCCGAAGGCGGCCAGCGTCTCAACTGAGGCCTTACATGCCGATCTATCCGGAAACTAAACTCACCAAGGCACTGCAGGGTGGCGAATTCCCGGTCATCGTCTCACTCGCCCGCCACGATCTCGATCTCGCCAAGGCGGCGATCGGAGCAGGGGCCTTCGCGATCAAGGTGCATCTGAACGCCTATCACCGCGCCACCGGCACGACTTTTGGCAGTTTCGTCGAGGAGCGGCCTTTCTTCGAGAAGCTTGCCGCGCTCGGCGTGCCGTTGCTGGTCATGGCCGGTCAGGAAAAGGTGCCAAGCGCGCAAGAAATGGATGCACTTGCCGATCTCGGCTTCGAGGGGTTCAACATTTATTTCAGCGACATGCAGCCGCATCTACTGCAGTCAAAGCTAAGGCCGATGCCGGCGCTTGGCGAAAAGAGCACGGACGGGGACTTAGCAAAGATAAACGCCATTCCCGGCGCGATGATGGAGGCCTCGATCGCTTCCTTTGCAGATTATGGCAAGTCGCTCAACGAGAAAGATCTCGCGCGCTACAAGGAAATCACCACTAAGGCCGGTATTCCTGTGATCGCGCCAAGTCAAAAGCGGTTCGTTGCAGATGACATCCCGAAGCTGAAGGCAGCAGGCATTGCCGCGCCTCTGCTCGGCGTCGTCGTCACCGGCTCTACCCCGGAAAGCTTGGAAGCGGCCGTTTCACCGATCGTGAAGAGCGCAAGGCGCGCCGCCCCGGCCGCCGACGCCTTCCGCTAGGGCTACAGTTCCGCCACCCTTTCTGGAATTGATGCAACAAGACCGAATGCCCGCGAGTGAGCCTATCAAGCCAGCGTCCCCAAAATCCCGCTTCATTCCGTTCCCCGACGGCGCCAGTCGAACGGCGGGCTCATGGCTCCGCGCCGACCAAAGCGGGTCTGGCAAGTCCGAGGTGGTCGCGCAGCGTCGAACCACTGTAGTCGGTGCGGAACAGACCACCTTCCTGCGGGATCGGGACCACCAGCTGAGTAAAGTCCTCGAGCCTCAATGGAATATCGGGCCACGAATCGCGACCGTGCATTTGGGCAGTTCTTTGAAGAATAAGATGACATGGTCCTGCGAAAAGACCACACCGCCATCGCTTTCGGCAGCATGAACTTGGAACGCCCGCTTTGCTAAGTCCAGGCCAACAATGCTTCCCTCACGGATGCTTTCCCTTCTAAGTGACGCTCGGGCGACATCACTCTGGCACATTGCGATGCCGTCGGGAGGGAGCATCCAATCCATCAGCTCTCATTGGAAAATAGCAGCCAGGACATCTCGCGCGACGGCCAGAACTTACCTTGCCAGAGTTGCTTTAGTTGACAAAGTTGCCTGCGCTTTTTATATGTGGTGCATCGGAGGTTGGCTAAATGGCAACAAAATCGGTTTCTAAATCGCAGGTGTTGTCAAAGCGGGCGCGGCGCAGAGCGTCCGAGGACGTCATGACGGTATTCACTGTGAAACGTGCAGCCGCCAACATTTTAGCGGGGTTTGATCTGCCTGACGACGCCGAGATCGCCATCGTTTCCATGCGACCTGAATCTGTCGAAAAGATCAAAGCGACGTTTCGTGATCGCGTGAAGCGGGTCGCGGAAGTGGTCGCACGCGATCGCCCGAAAAGCCAAGAAAGAGCCTCGGCGGTCATAGACAAGAGCGCGTTCGAACCGGACGCGCGCAGCCGCGCCGTGCTTGCGGGGATCCGCATCGCGCAGGAGGACCTTCGGGACGCAGGCGGGGCTTATGATCTCGAGCAAGTGCGCACCTTGATGCGCGGTGTTTCCCGGCAGGCGGTCGACAAGCGCGTTCAGGAAGGCTCGCTCATCGCGGTGCCTGGCCCAAGCAATCGCCGCAGCTATCCTACCGTACAATTCATGCGCGACGGAACAGTCGTGCCGGGTCTCAAAGCCGTGCGCGATGCGTTGCAGACGACCAACCCTTGGACGGTTCTCAACTTCCTGATCAATCCCGACACGCGCTTGAACGAGCGTCGGCCAATCGAACTCTTGAAGACTGGAGATGTGGCGACTGTTGTCGATGCAGCCACGAGAAATGGTGAGCAGGGAGCGTGACGGTACCGCTGCCTCCGCATGACCTCGATGCGCGTGACCCGCTGTTGGTTGAAATCCCCAAGGGCACGACCCTGCACCGCTTCTATACCGCAGCATACGACCCGATATTTTTTGATAAATCGACGCTCGGTCGTTTCAACGCGCCGGATGCGTCTTACGGTGTTCTCTACGTATCGGACAGAGCGGCGGGTGCCTTCGCAGAAACCTTTTTACGCGCACCTGGAAGAACGCTGATTGACACCGCTGTCCTCAGCAGAAAAGCCTATGTTCAGGTCGCGACCAATCGCTCCCTTCGTTTTATACGAATGGCCGGTCCTGGTCTTGCTCGCTTAGGCGCTACGGCAGAAGTGACCCATGGTGGATTGCCGTATGATGCGCCGCAAGCATGGTCCATTGCCCTGTCGAAGCATCCCGTAAGGGCTGACGGTATCGGCTACTACTCGCGGCATGACGATGATGAACTGTGTTTCGGTTTTTTCGACAGGGCCGGGAGCGCTATCGTGGAGGTCACGCGCGAAACCGATCTTGATAAAGACTGGTTCTGGGAATTGGCGGACCGATATCGCGTCGGTCTCGCGCCATAGCAACCGGTTTTCCGTGTCTCGAAGTCATCGAGCTGGTGGTGCGCGAATTGCGTCGTCGTGGGTTCTTTCGCCATGAATATGAAGGTTCAACCCTGACAGATCACCTGGGGCTTTCGCGTCCCCTCCGAAGATACAAACGGCGGCCTTGGCTGCTGAGTAAGCAGGTATTTGGGCGCTCCGTGTTATCTGGACGGGTCCTGCTTGCTCCGTCAGTCAGGAAATCAACCGCTACACCCCGCCTCACCATCGCTTCTAGTTCCTCCGGAGCCCGGTTCGTCAGCCGAACCGAACAGTGAGCACCGGCATCGTCGATGAGTGACGCGTTGAAACGCGGCCGATTGACGAACGGCCTCGCACATCTTCGCCTGATCGTGTAGTTAGGCCTAACGGGGAGCAACGGCTGCCCTAATGGCGCAGCTCCAACTATCAGGGCAACAGTACCGCCGCATGATTTCGCTGTTCAACATTCTCCAGATGCCGACCAGAGGCCGCATCTTTGCCAACGTCCCCCGCTTCGGCGCGCTCGCCGTCATCAGCGCAGCGCTCTCCGGCTGTGTGGCGATGGACCTTGACGACGCGGCGAAGGCTCCCCCGCAGATACCAGGAAAGCTCCTGGCCGAGATGTCCAGCAAGGGCATGAAGGCGGAGAGCCCCGTACTTGTCCGGATATTCAAGCAGGAGAGCGAGCTCGAAGTCTGGAAAATCGACAGGACCGGTCGGTATGGGCTTTTGAAGACATATCCGATGTGCAGGTGGTCTGGAAAGCTCGGCCCGAAGACGAGGAACGGCGACCGTCAGGCTCCCGAAGGCTTCTATCATGTGTCTGCCCGGATGCTGAACCCCAAGTCCCAGTATTACGTCTCGTTCAATCTGGGCTACCCGAACAGGCTAGAGTCGGCGCTCGGATATACCGGCGAAGCGCTCATGGTCCACGGAGCCTGTTCCTCCTCCGGCTGCTATGCGCTTACCGATCAGGGGGTCGGCGAGATCTACTCTGTCGTCTCCAAGGCGCTCGCTTCCGGACAGGGCGCCTTCCAGGTGCAGGCTTACCCCTTCCGCATGACACCTGGGAACATGGCTCTCCATAGGGTTGATGGGAATTTGCCGTTCTGGCGCACCCTCAAGGAAGGTTACGACGCCTTCGAGCTCACAAAGCAGCAGCCGAAAGTTTCAGTCTGCGGCCGCCGCTACGTGTTCAATACCGAATTCGAGGGCGGCGAGCCTCGCGATCCGTTGGCAGCCTGTCCACCGGCGGCGACAAGGCCCGATTCACAGCTCATGGCGAAGATCGCGGCCGAAAAGCAGAAGGTAGACGCCGCGTTGGCGGCCAGCAAGTCGCTGCCTCTCAACGCCTACATCGATGGCGGAATGCATCTAAATTTCCGGGCGTTACTAAAGAAAAACGGGGCGGAGAAGCTGGCTGCTAGCACCTCCCGTATCAAATACCCGGTCAGCAGGCCGGATGCGGCGCTGGCAGATCCGTTCCAGGATGTCGCCAAGCGAACCGGTGCGGGGGCGATCGCCGACCAGCCAGCCGCGGAGTGACGCCATATATAACCGGATGGCTCGGCGCTAGCGCGGGATCTGACGCAACATCGGATCGCTGGGAAGAACCCTGTTTCTGCGTCTAGCGCTGGATTCGTTCACCCCCACGCAGATCCTTTTATGCGCCGATCAGTATGGACAGGGATGGGGAACCAGAACTTGCAGTCGGCGCGATACCGAGATCCAAGTAAGATTGCAACGATTAGGCGCGGAGGATGTTATCTAACTGTTTACGGGCGTAACATGCAGCAGCCGCATAGCGGTCATGACTTGCCTATCCTTTCGGCGACTTCCATATGTAAAATAGCCGGCGTTCGACGTCAGAACCTGTATTGCGGTTATCCGCTACGATCCACCGCGCGTGCGAAGGAGACAAAAATGGACGGAGAACCCAAAACTCTTGAAGAAATGAACCTACGCGAACGATTCAATATGCTCGAGACGGTCGCTGGCGCTCTGGAAAATGCCGCCGATGAGGCTGAGGATCTCGGTGATGTTCGCTTCGCCACGAACTCGAAATGCGTAGCAGGCATGATCCGCGGAATAAGAAGCGACCTGGCTGAACGGGATTTATTGCCCGCCGAACTCCTCCTCAAGCAGGGCGTCATGCTCTTGCATCTATACTCGATGAGATCCGACAGATCCCCGGTTCGTCACTAACGCTGGCTTTTGTGCAAAGGGCGGCGCTTCCCGCCTGACACTTCGGTTGGTTCGGTTACGCCTTTGAATGTGATCGTCATCAGGCGGCCGCAGGAGCAGCAGCTTGTCGAAGCGGCCCTGACGTATCGACTTGAGCGGCTTCCCATGCCAAGGAAGCCGCCTAACGAAATCAGGTGTCTGTAAATCAACAGATCATTCCGCGCTGATATTGCCTTTTTCGATCACGTCCTTCCAGCGCGCCATCTCCTTGCCGAGATAGGCGCTGAATTCTTCGTTGGAATTGGCGACGACGTCGAAGCCGAGCTTGTTGAATTTCGCGACGACCTCGGGGTCCTTGAGCGACGCCTGGATCGCCTGGTTGAGCTTGTCCTTAACCTCGGCCGGCAGACCCTTCGGCGCGGCCACTCCCTGCCAGGCGCTGACCACGACATTGCCGTAGCCAAGCTCAGTCAGCGTCGGCACGTTCGGTAGCAACGGATGGCGCTTCTCGCCAGTCTGTGCGAATGCCTTCATCTGGCCGCCCTGGACAAAATTGATGATCGCGCCGAGGTTCTGGAAGGACACATCAACGTGGCCGCCGACGAGATCTGCCTGTGCCGCGGAGCCTCCCTTGTAGGGCACGTGCACGCCCTTTGTGCCGGTTGCCTGCCAGAAGAGAGCGGCGGTCAGGTGGTCCGAGGAGCCCGTGCCGGAATTTGCAAAGGTAACGCTCTCCGGCTTTGCCTTCATCTCAGCTACGAGTTCCTCCACGCTGCTCGCCTTGAATTTCGGCGTCGCGACCAGCACGTTGGGCGTGCTCACCGCGACCGTCAGCAGATCGAAGTCCTTCATCGGATCGTAGGAGAGCTTCTTTTGCAGATAGGGGTTGGTGGCAAAGGTACCGAGCGAGGCGACGAGCAGCGTCTGGCCGCTGGCCTCGGCATCGGCAACCAGACCGGCGCCTATCGCGCCAGTCGCGCCCGGCTTGTTTTCGACGACAATGTTCGTTCCCAGTACCTTGGACATGTGCGGCTCCATGAGCCGCGCGGTCGTGTCAGTCGCTCCGCCTGGCGGAAAAGGTACGATAATGGTGATCGGTCCATCCGGGAAAGCCCTGGCGGCGCCTGCTGCAAGGGCGATACCAAGACCGAGCGAAATTGCGAGTAATGTTCTTGCCTTCATGGGGGTCATCCTCCTCAATGATCCTTAGCGCCGCTTTGGGTGATTGCCGCCCGGCGCATGGCGGCCAGCAATTCTGTCGCTAGCGCACGAGGCACGGCTGCTTGTTGTCGAAACGCCAGTCTTTGACGAGGTATTGCATGGCGGTCGCGTCGTCGCGCGCCCCCAGCCCGTGCTTCAGGTAAAGTTGGTGGGCTTCCTCGACGCGCTCCATGTCTAGTTCCACACCTAGACCCGGCCGTTCCGGCACGGCGATATGTCCATCCTTGATCTTCAGCGGCTCACGGGTCAGTCGCTGGCCGTCTTGCCAGATCCAGTGAGTGTCGAGCGCCGTGACGCGTCCAGGGGCGGCTGCGCCCACATGGGTGAACATCGCCAGCGACACATCGAAATGATTGTTGGAATGCGAGCCCCAGGTCATGCCGAACGTCTGGCAGACCTGCGCGACGCGCACGGAGCCCTGCATTGTCCAGAAATGCGGGTCGGCGAGCGGGATGTCCACCGATTGAAGTTGGATAGCGTGTGAGAGCTGACGCCAGTCCGTAGCCACCATGTTGGTGGCGGTCGGCAAACCGGTGGCGCGGCGGAATTCGGCCATGATCTCTCGTCCGGAATACCCCTGTTCCGCGCCGCAGGGATCTTCCGCATAGGCAAGCACGTCACCGCGCCCCTTGCAGAGCCGGATAGCCTCTTCCAGCGACCAGGCTCCATTCGGATCGAGCGTCACGCGTGCTTCGGGAAAGCGGCGGGCGATTGCCGTCACGGCTTCGATTTCGTCGTCGCCCCCTAAAACGCCGCCTTTCAGCTTGAAATCTCGAAAACCGTATCGCTCCTGCGTTGCCTCGGCGAGCCGGACGATCGCTTCCGGCGTGAGAGCCTCCTCGTTGCGCAGCCTCAGCCAGGCGTCGGTTTCGCCCTTGCCGTCACGATACGGCAGATCCGTCTTACGGCGGTCGCCGACGTAGAAGAGATAACCGAGCATCTCGACCCGGTCACGCTGCTGGCCATCGCCGAGAAGCGCTGCGACCGGCACGCCGAGATATTGGCCAAGAAGGTCGAGCAGGGCCGATTCCAACGCCGTCACCACATGGATCGTCGTGCGCAGATCAAAGGTCTGCAGTCCGCGACCGCCGCTGTCGCGGTCGCTGAAAGTCGTGCGCACGCGGTCGAGCAGGCCGTTATAGTTGCCGATTGTCTGGCCGGTGAGAAGCGAGCCTGCTTCCTCGATCACCTTGCGGATCGCCTCGCCGCCGGGGACTTCCCCGATCCCGGTATGGCCCGCATCATCTTCGATCACCGCGAGGTTTCGGGTGAAGAAGGGGGCATGCGCGCCGCTCAGGTTCAGCAACATACTGTCCTGCCCCGCAACCGGGATCGCCCGCACGGAAACGATGCGTGGCGTGTGCCGGGCAAGATGACTGTTGACGGCGGGCGTCGATGAATTCGTCTCGATGAGCATCCGGACCTCTGTGATGTTCCGCGCTGCCAAGGCTATGCGGGTTCCACGCTTGATGACAGGCGACTTTTTTCCCACCCGCCACGTTCCCAAATCAGTCGCGCAACTGAACCCATTTGTCAATATCAGTAAATATTAGTAAAATCAGTGCCCCTATTGGAAAGCCCGAATGGCGACGGTAGGATGTGGTAATGGATGAGATCAGTCAGCACGCGCGCCCTCTCAAGGATTTGCCATCGCATGTACTCGCTCGGCTTGAGGCCATGCTTGATGCCCCGGCATGGCAAGGTGGCGGGCGTCTTCCGCCAGAGGCGGAGCTTGCCCGTCAATTCGGAGTTTCGCGTCCCGTGTTGCGAAAGGCGCTGATGACAATGCGCGAGGCCGGCCGGATCGTCTCCCGTCGTGGTTCGGCCAATTTCGTACAACCTCGCGCCGATGTCGTGCCGTCAGCCGCAGATATTCAGGGCCTGTCGATCCAGACTGTTTTCGACATGAAGCGATGCATGCGGTTTCGCCAGGTGGTGGAATGCGCGGCGGCGGAGGATGCGGCTCGGCTTTGCGATCTCGAAGCGATCGCTAATATAGAAGAAGCGCACCGGCGGATGCTGACTCTAATGCCGGGCGAGGGGGTGTTTGAAGCGGATTTCGCGTTCCACATGGCCGTGGCGCGAGCCACTCGCAACCCCTATTTCGGCTTTGCGCTCGGGGCGATGCGCAACCAGATCAAGCTCACGATGGAGTTTACCCGAAAGCTACAAGAACGGCCGCCCGACCAGGTGGCGCCGCGCGTTGTCGAGGAGCACGGCCGCGTTCTCGAAGCAATCAGGGCCGGTGATCCCGCGCAGGCGCGAGAGGTCATGAACTTTCACATGAAGCAGAGCGTCATTCGCCTTCTTGGTGAAGAAAGCGAGTAAAAGAGACAACAGGATGCTTGGGCTGAACGTGCCCGTTCAGCAGACGCGGGTTAAGGTAACACGCCCACCTTGCGGAGAAAGCGCACGACGTGACGTGCGCTCTCCGGATCATTGGCGCGGCCAAGCATCAACTTGCCCGTCCGCTTCTTTCCTCAGGGTGGTCGAGCTACCAATAGCGGCGATCTTTCCCCGTAACGGGCGTCGACCGGCCGGAGGAGAGAAGTCGGGGGCGTGCCGCGTCGAGTGAGCGTTGTCGCAGCTCGGCGAGCATGGTCTGATAGATCAGATCGATGCCCTCCAGGCTGCATTCTCACATGGTCATAACTCTTCACAAAAAGAGCATGAAGTCGGACGAGGCAAGGTGAACTAACGCCTACGGTGATTAAAGCGGGTTGACGTTTTCAGCTTTCGACTTGCCAGTTTTGCGATCTTGGCCAAGTTCGTAGCTTACTTTTTGGCCCTCTCTCAAAGATCCACCTCGTTGAAGAGCAGAGACATGCACAAATACATCCGCCCCGCCATTCTCTGGGGTGATGAAGCCAAACCCCTTGTCTTCGTTGAAAAATTTGACAGTACCGGTAGGCATGAAAGCTCCTGATGGTTGCACGGCGGCTTGCCGCGACAGCAGTCTATAGTCCAATCTCCTCACCATCAATGGCGGGAAGGTTTTTGCAGCGAAATGCTAGACACTCTTCCAGCATGTTTCGGCACGGATGTAACGGCCACTGGCCGCGTTTGGTTTCCTCCGACGAATGCCTCAGCGGGCGTGCCTTGCTCGCGGTGCCGGAGCCGGAAATCAGGAGATCTGCGCTGCCATGTCCATCGTGGCATTCTCAGGTCTTAAGGAATTCTCCGAGATCCCGGCGAGCGACCTCCCGCAGCCTCACCGCTTCGGAAAGCTCGATCGAGCGATAGGGCCAGCGAAGACGGGTACCGACGGGTCCCCAGTCGCCGATAGCGCTCAGCAATTTATCGAGCGCGGCATTCGAATAGGCGGCATTCTGGCGGAATGGAACGATGTGTTCGTCCATAAAGCGGCAGATCAACCGCTCCGCTTCCAACGCAGCCTCGAGATCATTTCGCATCAGATTGGTCCACCGCTGTGCGGCGCGGGGACTGAGGCAGGCGACATTGGAAAATGCGCCCGCGGCAACGCCCTCCTTGAAACCTGTCGCCAGGTGATGGCCAGGAATGAAAAGCGAGAATTCCGCTAGATGGGCTCGGGCTTCAGCATACCAGTCCGCGCCGCCGTCGGCGAGCTTGATACCGACAAGACCCGGGCAGGGGGTGCAGATCCTTGCGAGTTCGCTCGGGGTCAGTACGCGCTTGGAATGGGGCGGATTGTAGAGGATCAACGGGATTCCGTCTGCGGCATCGGATATTCGCTTCAGGAAATCGAGAGCTTCTAGATCATTCAGCGGCCACCAGTCCGGAAGGATCACCTGAATTGCCATGGGCCTGAACGAGGTGGTGCGGCGGACCCGGTCCAGCATGATCGTTGCATCCGCCTGGCATGCGCCGATAACGAACGGCATACCAGCCTTCGCGCAGCGCTCGGCCAGCATGGACTGGATCCGGTCGAATTCCGCTTCAGATTGATTATGGAATTCGCCAGCCGTCCCGTTCGAATAGATGCCGTCGACACCGGCCGCGATCAGGATGTCGAGTTCGTCGCCAAGTTTTTGGAAATTTATGCTGTCATCGGCCTCGATCGGCAGCAAAAGGCTTGCCCAGTTCCCGCCAATCGCATGCCGTCTTTTCGCTGTCACCGGATGTTCCTTCCGCCGCTCAATTCAGATCGTCCCGAATGCAGGCCTTGAAATGTCCTGGTGCTACTTCGCGCAGTTCCGGCACTATCCTAGCGCAGGCGTCCAGCGCTTTCGGACAGCGGGTGCGGAAAACACATCCGGCCGGCGGATTGGCGGGGCTTGGAATGTCGCCCTTCAATATCTGCCGGTCGCGCCGGGCATTGCCATCCGGCGATGGAATGGCCGAGAGGAGCGCGCGCGTATAGGGATGCTGCGGCTTGGCGTAGAGGTCGGCACTCGGGGCGATCTCCATGATCCGCCCGAGATAGAGCACGATCACCCGGTCGCAGATATATTCGACCACTGCCAGATCATGCGAAATAAAAAGCATCGTGAGCCCAAGCCGTTGCTGCAAATCGCGCAGCAGATTGATGACTTGAGCCTGGATGGAGACGTCGAGCGCCGAAAGGGGTTCGTCAGCGACGATGAACTCCGGCGACAGCGTCAAGGCGCGGGCGATACCGATGCGTTGGCGCTGTCCGCCGGAAAATTCATGGGCGTAGCGGTGAATGGCGTCGGCCGGCAGATCGACTTTTCCCAAAGCGGAGCGCGCGCGCTCGAGCCGCTCCTCCCGGTTTCCGACGCCCTGGATCTTCAGCCCTTCCGTCAGAATTTCGCCGATCGTCATACGCGGCGACAAGCTCGCATAGGGATCCTGAAAAATATACTGCATGCGGGGCCGCACGCTACGCAGGACCGAAGCCGAGAGGCTCGTCAATTCCGTGCCAGCAAAGCAGATGCTGCCGGAGGACGGCTCGACCAACCTGAGGATCGAGCGACCGATCGTGGTCTTGCCGCTGCCGGATTCGCCGACGAGTCCGACGACCTCGCCCTTACCGATTTCAAAGGAAATCCCCTGAAGAATGGTGAGTCTGGTGCCACGCGACGTGTAATGTTTCGTCAGATCGCGTACCGAAAGCAGAGCTTCACTCATCTACATCTCCTGCCAGCGGATGCAGCGGCTCTGGTGGCGCTGATTGACGTCTTCAAGTGGCGGGATCGCCCTACCGCAGGCGTCGATTGCAAATTTGCAGCGTGGTGAGAAGGCGCAACCGCGGGGCAAATCGACGAGACTGGGAACGACGCCCGGAATGGCAGGAAGTTTCTCACCGACCCTTCTCATGCGGGTCGCATCGCCAAGCCGCGGCATCGATGCGAGCAGGCCGATCGTATAGGGATGCTTCGGGTTGCGGAAAACCTCACTTACCGGGCCTTGTTCGACGATCCTGCCTCCATACATCACGGCCACTCGATGAGCGATCTCTGCGACAACTCCAAGATTGTGGGTGACGAAGAGCATCGCCATGCCGCGCTCCCGCTGCAGTTTCAAGAGCAGTTCGAGGATCTGGGCCTGGATGGTTACATCGAGTGCCGTCGTCGGCTCATCCGCGATCAGGAGTGCCGGATCACAGGCGAGCGCCATGGCGATGGTGGCACGCTGGCGCATGCCGCCGGAAAGCTCGTGCGGGTACTGAGCTGCCCTGCGTTTTGCATCAGGGATGCCGACGCTTTCGAGCAAGGAAATGGCTGCGTTGACAGCCGCCTTCCGCTTCATTGCGCGGTGAATGCAAAGCGGCTCCGAGATCTGGTCGCCGATGGTGAAAACAGGATTGAGGCTCGACATCGGTTCTTGAAACACCATGCCGATATCGTCGCCCCGGACCTTTCGCATGTCATGCTCATCAAGCGCCACGAGATCCGTGACTATACCGTTTTTCCGTCTCAGGCGGATGCTGCCGGCTGCGATCGCTCCGACATTGCGGGTTAAAAGCCGCACGATCGAAAGACTGGTCACCGATTTGCCGGAGCCAGACTCGCCGACAAGCGCCAGCGTTTCACCGGCGGCAACCGCCAGGTCAACGTCATTGACCGCCGTGACCTCTCCGCTGCGGATGCGAAAGACGGTTCGCAGCCCACGAATATCGAGGATCGGAGCGGCGATCTGTTGCATCATGACCATCAGCCAAGCAGTCCTGTTGCACGCAGGATCTCGTCGATCCTCGCCGCTTCGGTTTCGTTGAGAGGGGCACGCGGACGTGGCATCACAGCGCTATCGATGATGCCAAGTCTCTTCATTGCCGCCTTGAACGCACCGATGCCCGAAGCACCGCCACTGACACGACCCTGCGCGACCCAAACGATCTCGAAGAGCCGGCAGAGGCGCTCCTGCTCCTTGCGTGCCGCGGCCCAATCTCCACGCTGCGCCGCATCCCAAAGTCGGACATAGCCATGCGGATCGACATTCGCGATGCCGGGCACGACGCCATCGGCCCCCATCAAGAGAGCATTATCGACGACGATTTCCGAACCGGTCATCAGGAAGACCTCCTTATGTTCGGCGAGATCCAGAAGGACATAGCGAAAGTTGCCGTCGTCGCCGCTGGAATCCTTAAGGCCAATGATCGTGCCTTCTTTGGCAAGGGTCACCGTTGTCTGGCGCTGCAGCTTGACGTTGACGCAGACGGGGATGTCATAGGCGATGAGCGGCACGTCGACGGCGTCCCGGATATAGCGGAAGTGATCGAGGATCTCGGACTGGCTGGTGACGGTATAAAAGGGCGCGGTGACGACAACGGCGTCTGCGCCTGCTGTCTTTGCGGCCTGCGCGTGCTCGATAACGCGATCTGTTGTCGGATCGATGGTGCCGACGATGAGGGGAACCCGGCCGTTCACCACCTTCGCGGAATGTTCGATAATCTCGCGCCGCATCTTTTCGTCGTGGAAGATCACTTCGCTCGTTGAACCAAGGACGAAGACGCCATGGCAGCCGGCGCCGATCAGATGCTCAAGCACCCGCGTATAGGAGGGGTAGTCGACAGTGAAATCGGGGTTCAGCGGCGTCACGACCGGAGGAACCACGCCCTTGAATTTTGCCATGTTCGCTTTCTTTCGATTGTCAGTTTAACTCGGCGCGAGGGTCGAAGGCGTCTCTTAGGCCGTCGCCAATGAAGTTGATTGCAAGAACGGCAAGGACCAACGCTCCACCGGGAAAAAGCCATTGCCAGGGATATTGTTCGAGGACCGAAGTGGAGCGGGCGGCGTTGAGCATGTTGCCCCAGCTTGCCGCCGGTGGGGCGATGCCGAGGCCGAGGAAGGAGAGACCTGCCTCCAGCAGAATGGCGTTGGCGATCTGAAGCGTGGTGTAGACGACCAGGATATCGATTGAATTCGGAAGGCCGTGACGGAGGAGCAGATGCGGTAGGCTGGCACCCATACCCCGAGCTGCCAGGACAAAATCGCGTTCGCGCAGTTCTAGCAATCGCGAGCGGATCATGCGGGCCAGGAGCGGCCATGAGAGTAGTGAAATCACCATCACGGTCGGCCAGATGCCGGTGCCCGTGATGGAAGCGAGCACGAGCAGGAAGATGACGGGCGGCAGGGTCATCACCAGATCGACAAAGCGCATGGAAATGGCATCCGCCCAGCGGCCGGCCAGTGCCGAGACGGCGCCGACGAGGAACCCGATCAAGCCAGAGAGCGCCGTCGAGGCGACGGCAACCAGAAGCGAGATGCGGCCACCCTCCATTACCCTGGCAAAGACATCGCGGCCCACACCATCGGTGCCGAACCAGTGCGTTGCCGTCGGTCCGCTGTTCATCGCCATCAAATCGATGTCGTTTGGCAGGAAGCGCCACCAGAGCGGATAGGACAGGATTATCATCAGCATCGGGACCGCGACGCTGAGACCAAACATGGCTGCCCGGTTGAGAAGAAAACGGTCGAAGGCGCGGGTGAATGGGCCGGGGCTGCGGATCGGGCTACGGGCCAGCATGGATCAGCCCACCTTGATGCGTGGGTCGATAACCGCATAGGCGATATCGGTCAGTAGATTGACGCTGATGACGCAGGTGCCAATGACAAGCGTCGCGCCCATGATGACTGGATAATCTCGCGTTTCCACGGCATCGACAAGCAACAGGCCCATACCGGGCCAGTTGAACACGCTTTCGATGAAGATCGCCCCGCCGATGGCAAGACCGATCGTCGAGCCGATGAGGGTAACAACCGGCAGGAGCGCATTTCGAAGCGCGTGCTTGGAAATGACCCAGAATTCTACAACACCCTTGGCGCGGGCCGTGCGCACGTAGTCCTGGTTCAGCACTTCGAGCATGGAGGCACGCGTGTAACGCATGATCAATGCGGCCTGAGCGATGGCGAGCAGTGCCGCCGGGAGGACTAGATGTCGAAGGAGATCGATGATCGAAAATTCGTCCCCAGGGGTCAGCATGCCGCCCGAAGGCGCCCACTTCAGGCGGACGGAGAAAACGTAGAGGCCGATCAAGGCGCTCAAAAACGCCGGGCTTGAGATACCGGCAAGCGCGAAGAACGAAAATGAAATATCGGCGACCGAGTTGCGGCGCACGGCGCCGATAACCCCGATTGCGATGCCAACGACGATGGCCATCAGTAATGCGGTACCCATCAGCAGGATGGTCGGGCCAATGCGCGAAAGCACAAGGCCGAGAACCGGCTGGTCCAGGCGCTTTATCGAATAACCGAGATTGCCCTCCAACGCCTGACCAAGCCATGCGAGATACTGAACCGGCAAAGGCCGATCGAGGCCGAGGCTGCTCCGCAATTCCGCGAGATCGGAAGGCGACATGGGAATGTTGGGATCGATATAGGCATCGATCGGATCGCCAGGGGTAAGGCGCAGCAACAGGAAGATCAGCGCGCTTAAGGCCAGTAGCATGCCGATCCCGATGATCAGGCGGCGGAGACTGTATCTGAGCATTGGAATCCGTTCCTGTGAGGGTGGCCTCAGCCACCCTCGAGACTTCGACAGGATCGCCCTATTCAGCGATCGACCATTTCTGCGGATTTGCTTGGTATGGCCCCCCGCCGGGGGCCGGTGTCCAGACGAAGTCCTTGACTTTGGCCGATACGACGCCGTAGCGGTTCGCGACCCAGAGCGTGCCCCAGGGCAGGTTAGTGTTCATCACCTTGCAGACCTGCTGATAGCGTGCGTCGCGCTTGCCGGCGTCTGTCTCGGCAAGGGCCGCATCAAGGGCTGACGTCAGATCCGGCATGCGGGCGCGAACGACATTTGGGCCCGCTGGCGGGATTTGCTTTTCGTTAAGGCCGGGATTAATGCTGCCCGCATCCGGCCCGTTCTGCAGGCCGGCATAAACCATCTGGAACTGCGAGGTGTCGGCATCGGCCTTCAGCACGATACTGTTATAGGTCGGCGCATCGACGGCACGCGGCACGACATTGATACCGACCTGAGCGAGCATCGCTTGCACGGCGGCGAGGACGTTGGTCGCCAGTGGAGTCGTGTAATAGGTCAAAAGCGTGATCGGTTTGGTTCCGTTGATCTTTTCCCAGCCGGCCTCCTTCAGCAGTTGCTTGGCTTTTTCGGGATCGTAAGCATAGGGCTCCGTATCCTTCGGTACCAGCCGATCGGCGATATAGGCGCAGTTTGCAGGTGTTGCGGCGCCACCATAGAGGCTCTTGATGATGGCTTCGCGATTGATGGCATACATGACGGCCTGGCGCACGCGTACGTCCTTCCAGATCGGCGAATCGTGGTTGAAGCCCAGATAGTTGACCACGAAGGAATTGCCCTCGATCACCTTGAAGGACTTGTCACCCCTAAAGGCTGGCACATCGTTGGAATCGACGTAGGTGAACTGGATTTCACCCGCCCGCAGAGCGGCAATAGCCGCTGCCGGATCGGCGAAATAACGGTTGATCACCTTCTCCAGCGCGGGCTTGCCACCCCGATAGTCGGTATTGGCAGCAAGTTCGACGTACTGGTCTGTAACGTATCTGGTGAATCTGAACGGGCCCGTTCCGACCGGTGAGGTCGACCACCAGGTGCTCTTAGCAAGCTGGTCGGCGGGGATGGAAGACAGCGCATGCTCCGGCAGCATCATCACCTTGGTCATCGTGTCGAGAATACTGGCGCTTGGCGTGCTCAGGTTGACTACGAGCGTATGATCATCGGGCGTTTCCACCGAGGAAACGGGGGTGAGGCGCGCGACGAGCACTGAACCGGTCTTGGCGTTCTTCGCCAGTTCCATGGTGAATTTCGCGTCTTTTGCGGTGAACGGCTTACCGTCATGCCATTTCGCGTCGGCGAGTTTGAAAGTGTAGGTCTTCTGGTCCGGGCTTACCTCATAGGATGAGGCAAGTATGCCGACGACCTTCTGCAGCTTCTCGTCATAGGCGACTAGCGGCTCATAGTAGACGCTGAGCCAGGTGAAGCCGGCTGTTGCTGCCAGAGGATTGAAATTCCCTTGGAATCCACCCGGACCGACGTCGAACCCGCCGGAAAGCGTCGCCGCTTCGGCCGGTGTGAACGCTGGAATGGGGCTGGTCGCCATCATCGTTGCGGCGAGCGCGACAGCCGATAGTCTCGACAGTTGTTTCATTGTGTTCCTCCCACATTTGAACTTGTCTTGTTATTTGCGATCACCCGGGAAATGCCGTCATAGTGGCGATCCAGGCGCATACGTACTTCCTCCAGATTCCTTGCTTCCACGGCGTCGACAATCGCCTCATGGTCCCTCCAGGTCGCCATGGGGTCGACGTTGTCGAGGTTGACAAAATCCGACGCTTTGTAAAAAGCCATCCAGAAGACATCGATCAGCCGTACGAGGGTTTCGTTGTTCTGACAGCGAAATAGCAGCCGGTGGAAAAGCTGGTCGTCCTCGGCGAAGGATTGGCCCGCTTCGGCATGAGAGCGCATACGATTGACCGTAGCGCGCAGCTCCGCGATATCCTCCTCATCGATCATCGCAAGCGTCTTGCTGATCAGGCCGACTTCAAGCGTGCGGCGGATTTCGAGAACTTCCTCGATCTGGCGAAGCGCGCCGCCGAGGCCGTAGGCCAGGTTGTCGAGCAGCGGTTCGAAAGAAAACGCCTTGACGAAAATACCAACGCCACGCCTGGATTCTAGAACGCCGAGTGACTCCAACGCCTTGATGCCTTCGCGCAGGGAATTGCGGCTGACGCCGAGCTGATTTGCCAATTCTCCTTCGGCGGGCAGCAGTGTGCCAGGCGCAAGACCATTGTCCGCGACATACGCGCGAAGGCTTTCTTGCACTGAAACGTGCAGGAGAGGGGCCCGTGTCAAAGGCTTCATGGTCTTAATTGTCATTTCCATCTTCTCATCGCTGAACCAGATACATCAACTTATCCACTTGTAGGATATCTGTCAAATGGCATGGGAAAGAATTGGGCGGCTGCCTGGAGCCTCATTCAAACGTGCGACGAGCGCTTATCCATCCCGGTCATAGCACCCCTCATCCGGCCATTGCCGTCTTGATCGGGGCCAAGTCTTGACAGGACCAGCTGACGGATGCGACGTCGCTCTTCTCGCTGAGGAAGGCGGTGACGCCGATAAACCGGGATGCAATCCATGATCCGCAGCAGTCGTCCTATCCTGGGAAACCCGCTCAAGGTGATTGGCCTCGGCCTGCTGGTGCTTCTCCTGCCTCTGGCAGTTCTGACCTTCGTTTCGGGCAATGCGCTGGTCGCGGAACTGGAGCAGGAAAGCGCCACGCTCCATCGCACCGTCTCCCAGCGCGCGGACCAGCACGATGCCCACCTGACGTCCCTGTCGGCACTTGCCACGACAGCCGAAGGCATGCGGCCCGAAGTCTTTCTCGACGTGGCCGCAACCATCTCGCGTTTCTACCCTCGGATTGATGAGGTACAGCTTGTTCCTCTTGACTCCCGAGGCACGATCGTGGGCACTTCGGAGATCGATTTCGAACTGGCAGACCGCGTTCGCTCCGCTGCCCGGACCTCTGATGGCGAGATCGTCCTGCTGGCACACCAACGCAAGCCGCATCACTACATCATGGTGAAGCGCAGCCCCAATTCGAAAAACGCGGTTTACGGACTGATGCTGGCCATCGACAGCGCAAAGCTGTTGGACGATGCGGGCCCCTTCTGGACTCGCAACAGCGTCGCGCTCAGCCTTTCCTTGCCCGACGGCCACACGCTCGCGAGCCGGGGGGAAACGGTCGGTCCCCTCCGTTCCGCCATGGTTCTCACAAGCGCATCGCAGCCGTTGCAACTGGTGACCGGGATGACGATTGGATTTGGTGATCTGTTTCCTCCCGCGATTACGGGAGCGATAATGGTAGTCGCCGCCCTAGTCTACGTGGCGGTATTATCCCTCCTGCGCCAACGGAGAAGGACGCAACTGGCGGTGGAAGAGGCGCGCCTCAATGCTCTGGATTCACGCCTAGCCCATGCCTCGCGCGTCAACGCACTGGGCGAGATGGCAAGCGGCCTTGCCCATGAACTGACCCAGCCGCTGACCGCAATCCTTTCGCAGGTCCAGGCCGGAAGGCGACTGCTGGCACAGGGCGAGACGGCAGTTCTGTCTTCGGTGCTCGACGACACGGTGACACAGGCGAGACGAGCATCGGCCATCCTTGATCGCTTTCGCAACTGGTCGAGGCCGACCAAGGCCTCCGGACCTGCGTTCGACCTGCGCGATGCCCTGGATAATGTTGAAGCTTTGCTTGGTCCCAGTGCGAAAGCCCACGGCACTACGCTGGTTTTCAACAAGCCAGCGCATCCGGTGATGGCTGACGCTGATCCGGTTGAAATGGAGCAGGTAGTCTTTAACCTTGTACGAAACGCCATCGACGCTACAGCTCGGATTGGAGAAGGTCGTGTGACGGTGATTTTGTTGCAGGAAGAAGACCAGATCGTGCTGGATATATCCGACAACGGGCAAGGCGTGGCGCCAGAGCTGCGTCCCAGACTGTTCACCCCCTTCACCACCACCCGCACCGACGGCATGGGGCTCGGCCTTGCGTTGAGCCAACGGCTTGTCGAACGCGTAGGTGGCGAGATCGCGCTAGTCGACGGAAATGGCGGGGCTACCTTCCGGGTCGTGCTGCCGCGCGAAAAGACAGTGCCGGAGCGAACGTCATGATTTATCCCGTCTACCTGGTCGATGATGATGAGGCGGTGCGACGGGCGCTCACGCTGCTGTTGTCCACTGTGGGCATCCATGTAACCGGATTTGCCGATTCCCAGGCATTCCTGGCCCAGGTGGGTAAGCTTGCCCCCGGGTGCTTGATCCTCGACATAAGGATGCCAGCTATCTCCGGGCTGAAATTGCAAGAGAAGCTGGCAGGGCGGGGCATTGATTGGCCAACAGTCGTCATATCCGGCCACGGCGATATCGAAGCCTGCCGGCGCGCCTTCCGAAATGGCGCGGTCGATTTTCTGTCGAAGCCGGTCGACGAGCAAGACCTGATCGACGCGATCCAGAAAGCGCAGGAGGCGCTTGCCAGCATACTCAGTCACCGCGCCGAACGGGCGGAAACGCTGGCATTGCTGGCGACGCTCACAGCGCGAGAAAGCGAAGTCCTCGACCGCGTTGCAGGAGGCTTCACCAGCCGCCAGATCGCCGAGGCTCTGAACCTCTCGCCGCGAACGGTCGAAAGCCACCGAGCTGCCATCGGCGCCAAGCTCGGCACCACCTCGCAGGCCGAGTTGACGCGGATGTGGTTGGAAGGGCGGAGCACTCCGTAGACCTACGGAGGGCTGGCGCAAGGCCTACGAATACCGGGATGGCAGGACGTGGTCTAAATCACCTGCATCCACAGGAAAGGAAACCACGATGATCCGAAACCTCGTATTCTCCGCCGCTCTTTTCGCTCCGCTGGCTGCCAGCGCGCAGGAACTTCCCAGCACCCCTTACCTGCCGCTGGAATTGGCCACTAAGGCCGCCGATGCCGCATTGAAGGCCTGCGCCGCCGAAGGCCACAATGTGAGCGTCGCGATCGTGGCACGTGATGGTGCCACCAAGGTTCTGTTGAAGGCCGACAATTCCGGGCCTCACACCGCGTCAAGCGCCACCGGCAAGGCCTTCACCTCCGCTGCCATGGGCCGCGCCACCGCAGGCCTCGCCGAGTTCATCGCATCCAAGCCGGCCAACGACGGCCTGCGCGACATGGACGTGCGCATGGTGATCCAGGCCGGAGGCCTGCCGGTGAAGATCGGCAAGGCGCTGGTCGGCGGCATCGGGGTCGGTGGTGCACCGTCGGGCGACATTGACGCCAACTGCGCCGTGGCAGGGCTCAATGCAATCGGCGCCTCCGTCGAAAAACTGTAACGGAAAACCCGGCCCGTCCGAAAGGCGGGCCGTCTTTTTGAGAGGCTTTGCCATGCCACGCATGATACTCATTCTCGTTCTCCTGGTTGGCACGACAGCGTTCGCCCGTGCGCAGACCGCGCCGTTGCCGGATGAAATCGCCGCCTACGATGGCCTGTTGCGTGCCGCCCATGAAGGGGACGTCAAGGAAGTCCAGCGGCTCGTGGCGGCCGGCGCGGATGTCAACCGACGCGACAAAAGGGGTCGCACTCCGGCACACATTGCCGCCTTCGCGTCCAGGGACGACGTGCTACGGGAACTGGCTGCGGCAGGGGCGGACATGAATGCACTGGACAACCAGAGCTATGATGTCGTGACCATCGCCGCTGTTGCCGACGAACCGGAATTGATGTCGCTCGCAATCTCGCTTGGCAATGATCCGGGCCTGACAACGAGCCAGTGGCAAGGAACTGCACTGATCGCGGCTGCGGATCTGGGCCATGTCGAAGTCGTGCGGCGTCTGGTTGCAGCCGGCGCGCCTCTTGATCACGTCAACAACCTCGGCTGGACCGCGCTCATGGAGGCCGTGGTCCTTGGCGATGGCGGGCCCCACCATCAGGAAGTCGTACGCTTGCTCGTCAAAGCCGGCGCCAGCCGGAAGATTGGCGATCGCGATGGGGTTACTCCCATAGAGCACGCACGGGCCCGTGGCTACAAGGAGATGGTCGCAACCTTGGACAACGGGCGCTGAAACCAGGAGATAGCAGCACGATCAACGTCGAGGATCGGACGGTCCGGGAGCGGCCCGGAACGAGTCTCGGACACGACCGAGCCGCAATGTCTGCTTGCAACATGTCATTCTTTACAGCCGACAGACCTGACACGGCCCAAATTGGCCGTTCCGCGACGCCGCGGTCACGGGGGAACTCAAAAAACTGATACTTATTGATTGTATCAACGGGGTCGGCGGTTCCATCCGTTCAAGACCCTCTATCTATCAGACGATCAGTGCCAAACCGCCGGGGCGACTAATGCCCTTCTCGATTTCTCCGATCAGGCTATCGACAGCTGGATTTCTCGATCTGCGTGCCCGCCGAGCCACATATGCCAGGGATGGCGGAACGGGCAAACGGTCGGTCACTATCTGCATCTCGCCGCGGATATGCCGGTCGCTCAGCAAGGCTACACCCATTATGGCGTTGACGGCGGAGACAATTCCAGCGGCGCTCGAACATTCGAATACGCTTTCGAGAGGCAAATTCTCTTGGCCAATTCCGAGCGCCCACTGTCGATAAAAACATTGGTCATCGAAAGACAAGAACGGTATCGCCTCCCCCGGCCGGATCGTCAGTTCAGGATGTTTCACCCAGTGAAGGTCCTCTCTGTAGAGGACGACATCGTTCGGTCGCACCTCGTGGCTGAAGACCTGAACGATCGCGGCATCTAGCTCGCCGAGTTCGAGCTTGGCGCGGAGAACCAGGCTCATGCCGACCTTGGTTCGAACCGCAACGTTCGGGCTCAGCCGCTTGAAGCGGCCCAAGATGCGTGCGAGATCGCTGCATGCCGTGTCTTCGGTCAGCCCGAGCAGAATTCTTCCGGCAAGAGGCGTTTTGGACAAGCTTAACAGCGCCTCGTCGTGCAGCCCGAGGATGCGGACTGCGTAGTCCAGCAGGTCTTCGCCGGCAGCGGTGAACATCGGACCTCCCGACTTGCGTCCGAGCAGTTCGCAGTCGAGGCTGACTTCGAGCCTTCTTATTTTATGGCTGACGGCAGATTGGGAAAGGCCCAGCGCGACGGCTGCTCTGGTGATGCCGCCATGGCGACGGATTGCGGTGAGCGCCCGCAAAGCGTCGATCTCGAGACGGCGACTATTCAACGCGGTCATGGTCATATCCTTCCCATTGCCAATGGAGGGAGCCTAGCAAAGCGTCGGACATCATGACAACGGTTCAGCAGATGTCATGCTGCCATCGATATTTGTCATGTGCTCTTGGTGGATTTTAGTCTTACCGGTTGAGCTTGTTTCTGCGCGATAGAGCCCATATGACCGACGTCTCTCTACCTTCCCTCTCTCCCTGCCGCCATCCTCTGTTATGGCCATTGCTCGCCACCCTCCTCATCATCGGATGGAGTTCAGGCTTCGTCGGTATTCGCTACGCCAATGAGGAGGCGAGCGTCATGCTTTTGCTGTTTTGGCGGGCCTTGCTGTCTGGTCTGATCCTTTTGCCGTTTGCACTGACCATCGGACCAAGAATTTCGATGCGTGGGGTCAAAGATCAGGCGCTCTTCGGTATCATGTCGGTTTTCCTTTATCTGGGAGGCTTCGCACTCGCCATAGAGCAAAAGGTGCCAACTGGGATTGTCGCGTTGATCTCCGATCTGCTTCCGTTGGCCATTGCCGCGCTTTCGCAACCTTTCCTTGGGGAGCGGCTGACGGCACAACAGTGGGCAGGCACCACGATTGCTGTTATCGGTGTCTTGATCGTGTCGTACGACAGCCTCGGTTTCGGCATAGCTCCGGTCTGGGCTTACGGGCTGACGGTCGGTTCGATGCTGATTTTCGCTGTTGCCTCGGTTCTGTACAAGAGACGCAGGACGCAGCATATGCCGGTTCATCAGAGCCTTTGCGTCCAGACGCTTACGGGTTCGGTCCTATTCGGTCTGTGTGCAATGACGCAGGGCAGCCTTGCTCCACCGATGACCCCAGGTTTTGCAATCGGCATGGTCTGGCTCGTCGCGTTCGCAACGTTTCTGGCCTATGGGGTCTACTATACCAGCCTGCGGCTGTTTCCGGTTGCCAAGGTGAGCGCCGCTATCTACCTCAGCCCGCCGGTGACAATGGTCTGGGCATGGATGTTGTTTTCGGAGCCACTAACTGTCGCGATGGTTATCGGGCTGGTGGTGACGCTGGTGGGCGTGTGGATGACCTCACGGGGCTGACAAGATTGCCGCTCCGTGGCTGAAGGCGGCGAACCAGACATACGCGCCAATCAAGCAATGTGGCTGACCGAGACAAGCATATTGCCCTTTCCATTTCACCACTTCATGCATTTCCTGATGCTGCGTCCCCACAACCGTGCAGAGGCACTCGCTGCTTTGGACAAACCTTGAACTGCGAAGCATGTCAGCGGCTCCTTTTGCCTGCAATTAACTAGCATATCTGTTCGGACCGGCTTTGGAAGTTGAGGCGGGAGAAGCGATGCTAGCATTATGCCCGCTCGCGGGACGCAATGATCGTGACGTTTTGTTCCTGGCGGCATGCAAAAAGCCCTCAAGGATCTCGGCCGCTGGAATGACCGCGAGCAGCTCAGCAACCAGGAATAGGCCCATCAACCCGAGCGCAAGCCAGAGAAAACCTGCGCATGCCCGGGAGATCAGAAGGCGGGGCGGCGAGCAGGGACCTAGATGCTCGTCGAATGGACCGGCGGTAAAATCACCGGGGGGCTCGCTCAAGTAGGGCACGGTAGTGGCCGCTCACTTGTCGCGAGCCTCGGCCCAGTGAGGATAGGTGACGTAGGCAGTCGTCGCGCCTTCTCCTTCGGTCGTGATCGTCACGGATTGACCTTTGGGCATGTAGACGATGTCGCCAGGTCCCGCGGTGACAGTGCCGTCGCTCGTGGACACGGACAGTCGGCCCTCAAGTACGATCATCGTGTCGTCCACGGCCATCGTCTCTGTGAGGGATTGGCCGGGAGCATACCGGCCATAGCCGATCGTGACGGGGCCGCCGTTTCGTTCGTCCACCAGATTTCCGACATAGATATCGGCATCCTGTCCTGGCGACTTGACGAGCTCTGCGTCGGAAATGCTGAACTTTTGGACCTTCATCCGCGACTCCTATGTTTCCACTTAAGATAGAACAAATTTCAGCGGCGCCAACTACAATCCTTGGAGAAGACATGACAGAGAAAACCTGCTCCGTCCCCACGCCCGAACAGCGGAAGTTCCTTGAGATCCGGGAGGCGGCAGAGCGCGCGATGCTGGATAAGGTCTTCGAGGCGATCAATGAAGCCGCTGCCGAAGTCACGGAAGGGCTTGAGAAGGCGGGTCTCAGATTCGAGCCGACCACCAGAGATTATTTCATGTTCACAGTTCAGCAGGTGGCCTTCGTTCGCCTTTGCGGCGGCGATCCCAATACGCTGCGAGGCGGTGATCCCGAACTCGGCCAGCGGATTGTCAACAATGGCCAGCATATCATCGACAGCTATTGGCGAGGCGATGGGGGCTCACACCCGCATCAGCCTGTTGCTAACATCTAAGGCCGGGAATTTTGGATATTCCGATGCTGAGATGGCGTTAACCGGGGCTTCTACACCTTCTACGGTGGGTGACGGCGGTCGAAGGTTCGGTTCCTACCAAGGCGGAGATGACACGCATTAGATGGGGCGGACACTTTCCGCATCGGCCTGCATTCGGTTGGGCTATCCAGTTTCAATCAGTTAAGATCGTAATTGCAAATAGTCACATCTTGACTTTCAATTGGTCGTCGCCGTAATTGCAAATGGTCATCGATAGGAGGGAGGCTGTGGCGCTTTATCCAAGGCTGGTCGAGCAACGCGTTGCCGAGGCTATGTCAGACACGCGAGTGGTTCTGATCGTCGGCCCCCGACAATCAGGAAAAACGACGCTGGCGAAGAAGATGGTCAGCGGAGCCATGGAGTATTACACCTTGGACAACGCGACCACCCTGGACTCAGCGCGCCAGGATCCGGTTGGCTTTGTCAGACGTATAGATCGCGCCGTTATAGATGAAATTCAGCGCGCCCCCGAGCTGTTGCTGGCAATCAAAGAGAGTGTGGATACCGACCAGCGCCCAGGACGGTTCCTCCTGACCGGTTCAGCTAATCTCATGACGCTGCCACGCGTGGCGGACTCGCTCGCAGGGCGCATGGGGGTCGTTCGACTGATGCCGCTTGCGCAAAGCGAGATCAGAACTACCAGCAGCAGTTTCCTACGCGACGCCTTTCAAAATGAAGCTAAGGGCGGAGAAGCCATCGTCGGCGACGACTTGATGTCTGCCGTCTTAGCCGGTGGATATCCCGAAGCAATAGGTCGCAAAACCCTCAGCCGCAGACAGGACTGGTACGAGGACTACATCCAGGCGATCGTTCAGCGCGACGTGCGCGATGTCGCGCACATCGAACAGATCGCACAAATGCCAAGGCTGCTGCGCATCTTGGCAGAGCATTCGGGACAACTTGTGAACTACTCCGGAATCGGTGCAGCTATAGGGATGAACCACATCACGACTCAGAAATACGTCGGCATATTCGAGAGCCTTTTCATCACCCGAACCGTTCAGCCCTGGTTTTCCAACAAACTGAAGCGCCTGACCAAGACCCCAAAAATACATTTCCTCGATTCTGGCCTTCTCGCGTCCCTCCGCGCTCTCTCTTCCGAGAGACTGCGAGATGACAGAGGGCAATTCGGGGCATTGCTGGAGACTTTCGTTTTTGCCGAGATCCTTAAACTAGCCAGCGCCGCAGATAGCCGATTTGAATTTTCGCATTTTCGCGACAAGCAGCAGAATGAAGTTGATATCGTCATCGAAGACAGGCGAGGACGAATAGTCGGTATCGAGATAAAAGCGGCAGCATCCGTCACGAGCTCTGATTTTTCTGGACTGCGAATATTAGCCGACGCGTGTGGCGACCGATTTGCATCAGGCATGGTCCTGTACGACCACCACAAGGTGATCCCGTTCGGAGAACGCCTATCGGCCGTGCCAATATCGGCGTTGTGGCGTTAGCTTTTTGCTGCGGATCCCAAACCCGCAGCATTTTCAGAAATTCGGCACCAAAAATTGGGCCGCTGGTTCTAATCCCATATGTGGACGGCCCCCGACTCGCAAGATATTTAAGATAATTTGATCCACGTGCTCCAACACCTGGATCACCCTGTCGGCCGCCTTCAGCAACGAGGTGCCACCGCAGGTCGGGCAATTGCAGGGTGACGCATAGACCAGTTCTTCGGTGGCGAGACCATCGGGCACGCAACTTCCCAGACTTGATTGAGAATCTTTGCCCCGAGCAGCCTTGTCCTGCGGCCGGGAGCGACCGTAATGCTGCTGCACCACGTCCGGCGTACCCTGGATGGCGTAGCTTGCCTGTTCATAACAGCAAGGAATATGTGTAGCTAGAACGATCTTCATCAAGGCGTGCCATTTAGGACATCGCGCCACAGAAGCAATATCCTATATGTAGGTATGTTCCTACAAGGAGGCATTCTATGAGCATCACAAGTTTGTCTAGCCGGGCGTTGAACCACGACGTCAGTAGGGCAAAGAAGGCTGCCAAAAAAGGGCCTGTAGTTATTTCAGATCGCGGGAAGCCATCCTATGTTTTGATGACGTACAGCGAATTTGAGCGCCTGACTGGCAGGCGCAGGAATCTCGTCGATGCGCTTTCAATGTCTGGGTTGTCGGCAATCGAATTAGATCCAGCGAGAACCGAAATTACAGCCCGCGAGGTCGATCTATCTTTAAGTACCTGCTGATACGAACGTCGTCTCCGAGCTACGCAAAGTTGGAGACGGTAAAGCAGATGCCAATGTGACGAAGTGGGTTGGTGGGCAAGATTCCAATGAGTTGTTCATTTCCGCAATTACGATACTAGAAATAGAGCGCGGGATATTAAGCATCCAGCGTCGCGACAGTGATCGCATGCAGAGCTCTGGGCGTTGCTGCTTCCCGAACCTGTTTGGTTCCCACAGGTTTTGACATGGCAAGAGCTGCCGCGATGCCGATCTCGTTCGGATCGACCTACCACAGCGTGGTTGCCCGTGGCGGCGTCCGGGAGGGCAAAACCGTCGTGATCCAAGCCACAGCTGGAGGCGTGGTCGACCTTTCTCCCTCTAAGGAGAAGCAGCTTTTTGAAGTTGAGTACGCATTATCGCTGATTGTGCGCTGTTCAATGCGGTTCATCCGCATCGGCGGGTGTTTGCGGTAAATGATCAGACTGGTCAGGTACCGCTTGATGTTATCCAGTGTTGGCTTCGAGACGAGCGGGGCGAGGCAGACGTCGCGAAATCGGCATTTCGCGCTGAAAATGAATCGATGAAGCAATTTGGTTCTCACGGCAATCTTGGACAGGTGTTCGTCGCCGACGGAAATCGCAGCGATAACGGCCGCAACGTCTCGAAGGACAACTTCCATGCCACCCCATCGAGCACGTGACACTTGTTCGATCCTCCAACGTGACGATGTGGATGCCACGTGTCATCAGTCGGGGGCGCTGTTCCACGAAACGAGTGATTCGGCGGCAGGGAGTGGATTGCTCCAATTGGTTCGCGCGACGAGTTTCGCACGCGCAGCACGTCCCGTTTCGGAGGCGTTTTGAACAGGCGGGCATATTCGCGGGTGAACTGCGACACGCTCTCATAGCCCACATCAAGCGCGGCGCTGGTAGCTGTAAACCCTAGCTCCAGCATCAGCCGGCGCGCCTCGATTAGGCGTAACCGCTTCTGGTACTGACCTGGTGTGAGCGACGTCATGTGCTTGAAGTGCTTGTGAAAGGCGGTGAGGCTCATGCCCGCTGCCGCCGCAAGCTGCTCAACTCGGATCGGCGATTGATAATCCTGCCTCAAAATCGCGATGGCAGCACCAAGACGGCTTGCATAGCTGGTCGGATCGACAAGCGCCCGCAGCGCTTCGCCATGCTGCCCCGACAGAAGCCAATAATGCAGTTCCAGGGAGATTCCGTCGTGAAGAAGCGGCGTGGCTTCGGGCCGGTCCAGCAGCCTCATCAGGCGCGACGCGCAATCCACAACCGCGGCCTGGGTGTCCTCGGCAAATAGAGTGAGTGTCCGGGAAGGACGTGGAGGCCTGACACCGCCCAGATGGGCGGTAAGTTCGCGGAGGACTGTCAGTTGAAGTTCGACAGCGATGGCGAGATAAGGCTCGTGCCGACTGGCCTCGATGATACGCCCGACAACCGGCATATCGGCGCTTACGATCACCGACTGGCCGGCAGAGAAAACTCGTTGCTCGCACCCCACGGTCATGAGCTTGGCGCCCTGCAGAACCAAGCAAACCAGCGGCCGGTAGATGGAATGGAGATCGCCCCGCGGCGCCTCCACACACATCATCCGCAGTCCGGGAACGGCCGTCAGTGCGAGGCCATCGGGGTTTGCGTGGGCAGTGGCATAGGTCCGTACGGCCTCTTTGAGTGTGTCCATGGAACTCTCCAGTCATTCCGATCGAATATAGCATTGGCGTAAGCGGAAATCACGCTAGCTGCAGGATTGAGCAAGTTTTACGCAAAGCTTGGCAAGCTCCTGATCCATTCAAGCCGTATGGATGTCCCTACAGGTCTTAGAGAGCAGGAAAGGGATTCCGATGGCCGAACGAAATGATCTACTACGACGGGCTGTTCTGACGGCGGCGGCACTCGTTCCAGCTGCGATGGCGATGGGCACGGCAAGCGCTCAAACCACCCGGCCGGAACCGGCCTCCAATGGCAAGGTCGCGCTGGTGACGGGCTCTTCCCGGGGCATCGGCGCCGCGACCGCCAAGCGTCTTGCGCGGGACGGCTACGCGGTTACGGTCAATTGCCTGGTCAACCGCGACCTTGCCGCAGCCGTCGTTCGCGAGATCGAAGGCTCCGGCGGACGGGCCATCTGGGTGCAAGCCGACGTCAGCGACCCCGCCGCTGTTCGACGCCTGTTCGATGAGAACGACCGCGCCTTTGGCGGCGTCGACGCAGTGGTGAGCAATGCTGGCATCATGCGGCTGTCGCCGTTCCGCGACATGACAGATGAGCATTTTGACAGAATGTTCGCCGTCAACGCCAAAGGCAGTTTTAACGTGCTGCGCGAAGCGTCGCGACGTGTGCGTGACGGTGGTCGCATCATCACGCTTTCTTCAAGCATCGTCCAGCTTCGGTCTCCAACTTACGGCCCCTACGCGGCGACCAAGGCGGTACAGGAGATGTACGCGAGCGTCCTCGCAAAGGAATTGGGCGCGCGGAAAGTCGCCGTCAACGCGGTCGCACCGGGGCTCGTCAATACTACCCTTTTCACCGATGGGAAGACCGAACAGCAGATCCAAGGCTTCATCGATCGCACACCTATGGCCCGTCTCGGCGAGCCTTCCGATATCGCCGACACGATCGCTGCGCTCTGTAGCGGCGACGGCGGCTGGATCAGCGGACAGACGATCTTCTCGAATGGCGCCGTCGTCTGATCCGCCCCAAGTGTTACAGAAAGCCGTTCGGGCGGCAATTCCTCCCTGTAACTGGATCTTGAGAACCTCGACCCCATCGTTGGCGTGGAGGTATCGTGAACGGCGTAACTCGCGACAGTGTGACTCAAGATCCTTAATCAATGGACGATAAGTCACCACGTCCGCCCCAGGGAGGACGGCCTTCACGAATGTCAGCGTCGGAATTTATGCGGGTGTCCGTTAAGCTCTCGGCCTCCTCGACGGGCTGACCGAGGTTGCTGACAAAAGCAACGACAGTGTCGGTCAGCCGCTTGCGGGTGCCGATCTGCCAAAGCGCCGTTCGCCTGACGGGCGCCTCAGGATCGTCTCGCTATTGCTGACTTCGAGGTTCATATCGACATTGCTGGAGACACCGCAGAATTTGCCTTGCGAGGAGCAATCGCATCCGCGGCTCGGCTGAACGTATGATCTCGCACTTGTTCTGATCCTAAATGGCGCAGCACGCCGCCTCAAGGGGACGGCCGTTTCGCGCCAACCCCCGCGCTACCGGGGCGGCGAGTTCGCCCGGCCCACGCTTCAGCTCTTGCGACGCCCAGATCATCTCGTCTCGAAACTCGGCCGTCGACCACCGTCCGCGCGAGCCAGTAATAGGATCATCGGGTCAGAGAGGATTTCGGTGAGCGTCAGATCGTCATGTCTTGCCATTTCCAATCCTTCTCGTGATCCTTGACTGAGCTACTGAGGGGTGTTACCGGTAAGTCACAGAGTAATGTTACAGACCGGTCACACCCATGTCAAGTTCGGAATTTCCAGATAAGACCACCGATCTTTCTTCCCCGGCGGCTATTCCTCCCCGTGAGCGCATCGTGTCGTCAGCAGCAGACCTTTTTCGGAAATACGGAATTCGAGGGATTGGCGTCGACGCCATTGCGGAGGCGGCGCAGACGAACAAGATGACGCTCTACCGGAAATTCGGTTCAAAGGACGAGCTTCTTTGTGCGGCTCTGCGCCAAGTGACGCAACGGGCGGAAGCCATCTGGGACGAGCTGGAGAGAGACCTCTCAGGAGACGCTGCCGCGCAGTTGAAGCGATGGGTCGAATTCCAGGTGGAGCGTCTGGAGCAGGAACCCGGCGGTTGCGATCTGGCGAACGCTGCGGTCGAGCTGCGTGACAGCGATCATCCAGCCCATGCGGTTGTCCAGGAGTTCAAGAAAACCCAGCGCAACCGACTGGCGGCGGTGTGCGAGGCAGCAGGGTCGTCGAATCCAGAGCTGCTGGCGGACACGCTATCCCTTTTGCTTGAAGGCGCTCGCGTCAGCGTCCAGACAAGTGGGCCTGCAGGATCGAGCCGACGGTTCAAGGAGTCGTGCGAGGCGACCATCGCGGCTTTTTCATCGAAGTAGCGCTTCACAGTTCCGTAAGTGATCAAGGATTTTGACGAGTCCAAAAGTTTGGCTGGCCGGCTACTTGATACCCCTTTACACCATCACTGCGAAGATATGCTCCCATCCGACGCCGAGACGAGGTCAGGGAGGAAATTTCATTGAAATTCTCAAGCAGTTGTAAATTCAAAATGGCGGGCCGTTAACTCAACCCTTACAAGACCTTGGGATTCGACTAGCCTCGTTGAACAGGTGCTTTCGTCTCCGATGATCAAGATCATACACGGGAGAAATCTGTCGTGTGAAATCATACGTCCGATGAAGTCTTCTACGTTGAAGACCGATCGGTTTCCCGGGTCGCGCCCGGCAGGGGCTGGCCGTTTGTGGACGAAGACTTTATAGTTGATGATGGGCAGTGCCGCGAGAGCCTTACTTTCTTGATATCGCAGGTGCGGCCACAATTGCACTGAAGAGCGCGAACCGCCGAACCAAGGGGAACGTGATATGGAGTGATTTCTGCTGAGCTCGCTGCCCGCGGGCTCTGACCCGTAGCCGGCCGGCGCTTTGAGATCGACCCGTCCGCCTGAAATGCTTAAACTGCACCCTCAGCTTGCCCGCTGAAATAATTGTTTGATAAACGAGCAGTAAAATTGAGGTTCGCTCTTGATCAAGGCCCGACCTGCGTTTCTTCTTCTATGCGCAGCTCTCATCCCCGTGCTGATCCTGGCCACCGTGATGGGGTGGTTCGTTGTCCAAGAGCGGCAAGAAGCGGCAATAGGCGCTGTCCAGGATCGGGCGGGGTTGCTCGCAAACGCCGTTCGACGTGACCTGGATACTCAGATCCAGCTGCTTTCCCTCGTCGCGGAGTCACCCCGCCTCGATCTTCCTGTTTCAAGATCAAGTTTCGCCGAAACGGCCCGGCGCCTCAAGGCACGAGCGCCCCAATGGGAGCAGATCAGGGTCAGCAACGCCCAAGGTGAGATAGTGCTTTCATTCCCGCCTCTGGCCGCATCCGCATCCCGCGAGGTGGTGGACCGAGAGAGCCATGAGAGGGTTGTCAGATCAGGGAACGGTTTGGTGGGAAATATCGTGATCGGCTCCGGTGGAAAGGCTGCCTTCCCCATACGCGTGCCGATCCAGCGCAACGATCAAACTAAGGCAGTTCTATCGGCAGTCATTCGTCCGGAAATGGTTGCTAAGATACTTGTGGACAGCGGACTGCCAGAAGGCTGGTCCGCTTGGGTTACCGACAGTCAAGACAGGCTCGTTGCGGCCACGGTCACTTCCAACCTCGAAGCACGGCCCGCCGCAGAGTTTGCTGTGGCAATCGAAGGCGAGCGTTTTAGTTTGTTTAACGGTTCCAGTTTTCAGACCGCCGGTGCATCCTTGGAAGGCACCCCATGGATGGTGAGGGTCGGATTACCCTCGGCGGACTTCGAGCGCCCGGCTAAACAAGCCATTCTTCTGCTTTCCTCGGCCTGTGTTGTAATCGTGCTGCTTTGCGCGTTGGCTGCGATCCTGTTCTACCGCGAGCTAAGAGCGCGGACCTCGGAGCTTGAAAGCATGGCGAACTGGCAACGCATGGACGCGCTTGGAAAGCTCACGGGCCAGGCGGCTCACGACTTCAACAACTTACTAATGGTGTTCCAGTCTGGCGTCGAAGGGATAGAGCGACGCAGGAACGACGAAGAGCGCGTGACACGGCTTCTCGGCCATATGAGAGAAGGACTGACGAGAGGAAAAACCATCACTCGTCGGCTTCTTTCCTTCGCTAGACGATCTAACCAGGGAGCTGAACACATCGAACTTCAAGCTAAATTCGAGGAGATGAGCCCGCTGCTCAGGCAAGCGCTCAACGACAGTATCTTGCTTGAAATCGATCTTCCTAGTGACCTCTGGGCGATCCATGCCGACCCGGTGGGTCTGGAAATCGCAATGATCAACCTGTTGACCAACTCTCGAGAGGCCATGGCCGATGGGGGAAGTGTCACTGTGAGCGCCCGCAATATCCCAGAGGGGTCGTTTGAGGACAAGCGGGTGCAGGGCCCCGTGGTGGCAATAACAGTGGTCGATACGGGGAGCGGGATTGCGTTTGCCGATCTGGAGCGAATGTTCGAGCCGTTTTTCTCGACAAAAGCAAACGGAGGTCCGGGTCTTGGGCTGACGCAGGTTCACGGTTTTGCTTCTAGCTCTGGTGGCGTGGTAAAAGCAGCCAGTCTGCCGGGTCGTGGTAGCGCCATTACCCTCTTGCTGCCGAAATCGAATGCTCGGACCCCGGTCGACGAAAACTCGTCGCATCCGGATTTGCCAAGATGCGTACTGGTTGTGGACGACACCCCGGCCTCTCTGGAATCCGCGCGCCTGACGTTGGACGGGCTGGTCGCTGACGTCATCACAGCGCGTAGCGGAGCAGAAGCACTCAATCTGGTGCAGAGCCGGGCTGGGATCGAGGCCGTCATCAGCGATATCATGATGCCGGGCATGTCTGGCATCGAGCTTGCCGAGGATATTGCCCGCATCAGGCCCGGGCTCCCCGTCGTCCTCATGACTGGATACAGCGACAAGCTAGAGGCAGGTGCTGCCGTCTCTCGGCCTGTCATCATGAAGCCGTTTGGGACAAAGGATCTTGCGGCCGCTCTTCTCGCCGCGAAGCCGGAAGCGCCCGATCTGACGAATGTCGTTCATCTTGGTCAATTGCCGAGATCTTGAACCCTTAAAGATTGCATTGCCCGATTGTTCAGAGCCCTCCAATGGCGAGGGTGTAGTTTGAGCTTTGTGCTGTTCGGCCGCCGGTTAGTTTAGAATTCAGTAGTCTGGCAGGAAGGATGTCGCACACCGCTTGAAGCAACACTTCCCATGACCGACGGAGGAGGGGCCCTTTCGCCATCTCGACGAACATGATCCACGCTCCGACCGCGGCGACACCGGGGTAGTGGCATGGACAAGCCGTGGCCGATCTCCACCTCCCTCGGCTTGAAGTGGGCGGGATTACTCAACCGTCGCATGTGCGGAGGCCTTGAACGCTCGCGACAAGAGCTGCTTTGCGTCGCCAGACTGGTGCTCGTTCGGCAGAAGTCGGGGTCGGCAAAGGGTGTCATCGTTATAACTCTGGAGCACAAGATCGGTATCGCCACATCGTCGGATGGCCATCATTCTTCGAGAAGCACCGCCGTGTCGTGCTGGGCGCGAGCATGATGGCAATCCAGGGAAGGATACAGCGCGACGCGAAGTCGTTCATCTCCGCTGGCAACTCAACGATCCCACAGGAGATCTTGCAGCACTGGCGGATCGCGATACGGAGTTCTGGGATCGCAACGAACGCGGCGACGAGTTTGCCCATGGTTCGCCGGATGGCGGGGATGGGCGAGACCGGCCCCCTCCGAACAAAGTGCGAGACATGTTCGTGCCGGATCTTCAAATCGACACCTTGTAACCGAAGGCGCCGAACTTCGCGCAGGCGTCTGCCTTCACGACCGGTTTGGGAATGGGCTCGTCGGACCGTAGTGACGAACGTTCGTGAGCCGTCGCATCCCTCGCTGGTCAGCGCAAGTGATGACGCACGAGTTTTTCGATGGCGGGACGGCGCTGATGGAGAAACGAATCCGAAGCGGCCTTGATCATCGATACAACGCTTGGCCCCTTGAGCAGTTTCGACGGGTCGACAAGGTCTTCTCTTGTGGCGAAGGTTGTGTTGACCTGCTGCTTGGCGTCGAGATGGAGCTTGGCGACTACTCCGCACCGAAATACTAGACCAAATGGAAGTGCACCCGCCCCTCGCCAACTTTCAGAACAGTATCCATATGAGCTGCCTCACGGGAGCACGACGCTCCCGCGCGTCCAGCACTTTGTTCTGGCAGTAGAGATCGAACTCATCGACACGCCCCAGGGACGTTCTTAATCTGCTCTTAATCAACGCAGCAGCCCGTCGGTATCGAAATCCTCCCAACCCCGAAGTCCGGCGAAATCCTCTGTGCCACTATCCGTTTTTTTCGGCCGCTCGCCCTTTTTCGACAACCGCGTCAGCTTCGCCTGATATGTGGCCTTCCTTCTCTTCTCCGCCTTGGCCTCGGCATCCTCAACACGCCACTCGTCGACGGTGCCATGGTCAAGGAGCTCCTCGACGATCTTCGGGTCGAAGACATGGAAGGTGATTTGCCGGGCGCGGCCTGCAAGCCTAACGGTTCTCGTCCCGGCACTCGTAAGGCGTCCATCCGCAAGCCAGCGGTGCCGCTCGCTGGGTGTCATCCCGAGGATATCCTGTATCTCGCGCGGGATGACCGGAAGCTCTTCAATACCCTCCAATGCCTTGGTTATAGCCGATGACGCCGAAATGAATTCTTCATAGTGCTCTTCCGTCATGGCCAGCGTCAGCATCATTCCGTCCACATCTAGCGATTTGCGGGCCGCGACCGGTAGGCGCGCCCGGATCTCAAGGAGGATGCCTTTGGCCCGGACCGCCGATCCAAACGAAGCTGCAGGCGACAACGTCCAAGACTTGATATGCGCTGGGGTGACAGTGATTTTCTTCGACATCTCGCCTAGATGGGGCGTACGTTGTCGAGCGTCAACGAGCGCATGGCTGCGTCACATTCATCACCGCGGCCAGCCAAGACACCTTGCTGGCAACAACCTGATCCACCTCAGTGTAGAACCATTATTTTTCTCCTCTTTTCGACCAGCCGTTCCACCATTGGTATCAAGCGACCCGAGCGGGCGAGGATTTCGGTTCCATGCTTGCTTGAGACAATTTCCGACGCCATGCGGTCGAGGCACCCGGCGATCTCATCTAGCTGTCTTGCAAGCTCTGGGCGATGAATTTCAGACGAAGCGCGCGCGAGCCGCCTGATGCAGTCCGCGTGTCGCTCTGCGACCATGTGACGGTTACCGAGCGCAAACTCCGCAGGCGACCCGCCGCGCGGTTCACTGATGATCGTTTCTCGCTCATCGCCCGCCTCATAGACGACAATGTTTGGGCGACACCGATAGGATGTCCCTAGGCTGCCAAAGGGGTCCTGCGGCCGGAGGACATCCGGCGCGGAAATTCCGTCGTTCGCGCCACTGCCAGCTGTCGTGACAAAGCTGTCGATGATCATGGAGGTCTCCCAAAAACTTCAACTCGTGGTCAAAATTCTCAGGTGCATCAGAGATCGCGCCTGAAATATCGGCGTTCAACAGGGCAGAGGCGAAGGCTTCGGAAAATTTTCGCGTCGGATCTTGAATCGGAAAATTCACGAAACCAGATCATGTCTGCCGGTCGCCTTCGAGGGGCTGGCAGAACGGAGACGCTGGTTTCCGCGTTTCTTTCCAACTCGCTTTACGGAGGTTTTGGTCATGAGAACTGAATTCGACTTTGCACCCCTCTATCGGTCCAGCATCGGCTTCGACCGTGTGTTCAATCTCCTCAACAACCCGCAGCGACTTCAAGCGGTCGATACCTGGCCGCCCTACGACATCGTCAAGCAGGGCGAGGACGAATACCGCATCGTGATGGCGGTCGCAGGATTCGGAGAAGGCGACCTGGACATCACGCAGGAGCGCAACGTTCTCGTCGTCAAGGGTGGCAAGTCCGACGAGCTGAAGGGCGAATACCTGCACCGAGGCATTGCAGGCCGAGGCTTCGAGCGCCGTTTTGAACTAGCCGATCACGTGCGCGTCGAGAATGCCTCTCTCAGAAACGGTCTTCTGACTGTTTCGCTTCGGCGTGAAATCCCGGAAGCGATGAAGCCCCGCAAGATCTCGATCGGGAGCGACAGCCAAGCGCAGGTCCTTCAACTCGAGGCCGACCAGCAGGCCGCTTGATCATCAACAATTGGTGGCCGACGCTACTCTCCGTTCGATTTACAGGCGGAGAGTGGCGGGCGGCTGAGTCATGAAGACATTTGAGTTCCCGATGTATCTTGAGCCGAACATACAAAACATGACCATTGAAGAACGGGAGGAGGTCTTCGTAGACATCGCCCGGATCCTCGACAGGACCGCGCTGGAAGCGATGGTCGAAGGAAATCAGAGATTTGCAATCTTTTCGATGAACATGGCCGAGGCTATCCGCCTCAACGCGGATGAGCTCGCACGGGATGATCTCCTGCATGCCGAGAAGGTGATGAAGCAGGCTACCGACCTGGTGCGCCAATTCAAGGCCATTCACCCTTACGGGATGCAGAGCCACTCCATTCATTGAGCAGGTTGATGTTGGGTTGATGGGATGTCGGTCGTTCTGACCAGGAACATCTGCAAGCCCTGCTGGGCATTGAGATCCCATAACTAACGGACGTAGCTCATCCTCACGATGGTTAGCAACGAAGCGCGTCAAGGATCTGCTGTATCTCGAACACGATGCACCGCGGCGCTGACGAGTAGAGATCCTTCGGTAGTGGCAGTTTCTACCTAATCGGCGAATTTTTTCCCGAATCTTGATCCAGATGCTTCCTCGTCGACTTCATCTATCCGTGGCGTGCCGCTCCGCCGAAATCAGCGATGACAGACGTCTCCACATGGAAATCCGCAACGAGAGCGCCAGGTATGCGTTCTTGGCTTACACGATTTCCAAGGGAGGACAGATATGCTCGACGAACATGCCCGGATCATCGAGGAACTTGCAGTCGCCAAGAGCTTCGATGCAGCAGTCGAAGCCGATCGCCGCTCGGCCTTTCTTGCGGATTATGTGCGGGCATCATCGATGAGGGCACTGGTCCTCGGCATCAGTGGAGGCGTCGATTCGCTCGCCGCAGGGATGCTTGCCCAGTGGGCGGTGCAGCGGCTACGAGACGGTGGCTACAGTGCCGAATTCATCGCCGTACGGCTTCCATACGGTGAGCAGGCCGACGAAAACGACGCCCGAAGGGCGCTTGACGTCATCCGCCCGGACCGGACGGTCACCGTCGACATCAGGCCCGCCGCCGACGCCATGATGTCCGAGGTACAGCGCGACGCCGACGATCTCGTCTCGGGTGAGCGCCTCCACTTCCATCTTGGAAACATCAAGGCTCGTCAGCGGATGATTGCGCAATATGCACTTGCAGGCAGCGCACGGGGTCTCGTCATCGGCACTGACCATGCCGCAGAGGCGCTGATGGGGTTCTTCACGAAGTTCGGCGACGGCGCTGCCGACATCCTGCCGCTCTCGGGTCTCAACAAGCGGCGGGTAAGGGCGATCGCGCAGCATCTCGGCGCTCCAGAGAATCTCGTGTTCAAGGTGCCGACGGCGGATCTTGAATCCGACGCGCCTCTCAAACCGGACGAAGATGCCTATGGCGTCACCTACGACGAGATCGACGACTTTTTGGAAGGCAAGGAGATCACAGAGAACGCGCTCCAACGGATACTGACGGCGTATCGGTCCACCGCCCATAAGCGCGCGCTGCCAGCGGCGCCCAGACCGCTACGACATGCTAGCTGATGACAGCCGTTGCCTGCCCTTCTTGAAAGGCAAGCCAGTAGTCGACATGAGAACGGGAAGGGCCGCAGATGGCGATTAACGCGCTCATAAAACGCTGAAGACAGACCGACGGAAATGCAGGTCGATTACTTCAAGGTCTTTCCGTAGTGCTAGGCCTGCAACTCGGCGGTCCATTCTGCCGGACCCTTAGCTGCGAACCTCGCGCTTGTCTTTGAATTCGGTCCGCCTGACTGAGCGTTGCGCCAGCCGAGACAGCATGTTGGGCTTCTTTGGTTTGGGTGGTAGATCGACATCACTTACCAAACGTGCGCCACCTTCGCGCCGTTCCAGCGTAATCTTTCGGCTGTGAAAGGCTTCCAGTTCCGCGCGGTGGCCAACACTGACGATCGTCACCTTCGGCATCTCTTTTGTCAGCATTTGCATAATCTGTTCCTGGCTCTTCTCATCCAGAGCAGAGGTTGCCTCGTCCATGATCACGATGTCTGGTTTGTCCAATAGAAGACGTGCGAATGCCAAGCGCTGTTTCTCACCTCCAGATAGGGTGTGGTCCCAAGGCGCTTCCTCCTCGATCTGGTCGCTCAACTTACCCAACCCAACCTTTGTCAGGGCTGATTGTAGCTCCTCGGCGGTCCAATCTCCCGCCGAATGCGGATAGGCCACCGCACGACGCAATGTTCCTGAGGGGACATAGGGTTTTTGCGGGAGCATGAAGATGCTACTGCCGGACCGGAAGTGAACGCTGCCATCACCCCAAGGCCAAAGACCGGCAATTGCTCGGACTAGCGTGCTCTTGCCTGATCCAGACTCTCCCGCCACCAGCACCCGCTCGCCGGCCTCGATATCGACCTCCGTTTCTTTGACGACCGCCGTACCATCGCCGAGCGAAACGGACAGGTTGTTGAGACTGAGCACTACATCGCCGCCAGTGTCGCCGCGCGTGATTCGGCCGACCGTCTCGATCTCCTCGGCCCGCTCCAGACCATCGAGCGACACCATCAAGGAGGCAACGCGCCGCGCGCACGCATTCCAATCTGCAAGCCGAGGATAGTTGTCGACGAGCCAGCCAAAAGCCGTCTGGACGATTGTGAACGCGGACGCTGCTTGCATCACCTCGCCCAGGGACATTTCTCCGGCAAGGAATTTCGGTGCGCACAGAAGTAGCGGCACAACAGGCGCAATCAAAAGTGACCCGTGGGAGACGAGCGTGGTGCGCATGTACTGATGCGAGAGAAGCCGCCACTGGCGCCGCACGTCCCTGAACACGCGTTGAAGCCCGTCGCGCTCCTCTTCTTCACCACCCAATAGCGCGATGCTTTCGCCGTTCTCACGCACGCGCGTCAAGGCGTAGCGAAACTCGGCTTCAACCTGGTTCTTCACTTCTGAGACTTTAACGAAGTTTCGGGCGATCAGTGCGATCGAACCGGATGCAATGACGGCGTAAAGGACCGCTGCGAATACAAGGAACCCCGGTATGGTTATGGTGCGTCCGCCGAGCGGAAGAGTGAGAGCACCGCCGATATTCCAGAGGACCAGAATGAATGTCGAAGCCGACAAAAACGCAGCCAGAACGCCAGAGACGAAGTCTACCGGCGACTCGGTGGCGATGCGCATGTCTTCGGAGATGCGCGCCTCTGGGTTCTGATGATCGCCATCAATGAGGTTGAGTTGGTAGTAGCGTCCATGGTCCAACCAGCGGGCGATCAATGTTTTAGTCAGCCACGAACGCCAGCGCCGCTGAACCATCATGCGGACGAAGACTTGGCTCGTCACGACAGCAACGGCTCCCAAAACCAGGAGCGGAAATATGGTCGCCAAGCGATAGACCGTAGAAGCGTTACGTTGCTCGATTGCATCGAACACCTCGCGGTTCCACACATTCGTCGCGTACTGGAAACCCACGTTGATGCCGATTAGTGCCAGAATGGCTACTGTGCATAACCAAGCGAGCCGATCACCATTCGTGCCCCAGAAGCCGCGAGCGCTGATCCAGAAACGCTTCAGAAGGAAGCTTTTACGAGCACGTTCGGCCTCCTCAGGAGTAAATTGTTCATCCATGAAGAATTCTCCCGAACGTGCCTGAAGTTCGGGATATCAAGATCCTGGTGAGGAAAAAGTTCCTCACTCGGACCTATGTCCGATTGCTCTTGGCGGTAAATAGGACCTTTTGCCATGCCATGTTCGCTGTACAAGCGCAGGTGAAGAAGGACGAATCGTCGTCCATCTGCCTGAGCCTGGACCACGGTTCTACGGCAGGCTTCTGTGTGCACGAGAACGTAGCTCTTTGGCGTCAATGAGCTCCAGCTCGCTGACTTGTCTATGTTGCCGCCGGCTCGCAGTTCGGGAACGGCAGCGTTCTGGCTAGGTGAGACCAATACGTGGCAGCGGGGCAAGGCGCAGTCTTTGAGAAGGAAGGTAGCGTCGGGTGCCCGTCCTTTCGTCAGACGAGACCGGGCACGACGAAGACCAGCCAGGCGATGACCGGTCCAATGATCGCGATCAGCGCGCTGTAGATCAGCAGCTGCCGCAATACCTGCTCTCGCTGTTCGTCCGGTGCATTGGCAACGACAAGGGCGCCGTTGGTGGAAAACGGGCTGGTATCCACGATCGTCGTCGAGATCGCGATCGCCGCGACGACCCCAACGGCGCTGATGTGGCCCTGCAGGAGGAAGGGAACAGCAAGTGGGATGATGGCGCCGAGCAGTGCCGTGGACGAGGCGAAGGCGGAAACGATGGCACCCGTGAAGCAAAGCAGCAGCGCGACCAGCAGCGGCATGCCGAGGCTGGAGATGCCGTTGGCGACATAGTTGACGGTCCCGGCTTTTTCCAGGACGCCGACATATGTAATGATGCCGGCAATCAAAAGCACGGTCGACCAGCTTACCTTGTCGACCGCTGCCTTCTGGGTTTTAGGTGAGATGAGGGCGAGCGCGACGGCGACGGTGATCGCGACCAGGCCGACATTGAACTTGAAGACCAGGGCGCCGATACCAAGCGCCGTCAAGCCGATCAAGGTGAAGATCTTTTCCGGAGTGAGGCGCAATGCCTGAGCGGTGTCGCCTTCCGTTCCGTAGGCGTGCTCCCTGATCGGCTTTGCCGGCGTGCCGCCATGACCCCTGATCGAGGCCGACACCCCCTCGGGATGCAAATCCGGTAGTGGCCCAGTGGGAGCCGGTGCTTGTTTCATGACTCGCGCTCCACCGAAGACGAAGAAGACAAGCACTGCGATCGCCAAGTTGAAGAAGAAGCTGGAAAGGAACAGCGATGTCGGAGCAAAAGGCAAGCCGGCTTTAGCGACGATTTGGTTGGTGATGCCGCCATAAACGCTGATCGGCGAGAAGCCGCCGGCCTGGGCGCCGTGGATGACCATCAGCCCCATCATCACCGGGTGAATGTGGTATTGAACGGCAAAGCTCAGCGCCACCGGAGCGAGAATAGCCACCGCCGCAGGCCCGAGCGCACCAAACCCGGTTATGATGGCGGCGACGACGAACATCACCCAGGGGATCCAGGCGACGTGGCCCCGCACCATCCGCACGGCACATTCGACGAGCCAGTCGATTGTTCCGTTGATTTGGGCGATGGCGAATAGATAGGTGACGGCGACCAATGTCAGGAAGAGGTCGCTGGGAAAACCGGCAAAAATGTCGGTGGTTTTCATGCCGATGATCAGCGAGCCGAGCACGAATGTGCAGGCAAAGGCCAGCGCTCCCATATTAATCGGCTGGATCGTCGCGATGACAAACATGGCGATGAGGAGCAATATTGATAGGATTTCGATGCTCATGGTTCCCCTCCCTCCGACGCGTCGAGCGCCGGCAGCTAGCGTGCTATCAGATCGTGAAAACCGCACGCCTCCCTCCCGGAGAACGTGCGGTCCGTTCAGGTTGTCGCGTAAAGATCCGAGTATTTCTGCCGCAGGACGTTTTTCTGGACTTTGCCCATCGTGTTGCGTGGCAGGTCTTCGACGAAGATGATACGTTTCGGCTGCTTGTAGCGCGCCAGGCGGTCTTGCAGTGCGCCAAGGATCGCCTTTTCATCGAGCACCGCATCGGGCTTGCAGACCACGATGGCGGTGACGGCTTCGCCGAAATCAGGGTGCTGGACACCGATCACTGCGCTCTCGGCGACACCGTCAAGCTGGTCGATCTCACCTTCGACCTCCTTCGGGTAGATGTTGTATCCGCCGGAGATAACTAGGTCCTTGCTGCGGCCGACGATGTGGACATAGCCTTGGCCGTCGATCTTGCCGAGATCGCCGCTGATGAAGAAACCATCGGATGTGAATTCCGCGGCGGTTTTCTCCGGCATTCGCCAATAGCCCTTGAAGACATTTGGCCCCTTAACCTCGATCATGCCGGTTTCTTCTGCGGTAAGCTCCGTACCGGTCGCGGGATCGGTGACCCGTACGGTCACACCGGGAAGGGGAAAGCCGACAGTTCCGGCGATCCGCTCTCCCTCGTAGGGGTTGGAGGTGTTCATGTTGGTTTCGGTCATGCCGTAGCGCTCAAGGATCGCGTGACCGGTGCGGCTCTTGAACTCGATATGCGTTTCGGCGAGCAGCGGAGCCGAGCCGGAAATAAATAGCCGCATGTTCGAGGCGGTGTCGCGGTTAAGTCGCGGGTTGTGTAGCAGGCGCACATAAAATGTCGGTACGCCCATCATCATCGTTGCTTTCGGCATCAGTGAGAGGATTTCGTCCGGGTCGAATTTCGGAAGCAGGAACATTGAGGCGCCGGCGAGCAGCGTGACATTGGTGGCGACGAACAGTCCATGTGTATGGAAGATGGGTAAGGCATGGATCAGCCGATCGTCAGCGGTAACCCTCCAGTAGTCGCGCAAGGTGAGGGCATTGGAGAGCAGATTGTCGTGCGTCAACATCGCTCCCTTGGAACGCCCTGTCGTTCCCGAAGTATAAAGGATCGCCGCGAGATCATCGGCCGAGCGCGAGGCATCGACGAAGTCGTCGCGTTCATCTTTTGCGAGATCGAGAAGGGAGCCGGTGCCGTCGGCATTGAGCGTTTCAACGACCGCCCCGTGAGGCCTGGCAATCGTCTCGACGCTTTCCCGCATAACCGAGGAAACGACAACCAGCCGGGGCTCGGCGTTGCCGAAGAAATAGTCGAGTTCTGCGAGCGTATAGGCCGTGTTCAGCGGCAGATAAATCGCACCGCTGCGCACGCAAGCAAGGTAGAGGATCAGCGCCTCGGCGCTCTTGTCCACCTGGACGGCAACTCGGTCTCCTGGACGGACGCCAAGCGTGTCGATCGCACTGGCAATGCGCCCCGAAAGGGCGAGCGCATTGTTATAGGTCCAAGTCCGGCCTTCCGCGGTTCGAATGAACGGTGCATCGCCGGGGGCAGCTGTTCGAATGGCGTCAAATAGGTGGTTGCTCATGTGCGTCCTCCTCCGATCTTAGCGTTCCACGCCCTGCGCGAACGGACGCGAAGCCTGTTCGTTCACTGCGCCGCGGCGAAATTCCCGGTCCCGGCTGAGCAGATTCCTGACAGCCGGCGACGCGGTCACTTCGCCGCGCTGCGCCAGAGCCTCGTGGTTGGCCTCGATATCCTCAAGCTTGTACAGGTAGTTAACCATCATCCCATGCGCCTGGTGCATCGCCTTCGCCGACCGATCGCCCAGGAAGTTCAGCCTTTCAAGGCGAGCGCCGTTGCCCAGGTGGAAGCGGGCGACAGGATCGACCGGACGGTTTTCCGGCGTGCGTTCGACGAGAAAATAGTGCGCGGCGAGCGGAAGCAAGACGCGCTGGATTTCGTTTGCCTTGCCGGCGTCATTTGCCCAGGCTGGGTCATCCAGCAGCGCCAGCACGGTGCGATCCGCCTCCGTCAACAAAGGATCGGCTTGCGCGCCGCGTGCTTTGGATAGCCACGAGGCAAGGCCGGGAACGGGCGAGAGCGTGACGAAGTTCTTGAGGCCCGGCAGGTCTCGTCGCAGGTCTTCGACGACCTGCTTGATGAGGAAATTGCCGAACGATATTCCACGAAGACCGTCCTGACAGTTGGAGATCGAGTAGAAGACGGCCGTCGTCGCTTGATTAGCCGGGATGTGCTCCCGGCTCTCGTCCAGAACGTCGCCGATCGTGCTCGGCACGGACCGGGTAAGCGCTACTTCAACGAAGACGAGCGGCTCATCCACTAGCCGGGGATGGAAGAAGGCAAAGCAGCGTCGATCGGCTGGCGCCAGACGGCGTCGCAGTTCTTCCCAACTTCCGATCTCGTGCACTGCCTCGTATTTGATGATCTTTTCCAGGATGTGTGCCGGCGTCGACCAGTCGATCGGACTGAGTGTAAGGAAGCCGCGGTTGAACCAGGACCCGAACAGATGGGCGAAATCCGTGTCGATTGCGCGCAAGTCTTCCCGCCGATCTTTGAGGCGAAGGAGCTGTTCGCGCATCCGGACAAGCTTTTCCGTGCCGTTTGGCGCCAGGTTCAGACGACGCAGAAGTTCTTGCCGCCGGGGCTCGGCTGCATTGTGGACCGCAAAGACCGCCGAAGGGCTCCTGTCGCTGCGGTATCTGTCTATAGCTTTGTCTAGCTGAGCCGTATCAGCGCCGAACTTGTCGGAAAGCATCTGCAGGAATTTTTGGGCTTCCGTGCTCTCGAAGCGGCTCCAGCGCTCCAAAATCTCTGCGGCGATGGCCATGCCCGACGCTTCTCCACGGGTCGACAGCAGCATTTCACAAAGGGTTTCAAGATCAGCCTCGGCGACGGTGGCAGGCGGGCGTGATCCGGAAAACAGCAGTTTGCGACCGCGTTCGGTAATGCCTTGCAGCATATCACTGAAAAAAGAGGTCCCGGACATGCCTGTGCTCCTCCGTTTGCAATGGACAACCGTCCATTCGTCAGTATTCCAATTTCAGTTCTTAGTGATGGTGTGGTATTTAAGCTGAGGCATTGCGTGCACAATGTCAATGATCTTGCATACAAGATTTCGTTTCTTGCATTATGGAGGCGGAGTAAATGTCCGAAGGTGTTGGGCGGTGGTTACGGGACGAAATCGAAAATGCCATTCTTTCCAACGAGTATGGTCCTGGGGCGCGGTTGGACGAGACAATGCTCGCCAACCGGTTTGGGGTGTCTCGCACCCCAGTGCGCGAGGCGCTGATGCAGCTGAATGCCATTGGCCTGGTGGATATCCGCCCGCGACGCGGCGCGATCGTCATTGATCCGGGACCTCACCGAATCTACGAGATGTTCGAGGTGATGGCGGAACTGGAGGGCTTGGCCGGCTCGCTGGCGGCGCGCCGTTTGAACGACGAGTCTCGTGACGCAATCACGGCTGCGCACAAGCGCTGTGAGATTTCGGCCGGAGCCGGCGACAGCGATGGCTACTATTACGACAACGAAGCGTTTCACAAGGCAATCTACGCGGCGAGTCGCAGCGAATTCCTTGAGGAGCAATGCGCGCAATTGCACCGCCGACTGCGCCCTTACCGGCGGCTTCAGCTGCGCGTGCGCAATCGTCTGTCGACGTCGTTTTCAGAGCATAGCGCGATTGTGGCTGCTATCTTCGCCGGAGACGTCGATCAGGCCCGCAGCCTGCTGAGGGCTCATGTCGGCATCCAGGGCGAAAGGTTCAGCGATCTTGTCGCCAGCATGGCGACAAGATGAACTCAACCGCCGACAGCGCAGTGCACAGGCTTCGCGAACGGCGTCGCTGTAGCTCCTGTCTAACACTCAAAACAGCCGCACTCCCGGGTCAGCTTCGTTGATCAACAAGGAATTTCCTTGGGTGCAGTGGGAGCGCGCCAGATCGATGCGACCGATGGATTGCATTTTTACGCTGTTTTGACGCTGCTTTGACAGCAGCGCGCTACGGGGAGATTGCGGTTTCCAGGGATGCTTCTCATGCTTCAATTCGTCGATGGCCACAACGCTGGCATGCAGTGCCGAATCACAGCTACGCCCGTAGCTCTCTTGTCAAGGGCGGCTTTTGTGTCAGACTGTCTCTCGGACGGGCAGCCCAGATTCGATGAAATTATCGAGAGGGGCACAACACGAGTTGGACCGATGGATCGCATGGATGAAAAACATGCAGGGTTCCGGATGTACCTGCTCGGCCCTTTCAGTCTCGTCGACCCGAAAGGGAGATCTGCCACACCCAGATCACAAAAAGCCCAGGCAATTTTGGCAATGCTCGCTTTGTCTGCGCGGGGATCTCGTTCGCGGGTCTGGTTGAGAGACAAATTGTGGAGCGATCGGTCGGAAGATCAGGCGGCTGCGAGCCTGAGGCAGGCCCTTCTGGATATCCATAAAGCCCTCGGTTCGTCTCGCGATCTCATCATCGCGGACAAGAATACTGTGTGGTTGGATATGGACCGCATCGCGCTCGACACCGACGAGATGCTTCGCAGCGAGCGCCTGGCGGATCAGATCACGGATGAGCTGCTAGAAGGCATAGATATCCGTGATCCTGAATTCGAGGATTGGCTGACCGTTGAAAGACAGAACTGGTATCGGCGTGTCGAGGAAGGACGCGTGGATGATGTGTTCGAACCACGGCAGCAGCCTCGCCGGGATGTCAGCACGCAATCAGCGTTGCTGCCTTTGACAGGTTTGCCCGACCAGCGCACACCAAATTTTCCCTCGGCTGCGGCAATCAACGATCCGGACATACCGCCTTCGCCGGACAATTTTCAGTGGACCGTCGCTCTCCAGCCGCCCATTGTCACCGGCGCCGGAGACGGCGGGCAGATCGCGGCGTTGCAGTTCCAGAACCTGCTCGCCAAGGCGATCTTCGACGGACTGGGGCTTGGCATTACGGATCTTTCCTTCGATCCGCACCTGGGTCAACCCGATCGAAAGATGGGCCTCCCGCTGTGCCTCCAATTGCGGCTGACATTCGATGGCGGCATGGTGTTCGTGGAACTGGCGATCAAGCATCTGCTTGACAACCGGATCATATGGCTTGGCAGCCGTATGATCGGGCGCACCCAAATGGAACGGGCCGAGTACGGCATCGCGGCGGCACTGATCAGCCAGGCGGTTGACCAGCTCGCGCTGTTTCAGGAGATTAGCGCGAGCGAGAGTCGCATGACCAGAGATGGTCTCTTCATCGATGCGGTCAACGCAATCTTCCGGCTTTCGAGAGGCGATCTTGAAAAAGCGGAGATACGGCTGCAGGAGCAGATCCAATACCAGCCGCGGGCGTCCGCATTTGCCTGGCTGTCCTTCATCCGCACCTTCCAGGTCGGGCAGCGCTTCAGTGCTTTGGATGCGCATCTGATCGAAGAGGCACAGGCCTATGCGCGAAAGGCTCTTGAACTCGATCCGAACAATTCCGTTTCCCTGGCGCTGGTCGGACATGTGCATTCGTTCCTGTTCCGGGAATACGATTATGCGGCGGGGCTGTTCGAGAAGTCGATCCGCCTAAACCCCGCCTTGCCGATCGGGTGGGACCTCTATGCCATGCTGCACTGCTATGCCGGACAACCGGAAAAGGCGAGCGCGATGGCACGATGGGTTCAGGAACTGGGCGTATACAGCCCACACAAATATTACTTCGACACGACGAAATCGATCAGCGCCGGGCTGGCGGGTGACCATATGGCGGCAATAGCGGCTGGCGAGGATGCGCTACATTCCCGGCCGAACTTCAATAGCCTGTTGCGCTATCTCGCCTCAAGCCACGCTCATGCAGGCAATTTGGAGGTCGCCCGCCAGTATGTGGAACGGCTTGATAAGGTTGAAAACGGGTTTTCGATAACGTCGTTTCGGGGCACCGGCTATCCTTTGCTCGACACGGGCGGTGGAAAGCTGCTGCTTGACGGCCTGATCAAGGCCGGCGCCAGAATTCGCTAAGACAACACATTTTACAGCGATCGCATTTCAGGAGGCAGGGGCATGGCAGGGGAAGTGACTTTCGTTCCGCAATCCAAGATTGTGGAATTCTTGAACTCTTATAAGTTTAAAGTTGAACCGGACACGGTTCTTCGTTGTGAGCCGAGACCTGTCGAGGCCCATCTTGAGAGGGTGGAGCGGCCATCGCCCCCTGTTCCTCCTGCTGCCGCATTTTCGGGTGAGGACGATAATCCCATAGATGAGCCCCCGTTGATGATGTCGACAATGGCAGCTGCCTCGGCCCTCAGTAGCGTTGCGAACAAATCGGTGCTCAACAAAGCGACGCTGAACAAGAACAAGAACAAAAATAAGAACAAAAACAAAAACAAAAACAAGTCGACGATGGACGGCGCAAGTCTCGGCGTATCGCAACTCATCCCGGTATTCGAGTTGCGCCGATTGCACCAGCAGCCATCGCGCAACGCGTTCACGGCAGCGCAGCGCTTCACCTGGGAGATGCTCGACATCTCCCCACCGCCCGGTCCGGACTACACCCGGTTGGAAGCAGCGGTACTGCTTTCCATGCAGCGGCGCGATCGTGAGCGGGCGAGGCGCTTGCCCGACATCCAGGCTGAGGCGACCACTTCGGTATCGGAATTCACCCGCGCTCTATATATTGAGGATATCGGTGGCTTCGAACAGACCGAGGGATTGTTTCAGGCGGTCTTGACCGCCTGCGAATATGTCGGGCTCCTCTACAAGAGCCAGTTCAACAGACTTCGACCCAACCAGTTTGAACCCCTGTTGCGGCCGCTCCTGCCCGTGCCGGTCCACGAGTCCTATCCCAGCAACCATGCCTTCCAATGCTTTTCGATTGCATTCGCCTTCTCGACGATCCTGCCCGAACATCCCGCGACGGACGAGCTTGCCCGCCTCGCCCAGAACGTGGCTGAAAATCGCGAATGGGCAGGCCTGCATTATCCAAGCGACACGCAAGCGGGCCGGGATCTGGCTCGCCGTTTCGCTCCCTACCTCCATGACGCGTTCGGGCCGCTTTTCCAGGCGGTCCACGACGAGTGGGTTTGAGGCCGATTGAAATTCCTTGGGAGAACGAAGCTCATGACGACTGTCGACATGGAAGCGCCGCAAGCCGCACCAATGAACTATTACTATCTGTGGCATCTGACGGCTCTGGGGGTTATCGACGCCGACTATGGCTCACCGCCTATCGTACCGCCGTCCGAGGACGAAACCGCCGCGCGCCCCGTCCCTGATCCTCAGATCGGGGGAAGCGTCTGGGATACGATTGCGGCTGCCGGTCCCCTCCATCCTGCGCGGGTCGCGTTGATCGATGTAGGGGTAGCGCCGGATCATCCGAATTTGCGGACGCGGCTTGACCGCGAAGCGTCGATCGACCTGACGAGCCATCGTTACGGCTCGCGCGTCGCCGACATCCTCGATGCCACAACGTCCTTCGATCTTGAGGACAAGCAGTCTTTCTTCGCCGGGCTTGATATCACGCCTTTGGGAACTCTGGGTCTATCCAACGATGATCGGGAATATCTCGAGGATATCGTCGCGGAATATGCGGCTTCGCAGGGCGTCGTGCGCCGGCTGTTCCACCCGGAGTCGCTTTTCGCTCCGCACGGCACCTGCTGTGCCGGCCTGATTGTCGGCGAGCCGGCCGTAGCTGCAGCAGACGGAGAGCCGCCGGAGCTCCCGGAGAGCGCATTTTATAGTGATGACAGTACGCCATGCCCGAGCGCCAACCGCAACGTTATTCCCTATTTCGGCATCGACCCCTTTTCGCGGCTGATCTCGATCAGGACCTCTTTCGAGGATGATGTCCAACAATTCATCGCCGCATTTCTCTACGCCTATCATCAGGGCGTCGATGTAATTGTGCTGCCCCGTGGCTTGCCGGATCCGAAACGCAGCCGGGTCATTCCAAAGAACGAGTTGAAAGCCGATCTCGAACGATGGAAAAACCAGATTGCCGCTGATCTCTTTGCCCGTATTTCGTTGGCGGAGCAGGGAAGCGTCGAACTGGAGCCCAAAGCTCCGCAAAGGGGATCAAATCCCGATAGGGCGTGGCATATCCTCAAGCAGCTCATCATTGCGATCAGCCAGCATATTCCAATCGTTTGTGCGGCGGGAAACAGCGGTGAAAGTCAGTTGATCTATCCGGCCAATCTGGCTGCCGATGATAACGGGATCATCGCTGTCGGAGCGGTCACGGTCGAGGGCTACCGCTCTGGATACAGCAATTACGGAGAAGGACTTACGGTTGTCGCGCCGTCTGACGATGATGAGGTTTTCAACCGCCATCAGCTGCGCATAGACCGCCTGTCTCCTTTCGCCGCGCAACATGATCATCGGGCGTTTGAACTGCGGGAATATCAGTATTCCCACTTCTCATTGCTGACAACCGATCTCCCCGGCTCATTCGGCTACAACCGAGGTGCCGACCCATGGTCTTCCATTGTGCCGTTCGGCGCCAACTCCGGCATCGGTGGAGGTTACTACACCACGTTCGGCGGCACCTCCGGAGCCTCTGCGGAGGTGGGTGGCATCTGCGCATTGATCCAACGGGCCCATAAGAGCCAGAATAGCGGCGACGCGCGGCTCTCTGGCCCTGCAGTCAAATCAATTCTTCAGGCCACGGCCCGGTTGGATTCGGCGGTGACACCAGGAATACGTGCATTGACGGCCGACTGCATGAATGCCGACGGCGAAGATGCTCTCGAGATGAGCTATTTCTTCGGGTTTGGCCTACCGAATGTCTCTGCGGCTGTTGCGGCGGTGTTAACGCCGTAACGCCGGTTCTCGTGGCAGCCCCCAAAACCAGCCCCCCAAAAAAGGGGGGCTTTTTTATTGCCGAAGCTGCCTTTTAACGGAAGTTTAACGCGGTGCTGGCGGGCCGATGACGGGTCCGCAAGAAGCTCCTCCCAACGCAAGACAAGTCGAAATCGTGGTTTGAACGGGGAAGGCCGCCGGTGCGGCCGGTCCTGGCAGGACCAGTCTGCTCTAAAGCGGCACGCCTCATCATGGGGTTTAAAGCTTAGAGAGGTGAGGGAGCTAAGATGTCTGCTTATCAGATCGAGCAATTGGCGGATCAGGCCACAGCTTTGCTTCAGCGCAATCCGCTGTTTTCAAGGTCCGGTTCCGTGAATGCTGCCGCAACAGGCAACATGCTGAAGCGATTACCTCGCTATGCCCGAATTCTTGCAGCCGCGTCGGAACTGCCGGGTTGCGGCGAAAGGGTCGAGGCGTTGGCCAGTTATTTCCCCGGCCTCGCGGATGGTGGATATCGTGATGCCGACACGTTCCTGCCCGTTTCAGCGTTTCTGCCCGTGCGAAGTGACCCTTACCGGTCTCCCGCCCTGGCTGCGTGGATGGATGAGCTACAGCGGGGGCTGGAAAAGTACGTCGACGGTGCCAGCTCTGAAGTGGTGGATAACAACCTGCAACCTGATCTGGTGGCTAGGGATCTTGCGATTGAACGGCATCCGGTTCGGCGACTTACCTGCGGCATCGGTCTTGTTCCGATCCATAGCGTGGCATCGAGCCGGACGATGCGCAGACGCATCGCTTATTGTCTTCCGGACGATCTCGAGCTTGAATATGCCGGGATGAGCGATCGCGACTTGGACCAGGTCTCCGACCATCTGGAGAAGGCGATCGCGTTCATGGCGACCGTCGACCCAAGCGGCCATCGCCGGCTGATCGCAGGCCTTCATACACTTCATCTCGGCATTCGGCGCGGTTCGACCAGCTCCCTTTCCAGCTCCGAGGATCTGCCGGGGAGTGCGGTTGTAGTTCTGTCGCAGGAACGATTGGATGTCGAAGATTATCCGACAACTGCAGCGGAACTTCTGCGGGAAGCGGGGCACGTCCTGCTGCGGTTATACACCGCCGCGGGGGCGCCTTCGTTGCCCGCCGAGTTCCGGTACGTGTCTCCGTACACGCATAGTTTACAGACGCTCGAAAGCATCTTGCACATGGCCTACGCCGTTCCCTGGGAGTGCGCCGTTCGCATCGCATGCTTGCCTTTCAGAGCACCGCCTGAGCACCGTGCACGGGAAGCTGCCTTTATTATTGCGTATGCTGCCCGTCTAATTCCGCTCATCGATATCGCCCGTGAGGGGATCGAGCGTCTGGGCGGCGATGTTCTCCTCGACCTCCCGGACATCGCCGCCATTCCATCCTGGGGTGCGGGAATCCTCGCGCTCGTTGACCGCCTCCTAGAATGCGAGCCAGCGGCTCGGCGCCAGGCCTATTATGCGCAGCGACTGTGCGTCGTTGATCGCCAGGCCTGGGACCTTGGGCAGGTGCTTCTGCGGGGCGAGCAACCGATCGATCCGAGAATGGGCCGCCCAATGCTGCAGAGCAGCGGCAACGGTCTCAGTCTCTGGTACGACGGCCGACTGCATATGATCAGAAAAGCCGCCAGTCAGCCTCCCGATGGGCACGACATCCGAGACGTCCCGCTGACCAGGGCGGCGAGTTCAACGATGGAGGATGCGTGATGGACAAACACGGTTCCTGTAAATTGTCAGCAGTCTCCGACTGCGCCAAGCAAGGTGAATGATGATGAAAGCCTTTGATTATCATGCCGATCTCTTCGATGCCGTTCACGACACGGACTTCGTCATCGTCGGATGCGGAAACCTCGGCTATCAGATCGCCTCCCAGCTTGCAGAGATTGGGGCTCGTAACTTTTTCCTGGTGGACGGCGACCTTATAGAAGACAGCAGCGTGAAGCGACTGAGTTGGGCTACGGCAGAAGATATCGGTCAATTGAAGAGCGATAGGTTAGCGACCTATCTGGCCTCCCGCTTTTCTGCAACGGTCGCGATCATGACCCAGTTTGCCGACGGGGCGGAAGCTGCCCGGCTCATTCTGGCTCGTACGCGTAAACCATTCCTGATACTCGCTGAGGACACTGTAGCTCTGGCCCCCAAATTTTTTGCAGAATATCACGCGACCGCACCCGTGCCTCCCCCGTACCTGCATATCGGCCAGCTCGGTTCTCTTTGTGTTGCCGGACCACTGGTGGCGCAGCCGGATGATGCCTGCCCTTTCTGCTGTTCGACATTGGAAGCCTCGGCTGACTCGGTTGTCGTAGGTCAGCCGGCACCGGCTGACAATGCACTGATCGCTTGTTTTGCGGTATCACAGATCACCATCGAACGCCTTACCCACCGCAGTTCATTGCGCGGCCATCGCTGGCTTTTCAACCCCGTTGTAGGCCGCGCTTCACTTCATCCCGTTCCCAAGAGCCCTGATTGCAAAGTTTGTCATCCGTGAAGTGAGTATTGGTTTTCCGCTCCTGTCGTTGCAAGTCTAGCAAATGCGGTCGCATCATTTTCCTTCATCCGCTTTGCAATAGCCGGCGGTACAACCTGCAGAGCGGCGACGGCTACGGCGTCGACGGTGTCGGGGCAGCCTTCAAACGGCGGCTCCGACGCGTATTCCATTTGCAGCTGGATTTTGCGAGCTACGTCTTCTCCGCAGAGTCTAGCGGCGACGACAAGTCCAAGGTCGATGCCGGCCGTAACTCCCCCACCAGTCATACGTTTCCTGTCGAACACGACCCGGCGACTGACAGGTTTAGCGCCGTAAGCGGAAATGCGATGCAGCGCGGTCCCATGTGTGGTGCATTCATAGCCGCGCAACAGGCCTGCTGCCGCAGGCACCAAGCTGCCCGTGCAGACCGCGATGACCAGTTCGCAGCCAGGTTCCTCGTCACGCAAGAACGTAACAAGGCGGTCATTTGTCATTGCGTCCAGGTGGCCAGCACCACCTGGCACAATCACAATATCAACTTGTCCGCATTCCCCGTAAGTCAGCGTCGGGACAATGCTAGGGCCGCTGGCGCTTCGAACGGGGTAATATTATCCCTGAGCAAATGGCAATGAATCTCCGGGAGCCTTGTGAACACCACCTAAGGTCCTGTGAGGTCGAGCTGGGTCAAGGCAGGAAAGAGCACGAAACCGACTTGTTGCGTGAGTGAACTCTCGGGCATAGTGGAAACTCCACTGAGCGATGTGAGTATTCTCAAAAAAGGTGACTAGTGTTTAGGTTTTCGGGGACTGATATGGTCGATCGCGCGGACTAGCAATTGAGGCAACAATTTTCATTTACATTATAAATCGCTAAAGGGAATGTTTTGCGGATCCATCGGCCAACAAAGTTATACTAGATCAGATTACCTCGCGCTTTTTTTCTTACTGTCGTATATTTTTTACGGAAGTTTAACGGTGTGCTGGCGGCCCGATGACGGGTTCGGGGGAAATTCCCCTCACGAAAGACGGTGAGAGAACACAGTCCGGCTGACTGGCTTTAGGGTCGTCCCGGGTGGCAACGATCCATCGGCGGGGGCATAAATGCTCCGCAAACGCTTGATGCCGGTGAGGGGGCTCCCGCCTGCTTTCGTCTCCGAAGGATGAAGAGCTCCAAGAGAGCTTCGGCCAGACCGGAAAACGGGGCCGAGAGAGATCCTCAGTCATTCGGGAAATTGATGACAGCAACGGCTGTCTCGCTGACTCAAAACCAAACACGACGTCCGCGGTAGCGGGCTTCGCCAAGCAATGGAGTGAAATAATGACCGTGCCTATAGAGAAGATTGCTTTCCTCGTCGCTGCGGCCTGCATGGCTTCGTTTGCCGGCCATGTCCTGGCCTATGACGGCCACCGGCTGGCTTCTGGTGACGAGGTCTGGTTCGCCACCGAGGTCGGGGTCGCCAAAGTCGGGACAAAGGCCGTTGTCACGCGGGACGTGGCGCAGGTCCGCGCTCCAACTCATCGTGACAACCGGTTTGCGGGCGACGAACGGAACTAAAGTCGAATCAAGCATCCAAACAGTTCATTCAAGACATCGATCGGCTGGGTCGCACCAGGAGCCGATCAGGCTAAGAAGGAAACGACTATCATGAAAAACTCTGTCATCTCCACCATCCTCGCCGCCCTGTTCGCATCCACCGTTGCAAGCGGTACCTTTGCACAAGAAGGCGAATATTATGAGGGCGTCTCTCGCCATCACGACTACCTCTCGGTAACGACGGATTCATTGGGTATCCCTTCCGTCACCCGCTACGGTTACCCGCCGATGAAGAGCGGCCGGGGTCTTGATAACCCGGCGTCCCCAATGATCGACAATGGCGACTATTACGACGGCGCAGTCCGTCCTCAATAAAAGCGAAGAGATTGAGACCGAGGAGCGCCGGGAATTCCCGGCGCTCTTTTTATACGCCACGGACCTCGTCATGTCTGAATTGTCGCCGAGCTTTTTTGCGGCTAATTGTCATATTATGACGACAGACACTTATACTATCATAGCGCCGGAGAGGCCGTGCCGGAGCAGATGAGCGATGGAGACGGCGCTCGCCTTTCAGTCGTCGTGCTTTTGCATTCAGGCGCAATGGTCTGGGTCGGAGACGTATTTTCAACCATGAGCTGCCCGTTCCTAAGCAGGTGATTGATTGTCTTTGTCCGGCGGCTTTCGCATCACAAACCACCCCCCGATGACAAGCATCTCCATCATCTTCCTGCGTAAAATCATCCAGAAAAGTACCTGCCTCCCGCGCTGTCACCTATATCAGGAGGTAAAAGCGGTGAGTCGTGCCAGGACATCCAAAAACTCGTTGACCCTCGCGCCCTATCTTATAATATAACATCAACTGGTAAGATATTATAAGATGGCAGATCCGGATCAGTGCGGTTCAATCTGTTGGGGGGCGGATTGCGCTTCCGCAATCGACAGATGCTAACTTGAGCAATATGGACCCGGTTCATCATTTCAAAGCGTCTCCAAGGCCTAATAAAACGCCGAAGATCGCCTTTAGCTACTGATAGGAGAACTAATTGAAGATTGCAGAGGTCAATGTGCGGGTGTTTTCCCACACCACCCGCCGTCATCAAGACACAGCCGGCCACGCTCATCCCGGCCCGCCGCATAAGGTAAACATGGCGTTGCTGACAATCGTCGATGACGATGGGGCGGAAGGTTATTGTTTCGCGCCGCCGGAAATCGTGCGACCGCATTTGATCGAGAAGTTTGTCAAGAAGGTACTGATCGGCGAGGATCCGTTTGCGCGCGAAAGGCTTTGGCAGGATCTAGCCCACTGGCAGCGCGGCAGCGCCGCTCAGCTTACTGACCGGACGCTGGCGATCGTTGATTGCGCGCTCTGGGATCTGGCCGGTCGCAAGCTCAATATGCCGGTCCACAAGCTGATCGGCAGCTACCGCGACAAGATTCCCGCCTATGGTTCGATCATGTGCGGCGACGAGCTTGAGAACGGTCTGTCGACACCGGAGGATTACGGTCGCTTCGGCGAAACGCTCGTCAAACGCGGCTACAAGGGTATCAAGCTGCACACCTGGATGCCTCCCGTTTCCTGGGCACCGGATGTCAAGATGGATCTGAAGGCGTGTGCCGCCGTGCGCGAAGCGGTTGGTCCGGATATCCATCTGATGATCGATGCCTTCCACTGGTATACCCGCACCGAAGCGCTTGAACTTGGCAGGGGGCTGGAAAAGCTCGGTTTCGACTGGATCGAAGAACCGATGGACGAGCAGAGCTCCGCTTCCTATGCGTGGCTTGCAGAAAACCTCGACATTCCGGTCCTTGGGCCTGAAAGCGCTCACGGCAAACATTTCAACCGCGCGGAATGGATCACCAGCAAAGCCTGCGACATCCTGCGCACCGGCGTCCACGATGTCGGAGGCATCAGTCCGGCCATGAAATGCATGCATCTTGCCGAATCCTTCGGCATGAATTGCGAGATCCACGGAAATGGCGCTCCCAATCTGATCATTGCGGCGTGCACCAAGAACGCCAAGTGGTACGAGCGCGGCTTGCTGCATCCGTTCCTCGAGTATGACGACGGCTTCGAATATCTGAACGCGCTCGTTGACCCGATGGACGAGGATGGTTTCGTCCACATCTCGGACAAGCCGGGTCTTGGAGAGGACATCAATTTCGATTTCATCAACGCCAATCTCGTTGGCTGATTGTCAGAGAGGCGCTGGAATCCGGTTGGATTCCTTCGCGCGCAAAAAGTCCGGCTCTCGATAGGTGCCGGGCTTCCTCTATCCCGATAAAAATCAGATGGCGTGATCAAGCCAAGTGATTGCGCGATCCTGCTGTTCGACCGGGAAATAATGGGCTCCCTGCCACTGGCGTGTTTCGACCTGCTCCGCGGCGCCTGCAGCATTCCAGATGTCATGGATCTGCCGATGGGCAGCCAGGGCAGCCGATTCTGGAAAATGCCGATCCTGCGCGCCGCTGAAGATCAGCGCAGGCTTGGGCGCTGCTAAACCTGCGAAATGCGGATAATCCAGCTTCCCGGCGATCGGCGGATGCAGCATACAGAAAGCCGACTGGCCGCGAAGCTGATTGTTGCCGGGTTGCATCAGGCCCGCAAGGGTTCCCATCCAACCACCAGCGACACAGGCTTTGACGTCGTCCGACAGCGCCGCCAGCTGCCAGGCGCGCGAGCCGCCCATGGAATAACCGAAGCTCGCCACGCGGTTCGGGTCAACGCCTGGGAGTTTGCAAAGCAAGGTCAGCGCTTCCAGGTCTTCGAGCAGAATAGCTGATGCAAGCGAGATGCCAAATTGCATGAGGTTGGCGGCGAGCGCCTGTTGCGCCTCATAGCCGTTGCCCTTCCGACTTCCCCAGCCGAGCGCATCGGCGCAGAGAACCGTGTAGCCGCGCCGGACAAGTTCGTTGCCAACATGGCGACCGCCGTAGAGCTTCACGACCCAGTGCCTCATATCCGCATCAATCTCGGGAGCCTCGCCCGGACGACGGATCATTTTTTCCTTGCCGATCGAGAAGAAGGAGCCGTGGTCATGCAAGAGCAGGGCCGCCGGCGTCGGCGCATTCGTATCCGGACGTAGCAGATAGGCTGCGGTCACCTCGCCATTTGAAAACCGGAGTTCGAGTTCCTGACCGATGCAGCCGTCTTCAGCCCAGTCTGCGATGACCGAGCTGCCAGCGGATACGACCCGCTCAACACCCAAAACGTCCCGCACGCGCTCTCTCGTGCGGCTCTTCCAATCCTGAAACCGTTCCTTTCTGGGATCGAAATTCCATGCGAACGAGAGGTTATCACGCAGCCTTATTGCAAGGCTGGACATATTCTCGCTGTCGATCATGGCGCGTGCTGCACCCTTTGGATATGTCGATCGCGGCTATCGCTCAAATGCTTGCGCATGGCTGCGCGAGCACCGTCTGCATCGCCGGCTTCTATGGAACGGAGAATGGCGCGGTGTTCCTGGTTGACGCGGGCGAGATGTGCCGAGAAGGTCGCGTCGCTGACCTGGTGCGCCTGAAGCCGCATGCGGGGCATCAAGGTCTCTCCAAGATAATTGAATATCCCGTAGAAATGTTCGTTCTGGCTCGCGGCGGCTACCGCACAATGGAACCGAAAATCATCCTGCGTGTCCCTGCGCACGTCCCGCGCGGCCACATCCATCGCTTCGCAGGCCGCGATCATCGCCGCGATATCGGCCTTCGTTCTTCGCTCAGCTGCAAGGGCGGCCGCTTCAGACTCGATACCAATGCGCAGCTCGAGCCCTTTCAGCACGTTTTCGACCACCATCAGACTTTCGTCACCCAGCCTAAACGGCGCCACGCCCGCATCCTGGCGAACGAAAACGCCGATCCCGTGATGGATCGACACGTGGCCGCTGGCTCTCAGATTAGCAATCGCTTCGCGAATGACCGTCCTGCTGACGCCAAGATCCTCAATCAGCTCTTTTTCCGTGGGCAGCTTGGATCCGCGTGGATACCTATCGAGCTTGATCCGCTCGGCGATGGTTCGCACCACCTGTGAGCTAAGCGTCTCCCTCCTGTTGCGGGAAGCGGGGGACAGACTTGATTTTTCGCCTTCAGTTATCATCAAGAGACCTCCCTCTGCGCGATGCGGAACTTTAGACGGCCTGGTCGTATTCGAGGCTCGCCTGGATCAATTCGCGGGCATAGGGATCCTGGGCTTGACCCGTCGCCAGCACGTCACGCGCCATGATTTCCACGACCCGACCGTGCTGCATAACAGCCAGCCGCTCGCACATATGATCGATGACGGCAAGATCGTGGGACACGAAAAGATAGGTGAGATTGCGCTTGGCACGCAAACCGGCCAGCAGGTTCAGCACTTCTGCCTGTACCGAGACGTCGAGCGCTGAGGTCGGCTCGTCCAGAAGCAGAATGCGCGGTTCCAGAATGAGCGCACGGGCAATCGCCACACGCTGCCGCTGGCCGCCGGAAAGCTCGTGGGGGTAACGCGACAGGAAGTCAGGGTTCAGGCCCACATCGGTCAAGGCCTGCTCCATGCGTTGCAACTGACGGTCCATTCGATGGATGCGCAACGGCTCCTGCAACGCGGTGCGGATCGATTGGCGCGGATGGAGCGAACCATAGGGATCCTGAAAGACCATCTGGACCATGCGGCAATATTCGGCAAAAGGCATGTCTTTGATCGAGCGCCCCTCGAGCTCGATGTCGCCTTCCCAGGACGTCAGAAGACGGGCGATGCACCGCAGGATGGTCGACTTGCCGGAGCCGGATTCGCCCACGAGGCCGAATGATTCCCCGGCTTCCACCGAAAAGCCCACGTCTCCCAGGATGCGCTTTTTCGCCAGGCCGTAACCAAGATCGATCGAGAGATTGCGAACACTGATGGCGGTCATGCATGCACCTCTTTTGTGTCGCGGGAGACGACCTCACGATTGAGCACGGGAAGCGGCCCGCGGCTCCCGCCGATATGCGGCTGGGCGGCGAGTAGTCCTTGGGTATAGGGGTGAGTACAGTTCTTCATGTCGCGCGCGGGCCGTTCCTCGACGACTTCCCCGTAGCGCATCACCAGCACGCGATCGCAGAAATTGCGCACCAGGTTCAGATCGTGGCTGATCATGATGAGCCCGATGCCCTTGTTGGTGACAAGTTCGTTGAGGATGTTGAGAACCTGCATGCGCACGGTGACGTCGAGAGCCGATGTCGGTTCGTCGGCGATGATGATCTGCGGTTCTGGGATCAGCATCATGGCGATCATAATGCGCTGGCCCATGCCGCCGGATACCTCGTGCGGATAAAGGCCGAACACGCGTTCCGGATCACGGATCTTTACTGCTTCCAGCATTTCAAGCGTCTTCTGCCTGGCAATCTGCGCAGAGGCCCTGTTGTGAACCCGGTAGGCTTCGGCGATCTGGTCGCCGACCCGATGGACGGGGTTAAGCGAAAATTTCGGGTCCTGCAGGATCATCGAAATGCGCCGGCCGCGGATCGCAAGCATCTGCTTTTCTCCGGCGGCAAGAAGATCGGTGCCGCCGAAGTCCATTCGGTCGGCTTCGATTTTGGCGGTCGGCAGGAGTTTCAGGAGTGCTCGGCCGATCGTCGACTTGCCAGAGCCCGATTCACCCACAATGCCAAGCCGCTCGCGCCCGAGATCGAATGTTACGCCCTTGACGACGGTGTTATAGGCTTTTCCGCTGCGATAGCTGACGCGGAGGTTTTCGATCCGCAAAAGAGCTTGGGGGTTGTCCATGGCGGCAGATCCTATCGCTGTTTCGGGTCGAGCGCGTCGCGCAGGCCGTCGCCGAGCAGGTTAAAGGCGAGGCTGACGAGCAGGATGGCGCCGCCTGGGAAGGCGACCAGCCACCAATTGTCCAGCATGTAGCGCCTGCCGGTGGCGATCATCGCCCCCCATTCGGGAAGTGGCGGTTGCGCACCGAGACCAAGGAAGCCGAGGCCGGCGGCGGTCAGGATAACCGTGGCCATACTGAGTGTGATGCGGACAAGCACGGAAGGAAGGCACATCGGCATGATCGACTTGACGATGATGCGGAGTGAAGACGCTCCCTGCATTCGAGATGCCGAGATATAATCTGCGCCGCGGAAAGTCAGCGTTTCGGCGCGCGCCAGGCGAGCGATGGGCGGCCATGCGGTGAGGCCGATCGCGATGATCGCGTTTTCCAGTCCCGCGCCGAGGGCGGCGACGAAGGCAAGCGACAGGATGAGGCTGGGGAAGGAAAGGAAGATATCGGTGACACGCATCATGATCGTATCGTACCAACCGCCGAAATAACCGGCGGTCGTTCCGACCACGAGGCCAACCGGTCCGACGATCACGGAGACGATAGTTATGATCGTCAGGCTGATGCGCGTGCCGTAGATGATGCGGCTTAGGATATCGCGGCCGAGTTCATCGGTCCCGAACCAATGCGTAGCGCTCGGTGGCTGCAGCGTCTGTCCGAGATTAATTACGTTCGGGTCGTAAGGAGCGATGAGCGGCGCGACGAGCGCGGTTAGGAGCAGGATGCTGATGACGATGAAACCGAACCCGGAGGACGGGTTGCCGAGAAGTTCACGGATGACCGCCAACAGCCGGTGAAATGCCGAATTTCTGTTTGAACGGGAACCTGGCATGGCGACATCCTGCATGGAGAGAAAGCTAGCTGTCATCTCACCGCGTCCTTGGATCGAAGATCTTGTAGAGCGCGTCGGAGAGCAGGTTGAGCGCGATGAAGATGATGCCGACGAGAAGCACGCAGGTCATCACCGCGTTCATGTCGCCGATCAGCATGTTGTTTGTAATGTATTGACCAAAGCCCGGCCAGGAGAACACGGTCTCGATGAGCACTGCGCCTTCAAGAAGGCTGCCGTAGGCAAGCGCCACGATGGTGACGAGCTGCACGCGGATGTTGGCAAAAGCGTGATGCCAGATCGTTCGCCCCTTCGACAAACCTTTGACGCGCGCAGTGGTGATGTATTCCTGGTTCAACTGGTCGAGCATGAAGCTGCGGGTCATGCGGGTGATATAGGCCATGGATGAATAGCCGAGGATACTTGCCGGAAGGAGCAGATGGTTGACCGCATCCCAGAAGACTTCCCAGTCGCCGGCGACTACGGTATCGATCAGCAGGAAGCCGGTCGTCTCCGGCACGAGGCCTATGTAATAGTCCGAAATACGCCCGCCGCCGCCGACCAGATCCAGTACCGCATAAAAGACAATCAATCCGATCATGCCAGTCCAAAAGATCGGCATCGAATGACCAATGAGGGTGAGGAAGCGAATTACGTGATCGACCGGCTGGTTGCGGCGCACCGCCGCCAGGATACCGAGCGGGATGCCGAAGCCCGCGCCGAATAGAATGGCGAATGTTGCAAGTTCAATCGTTGCCGGCATGACATGCAGGATATCATTGATCACTGGCTGTCCTGTACGGATCGAGATGCCGAAATCGCCGTGCAGGAGATCGTTCATGTAGCGGATGAACTGCTGGTAGAGCGGCAGGTTGGCGCCGATCCGCTCGGCGACCATCTCATAGGTCGCCTGATCGGCCTCCTCACCAACAATGGCGCGTACCGGATCGACCGGCATGAGCCGACCGATGCAGAAAGTCAGGATCAGCAGGCCCACAAGAGTCGCCAATATCGTGCCGGCCTGCCGCGTGAAAGCGGTTAGACGCTCGTTTCCCATGAGGCACCTCGATATCGTATTATGAAAAGCCGCAGCGCGGGCAGCGCTGCGGCATTGCGGTTACCGCTCTTTCTTGACCGTCCGGAGCTGGGTCGACCAGGACGGGTTCAGCTCCAGTCCCTTGATGTCGGCGCGGAAGCCAACACTGTCGACGACCTCGGAAAACGGCTGGATTGCCGGTACCATCTCCGCGTAATAGCTCTGGATGTCTTGGTAGTTCTTGAGCTGTTTGTCCTTGTTGCCCTCGATGAGAGCCTCGTCGACCATCTTGTTGATCTTTTCATCGTAGAACGACGTGCGCCAGCCCTGGAAGTTGGTTAGCTTTGCCTGATCCGAATTATCCGGATTGTAGACTATTGCACGCAGATTGGAGTCTGGATGCGGAAGCTGGCCGCCGCCGCCACGGCCGACAATCAGTTCATATTTGCGTTCGCGCATCGCACCATAAATCTGGTCGCCGGCCCCGGTGATGATCTCGGCTTTGATGCCGGCCTGAGCCAGGGTCGCCTGGATCGCGGTTGCCGCACTCATGAACGGGACGTCGGAGATCGCCCTTAGCGTCGTTGAGAAACCGTCCGGATAACCCGCCTCGGCCAGCAAGGCTTTGGCCTTGGCGACGTCAAGCTTATAACCCGCATTGGGAAGCGCGCCGAGCAGGCCTGTCTGGATGGGGCGATCGCGGAGCCTGCCGAAATAGGGCAATACGCTGTCATTGAGCCCTTGGTAATCGATCAGATAGCGCAGAGCCTCGCGAACCTTGGGCTTCTGGAACTTCTCGTCCTTCATCGATACGGCAAGGTAATAAAAACCGCTGCCGCCGTTGGTCTGGATCTTCACATCCTTATTGGCCTCGAGTGCCTTCAGGTCAGCTGCCGACATGGAATAGGCGATGTCGATATCACCCTTTTCGAGCATCAACCGCTGGCTCTGCGATTCCGCGAGATGCCGCATCATGATGCGCCGCATCCCGGGTTTCTCGCCCCAATATTTCGGGTTTTGTTCGAGTGTGACGCGCTCGTTTGACTGCCACTGACCAAGGGTAAAAGGGCCGGAGCCGGCTGAGTTGTTGGTGAGCCATGCGGCACCCATATCCCCACCCTTGTCGTGTTCCATGACAGCCTTGCTGTCGAGAATGGAACCGGGCCCGACGATGCCGAGCGTTTGGACAATAATCTGCGGATCGACCTTTTTGGGAAGTTTGACAACAACTGTCTGCTCGTCGGGGGCGGTGAAGCTCGCCTCCGCATTTGCCGCGGAGAAGCCGTGGGTCTTGAAGAACGACGCCTGGGCGAGGTTCAACTTCATCAGGCGCTTGAAGGACCAAACCACATCGGCCGAGGTGACCGGATTGCCGGAAGCAAACGTCGCGCCGCTGCGCAGCTTGAAGGTGATTGCGGTATTGTCATCACTTATCGTCCAGCTTTCCGCAAGCTGCGGATCGACCTGGGATCGGTTGACGGCATTCAGGGCAACCAAGTTATCATATATGTTTGTGAGAACCTGTACGGTTTCTTTGCCGGTAATGGCTGCCGGGTCAAGCGTCAGGATGTTATTCATCGAGAAACCCACGACCAGCATATTGGGCGGCGTTTCGGCATGTATGGGCGTTGAAAGCAGGGTAGAACCGAGCAAAATCGGCCCGATTACCTTTAGAAGTGTCTTCACGATCGATCCTCCCGTGCGCCGCGGGTCTCCTCACCGGCGGCTCCAAATGTCTTCTATGTGATATGACGTCTTACGACAAGTGTCAACCAGTCGGCGACGGAACTGTGTGATGATTGGTGGATTGGTGGACTGTGCGGATTGGTCCCTACCGGCCCCTTGGCTTGGTTCCTGTCGCGAACGGCCCTAAGATGACGGTTGGTCGAAGCCCTTGGCCTGTAAGCCGGTGTGTCGGTCATGCCGAAAAGACATGCCAGTCTTCAACGGCAGTGCGCATGGATGCTAATCGTTATTAATCGTTGGCGCACATTGACCGAAGCAGACGTTGGTATTACCGGCCCTGGCCAAGCCTGATCATGGAGGGGTTATGCGTGTCATTCGTGCCATTGGGGAGCTGCGGGAATATCTCCGCCAGATTGCGACGAGCGAAAGAAGTGTCGGGTTTGTGCCGACCATGGGCTACCTGCATTCCGGACATATGGAACTTGTAAAGCGTGCGAAAGCGGAAAACGCGGTCGTCGTCGTCTCTATTTTCGTAAACCCGCTGCAATTCGGTCCGACCGAAGATCTCGCTAGATATCCGCGCGACCTGCCGCGTGACAGCGGCATGCTCGAAGAGGGAGGCGTCGACATCCTGTTCGCCCCTGGTGTCGAGGACATGTATGCGCGCCCAATGAAGACCGTGGTTGATGTGCCGGAGCTTGGCGGCGAACTGGAAGGTGCAGTGCGACCGGGACACTTTGCTGGTGTCGCAACGGTCGTCTGCAAGCTTTTCAACATTGTTCAGCCGCATGCAGCCTATTTCGGTGAAAAAGACTATCAGCAGGTCATCGTCATCAAACGGATGGTGGAAGACCTAGCCTTGCCGGTTCGCATTGTTGCGGTGCCCACGGTGCGGGATGGCGACGGGCTAGCGCTATCTTCGCGCAACGTCTACCTCACGGAAGCTGAACGCGCTGCTGCCGCCATCGTGCCGCAGACGCTTGCCGAAGCAGAACGGCTGGTCGCGGCCGGGTTTCGCGACCCGCAGGAGCTTGAGGAAAAGCTGAGGGCCTTTTTGGCGCGTGAACCCTTGGCACATACCGAGGTCGTCGCGGTAAGAGATGCTTCGACATTGCGGCCGGTCACGTCGATCGTCGAACCCGTCGTCGTGGCTCTTTTTGTCCGCTTCGGCTCCACCCGATTACTCGACAACAGGGTCATCCCCGGCCCCCGCAAGAGACTGGAAGGAGTTGTCGAATGAGCGCTATCGCAGGACAGAAGCGGCTGACGCCCCCGCGCATCCGGGCGATGAAGGGCGGCGATCCTATCGTTTGCCTGACGGCTTACACCACGCCGATGGCACGTCTTCTCGATCCGCACTGTGACCTGTTGTTGGTCGGGGATTCACTGGGCATGGTCCTCTACGGGATGCAGACAACAATCGGCGTCACTCTGGAGATGATGGTTGCGCACGGGCAGGCGGTGATGCGCGGCGCAGCCAACGCCTGCGTGGTCGTCGACATGCCGTTCGGCACCTATCAGGAATCCAAGGAAGCTGCGTTTAGAAACGCCGCCCGGGTTCTTCAGGAAACGGGATGCGATGGGATCAAGCTGGAGGGTGGGGCAGAAATGGCCGATACCATCGCCTTTTTGACCGTGCGAGGCATTCCGGTTCTCGCTCATATTGGCTTGATGCCCCAGCAGGTCCACACCGCCGGTGGCTATCGGTCGGTCGGGCATTCCGAACAGGAAAGCGAAAAACTTCGTCGTGACGCAATCGCCATTGGCAGCTCGGGTGCTTTTGCGGTTGTCATAGAGGGAACGGTCGAACCTCTCGCCCGCGAATTGACCGGATTGATCGACGTTCCGACGATCGGCATCGGCGCATCTTCCGCATGTGACGGCCAAATCATGGTGTCCGATGATATGCTGGGATTGTTCAACGACTTTACGCCGCGTTTCGTCAAGCGTTATGACGAGCTCGGTCAAAAGGTTTCCAAGGCTGTCGAGACATATGCCCGCGAGGTCCGTGCGAGGCAATTCCCGGCGGCACAACATACGTTCAAAGTGCGGTCATAACATTCCAGGCCATTTGCTGTTGCCTCCGGTGACTTCCGCGTTTCATGGTCGCATCCGGAAAGAGGGCTGCTCTGGCATTTTTCACTTGGCTAGCGTGTTTTTGTAGATCACGCCGTCCTTCATGATAATTTTGAAATTGCTACTGGGATCCGCGACCAGATCCATATTCTCAAGCGGGTTGCCTTCGACGAGCAGGAGGTCCGCCAGCGCGCCTTCCTCGACCACGCCGAGCCTACCCGGATAAGGGTTGCGCTGGCCCGACAGTGCGAGCAGTTCGGCATTGGTCCCGGTTGCCATGACAAGCGCTTCGGCAGGCGTGTACCAACGCGTGAGCGAGGCCAGAATTGCTCCCTGCTGCTGCGCCAGCGCGCGGGAAAACAGGACATCAGTCCCCCACGCCGTCTTGATTTTGTACTTCTTTGCCAGTTCGTATGTCCTGCCGATGCCCGGCCACACCTCTTCGGCTTTTGCGCGCTCGACTGAACCCTCCCTAAGGCCTGTCCTCATCAATTCGGGAAGCGGCTGCAAGCTCAGCCAGATGCCTTTTTCAGCAATCAGCCTGGCCGTGGCCTCATCCATGAGGAAGCCGTGTTCGATGCATTTCACACCAGCCGCGATAGCCTTGCGGATAGCATCAGTAGTGAAGGCGTGCGCGGCGACGTAAGTGCCCCAATTCTCGGCAATTTCGACCGCGGCCCTTAGTTCCGGCTCGGTAAAGGTGGTGACGTCGAGCGGGCTGAACGGGGAAGACACTCCGCCGCCCGCCGTCAGCTTGATCAAAACAGCCCCTTGCATGAACTGCTCGCGGACACGCACACGCACCTCGTCGGGGCTGTCGACGACCATTGCACCCCCGCTCGTCTCCATGGGGGTAAGGGGACCGCCAATCCTGCGTGGCAGGTCGGTGAACTGGCGAAAATCGCCGTGCCCGCTGGTCACTGTGATCATGGCGCCAGACGGATAGATGCGCGGTCCGGGGATGATGCCCCGGTCTATCGCACGCTTGAGGCCAAAGGCCGGGCCGCCTACGTCGCGGACGGTGGTAAAGCCGCGCATCAGGGTATCCGTCGCCTCATCGCCAGCGACGATACTGGCGAAACTGACATCGCCCATTGCCTCTGCCGGGGTGGAAGCAGCCAACATAGCATGCCAATGCGCATCGATCAGGCCCGGCATCAGCGTTCGCCCATCACCGGCAATGCGCTCAGCGCCCTCGGCGTTGACGGGGCTTGTCGAAATCTCCGCAATCACGTTGCCCCGAACCAGCACATTCGACGGTTCCGAAAGTCCTGCTCCTTTTCCGTCGAAGATGCGGACGTTCTCGAAAAGCACGTCATCGGCGTTCGCGGTGGTGCAAAGTCCGAGCAGGAGAGCTGCAGCAAACAATTGTCGACCAGAGCGAAGCATTTTGAAAACCGGGCGTCTGAGAAAGAACACCGCTGCGGCCAAGGACACGATCCTCGCCACAAACTTGCCTCTTGCCAGTTCCTGCGATCCAAAGGATTTTTCACACATGACGATTATCCCGCATTAGGAGGAGAGGTGGTCACGGCACAAGCAGAAGTAGTTGCAGTTTAACAGCGGCGTCGATAGTCGTCCAGGCCGGTCTTCTTGCGCAGGAAAGGACCGCTCCGGGAATCTTGCAGTGCGTCGTGCTCTACCAATTCGTGCTCTGCTGGTTATAAAGACGGCCGTACGCAATTGGAGATGTGACCCGCGTGACGGTCGGACTTGCCCATGCTGAACTCATAGCCGTGCTGACCGCCGTCACTCAGGGCGAGCCGAAAGTCATGACGGTGAGGCGGGGGGAAGCTCTGCCGTCTGGCCCGTTCGAACTTGGGCACAGAAGCCTGCAGTCCGGCCTCAGGGAATGGGTTCAGGATCAGACCGGCCATCCAGTCGGTTATCTGGAGCAGCTCTACACCTTTGCGGACCGGGACCGTACCCATGACAGCGCCAAACGGCGCACGATTTCGATTAGCTATCTCGGCCTTGTCCGCGAGCAGGCGGCTCCCGGTGCGGGAAAGCCGGGATGGCACGGGTGGTACGAATATTTCCCATGGGAAGACCACAGAAGCGGCAGGCCGGCGATCCTGTCCGACATTTCCGACAAGCTGCAATCCTGGGCCGAAGCGGAACTGCCCCGTCGCGAGCATCGAAAGCGTCGTGTCGAGTTTGCCTTTGGCTTCCACGATGCTGCGTGGAATGAGGATCTCACGCTGCAGCGCTACGAACTGATGTATGAAGCTGGCTTGGTCGCCGAGGCGGGGCATGCCCCACTTGATATTTCAGCCGGCCGGCCGATGTTCGCCGACCATCGCCGCATTCTTGCTACCGCCATTGCGCGGTTGCGGGCCAAAATCAAATACCGCCCAGTCGTCTTCGAGCTCATGCAGGAAAATTTCACGCTCCTGCAGCTGCAGCGCACCGTTGAAGCCCTTGCCGGCCTCACATTGCACAAGCCGAATTTCCGCCGGCTGATCGATCAGCAGCAGCTGATAGAGGAGACGGGTGAAGTCACCAGCGAGACCGGCGGCCGGCCCGCTAAACTCTTCCGCTATCGTCACGCTGTGCTCGAAGAACGCGCACTGTCGGGCTCAAAACTTCCTCTCTCCCGCAATTGACATAAACTCGAATAGAGAATATCTCTTTCGTCGCGATATACTCAGCTAGAGTATAAGGAGAGAGCGCGTGCACCTTACGAATTCCACATCCTTACTGTACGAGCGCGTCAGCCGCGTCATTCCAAAAGCCGAATGGATGACCTTTGAGGAGGATATCGATGCGATCCTTTCCTTGAAGCGCTCCCGCAACGCCGTCATCCTCGCCCATAACTACCAAACACCAGAAATCTTCCACGGCGTTGCGGATATCATCGGCGACAGCCTCGCCTTGGCTCGCAAGGCCGTTGAAGTGGATGCAGATGTCATCGTTCTCGCAGGTGTCCATTTCATGGCTGAGACAGCCAAGCTTCTCAATCCAGAAAAGACGGTGCTGATCCCTGATTTGCAGGCGGGCTGTTCGTTGGCGGAGTCGATCACGCCGCAGGATGTTGCCTTGCTTCGGCAGGCTCATCCGGGTGTTCCTGTCATCACCTATGTCAATACGTCGGCTGCGGTAAAGGCTGCTTCCGACATCTGCTGCACGTCTGGCAACGCAAAGCAGGTCGTTGAGTCTCTTGGTGCGCCGAAGGTGTTGATGATCCCCGACGAATATCTTGCGCAGAACGTTGCGCGGGAGACCAATGTGGAGGTCGTAGCTTGGCACGGGCACTGCGAGGTTCACGAACTCTTCAGTGCGCAGGATGTCCGCGACCTACGAGAAGCTCATCCCGGGCTCATGGTACTTGCCCATCCGGAATGCCCGCCGGAAGTGGTGGCGGAGGCTGACTTTGCCGGCTCTACGGCCGTTATGTCAGATTATGTCGCCGAGAAGAAGCCGGCAAGGGTTGTGCTTTTGACCGAATGCTCGATGAGCGACAACATAGCGGTACATCACAAGAGTGTGGAGTTTATCCGTCCCTGCAATCTCTGCCCGCACATGAAGCGCATCACGCTTTCCAACATCCGTCGTGCGCTGGAGGAGAACCGGCACGAGGTTACGGTCGATCCGGCGATCGCGGCTGCTGCCCGCCACGCGGTCGAAAGGATGTTGGCGATATGATCGAAGAGCTCGGGCATCTTTCTGGCCGTGTCACCGTCGTCGGGAGCGGAATGGCGGGGTTGATGGCGGCACTCACGCTGGCTCCGCAGCCCGTGGTTCTTTTGACCAGAGCCGGACTTGGCCAAGCCACTTCGAGCGGCTGGGCGCAGGGCGGCATGGCGGCAAGCCTTGCAGATGACGACAGTGCCGATCTGCATCTTCGCGACACGCTTGCTGCGGGTGACGGTCTCTGCGACCCGGCAATCGCCGCTTCCATGCTTCAAAATGCAGGGCCGGCTGTCGCGGAGCTGGAGCGCTATGGAGTACGGTTTGATCAAGCTGAGGGCCACCGTTATGCGCTTGGGCTGGAAGCAGCCCACTGCCGCAGGCGGATATTGCACGTTGCAGGCGACGGTTCCGGGGCGGCGATCGTGAAGGCTTTGGTCGAAGCGGTCTTGAAGACCTCGTCCGTCACCATTCTCCCGCATACGGATGTGCGCCGCATCCTGAACGAGGATGGGGCGGTCGCCGGGCTGCTTTGTGCGACCAGTCGTGGCCCGGTAGTTCTTCGGACATCGCGCGTCGTTCTGGCAACCGGCGGCCTCGGCGGCCTTTATGAGGCGACCACGAATCCGCTGGGCAATTTCGGCCAGGGCATCGTGCTAGCGGCTCGGGCCGGCGCAATGCTTGCAGATATGGAGTTCGTGCAGTTTCATCCGACTGCGCTTGACACACCGCGGCGGCCGCTTGGGCTGATCAGTGAGGCTGTGCGTGGCGAGGGGGCAATTCTGGTCAATGAACGGGGCAACCGTTTTCTTGCCGAAGAGCCGGGCGCGGAACTTGCGCCACGTGATGTGGTAGCGCGTGCCATCGCGATGGAGATCGCTCGCGGAGGCCGAGTTTTCCTGGATGCCCGGCGGGCGCTTAGAGGCCGCTTTGCCGATCGTTTTCCAACAATCGCCGCGCTGTGCCGGGAGGCGGGTATCGACCCGTCGGGTGAGCCAATCCCGGTTCGGCCCGCAGCCCATTACCACATGGGCGGCGTTGCGACAAATGCCAGCGGGAGGAGTTCGGTGGAAGGCCTTTGGGTCGTGGGAGAGGCCGCGTGCACCGGGCTCCATGGCGCCAATCGGCTAGCCAGCAACTCGCTCCTCGAAGCAGCCGTCATGGGTATGCAGGTGGCTAACGACATTGCGAGCGTGCCTACAGCCGAGGTCACAGCTATTGCGCCCGCCGTATTGCCTCTGCCAGCGGATCCATCCGCAATCCGGCCGATCGCATCCCGTCATCTCGGAGTACTGCGCAATGCCGGTTCCATCAACACCGCCATCACCAGCCTGCTGCCTCTCGTGGAGAGCGAAGGGATAGCCACCGACCCGGCCGTTGTCGCATTGCTCATCGCAGTTTTCGCAAGCTTGCGACATGAATCGCGTGGAGCCCACGCTCGCACTGATTTTCCGCTGAAGCTTGCAAATGCAACGCGGCGCAGGATGAGCCTTGCAGAAGCGCTACAGGTTGCTCGTTCCACGGTCTCCCAACCCATCGCCAGGACTGCCTGACATGAATCTCTCCGCACTTCCCCGCATCGTCATCGAACCTGCCGTCCGCAAAGCTCTCATGGAAGATTTTGGCCTTGCCGGTGATTTGACCTCGGCGGCCGTGATCCCTGAAGATCACCGCTCGACTGTCGTCATGGCTGCCCGCAAATGCGGTGTGGTTGCCGGTCTGGACGCGGCTGAACTCGCATTCGCGCTGGTCGACCCGAAAATTTCCGTGACTCGCCATGTGCCGGATGGCGCCAGCATCCAGGCAGGCGAGGTCATTGCAACCATTGAAGGGTCGTCGCGCGGGATTCTTTCCGGCGAGCGCACGGCGCTGAATTTCCTTGGCCACCTTTCGGGTGTTGCATCAGTGACCGCGCAGATCGTCGGCGCGATCGAAGGTACGAAAGCTGTGGTGGTATGCACCCGCAAAACGACACCCGGTTTGCGGGCTCTCGAAAAATACGCGGTCCGGGCGGGCGGTGGCATGAACCACCGGTTCGCCCTCCATGACGCGATCCTGATCAAGGATAATCATGTAGCTATTGCCGGGTCTGTGTCGGAGGCGATCCGGCGCGCGAAGTCCGCTGTGGGCCACATGGTGAAAATCGAAGTCGAGGTCGATACGCTCGACCAGCTTCGGGAGGCAATGGACGTCGGGGTGGATGCGGTGCTGCTCGACAACATGACGCCGATCCAGCTGCGTGAGGCGGTCGCTATGGTCGCCGGGCGGGCGATCACCGAGGCGTCGGGCGGCATTACGCCTGAAACCGCAGCGTCGGTTGCGGCATCTGGCGTTGATCTGCTCTCGTTGGGATGGATCACCCACAGCGCGCCGACACTCGATATCGGGCTGGACTTCGTTCAGATATGAAAACGCAATGGCCGCGTGATGCACAAAGACGGTTGACACCGATATCTCCCAAAAAAGTTAGGTGGAACTCAAAATTGAAGCTATGGCGCGATGGCGTGCGAAAAGTAGCTCTTTGACATTGGTTGCCTGCCCGAGTAGAGGGGCTTAAGTTTTGCCGCGTCTTTGCGGCGGCGGCGCATGCGCCTTAGACCGAAAGTTAATTTAATGTCCGATCACCACGGCGCCGTTCCGGCGATTGCGAAGGCGTTGTCGAACCGCGGCTATTCAACGCTCACCCCAGTACAGCAGGCTATGCTCGATCCTGCGCTTGTCGCCGCCGATGCGCTGGTCTCGGCGCAGACGGGGTCTGGTAAGACCGTTGCCTTCGGCATCGCCATGGCGCCGACCCTTCTTGCTGAAGAAGAGCGTTTTGGGCACGCACGCAACCCGCTGGCGCTCGTCATCGCGCCGACCCGCGAGCTTGCCATGCAGGTGAAACGTGAGCTGGACTGGCTCTACGAGATGACCGATGCGGTGATTGCCAGCTGCGTCGGAGGCATGGACATCCGCAGTGAACGGCGCGCGCTCGAACGTGGAGCGCATATCGTCGTTGGCACGCCGGGGCGAATTTGCGACCACATACGCCGCAATGCGCTCGATCTCTCGGACCTGAAGGTCGCGGTCCTGGACGAGGCGGACGAGATGCTCGATCTTGGGTTCCGCGAAGACCTGGAATTCATTCTGGAATCGGCGCCCGACGATCGCCGCACATTGATGTTCTCGGCCACCGTTCCGGCCGGCATCGCCAAGCTCGCGAAACGCTACCAGAGGAACGCCGTTCGCATTTCCACGACGACCGAGGAAAAGCAACACGCGGATATCGAATACCGTGCCCTGGCCGTAGCGCCGTCCGACCGCGAGAATGCGATCATCAACGTGCTGCGCTACTACGACGCGACCAACGCCATTGTGTTCTGCTCAACCCGCGCGGCCGTCAATCATCTTACCGCTCGCTTCAACAACCGCAATTTTGACGTAGTGGCCCTTTCCGGGGAGTTGACGCAGAATGAGCGTACTCATGCGTTGCAGGCCATGCGCGACGGCCGTGCGCGCGTCTGCATCGCGACCGACGTTGCTGCGCGCGGCATCGATCTGCCCGGCCTCGATCTGGTTATCCACGCGGACTTGCCAACCAATTCCGAAACACTGCTTCACCGAAGCGGCCGCACGGGCCGCGCGGGCCGAAAGGGTATCAGTGCGCTGATCGTGCCAGTCAATGCCCGCCGTAAGGCCGAACGTCTCCTAGCCGGGGCCGAGATCACGCCGACCTGGGCCCGTCCGCCGTCGGCCGAAGAGGTGATCGCGCGCGACCAGGAACGCCTCCTGGCTGATCCGATCTTCAATGAGCCGCCCCGAGAGGAAGAGCAGGAACTGGTCGCCCGATTGGTGTCCACTTACAGTGCCGAGAAGCTTGCAGCTGCCTTCGTCAATCTCTACCGCGCCAAGCAGTCAGCGCCGGAAGACCTTCTTGAGATTTCGGTTCAGCAGGGGTTAGCGCGCAAGCCGCGCGACGGCGGACATGCTTCTGAATTTCCCAGCACCCCCCGCACGCCGCGCGGCGAATTCGGCCCGGCCGTCTGGTTTTCGCTGTCGGTGGGCCGCAAGCAGAATGCTGAGCCGCGCTGGCTCATCCCGATGCTCTGCCGCAACGGTAATCTGACCAAGGGCGAAATCGGCGCCATCAAAATGCAGGCGGAGGAAACCTTCGTCGAAATCGCAGCTGATCACGCCGAAAAGTTTATGCAGTCGATCGGCAAGAGCAAGACGCTGGAGCGCGGCGTTAGGGTCGTGAAACTGCCTGGGGTCCCGGATTTCGATCGCTCGCCAGTCTCGCAACCCAGGACGAAGAAGACATTTGCCGACAGTCCGAAGTCCGACTTTCAGCAAAAGGGCAAGCCGGGAAAGAAGTCAGCCGATCGTCCCGGCTCCCCCCGACCATTCAAGAAGAACAAGCCAAAATCAAACAGGCGTGGAGAGTAACTGGTTCTGTGAGGCGACTTGACGGCCGGTTGAAGCCCACCTCGTCAGGATCCCGCCTGCCGATCTTGTGCCGAAGCATTCAATGCGGCATTGCCGGAAGCTCCTGCTATTCAAGTCGGCGCTTCATCCATCCTTGAGCGTAAGCCTTGGTTCTGGCTGCAAGGCGGGTGGGGAAGCGCTCGAATCCGTGAGGTGCTTCCGGCACGACAACAATCTCGGCGTTATCGTTGAACGCCTGCCACCGATTGTACATCTTACGGCTATCATCGATGATGGGATCTAGCGCTCCCGCGAAAAATAGAGCTGGCGGCATGTTGTGAAGAACGGCATCACAGGGCGACACTTGAGGAGAACGTCCCTCCCGTTCCAATCGGTAAGTGAGCCGTTTGAGGTTCCGGTATGCCGAGCCCGCGTCAATCACTAGGCTTTGTTGACCGGCTGCTTTGAGGCTTTCCGATCCTTCCATGTCGAAAGCGCCGCAGAAGGAGAGGAAGCCTGTAATCGGGTCTAGAGATCGTTTGGCGGAAAGACGAATAATTGCGCTGGCAGCCAATTGAGCGCCTGAAGACTCGCCTCCGATGATGACATGCTCGACGTGGAGTTCCCGAAGGTGGTCGAGCACCCATTCCGTTATCGCGACAGCGTCTTCCATCGCCTGCTCAAGCCGGTCATCGACGGCAAGGTGAAAGTCACCGCAGGCCACCGAAACGTTGCAGGCGCGCACAATGTCAGCGTTCCACCTGTCATCAAGGCGCGCGTTGCCGAGGACCCAGGCACCGCCGTGAAAATGCAGGTAAATTCCATTCGGGTGCGACTTTTTGCGATCGCGAAGCAGCCGGAGTGGAATCTTTCGCTGAGCAGCTCCAATGGAGATAGTGGAAATCTCCACATTTCTTGAAGCGCGGGGCTCGAAAAAAAACCGCTGGCCCACCCTGATCAAGGTGTTCAGCATCAAGGCGTTGAGCCGTCGCCCGGGGTGATAACGAGGCAGGAGGCAAAGTGCGCGATTGAGCATCCGGGCTCGCCGAAGATCCCGTTCGTCAAAGACCGTCATTGGGTCGGTTTCCATTTCGGCCTCCGCGTTGCTCGCCCGGGTGAATGACCCAGTCATCGACCGTAGGGTCGAGGCTGGGTCATCGTCTCTAGGGGCAGGTGAGTTCTCATGAAGAGTTCGTCCATTGCTCCTTGCGAACTGGAACGCCCACGGGAATGTTCCGGCCAGATGCCGTATACGTGAGAGCATTGGCCAAAGGTCAACATTGACAGTTGATGTATACAGACTTAAGTCTTTGCAAGAATATGTGGGGGCGGCTACTGCCGATGGCACCGATTGACGGAGGGGTATATTCGAGCGACTCGGAAGGAGAGGGCGCGACTCGACTGAGCCTGATATACCTTCTTGGGCGGAAGGGGGTTGTTGCGAGGTGTATACACCGCTTGCTGTTTTAGGGGGAGAATGCGGGTGCTTTAGCCCTGTTGCCAGGGACGTCGTTCCCTTGTTTGATAGGCTGCGGCCATCTCTGCAGCGTTAGCGGCGGTTTTGATCGACGATAGGCGCTCTTGAGGAGGATGCCGCCCAAACAAAGCTTCGTATGGTTCGTCTTAGGAGGAGGAAGAAGATGATAACCAGAAGAACACTCATGACTGTCGCGGGCATCGCGTTCAGTGCGATGGTGGCGCTGCCGGCGAGTGCCCAGGAGGTGGTCAAGATCGGCCTCGTCCTGCCAATGACCGGGCCCTTCGCATCCACGGGTCGCCAGGTCGAGGCGGGAGTAAAGGCCTACATTGCACTCAACGGTGAGTCCGTGGCGGGCAAGAAGATCGAGGTCGTACTGCGCGACGACGCCGGCGTTGCCGACCAGACCCGCCGCATTGCTCAGGAACTCGTTGTCAACGACGACGTCAAGTTGTTGATGGGCTTCGGTTTGACGCCGCTTGCAATGTCGGTCGCACCTGTCCTCAACCAGGCGAAGGTCCCGGCTATCATTACCTCGGCCACGACATCGGCGATCATGCCGCAATCGCAGTATTTCGTCCGCACCTCGATGGCCGGGCCGCAATCGGCCGTTCCGGTCGCCACCTGGGCGGTGCAGAACAATTTAAGGCGCGTCGTGACGCTCGTCTCCGACTACGGTCCGGGCATCGACATCGAGAAGGGGTTCACCAACCAGTTCAAAAAGGATGGAGGCACGATCGTGGAAGCCGTGCGAGTTCCGCTCGCCAACCCGGATTTCGCACCGTTCCTTCAGCGTGTTCGCGACTCCAAGCCGGATGCGGTCTTTGTTTTTGTCCCGTCGGGTGTCGGTTCGCTTTTCATGAAGCAATTCGTCGAGCGTGGTCTGGCAGAAGCGGGGATCAAGTTGATCGGCACCGGTGATATCACCGACGATGACCTCCTGAACGGGATCGGCCCAGCCGCAAAAGGCGTGATCACGGGCCATTTCTACTCTGCTCTGCATGATAGTCCGGAAAACAAAGCCTTCGTCGAGCAGGTGAAGAAGGCCAACAAGGGGATGCGACCAAACTTCATGTCGGTCGGCGGTTACGATGCCATGCATCTGGCCTTTGAAAGTCTAAAGAAGACAAATGGCGCCACCGACGGGGCAAAGCTCGTCGACGCCATGAAGGGCATGTCCTGGACGAGCCCGCGAGGCCCGATCACGATCGATCCGGACACCCGCGATATTGTGCAGGACATCTATATGCGCGAAGTCAAGGAAGTGAATGGCGAACTCTACAATGTCGAGTTTGCGACCTATCCGAAGATCAGGGATCCCAATGCGGCGGCAAAATAATGCTGCTCGATCGGATGGCGGACGAGCCGCCATCCGATCGATTAGGGAAGATCGGCCTCTCCTTGAGCTTGCACGGCGGTTCCCGTACAAAACCGGCACTATGATTTCTCCGCCCATCTCATCTGAATCAAAGATACAGCAGCACAGCCTGCGGCACCTCAGGGCGTTTCTCGCAGTCATCGATACCGGCTCCATCACCCGGGCAGCCGAATTCTGTTTCGTATCGCAGCCCGCCGTTACGCAGGCCCTTTCGAAGATTGAAAAGACGGCGGGGCTGATGTTGTTTTCCCGCACGCCTCAGCGCATTTTTGCCAATTTGGCGGGTGAAATCCTCGCCAGGCGCGTCGAGCGTGCCTTTGGCTATCTCGACCCTGCATTATCGGAGCTCTCACCAAGACTGCTGGTAACAGCGACGACCTCCCAGCTCAAAGCCTTGATCGCGGTGAGGGAAACGGAGAATTTTACGCTGGCTGCACGGCAACTGGGTCTGAGCCAGCCCGCCGTATATCGCGCGGTAAGCCAGCTCGAAGGCGCGGCGACCCGTCCCCTTTTCGAGCGAACGTCCTATGGTCTTGTCGCGACACGGCCTGCGCAAGCGCTCGCGCAGGCTGCCCGGCTCGCGTTCCTGGAATTGGAGCAAGCCGATGCCGATCTGGCCGAACTAACCACCGCCGAGATCGGCCGGATCGTCATCGGGGCCACGCCACTGGCAAAATCCTACCTGCTGCCGAAAGCGATTGCGAGCTTCCGGAAGTCTCGCCCCAATCTGCCAATCCAGATACAGGAAGGCCCCTACGGCGACCTTTTGGCCGCCCTTCGCCGCGGCGATATCGATTTCCTGCTTGGAGCCCTGCGAGATCCGCCGCCTATCGACGATGTGGAACAGAAGGTTCTGTTTCATGACACGATCGTACTGGTTTCAGGCTGCCATCATCCGCTTGCCGAAAGGCGCGCGATTTCAATCGAAGACCTCATGAGCTTTCCTTGGGTCGTAGGCCAGAAGGGAACGCCGATCAGACGCTATTTCGACCAGATTTTTTCTGACGCGAAAGGTGGGGCGCCGAAGAACATCGTCGAGACGGGCTCACTGATCCTGATGCGTGAACTGTTGGACACCTGCGAATATCTGGGCTGCACGTCGAGACTTCAGGCCGAGGCGGAGATCGCCCGCGGGCTCATGCAGGCGCTGCCATTTGACATGAGCAAGACGTCTCGTCCCATCGGCGTGACGTTGCGTAAAAACTGGCTGCCAACGGCCGCTCAGAAAACCTTTTTGGAACTCTTGCCGACGCCGCCAGAAAGGCGTCTATAACGAAAACTTATGAGTGGGCAAATGATCTGATTAACGAGCGATGAAAGCCGGGCTTAAGATACCTGGTATAAGTCGCGATGATGCCGAGCCGCCGCAGCAAGCGGTGATCGCTTGATCAGGTTGCTAAAGCCAATGAAAGTGAAGATAGTAGGACACCAAAGTATCCTGCGGTGACGCCGCCGATCAGTCAGGGGACTAAGGCTCGAGAACTGCAGGTTTTACACACTGGTCCGCCTTTTTCTGCCGAAAATTGGCGCGGGCGCGGAATTTTCTTATTCATGTGGAGGAGGGAAGGTATGCTCAACAGAAGAACATTGCTGGCGGTCGCAAGCGCGGCGCTTGGTTGCTTAACACAAGTTCCGGCATCTGCACAGGAAGTGGTCAAAATTGGCCTCATCCTGCCAATGACTGGGCCGTTTGCATCGACGGGAAGACAGGTTTCAGCCGGCGCCAAGACGTTCGTCGAAACCCATGGCGACACCGTTGCAGGCAAGAAGATTGAATTGGTAATTCGCGATGATGCTGGCGTCGCCGACCAGACCCGCAGAATTGCACAGGAACTGGTCGTCAATGACGGTGCCAAAGTGCTTGCCGGTTTCGGCCTGACGCCGCTTGCGATGTCCGTTGCACCCGTCGCAACTCAGGCGAAGGTGCCGACGGTGGTGATGGCCGCCGGCACAGCCTCGATCACCAAGGCGTCCGAATACATCACTCGCACCTCGGGCACCTTGCCGCAATATTCTCTTCCGGTCGGGACCTGGGCGGCGGAAAACGGCATCAAAAAGGTGGTGACACTCGTATCCGACTACGGTCCAGGCATCGACGCGGAAAAGTGGTTCACCAAGGAATTCAAATCCAAGGGCGGCGAAATTGTCGAAGCGGTGCGGATACCGTTGCAGAACCCGGACTTCGCACCGTTCCTGCAGCGGGTGCGTGACGCAAAGCCTGATGCAGTCTTCGTTTTCCTGCCATCCGGCGTCGGCTCTCTGTTCATGAAGCAATTTGCAGATCGCGGATTGGCCGAGGCTGGCATCAAGCTGATTGCTACGGGTGACGTCACCGACGACGACATCCTCAACAGCATGGGCAAACCGGCAGTTGGCACGATCACCGGGCACTTCTACGCCACCGCGCATGAGAGCCCGGAAAACAAGGCCTATGTCGAAGCCTTCAAGAAGGCGAATAACAACATGCGGCCGAACTTCATGTCGGTCGGCGGTTATGACGGAATGGCACTGATTTATGCTGCGCTGGAAAAGACCAACGGTGATGCCACTGGTCCGGCTTTCATGGCGGCCGTCAAGGGACTTTCATGGACGAGCCCACGCGGGCCGGTTTCGATCGATCCTGACACCCGCGACATCATCCAGAATATCTACATGCGGGAAGTCAAGGACGTGAACGGTGAGCTGCAGAACGTCGAATTCAAGACGTTTGAGGCGTTTAAGGATCCGGAAAAGGCAGAAGCGAAATAAATGCGGGCGGAGACGGCAGGGGGAAGTGGATGTGCGGCTTCTTCCTCTTGCTGTAAAAACCTGCGATCTTCGATCACGACCATGGCTCCAGGGATAAGGTAGCCACGGTCGGTCGCGCTAATTACTGCAACCATATGCTTCCTGAAGCGTCAACGGTCGCCCCCAAAGAAGATCCAAATGCTGACAATCCTGTTTGACGGTGTCGCCTACGGTATGTTGCTGTTCATCTTGGCCTGCGGGTTGACGGTGACGCTTGGCCTCATGAATTTCATCAACCTTGCCCACGGTGCCTTTGCCATGGCGGGCGGCTACGTGACCGTCGTGATGATGAACCGCTACGGCATCTCCTTTTATTGGTGCTTGCCCGCTGCCTTCATCGTCTCGGCTCTGATCGGGCTGGTGTTGGAGCGGACCCTTTACCAATGGCTCTATCAAGTAAGCCACCTTGATCAGGTTCTATTTTCGATCGGGATCGTGTTCATGGCGGTTGCTGCAACCGATTATTTCATGGGTGGCCAGCAGCAGCTTATCAACCTCCCGCCAGAGCTTTCCGGCAGGATGGAGGTGTTCGGGGTAGGGGTGGGCCGATATCGGCTTTTCACCATCGTCGTCTGCGCAGTCCTTGCACTCGTTCTGCAGCTCATCCTGTCAAAGACCCGCTTTGGGAGCCGGTTGCGTGCCGCTGTCGACGACCGTCGGGTGGCAATGGGGCTCGGCATCAATGTGCCTCTGGTCTTTGCCTTGACCTTCGCTTTCGGATCAGGTCTGGCCGGGCTCGGGGGAGCGATGGGAGCGGAAATCCTCGGGCTCGACCCGAATTTCCCGCTGAAGTTCATGATCTACTTCCTGATCGTCGTATCCGTCGGCGGCACGTCGACCGTTTCAGGCCCGTTCCTCGCCGCCATGCTGCTCGGCATCGCTGATGTTGCCGGCAAATATTATGTTCCCGCCATCGGACCGTTCGTCATCTACGCGCTGATGATCGTGATGCTGATCGTTCGCCCGAGCGGCCTCTTCTCAAGGGGTAGCCGATGAGTGTTCTCCCACAGGAAGCGACCATGGTTGCGACGTCCTCCCCCACCGCGGCAGCAAGCCGCGCCGCCAAGCTGATGAAGCGCAGGAGCCGCGTCCGCTTTTATGAAGTCATCGTCTGGATCGCCGCGATCGCCGCCTTTTTTGTGCTGCCGTCGAAGATGCTGATTCTGACCGAGATCGTCATTCTGGCGCTTTTTGCCGTCTCACTCGATCTGGTCCTCGGCTTTGCCGGGATCGTCTCACTCGGTCATACGGCATTCTTTGGACTGGGAGCCTATATCGCCGGCCTGGTTGCTCTGCATTATGTGGCAGAGCCGGTTGTAGGGCTTTTAGCGGCGGGTATCGGAGCCGGTTTCCTCGGGTTCGTCACCAGCTTCCTGATTCTGCGCGGGTCGGATCTGACGCGCCTGATGACGACGCTCGGCATCGGCTTGATGATGGCGGAAATGGCCAACCAGATGGCCTGGTTGACCGGTGGGGCTGATGGTCTCAGCGGCTTTTCACTTGGCCCTATTCTTGGACTGTTCGAATTCGATCTCTTCGGAAAGACGGGCTACGTCTATTGTCTTGTCGTGCTGTTCGTCGGCGTGATGCTGATGCGCCGCCTTGCCTTTTCGCCATTCGGACTGTCATTGAAGGCGATTAAGGCAAACCCGATGCGGGCAGGCATGATCGCCATTCCCGCCCGCAAGCGCATCGTGACGGTCTACACCATCGCTGCGGTCTTTGCGGGCATGGCAGGTGCGTTGCTTGCCCAGACGACGAGCTTCGTGTCGCCGGACGTGCTCGCGTTCCACCGCTCTGCTGACGTGCTGCTCGTGCTGACGATTGGTGGCACGGGTTATCTCTACGGGGGCGTTTTCGGGGCGGTGCTGTTCACGTTGGTAAAAGACTGGCTCTCGATCGTAACACCGCAGTACTGGATGTTCTATATCGGGCTGATCCTTGTTGTTCTGGTCCTGATCGGTCGTGACCGCCTGGCGCGGTGGGTTGAGTATCTGCCGGAGCGTCTTTCGAAGTCGAAGGAGGGGGGTCAATGAGCGACATCGTTCTGGAAACCAGGAACTTGAAGCGCAGCTTCGGCGCATTCCTCGCCACCAATGATGTGAGCCTTAAGGTGGAGCGCGGCGCGCGCCACGCCCTGATCGGACCAAACGGGGCTGGCAAAACCACTCTGATCAACCTGCTAACGGGTGTTCTGCCGCCCTCCGAAGGGCAGGTTTTCTTGGAAGGCGAGGACATCACCTCGCTTGCATCGTTCCGGCGGGTCAAGCGCGGGCTGACCCGGACCTTTCAGATCAATCAGCTCTTCAACGATTTTACACCACTCGAAACGGTCGCATTGGCGATCGCAGAGCGGGAAGGGGTCGGGCATAACCTGTGGGCGTCGATCGCGGGCTACGGTAGCATTGTTGAGGAGGCAGCAGCGCTTTTGGCCCGTTTCGGACTTGCTTCGGTGATGGGTGAGCGAAGCGTGATCCTGCCCTATGGTAAGCAGCGCCTGTTGGAAATCGCACTCGCCTTCGCGTCCAGACCGCGCGTGCTGTTACTCGATGAACCGGCGGCGGGCGTACCGGAAGACGAACGGCACGAGGTCTTGGCGATCGTTTCGGATTTGCCCAGCGATGTGACGGTGCTCCTGATCGAGCACGATATGGATCTGGTCTTCTCTTTCGCCAATCGCATTTCTGTTTTGGTGGCGGGCGCACTCTTTACGGAAGGTACGGTCGCTGAAATATCCGCCGATCCGCGCGTCAAGGCCGTATATCTCGGGGAAAACGCATGAGCGCGCCGGTACTGGTGACGGAAAAACTCGTTGCAGGCTATGGCGAGGCAAGCGTGCTCGCCGGCATCAGCCTGGCGATTGGTGAGGGTCGGACATTGGCCCTGCTTGGCCGCAACGGGACGGGAAAGACGACCTTCGTCAACACGCTTGCTGGCGTTACGACACATCATTCCGGGTCAATCCATCTGACCGGACGCGACATCACCAAGCTCAGGGCAGATAGACGGGCGGCAGCGGGTATCGGTTGGGTGCCTCAGGAGCGTAACATCTTCAAATCGCTGACGGTCGAGGAAAACCTGACCGCCATTGCCCGACCGGGAGTGTGGGACGTCGAGCGCGTCTACGGCATGTTTCCCCGTCTGAAGGAGAGGCGCAAAAACCTCGGCAACCAGTTGTCCGGCGGTGAACAGCAGATGTTGGCAGTCGGGCGTGCGTTGATGGTCAACCCCAGGCTGCTTCTCCTCGACGAACCGACCGAGGGGCTGGCGCCGATCATCGTTGACGAACTGCTCGCGGCAATCCAGCGGATTACCCAGGGTGAGGGAATGTCGGCGATCATCATCGAGCAGAAGGCGCGCAAGGTCCTGCCTCTTTCCGACGACGCCATTATTCTCGATCGCGGCGCGATCGTCTATCAGGGCACGAGCGCAGAACTGCTTGCCGACGAGGCGGTGCTTGGGCAGCATCTTGGGGTGGAGAAAGGCGGATTAAGGCACTGACGCAATTGACGAGTACGCCGACTTGGCCATTCCGATTTCGACGAGCGCCGATCCGATTATTTCCCCCTTGCCTACGCAATAGGCGGAGTAACTCGCCAGCTTCTCGATGACGCTTTTGCCTCGCACGAACAGAGTCGAAGAACGGCACGACGTGCTTCTGGTGAAGCTGACTGACCGCCCGCAATCGACGGGTTGCCGATAAGCCACATTCAACGCCTTGTTGTCGTCACAATCGAGTTTTTTTAGCAACCGGATGTTGTCGCGCGAATCCAGATTGGTATTTCTGTGAATCATCAGATCACTGCCAAAGGATACGTGATGCGGAAGCTGATGCCCTTCGTTTTTGTCGCGGTTCTCGCTGCCTGCGCACGCCCTTCGGACGGCCCAACGGCTGGCAGTTTTTATAGCGCCACCGATCCAAGGACGAACGAACGGATTCGGGTCGTCAGGCTTGCCGATGCGCCGATGGATCCCGTGGCTGTCTCGCCGCTCGCCTATTCGGCGGCGGATAGCGGCCTCAGCATCATGCGTTCGGGCGGGTTCGCCGATACCAGGTTGCGTCGCGGGGACGTTGTCGAGGTGACGATTCTCGACACTGGTGAGGAGGGACTTTTCTCCTCGACCCAGAGCAAGACCCTCAATCTCGGCCGTTTTACTGTGGACTCGGCGGGCACCGTGACTCTGCCGTTCGTCGGCCGGCAGCGGGTGCTTGAATCTTCACCCGAAGCACTGCAGGCGCGCATTGTTGCTGGTTTGAAGGGTTCGGCTGTCAACCCGCAGGCAATCGTTACGGTTGTTGACAAACCCACGAGCGGCTTCACAGTCAACGGCGACGTCCGTTCGGCTGGCCGCTTCCCTCTCACAGCCCGCAAGGAAAAAGTGCTTGATGCGATTGCGCTTGCCGGAGGTGCATCGTCCGCGCCGAGCGCAGCGACCGTAACGCTCATTCGCGGCAAGCAACGTGCCAGCGCGCCCCTTGAACGGGTTTTAAATGAGGACCGGCAGAACGTCCATCTCCTGCCCGACGATCAGCTTTACATCGGAAAGGACGCTGTGACCTTCACCGCCTTCGGCGCGTTCAAGAGCGTGGGTGAATTCGAGTTCGAGCCCGGTAAGCTGACGCTGGCACAGGCGCTTGGCCGCGCCGGCGGATTGCTCGACGATCGCGCTGATGCGAGCAATTTTTACGTTCTGCGCAACCAGCCCGTCTACACCCAAGCCGCAGCTGTAAATGCCGCCAAGAATCCCGGTGCACCTTTCGTAACCAGCAAACCGGCGATTTACCGGGTGGACCTGAACGACGTTTCCAACCTGGCACTAATGCAGCAGTTCAAGGTCATGGACGGCGACATTCTCTATGCCAGCAATTCCGGCCTGGTGGATTTCGCAAAGCTCTTTACGGTGTACCAGAAAAGCGCGCCGACGGCGGCGGCTCCGCTTCCAGGCTCGAACTAAGTATCCTTCACGGCTATTTCAGGCCGCCGAGCAGATGCAGGGCGGCGTTCGCGTTTTTGGGTCTGTCTTCCGGACGCGGCTGCGACAATCGGATTGCGAGAGTTTTTAGTTTCTCTGCCTTCTCTGCCGTCTCCCGGCAATGCCGCAGAAGTAGCGACAGCAAGAGCCCGGCGGCGTAGAGATCCGAGCGTACATCCACGTTCTCCCCCGCCATTTGTTCCGGGGCGGCGAAATCCGGTTGACCGGCGAAGGCAATGTCGAGCTCGCTATGTCTGCGACCGATTTCCAGCGCAATTCCGAAATCGACGATCTTGATATCACGAATGCTGTCTCCGTAACGGAGGTTTGAGGGCGACAGGTCGCAGTGGACAAAACCTGCGGCATGCACGGCGGAAATCGCCGAAAGCAACGCAACCATCATCGTCGTCACATCCTTGATCGAAAGCGACCCCCGTGAAAGCTCTGCCACGCGGTGATCGAGCCATTCAGTGACAAGTGCGGGTCGGCCATCGGAAAGTCGCAATACCACCTGGGCCGCGGCAATGTGGGGATGATGGAGCGCCATCCCGATTTGCGCTTCGCGCAACAGAAGTCTACGCGCTACCGGGTCGTGGGCATGGTCTGCACGAAGCATCTTTATCGCATGAATCGTGCCGAGCTCCCGGTGACGGGCTCGAAAGACATCGACCGAAATTCCGCGATGGACCAAAGCCTCCAGAACAAAAGTGTTGGCAATGATGGTCCTGTCTGAGCCATCCAGCTTATCGAGCCCGCGATCCAATGCATCGCGCACGCGATCCACGAGCATCGCTCTTGTCTCCTTTGAATGGGGACTTTTTTCGCCACTGATGAGGGCTTGCCACAGAGAGGAGAATCGCCGCGCGACCTCTTCGGCTTCGCCTTTGGTTAGGTCAACGGACATTGGTCTGTGCATCGATTACGATGGCGCTGATATTCTCGCGGCAGTTGGCAATCAATCCCTCTTGCGCGAGAACCGCGGCTACCTCATCAAGGCTTACGGAGAGCAGAATTTCCGCGATGGTCCGCTCCGGCAGGACGCGGGGCAGCGGATTGCTGCACAGTAAAAAACGGTCTCCCGGCAGGAACTTGTCCGAGCTCAGTTCAGGGCTGAGCTGGCCCCTGATGCCTACGCCGCGGGAGAGCCTTCGCTTCAGCCCGACCTCGACGTGATCCCGGGTCAGACAACGCATCATGCCGTCCCGGACAAGATAGCATCGCGCGTCGCCTGCCCAAAACAGGGCGAAACGATCCTGAAAGCTTGCCAATACCACGGCACTCGCCGACGCTGGTTCACGGTCCGATGACAAGTGGGCCGCCTGCAGAAGGCCATGAGCGCGACCAAGTTTACCTTTAATCTCCTGCACGAGAGCCTCCATCGTCTCCTGCGGGACAGCTTCTCTCAGCACGTTTGTCACAACGCGTCCGGCCTCCGCCGCGCCGCTGTCGTCGCCAACGCCATCTACGACCGCAAAGATCGATGGGCTTCGTAAAACAAGCAGCGAATCCGCGTTTAGTGTGAGCCGTGTTCCGGGATGACTGGCATAGCTATGGGCTAGGTTCAGAACATGGCGCTGTTCCCCCCGAAGAGTAGGTTTGTGCAAGTCTGTGTTCACAGGTGGAGCGTCCGGTGGCGGAGGCGCCACGGCGGCGGCTTCGGCTAACAGCTTCGGGAAGTGCGCAGGTTGAGGTGCTCCATCGGTGCGAAAGCCTTTCGCGCGGCAGTCTTCCCGGTCGATCCGCCACCAAAGCGTCCCCCGCGGCGAGATGTGATGGTGGTCGACCTCACCTTCGTCGGTGTCGGATGGCCGCAGGTTTCTCAGCCGTTTAAGGCTCGCGGTGAAATGACCTATATCGAAATCGCTTTTGGCAACGGTTTCCGCGATCACTTCCGCGGCTGTGAACCACGTCGCGTCCAGATACAGCCGGCGAGGGTGGTCGGCGAAACCATGAAGTTGGGAGGCGATAACCAGCGGGAAGCTGCGACCAACCCGGTCGGTGCTCGGAACCATTACGCCCGCAAGCGTTGCCGGGCCCCAAAGACCGCGTTCGACGATGAAGCGCCAGGCGGGCATCGATCGGAAAAGGCGTTCCCATTCTTCGCCGAGTTCCTGTTGCATGACCTGAAGGCCTGCCTGTAGCCAGTTGTCGAGGGCACCTTGGGCGTTTCGGCTCAGTCCTGTCGAGACGAAATCGCCATGGGTCGGCAGCTTGCCGAAAAAGCCGATCCTGTCGGCTTCCGTCATTGTCTGATCGAGTGTTGCGTGTTCGTTCATGGTGAAGCGATCAGAACTGCGTGGGACACGAGAAAGCGCTGAGCGCCTCCAGCCGGAATGGGTTCAATACCGAGCCGAACTGAACGTCGAACTCCGCCGACTGGCCATTCTGCTCGAACTTGGCGCGGAAGAGGTCGTCACCCTGCAGGGTGATACGGGCGTCGTCGAAAAGTCGGAAGGGCGACCAGTCACCGTTTTCCGTCAGTGCCTGTTGCCAACCGCCCGGCTGGAAAGCAAGCCGCGAGACATTGCTCGCTTCGGTAGACGGCCAGACAATCGATTTGGATTGGATCGGCCCATGGAAATAAACCACCCGCTGTCCCTCGATCTCCAGCATCACCGCGTTGGCCTCCTTCGACAGAGAGACGGGTTTGATGTTGATGGTGACTGCCGGGTTTTCGCTACCTGCCGGAAAGAAAGCCCGGTTAATCTTGTCGGCATTCTCGAACTGAGCAATCGCTTCGCTCGGGATGCTGGATGCGCCGAAGGTGCCCTTCCACCCCCAAGGGGTCGATGCGGTGTCCACGAAGGCTGCCAATTTTGCGTTGAAGAATGTCTTGAACAGGCCTTCCGGTCCGAACAACCGAACGAAGTCGCTCATCGCCACGTCGCGCGGAGATTCGCGGTCGAATGGATACCGACCGCTGACGACATTGGAGCAGAACGCCGCCCCTTCGACTGCCCAGGCATCGTCGATGCGGGTGCGAGCGGATTTGACAGCGAGTGAGCCGACATCGGCTGCGACCCCGGCGATCCAGGTGTCGACGGGGGCGGGAAGCCGGCGAGTCTGCTGGAGGAGGTCCTGATTGGCATTGGTAAGCTGGCTGTCGACGTCGAAGACCTTTGCCACTTCTGCCGTGGAAGTGGTCGCGCGCGATAGTTGCTCGTGAACTTTCTGCAAAACCGGCCCTACCATTGCAATCCGGGACTTTGGCGTATCCTTCTGATCTGCAACGGGTGTCTGACCTGCGGGTGGCTCAAGAGCCTCGCGAAGGGAACCGAAAAGATCCGGTGCGTTAGCAGCACTGGCAAGCGCCGTAGCGGAAACAGGGCGAACATCACCCGCGGAGGCGACCTCAGTACCTGGAGCGCGTAAATCCGTGGCGGCGACGATTGACTTGACGATGGTTTCCACCGGACTTGGCTCGCTCGCCAGAATACGCGTGGTTTCTGCCGCATCGGCAATGGTCTGGGACGGCTTCACCCTGATGTCGGCGAGCAGGGAAGACCAGCGTTGCTGAAAACTGCCGAAATAAAGTTGCAGAGCCGCCTGACTGATGGTGTCGACAGTGGTGCCAGCGGGATTAGCGGCTCCTCGCACCCAGTGCTCATCAAGCGCCTTCCGGGCGGCGTCGGTGATCCTCGGCAGGACGACCAGACGATATCCGGCACTGGAGAAGAAGCCGGGAATACCCTCGTTCAAGGGGGTGCGGGAGCTTCGCTCGAAAACCCGTTCAGCTACCGGACCAAGCGCATCAGCGGGAGCCCAAGCTGGAAGAGCTCGCGCCTGCCGGTAGTCTGCGAGAATGTCATAGGCACGGGTAGCGATGCTTTGCGAGCGGATGGTTTCCCTGGCCTTGGCTATCAAGACACTATCGAGTTCGATCGGCGGCAATGAACCCTGAGCCATCGCCGTGGCGTGAGCAATAAGGGCCTGCCGGGCAAACGCACGTCCTTCACCGGGATACAAGGCCGTGAACATGTCTTCTGCTTCGGCGGCGACGAAGGCGGGATCCATCTGGCCGAGACCCCCGAGCATGCCATAGAGTTTGAGTGCATCGAACACTTTGGCGACTTCGACCGTCTCCGTCATCTCCTTTTGGAGCTGCACCAGGATGCGTGGTAGCAGGAGTGCGTTCAGGGCCCGCTGGTAGGCCTCGCGCTGCCTGCCTGAAACCTTGCTTTCCTGGTCAAGGCCGAAACTGAGCGGCCACACGCGTGCTTGAGAAAAGTCCGTCGTGACTGCGGCCAGGTTGTCCAGCGCCGGCAGCACGCGCAGGAAATCCGTGTCGGCGACCTCGCGCACCGGTACGTCCCGCACGAGTTGTTCATAGGCGTCGATACGCTGTTCAGCGCTAGCGAGCGCGGAAGTGTTTTGGAAATAGGTTGCTGTCCAGCTCGTGAGAACCACTGCGAGCGCCACGACTGCGCAGGCGTAGGCGGCGCGGCGGAGCAGAACCTGTCGGCCGGACAATCGCTTGTCGCGAGCGACGAGCGAAGCTTCGTCGAAGATCACATCCTTGAAGAGGCGCGATAGAAAGTAGCTTCGGCGTGAGCGCGGGATGGGTGCTGACGCCACAGTTTGCGCTTGGGTACCGGAGGCAAAGTAAATCCCTCGCAACAGGGGTGGTTGGATCAACTTGGAGCCGAAACAAAGCTCCGTCATAACTTCGTGGAGGCGTTCCTTCAGCGAGGCGAGTTCAGCAGGAAAGCGGAAAATCCGGCCGCGCAATTCCGGGTTTGGCTCCTGCTGCAGGCGCTCGATCAGCATTGCACCGACGCGTTCCTGCAGCATTGCAAACTCTTCGAGGAAACGATCAGGCAGGGTGGTGGACTTGTAGCTTTCCTCCAGTCCGAACGTTGTTCCCCAGACCTGCTCCCGGTCGCTCTTATTGAACCCATCGAAAAATTCGACAAAACCGGTGAGGAGATCGACTTTTGTGAGCACCAGGTAGACCGGAACGCGTGCGTGTAAAAATTCGTCCAGTTCCGAAAGACGTTGGCGAATGATCCTGATTTCCTCGCGTTGTGCTTCGGCATCGCGCGTGAGCAGGTCGCCGATGGACAGTGTCACGAGCGCGCCGTTGATGGGTTGGGAGGGACGATACTTGCGCAGCAGTCCGAGGAAGCCCTCCCAACCTGCTTTGGCCGTACCGTTGAGATCGTCCTGGGTCGTGTACCGACCGGCGGTGTCGATCAGGATCGCCTCGTCGGCAAACCACCAGTTGCAGTGGCGCGTGCCGCCAATGCCTTGGATGGAATTACCTCCGAGAGCGTCGCCAAGGGGAAATCTAAGGCCGGAATTGGTAAGAGCAGTGGTCTTGCCGGAACCGGGTGCTCCGAAGATCACATACCAGGGAAGGTCGTAAATATAGCCGAAACGCTTTCGGGTGATGCGGCGGAGGAGCTGCAGGGCTTCCTTGAGGCGGCTGTGGATCTCGCCGACTTCCGCCTGCTGGCTGGCGGCGGCTTCAGCGGCAGCATCCTGCTCTATCCCTTCCACCAGTTGTTTATCGCGGCGCCGGTCGCGGATGATGGTAAAGGCGAGATACGCGAGCCAACCAGCGATGATGACGCCGATCAGCGTGAGGCGCGTGTTTGCGACAGCGAGCGGCTTGAAATCTCCGTAGGCGGCGAGATGGCCGTAAAACCAGATGACCACACAAACGGCGGCCACCCAGATGATGGTGATGAAACGCCGCCCGAGGAGACCGGCATAGGCCTCTACGTAGGAGCGAAGCGAATAAAAGAGGCTTAAGGGGTTCATCTTGACGTGCCTCCTATGGTCGCGTCCGCAGGCGCCTCCTGTCGTTCCGACTGAATGGGCGGAACCTTGAGGCTCGTATCAGTCAGCCGCTCGGACGGGTTCGTCAGGACCAGGATCTCCGTGCGGCGGTTCATTTCGCGACCCTCCGCAGTACTGTTATCGGCGATGGGGTCGCTATCCGCCCGACCTTCGGTGAGGATCGACTCAGGACCGGTGAAGGAACTGAGTATTTGTCCCACGGCCTTGGCGCGGGCTTCCGAAAGATGCCAGTTCGAGGGGAATTGTATCGTGCGGATCGGCACATTGTCGGTGTAACCGACGACCACGGCCCGGAAATTTTCAGCCGCGAGCGCGCCGCCGATTCTCTGCAGCAGGTCGTGGAACTTGTCGCTCACCTCCGCGCTGCCGATATCGAACAAGCCGGAATTGTTTATGCGCACCAGAAGTCGACCGTTTGAATCGGAGAGAGTGACGAGCTTTTTGTCGACCTCCGGCTGAAGGAACGCGAGAAGGTTGTCGAGCCGGCTCGGTATCGACGGCGTCTGCGCTGGTGGTGTCACAGCTGGTGGTTCAGGCACGGGTTTCGCCGCCGCCGGATCGGGCTGCGGTTCTGGTTCAGGCGTGGTAATCAACACGCTCGGCGGTTGGCGCGGCGGGAGGCTCGCAAGGCGCTGAAACGTTCCATCGGATGCCCGGTTGAGAGATAGCGTGAAGAAGAGATAACCAAGAGCGAACACGAGCGCGAGCACGGAAAGAAGGGTCCAAAGGGCGGCGGCAGTTCGCAACGGCTTGTGGCGGGCGGAAACGCCCTTCCAGTGTGGTGAAAGTTCGCGTTCGAAAACGCCAAACTGACCGAGGAGTGTTTTGTAGAGACTGTCGCGGATACGACCGAGTTCTAGGTTACCACGCGGCGAAATACGAGTGCGGCCTTCGAACGCAAGCGACAGGCAGAGATAGATAAGCAGCAGCAGGTCCCTGTTGGCGCCGGGACTATGGTGAAAATGATCCAGTAGGTCGAACACGCGGTCGCCGCCCGTCACATCCATATGGAATGTCGAAACCAGACCGGAGCGTGCCCAACCCGCGCGCACCCCCCAGGGTTTGCTGAGGATCACGTCATCCACGGTCGCGCAGACCACGTAGTGCGCAGCGCGGGCGCGTTCTGGGCTGATCCTGGCGCTTGCTAGATCGCGTTCGTATCGGTTGACGGCTTGAACCGAAAGCCGCCGCAGCTCATCGATATCCGGTTGATTGTCACTGTAGCGCAGGGTGTGCGCAAGGTTGAGTAGCGGGGCTGCCGAGCGGACGAGCGTTGGCACGTCCTCTCCACCGAACCTGAAATCACGAAGCAGCGATTCCACTGACCAGCCGTTTTTGGCGTTCGGCCGCTCGGGGTCGTTTCCAGAGGCGTTGTCCGGAAACTCCAGAATATCGTCCAGCATTTCCGCCATCTTGCGGGCGGATTGTTTCTTCTTGGTACCATCGTCGGTAAGTTCGACGATGGTAGGTAGGTTCTGCCACGAAGATGCGGGTTCGTTTTTCATTCTCTAAGGGCCCAAAGTTCCATTTCAAGGCCAGGGAAATCGCCAGCAAGATGCAAGGCGATGGCGCTTGAGGTATCGAGTTGTTTCCAGAGCGGGTTCTTGGTGTCGAGTTCGAAATAGATGGTGCCGGCCCGATAGGGCAGCTGGCGTGGCAGCACGGGCAGCGGCCGAACCGGAATGCCTGGCAGCGCGACGTTGACAAGATCGGCGATGCGCTCGACAGGCCCCACCTTGATTTGAGCCGGGAGCTTGCGGCGAACCTCCTCGGCCGACATCTCCGCCCGCACTGCCAGCACGAAGCCGGCATCCTTGAGCAGCGAACGATCGTTGATGGTTCCAACCCGCACGCCATGTCGGCGCTCGGCAAGCTCGATGGCAACGGCAGCCTGCTCCAATACGGCCGAAAGCGAAGCCCGGAGGTCGTCGAACACCGCGGCGAAGGTCGCTTTCAGGTCTTCGTGTCGATAAGGCGGAAAATCCGTGGCACGCTTGCGTTCGGTGGTGAACGTGGCAAGTTCTCCTGCCAGCTGAATGCATGTCTCGTAGAACTCGATCGGATGGATACGGGTAGAATTCGCCAGGAGATGCTTGAGCATCGGATCGGCACGGTTGAGGATCTGCAGCAGGAAATAATCGCCGACCTCCGCCGTGCCTCGGATGGTTGGATCGCCGATCCGTTCGGCAATCGCTTCTGCGCGGTGGCGCACGATGCCGAGAAGCTCGGTCATCAGCTCCGCCAACCGCGCCTCCGCCGCGCAATTTAGGCTCGGGGCGATATATTCCGGATCCAGGACAACGGCCCGATCGGTACGCACTTCAATCACGCGGGCAAGACCGATCAGGTCATATCCAGTGAGCTCATCTCCGCTTTTAAGGTAGCGTAATTTGAGGCGCCCAACATCGATCGGGGCCATGAAATCAGTCTCGACATTGGCATCCGGTGCCTCATAGGGCGAAGCCACGAAACGCACGCTGTTGAGCATCGCGCCGCCGTTTAACGCAACGTCTGCCTTGCCGGGTTGCCTTGCCGGAAGCGCCAGGTAGATAATGGAATTTTTGACGCCCTCGTCCAGTTCAAGCGGTGGCGGCAGGTCTGTATCGATTGGAGCTTCGAACGGGGTGCCGTCCGGAAGAATTCCGCGCAGATTGGACAGAGCGAAATGGCCGATTGCCAGTGCGCTGCGGTCGATGCCGATTTCAAGAATGCCCCATGGATAGGGAGAGAGGCCGCGCGTGCTTGTACGTACCAGCCGTTCGGTCCACCGGTCCGCCTGTTGGAAATGCTGCACGCGGAGGAACATGCCTTCGCTCCAGGCTACCCTGTTCTCATTCCTCATTCCGTATACCTTCTTCCTTCGCGGTTCTTGAGGGCACACCAGCGGCTCTGCCCGAGGCGTGCGCCATCGCATCCTGGAAGAGCTCTAGGATCGACAGCGTCTTGCCGTTCTTATCGAATTGCGCCCTATAAGCTTGCCAGTATCGCCGGCCGCGGCTCCAGGCGAGACCTCTTTCCCCGGCGTCGACCCGCGCTTCGAGGACCCTAGGCTCCAAGGTCCTGCCTGCTTCGTGCACGAGTGCCCGCAGCGCCGAATTGAGCTTGAGTTGCTGCACGAGCAGCATCTCCACGCGGTTGGTCACCATCTCATGGGGGAGGTGCTTGGAAAACTCGGATTGAGACTGAAGTAGTGGAGCGTTCAGACCGAGAAGCGCAAAGGCTTCCTCGATCGTTTCCTCAAGTCTGCCGAGAAGAGGTTCCAACCCTTCGTTAATGTCGCTTTGGATAACCGCTGAAGCGGGTGGCAAGTCGTTGAGCGGCGTCGATGGCGGGTCATATTCGGCGGTATCCGGCACTGGAAGCGTTCGGGCGAAACCAATCGGAACCGATACGCGCGTCGCTGCACCATGTTCGATCTGGCTACCGTAGTCGGAAGAAGTATCAAGATCGGAAAGCCAGTCGTCGGGGATGATCTTTGAGGCGGATTGAATTTCGGGTGGACCGCTCCAGCCGATCTCGACCTGCCGAGAGATCGCCTTGCTTTCCTTGAGGCCGGTCATCGAGGTTGCCCATTCGTCCACAGCCCGTTCCCCCAGAATACCGGTGGCGATGTTGCCGCCTGGTGCGATGTCGGCGAGGATAGCCGATATGGTCAGCGGTTCATCGCTCACAGTGAGGTCGGCGGCGGGATCCTCCATCGCCTCGTCCTTCTGGCCGGAGATTTCGACCAGGAAGGCGAGGTTGCCGAGCTCGAGACGAGACTGATCCCTCAGCCGCGCCACTTCGCCCTCATGAACGATGATGCCGTCTACCTTGGAACCGTTGGCGCTTCGATCGCGTAGGAGATAGCCCTGACTGTCGCGCTCGATGACACAATGGACCTTTGAAACGGAACGTTGATCTTCAGGCACCTGCCAGTCACAGTCCGGCGCGCGGCCCAGCGTGCGTCGGCCACGTTCCAGGAACCATTTCTGTCGGGCAGGTAATGGTGCCGAACCGTTCGGGATCGGTTTTAATTCAAGCCGCATGGCTGCTGCCTCCCCAGACCTTGGCGGCAACATGCTCGACGACGATTGCATCCTTGCTGTCTTTTGATGCTGGAGCCAGACGCGCCCAACTGTTCCAGCCGAGACGGGGCAAATCCCCCGCTCCCGCCCCAGTTTGGCCGAGCTGGCAGAAGGGAATGTCCTCTTTTTTCAGGACGATCTGAACGTCGAAATCGAGGCCGGAGCCGACATAGAGGCGTGTGAGCGCAAAGAGCTCGGCAATCTTGCGCCCACCGGGAGCGAGCGCCAGATAATCGGTGTAGCGCAGCGGGCCGATCACCAATCTGAAGCCGCCGCTGAAATCGCGGATGGCGGCACCAGCTGTGGCATTAACGCCGATCTGCACGCCCTGCGGCTGTCCCATGCGGCTGCGTTCCTCCTCGGGGATCGTCAGCCAACGAGGGCGGAAAAGTTCGATCTCCACGGGCAAGCCGCTGAATTCCTGAAGCATTGCGCGAAGATTGATGGCGTTACGGTTACGGGCGGCAAAGAAGCCCGAGAACCGCAGGATCACGTCTTCGTTAAAACCGCTTTGCTCTGCCAATCGATCAGTGCCGAAGCCCGTGAGCGAGAGAAGCGTGGTGATGAAGGCATTTCGCTTGCGGTCTCGGCCCCACCGCATCCGCCTGGCAATCCGGTATTTTTCGCAGGCGTCGGCAAAGAGTTCAGTTAGACGAGCGGTGAAAAGGTCGAGGAAGCTCAGCAAGGCCCGTGACTTGTTGCGCTCTTCGCGCATGATCAGTTCGTTGTAGGCCGGAGGCAAAGAGCCAGTAGGTCCCACAGGACCCGCCAGTGCCGCGCGGATCGTCGGTTGCTGCCCGGTCCGCTTGAAACCGCTGACCGGAAGCGGCGCCAGCGAGACACCGGAATGCGAAACCACATTCAGATCGCGTTCGACGGACGCTTGCGCCACCCGAAATGCGGTCACAGGCTCGAAACGACCTGGATCGTGTTCGAGCAAGTCCACTAAGGTGTCAGGCTGGCGGGAGGTCGACAGATCCATGGTTCCTTTCCTAGAGTAATGGACGATCGGCAGCCCGCGCTGGCCAGGTCGCAATGGGGCGCGACTGTCCCTTCATCGAGACGGTGAGGCGGGTGAAGGTGTTGATCGATGTATAGAGACCGAAGAAGCGATCGAGCACACTACCGAACAGGAAAGCGGCTGGGCGATCGATTGCGGCTGGGTCGAATTCCAGCGTTATATTTGTGCCAGGGACCATGCCGCCGTTGCCTAGCCGTGCGGTAGAGTTCTGCGCCCTGATGCCAACTAGGGCATCGACAAGCTGTCTGGTCTCCGGGTTATCACGGAAGGCATAAAGGGAGAGGATATCCTTCAGCGCGGCGCCGCCGTTGTCGAAGAGTGAAAGATGGTTGAGCATCAGATGTGACATCAGCCGCCAGTTCCGACCGTCCTGGTCGTTCATGCGTACCGAAGGAGTGGGCGGAATAAGCGCATCTGCGCCGGCGACGGCCTCGTGGCCAGATGCCAACTGCAGCAACGGATGGCCGCCGCCAAAGGGAAGCTGTTCAGGAAGGTCGCGATTGATGCACAGTGTATCGACGCTCGCTACGGCATCGACGGGCGCTGCGAAACGGCGGTCACGATCGACAAAGGCAATTTCCATGTCGCTGGTTCGGTCATCCGCATCGAAACGCCGGTAGGCCTGCCAGAACGTGCTGGTGGCGCCCGGGCGCTGTGAGCGACCAAAGAAGGGCTGGCAGAACTGTTCTTCTCCTCGCGCACCGGTCATAAGTACCCGGTCGATGGAATAGATCTCGCGGGTCTTTTGGCGCCGGGCATCTGGCATCAGGCGATATTCCGTTCGCGAGCCGTCGACGGCTATCGGTTCGCAGGTCTGTCGGAAGAGATTGACGACCGGGGCGGCGTTGAGTGCGAAATCAGTTTGCGAGATCGTACGCTCCAGTTTCGCATCGGCCTCCTTGAGGTAAATGAAGATCTCCAGCCTCTCGCCTTTCCATAGATCGAGCCCTTCGATATCGAGGAAAAGGAATCTCTGAGGCAGAGCGAAGAATTCCGTAAGCAGCCGGTAACCGGTGAAGCTCGGAGCCGGATAAGGCAGCATCGCTTCTTCAAGGTCGAAACCAACCGGCTTGAGATTGCTGGTCGGCAGGAAGATCGCCTGTTCATCGTCCGCATGCTTTGCCAACGCGATCCCAATCGACTGATTTATGATCAATTCGTAGATTGCAACGGCCTGTTGCCAGGCTGAGGAGATGTGCAGGCGCAGCCGCTTCATTTTAAGGTCGGCGACAGCCTTGCGCGGGTCGAGCGCGCGGATCGACAGGCGCAAGCATCCGGCTATGCCGCCGTAGGGGGAAGGCGGGGCGTTGACGGGCTGACCTGACAATGAAGCCTCGATGATCTCGATCGGAGCCATCTCCACGTCTTGAGTGGTACGAAAACGGCAGGCTTCTCCGCCAACCGGTTCTGCAAGAATCTCCGTGTGCCTAGGCACCAACTGCATCGAGGCCAACGTGTCGCTTGGGCGGAAGCGCACGATGCTCATCGATGGAAGGGGGGCAAGATAGTGAGGGTAAAGCGTTTCAAGCAGACCGTCGGTCAGTTCCGGAAATTCGTCGTCGAGTTTTTGACGTATACGTGCCGCTGAATAGGCAAAGCTCTGGACCAGTCGCTCGACATGGGGGTCATCGGCGACATCTCCGGTCAAACGTAGGCGGCCAGCAACCTTCGGGAAGGCATCGGCAAAGCGCGCTGCGCGACCGCGGAGCGCTTTGAGTTCGTCGTTGTAACGGTGCAGGAAGCTATCAGCCATTTGCGGCCTCGACCAGAAAGCGTTGCGTAGAGGGATCGACGGTCGATTCGAAGCTGATCGGCGGCATCCCCTCGTGGAGACGGAAGCTCGCCTGGATCCTCATCCGCAGCGCCCGCTCGGTCATTGTCCGACCTTTCAGGATCGTCACGCGGATGTCGGACAGGCGCGTTTCAAACATCGATATGCGCCGCTCGATGACTTGCGCCAGCCGAAGTTTGGCTTCGTCTGTGACGAGATTGGCCGAGACCATCCCGTCAACGCCATAGTTTACCAGAGCATCGCTTAGGTCCGACAGCAAATAGGGGGCCGCCGTCGGGCAACGCCGGGTGTTGAGCAGGGCTTCCAGATCCCGTCGGATGGCTTCGCGCATTTCGCGCGTCTGTTCCGTCAGGCTTTTCGGTGGGTCAAAGTTTCGATCGGGCGCCTCATCGATCAGCCTGTCAAGGATCGAGCGGGCCAATAGGCGATCACGAGGGCGGTAGCGTTCGAGTGGTTCAACCATGCGCAACTCGCTTGTGGGCGGTGGCCGCCGCAGTTGCTTCCAAGGAGTTAGTATCGTGCAACGATACCAACTCGTCACCGGCAAGGAAACAACGCTGGCCGCGGCCGGTGATGATCCCCGTCGGCTCCTCGATCCATTCGCTCTCACGCCCGAGCCTGAGCTTCGCCTCTTGACCTGTCCCGTGATAAATCGCCGGCAGAAGGACGGGAGCGACTGCACCGTCCATCAGGGTCAGCTCGGCGCGGCGAAAGGCGAGATCCCTTGGTCGCCCTATCGGCAACAGGGCTACTTCCGCGATCTTGGCCAAATCGATCCAGAGATAAGAACCTCCGGTCATGATCACTTCCAGCCCGTGCGGCGTGCGGTCGTCTAAGTCCCGGAAGTCGGAAACCGGCTTTCCATTCCAGATCATCGACCGTTCGCCGCGGATCTCTTCCAATTCGGCGAGCGCGGCTTTTGCGTCATCCGCCTCGCCGCGGCGATGGGCGATCCCGAGACGAATGGCACGCTTGTCCAACTCGGTCGGCCCTTGCGGGAAGGCAGGCACCGCACCGCTTTCGAACCATGCTTCACGGGCAGCCATAGCGCGAAGCTCATTGCGCAACAGGGCAAATCCCATTGTCCCCTCTGGCGCGAAGGTGACTGCGAGGCTGCATTGACTGTCGGCGCGCTCATAATCACCCGCCAGCACCAGTAGGTCGATATAGAGGTGTCTTGCCTGCTGGTCGGATGGCTTTGTCTTCAAATGTGCTCTAGTTTCGTCCAGCGCGTCCTTGAGAAGATTGTCACTGAGTGCTCTTGCGATACTTTCGGATAGTGTCATGCAGATATCCTTTCGGGCAGGGCGGCGGAACGGGTTGGAGTCCCGCCGGCGGTCGCGGTCTCGGCGATGAGGTGGAAGCTTGTTGAGACGTCATCCAGCTGGAAATGCGGTTGAAGCCGTACGGTGCACGAAAAGGTGCCAGGCTTGCCTGGGATCTCGCTGACACTGATGCCAGCGGAGCGCAGCGGAAAGCGGGTACGCAACGCCAGGTCGGCATCGTCATTGCCGAGCGTGTACGTGCTGAGCCAATCGGCCAGCTTGCGTTCGATCGAAACCGCTTCAGAAAGCTGGCCGATTTCGTCGCGCATGATGACCTTGAGATAGTGGGAGAAACGCGAAGCACAGAGCACGTATTGCAGCATTGCAGTCAGGCGCGCGTTCTGGCGGGCATGCTCGTTGGAATAATACGGTGGCGCGTGCAGCGACTGGTTCGAATTGAAGATCGCCGAGGCGGAGAGGTAAGTCGTGGCGATCGGAATTATTCCGAGGTCGCTGAATTGCTGCTCCTGGGCGCTGGTTAACCGCATCTCTACCGGGGCTTGAGCTGATAGCCCGTGGCTTTCGGTATCGAAGTCATAGGGCCGCAATTCAGCGGCGCTGAGCAGACCGCCGTCTATCGCGTCCTGGGTAACGCCGCGAATGTCGGCAAACCAACCGGATTCTATGAAATTGCGGATTACCACCGTCGCAAAGGCAAAGGCGCCATTGCCCCATAAAAGTGAACTACCGTCAGCCGACGTGATTTCCCGGAAAGGAAAGCCATCGCTGCGCTGACGCGAATAGGGTTCTAGCGGCGGCCGCAGCAGGATGCGCGGAGCCACAAGCCCGAGGAAACGGGAATCTTCCCGGGCGCGAAGTCCGTTCCAGCGGATTCTGCCAGGATCGCTTGCGAGCCAGGAAAAATCATGGACCCGGTTCAGCTCGGTGAAGTTTTCCAGCCCGATCGCCCCCGGTGAGGCGCCAGCGACAAAGGGGCAGAAGGCTGCTGCCGCGACCATGCCGAGCTGCGAGAGCGTGCTGATCGGATCGCCGCCCCCCGGCTCGTCTGGAGAAAAATAGTAGTCGCCGACCAGAAGGCCGAAGGGCTCACCGCCAGGCATGCCGAATTCGCGGCTATATACCAGCTCGAATAGATGGCTTTGATCAAAGTCGGTAGCCCGCTCCATACCGCGCGCAAGGTCCCGCCAGCCAAGGCTGAGGATTTTGATCTTTACGTCGCCGCTGCGGCTGGCCTCGCCTACCAGCATGGCAAGCGCCCGCCACCGGGCCTCCATCGCCTGGAAGTCCGGATGATGAAGAATCATATTGGTCTGCTGGTTAAGCGCCTCATCGATCAGCGCGATCACTTGATCCGCGCGGCGCCGCCATTTGGTGTTCGAACCCATCGTCGTCCCGGTCAAACCGTGAATCAAGAGGTCACGCGCGGCGCGGGGGGGGCGCCGCGCGTGCGGTCACGTCAGGATTTGGAGGGGATCCGAGCGACCATGCGAAGGGATGTGGTCAATTCCTCCATCTGCAACCACGGGCGCATCCAGGCGACTGCATTGTAGGCGCCGGGCTTGCCGGGAACCTCCTGTACAGTGACCCGGGCCTCCCGCAGCGGATATTTGGCCCTGGATTCCTCGCCAGCGTCGTCATTCGCGTTGACATAGTTCGAGATCCACCGATTGAGCCAGGCTTCGCAATCTTCCGCTTCCATGAAGGAGCCGATCTTGTCCCGCCCCATGACCTTCAGATAATGAGCAAAACGCGACGTCGCCATCATGTAGGGCAGACGGGCCGAAACCGCGGCGTTTGCATTGGCCTCCGGCCGGTCATAAAGCTTCGGCTTGTGCGTGGTCTGGGCTCCAAAGAACACGGCGTAGTCGGTGTTTTTGTAGTGGCAGAGCGGCAAGAAGCCAAGTTTTCCCAATTCGGCATCGCGGCGGTCGGTAATGCCGACTTCCGTCGGGCACTTGAGATCCAAATCCCCATCATCACTTGAGAAAATGTGCATCGGCAAGCCCTCGACCTTGCCGCCGTTCTCAGCTCCGCGGATTGCAGTGCACCAGCCGCTCTTGGCAAAGGCCTCCGTCAGTCGCGTTCCCATCACATAGGCGGCGTTCATCCAGCAATAGGAGGAATGCGGCAACTCGCCGGTTTTCGATCCGTTCGTTTCGTCGTAGTTGAACTCGTCGATTGGGCTGGTCTTCGGGCCGTAGGGCATGCGGGCCAGAACGCGCGGTAACGCGAGAGTGACGAAACGGGAATCGTCGCTGTCGCGAAGGCTACGCCACTTTGCGTATTCCACGGTTTCAAAGATCTTTTCGAGATCCCGGGGTTTGGCCAATCCCCTGAAATCCTCAAAGCCGAACATGCGCGGGCTGGCCGCCGAGATGAAAGGTGCGAAGGCGGCTGCGGCAATCGAAGAGATGCCCTGCAGCAACTGGACATCCTCGAACGAATTGTCGAATTCATAGTCACCGACCAGGGCACCCATGGGCTCGCCGCCCGGTGTCCCGAACTCGTCTTCATAGACCGATTTGAAAAGCCTGGACTGGTCGAATTCGACTGCCTTGGCCAGATCCTTGGAGATCTCGCGCTTGGATGCATTCAACACCCGGATCTTCAAGTTGGCGCTCGTCTCGCTGTTCTTGACGAGATAGTTCAACCCGCGCCACGTGCCTTCCAGCTTCAGGAATTCGGGCGCCTGCATGATGGTGGCGAGTTGCTCGGAGATCTTCTTGTCGATCTCCGCTATGGCGTTGTTCAGGGTGATCGTCAGATTGCGATCATAGGTGACGGTTCCCTTGAGGGCTTGGTCCGTCAGGGTGCGCAGCAGGTCCTGGGCACGGTTGGGCTCTGTCTGGCGGGTGGCCGCGACGACCTTTGAAAGCAGGTCGTGATCCGGGGCGAAGCCGACCTCTTCCTTCGTCTGCAATTGCGTGTCAGCGCTCATGTCGTGATCCTTTTTTTGAGAGCAGCGGCCCCGAAAGGACGAGGTCCTTTCCCGCGAAATCCGTTGCTCAACCAAAGAGAAGCAGGAATTGGAGATGCCGGGCTGGCGGCCCGAACACCGTTTGCTCAATTGACCGGATTTTTTGTTTCGTCGGCTTTGTTGCCGCCTAGCTGGGCAACGAGCTGAGAAAGATCGGCCTTGTTCTGGAGAATGTCCTCAAGGAGGCGCTCCAATTCTTCGGAGCGATCGGCCTTGCTCATCAGGTCGCGCAGTTCGTTGCGTGCATCCAAAAGAGCTTTGAGCGCCGGCACCTGACTGACGATCGAGCCAGGCTCGAAATCTTCCATGCTTTCGAATTTCAACGAAACCGGTAGCTGGGTTCCGTCGTTCTGCAAGGTGTTGTCGACGGAAATGGTAAGGCCGGGGGTCATGCGCCTCATCACATCATCGAAGTTGTCTCGGTCAATCTGCACGAATTTGCGTTCCCCGAACGGTTTGAGTGGCTGTGTCGGGTTTCCGGAAAAGTCGCCGAGGACCCCGACGACGAAGGGCAGTTCCTTGACCACCATTGCGCCTTCCGTTTCCACTTCGTATTTGATGTGGACCCGCGGTTTGCGCACTCGTTCCAGTTTTTCATGCACACTTGCCATTTGAATTCTCCTTATGCCGTCGGCAGATCGCGATTTAGAATTATGAGACTGATAAGCAGGGCAGGCCTTAAAGATCGGAAGAGCATTCAGCCTCCCCGCTCGGCAAGAGGCTTGATTCCGGCTGCCGAAAGAACTGCATCGCGTGCCTGTTGCTCTGGCAGCAGCTCCGCAAGAAGCTCGGAAAAATTCATCCGGGCGCGGCGAACAAGAGTCTCTATTGACATCGATATTGGGGAATGCGGCTCGCTTCGGCGAAAATAGGCGGCGACAGACGTCAAAAGCTCCAGCGCTTCCTCGCGCGAGGAAATCGAATCGGCCGAGCCCATGCGCATTGGGTTGGGCAGTTCTCCCGCGAGGTTGACGTTCGCCGCCTCCAAATTTGGGCCGGCCGTCAGCGGCTCGATCACCTCGGCGGCACCAAGACCTGCGATCACCCTGATTGCGGATGCCGCCTCATGCAACACTCTGCGTGTATTTGAGCTAGGTGGCGCATGTTCGCCACAGCGAGCGTCAAGTATTTCAACCAGCCGGTCGAACGCAGCGATGCACTCCATCAGGATGTTCAGCTGGGCCGACATCCGTGCGACACCGGCCTCCATTGCGGCCTGCTGGAGTTGCTCGCGTCGCGACTCTTCGCCTGCGCGTTGTGAGAGTTGAAAATCCCAAAGCGACAACTGTCCGAATTTCCCGCCAGGGACCAATGAAGTCAGCCGGATCGCCTGGATGATGGTGCCTTCGCCGCCCACACCGTTGAGGCCGGCGAGCGGGGCGAAGCGCTCGTCCAGATCCTCGTCGCCGATCGAATGAAGAGCATCGAAATGGTTGTCTAAAAGCGACATCATCGCCGTGTAGACATCGCGCAGCCCTTCAAACCCGCGCAGCCTCAATTGCGCCTCTGCGAGCCATGCCAATACTTCGATATCTTTACTCTGGGAAGAAAGAATCTGCAATCCCAGATTGCTGACTTCATTCCATTCAGGAGAAACGCCAATAATTTCTCCGGGCCCAGCGCCGCGTTCTGCGGTCCTTGCTGCGCTCCGTGCGTCCTTAATTCTATAGTATATTTCCCTCGATACAGTATTGATACGCAGATTTTCTCCGCACGGCCTGTCTTCATCAAGTGGATCTACTAGTGCCCGGACATTCACTCTTATTTTTCCCCCCAAAATCACTGGGTAAAGTTAGTTAACTAGCATCTTGTGGTGCCTATACTGGCTTGTCAACCGTACCGGAAGAATGACAGATTTGTGACGTCTACCGATTTCAGTTATTTCCGAAATAGCGCGAATTTTGATCTGGACAAGCCCCGGTAACCGCCCTAGTTGTTGCCTCGCATCTAAGAGAACACTGAATTTCGACCCAAAAGACAGGGCTTGGCGGATGTCAGACATCGACCTCAACCGTCTCATCAGAACGCTTGAGCCAAATCTGCGTGTCGGTCTTGAGACAGCGGCATCGCTCGCGGCAAGACAGCAGCATCCCGTGGTCGAGATTGCTCACTGGCTTCGCGCCATGCTTGACATTCCTCAATTTTCTGCACTTTTCGAGGAGCTCGCGCTTCCCGGCACTACATTGCGGCAGGAGCTGGATGTGGCGGTCGCCGACATTGCACGAGACCCGGGAAGCGCGCTTTCGCTGTCTCAGAACCTGCTCCTGTTGGGGCGTGAAGCCTGGCTGGTCGCCTCGCTTCAATGGGGCCGTGACGTAGTGACGTTGCCGGACGTGCTCTCTGCCCTGATCGACGACCAGAGTTTGCGCGCCATTGTGCGCGGTGTGGCGCCGTCCTTGCGCGGTCTCGATCGCGCGATGCTCGAGGACCTCATGCGCAAGGCGGGTGTCCGCCATCCGACTGTTTCCGAGCCGGCGCTGGATGCGCCGGTTTTTTCATCCGGCGAGAATGAGTTCCTGCGGCTCTATACTCGCGACATGACGGCCGATGCCGGCGCCGGACGGATCGATCCGGTTATCGGCCGGGATCAGGAACTGCGTCAGATAATCGACATTCTGACGCGAAGGCGCCAGAACAATCCCATCCTGGTCGGCGAAGCCGGCGTCGGCAAAACCGCGGTGGCGGAGGCGCTAGCTCTGGAGATAGCGGCTGGCAACGTGCCTGATCGGCTCAGGAATGTCAGACTCCTTTTGCTCGATCTCAGTCTCTTGCAGGCGGGCGCCGGCGTCAAAGGGGAATTCGAACGGCGCCTGCATGGCGTGGTTGACGCGGTCAAGGCGTCACCACAACCGGTCATTCTGTTCATCGACGAGGCGCATGGACTGATCGGAGCCGGAGGACAGGCCGGTCAAGGCGATGCGGCCAATATATTGAAACCGGCTCTGGCCCGTGGTGAACTGCGCACCATCGCAGCGACCACCTGGGGAGAATACAAGCGTTTCATCGAAAAGGATGCAGCGCTCACCCGACGCTTCCAGACCGTGCATGTGCAGGAGCCGGAAGAGGATACTGCCATCCGTATGCTGCGCGGCGTAGCGGCGAAGCTCAAGACACATCATCGAGTTCGTATCCGCGACGAAGCGATCGTTGCTGCCGTGCGGCTGTCGGCTCGTTATCTGCCGGCCCGGCAGCTTCCCGACAAAGCCATCAGCCTTCTCGATACCGCCGCGGCTGCCGTTGCGCTTGCGCGCCAGACAACGCCGGAGGCGTTGAAGTTGCTCATCAATGAGCGAGATCTGCTGGACGCGGAGGCGAACTGGCTGAGAGAGGAGCCTCAAACACCTCAGGCTGTTGCACGGCTGGCAGAAATTGCTGAAGCCCGCGAAGACATCGCCGTCCAAATTGGCGCTGCGCAAACAAAATTCGACGAGGAATTACGGCTCGTGCGCGAAGCCGATCGCCTCGAGGCGGTTTTCACCTCGGATGCAGGTGCCCTGCCGCTCGCCGCGCCCGAAGACGACGCGGAAGGCACCAATGTCGCGCCTTTCCCCCCGCATGCCATGACGCCGGAAAGTGCGCGAGCCGCGTTGACCATCGCAGAGAAAGGGCTTGCAGAGGCGGCCGGGGAAACACCCCTTGTCCCGCGTGTGGTCGACAAGGATGTGGTCGCGACAATTCTTGCCCGGTGGACGGGAATCCCGGTTGGGAGGCTCCTGTCGGACCAGATCGAGACGGTGAAGACGCTCGATGCCCGCCTCAAGGAGCGCGTGCTTGGCCAAGATTATGTGATCGATCGGATCGCATCCGCCATGCGAGCAGCTCGAGCGGGGCTTTCCGATCCGCGTCGGCCACCGGCCGTCTTCCTGCTGGTCGGGATGTCAGGGACAGGCAAGACCGAAACAGCGCTGTCGCTCGCCGACATCCTCTATGGCGGCAATCAGTATCTCACGACGATCAACATGTCGGAGTTCAAGGAAGAGCATAAGATCTCGATGCTGCTCGGTTCTCCACCCGGTTATGTCGGATATGGAGAGGGGGGCGTTCTGACCGAAGCAGTCCGCCGGCGCCCCTATGGCGTGCTGTTGCTCGACGAGATCGACAAGGCCCATCCAGGCGTCCAGGAGATCTTCTATCAGGTCTTCGACAAGGGCACGCTTCGCGACGGCGAAGGCCGCGACATCGATTTCAAGAATACGACGATCTTCATGACGGCGAATACGGGATCCGAGCTCTTGGCAAGCCTTTCGGCCGATCCGGACACCATGCCTGAGGGCGAGGCACTGGAGACGCTGCTGCTGCCTGAACTGCAAAACCATTTCAAACCCGCATTCCTCGGGCGTACCACCATACTGCCTTTCATGCCGCTCGGCCGCGAGACTTTGTCCGGCATCATCGATATCCAGATTGGCCGCATCCAAGAGCGAGTCAGCGCGGCCTATGGCGCTGACCTCATGCTTTCTCCTGAAGCGCGGGAGGTGCTGATTTCCCGAGCCAAGATGAGCGAGATGGGCGCGCGCACAATCGAGGTCATGATTGCGCGCGACCTCCTGCCGATGCTTTCGACCTTGTTCCTCGATGCGGTTGCCGACGACCGCAAAATAACCGAGGTGATTATCAGTTACGACGGCCAGCGTTTCGGCATTCGTGCCGAAGACGCGCCCGTTCGCACACAATTCGCCGAACCAGTAAAAGACCGGCAGGCGGATGAAGAAGCCCCGAAGCGAAAAAGTTCTCGGGGAGGAGCAGCAAGAAAGGCGACTGCGCCTTAGCAGCAACTAGGCAAAACCCTTACAGGAGAGTTAATAGCATGCCGATTTATCTGCAGATCGAGGGTATTCAGGGCGACGCGACTCACGAGCAGCATCGCAAGTGGATGGATATCGAAGCCATTCACTGGAACGTCTCCCGCAACATGAACACGTCTGCCGGTTCCGCGGCAAACCGTGAAGCTTCCGAGCCAACTGTATCGGAAGTCATCCTGACCAAGGTCAGCGACTCCTCGTCGACCAAACTCTTCCAGGAAGCCTGCTCGGGCCGCACCGGCAAGCGCACCGTCATCCACCTTGTCACCACCGGCAATCCCGGTGAAACCTACATCGAATACACGCTGACCAACACCCTGATCGCCAGCTATTCGATCGACTCCAACGGCGACCGTCCGGTCGAAACGATCAAGCTGAACTTCACCAAGATGGAAGTGAAGTACACGCCATACGACGATATGCAGAAGCCGCAGTCGCCGATGATCGCGTCCTACGACCTTGCCACCACCAAGGCGGCTTAAGGTTTTTTCGAAAACTGCAGTGCCGATCCTCGGGGTCGGCGCTGCGTCAGTCAAAAAGATCGCCATGCCGCTCGCGCCGACAACGGGAAACGACGGTTTTCGCGAATGCGCTATGAGCCCTATTTCGGCTTTGGACAATTCTGCTTTGGACAATGGAGACGGTCGTGCCGACAGCAACCGAGCGCCTGAACGATATTCTTCTGGAACTTCCCAAATACAAGTCCCAATGGCAGCTGAACGTGGCCAATCCCTATGTGCGGGCCTATGATCTTGCACTGGAAAATTTCAATCGCGAGACGAAAGCCCAGGCTGAGCGCGATCGCGCGATGGCCGAACTTTTCGTTTTCGCCGCCTCGATCGTCAGCGGCAGCGTCATGATGGCGGCCTTCGCCACCACCTCTGTGCGGGTGTTGGCCGGACGCGCGATGCTGAGCGTGATCTGCAACAACAATCTCAACCGTACCTTTTCGGTTCTGAGCGTCGCCGCCAGCAACAAAACGTTCATGTTTGCGCTGGGAGGTGTTCTGGACGAGGCAAAGAAGCTAGCCGGCAAGCAGGTGACGCGTGCCGCTGAAAGCCTGACCAGCAGTACAAAAATCGCAGGGTCTTCGACGGCAATCAACTATATGACGCAGATCGAAGATTTCATCAACGTCAACCATATCTGCGTTCACGACTTCATCCAGGGCGTGCGAGATGACGCCTCCGTCAGCGAGGCAAATAAATCGAAGATCGCCGATCTGGCCCGCCGCATTCCATTCTGCAATCCTCCAGCCGGGAGGAGCGTGGACGAGCAGAGGCTGGCGCAGAAGATGGAATTGCTGTTCTACATGACGGCCGTGCTCGATTCCGACAAACTGGTCACCTATTTCCGTGCCCCAATGGGACCTGCTGCCGGGCAGGAAATCGAATACCGTAAGCGGGATATCCCGCAGATGCCCACTGATCGCAATTATCCGAAGGAGGTCTCCCCGAGGCCGGGCCGTCCTTTCGATGAAGGCCAGCGCATCAAATACGACAGCGTCGGTTCCGGCATCCGGGAGCGCATCGACCTACTCAGCATGCGGACGGGCAACGGACGGTTCTATCCCGAACAGAACTTGGCGATGAGGATATTCCTCGATCCGACCGACCATGCACAGATCGTCAAGGCCGAGCAGATCATCAATCGTCTGGCCAACGAGGCGCGTCCCAGGCAGCTCACCGATGTGCGGATGATATGAGGTGCCGTCGATGAAATCGACCGCGATGCTGTCTCGATGGACCGAGGCGAGGATGGTATTCGGCGCGATAGGGAATGCAGCCATGGTTTTCGCCATGGCGATCTCGCTGCCGGCACTTGCCTCGGCGTCCGATGACATTGACGAAGCTCTCCTGCAGATTGAACAGGTGGGAGCGCGGCTCTCCGCGCTACCGTCGAGCCTCGATCGCGTGGCGAAGGCAGCCGCAGATTGGGGTAGTCAAGACACGGCGAAGTCGGCACCACTACTAGGTCAAGCCATCGAGGCTTCGTTCGATCCGAAAACGATGCAGGCAAGAATACGTGAAGACCTCTCTCGCGTCGATGATGGAGCTATTGATGCAGGCGCCTTCACTAAGGCTGCCGATGCCTTCGAAGACGCTCGCGAGGCAACCATCGAAATGTATGAAAGCCAGGACCAGACGCAGGTGAAGGAGGTCGAGGCTCGCCTCGCCAGCACCGAAGACGGCCCGTCTATCCTGCAACTCGCCGACCAGATGGCAGGCCCGGCGCTCGCTGTGGAAACAGCGTTGACTGCACAGGTGATGTATGTCGGCTTCGAAGCTTTTTCGGAAGACCAAATCATGGAACTGGCATCCATGCCGCAGGAAAAACTGAGCAGCGAATTGCGTGGGGTGGTGACGACACTACGTGATCGAAGCACGAACGAAAAGCCAATTCCGAAGGACATAGCGCGTTCCAACGAAAGCGCGCGATTGACCTTCATCCTCGCAAGACTTTCCAAAGACGATCTGTCCGTCCTGACGAATTTCTATCGAAGCGCAGAGGGAAAGGCAAAACGCCAAGTATTGGTGGACAGTTTCCGTGATGTGACGGACGAGGCCAATATCAAGATGCTTCAGGCCTTTATGGCGAAATTGCCAAATTATTTCAAAGCCCACCCTCGGCCGCAGCAACGCTAACGGATTCGACACATGGATAACCTAGTATCCTCTTCTGCCGATTTCATCCAGGCGAGCCGCATCCTGAAGATCGTCTCGCCCTTGGGCGAGGATCAGTTGCTGCCCGAGCGGGTGACGATCGAGGAGGGTGTTTCCTCGCTTTTCGAGATCAAGATATCGGCGCGTGCCAAGAAGCCGATCGTCAAGCCGGAGGAACTGATCGGCCGGCTGGTGGATGTGTCGATCGAAGTCCAGCAGGGCGATGGCGAGGAGGGCAGCGCCGTTCGCCGGCCGTTCAACGGACTGGTGACCGAGCTCAACGAAGGACCGCCGATCACCCGTGGCTTGCGCTCCTATTCCATGGTGCTGAGGCCTCAGATGTGGCTTTTGTCCCGCCGCTCCGATTGCCGCATCTGGATGGACAAAACGGCGATCGATATCGTCGAGACGCTGTTTTCCGAACACGGCATTCCGTCACCGGATATCTCGGGCATCGTCACGCCTCCACCACCGCAACACTATTCCGTGCAGTGGAATGAGACGGATCTTGCTTATTTAACAAGGCGTTTCGAGGAAGATGGTCTGTTCTACTGGTTCAGCCACGAGGACGGCAAACACAAGCTGCACGTGGCCGATGCCGCTTCCGGATGGCTTGGCCCCTCACCATCGGCGCAAGGGGAGGCGAAGGTCCGGCTGGCGCAAGGATCGTCGGACCGCAACCATATCAACGACTGGAGCCGGCGTTATTCCTATGTGCCCGGCCAAAGGGCCGGCGCCGACTGGAATTTCGAGACGCCGCGCATGGTGCCCGGCACGATGACGCCCTCGCTCGTGCAGATGCCAGACGCCATAAAGCGCGAGCTTTACGAATATCCGGCCCGCATCTCCACGGTGGCGGAAGCCGAGCGCGCGGAAAAGCTCAGAATGCAGGCAAGTGAGGCCGATCATGATCGGGTCTTCGGCGCTTCGACATCGCGCATTCTCGAAACCGGCCGCCGCTTCACCCCCTATGAAGTGGCTCATCCGGAACATCAGTACGAAGAGCATGTGCTGGTCAAGGCGGTGCACACGGTTGTTGACCGCTCCTATGAGACCAATTCCAACGAGCCGGAATACAAGAATACGTTTGAGGCGGTGCCCTCGCGCGTGCCGATGACACCCCATCGAGAGACGAAGCGGCCGCGTATCGAGGGTACGCAGGTGGCGATTGTCGCAGGCCCATCCGGTGAGGAAATCCATCCGGATCAGTATGGTCGCATAAAGCTGTGGTTTCCTTGGGACCGCAAGGCAAAGAAGGACGGATCGGACACCTGCTGGGTCAGGGTGGCGCAGAACTGGGCGGGCTCCACCTGGGGCGGCCAGATCATTCCCCGCATTGGCATGGAGGTGATGGTCGCCTTCGTCGATGGCGACCCCGACCGGCCGCTGGTGACCGGCGTGGTGCCGAACCCCGCCAATGCCGTCCCCTACGACCTGCCCGCCAACAAGACGCGCATGGTGATGCGCTCGAACACCCACAAGGGAACCGGCTTCAACGAAATGTCCTTCGAGGACGATGCGGGGCGGGAGAACATGTTCTTCCATGCCCAGAAGGATCAGACGACCCGCGTACTGAACGATCGGACGAAACGCGTGGATCGCCACGAAGTCGCGTCGGTTGGAGGCAATCGCGCCGTGGAGGTCTCAGGCAACCAGAAGCATGAAGTCGGCGGCTCGATGAACACCGTTGTCGGCGGTACGGGGCCGATGGCTATGGCTCTGATGGGGGCGGTACAAGGCTTATCAGGGCAGACGTCAGGTCTTCTTTCGCAGGCAGCGCAGATCGCGGGTGGCGGCGGTCCGGGTGTCGCCGCATTTGCTGGTACGCTGGCGTCGTCCGCGCTAGGCTTCCTCGGCGCAGGCGGCCTGGGCAGTCGCCAAGGAGTGGTCTCGGGACCCAATCCGCGCGCTGACGCCGGCACGGCTCTCGCCGGTTCCGGAACCGGCGTCGGGGAAGACGCTTCCGGCCTTTTCCCGTTACCGGGCATCATGAACACCATCGTCGGGTCTTTCCAGTCGACCACTGTGGGCGTTGCGAAGGCCGAGCAGATCGGCATGAGCAAGGTCACCAATATCGGCCAGACCGAAATGCGCCAGGTCGGCAAGGAACAACATCTTTCCGTCGGAGAGAAGATTTCCGTGGATGTGGGCAAACTCTATAATCTCATCTCCGGCGAAAAATATCATGGCGAGGCAAAGGTCTGGGAAATCTTTGCAGATGACGAGATTCGACTATCCGCGCCCGGTGGCTATATCTCCATTACCCAAAAGGGCATCAAGCTGTACGCCTTGAAGATCGATGTCGAAGGCAACCGCATAAACTTTAAGAAAGGCGGTCCCGGCAAGGGAGCGTCTTGCCTCAAGAATATGTCGCAGTCCTCGACCCCCTTCGTGCGGCTGTGAGGCGTCATGCCGGAACTTGATGTCACTGGTGCCGGAGACGATCTGGATCACCGAACTTTTCATGAGGCGCTTGACACTTTGGCGGGCCCACTTTTCGCAGTTCTTGATGGTGCGCATTTCGACGATGTCGAGGATGAATTGGCTGACCTCGGCATTCAAAGCCGGTCTCTGTTCCTGCGCGGCGGTAGCGAAGCAATGCGGCGAGATGGACCTTGGTTGGTGAAGCTAGAGGAAGAAAAGACCCGCACGCATGTGGTTGAAATGGCACTGGCCAAGCCCTGCGCGGTATTCTGGTCATGCGCAAATGGTGGCAACGCCTTATGGCAGCATCTGCGAACCATAAACGAGATATGGGTCCCCGACGATCGAGGCGCGAGCAATACCGCCGGCGATAGGCCGGTTCATTATGAGCGCGTGCTTTTCAGGCACTGGGATCCAAATGTAATCGGTAGTTTCCTGCCCAAGCTCAGGCCTGAGCACCTTGCCCGTATCTTTGGCCCGGCAGACGCAATTATCGTGAATGCCACGAATTATGGTGGCTTCAAGCGAGCTACCCGCCCCGGCAATCTGCCACCAGCGCCAAGAGGACTTTTGAAGCTTGGTCCGACGGACATTCGTTCAATCGAAGACGCCCGCTATGACCATCGGTCCGAAGAGTTGTGCCGTTATCTGCGGAATGCCGCACCCAACCACACCCGTCATATGACCGACGAAGAGCTTCGAGTTCTCTCCAAGCGCCACATGCAGGAGGCGGCAACGTACGGCATTGTCTCCGAGGCCAGCACAGGCAGGTGGTGCTACATGCAGGTGGTCAGCAGCGGGCAATTCGGCGCAATGCCTGAGGTTCGTGCTTTGATGAAAGATAAGAGCAACACTTTCAGTCCGGACGACCGCATTACCCATCTTATGACAATCGTGGCGATGAAGCTCAAGGAGGCGCGTTGATGCCTGCGCCCTTGGTTATCATCGGCGGTATCGCGATCTATGAGGGCACACTCTGGGCTGCGGCCGGTGCTACCGCCATCGTTGGCACCTGGTGGTATGGCGCTGGCGGAAAGCAGGCGACCGAGCAGGTCGTCAATCACATGGCGAACAGTATTTCCGGAGCCAACAGCCAGGCCGGTTCCCAACTTCAAAGCGGCGCTATCGCTGACACCTGCGCCACCGGCGATTGTCCACAAGAGGATCCGGAATGCGCGGCCCTAAGGGAACAAATTCAGCGGACCGTTACCGAATTGACGAAACGTCGTGGCGACATGTTGGCAGACAGCCCCACAGGCCTCGGGGGCCTAGGGATGTACGATCTATTTCAAATGGATCCCAATGCCACGGTTCCACATCCCAACAAACCTGGGGAAAGTCTGGGAAACTGGAAAGGTCACCACGATCAAATCCGCCAAAAGCAGCAGTATCTGCGAGATAGGATTAACAAGTTCAATCGGCGTGGTTGTGGCTCGCTTCCTGCAGGCGCAGAGACACAGGAAGGCTTAGATCCCCCAACCAAGCCATTCCACTATCAATAGGAAAAAACAATGGCTGAGACAAAGCCGAAACTAGAACAGGTTTTACATGAACTTCAGAAGAGCGATGGAGACAAGTGGATACGGATCCTAGCTCAAGACCATCATCAGTATCAAGAGATACCATTCTGGGTACTTGTTGAGGGCAGAGAGCAAATCCCCAACGCAATTAGTTTTCTTCAAGAAAAACTTAGGCCGTTACAGGAGGGATCTCAATCTGACGTTACGGTATCATTTGTGTCATACCATGGAGATAAAGAATATAGCCATGGGATGTTCAAGGGGGAGGAGTTTTTTTCAAGCAATGCGGTTGACGATTTATATGAAGAACCCTTTGAGAATCCACGCGTAGAGTCGGTATTCGACGTCGCCTATCCCCATGATCATTGGGCATTGAGAAAGGATAGTTAAAGATGACATGCGAGGCAGAGGGCCCATTCGCAACCAAAGGCGCCCGGTCCCCGTGAGACCCACGCGGGTAAACCCCGCGACACGATCTATTGAGAGAGGCGGCCGTGGAAGAAGAAATCGCCAACGACATGCAGGAAATCCTGCGACAGGCCGGGGAGCAAGACGGCAGGGCCTGGGAAATGGTTCTAGGCGAATTGCAGCTGCAGTTTGGCGAGGCATGCCTTTGGGTCTTGCTCGACCAACCGACGCAGGCCCCTGAGGCCCTGCGTATCCTGAGTGATATTGTCGCTCCTTACATCCAAAAGTGGTCGGGCGTAAAATTTACAGTCTCCTTCAATGCCATTGAAGGAGACGAGGAGATTTTCATTGATCATCTCGAGGGGGCCGAAATAACCGATGGCAGCCGGTTGTTGTCGATCGGCGCGAAGGGCGATCGCGATCCGCTCTCTCCTACCGACATATTCCTGAGCGAGCGCCGGCGGCGCCTTGCGGAAACATGAGCAAACCAACTTTGAGAGAAATGTGAGGCAAGGGATATGCCTTTCTGCAAAATTCGTAAGGAAGCTTTGGAGCCATCGAGGGCGACGCGGCTGTGACGGGCATGACTTATGGGGCAAAGGATGGAGGTTTACATGCAGGACAGATCCCAGTCCGATACTTCGGATTCAGACACTGGCGCGCGCCGTCTCAGTGCCAGCCTCGACAGGCTGCCACAGCCGATTTTTTCCGTGCTTGACGGTGGATGTTTCGAAAACCTCGAAGATGATTTCAACGAAGTTGGTGTGCCGTGCCGTTCGCTGTTTCGCGAGGGCGGCGATCGAGAGATGCGCCGCGACGGGCCTTGGTTCGTGAACGTCAGGGAGCGTGCCGCACGAGAGCACGTCGAGGGGCTTGCACTCGAAATGCCATGTGCCGTTTTTTGGTCCTGCCCCGACGGTGAAGAGGTGTTATGGCGGCATCTGCGGACCATCAATGAGATTCTCATTCCAGACCAGAATGCCCCGGGCAACGACGGAGCCTATGGCAAGTCGGTGAAATATGAGCGGGTTCTGTTCAGACATTGGGATCCGACCGTTCTCAGCGATCTGTTGCCGGTCCTGACGCCTGAGCAATTAGCCCGCTTCTTCGGTCCAGCTCCGGTCATCCTGTTCAATACCACGGAGGAGCGGGGCCTCAAGCGCGCCATGCGTTCCGGTGGCCTGCCCCGACCTCCGACCGGACCCTTGAGGCTGACGAATGAGCAGATCGATCGTCTGGAGGAGGCGATCCGTAACAAAAGCGCGAGATCCATCGCGGAATATCTGCGTGAGACTGCGCCGGAAGTCGTCGACGATATCGACGATGCGGAGCTCCATAGGCAAGTCGGCAAGGCGCGGGTATCCGGTAACAAGCTGGGTCTGCATACGGACGAGGACTTGGGCGATTGGGCCTTTCTCTACGTCGCCAGTCGAGGCGAGGTGGCGCTTGATCGCAAGCTCGTCAACTATGTCAAGTCAGGAGCTGGCGGCGACAGCCGCGATTTGAAACTCACGCCGGCGCAGCGCCTTCGCAATGCGATGGAAAGCGCGGCCGCAACCGACGGAGGTAGGTGATCCTCGATGGCGGCTCCTATAGTTATCGTTGGTGGCATACTCTTGCGGTTGGCTGCAAAGAAAGTTCTTCAGCAGTATCTGAAGAGGCAATCAAAGCAGACTCTGAAACGGCTCGCGAAAAAAGGCGGCAAAATTTGCCGCAACTGCAAACAACGAGTGAAGTGCTTCAAAAAAGGCAAGAAGGGTAACGATGAGGAGTTCGATCGTCAGCTTGAAATGCAGGAGGCAGCCCTCAATAATCTGACGCCGGATGAATTGGAGACCGCACTCAAGAACTTCAAAGGACGTCCTAGTGACGGTGCCGCGCGAGCATCGGAACGATTGAGGGCTGAGCGCGAGCTCAGTTCAATGCTTGATGCCGAGCTAGAAAAAGGCGGGATGGGAGCGGCAGAGAGAAGGTCCGCGGTTAAGTCCGAGGTCGGTCGTATGATGAAAGGCTTAGATGCGCTTCATACGCTCGACTGGGGTGGCGGCGGTGATGGCTCGATGTCCGGTGTCGGCCCGAAGAGCGAAAACCGTTCCATCGGAGGCAATTGGCCGGCCCGCCGCCAAGAGTTGCTGGACATGGCCAAGGATGCCAAAGAAGATGGCGCGGACAAAATGAACATAAAGCTGCAGCGATGCAAACCGGGAGTCTGAACAAAGATATGCACGAGGATTTTCAGTATCTGGTTTCCGAATACGGCGATTTCACTGACGTAAAGACCGTAGCCGCCGATGACCTGAAATCTTTGCGGGAGGTGTTTCCTGCCGAGTTCATCGATTTCCTGCAGGAGGCTGGCGTTGGGGTCTGGCAAAGAGGCCGGTTTCAATTCTGCAATCCTATCGAAATGACGGAGCTTAGCCGGTTGATCTTTGCCGGCGACGCGGACTTCAAGCCTGAACGGACCTTCATCTATGGCTATGGAGCGATTGGGCGGCTCTTCGTCTGGAATGCGGACTGGAACGAGACGATGGAAATCGACCTGCCGCGCCTGGAGGCGACCAGCCTACTCAACAAGAAGGCAAAGGAGCGAGGAATGGGCGCCATAGTAAGCTCCATTCTTTATCTCGATCAGGGTTTCTACGATCTTCTGGACCCCGAAAGCGCTAAACCTGTTCTCGCCAAAACCCTCAAAAAGCATGGATTTTTGAGGGTTGGAGAGGTCTTGGGCTACTTTCCTGCGCTGGCCATGGGCGGAAGCGGTACTCCCGAGACATTGAAGAAGGTGAGCGCCTTGGAACACTTTACCTTCCTCGCCCAACTCGGCCCAATCAAACTCAACCGGGTGCAGGAAGGCGGAGGAAAATTTCTCCGCAATCTGGGCAGCTAGTAGCGGCGTTTCTCGAAGGAATAGGTCATGGGTAGTTTCGTAACGCTTAAGGGCCACATGCATGTCTGCCCCATGGTCGAGCCGGGGCCGCGCCCGCATGTGGGCGGGCCAGTGGTGAAGACGGGCCAGAATTTTGTCTGCGTCGAGGGTGTGCCGATCGCGACTGTCAGCGACAAGTGCCTTTGCACCGGTGTACCGACCACTGCTGGCATTACTGGCGGGTCGTCAGTCGCGAAGATCAATGGTAAGAACGTCGCCCGCCTCGGTGATGCCTGCGAGCATGGCGGTCGGCTGGTTCAGGGTGTGCCATGGATCACGTTCGAATAGTGTTTTAGACCAGCTAGGGCTCGTCTGACTGGTGCTGCGCTTGCGCCAGATATCACTTTGGAAAGCTGCCTAGGAAGAACTCTCCAGACGGTAGCGGGTGCCTGGATAGAGAAGACGGACGGATGTGACGATCCGGTCAGCGGACCAGGTGCGCCGGCGGATCAGCAGACAGGGCTCGGAACGGGCGATCGCCAGGTGCTTGCATTCCCATGGCTGCGGGAGCACGGCCTCAACGAATTGCTCGGTGTGGGAGATCGGCGCTATCAGCGTCAGATAGGCATTGGGCGTCGTCATCTGAAAATTCTGGCTCAGATAGTCCGGGGCCACCGCAGGGTTGACGAAGCGATCCTCCAGCTGGATCGGCACATCATCTTCGTGATGCAAGATGACGGAATGGAAGGCAGGCATGCCGACCTCGATTTTCATGGCTTCGGCGAGATCGTGCCCGCAGACCTCGGTCTGGGCGAGGATGACCTGAGGCCTGTGGGTGGAACCCCGCTCGGCAATTTCGTCGGCGATATTGCGGACACCCATGAACGGCGCGCTTCGCTTCTTGTTCGCCACGAAGGATCCACGGCCCTGCACCCTGACAATCACGCCTTCCATGGCAAGTTCTCTTAAGGCGCGGTTGGCCGTCATGCGGCTGACATTCAGGGTTTCGGCGATTTCATTTTCGGAAGGCACGCGGTGATGCGCGGGCCATTCGCCGGTTTCGATCCGCTTCTTGATGTCCGCCTTTAGCCGCTCATAAATCGGAAGCTCGCGTGAACCCGAAGCCTTGATGGTCTGGTCGCCCTCGATCATGCTCGGTCCTCCTCGGTGATGCCGTCACGTGCATACAAAATACGCACCGAAAATAAAGCGCAAACTTTTTGCACCCCACTTGCTCCCTCGTAAAAACTCTGCCATGTTCCCTATACAACTTGTCGAGGTCGGTAAATGGCGACATCTCAAACTCTCCTGTGCAGACAGATTTTGCTTCCGGAAGGTTGGGCGTCGGACGTGGTCTTGACCATCAGCGGCGAAGGCCTAATTGCTGCGATCGAACCCAATGCGGTGATAGAGTCATCCCTCGTTGAAGCAGCCGGTCCGGTCGTCCCAGCCCTGGCAAATCTGCATTCCCATGCATTTCAGCGTGCCATGGCGGGCCTTGCAGAGCTGGCCGGGACGACGGACGACAGTTTCTGGACGTGGCGTGACGCGATGTACCGGCTTGTCGGCAGGATGTCCCCGGATGACATTGAGGCTGTTGCCACCAAGTTGTACAGTGAACTTCTCAAGGGTGGCTTCGGCCACGTCATCGAATTCCACTATCTCCATCATGCTGCGGGTGGTCGCCGTTATGCAAGCGGGGAAGAAACATCCCGCCGGATTCTGCATGCTGCGCAAGCCGCCGGCATAGGGCTTACCCATCTGCCGGTCTTTTATGCCCATGCGGGTTTTGGCGGAACTGAACCAGGTGAGGGGCAGCGCCCCTTTATCCATGATGTCGATCAGTTTCTCGCACTTTTGCAGGCGCTGAAGCCCGATTGCGAAGTTGCGGGGGCAACGCTGGGTCTTGCAATCCATTCATTGCGGGCCGCGACGCCGGACGAAATGCGGACTATTCTGGCTGCGGAAGAAACCGGCGGTCCCATCCATATCCATGTCGCCGAGCAGCAGCGCGAGGTCGAGGATTGCATCGCCTGGAGCGGACGCCGACCGGCGGAATTCCTGCTCGACGAGATGCCGGTCGACGACAGGTGGTGCGCCATTCATGCCACGCATATGACCGCGGACGAGACAAGGCGGCTTGCCCGCTCCGGAGCGGTGACCGGACTTTGTCCGGCAACTGAAGCCAATCTGGGCGACGGAATTTTTCCGGCAACGGATTTCGCCGGCTTTGGCGGACGTTTTGGCATCGGCACCGATAGTCATGTCGCGACGACGGTCGCAGAAGAGCTGCGTCTTTTGGAATATGGGCAGAGATTGCGCGATCGTCGCCGCAACCGGCTCGCCAGCGGTCCGGGCGCGTCCGTCGGCAGGACCCTGTTCGATGCGGCGCTCGCCGGAGGCGGCCAGGCGGCAGGAATGCGCTCTAGCGGTATCCGCGTCGGAGCAAGAGCCGATCTTGTGGTCCTTAACGGCAATAATCCGTTCATCGGCGCGGCTTCCGGCGATCAGATTCTCGGCCGTTGGCTGTTTGCGCTAGGAGCCGAAGCGGTTCGCGACGTGATGGCTGCAGGACAATGGGTCGTCCGCGAGGGTCGCCACAGGAATGAGGAGGCAATCGACAATGCGTTCCGGGAGGTTCTTCTAAAACTGGCCTAGGCCTTCAACTTGCACCAATTCATGAGCAGACAAAAAGGGGAATTTTCATGCTGAGTGCCAAACTGAAATACACACTGCTTGCCGCCGGAATGATGCTCGGAGGCTCCATCACCGGTGCCAACGCCGCTACCTATTGCGCAGACGGCAAGACCGTCACCTTTGCCGGCATCGATTGGGAGAGCGGCGCCCTCATTACTGAAGTGATGAAGGCGATCCTGTCCAAAGGTTATGACTGCAAGGTGGACTCTATTCCCGGTAATTCGGTCACTCTGGAGCAGGCAACTGCCAACAATGATGTGCAGATCTTTGCCGAGGAGTGGATTGGCCGTTCCGATGTCTGGAATAATGCCGCCGCAGCGGGCCAGGTCACTTCGGTCGGCAAGACGTTTGTCGGTGCTTCCGAAGGCTGGTTCGTGCCGGAATATCTCGTTAAGGGAGACCAGGCTCGGGGCGTTAAGCCGCTGGCGCCCGACCTGAAGAGCGTCTCGCAGCTTTCCGATCCGAAGATCGTTGAGCTGTTCAAGGATCCGGAAGAACCTTCCAAGGGTCGCTTCCTCAATTGCCCGTCCGGCTGGACTTGCGAAGGCGTCAACACCGCCAAGCTCGAAGCCTACAAGCTGACGGATGCCTATGTGAACTTCCGCCCGGGTACGGGAACCGCGCTCGATGCGGCCATCAGTTCGGCGTATCTGCAGGGCGAGCCGGTGCTGTTCTACTATTGGAGCCCGACGGCCGTCATGGGCAAGTTCAAGCTGGTTCAGCTTGAGGAGCCCGCTTACGACGAAGCCTGCTGGAAGGAGCTGACAAGCGCCACCGGCAAGCGCGAAGCCGGCTGCGCCTTCCCGGCAGTCGAAGTGGCCTACGGCGTCAACAGCACCTTCGCCAAGGAGGCGCCTGAAATTATCCAAATCCTGGAAAAGGCGACTTTCCCACTGGAAGAGGTGAATGCGAGCCTCGCTTACATGGTGGATCAGAAGGCTGACGCGGTTGCCGCCGCCAACCAGTTCCTGAAGACCAAGGGTGCTGTCTGGAGCGCCTGGGTTTCGCCCGAAGCCAAAGCCAAGATCGAAGCCTCGTTGAAATAGTCTCAGCTGGCCGTGCGTCTTTGCGCGCGGCCACGACTATGCGTCGCGTCGCTTTGATATTTTCAAGCGGGCGGGTGGGCGGTTTGTCACTTCAAGGACTTGAGCGATGTTTCCCGACAGCTTCCATATCTCCATCCGCGGGCCGATAAACACGGCGGTGCAGTCGCTGGTGGTTAATTACGGCTTTGTCTTCAAGGCGATTTCACAGACGATCCTGCAGGCCATCCTGTTCATTGAGTGGATCGTGCGAGGTTTGCCCTGGTGGCTGGTGATCATCGCCTTCATGGCGCTGACCTGGCAGGCAACCCGCAAGGTTGCCCTTGTCGTGATCGTGGCGGTGATGCTGTTTGTGATCGGAGCGCTCGGTCTATGGGATCTGGCCATGCAGACGCTCGCTCTGATGCTGATGGCAACGCTGATCTCGGTCGCCATTGGTGTGCCAATGGGCATATGGCTGGCCAAGAGCCGCCTCATGCGTGGCATCACGCTCCCGGTTCTTGATGTGATGCAGACCATGCCAAGCTTCGTCTACCTCATTCCTGCGATCATGCTTTTCGGACTCGGCAAGGTACCGGCTGTGCTGGCCACCATTGTCTATGCTGTTCCCCCGTTGATCCGATTGACCGATCTCGGTATCCGCCAGGTCGACGGCGAGGTTGTCGAGGCGGCAACCGCCTTCGGCGGCAGCCCGCGGCAGATCCTGTTCGGCGTCGAACTGCCGCTTGCGACCCCGACGATCATGGCGGGTCTCAACCAGACGATCATGATGGCTCTTTCGATGGTCGTGGTGGCTTCCATGATCGGCGCGCGGGGTCTCGGCGAACAGGTGTTGAACGGCATTCAGACGCTCGATGTCGGAAAAGGGCTCGAGGCCGGATTGGGTATCGTTATCCTGGCCATCGTCCTTGACCGTATTACCCAAGGCTTCGGCCGGTCCAAGCTGGAGGACGGCCAGAATGGCTGAGATAGAGATCCGCAACGTCTTCAAGATCTTCGGCCGAAACTCACGTGAAGCGCTGGCCATGGCGCGCGACGGCGCCGAAAAGGGCGAAATTCTTGAGCGCACCGGATGCAGCGTTGGTCTCAACGATATCAGTCTGACGATCGGCGCAGCGCGCATCTTTGTGATCATGGGCCTTTCCGGTTCGGGAAAATCAACTCTGGTGCGCCATATCAATCGCCTGATCGAGCCGACCAGCGGGCAGATCCTCGTGGACGGTCGCAATGTGCTGGACCTTAATCCTCGCGATCTCAGGCAATTCCGCACCCGCCGCGTCAGCATGGTATTTCAGAGCTTCGGCCTGATGCCGCATCGGACGGTGTTGCAGAACGTGGTCTATGGCCAGCGTGTGCGGGGCTTAAGCAAGGCAGAGGCCAGTCCGATCGGTATGAAATGGATCGAGACAGTCGGTCTTCTCGGTTACGAACACAAATATCCGCATCAGCTCTCCGGTGGCATGAAGCAGCGCGTTGGCCTTGCGCGCGCGCTGGCAGCCGATACCGACGTGATCCTGATGGATGAGGCCTTTTCGGCCCTGGATCCGCTGATCCGCAGCGATATGCAGGACCAGCTCCTGCAATTGGAGAAAAACCTCTCCAAGACCATCGTCTTCATCACCCACGATCTCGATGAGGCGCTGCGCATCGGGGCGGAGATCGCCATTTTGAAAGACGGCCGGCTCGTGCAGGTCGGTACGCCAAGCCAGATTCTGAATACGCCGGCAGATGACTATGTTGCTCGTTTCGTGCAGCGCCGTGCCAGCGCAGAGGCAGCCCATCATGGTTGACGTTGTCGTTCTCGATAAAGTTTTGACCTGGAGGGAGATTGCGGCAGTCGCCAATGGCAACGAATTGGTTCTTTCGGTCCAAGCCTGGCAGCGGATTTCAAAGGCGCGCGCAATTGTCGATACATTGGTCGAACGGGAAATCCGCGGCTATGGCATCAATACCGGTGTTGGCGCCCTCTGTGATGTCATTATCGATCGGAACGACCAGCAGGCCCTGTCGCGAAACATTTTGTTGAGCCATGCCTGCGGCGTCGGCCATCCGCTCGACAAGGCCGAGACGCGCGCGGTCATGGCCGCGCAGATTGCAAATTTTGCCCACGGCTTTTCCGGCATCAGCGTTGAAGTGGTCGAGGCGCTTCTGGCATTCTTGAATGCGGATTTTCTGCCCGTTATCCCGTCTCGCGGCTCGGTCGGTTATCTTACCCATGCTGCCGCGATCGGTCTTGTGCTGATAGGCGAAGGGGAATGCAGACACGCCGGCGAATTGATCGCGGGGCGCGAGGCGCTGAAGCGGCTCGGTCTTGAACCGGTTACACTGAAGGCGAAGGAAGGCTTGAGCCTTGTCAACGGCACGCCCTGTGCGACCGGTCTTGCTGCGCTGGCGCTTTCCCGCTTCTATCACCTGCTCGACTGGGCGGATGCGGCTGCGGCGATGACATACGAAAACCTCGGCGCTCAGGCTGATCCGTTTGCCGAAATCCCGCTTTCCCTGCGTCACTCCGCCGGATTGCAACAGGTAGGGCGAAATCTGCGCCAGTGGCTTGCCGGAAGTCAGCTTCTGGCGCAATCGGCTGGAAGACGGACCCAGGATCCTTTGAGCCTGCGGGCGGTGCCGCAAATCCATGGCGCTGTCCGCGACGCCTTGCGGCAGGCCGTGGAGGTCGTCGATGGCGAGCTTTCGAGCATTACCGACAATCCCGTCGTGACCGGCTCACCCGAAGCGCCGCAGGTGCATTCGCAGGCTCATGCAGTCGGTGCCGGGTTGGGCCTGGCCATGGACAGCATGGCGACGGCTGCAGCCGAACTCGCGGCAATATCCGAACGGCGGATCGACCGGCTTGTGAACCCGCTGGTGAGCGGCCTGCCGGCATTTCTTGCCGCTGGAAGCGGCGTGTGTTCCGGTTTCATGATCATCCAGTACACAGCGGCGGCGCTGGTAGCGGAAAACCGCCGTCTGGCAGCGCCTGCGAGCCTCGATGGCGGCATCACGTCCGGGCTGCAGGAAGACATTTTGACCCATGCCACGCCGGCCGCCGATAAGGCGCTGTGGATCCTTCAAAATCTGCAGACCATCCTCGCAATCGAAGTGGCGGCGGCTGCGCAGGCCTACGACCAGCAGGCGGGATCGGCAGCAAAGGCCGCTCGAACGGGGCGGCTTTATGACCTGGTCCGGGCCGAGGTACCTTTTTATCGGGACGATCAGCCGCTGAATGCACTGATCGCCCGGGTCCGCGCCCTCATTGGCATGACCCGTATTGGATCGGAAAGCGAGACGCTATGACTATGCTGTTGCGCAATGCAAGGCTGGCAACCATGTCGCCGAACCGCGCTGGGTTGGGAGTGATCGAAGATGGGGCTATTCTGATCGAAGATGGCCGCATTGCCTGTGTTGGCGATGAAAGAAGCGTCCCCGTGGCCGATGGTATCGTTGTCGTCGACTGCGGCGGTCGCTGGATCACGCCGGGTTTGATCGATTGCCATACCCATCTCGTCCACGCCGGAAACCGCGCGCGGGAATTCGAAATGCGGCTCGCCGGGGCGACCTACGAGGAAATCGCCCGTGCGGGCGGTGGAATCGTTTCGTCCGTCCGGCAGGTGAGAGAGGCAAGCGAAGCGGATCTTGTGGCCGAAAGCCTGCCGCGCCTGGATGCGCTGCTGGCGGAAGGGGTGACCACCGTCGAGATCAAGTCCGGCTATGGCCTGACCGTCGAGGACGAAGGCAAGATGCTGCGCGCGGCGCGTTCCCTGGCAAACGAGCGCAAGATCAACGTCACCACCACCTATCTCGGCGCCCATGCGACGCCGGCAGACTACAAGGGCCGCAATGGCGATTTCATCCGCGAGGTGGTGTTGCCGGGACTTGATGCCGCCCATGCGCAAGGGCTCGTCGATGCCGTGGATGGTTTTTGCGAAGGCATTGCGTTCGCGCCGGACGAGATGCGAACGGTGTTCGAGGCGGCGAGGGCGCATGGCCTGCCGGTCAAGCTGCATGCCGACCAGCTTTCCAATCTCCAAGGCGCGGCTCTTGCAGCTGATTATGGCGCGCTCTCTGCAGATCACCTGGAATATACCGACAGCGAAGGGGCTGCCGCCATGACCAGGGCCGGAACGGTCGCCGTACTGCTGCCGGGCGCCTATTATTTCATCCGTGAAACGAAGAAGCCGCCGATCGATCTGTTCCGCCGCCATGCAACGAAAATGGCGCTCGCTACGGACTGCAATCCCGGCACATCGCCGCTGACCTCGCTCCTGCTGACCATGAACATGGGTGCTACTCTCTTTCACCTGACGGTGGAGGAATGCTTGGCCGGCGTGACACGGGAGGCAGCGCGTGCGCTTGGACGTTTGGACAGCATCGGCACCATCGAAGTCGGCAAGCAGGCGGATCTCGCCATCTGGAATATCGAGAACCCGGCGGAACTCGTTTACCGGATCGGCTTCAATCCGCTGTATCGGCGGATCTGGCGGGGCGAGCTGGCCTCCACATCAATGTCAGGAGTTTCATCGTGACGATAACACTTCATCCCGGTCGCGTTTCGCTCGCCGAACTCGCGACGATCTACCGGAATGCCGGGCGTGCCGTTCTGGATCGCAGCTTTGATGCTGGCATTGAACGCGCGGCTGGCCGAATTGCCGCCATCGCAGCAGGGAACGAACCGGTCTATGGCGTCAACACCGGGTTTGGAAAACTCGCATCGATCAAGATCGACGCCAGCGATACGGCAGTGCTGCAGCGCAATCTGATCCTGTCGCATTGCTGCGGTGTTGGCGCGCCGCTGCCGGAAAACATCGTTCGCCTGATCATGGCGCTGAAGCTGGTCTCGCTTGGTCGTGGCGCTTCCGGCGTGCGGCTCGAACTGGTGCGCCTGATCGAGGGTATGCTCGAAAAGGGAGTGATACCGCTGATCCCGGAAAAAGGATCTGTCGGCGCATCCGGAGACCTGGCGCCGCTCGCGCATATGGCGGCGGTAATGATGGGCGAGGCGGAGGCCTTTTTTGAAGGCGAGCGGCTGCCGGGCGGTGTGGCACTGGATCGCGCCGGGCTCGCCCCGGTCATTCTCGCCGCCAAGGAAGGACTTGCGCTGATCAACGGCACTCAGGCTTCGACGGCGCTGGCGCTTGCCGGGCTTTTTCGCGCCCATCGAGCAGCGCAGGCCGCTTTGATCACCGGCGCGCTTTCGACCGACGCGGCGATGGGTTCGTCCGCACCATTTGTAGCCGATATTCACATCTTGCGTGGCCATCGGGGCCAGATTGACACGGCGGCGGCATTGCGTGGCCTGCTTGCCGGCTCGGTTATCCGGGAAAGCCATCTGCAGGGTGACGAGCGAGTGCAGGATCCCTATTGCATCCGCTGCCAGCCGCAAGTCGACGGTGCTTGCCTGGATTTACTGCGCATGGCCGGCCGGACGCTCGAAATCGAGGCCAATGCCGTTACCGACAATCCGCTGGTTCTATCCGACGACAGCGTCGTTTCCGGGGGCAACTTCCATGCCGAGCCAGTTGCCTTTGCCGCAGATCAGATTGCCATTGCCGTTTGCGAGATCGGCGCGATCGCTCAGCGTCGCATAGCGCTTTTGGTCGATCCGACCCTTTCATACGGTCTTCCGGCCTTCCTGGCCAAGAAACCGGGGTTGAATTCCGGCCTGATGATTGCCGAAGTCACCTCGGCTGCCCTGATGAGCGAAAACAAGCAGATGGCTCATCCCGCCTCGGTGGATTCGACACCCACTTCGGCTAACCAGGAGGATCATGTCTCCATGGCCTGCCACGGTGCGCGCCGGCTGCTGCAGATGACAGAAAACCTTTTCGGCATCATCGGCATCGAAGCAGTGACGGCCGCGCAAGGCGTCGACTTCCGCGCACCGCTGACCACCGGGCCTGAGCTGCAGAAGGCGGTGGCCGCTTTGCGGGCGGTCGTCCGGACCCTTGAAGAGGATCGCTTCATGGCGCCGGATCTCGCTGCGGCAAGTGCTCTCGTGGCGGACGGGTCACTTGTCGCCAGCGTCTCGGATGGTCTGCTTCCCGGATTGGAGGGCTGATATGGCGATCTTTGAAATCGTTCAGGGCGCATCCCCGGTCATTCTCGCCTTCCCTCATACAGGGACAGAGGTTCCCCCGGACGTCAGAGGACGTCTGAATGAGAACGGACTCCTGTTGGCGGATACCGACTGGCACATCCACGAACTCTACTGCGGCCTGCTGCCCCAGATCACAACAGTGCGGGCGACCTTTCATCGCTACGTGATTGATGCCAACCGCGATCCCACCGGCGCCAGCCTTTACCCGGGCCAGAATACGACGGGTCTGATCCCCGAGACAGACTTCGACGGCAAGCCCATCTGGAAGCGAGGCGAAGAACCGGGCAAGAGTGACACCGACTATCGGCTGCAACACTTCCACGCTCCGTATCACGCGGCCCTTCTTGCCGAGATTGAACGCGTCAAGGCAATTCACGGTGTCGCCGTGCTCTATGATTGCCATTCCATCCGCTCGCTCATTCCGTTCCTATTTGAAGGACGGTTGCCCGATTTCAACATCGGCACGGATATGGGTCGCACCTGCGATCCTCGTATCGAGGCGGCTGCCCTCGAGGTGGCCCGGTCAGCGGAAGGTTACAGGGCCGTCGTCAACGGCCGCTTCAAGGGTGGCTGGACCACCCGCCACTATGGCCGGCCGGAAACAGGCGTCCATGCAATCCAGATGGAGCTTTCGCAGATTACACATCTGGCCACCGAGGAGCCGCCCTTCGCCTATGACCAGCGGAAGGCCGAAAAGCTGCGCCTACACCTGAAAGAGCTCCTGACACGCATTGAGTCCGTTGCGGATCAATTGAAGACCAAGGGAAACTAAAATGAGCAACCCACGCCACAACATCCGCGAAGTCCGTGCACCGCAAGGCACCGAGTTGAACGCCAAGACCTGGATGACCGAAGCGCCGCTGCGCATGCTGATGAACAATCTCGATCCGGACGTTGCCGAACGTCCGCATGAATTGGTGGTCTATGGCGGTATTGGCCGTGCCGCCCGCACCTGGGATGATTTCGATCGCATCGTTGCGACACTGAAGACGCTGACCGAGGAGGAGACCCTAATCGTGCAGTCCGGCAAGCCGGTTGGTGTGTTCCGCACGCACAAGGATGCGCCGCGTGTTCTGATCGCCAATTCGAACCTTGTCCCCCACTGGGCAACCTGGGAACATTTCAACGAACTCGACCGCAAGGGTCTGGCCATGTATGGCCAGATGACGGCTGGTTCGTGGATCTATATCGGCACGCAGGGGATCGTCCAGGGAACCTACGAGACCTTCGTGGAAGCCGGGCGCCAACATTACGGCGGCAACCTGAAGGGAAAGTGGATATTGACCGGCGGTCTCGGCGGCATGGGCGGAGCCCAGCCGCTCGCCGCGGTCATGGCCGGTGCCTGCTGCCTCGCTGTCGAATGCGATGAGACACGCGTCGACTTTCGCCTGCGCACCCGCTATGTTGATGCCAAGGCGCATACCTTGGACGAAGCGCTTGCGCTGATCGATCAGTGGACCAAGGCTGGTGAAGCCAAATCTGTCGGCCTTATCGGCAATGCCGCCGAGATTTTCCCGGAACTTGTTCGCCGCGGCATTAATCCCGACATCGTGACCGACCAGACCTCGGCTCATGACCCAATTCACGGTTACCTGCCGATCGGCTGGACGGTCGCCGAATGGCGGGCGAAGCAGGAAAGCGATCCGAAGGCGGTTGAAGCCGCCGCCCGGGCGTCGATGAAAATCCATGTGGCAGCCATGGTCGATTTTTGGAACTCAGGCGTTCCAACGCTCGACTACGGCAACAATATCCGCCAGGTTGCCAAGGAAGAGGGTCTGGAAAACGCCTTTGCTTTTCCGGGCTTTGTGCCTGCCTATATCCGTCCGCTGTTTTGCCGTGGGATCGGTCCTTTCCGTTGGGCAGCACTCTCCGGCGACCCCGAGGACATCTACAAGACCGATGCGAAGGTGAAGGAACTGCTGCCGGACAACAAGCACCTGCACAACTGGCTGGACATGGCCCGCGAGCGCATCGCCTTTCAGGGCCTGCCGGCGCGCATATGCTGGGTGGGTCTGGGCGACCGTCACCGCCTGGCGCTCGCCTTCAACGAAATGGTCAAGAATGGCGAGCTGAAGGCGCCTGTGGTCATCGGCCGCGATCACCTTGACAGCGGCTCTGTCGCTTCACCGAACCGCGAGACGGAAGCCATGAAGGACGGGTCGGATGCGGTATCCGACTGGCCGCTCCTCAATGCCCTGCTCAACTGCGCCTCCGGCGCGACTTGGGTCTCACTGCATCACGGCGGCGGCGTCGGTATGGGTTTCTCTCAGCATTCGGGCGTCGTCATCTGCGCCGACGGGTCCGACGATGCGGCGAAGCGCCTGGAGCGGGTTCTTTGGAACGATCCGGCCACCGGCGTAATGCGCCACGCGGACGCAGGTTACGAGATCGCGTTGGAATGCGCGAAGGAAAAAGGCCTGCGCCTGCCGGGCATCCTCGGCAATTAGGACCGGAGATGCATCTTCTCAAAGCAGACAGTCATAGGGTCATGCCCTGGAAAAATGGCAAGGGCGTCACCCGCGAGGTGGCGTCCGAACCTTTGTCAGGAGATCCGAATGGCCGGTTTCTCTGGCGCATCAGCCTGGCGACAGTGGAGGGAGAGAGTGCTTTCTCGCCCTTTCCCGGGATTGACCGGACGATCGCGGTGCTTGCCGGTGACGGCATGCAACTGACGGTGGATGGCGTCAAGCAGCCGGAAATGCAGGCATTGTGCGACCCCTTTCCCTTCTCCGGCGATAGTGAGGTTTCCGCACGATGTCTGGCCGCACCGATCACCGACCTTAACGTCATGACCTTTCGTGGCCACGCTTGGCATCGAGTGCAACGGCATGCCTTTGACGGTTACATTGTACTCAGAGGTGTTAAGGCACTTTCCGCAATCGTCTTTACGGGCGCCTGTACAGTCAGGGTGGATGGCATCGAGCTTGCGGCGGAAGGAGAGGACGTCCTTTGCTCGATCGCTGCGAATGTCGATGTTCACGTGAGCGCCGAGCACGGCAGTGTCATTTACTTCATCGAAATAGAGCTTTTGCCTTGAGACGAAGCCAGCGGGCCGGCTCTCCCGCTTAGTTCGACTGTTCGTGTTCAGCCCACAGGGCGTGGAAGTGCTGAACAGGTCCATGGCCGGTGCCGACGCTGAGCCTGTCGGCCGCGGCTATGGCGCTGGCGAGATAGACCTTGGCGGTCGACACGGCCTCGGCAAGCGGAGCGCCCTTTGCGAGTTCGGCGGCGATCGCACTGGACAAGGTGCAACCTGTTCCATGGGTGTTTTGCGTGGGAACCCGAACAGCGTCAAACCAATGGCGACTGTTCATATTGGCTAAGATGTCCGGGCTTTCGGCTGCTTCCAGATGTCCGCCCTTAACCAACACCGCCTTCGGGCCCAGCCGGAGCAGCCGCTCGGCCTGCTCGGCCATGTTCGCGCGGCTAGTTGCGACAGGGTCCCGTAAAAGGGCTGCCGCTTCCGGCAGGTTGGGCGTAACAAGCGTGGAGATGGGCATCAGCCGATCGACCAGGACTTCGACCGCATCGGGAGCCAGAAGTGATGCTCCGCCCTTGGCGACCATGACAGGATCGAGCACGATTGGCAGATTGTCATGATAGGGACGAAGCGCATCTGCGACAGCTTCGGCGATTTCGGCATTGGCGATCATGCCGATCTTGACCGCGTCGACCCGGATGTCGGTAAAGATGGCATGGATTTGCTCGGCCACGAAAGCGGGCGGAACGAGATGGACCCCTGTCACCCCGCTCGTGTTTTGTGCGGTCAATGCGGTGAGGACGGCCATCCCAAAGGTGCCGCGCGCCGAGAAGGTTTTGAGGTCGGCCTGGATACCGGCACCGCCAGAGGGATCCGAGCCTGCGATGGAGAGAACGTTGCGGATCATGCGCGCACCTTTTTGATCTCTTCGGCTATTGTCCGGGCAGCTTGTTTCGGGTCCTGCTGACCGCAAATGGCGGAGACCACTGCGATCCCCTTCGCTCCGGCAGACAGTGCCTTGCCGGCATGTTCCGCCTTGAGGCCGCCGATCGCCACCGCGGGCACGGAGGCGGCAGCCACGATGCGCGCCAATCCGCCGAAGCCGATTGGCTGCTTATGGTCCGGCTTGGTGGGGGTGGCGAAGACCGGGCCTATTCCGACATAATCGACTATCGATGGATCGACCTGCCGCGCAAGCTCCTCTGTCTCGACTGACACGCCGAGGATCATCGCTTGTCCCACACGCTTGCGGGTTACGGCGGCTTCCATGTCGCTCTGTCCCACATGCACACCTTCCGCGCCGATGGCGATTGCCGCTTCAACGTCGTCGTTGATGATCAATGGTATGCCAAAGCTTGTGAGCACGGCCTTCAATGCCTGGCCAGTTTCGATCATTTGGGCGGTGCTGGCTTGCTTGTCGCGCAGTTGAACCATGGTGGCACCGCCTTCCGCGGCAAGCCGAGCCGTCTGCACCATGCCGAGGCTATGGCACAACTGAGGGTCCAGCACGAGATAGACGGAGAGATCGAACGCCTTCATGCGGCAACAATCCTCGCCTTGGCGTCCAGTGTCTCGGGTAGAAGTGCTGCTAGACGGTCGAGGAAAAGCGGAGCGAAGGAACCAGGGCCACTGGCGGCGAGGGCGGCTTCCTCTCCCGCCACTACAAACATTGCAAGTGCGGCCACCGTTGCATGAAAGGGTTGGTCTGGACGTGCTGCGACAAAAGCACCAACCAAGGCTGTCAGCGAGCAGCCCAATGCGGTGACGCGCGGCATAAGATCGGAGCCGCCCAGGATGTGGACGGAGCGATGACCGTCTGTGACGAAATCCTGTTCTCCGGTAACGGCCACGACGCAAGCGTGACGACGAGCGAGCGCAATAGCCGCTCCTTCGGCCTTTTCGGTTCTGTCGCCGCTGTCGACGCCTTGACCGCTCGACCGGCTGCCGGCAAGTGCCATGATCTCCGACGCGTTGCCGCGGATGACCGTCGGTTTCAGCGAAAGCAATTCTTCAATCGCGGCGCTACGATAGGCCGTAGCAAAATGGGCGACCGGATCCAGAATCCAGGGCTTGCCGGCCTTGCCTGCTGCTTTTGCCGCTTCCTTCATGCCGGATAGGAAGTCCGGCGAAAGCGTGCCGATATTGATCGTCAGCGCCGCGGCGATGCGAGCAAAATCCCCGGCTTCCTCCTTCGCATGTACCATCGCTGGCGAGGCACCGGCCGCGAGCATCACATTGGCTGCGATGTTCATTGCCACGAAATTGGTGATGTTTTGCACAAGAGGGTTCTTTTGGCGCATGGCTGCCAGAATCTGGCCTGGAGTCTCTGTCATCTGCATCCTTGCCTTGTCGGGCGGAGCAGACGCAGGGCGCAAAATCAGAAAAGGCCCGAGCGACTCCCTCCGCCAGCATGATCTGGTTCAGGTTCAAAGGGTGCTTCTCAGCCCGGCAAACCGGACGCCCCTGTCTTACGACAGCACTAGTCCGATGTCGCGACGGATGCCAGCTAATTTTTTTCAATAAACAGCTTGTAGCTCCAGTCACTAGAGGTTGTAGATAGGTTGCTCTATCCCAGACGGAGAGAGAGATGACGACGAAGAACCAGGCCCGCTACAAGATCGGCGGAATGGATTGCGCAAGTTGCGCAGCAAAGATCGACACGGCGGTTCGCCGCATACCAGGGGTCGAGAGCGTTTCCGTTTCTGTGGCCGCAGGTACGATGATGGTCAGTCATAATGGCACGTGCGATCTGCCTGCCATCGAAAAGAAGGTCATCGGCCTTGGTTATTCGCTGCGCGCTCTGGGGCAGAAGGCACCTTCTTCAGTAAAGCTGCCGGATCATGCCTGTGGTCATGATCATGACGACCACGACCATGGCAAGCACGACCACGGCAGCCACGGGACGAAAAATGTCGAGGGATTGCATGGGCACGACCTCACCGAAGGGCCGTGGTGGAAGAGTGCCAAGGGGCGCTTGACGATCCTTTCCGGTATTGCGTTGGCAGCAGCTTATGGGGTCGGGCGTCTCGTTCCTGCCTACGATACCTATATCTTCGTCGCCGCCATGCTCATTGGGTTAATCCCGATCGCCCGCCGCGCCGTCATGGCGGCAATAGCGGGTACGCCCTTCTCGATCGAGATGCTGATGACGGTCGCCGCGCTCGGAGCGGTGGTCATCGATGCGTCGGAGGAAGCCGCGGCGGTGGTCTTTCTGTTCCTGGTCGGCGAGCTTCTGGAAGGCGTCGCGGCTGGCAAGGCGCGCCAGAGTATTCAGAGCCTGACGGTGCTGGTGCCGAAGACCGCGCTGTTGGACGCAGACGGCAAGATACGCGAAGTGCCGGCAGAAGATCTTAGCGTGGGATCGATCATCCTCGTGCGACCAGGCGACCGCATCTCTGCCGACGGCGTCATCGTCGCCGGCGAAAGTACGATCAATGAAGCGCCGGTAACGGGCGAGAGCATACCGGCTGAAAAGACCGTCGGCGATGCGGTCTTCGCCGGCACGGTGAACGGAGCGGCGGCGCTGCGCGTCAAAGTGACGGCGGCTTCTGGCGACAATACAATCGCCCGGATTGTCCGGCTGGTCGAAGAAGCGCAGGAAAGCAAGGCGCCCACCGAACGCTTTATCGACCGCTTTTCACGCTACTACACGCCAGCTGTCGTAGTCGTCGCGACGTTGGTTGCCGTGTTGCCGCCGCTCATCGCAGGTGGGGCCTGGGATGCGTGGATCTACAAGGGACTTGCCATTCTACTGATCGGCTGTCCTTGTGCTTTGGTCATCTCGACGCCCGCAGCAATCGCTGCGTCGCTTTCCTCCGGCGCTCGACGCGGTTTGCTGATGAAGGGCGGCGTGGTACTTGAAACGGTGGGCAAGCTCACAGCCATTGCATTCGATAAAACCGGGACGCTGACTGCCGGCAAGCCCGGGGTAACCGACGTGATTGCATTCGGCCGCAACGCCGATGAGGTGCTGCGTATCGCTGCTGCGCTCGAAACAGGGTCCAGCCATCCGCTTGCAATGGCTATTCTTGCAAGGGCGGCGGATGAAGAAGTGGACATTCCTGCCGCCAGCAGCGCAAAGGCCCTTGGTGGCGAGGGGGTAACGGCCGTCATCGGAGGCCAGGAGGCCTTCTTGGGGTCGCCGAAAGCAGCGGCCGATCGGGTATCGCTGTCCATGGCGCATCGGCGACAGATCGCCGGCCTCAATGATGAGGGCAAGACCGTCTCGGTGTTGATCGTAGGCGGCGCGCTGGCGGGCGCCATCGCCATGCGCGACGAGCCGCGGCCTGACGCAAAAGCTGGCCTGAAAGCGCTGACTGATGCCGGTCTCAAAACGCTCATGCTAACCGGCGACAACGCCCGTACTGCCGGCGCGATCGGCAAGGACCTCGGCATTGAGGTACATGCCGAGCTGATGCCTGAGGACAAGCAGCGCATCGTGGACGACCTGAAGGGGAAAGGTTTTAGGGTCGGCAAAGTGGGTGACGGGATCAATGATGCGCCGGCGCTTGCCGCGGCGGACATAGGCATCGCCATGGGCGGCGGTACCGACGTGGCGCTTGAAACGGCCGACGCTGCGGTTCTACACGGCCGGGTCGGCGACATCGCCGACATGATCAAGTTGTCGAAGCGCACGATGCGCAACATTCACCAGAACATTGCCATTGCTCTTGGCCTGAAGGCGGTCTTCCTGGTAACAACGGTTCTGGGTGTGACCGGGCTCTGGCCGGCAATTCTGGCCGATACCGGAGCGACTGTGCTGGTTACGATCAACGCGCTCCGTCTGTTACGTGGTCGGTGACAGTATGGCAAAAGCCTCATAGGGTTTGAGTTCTACAATCGGGCCGAGATTGTCGACAGGCTGGTAGTTTGAGATCAGGCATTGTCCTGTCATCTTGAGTTCATCCGGTATGGTCAGTGATACTTCCCGCGGAGTGAAATTGGCGATAACCACCAGCCGCTCGTGGTCCAGGCTACGGGTATAGACAAAGACGTCCGGATGTTGATCCAACCAGGACTGATAAAGCCCATAGACAATAACAGGATGAGCTTTCCGCAGGGCAATCAATTGCCGATAGTGGTTCCAGACGGATCGTTCGTCAGTCATGGCAGCTTCGGCGTTGATCGTCGTGTAGTTGGGATTGACCTCAATCCAGGGCACACCGGAGGAAAAGCCGCCATGGGGCGCGGCGCTCCATTGCATCGGCGTACGCGCGTTGTCACGTGCGTTGTCGTTCGCCCCTTTGATGAACTCTTCCGGCGACAGTCCAGCCTCCATATGCAGGCGGTGCATATTGAGGGTCTCGATATCCCGATATTGATCTATCTTGGTGAACGGGACGTTGGTCATTCCGATCTCTTCGCCCTGATAGATGAAGGGCGTGCCTTTTAACAAATGCAGGACGGTCGCCAGCATTTTGGCGGACTCCGACGGATAGCCGGTTGAGTCGCCATACTTGGAGACGGCACGCGGCAAGTCGTGATTTCCCCAGAAAAGCGAGTTCCACCCGTCTTCCGACAAGGCATATTGCCATTTGCTCAGCACTGACTTCAGCTTCACGAGGTCGAAGGGTTTCGAGCGCCACTTGCCGTAGACTTCGTCCCATTGTTGTGTGACGTGCTCGAACTGGAAGACCATCGAAAGCTCGTTGCGATCGCGTCCTGTGTAGAGCAAGGCCGAGCCCGGCGTCGCGCTCCAGGCTTCGCCGACCGTGAGGAAATTGCGGCCGCCGAACGTCTCGCGATTCATCTCCTGCAGGTAGTCGTGAAGATGAGGCCCGTCCTTTACGAGTTCCTGATCGACCTGCTTGCCGATATAGTCGATGACGTCCATTCGGAAGCCGGCAATGCCACGGTCCAGCCACCAGTTCATCATGTCGTATAGTTCTCGCCGGACCTTTGGGTTTTCCCAGTTGAGATCCGGTTGGCGACGGGAGAAGAGGTGGAGATAATATTCCCCCGTTTGAGGATCCAGGGTCCAGGCAGGTCCGCCGAAGGATGACATGAGACCATTCGGAGGACCGCCATCGGGACCTGGTTTGCGCCAGATGTAGAAGTCGCGATAGGGGCTGCTGGGAGACTTGCGGGATTCGAGAAACCAGGGATGTTCATCCGACGTGTGGTTGACGACCAGGTCCAGGACGATCCCGATACCGCGCTTCCTCGCCTCGGCTACCAGATGGTCGAAATCTGCCAGGCTACCGAATTCGGGCGCAATGTCCTGGTAGTCGGAGATATCGTAGCCATTGTCGTCCATCGGCGACTTGTAGATGGGCGAGAGCCAGAGGACGTCGACACCTAGGTTTTCCAGATAGTCCAGCTTGGAGGCGATACCCGGAAGATCGCCGATGCCATCTCCATTGCTGTCGGCGAAGCTGCGCGGATAGATCTGATAGACAGTAGCGGTGTGCCACCACTTGCGCTCCATCGCAGGAGACGTCGGTTGCTCGGCCATGGTCGCGGGCTGATGTGGGACCGGGTTCATGAGGTCGTCTCTCCCTGCCTTCTTGAACTTCTCACTTGCGCAACGTCGCAGGCTCAACCGTGTTCCGCAAAATTGGAACAGGCCGCCGGCTTACGGGTTAGCTCAGGAGGTAGCAAAGTAGAGGAGCATCCGATGAACAGCCGCCTCCCACCCATCCCAGAAGACAACCGTAGCCCGAAAGGCACCGGCCAACCCGCGACGTCGGGAACCGGTGACGAACGGACGACCAATCCCGGCGCTGTGAATTTCGACAAGCAGGGGCAGCAGGGCAACAGCAAGGTCAACACGACGCACCAAGGGTACCAGCAGGATCGATAAAGGAGGTTTGTGATGTCCACGTCCGAGAAGACCCCTGCCAGCATCCGCCAGGGTGGCCCCGGCGCCTCCCACGAGAACGCCAAGGCACCGCTAGATGTCAAAAAGCCCCCGGCCGACGATGACCGTCGTGCGCAAAGCCGTGTTTCCGGCGGTGGGGGCGAACGAGACAGTCACCACACCCACGATGCGGAAAAGAAGGGTGGCGGAACACGCCCCGCTCAATAACGCGTGGCCAAAGATTTATGGAACCCTTCTTCGTGCCGAGGAGGGGTTCCATAACCTCCGCGTGTGTTGTTTCCGCCAGCCTGTAAAACAATAAGAGCCTCTTTCAGCATTCGGTAAGCCAGAGGCGCTAATTTAGCGCTCGTAGAATTATGGCGGCTTACCATGGAGGCCTGGTTGGCGGGCAGTTCCCATCTGAGAGAGACTAACGAGCAGCTTCAAGATATGGATATCTTGCAGGCTCTGTTCGAAGGAGCCCATCAGCCGATTCTCATCAAGGATGACCAATCGCGCTTCTTGTATCTCAATAAAAAAGCCTGCGACCTGATCGGCATGAGCCCGGAGGACCTCCTGGGCCGCACAGGGCATGAATTCCTGCAAAAATCGGACGCCGACCGAATCCGGGCCATAGATTCTGAGGTCATGGCGACAGGCCAAGACAGTCTGCTCGAAGAGGAAGTAACCAGTCGAGGCGGCGCAACTCGAATATTGGTAACACATAAACGTCGGGCGCTCCTTCCCATTGGCGGCACGACAAAGCCCGTGTTGATCGCGGTTATTTCCGATATCACCAAATTGCGCCGCGCCGAGCAGGTTTTACGTGCGAGCGAAGAACATTACCGCTCATTTGTGGAGCTTCATCCCCAGACACCTTGGGTGGCGGATGCCGCAGGGGATGTGATCGAGGTTGGCCCGAGCTGGCAACACGCCTCGGGGCTTGATTTGCACGAAGCTCTCGGGCGCGGTTGGGAAAGAACGGTCCATCCGCAGGATCTCTCCCAGGTTGTCGCCCAATGGCAGGCGGCCGTTGAAAACCTCGCTCCTTTCGACATGGTCTATCGCATCGGGCCGGTGAAGGGCCGGTATCGGTGGTTTCGCAACCGTGCGGCACCCCGGTTGAACGAGGCAGGCGAGGTGATCAGGTGGTACGGTCTGTTGGAAGACGTTCATGATCGCCAACTCGCGATGAAAGCCTTGCAATCCAGCGAACAGAGGCTGCGCGAGCACCGCGATCGGCTGGAAAAAACGGTCGAGGAAAGGACTGTGGAAGTCCAATTGAAGAACGTCGAACTTGACCGCCTTCTGCAGCAGGAGAGAGCGATCAACGCCCTGCAGCGCCGCTTCGTGGCGATGATCTCTCATGAATTTCGCACGCCACTTGCCGTGATCGACGGGGCGGCGCAGCGTCTTACACGTACGAAAGGCGAGGTGACGCCGCAGTTTCTTTCTGACAAGTGCGTTCAGATCAAGGGGGCGGTGGTCCGGATGGTGGATCTGATGGAGAGTATCCTGGCCGCCGGACGGATCGCCACCGGAACGATCGAAATCGATAAAAGACCCTGCTCTCTCGCTGCCGTGATAGAGGAATGTATCGCGCATCGAATGGAAATCAGCAAGGACCATCACATTCGCGCTGATCTGGCGGCCTTGCCCGCTTTTCAAATGGTGGATGGGGCGGCGCTTGGCCGTGTCTTTACGAATCTGCTTTCAAACGCGGTCAAATACTCGCCGAACTCTCCGGAAATCGATGTGAAAGGCTGGCAGCAGGGACCGCGCGTTTTCATCACCATAAGAGACGCCGGTATCGGAATAGATTCGGATGACCTTTCGAAGCTCTTCGAGCCCTACTTCAGGGCACGCAGCGCCACCGGTATCGCCGGCACAGGGATAGGCCTTAATATCGTGAAGGAAATCGTCGAACTACATGGCGGATCGATCTTCGTTGAAAGCGAACTTGGCCGCGGCACGACGTTTACCCTGGATCTTCCCTTCGACGACGTCCTTGAGGCGAAGACAGCTTAGGAATGGAACCATGACGACGATTTTATGCATAGACGATGAGCACGATATCCGCCAGCTTCTGGTCGAGGAGATGGAGGATGCCGGTTTTTCCACCCTTCAGGCCGCCAATGGTCAGGAAGGGCTGGACCTTCTGATTTCCAAATGGCCGGATCTCGTCATCTGCGACATTTCCATGCCGGTCATGAGCGGTCACGAACTACTTGCCGAGATCCAGGTCAATTATCCAGATCTAGCCGATACCCCCTTTATCATGCTGACGGCTTTGACGGATCGGGAAAACGTCCTTTCGGGCCTGAGGGCAGGCGCGGAAGCTTATCTGACGAAGCCGATCGATTTTGATCTGCTGATGGCAAAGGTAACTGGTTGCCTTACCCGCATCGAAAATAACCGGAAAGCTGGCCGGGGCTTATAGACGATGGTTCCATAGGCAGGCCACTACGGTAGTAATTGCAGCCGGGCGCCTGGTGCGATCTTGGGACCTCATAACCGATGCCGGGCTTTTTCGCGTGCGCAAAAAACCACGTACCCCATTCACGAGGTCTCTTCTGCCCGCTAAAACTTGTCCTCCCTCGTATGTGCACTTGGATTTTCAGTCATGGCCGATAGCGTTACCGATCGTTTTCTCCGTTATGTCGTCATCGATACCCAATCGGATGCCAAGTCCCCAACCCAGCCTTCCACGATGAAGCAGAAGGATCTCGGCCGGTTGCTCGTGGAGGAGCTGTTGGCAATCGGGGTAAGTGATGCTCACCTTGATGAGCACGGCTACGTCTACGGGACGATCCCCGCTACAACCACGAAGAACAACGTGCCGGTCGTCTGCTTCACCGCCCATATGGACACCGCGCCCGACTTTTCTGGCACCGGCGTAAAGCCGCAGATCATCAGGAATTACCAAGGCGGCGACATCCAGCTTGGCGGCGACGACACCCAGGTCATCAAGGTTGCCGAACATCCGGTGCTGAGGGACCTGATCGGCCATGACATCGTCACATCCGACGGTACTACTCTTTTAGGAGCCGACGACAAGGCCGGCATAGCCGAAATCATGTCGGCCGCTGCATTCCTGATCGACAATCCCGACATCAAGCACGGCGCGATCCGTATCCTCTTCACCACCGACGAGGAGATCGGCCGCGGGGTCGACAAGGTGGACCTGAAGAAGCTCGGCGCCGATTTCGCCTACACGCTCGACGGGGAGACCGCCGGCACGATCGAGGACGAGACCTTTTCCGCAGATGCGGTCGAGATCGACATCAAGGGCGTCGCAATCCATCCGGGCTTTGCATACGGAAAGATGGAAAACGCCATCCGCATTGCTGGGGCGATCATCGACCGCCTGCCGAAAGACGCGGCGCCGGAGACGACTAAAGGGCGCGATGGCTTCATCCATCCGACCGGTATTTCCGGCGTAATGGAGAAGGCGAATCTGAGCTTCATCATCCGGGATTTTACCGAAGAAGGCCTCAAGACCAAGGAAGCGTTGCTCGAAAAGATCACCATGGAGGTGCTTGCCGGTTACCCGGGTTCCAGCTTCACCTTCACGGTCAAGGATCAATACCGCAATATGAAGGTAGTGCTCGACAAGCATCCTGAGATCGTCGAGTTTGCGGTGGAAGCGATCCGCAGGGCCGGCATGGAGCCGGTGCGCGGCAGTATCCGCGGCGGCACGGACGGCTCGCGGCTCTCGTTCATGGGCCTTCCTTGCCCTAATATCTTCGCCGGGGGCCATGCGTTCCATTCGCCTCTCGAATTCGTCAGCAGCCAGGACATGGAAAAGGCAGTGAAGACGATCGTGGAGCTTGCGAAGCTCTGGGAGGAGCGGGCGTAATTTCTGGTCCCGGCTTTTGGTATATGGTTTGGGTGAGAGCGGCATTAGGGATTCTACGTATGGTTTGGCGCGGGTGAAAACTCGGAATTGCCGCTCATTGCTTTTCCGGCGATAAAGGACGCAACACATGGCGGGGGCCAAAGAGGACCGAGGCGAATATTCGTTTCGGTCCTCTTTCTATTCGGGGCCGGCGTGCCAGCGTCGAGGCGCGCCCGACCGGAGGAATTGAACAGCCGTTGCAGTCGGGCCACGGGTGGACAAATCCACAGCCCGAACTACCTCACGGGGAGCCAATGCAGGCTTACGGAGGAGCATTCATGAGCAGAAACGTCATAATTGGTATCGTCGCAGTCGTCGTCATCATCATAGCGGTGATGATGTTCATGCCAGGATCCGAAGAGCCCGCCGGTACAGCTACCGCTCCGGCCACGCCTCCGGCTACCACGGGGACTAACCCGCCAGCAACTCCGGCACCAGCTACGCCGGCTCCTTCGAATTAATGGACCGAAGCAGGGGGTCGCCACGTGGCGGCCTCCTCACCAAGCGCCTTCCAAGAAGCGTTGGCATGTAAAAGAACCCCAAGTGCGCAAGTGTGCAACAATGGTTCTTTGTGGAAATGTTAACCATTTACATTAGCGGATCGTTAAGTTTTCAAGCGTGTACTCAATCCCAGGGGGCACAGGAGAGATACCGATGCCTTATGGGTTCTTACTTGTTGCAGGGCTTGTCGCCTGCGTCCTGAGCATTTCTGCACTTAATGATGACGCCAATGACGAGCCGCTTGTCGGAGATGTCCAGGTTGACGTACCAGCGGGCCGCTGAAGCGACGGACTGATGGAGCAGGCCGTTACCCCTTGCCCTTCTCTCTGTTATGGCGCCTGTTGGAACGGCTGCTTTCATTTCTAAAGCAGCCCTGCAGCGTTTCCACTACCCGGTAGAAGGCGTGATAGCTGAGATCGCTGGTAACCGGAAGCGAGAATGAATAAACCCGCCGCCAGGAGGCGACGGGAGACCGAGGGTTTTGTGCGCCACCTTGGGCGAAGCCAATGCAACGTGGCGCTGGTGTTGGGCTTCGCGTACTTGCGACCTAAACACCACAACCCTATAGCGGGTTCCGCCATGGGACTTCGGTCTGATATCCGTCGCCCCGACCTCCGACTTTCGTCCGGGGCTCAAACCTTCTGATGACTTTTTCGCCCTGGCCCTTGCTGAATTTCTGGCGCTCGCGAAAAAGCTGATGGCGGTCGCCATGCCTATACAGGGAGTATCGCGGCGATAATCGATGACAACATGCTCATCTTCGCGATGCTAGCTTGCCGGTTTCAAGATTTTAATTCCCCGGCACTGTCGGCTTCATCAACGATAGCTGGTTGATGCCTCCGTTGCCAAACGCTCGTACGGGGGCTCGCCCACTCATCCGTTGAAGCACAGGGCCGCTCCTGGCTTCACCTACCTTGAACCAGCCGCATTTCGGGCTTAGCTTTCAACCGTCAGTAACAGCAACAGGATGGTCGACCATGGATTCCAACCCGATCGCAACGCCGCTTCGCCTTGCAATCCGGGAACCTGTCCATGTCCGTCTCCATCACTCTTTCCGATCTTTCGTGGTCCACGCCTGACGGCCGGCCAATTTTCTCAGCGCTGAACCTCCGCTTCGGGCCCGAACGGGTTGGGCTTGTCGGCCGCAACGGTGTCGGCAAAACGACGCTTCTGAAGCTCATCACCGGCGACCTGGTGCCCACATCCGGCAGGCTTTCGGTTTCCGGCACGTTGAGCCTGTTGCGCCAGCTGGTGCAGGTCAGACCAGAAGAGGCCATCGCCGATCTGTTCGGCACGCGCACTGCGCTCCGCCTGCTCACCCGCGCCGAACGGGGTGAAGCGTCCGTGGACGAACTTGCTCAGGCCGACTGGACGGTCGAAGCGCATATGGCGGAGGCCTTGGCGCGCGCGGGATTGCAAGCAAACGCGCAGACACCGCTCTTAAGCCTCTCGGGCGGTCAGCGAACCCGGGCAGGGCTTGCGGCACTGATCTTTGCCCAACCGGATTTCCTCCTCCTCGATGAGCCCACCAACAATCTCGACCGGGATGGCAGACGCGCTGTGATCGATTTTCTCGGCCAATGGCGGGGTGGGGCGATCATCGTCAGCCATGACCGCGAATTGCTCGACATCGTCGATGCGACCGTTGAACTGACGACCCTCGGGGCTACCCGTTATGGGGGGAATTGGACCCACTACCGTGAGCGTAAGGCGTTCGAACTGGCGGCGGCTGAACACGATCTGGCGGATGCCGAAAAGCAGATGACGGAAGTCAACCGCACGGTCCAGGAAACGGTCGAACGCAAGGCGCGACGTGATGGCTTTGGTAAAAAGAGGGCGGCAAGGGGCGATATGCCTAGAATCATTGCCGGCGGGCTTAAACGGAAGGCGGAAAATACCAGCGGCGAGAATGCTCGGCTGGCCGAGCGCCGGCGGGCTCAAGCGAACCAAGACATTTCAATTGCGCGGAAAAAGATCGAAACCCTCCAGCCACTTTCGGTCACGCTACCATTGACCGGCCTGCCGGCGAACAAGACCGTGCTCAGGATGGACAGCGTCACGGCAGGTTATACGCCAGACGCACCGGTTCTGAGCGACCTTTCTTTTGAGATCACCGGGCCCGAGCGCGTCGCCCTGACAGGCGCGAACGGCTCGGGGAAAACCACAATGCTGTCGCTCATCGTTGGGCGCTTAAAACCGTTTGTTGGCACGATCAGAGTAGCGACAAAGGCCGTCTTGCTCGATCAGCAGGTGAGCCTGCTTGATCCGAAATCGTCGATACGGGACAATTTTAGGCGGATCAATCCAAACGCGGATGAAAATGCTTGCCGCGCGGCACTGGCGCGGTTCATGTTTAGGGCCGATGCAGCCCTGCAGGTTGTCGGTAGCTTGTCCGGCGGGCAGATGCTGCGGGCAGGGCTCGCCTGCGTACTCGGCGGACCAGAACCGCCATCCTTGCTTATCCTCGATGAACCGACCAACCACCTCGACATCGACTCGATCGCCGCGGTGGAAGCAGGATTGCGTCTCTACGATGGGGCGCTTCTGGTGGTTAGCCACGACGAGAGTTTCTTGAATGGGATCGGCGTGACCCGCCGGCTGGAACTCGCTGTCATGCCACCGCCTGGATGAACCGATCGGTGGTCACCAGATTGACGCCGGCCTCGGCAAACTGCGCGTTGTAGCGGTTAACGATTGCTGCCGCAGCCTCGTCCGGCTGATCAAGCGTGCTATGCGCGTCAGAAATGACGGTCACCTTGAGGTCATTAGACAGGGCGCCTTTTACTGTTGCGGCAACGCAAAAATCCGTCTGCGCTCCAAGCAGGATCACCTCAGGCGCCCCCTGTTCCTCGATCCATCGCCTGAAATCTGGATTGCTGAAGGCATCGCCAACGCTTTTCGAAAAGGTCGGCTCATCATCGGCCTGTCCGAGTGCCGGCCAGACTGCCCAGCCAGGCTCTCCCGGCGCCAGCGGATCGCCGGGCGGACCGTCATGCCGGATAAATGCGATCTTTCGGCCGTCCCGGCGAGCCCGATCGATGATGGCTAAGACGCGTTCGACCAGCCGATCCGACCCATGCAGAGGCGGATCGACGAGCCCGTCGAACATGCCTGTCTGGAGATCGATGATGACGATTGGAGCGGATCCGAAATTCGGTGTAGTTACCATCCACAAATCTCCCCACCCTCATCTTTGAAGATACTAGTTCGCTCCAACCCCGGGGTTCAAGTGCGATATCTATCTCAGAAGGCCTTGCCCGCCGTCGACAAAGATGGGCGTGCCGGTGACATGGCGTGAGCGATCGGACGCCAGAAACAGGATGACATCCGCCACGTCGTTGCTTTCGCCGGCCTTGCCGCCAGTTATCGGAATATCGCCTTTTGGGAATTTCACCGGCACCGCCGTATCTTTCTCGCTGCGCACGGTGGTATTCTCGTTGATGTTTGTGTCGATCGCGCCTGGGCAAACCGCGTTGACCCGAATTTTATGCTTGCCGAGCTCAAGTGCCAGTTGCTGCACCACGGCGACTTGTGCCGCCTTTGTTGCCACATAGGCTGTCGCTCCCGGTGTGTTGAACGTGCGATTGCCATTGATCGACGAGACAACAATGACCGAGCCGCCCTGTTTTTTCAGATGCGGCACCACGGTGTGGAAAGTCAGGTACGTGCCCCGAAGATTGACAGCAATTGTCTTGTCAAACTCTTGAGGTTTCAGGTCGTCGATCGGAGCCCAGACGCCGTTGATGCCTGCGTTTACCACCACGATATCGATGCGTCCAAACCGCGTGGCGAGCCTTCCGACCGCTTCCCGCATCTGACTTTCGTCCGATACATCCGCTTCCAGACTGAGAGCCTCGCCGCCGGATCTGACGATTTCGTCGACTGTCTTGTCGATTTCGTCTCGCGTGCGGCCGAGAACGCCGACTTTGGCTCCTTCTGCGGCAAGCTTGACTGCTGCCGCCTTGCCAATGCCCGACCCGGCACCTGTCACCAGAGCCACTTTAGATAAAAATTCCATGAGCTCACCTGTCGGTCGTGCTAGCGCGTGCTGCGCGGAAACGAACGGGAGAGATGGCTCAAGGTTCCGCCAGACAACGGGGATATTGCTCATCAAGGATACGCAGGCCCTCGACATATTTGGATATGTCTCCGCCCATTTGAGTTGCCTGGGCAAGATTATCGGTCAGATCCGCCCGTTTGACGGATATTGCAAGCGGGTTGGCGATGGAACGCCGGACGAATTGGAAATAGTCCTCGCCCTCGCGTTTGCTCAACGCGTCCACCGCCCGGACGACCTCTTCGGGAAATCCTTCGCCACGAAGGCGATCAAATGACCACCCGGGTGCTTTTTCCACGACATCGTGCAGCCAGGCGACAAGTTTTTCGTCATTCGCGGACACCTGATCCGCTACCCGTCGCACATGGTCGATAAACGGGCCGCCAGTCTTCGATGATTGACCTTCATGTGCGTCCATGGCGATCGCGATCGCTCTTTCAAGCAAATCCACCTGCGGCATGGGAGATCCTTTTTTTGATCAAGTACGGCGGTGCGCCTGGTCTCAGCCTCGGTCTTGCTCATGCTGGTCGATCGGGAGTGCGCGCAGCCAGTTTTCCCGACGTTTCACCCAGATTTCATAGGTTGGTTCGAGATCGGACGGCGCCATGTCGAGTGATCCCACCCGAATTTCCACCTCGCCTCCTTCGCTTTCGTTGAAGACGCGAGAACCGCAGTTCGGGCAGAAGCCGCGGCCACGGAAAAATCTGACCTCGCCCGAGCTTTCAAAGGCGTTCCGCGGCCAGATCCCAAAGGTGACGAAGCTTGAGCCGCTCTCCTTGCGGCAGTCGACGCAATGACAAAGGCCGATGCGAAGAGGAGCGTCCCGCACGCTATAGGCAACTTTTCCGCACAGACAACCGCCCGATCGAATGATCATTGTCTCGTCTCCTGGTCTGAACGGGAAGAGCAGTTAGGGCAGGGGCTGACAAAGAAAAGAGTAGGCTAAAGCTTACAGGTTTATCGAGGTCATCTTGGGCGGATGACAGGCGTTGGCCGGTGGGGACCGGCCAATCGCACAGCAGCTATATCAGCAGTCTGATGATTGACCGGAGGTGTTCGGGCCAGCCTCACCTGCAGTGACACTAGTAGTCGCTGTCTTGTCAGGATTGGGGGATGTCTTGTTCGTCTGCATGTTCGGAGCGCAGTTGGTCCGGACACTATGGGTGGTCGTGTCATCGGTTGCTTGAGGGGCATGCACTGCGCCGGGATTGACCTTATTCAAAGGGTCACCAGGCTGTTCGCCGGTATTCCCGCCATCGCGGCTTTGGGCAAGAGCGCCTGTTGCCAGTCCAAGGGACAGCAGAGAGATCGAAATAATCTTGAGCATTGATACTTCCTCCGTTAGCCCGTACCCGCCACGGTTGACGAGTAACTAACTGTCGAAAAAGTAAACCGTTCCACCTGGACAATGAACCAACAGGTGGAATTCTTGCTCTCGGCGTGGTCACAGATCGGCAAGATAGGTGTTTTCCGCTCGCGAGAGCGCATAAGCCGAAGGATCTATGTCGCCAAGGATCAATGCCTCCCCAGCTCCAGGCGCTTGCGCCAGTAATTTGCCATCAGGCGCCGCGATACAGGATCGGCCGGCGTAGGAAAAACGGTGGTCGGAATCACAATGGTTGATGTAGGCGACAAAAATTTGGTTTTCGAAGGCGCGCACTCGGATCATGTGCTCCGCGATGAACTCCCCTGAGGAGCCCACCGGCAATGCGGTCGGCACCACAACGAGATCGGCCCCAGCCTTTGCCAGCGCGCGGACATTTTCGGGAAACTCGACATCATAGCAGATGAGAAAACCGAGCCGCATACCGTCTAGTGTCACAAGTATCTGTCGGCGGTCCTCCTGACGGAACCATTGGCGCTCATAGGGACCATAAAGGTTGCATTTGCGGTAGACGGCCGTCTGTCCGTCGCCGTCGGTGAAGAAGGCACTGTTGAAGGTGTTTTCGAATGCCTTTTCGGCGAAGCCGGCAACGATTGCGATCCGGTGCCGCGCGGCGATTTCAGAAAGTTTGTCCGTCACCGGTCCGTGAGCAGGCGTGGCCAGGCTCGGAAATTTCTCAGCCGCGCCATAGCCGGTCAGCGCCAATTCCGGCGCGATCAGGAGTTTGGCGCCTTCGACGGCGGCATTGCTCGCCGCCGTCTCGATCTTGGCGAGGTTTGCATCCAAGTCGCCGACGACCGGCTGCATCTGAAAGCCCGCGATTTTCATTTGTCCTCCGAGAGCGCACCGAGCAGTTTCGGAAGGTCGCCGAAGCGAGCCACGAGACCAAAGATAACTGCCGCGATGACGAGGAACAGCACCGTTACCGAGGCCATGGTCGGCGTGTACCCATAGCGCAGCGCATTGAAAATCTTGATGGGCAGCGTTTCCATGGTGAAGCCGACGGTCATGTAGGCGACGATATATTCATTGAGCGACAGCACGAAGGCAAAGGCGTAACCGGAGACAATATAGGGCAGGATAAGCGGCAGCACGACGGTCCGGAAAATCGTCCGGTCGTCGGCGCCCATCGTCGCGGCGGCCTCGACCAATGAGCGGTCGATCGCCGAAAAGCCGAGGGACAAGGTCACCAACGGCAAAGTGACGAAGAAGATCCCGTGACTGATTGCCGCCGTCCAGGCCTGACCGTAAAGACCGGTTGTCGCCCAGAAGGTGAGGAGCCCAAGCGCCGTGATGACCGGTGGCAGTGTGAAGGGAGCAACGCCAAGAAGCTGAAAAATGTTCGCCCAGGGCGCCAGGCGACGCCACAGGAACCAGGCGAGCGGCAGCGCAATTAGCAGCGCCAGCAGGGCTGATGTGGCGGCCAGGGTCAGCGAGGCGACCAGGGCATTGCGCCATTCCGGGTTGGTAAAGATCTGGCCGTACCAGGCGAGCGAAAATCCCTGTGGCGGGAAGGCAAGAGTTTGCCGCTGATTGATCGAGACGCCGGCTACCACGATCAGGGGCAGGGCCAAAAACAAGCCGACGACAAAAAACAACAGACGGCGCAGCGCGGTCATTTCGCCTCCTTCTGCTGTCCGGCATAAACCGCAAGACCCACCAGTGCGAGCGATACCAGCACCAGGAAGACGGCCATGGCGGCAGCAAATGGCATATTCGACTGATAGATGGCCTGATCGGTGATGAGAACCGAGAGCGTCCAGTGTTGCGGCCGACCCAAGAGTTGGGGCAGCAGATAGGAGCCCAGCGCAAAGATGAAGACCATGATCAGCGTTGCGAGGATGGTGTTGCGCAGTGCCGGTACGACGACGGTAAAGAAGGCCTTGACTGGGGAAGCACCGAGCGTACGGGCAGCTTCCGCCAGGGTCGGATCAAGCCGGACCAGCGCTGGATAAAGGACGAGGACGGTATAGGGAAACGCCTGGTAGGTCATGGCGGTCATCACCGCCCCGAAACTCGGGGTCAGCGCTTGCGCCTGACTCATCAACCCTAGCCAGACGAAGAGATTGGTGATGCCGGCTGTACGCGAAAAAAGGGTTGACCAGGCAAAACCGATCATCACCTCGGAAAGCGACAGGATGGAGAGCAGCGCGACCAGCCAGGCAATCTGCATCTTGCGTGCCGAGCGCGCCAGCAGATAGGTGAAGGGGACGCCGACGACCACGCAGGCAATCGCGACCGCTACGGCGAGAAAGAGGGAGAAACCGAGTACCTTGCCGAAGAAGAGGCTGAGGAACCTTGCATAGTTGTCGAGCACGAAGGCGGGGGTATAAAAGCCGCCCTGTTCGCGCTGGAAGAATGAAACGGCGATCATCGTGGCGAAAGGCACCACGAAGAACAGGGTCAGCATGCCCGCCGGGAAGAAAAGCGGGCCGTAATCGCCAAGGCGCTGCGGCGGTTCGCGTCTCATTTGGGGAGCACCACGCTTGTCGCGGGATCGAGCTTGATGCCGACCGTCTGGCCGACTTGAACCTCGGGCCGATTTCGCGGTGAAGAAACCGCAATCACCTGTTGGCCACCCGCCTCCACGAATGTCTCGATCGTGCCCCCGAGGTCACGCACGAAGGTCACTTTGGCGGGGATCGCGCCATTGCCGGCGGGAACCAGCTGGACGTCTTCGGGGCGCACCGAGAGCATACCCTTCGTCGATCCCGCAAGCGGGGCAAAGCCTTCGATGGACGTCCCAAGCACCGCGGCCTGGCCTGCACTGTCGGTTTCAAATGGCAGAAGATTGGTCTGGCCGATGAAGTCCGCAACGAAACTGTCGGCTGGACGGCGGTAGATATCGACGGGTGCTGCCGCCTGGCGGATTTCGCCGCCGTTCATCACCACGACGGTGTCGGCCATGGTCATCGCTTCGCGCTGATCGTGGGTAACGACGATGGTGGTAATGCCGAGACGCTGTTGCAGCTGGCGCAGTTCCACCTGCATCGCCTCGCGAAGCTTGGCGTCGAGTGCCGAAAGCGGTTCGTCGAGAAGGAAAAGTTTGGGAGAGATCGCCAATGCGCGGGCAATTGCAACGCGTTGGCGTTGGCCACCAGAGAGCTTACTGACCGAGCGGTCGGCAAAACCGGGCAGATGGATCATCGCCAAAAGCTCGTCGACACGCTTTTTCTGTGCGTCCTTGTCGGCGCCCCGAATGCGCAGCGAGTAAGCAATGTTTTCACCGACTGTCAGATGTGGGAAGAGCGCCAATGACTGGAAGACCATGCCGAGATCGCGCTTATGGGTCGGCACCTGTGTAATATCGGTCCCGCTCAGCCTGATTGAGCCGCCGGTAGGCAAGTCGAGACCGGCGATCATCCGCATCAGCGTAGTCTTGCCACAGCCCGAAGGCCCGAGCAGGCAGACGAAGCTGCCGTCCGCCACCGAGAGGTTCACATCGCTGACTGCGGTGAAGGTGCCGAATTGCTTCGTTACATGCTCTAGGATCAATCCGGACATTTTGCTCTCGTCAATCGGCTCGGCGAGTGATGGGAACCCTCCCCGGATGGGGAGGGATTAAACGGGTGCGACCGATGTTAGCCGTTCCCGGATCTCAGCGTAACCCTCGTCACAAGGACAAGCGGCTACCCGTCAGCCAGCGATCATCTCTGTCCACTTCTGGTTCAGGAAATCGGACTTGGTCTGGTAAAGATCATAGCGCGGGATGATGGGCTCGATATCGGAAGATACGGCGGCGAATTCTTCCGCCGTCAAATCGAGCAGGTCGCGCTTGATGGTCGGCGCGGTGCCAACCTTGCGCGACAAGGTCGCCTGGATTGCCGGCTGGCACATGTAGTTGATGAAGGTGTGGGCTTCTTCCGTCTTCTTCGATGCCCGTGACAGTGCCCAGCAGCCGGAATCCTGTATGCCGCCTTCCTTGGGGAAGGTGGATCGAACCGGATTTCCATCCGCAGCGGCAAGGCCGGTGACGTCGTGATAATACTGTCCCATCGGGATTTCGCCTGACTTTAGCGCCTGTTCGAACTGTGCCTCATCGCGATACCACAGACGGACATTCGGCTTCAGCTCGGCGAGCTTCTCAAGCGCCTTGAGGATGCCTTCCTCAGTGTCGAGCGCATTGGTGCCGCCCATGAAGGTCTTGGCCGTCACTTCGAGAAGGAAGGAGTTGGATACCAGGGCGAGCAGACCAAGTTTGTCTTCCTTGTCCTTTTCCCACATCGCGGCCCAGGAGGTTGGCGCTTCCTTGATTACGTCAGTGTTCGAGACCAGCGTGATGTACCAGGAAACCGCGCCGATCCCTGCGACCTTGCCATCGGGGTACTTGTTGACAAAGCGGTCGATCAGGTTTTTCGAGTTTGGAATTTTAGCCAGATCCAGCGGCGTCCACAGGTTGGTGGACTGGCCCTTCAGCATCGAGACCTGCGACATCATCGATACGTCGGCCGGTGCGGCACCTGCTTTGGCGGCCTGTTCGAGCTGCACCAGCCAAGCCTCGCCGGTCGGTTCCGCGACCGATTCGACGGCGATGCCGGTGGCCTTGGTGAAGTCTGCAAAAATGTTCTTGTCGAAGGAGTCCTTGAAGTAGCCGCCATATACGCCGACCTTCAGGCTCTTGTCCTGGGCGCGCAGCACGGACGGCATGGCCAGCATGGAAGCGCCGGCAATGCCTCCGGCAAGCACGGCGCGGCGGCCGATCTTGTTGTTGAAGATATCGGACATGGTATCTCTCCTTTGCTTGCCGGATGGTTCTTGGCCTGGACCGGCGTGTTCCCACTTTGTATCGAACTTTAGATCAGCTTCGCCCCTTTACGGAAGGGCTGAAGACCATGAGGCTTAGAATTTCAAACAGCATCTGCGCACCGGCATGCGCCGTATTGTGGGTGGCGTCATACTGCGGTGCGACCTCCACGACGTCTCCGCCGACGATGTTGATGCCTTGCAGGCCCCGGATCAGTTCGAGTGCCTCGCGGGTGGTGAGGCCGCCGATTTCCGGTGTGCCGGTACCGGGCGCGAAACTGGGGTCTAGGCTGTCAATATCAAAGGACACATAGGTTGGCCCGTCACCCACGATCGCCTTGGCCTTCTCGATGATCGCGGGAATACCTAGACCAGTCACCTCCTCGGCGTGGATCACGGTCATGCCAGACTCGTATGAGAATTCCCACAGATATTCGGCAGCGCCGCGGATGCCGATCTGGATCGTGCGGGTCGGATCAAGGACGCCATCGAGTACGGCATTGCGGAATGGTCCGCCGTGATGGAACTTCGTCTCATCGAAGAAGCCGCTGGTGTCGCAGTGGGCGTCGATATGGATGAGCCCGACCGGAGCCTTCTTGCCCACCGCCTTCAAGATCGGGTGAGTGATTGAGTGATCGCCACCGACCGACAAAGGTAGCACTCCGGCATCGACGATCTGGTTAACGCGCCTTTCGATGTCGTCATGGCTCATTTCCAGGCGGTAGCGGCTGCGGAAAGGTACGTCGCCGATGTCGGCGACCTTCAGCTCATGCGTCGGTGCGCATTCCAGGACATGGTTATAGGGGCCTACCCGTTCGATGGCGCGGAGCGCCCGGGGCCCAAAGCGCGATCCTGGCCGATTGGTAACGCCGAGATCCATTGGCATGCCGATCATCGCCACCTGCAGATCGCCGAAATCCGGATCCTTTGCATCGAGCGGCAGGTAGGGCGCGTCAAGAAGCGTTGGTATTCCGGCATAGGGTGCGACGCGCGTTCCTGCCTTGTCGAAGATCTTTTTACCGACCTTCTTGAATTTCGGATCGAAGATCTCGCCGCCGAGGCTGTTAAGATATTTGGCCCGCAATTGCTCGAGCCTGTTGCCGTCGAAAGCCATGCAAACCTCGCTTGTTTATCTGCTGCCTTGAAGCCGCAGCCTAATTTTTGTTCCCCACGGGCTATCGCCCTCGTTTTCATCATTATCAATCAGGAGAGCCTGGAAAAGCAATTGAGATTGTTCTAGCTGTTGAAGTGAGAAAAACTCACAATAAGGATCAAAGTGAACAGCCGGCTGCCGCCTCTCAACCCATTGCGCGCATTCGAAGCGACCGCTCGCTGCGGGTCAGTTTCGGCTGCGGCGCGCGAATTGAACGTCACCCACGGCGCCGTCAGCCATCAGATTAAGGCGCTGGAGGAATCGTTGAACGTTTCCCTGTTCGAGCGCGGCGGGAAGCGGTTGAAACTGACGTCGGAAGGTGCGCTGCTGCTGCCTGCCGTCACTCAAGCCTTCGGCGAGATTGCCGCCGCCACCGCGCAGATGAAACGTCCGGCGACAAGCGGCGAATTGTCGATCACTTGCGTCCCGGCGCTTTTGTCTTTCTGGATCGTGCCGCGGCTCAATAACTTCACCGAGCAATATCCGGGCGTCCGGCTGAAGATCTCGGCCTCCAACGACCCGACCCAACTCCATTCGGCTGACGTGGACGTGTGCATCCTTTATGGCGACGGCAATTGGCCGGATGCCTGGACGCGGCTGTGGAGCAACCTTCAGCTTTTTCCGGTCGCGAGCCCGACGCTCCTGAATAGCCGACCTCTGCGTACCATCCGGGACCTCGAAGACCATGTCTTGCTACACGGTGATGATGACGGGCGTGAGTGGAATACCTGGCTTTCGGCGGCAGACGCCATCGAACTGCCCCGTCGTCAGCAGCATTTCATGGGCGATGCCCGCTTCTCGACGGAAGCTGCGCTGCATGGGCAGGGCATTGCGCTTGGCGACACGATCACTGCCAGCAATCTGATTGCTCGCGGGGAACTCGTCGTTCCCTTCGACTTGAGCGTTGCCGCAAACGATTCCTTCTATGTCGCCTGTCGTCCTGCGGTGCGTTCCACACCGATCGTGCGCGTCTTCATCGATTGGATGTTCTTGTCGCTTGAAGCCGACCGGCTCGCGGAGCCGCAGACTTCGGCTCGCACGCTTCTGCGCGGGCGCCGGGTATAAAAGAAATCGCCCGCGACGAGGCGGGCGACTTCAATTCGTTCATTGATGAACGGAAGGCTTACGGCTGCGTGCCGGTCCCACCAGTGCCACCGGCAGGCGGTGTTGCCGGAGCGGGATCTGCGGCCGGCGGGGCGGCCGGGGTCACAGGAGCCGGGGCCGGAGACGCGTTGTCTGCGGCCGGCGGCGTCGTTGAAGAGGTGGTTTGGGGATCGGTAGGCGAGCTGCCCATCTGCGACCACACGAAAGCGCCGACAAGAATGACGGCAAGCACGGCTACCCACGGCACCCACGAGGAGCTGCGGCGGACTTCCATATTGTTGTTCACCCCGGACGTAGTACGGGGCTCATTCAATCTGTCATTGGGATCATAGGTCATGATGCTTCCTCCTTCTGCCTGGCTTTCAATGCCCCGGAGCGGATTTTGTTCCCGAAACTTTCAATCGCAGATGGTTGCTGAGCGGAAGCCCTGGGCTGAACGCGCGTAATCGGGGATGCGAAAACGCTTCCGGTATGCTCCTGGAGCAAGGCCGGTGACGCGTCTGAAAAGGCGGCGGAAGAAGGCCGGTTCCTCGTATCCGACCTGCCAGCTGATCTCGTCGACTGACAGATCCGTACGCTCAAGCCTGCGCTTGGCTTCCTCGATGCGCAGCCGTTGCACGTAGCCGATCGGGCTGACTCCGGTCGCGCTGGTGAAGCGCCGTTTGAATGTGCGTTCGGTCAACCCCGAATGGAGGATCATCTCTTCGAGCGGATTGGTAACAGAGAAATGCGAAGCGACCCACTCCTGGGCGGATCTCACGGCGGTATCTCCATGATCTCTGCGCCCTTCGAACACGATGTAGGGGGCAAGACCGTCCTGATGCCATTGAAGCGCGAAATTGCGGGCGATACCCTGCGCCGCCGCGGCTCCGGCGTGGCGAGCGATCAGATAAAGAACGAGATCGTGCCATGTCATCGAGGCGCCGGAGGTAATGAGGTCTTCTCGACTGCCCGATACCACCAGCACCCGTTCTGGATGGACGCGAACCTTCGGAAATGTCCTGATAAAGGCATCCGCGTAGCCGAAATGCACGGTCACATCAGCGCCATCGAACAGGCCTGTTTCCGCCAGCAGGAAGATGCCGGAACATGCCGAGCAGAGAAGAGCGCCCTTGTCGTGCATGCTGCCTATCCAGGCCACAAGCTCCGGATACCGCCCTTTTTCCCAGCCATCTGCCGCGAGCAATATGGAGGGAACGATGATGATCTCGGTGGTTTCGACTTGCGCAATGCTTCGATGCACCGTCATCGGCACCCGACTTGCAAGCGGTAGGGGGCCAGCCTGAAGTCCGACGATCTCAACTTCGAAGGGCGGCAATGTCGAAGCCCCCGGCGGCGGGAAGACAGAAAAGGCATTCATGACGTCGAACACGCCGCTGAGTGTCGAGACCACCGCGTCGGGAATGGCCACAAGGCTCACATGTATCGGCCTGATCTTGGCCCCAGTCGCCTCGCCCGACATCTTAAGCCTCCCATATCAACTCGTGTTGCGGCACTTGGTGGCCCAAATGACCCGATCTTGGTGTTTCTCGCTCTGCCTATTGAGCTTCCGACCTGCGACCTTCCACTCATCATCACAACAGGTGAATGAAGAGGAGATAGCAATATGGACTATGTCACAAGCACTACGGTAGATTCGGCAAAGCTGGACGCGATCGTTTCCCGTGCCATCGGAGATCTGTCTGCCGGCTATGGCGGCGTAATGATCAGCATCGGTAACCGCCTAGGCCTTTACAAGGTTATGGCAGGTGCAGGCCCGCTCACGTCGCGAGACGTTGCAAGCCGCACCGGCTGTGCCGAACGCTATGTCCGGGAATGGTTAAACTCGCAGGTGGCAGGCGGTTACCTCGCTTACCACGCCACAAGCGACCGTTTCGAGCTTACGCCGGAACAGGCGCTCGTTCTTGCAAACGACGAGAGCCCGGTCTTTGTCGCAGGTGCCTGGGCGGTTCCGGCCTCTATGTGGGCGGATGAGGACAAGGCGCTGGAAGCGTTCCGCACCGGATCCGGGATTCCATGGGGCGACCACGATGGCCGCCTTCATTGCGGCGTCGCTTCATTTTACCGCAACGCCTATAAGGCAAGTCTTGTCCCGGAATGGCTGCCTTCTCTTGATGGTGTCACCGAAAAGCTCAAGGCTGGTGCGTGTGTTGCGGATGTCGGCTGCGGCTATGGCCATTCCACGGTCATGATGGCGGAAGCCTTTCCGGCCTCGCGCTTCCGCGGCTTTGACACACATCAGACGTCGGTTCTTGAAGCCCGCAAGATTGCAGCTGACGCAGGGGTCACAGATAGAGTGACATTCGAACAGGCTCGTGCGCAGGATTATTCCGGTGCAGGTTATGACCTGATCTGCTTTTTCGATTGCCTCCATGACATGGGGGACCCGCTGGCTGCTGCCACGCATGCCGCGCGGATGCTCGCGCCTGGAGGGACGGTTATGCTGGTGGAGCCATTTGCCAATGATCGGGTGGAGGACAATATCTCGCCGGTCGCGCGCCTATACTACGCCGCATCCACCACGATCTGCTGCGCGCATGCCATTTCCGACGGCGGCCGCACCGTGCTGGGCGCACAAGCCGGCGAGGCGCGATTGCGGGATCTGTTCTACAAGGCAGGTTTCAGTCACTTCCGGCGGGCCATGGCAACGCCCTTTAATTTGATCCTCGAAGCACGGCTTTGACGAGAATTTGAGGGGTGGGGGTCTTCAACGATGTCCCCCGCCCTCTTAGTTTTGTGCCATGGCGGTTCTTGGCGAGATCCAGTTGTGCCACTGCTCCACCCCGCCGTGGAAGACATTGAGATCGATCTTGCCGTCAACGCCGTGCGAAAGGCCTGAACCGGAATACTGCCAGAAGACCCATTTGCGGCCCGGATAAACCTTGGAAGGGTGCTGGGCAACGGCCCGTAGCCAGAATGGGTAGTTCAGGAATTCGCCGGTGAGATTGTCCTCGTAGAAATCGGGTGCCGTATAGATGATCGGCCGCTGGCCGTAATGGCGCTCGAGCTTGTCCATGAAGACCTGCATCTTTTCAAGCACGCGCTTGCGCGCCAGGCGCTGTTTGCAGCGAGATTCGCCGTTCCACTCAACATCGATCACCGGTGGCAGGGCGTCCGGATCCCGCGGCACGTTGCGGATGAACCAGTCCGCCTGCTCGCCCGCTGTGCGGCACCAGTAGAAGAAATGATAGGCGCCGCGTTTCAGGCCGGCTTCCTTCGCACGGCGCCAATTCGTCTTGAACATCGGATCGAGATGGTCGCCGCCGTCGGTCGCTTTGATATAGGCGAAATTAGCGCCCTGGGTTCGAAGCTTGACCCAGTCGATCTCCCCTTGCCAGCGCGATACATCTACCCCATGGACGGCATAGTCCTTAGGCGAAACCCGGCCGAAATTGATGGGCTTAGCGTCGCGAAAACGGCGGCTGTAGATTTGCATGCGGCCGCGAGCGGGTGCTGAATCCATCTCTGGCTGCTCGGGCATGAGTGTCGTGATCGGCCGATCGGAGGGGAGCGGCATCCCGACGGTCGTCTGTCTGGAAAACGCGCTCGGTGCTGAAACGGGTTCTGCCCAGGCCAGGGTTTGGCGGGAGGCACTGGCCTGACCCTGCGCAAGTGGAGCACCCACATTGGCTGCAGGCACCGGCGCCATCGGCTGAGAGACCGAACCGGTCGTCTCTTTTGACGACACATTGGCCGCGACGCGTTCTGAGCCGGAATTGGACGAGCAGCTAGCAAGTGCAAGGCCGGCGATGAGAAGTGGCAAGACCGATAAACGCATGACAACCCGAACGCAAAACAGAAACTGAGCCTGATCCGGCCGTGGACGGAATAGCTAACGGAAAATTACCGGAAAACACTGAATGCAATCTTAACTGCCGGCCTCGAATTCTCGTCCATGTCGGTTCTAAGAAACAGCAACGGCTACAGGGGCTTGTCACGGGCAATGGGAACAACTTCCCATCCGCATCGTTGGAGTGACATCGCACAGGCGGTATCCTACCGATCCTGTCCCTGGAAGACTGGGAGAGACCAATGACTGAACGTGACCTAAACCGCGGGCCGGGTGTTCAACCCGAAAACCGTGGACCGGGCCTGCAGCCTGAGTCCACTTATGCGGATGCCGGCAATCCCGCCAGAGATATACCGGCGTCGCAGGCGAGCCAGGGTACCGGCGCCGCGACGACCGGCCAAGCTGCCGAAAGTGGAATTGTTGAAAAAGCCAAGGAAGACTGGCGCGGTGCCAAATCCGCCGCTCGCGTGGAAATCAGCCACGCCACCGAAAAGGCCAAGGAGGCAGCCGAGGGACAGAAGGACTTCGCCGCCGAACAGGTTGGCAGCATTGCAGCAGCTATCGGCAAGGTTGGCGATGAACTGCAGCAAGGCGATCAGGCGGCGGTCGGCCGTTATGCAAAGCAGATCGGCTCGACCGTCCAGCGCTTTGCCGACGATATCAAGGGCAAGGACATGGGCCAGATCGCCGGCATGGCGGAGGATTTCGGACGCCAGAATCCCGCGGCGTTTCTCGGGATCGCCGCGCTTGCTGGTTTTGCCGCTAGCCGCTTCCTAACTGCTTCCGCAGATCGCCGCTTGCAGCAAACCACCTCACGCAATGATGCCGGCACCACGCGATCACCATCGAGGCCTGCTTCTTCCGCAGCCGCCGGGACGGACACCAACTTCACCTCGGGTTACCAGACAGGAGGCACTTACAATGGCTAATACCTATGAAAACCGTCCTCTTCCGGAGCTGGTGCGCGACCTCGTGACCGACATTACCGGCCTGTTCCGCAAGGAAATAACTTTGGCGAAGACGGAAGCTTCGGCCAAGATGTCATCAGCGCTAACAGGCGTGGAAGCCTTCGCCGCGGGCGTGATCTTCGCTATTGCTGCAGTTGGCGTGCTTCTCGCGGCCCTTGTAAGGGGGCTCACAGCCTTCTTCGTTTCCCAAGGGATGACCGAGCCCGGGGCCGATGCCCTGTCTTCCGTCATTGTCGGGGTGCTCGTCGCACTCGCAGCATGGGTGATGATTTCCAAAGGCCTGGCCACGCTGCGTGGCGAAAACCTGAAACTCGACCGCACCTCGTCGTCGCTTCGCCGGGATGCCCAGATGATCAAGGAGCGTGTGTGATGGGTGATATTTCTGACAAGGCGAAAGCCGAAGCACTCGAACGGGAGATCGACCAGGATCGCCGTCGAATCGAAGAACGGATGAACGCCATCCAGGCCAAGATGTCTCCGGGGCAGTTGCTCGACGAAGCACTTGGCTGGGCAAAGTCGAGCGGAGGCGGCGAATATGTCTCCAATCTCGGCAATGCCATGAAGACCAATCCTATTCCGGTCGCACTGATGGGCGTCGGCATGGCCTGGCTGATGGCCAACCCGGCAGGCTCAAGAGCTGCGCAGGCCGATTATTCCGACTACGAGGAAGAGAATTATCCTCTCGCTCCCGTTAAAGGACCTGTTCGCCGCACTGGCCCGGTACAGATGGATGGCGACTATCGCTACAGCCATTTTTCTGACGACGGAGGCAGCCGGTTCAAGGCCCTGACGGACGAGACCGGACGAAGAGCGGGCCACTTCATGGACGACGCGGGCCGCACCTATCGAGGATTTGCGGACGCCACCGGCCAGCAGATCCACGACATCCGGGACGAAACCGGGCGCCTTTTTGACGAAGCCTCCGGCTGGGTTGCAAAGACCTGGCGTCGGATGGGGGCGACCGCATCCCAGGCGAGTGGTTCCTTGGCGGCGGGCTTCCGGTCCGTCCGGGACGGCACGGTGTCCAGAACCGACGCGCTAAGAGATCAAGCCTCTGATATGAACAGCGCCATCCTGAACCACTTCAGGGATCAGCCGCTGATTGGAGGTGCTCTCGCATTCGCACTCGGTGCGGCTATCGGCGCGGCTCTTCCCAATACTCGTCGCGAAGACGAGATGATGGGAGAAATGGCAGACGATATGCGTGAACAACTTGCCACCAAGGCGTCCGATGTCCGCGACAAGGCCGAGGAAGTAGTGTCCGAGGTCTATGAGAAGGCTGCGTCAGTTGCCTCCGAAGTCCATGATGTGGCCAAGGAGCGCATCGTCGAAGAAGCCAAACCTTTCCAGCGCGCGAAGGGCGAAGGGCGCACGGACACCCGCACGCATTAGATCGCGTCGAAATCGCATCCAAGGCTCCCGACAATTTCGGGGGCCTTTTTTTGCGCTCTGCGCCTGCCTCCACCGGGGCCGTGCAATCAAGAAAGATTCGAGCTTCGGAAAATGAAGAAGACGAGATCGGCCGGTTCTGCTTTAACCGCAAAGAATGCATGGAAGGGAATATCAGGATGTCAAAGGAGCGGATCGGGATCGTCGGCCTGGGGCGCATGGGTAGTGCGATGGCAGAGCGGCTCGCGGGCCAGGGTTTCACGGTCACCGGGTGGAGCCGCAGCGGGGTTCCCCAACAAAAGGCTTCCGCACTTGGGATTGCGGGGGCCACCAATCTGGCCGCCCTGTCGGCTGCTTCGGACATCATCATTCTTGCACTGCTTGACGATGCGGCCGTGCATGCCGTGGTCGAGGAGATCGCATCCGCTCACCCTGGCGGAAGACTGATTGTGGATACGAGCACGGTCAGCCCGGAAACACTGCGTGCCCACCAGACGGTGATGATTGAGCAGGACGTGGCGCTTCTTGACGCACCGATTGCCGGGGGGCCGGAGATGCTGCTGGCCGGGACAGCCGGCTTTTATATCGGCGGTACCGATCAGGATTTCCGCCGTTTCGAGCCGGTTGCGGGGGTTCTGTCGAACCGGATTCTCCATGTCGGCAAACTGGGGGACGGCGCGTCGGCAAAGCTTGTCAACAATATGATGCTGATGGGCCTCTGGCAGACCATGAAGGAAGCGATCGAGCTTGGAGGCGAAGCCGGCCTTTCGTCTGACAAGATTATCGAAATCCTGTCCGGCAGCCCTGCCGCCAGCCCTGCGATGAAGTCCCGGCTGCCGGTCATCCTCGGGCAGACCGACACAGTCGGCTTTCCGGTATCAGGCGTCCTCAAGGACATGAGCGTGGTCTTCGAAGTTGCCGCTCGCCTTGGCGTTCCAACGCCGACGATCGACGCTGCCTGCCAAAGTTTCAGGCAGGCGGCCGCGCTTGGTCATAGCGAAGCCGATCTCGGGACCGTGGTGCGGCTGGCGCTGGAAGGAAAAGGCTGAGCGAGCGTCGCCCAGCCCTTGCCGGACGCTCAGAACGTCCGGCCGATGCGGGCGTCGACAGAATGGCTGTTGCCGCCGCGCAGCGCAAAGAACAAGAAGATTGCGGCCCAGAGGATGGATTTTTCTGCGCCCGGAAGACCTTCGGCACGGACGATTCCATGGAAGTAGACCGTGACCAGCAACACGATCATCGCTGCGAATGATGCCGGGCGGGTAAAGAGGCCGATGGTGATGAGGATGCCCCCGAAAAATTCCGTCGCGGCCAGCAGCGGTGACCAGAAGACGCCTGGATAAAAGCCGAGGCTTTCCACCATACCGACGGCGCCGAAGGGGTTGGTGATCTTGCCGAAGCCGTGGGTGACGAGCAAAACACCGGCGATCACGCGCAGGATCGTTTCGACGATCTCGTGGGCGGAGGTATAGACAGGGGACAATGCCGGGATGATCAGGCGGGAGCGTGTCGTGGATTGGAGAGCCATGGGGACCTCTTGGATTAGGGACAATGGTGCGTCGCGTCACAAATTGACCGAGGCGCACTCGAAGTCGAGGTGCCGGTCTTCAAAACTTGACTTTTCGAGGTGACAATTTTGTGAGATTGAGTTGAAGATCGGCGAAAGGGCAAATCAAATGGAAAAACCACGAATTACCATTCTTTATTGCACTCAGTGCAACTGGCTGCTGCGGGCCGGGTGGATGGCACAGGAACTCCTTCAGACTTTCAGTGACTCGCTTGGCGAGGTGGCGCTCATTCCTGGCACTGGCGGCAATTTCGAAATCCGCATCGACGATCAACTGATCTGGGAGCGCAAGCGCGACGGCGGTTTTCCGGGACCGAAGGAATTAAAGCAGCGAATCCGCGACGTCATCGAGCCGGACCGCGATCTCGGTCATCTGGATCGTGCAGCGCAGGAGGGTAGCGAGGCTTAAGGGTCTTTGATGCCGCCGCCGAGGGTTTTTCCACGACTGACATGGAAACTTCAAAAAGGCAGTTGACAGGGAGAGGCCACGCCCGTACATGGCTCTCCGTCGCCCAGATGGCGGAATTGGTAGACGCGCCAGCTTCAGGTGCTGGTACCCGAAAGGGTGTGGAGGTTCGAGTCCTCTTCTGGGCACCATTCCGATTTGATCACTACCAAGATCAGATACTTAAGCCTTCCCAATAGATTGCGCATTGGCTACCTTGTGACAAAGGTCTGTAACACGTGCGCTTAAGGCTTGTTCGCCCGATGGTTCAGAAGGGCTCTTTCATTCCCCATCTGGCCAAGCGTATCCCGCTCGACATCGAGGCTCGCCTCGTAGGGCGGACACTGGTAATTCCACTGGGGGAGGAGACTGCTAGTTTCACGGTTGCCCAAAGCAGGCAGAGCGTTAGGTATTCGCTGAGAACAGCAGACCCCGTGGCAGCCAAGGTACGGCACGCGGACGCCGTCGCCTATTTGGAGCAGTATTTCGAGGCGATGCGAAGGGGCCGCCCCCTGGAGTTATCTCACCGGCAGATAACTGCCCTTGGTGGGGAATTTTATCGGGGGTGGTCGAAAGGCCCCGATGGGATGGTTACGTCAACGTTTTCGAGCGCTACGGGGCACGTGTCGCAGGGCCCGGACACTGATGAAGAAGAGGCTGAGCTTCTAGCGGCGGTGGGCCAGCAACTCGCGGAAAAAGCGGAGGAGGGCGGCGAGGAGTATCTTCTCAGAACGTACGCCCTGTTGTGGACCGTATGTTGGCGGAGCGGGCGATCCCGCGATAACGGCGACAAGCTTGGAGAGGCTTGTTCGTGCCTTTGGCGGGTACCTCTCTAAAGGATTGGCAACCAGTTCAAGGATAGCAAGTGGGGATTATTCACCAGACCCCCTCCTGGACAAGGTGCCGGAGTGGGAAACCCCCACCGCTCCTGCTGCCCCAAAGACCAAACATGAGTGTCTCTCGTTCGATGAATTGTTTGAGGGCTGGTGGGCCGAAGCGAAAGCCACTGGCAGGTCGGAAAGCACCCACGAGAGCTACTCGAATAGTTTATAGCTTCTCGGCAACTTCTTGGGCCATAGGGATGCCGCCAAGGTAACCCCCGAGGACATCCTCCGGTACAAAGACCACAGACTAACCGCGATCAATCCCAAGACGGGAAGCCGGTTTCGCCTAAGACAATTAAGGGCAGCGACTTAACCCCGTACAAGAGCGTCTTCGGTTGGGGGGTGGCAAACCGTAAACTAGCCGCGAATCCTGCCGAAGGAGCGACGGTGAAGCTTGGAAAGCGGCTCAAGGTCCGAGAGCGAGATTTTACCGATGCTGAAGCAAAAGCGCTGCTTGCAGGGGCCGATTTGGTTGACGTGAGTAAGACCCCCACCGTTCGTACAAAACCCGGCTGGCAAAGCGCTGGGTCCCTTGGCTAGCAGCGGTCGATGTAGAAACCATACTCGCCCTCATCGCCGGAGCGGGGAAAGCCGGGCTGCGTATCGAGCCAGTCCTGAATGCGTTGCTGCACCATGCCGAGCGAGAGCTCTTCGAAATTCTGCTCCATCCCAGGATGGTTCGACAGGAAGATCGAGCGCTTCCATTGCCAGATGCAGGTCGAGGCAGACGGTATGCGCGACGAGATCGACGCGCCAGCACCGAGCAGCAGCATGTGCGGCACCTCGATGTTGACGGATATCGAGCGGATGAATGCGTCTAGGGGAAGGCTGTTGTCATCGCGGGCCATGGCGCGGGCGAGGGTGGGATCCTGTTGGTTCATCGTGACTCCGCAGACTTGAGCAGGACCGCCGGCGCTACGCCCTCCTCGGGACAGCGCTCATCGAAACGGGCGCGGCATTTGCACGATGGGGCTTTGCTATTGCTGATAGACCCGATCTCCCACAACAGCACACCCATGGCGAACCTCACCTGCCTTCTTATTCATCTTCCGACTCAAGCAAACCGACGTCGCCAACTTCATGTGTAGTAGGCAAATTGCCACAATACTTGCGCGATTCGTTCTAGTATTGCGGCACGACCGTGTTGCTTGGATCGAAGAATCTCGAGGCCGCTTGAATTGCCGCCAAGCCCTGTGGCAACAAGCCCCGAGGATATAGAAGTGAGCGCATTTGCCTGTACGCCTTGAAGACGCACACCATTGACGCCGAGAGGAGTTTCGCCTATATTCCATTGATAGATGGAGGCCGACATGCCGAGCATAGCGAACGAGAGCAGTGAGCGTATGAGTTTGAGGGTTCCTGCCACGGCCAAGGCTAAGCTCGTGCGCGCCGCAGCACTTCGTAATACCGATCTTACGAATTTCGTAACCCAATCCGCACTGCGAGAAGCGGAGGCTGTGATCGAAGAGGCCGAAACGATCAAAGTGTCAAAACGCGATCATCTTCGCATTCTTGAGCTTCTGGAAAATCCGCCTAAACCTAACGCCAAGCTGCGCGCGGCGATTGCCGGCTTGCCTGGCAGCCTATGACTTTACCTGCATGGCATGAGGAACCGATCGCAAAGTCTCACGGTCGGGCAGCCTTCGATTGCGGCGACGGTCAGATGAACGAGTTTTTGCTCCGCTTTGCCCGACAGAGCCATGAGCAGAATGCCTCGAAAACCTTCTGTGCTGTCGACGACGCAGTGCCCGGCCGTATTCTTGGGTTCTATACGATCGCGCCCTCGGCAGTCGGGCATGCAGCTGTGCCAGATGCAATGACACGCGGTCTTGCCCGCCATGACGTGCCAGGCTTCAAGCTCGCGCGATTGGCTATCGACCACGCGGTTTCCGGGCAGGGATTGGGAGGCCGGCTCCTAGCCGCCGCAGCGCTCCGCTGCCTGCGACTTGCAGGAGAGGGCGGCGGACTTTTACTAATCATCGATGCCAAAGGCGAGCGTGCCGCCAACTGGTACGCTTCCTATGGTGCCGAACCGCTGAAGGACAAGCCGCTGACTCTCGTGATGCCGCTCATCACCTTCGCGGCCGATTTGCGGGCTAAGGGTCTTCTTTAATCCCCAGGATACCGGCACTTCTATGGTTCGCCATGGGACATCGCTAAAGGTGGTGCGCCTGAAAGCGACCGCATGGATATATCCTTGATATGCTATCCGCCGTCCAGTTCAATCCAGACCGGACATGGTCGCTGGTGTGCTCCCATCCACGCGCGACCTTGTCGACGCCGCCGGTCTGCTATCGGCCCCATATCAGCTGTTCGCCAGAGCAAGTAGCTGCCGTTACACGGAAATTCGGCGCGATCCTGTCGGCCAAACGACGTGGTCGGCGGTTCGAGGCCTTTCAAGAGCAAGGCCTGCTCCAGGGTTTGGCAAAGGCAAGGCTTCGGCAACTTCGTAGTCTTGGACAGAAGGGAACTAAAAGATCATAGATCGGAACGTGATCGCCGCCAGGGACGATCCACAAGGCCGAGTCCGGCACAGAGTGGTGGATGTCGACGGCGATTTCCGGCGGGAGAAGCGATCACGATCACCATGTACGATGAGCGTTCGGGCAGTGATGGCCGACAACTCTGCAGGGTACGCTGATCCACGTTGCTCCTGAACTGGAAGAGTCTGCGCGCACCACGGGTGCCACGATTGGTCGAACCTGGAAGGACGTTGTAATTCCAATCGTTCGCCCTGGTCTGGCTGGTGCTTGGGCACTCATCATGATCATCTTCCTGAGAGAATATGCAACGGGCGTCTATCTAATGGGTGCAGGTACTGAAGTGATCGGTTCACTCATGGTCTCGCTCCTCCAGACGGGTGGTCTTCCGGCCAGCACAGCAACCCGCTCGCCGCGCAGCATATGCGCCAGAAGGGCTTCGACAGCCGCAGCGGCTGAGGGTGGGATCGAGAGCGTCTGCTCCTTCCCTCTGGCATGGCGAACATGGAGTTCCAGCCTGTCGCCGGCAACCAGCTAGTCTCGTCAGAACCGGTCGGTCCTGTGACGCGCCAGATCCATGCTCCTGGAAAATCCGCTCGCATCCCGCGGCGCGCAACTCGTCCATCTGCGCATCATGGACCTGATCGTCGGTCGACACGCGTGCATAGCTGATAAGACGTTTGGGGGGGCCTCGGTGGATCGGTGACTTCCCGTTTTGCCATAGTTCCTCGCACGCTTTTCAAGTGCATTGTACGGCGGTCGGTGGATGCAATGCATAACCTGCTTGAAATGCGTTCTGGTGGTCGTCTACGGCGGAGATTTCTTTAAGTACTGTGTTCGGGGAGATGTGTTGGTCTCCACGCAGAATGAGCATGCATGATGACCAAAACACATGGCGCCAGATCAGAAATACCAGATAGCCATCAAGATGGCAGATGCCATCTTGATGGCTATCTCTATTTAAGTTACACTGGATTCAGAGGAAGGAGCACTCAATGGTAACACCGCAACTATCTGTCCGCAGTTCCAAAGCGCGCGACCTTGCCCATAAGCTCGCCCGCCGAGAAAATCGCACGATTGCCGATATCGTCGAGCGCGCGCTCGAAACCTATGAGGCTCGTGAGGCAGGACGTGAACCCGCTGCGAAATTCTATAGTCGTCTTTCATCGCAGTCGGGTACGGATATCGATTTCGACAGGATCATCGATGAAAACAGACGCGCTCATAAAGGCGTCGAGCTTTGATTTTTCTCGACACGAATGTGATGTCAGAGACATTGAAGAAAGCTCCCGACTCAGCAGTCATAGCATGGCTGGTTCGCCACGACGCCGAGTTGGCATTGTCGACTGTTGCAGTTGCTGAGATCGCTTTTGGTATTCAAAAGATCAGGCCGGATCAGCGCGCAGATCGCCTGGAAGAGGGACTTGTGAGCTGGCGTCGCCGGTTCTCCGACAAGATCTTTGCCTTCACAGAAGACGCGGCATTGGCCTATGGGGATATCATGGGAGACGCTGCGCGGCAGGGGAGGGGGATGTCCGCGCCGGCCGGCATGATTGCGGCGGTAGCGCGGATCAACGGTGGCCGGCTGGCGACTCGAAACCTTAAAGATTTCGAGACAACAGGGCTCGAATTGATCTCGCCCTGGCAATTCTGACAGTGAGACCCGATCCTACAACAATCGGGCCGAGGCCCACAGTCCCAAAATAAGGCTAGCTGGTGTTTGTCCACTCACGACAAGAAGCAGGGGGCGCTGGTTCACCTCTCTTCGAGGCGCCCACACCAGAACCACAATTGTTCGAGGGCATATACCGCGGCTAATCAACGTGATCTGGCCGCCGAGAAGGAGGGCTTCCGGACCATGGGGCCTAGAGGGTCGCGATGATCTGGCTAAAATGCAGAGAAACTTCATTGGTCAAGTCACCAGTCCCGGTCGGGGCGCGTTATGCGGATGCGAAGAGAACACGCTTGGTTGGCGAAGCCGAATCAGCAACAGGCGCATGATACGCCTGCTAGATCAATTAGCTGAGTCTGGAGACGGAGAAATGCCGAGAAGTGAAGGGGTAAAAAGATGAAACTTCGACAAGGTCCGTTCACAGCTTAAGTACCCTTATTTACCTCGGCTAGCTTCATCGAGGCAGAAGAGTTGCCCGCCAAAATATGATCGAAATCGTCGCGATCAGACCACCCAGCAAGCTGACGCCGCTCCATCCCCAGGCTGCGTAGATCGCCGTCGAGGCGCTCGCGCCGGCTGCTGATCCAACTGAGTAGAAGATCATATATGCAGCCGTCAGTCGGCTTTGCGCCTCGGGTCGCTCTCTGTAGATCAACCCCTGATTGATTACGTGCGCCGCTTGAAGTCCGAAGTCTATCACAACTACACCCACGATGAGAAACATGATTGAGTAAGGCAATAGGCCGATGAGAAGCCACGCAACGAGCATCATCGAAAGGGCGGCCCCTGTTGCCTGTTCTCCTAACCCTTGGTCCGTCCATCCGCCCGCTCTTGAGGCAGCGAGCGCACCTGCTGCACCGGCCAGACCGAATAGTCCGATGGCGCTGTGCGACAGAGAGTAAGGCGGGTCGCTTAGGGGCAGTACCAGCGGCGTTAGGAGGATGGTTATCTCCGCAAAGATCAGCATCCCCAGGGTTCCGCGGATGCGCAACGCGCGCTCAGTGAGGAGCAGCGTGAATAGGGAAATGATCAAATCTGGGTAGGGTATCACTCGTCCAGTTTTTGGCTGCGAGGGCAGGAAATGCACGAGAAGTAAAGTTATAAGACCTGTAAGTGCAGCTGACAGCAAATAAACCGACCGCCATCCGGCTACATCGACGAGGGTGCCGGCAATCGTGCGCGCTAACAAAATGCCAATGACGATGCCGCTGGTGACCGTGCCAACGATAGCGCCTCGCTCATTGGGGCTTGCTAGGCTGGCTGCAAAAGCCACGAAGGCTTGTGTGACCACCGCAAGAAAACCTACGACGGCCAGAGCTGAGAAAAGCATGGTTCCAGTCGGAGCACATCCAACGGCGATCAGGGCGAACACTGAGAGGAGCGATTGTGAAATAACGAGTTTGCGTCGGTCCACAATATCACCGAGTGGCACGAGGAAGATCAGACCCAGGCCATAGCCGATCTGGGTGGCGCCCACTGCAAAGCCGATCATCGAACGTGGGAGGGAGAGGTCGTCGGCAATAACATCGAGCAGTGGGTGCGCGAAGTAAGCGTTTGCGACGGCAAGGCCGCTCGCAACGGCGAACAGGAACTTCAGAGACTTCGGGAGGCCACCAGCATGGCTGCGCAGGTTTGCAGAAGACGACATAAACGCCTCATCGGTTGCATCTTTAAACTTTTTGACTTTTAGGATGGAAGGTTTAATATTGCAACCGGTCAATTTAGGCGACCCCAATGGTCAAGCGCAAAAGCTACATTTCGGATTATTGCCCGAGCGCGCGCGCCCTCGACGTGATCGGGGATTGGTGGTCCTTGTTGATTGTTAGGGATGCCTTTGACGGGATCACTCGCTTCAGCGATTTCCAGAAGAATTTGGGGATCGCGAGAAACATCCTTTCCGCCCGCTTACGAACACTCGTTGATCGTCGCATTCTTGAAGTAGCCCCTATCGCGGAAGGGGGAGCGCGCCAGGAATACCGCCTGACGAGAATGGGTCGCGATTTGTTCCCGGTGATGGTCGCGCTGCGCCATTTTGGAGAGTGCCACCTGTTTGCTCCCGACGAAAAGCGGTCGCGGCTTGTTGAAGCCTCCACTGGTAAGGCTGTAACGCTTGTAGTGACCACCGAAGATGGGCGCCCGGTGGGCGCTAGCGACACAACGGTATTGAAGGTTTCCGAAGACTAGCCCAGCGGCCGGAGCACGCGTCTGCCTTGCATGTTGCGATTTAGTAGCACAACGGCTAGCTCGCCTCTGATTCCACGCACCTAGATTGGCTGTACCAGATGTTCGCCAGCGCTTTGCGGCCTGGTGAAGGAAGATGCGTAAGAAGTAAACCGCCGTCTCTCAAATCAAAGATCGGCATCTCAACTTGAAGAGATGCCGGACGGGATCGCAACGTCCGAAGAATGCGTCAACGCCCTCGATGGATAAGTAGACGCAATGCACTTAGCACCATCAGGGCCATACACGAGGAGTAAATAATCAATCGCCATGCGGTGTTCCCGTTGAAGACCATCACCATGAGCGACCCGATGATACTGACGGACAAGCTCTGGATACAGAAATAGAGCGCCGCCGCTAATCCCGCGAAATTATCAAATTTTGCGAGGGCACCATTGGCGGTGACCGAAACAGTAAACACATTGCTATAGCCATGACCCACATCGGGATCACGAACGTCAAGAAGGTGGGTGCATCAGACAACTGTCCCAAGCTCAGCGTCACGGCTCGCAGCAGTAAGGTCGCCATGCCTCTCATAAGGCTGCCCGAGACGCCCCATCTCCTAACAAAGCGCTTTGCAAACCGCGCGGCGACGATCATTGCAATAGCAACCGTTGCGAAGCTCAGACTGAACTGGATTTTTGAATAGTCAGCCGGCTCGATTAGTATACGCGGGGCGGTCGAGAAGAATACGAAGAATGTTCCCATTGCCGCGCTGAAACCCTAGCGTATAGGTCCAGAAGCCAGGGTCGCGAAGCATCGGCGAGAATGTTCGTCGCGGCTCCGACGCTCCTGCAGGAAGTGTTTCGTCCCATCTACGTACAGCATTCAGCATCGCCAGCGCGGCTGCTGCGCCGAGTGATATGAAGATGGCCCGCCATCCAAAGGCGTCGGCGATGACCGCTCCCGCAATCGGGCAACCGCTGGAACAAATGCCAGCATCGGGGTCGGACGGATCAGGTGCCTGACGGTCGACGGCTCTGCGCAACAGGCTCAGGCGCTCGGCGTTCAGCCTGCGATAGACCCGTTCGGCGACTGCCGCCACCAGCGCCTCCTGGCATCCGAAGTGATAGGCGATCGCAGACGGCGTAACATGGGCCTCAACGGCGATTCGTCGTGCCGTCAGGTCCTCCAGCGCCTCGCATTCGCAGAGCAGATGCTCGCAGGCATCCATCAGCCTGATGGCGGTGAGATTGGTACGGCCGTGCATGCTTCACTCCTGGAACGGCTCGATTTTATGCGTGGCTCGTGTAGCCTAGATGACACCGGCCTCGGGAAATATTGCCGGCGGCAAAAGCATCGATCCTTCGGGCAGCGCACCGTCATCAAGATGTTAACAAAGGAAAATACTTAAATTGCCAGGATTTATTTTTCGGATCATGCCCGGTCCCGATCGGGAGCAACCCGTCGCAAAATAATCTTGTTCCCGGTGCGGAGCCAACTGATCGGACGCAGATAACGGCCACAAGGGGGTAACCGATGGAACGTTTCCTTCGACAGGTGCAGGGGCTGAACCTGGCCGCCGCGCGCCGTGGCGGCGTCATCCTTGCCTGTATGCTGCTTTCAGCATCAGCGACAATGGCAGACCCGATACGCGGGGCTGGATCGACATTTGCTGCGCCAATTATCGCCAAATGGGCCGAGAACTACGAGCGGGCCCGCATGGACGACGGCGATTTCAGCTCGCCGGATTGGACCGTAGATTACGAACCCGTGGGTTCCCTGGCCGGCTTGATGCGTCTTGAACAACCCGAACTCGACTTCGCCGCGTCGGACGTTCCTGTTTCACATGAGGAGCTGGCAAAGGATGGTCGCCAGCAGTTTCCGATCGTGCTCGGCAGCGTGGCTGTGGCCGTCAACCTAGATGGGATCGAGAAGGGCGGGATCAATCTCACAGGACCGATCCTTGCTGCCATCTATTTGGGAAAGGTGAAGTCCTGGGCCGACCCTGCGATCAAGGCCGTCAATCCGGATATCGCCTTACCCGACCTGTCGATTACCCCGATCACTCGCAAGGATGGCTCGGGCACCACTTTTATGTTCACGGAATATTTGTCATCTACCAGCCCGGAATGGAAGGCGACCCACGGGTTTGACACTCTGATCGACTGGCCGGTAGGCCTCAAGGTCGAGGGCACGCGGGACCTAATACGGGCCGTACAGGCAACCAAAGGCGCGATTGCCTACGCCGATTTCGGTCAAGTGGATCGGGCAAATCTGCCATTCGCAGCTATCGGCAACAAAGCCGGTAAGTTCGTGAAGCCGGGGCCGGAGGGTGTGCGGGCCGCGGCAAGCGCCACTGTCTGGGATGAGGCCAAGGATTTCGCCACATCGTTGACCGATCAACCTGGTGAGGGTGCTTATCCGATCAGCGGCGCAACTTTCGCAATCGTTTCCATGAGCATCGGATCCAACCGGGTGGGGCGGGTTCGGGACCTCTTCCGGCTGGCATTCGAAAACGGCAGCAAGGATGCTGAAGCTCTCGGGTACGTGCCCGTGACGCCGCAGGTGGTCAGCCAGATTGAGAAGTACTGGCTGAAGAATGACACTGCCGCCGGCCAGTAGATTGGAGCTTTTGTACGCGAGTTTTTTGCTCAGGCGCCCTAGACCGGTGGCGAAGGGCCTCGTTGCATCGCGCCCGCGAAGGCGCAAAAGGGGGTAAGGCGTAATGAACATCGACATCTTTAAGGACATCCTGGTTCCGGTTATCGGCGGCCTTGGTATTTTCATGCTTGGCCTGGAGTTTATGTCGAACGGGATCCAGGCACTCTCCGTCAATAAGATGCGGGCATTCCTGGCCAAAGCCGCAGGTACGCCCCTCAAGGGGGTAGTTGCCGGTACGGTCATCACCGGCGTCATACAGTCTTCCACGGCCATGACCGTCATGGTCGTCGGTCTCGTCAATGCGGGCGTCGTCGGATTGCGTCCGGCCATCAGCGTCATCATGGGCGCCAATATCGGCACGACGCTTGGAAACGGGTTGATCGCCCTGCCGCTTGGTCCCCTTGGCCTGATCTTCGCCGGCGTGTTTTCGCTGGTGTACTGCTTTGCCAAGAGCGAGAAGGTCCGCAACATCGCGCTGGCCTGCATGGGCTTCGCGCTGATCTTCTATGGTCTCAATCTGATGACAGGCGGCCTTCGGCCGCTGCGCAACATACCCGAGGTCATGGCAGTTCTGTCGACGTTGACGGCGGACTCTTACTACAACCTGATCAAATGTGTGGTGATTGCTGCCGGCGTTACCGCGATGATCCATTCGTCGTCCGCGACAATCGGGATCGTCATGGGCCTCGGCGCGGCTGGCGTCCTTGATTGGACGACAGCGGTTGCCTTCTCGCTGGGTGCTGATCTCGGAACCACGATCACTTCCTGGATTGCCTCCCTCAACCTGTCGAAGAATGCCAAACGCGCGGCCTATGCGCATATGTCCTTCAACATTATCGGCGTCTGTATTACTGTACCCTTGTTCTTCGTTTCGATCGACGTGCTAGCATGGGCGATGCAATGGTTCGGTGGCGATCCGGGTGTTCCGGTCGTGATTGAAGGCAAGGAGACGTTTCCTCTGGTTCCGGTGGCTGTAGGTCTCTATTCCACCTTCTTCAACGTCTTCAACACGGCGCTTCTGTTTCCGTTCGTCGGCGTGTTCGACCGGGTCCTGTCCCGTATCGGCCGCACGGATGCCGAGGATGCGGAAGACTATTCGACACCAAAATACCTCGACCGTAAACTGACAGGCGATTTCGCCCGCGCGGTCCCGGCCGTCCAGCAGGAAACCGCGCGCCATCTCCAGGCCGGCGCGATGTTCCTGGATATAGCCCGCTCTGCCAAGTCGGCCCCATCCGATCCGGGCGAGCACTATCTCGCGACCGACATCCTGAGCCGAGATATTCGGGACTATACCGCATCGCTCATGAAGGAAGATCTGCCCTATGAGCAACTCGATCTGGTGGCCAGCCTGATCGAGGAGGCAGACTTCACCGCTGCCCTGACAGAATCGATGCATCAGGTCGCCCGACGGGTGAAGCGGGAGAAATTCAGCGATCCGGCCCGTGCGATCGTGGATATCGCGCTGAACAAGCTCGATGCGGCGTTGCGGGAAATCATGCCCGATCACGGCGTCGTTCGCCCGGACATGCCTGCCGGGCATGTCAGCTTTCCAAATGTCGAGGAATTGCGTGCCCGCACCCTTGCACTCGGCCCCAACGCGGGTGCTGCTGAACGCGGTACGATCCTCGCGCTTCTCGGCTCCATCGAGCGCGCGGAAATCCTGATCCAGCGCATCGATGCAGAGCGCAAGTCCGTCAACCGGCAGAATGTTCTATCGAGGGTTTTGCCGAAACGGGAACAGCAGACCCGTCCTCCTCTGAACGAGGGCGAGTTAAGTCCGATGCCGGCCGAATAACGGCCATTGCCGCCAAGACCTGTGCGTGGCATCTTCCGGTGGACGATGCCACGTTTGCTTTAAAGGACGGGCTGCCCGTTGCTGTGCAATCTCTCCTGCCGAGGGAGGCTCGAATGAGTGTCGGCCTGATCGCCCTTCTTGATGATGTCGCGGCATTGGCCAAGGTGGCTGCGGCCTCACTCGATGATATTGCCGGCCAGGCTGCCAAGGCTGGCGCGAAAGCGGCAGGCGTCGTCATTGACGATGCGGCGGTCACGCCCCGTTACGTCACCGGGTTTTCAGCCGCACGCGAATTGCCGATTATCGGCAAGATTGCGCTCGGTTCGCTGAAGAACAAGTTGCTGGTCCTCCTACCCGCGGCGCTCATCTTAGGTATTGTCGCGCCGCAGGCGATCACGCCGTTGCTAATGATCGGCGGTCTCTTTCTCTGTTACGAAGGTGCCGAAAAAGTCTATGGGCTGGTGCTGCCGCATGCAGCCCACGCTCATGAATCGACGCTCGAGACGTCGAGTTTCGACGCCCAGTCGCTCGAGGACGAGAAAGTTGCAGGCGCGATCAAGACGGATTTCATCCTGTCGGCTGAAATCATGGCGATTACGCTCGCTGCCCTGCCGCCAGGCAGCGTCTACATGCAGGCGCTCATCCTTGCTGCGGTCGGATTGGGCATAACAGTGCTGGTCTATGGCGGCGTAGCGCTTATCGTGAAGGCCGATGATCTAGGTCTGATGCTGGCGCGCGTGCAGATGCCGGCACCGGTGGGCGCCGTGTTACGTGCGACCGGCAGAGGGCTTGTCTCAGGCATGCCCTATTTTTTAAAAGCACTTGGTATCGTGGGAACGGCCGCGATGATCTGGGTCGGTGGCGGCATCATCGTTCATGGCCTCGAAAGTTATGGCGCCAGCGGCCTTGTGCATGTGATTCACCATGCCGGAGAGGCGACTGCACATGCCATTCCTGCCCTGGCGTCCGTGCTGAGATGGATTGTCGAGGCCGCAGGATCAGGTTTGGTGGGTATAGTTGCCGGTTTGGTGGCAATTCCCATCGTCGGCTACGGCATTTCGCCCATGTGGCGCAAGTTTAAATCGCTGCTGCCTCGTCGGGTGCGAAAAGAGGTGCTGGCGAACGGCGAAAAGTGAACCCTGCGGCCATCGATGTCAGGCGATTATGCGTACGCCCCGAACCTTGCGAATGAAGCTCGTCATATCCAGCGGGCTCGTTTAAAGCGGATGAAAAGTGCAATGCACAAAAGGCTAATAGCTCCCAAGGCGACAAAATAGCCGTACCTGGTTTTCAACTCCGGCATGTTGTCGAAGTTCATGCCGTAGATGCCGGCGATCGCCGTCGGAACCGCGAGGATGGCGGCCCAGGCCGCGAGCTGCCTGGTGATTGTGCCCTGTCTTTGTTGCTCAAGCAGATTGCTTGCCTCGAAAACCGAGGTGATCACGTCGCGCAAGCTTGCAACCATGGTTTCGACGCGATGCATGTGCTGAAGCGCGTCACGAAAATAGGGTTTTGCTTCCCGGTCGAGCGACGGGAGGTCGAGATGGTAGAGTTTTCCGCAGAGGTCCAGCATCGCGTCCAGCACTCGCTGAAACAGGATAACTTCACGTCGCAACTTGAAAATGCGCTTGATCTGGTTGCGATCAAGAAAAGCGTCGAGCATCTTTTTTTCCATGTCGAGAACCGAATCTTCGATCGTGCGCACAATGGGAAGATAGCCGTCGATGATGAAATCGAGAAGGGCATGCAGAATGTAGTCGGTGCCATGGCGGAGCGTCTGCGGCGATGTTTCCAGCCTGCCGCGCAGTTCTCTGTGTCCCCGCTCCGACCCGTTGCGGACGGTTATGATATAGCGCTTGCCGACGAAAATTGCCGTTTCGCCATAGGTGATGTGGTCGGCTTCAAGCTGAGCCGTCTTTGCAATAACGAACAATTGGTCGTCATAAACGCTGAGCTTCGGCATTTGCAGAGAACTGAGAGCATCAGCGACCGAGAGTTCGTGAAGACCAAATCTGCTTTGCAGTAGAAGGAGTTCTTCCCGAATGGGCTTGTGCAGTCCTATCCAGATGAACTCGTTGTCCACCGCCGGAATGGAAACAGCCTCGATTGGTACGGCCTCAACTCGCCGTCCGTCGCGATAGAGGTAGGATGCGGCAATGCTCATACGGGCTTCCCGGGTTTTCACGATCCCATGAGACGCGCCCTCGCGGGTTCATGGCGACAATGTGTGATACCCGCAATGCCACGACCCTTTTGTGACTATGCTGGTTGTCCAAACGCATTCCATCCGTCAACTTGGTGTAAGCATGCAATTCCCCTGCCGGCTTGCGAGAGAGGCAACGACTTAACTGATTGAATGGTCTACCATTACGGCCGTGGCGTCGGAGCTGTCCAGTGCTGGGCGTAGGGTTGTCTTTGCGGTCGACAATGTCGCCGCGCAATGGTCTTCGCAGGTGGGATCTTCCTAGACTAATGTCCGAGACACAGTCTCAACAAGCTACAGCCAGCGAAAGAGGAATGACCCTCCCCACGACCGCAGCAGAGACGCGCAAAGGTACATGGCACGCTGAGGGACGAGCGCTGAGCGTCTCCTATATGGCCGCGCCAGCCCATGCGTTAAACACTTCTCGCGTCTTGACCATGCTGAGTATGATTACCCGAGTTTCGGGCGACGGCAACAGAGGCCCGCTTAAAGCCATGTCGCTCGCGCAGCTTAAGTCTCCAACTCTTGAGACGGCTTTCGGTCCTAGCACTGGCTCTCGTCAGCAGCGCTGTCGCCGCTGTATAAGGCAGCCCATGTAAACGATTGTCACCACGTGTTTTTGTGACGTTTCGCATCCAGGAGTGAGCCTCGGCTGAACCTAGCCTAAGTTATCAGGATGCTGGCCCTTCCAGCTTTTCCTTGCAGATCTGCTCGACAAGTTCCTGGAGCACGTGGATCCGTTCGACCAGCCAACGGAGCTCTTCCTCGGTGATTTCGTAGTGCGGGGAATATCGCGCATCGACATAGGCACGATCGAGCCGCTCAAAACAACGCCGCGCAAACTTGGTGTCCCGGGGCCATGCCTCGATCATGCGCGGCTCCTGTCTTTCTGCGGATGATCGCAGTGATTTCAGCCGATGTGATTTCGGGCTGTAGAGAGTGAGTACAAGAAGGAGGCAGTGATAGAGGCGTTCGGTTGCTTGGTGGAGATCGAAGGCGGCATCATTCCAATAGTGTTTGCGAAACCCTTCTTCCGCAGCCTCCACGCGCCTCGATGCACTCGGGAACCAATGATCAAAATAGCCTTTAGCTTCCGTCTTTGCATCCTCTGCAGTAAGTGGCTTCGGCGCCACAAACGGATGCCCTTCCTTCTCATAGAGTAGGATACCGTCGCGGATAATGTCGATGAAGAACGGCCTACCTCGAGCCAGCTGATCGTTCACGTCCTGCAGCGTGTGAACGATGACATTAACCGGCGTCTCGATCTTCTTCGTCACCAACAACTCGCGCAGGAAGTGATCGGACACGTCGTGCCACAGCTCGTTTTCCTCACCGACGCTGTGCATGTTAACGACGACGAGAATATCGTAGTCGGAGCGATAACCGCTTTTATGATCCTCAACCCAGCCGCCTCGGCTGTACGAACCAAATAGAATGACCTTGAGGATCCGCCCGGCCTTCTGTTTTTCCGAAAGCTTTGACTGCTGCGCGGCATCGAACTCCTCGAAGATGATCTTCAGGGCACGCGAAAGCTCACGACGCTTACGCTCGGGAAGATGGCCCAAGGCCTCGTTGTCAGTCACGCCAACACCTGTGTCCATTGTTTCTGCCGCAGCCTCACAAATCCAGCGCTTCAATCAGCGCCCGAAGTGCCACTCAATCATCATCCTCGGTTCCATCGTTCAAGGATATACAACCTGGAGGGAGAGCCCGCCAGATCGATTGAACGTGATGGCCACCGCACATCAACCCGTACTTTTGACTCCGAGTAGGCGTAGCAATGCAGCTTAGCCGTCATCGGTCAGGTGGTCACCGACGCACGCCAACCGAACCGCCCTTCTAGTTCGCCGCATAGTCGCGCATGACTTCACCAAGTCTTGCGAGATTCGTCCGCAGCTCGTCATAGCCTGCGTTTTTCTCGCGGGTGTGCTCGTCCATATAAAGTTTTCGATTAACCTCGATCTGGATACTGTGGCGATTCTCCGCCGGTGCTGCGTAAGCAGATACCAGCTCGGCGCCTCTGAACGGGACATTTAGCGAGACCGAATAGCCGAAACCTTCCAGCGTCTCGGCGACAAGTTTGACAAAATCCGGTTCGCTCGCTTGTCCGTCGTAGTCGCCGATAACCACGTCCTTTCGTACGGTGCCCTCCGGGTCAGGAGACAGTGCATGGCCGATTGCCGGCATCGAATGGCAATTGACATGATAGACCTTGCCAAACGCGGCATATGTTTCGTTCAGGAGCCGGACGATTTCGCGGTGGTAGGGCCGCCAATAGCTGTCGATGCGGTCTTCCAGCTCCTTGACTGTCAACTTGCGGCCATACATGGGCGTGTCGCCCCAGGCGTAACGCCAGGTGATGCCCATGCCCCGGCGCGCCGATGCGCTGTCGCGGACCGGATGCGGCCAGTCGCCCTCCACCATTTCCAGGTCGACATCCTTCAGCGACCGGTTGAGGTCAAGGAAACTACGCGGAAAATGGGCGATCAGCAGCGGAGCTCCGATTGAAGGGGCAAAACCGAACAGGTCGTCCACATAGGTGTCGGCGGCAACGCGCACCAGTTCATCGGAAGCGATGCGCTCGAAATCCGGCAGTGTTAGGCCGCTATGCGGAGAGTCGAACACCAGTGGGACGGCCGGTGCCGTCGGCGGAATGATCTTAAGGACGCCGTCGATCTCGACGGGGGCGATAGTTAGGTCGGTCATGTGGGCCTCGTTCAGGCGGTGGCGGCGTAGGCGGCGGGATAGGTGATGTCGGGCATGCCGACAAAGGCACTGCCTCGCCTGCCGACCATGCCAGGAGCGGCAAAGGGACGGGGAAAGACGACCGCTGCGGCAGGTTTCACCTTAGCGATCTTTTCAAGTGCTCCAATCTGCTCAGCCGGCATATCCACATTGACGATGATGTCGCTATGCGGGCCGGTCGTCATGCGGGGCACGTTCATCGCCTCCTCGATATCGAGGCCGGCATGCAGGATCATAACGGTAAGCTGGGCGAGCGACGGCACTATCTGGTTGCCGCCAGCGGCGCCATAGGCGGCGAATGTGCCGTTTCCGTCGGTGATCACCACCGGACACATGTTGCTCTGCGCATAGGCGTTCGGTGTTAGCGAATTTGCCCGACCGGGTGTCGGGTCGAACCAGGACATGCCGTTGTTGAGAAGAATGCCGGTCGAAGGCGATAGCGCGCGGGCGCCGAAACGGTTGAGTAGAGTGAAGGTAATCGCTACCATTCGGCCCTCGTGATCGACGGCGTTGACCTGGGTCGTGCTGGTCTTATTGGTTGTCTCCGCTGGGTTGAGGCGTTTGCGGTGGGCGCCGAAACTGTCCCACAGGGCTTCGGCCATGACTGTGAAGAAACCAGCGTCGACTGGGCCTTTGCCACGCTTCCTGTCGAAGTAATCAAGCGCGTCGAACAATCGCTGCCCGGCGCTGGTTTCCCCTGCCACGTGCACGGTTTTGCCCTGCAATGGCATGCTTCGGGAGGGGTAGAGGAGGGGGGCGTAATTGACCATGTCCTCCAATGTGACGGAGCTGCCGCCGGCATTGAGGTCGGCGACCAGTCTTTCGCCAATCACGCCGCCATAGAGCGAATCTGGGCCTTCGTTAGCCAATTGCTCCAGCGTCCTGGCGAGCTGATCGAGCGCGAGGGTGGAGCCGGGTTCCGGCGCATGGCCGGTCGGCAGAAAGATCGAACGGGCGCCGGGGTCCATCCCGAGCTCGCCCTCGGCGATCGCTATCGCCAAGGTCGTGTGCCAATCGACATGCATACCCGTGCGGGCGCGGTCGATCGCAGGTCGGAGCGCCCGATCGAAGCCGATCGTGCCGTAACGTTCCAGAGCTTGCGCGAAGCCGCGCACGCAGCCGGGCACGACAGCAGCGGTGAAGCCACGGACGTTTCGGTTGTCGATCGAAGCGGGATGGCCGATGAAGGTCTTGATGTTCGGATCGGGCCTGTAGAATTCCTCGTCGAAATACGAAGGCACGCGGCCGGTGAATTCGACGACCTCGACCTTACCGTCTGGCTGGGCGACCAGCATGTAGCCGCATGCGGCGAGGCTCGTCATCCAGGGTTCGACGGTCTGGAGGGTGAAGGCGGCGGTCACGGCAGCGTCGACGGCATTGCCGCCCTCTGACAGAACCGCCGCCCCAGCCTCGGCCGCCGCGTAGTGCTGGGAGGTGACGACGCCGCGTTCGCTGACGCCAGCAACCTTGCGATAGATGCCGCGCTCGACGCGCAGGTGATCGTATTGCGGGTTTTCCATCATTTTGGCTCCAGCGCAGCCGCAACCAGGCGGCTTGCGCCTGACAAGTCACCAAGCTTTTCGCCAGCTGCGACCTTGTGCTTGTTGCGGCCGGCGCGCGCCTGACGCGCCATCGCCTCCTCGACGACTTCCTCTGCCTCGTCGACTGGGATCACCACAATTCCGCTTGCATCAGCGATGACGACATCGCCCGGAAGCACCGGAACGTTGCCGCAGGAGATCGGCAGGTTGAGCGAGCCACCGAGATCATTGAGCCGCGTGGTGACGCCGGAAACACCCGACGACCATAAGGGGAGGCCGATTTCGATGATCTCTTCTACATCGGTGCAGGGACCGTCGATCGCAACGCCGACGGCGCCGGCCGTCTTAATAGCGAAGGCGACACCGCCGCCGATACAAGCATGTCGGTCGTCGCCGAGCCGGTCGACGAATAGAAAATCACCCGGGCGCAGAAAGGCAACCGCATGATGGAGGAGGGTGGAGTCCGTCGCAGGGATAGCCACTGTTACCGCCGTGCCAACCAGCGTCCTGCCCGGTTCGACAACCGGGGTGATTGAGTGATGCACGAAACCACGGTGACGGAAATGGCCGATCGTTGCCACTTCGACGCTTTCGAACCGGGCGATGAGTTCGGCATCGACCTGTTTCGGCGCGGGGCCGATGTGATATTTTTTCATGGGGTTTCCTCCGGGGATTTTGCCGTCCCGGCTTTGTTTTCAAGGGCGTGGTGCTGCCAGCCCTTGCCGGGCACGGCAGCGAGCAGTTCCTTCGTGTAGGTTTCCTTCGGCGCACCAAACAGCGAGGCAGGATCGCCGCGCTCGACGATGCGGCCGTTGCGCATCACCGCTATGTTGTCGCAGATCTGGCTTGCGACCCTGAGGTCGTGTGTGATGAACAGAATGCCAAAGCCGAGCCGTGCCTGCATGTCGGCCAGCAGTTTCAGCACCTGCGCCTGGACCGAGACGTCAAGCGCCGAGACGCTCTCGTCGGCAATCAGCAGTTCCGGCTCGACGGCGAGCGCTCGAGCAATGCAGATGCGCTGCCTCTGGCCGCCGGAGAACTCGTGCGGGAAGCGGGTCGCCGAGGCGCGGTCGAGGCCGCAGGCCTCGAGCAGGTCGAGGCTGCGGGCCATCGCCGCCTTGCGGTTAAGCCCGTGGATGACCGGGCCTTCGGCGATGGAATCGCCGATCTTCTGCCGCGGATCGAGCGCGGTGTACGGATCCTGGAAAACAATCTGCACCTTGCGGCGCGCTTCACGCAGCGCCTTGCCATTGAGCCCGGCGAAATCGCCGCCCGAAATCAGGATATCGCCGCTTTCAGGCTGCACGAGGCGGATGACGCATTGCGCCAGCGTCGATTTGCCGGAACCGGACTCGCCGACCAGGCCAAGCGTCTCGCCGCGACGGATGGTGATATCGACATCGTCCACCGCCTTCACGGTACGGCCACCGCTGAAGAGGCCGGACCGGGTAAAGGTCTTGACGATATTCCGGGCGATCAGCACGGGATGGCCGAGGCCTTCGCGTTCCTTTCGGGGGGTCAGCGTCGGGACGGCGGCAAGCAGCCGGCGGGTATAGTCTTCCTTCGGGTGGTTAAGGACGTCATCGCGGGTGCCGATCTCGACCAACTTGCCCATCTGCATGACCGCGACGCGGTCGGCGATCTCGGCCACCACGCCGAAATCATGGGTGATGAAGATGATGCCGGTATCGTGCCTCGCCCGTAGCTCGAGCATCAGCTTGAGAATCTGCGCCTGGGTCGTGACGTCGAGCGCAGTGGTCGGTTCGTCGGCGATCAGCACGGACGGATCGAGGGCAAGTGCGGTGGCTATCATAACGCGCTGGCACTGGCCGCCGGAGAGCTGATGCGGATAGGAATGGAAGATCTGCTCGGGATTGGGAAGTTGCACTTCGCCGAAGAGGTCGATGACCTTCTTGCGGATCTCCGCCTGGCTCAGCGATGTGTGGATACGGAATGTCTCCGACACCTGCTCGCCAACTTTGAAGATCGGGTTGAGCGCGGCCGTCGGCTCCTGAAAGATCATGGCGATGCGCCGGCCGGTAATGTCGCGGCGGGTCGTGTGGTCGAGGGTGAGCAGATCCTTGCCCTCGAACATCACCGTGCCTGCAGGTTTGCCGAGATTGCGGGGGAGGAGGCCCATTGTGGCAAGTGCCGTCAGCGACTTTCCGGAACCGGACTCGCCGACGATGCAGAGGATCTCGCCTTTGCCAACCGAAAGCGACAGGTCCTCCACCGCGAAGGCTCGGTCGGCGCCGCGGGGTAGCGGTACACTCAAATGCTCGATCGAAAGCCGCTCGTTGCTCATGATCCCGCCTTTTTCTCTGGAGGTAAAAAGGCCGCCACCGAACGCATGTCGCAGCGGCGCATGTGTCCGATGAAGCGAGCGCAGAAGCCCACCAGATGTTCGACCATCTTCTCGCCCTTTTCTGCGCTTGCCAGCAGCGGATCGCCGCCGAGCATGCCGTCGGCATTCACCTCGTGGCAATTCAGCGGCACATGCACCGGCATGCCCTCGAACTGGACGTTGTTGACACCACCGGTCGGCAGGCCGAAGGCCTTTTCCCGCACCGAGGGGCGGGCAAGATCCATCCGCATCAGTTCGGGGAACAGATGGAGATAGATCGAGGTCAGCGGATCACCGCCATGGCCGCGGGCTGCCGCAGCAGCGGAGCCGTGCAACTCCTCCCAGAGCGTATTGGGAAGCGCCTGCCAGAGATTGATGAACGGAACCGAAACGCCCCGTTCGGCGCGGATGCGGCGGAGCGCCTGGTCGAAGAGCGGCGCATTGCTGGTATGGCCGTTCAGGATCAGGATGTGCTCGATGCCGTGATCCAGGAAGGCGGTCACGATATCCTCGACCACGGCGGAGAAGGTCGATGGCCGGAACTGGATGCCCCCCGGAATGGTCTTGAAAAAATCGGCATAGCCGAACGGGATGATCGGCGCGACGATTGCTTCGGAGGCCTCTGCCACTTGTCTCGCGACCGCCTCCGTCAGCATGAAATCCCCCATCGGCGCGTGGGGACCCTGTTCCTCCTGGCTCCCGAAGGGCAGCAGGATCACGGGCTTTTCGGAGAGACGTTCGCGAAACTCCGCGAACGTCATATCCTTTAGCGCATGCTTGCGTTTGATGCTCATCATACGAACTTGAAATAGTCGCCGTAGATGCGCATTTCGCCGTTCGGCTTGAACTTAAACTCAATGCCGGCACGATGGGCGCAATTGTAGACGCTCTTCCACATGTAGTAACCTGGCGTGATGCGCTGCCATTCTTCTGAAAGGGCAAGATAAGCCTTCTTGCGTTCCTCGAAGTCGGTCGCCGCATCGAATTTCTTGCCAAGTTCAATGAATTCGGGCGATGGGTCCCAGGTCTTCCAGGTGGCTGTCGAGCGCGATGCAGTCGGACCCCAATCAAGCCACAGCGGCTGATAGGGATCGCCGGGGATGAAGTCTGAACTCATCGACATGTTCATCAAGTGGTAGGGGCGGCGGTAGACGAGCTCAAAATTGTCTAGGATCTGCGCTTCGACATTGACGCCGATTTCGCGCCATTGCTCGATCATGATTTCGGCTGCTGCTTCATAGTTCGGATAATATTGGCGGGTGATATGCCAGAGGAGCTTCTCCCCCTTGTATTTGGTCTTCGCAACCAGTTCCTTTGCGGCTGCGACGTCATAGGGAAGCTTCACGGGCAGGTTCGGATCGTAGAATCTCCCGTATTCCTTGAAGTTGAAAGGAACCGCCGGGTGTTCGGTCGTGCCATTGAACAGCGCCTGGACGATGGCGTCCATGTCGATCGCCTGCACCATGGCGTAGCGCAGGTTCGCATCGACCAGCGGATTGTCTTCCGGATCCGGACGGGTGTTGAACGCGAAGGCCGGGTAGTTGTCGGCCAGGACGCGCTTCAACGTGACGCCCTGGTATTTTTCGAGCGCTGCTTCCTGGTCGGTCGGAATGTTGACGATGAAGTCGAATTCCTTGGAGACGAGGCCTGCCATGCGGGCTGCAAATTCCGGCACGATCTTCCAGGAGATCTGTTTGACCGGCGGCGGGCCGTCCCAATAATCGTCAAACGCGTCAAGAACCATGATTTCGCCGGAGCGGAAGGTCGTCACCTTATAGGGGCCGGTCCCGATCGGCTTCTGGCCGAAGGCGTCGACGCCGACTTCCATGTAGTATTTTTTGGGCACGACGAAGCCGATATAGCCGGTGAGCTTGCTTGGGATATTCGGGTCCGGCCGCTCAGTCTCGATCTCGAATGTATATTTTCCGGTGGCCTCGACACGCTTGAAACCTGCGGTAAAGGTCTTGCCGCGAGGTTCGAAGGGTTTTGGTCCCCAAAGGCGCTCCGGTGACAATGTGAAGACCGCGTCTTCCGCCGTCATCTCGGTGCCATCGTGGAACTTCACCCCCTCGCGCAATGTGAAGGTCCAGACATTGCCGTCCTGTTCCCATTTTGTCGCGAGCTTTGGGGCGAAGATCAGGCCATTCTCGTCCTCGATGTAGTCGCGGTCGACGAGGTTGTCGTAGAAATTCGGAAAGATACGGCGCGACGTGGTCGAAATGCCGTTGATCGTCGCCATATTGGCCCAGAGATTATCGACCGCGATATTGAGCGACGGCCGGTCCGCGGCATTTGCTTTTGACAGACTGCCCACCATGGACAGCGCGCCTGCTCCGAGAATGAGAGTTCCTACTTCACGTCTTGTAAACATCGTTCCACCTTCCCTTGTTCATCAGTTCGAACGGCATTTTCAGGTTGTTCGGGCACGCAGCATCGGGTCGAGCCGGTCTCGAAGCCAGTCGCCGACGATGCTCATCGAAAGAGTGACGAGAAATATGACCAGGCCAGGCCAGATCGAGATCCACCAGGCGGTCGAGAGATAGTCGCGGCCGTCGCCGAGGATCTGGCCGAGGCTGGTCTGCGGTGCCTGAATGCCGAGGCCCAGAAAGCTGAGCGAGGTTTCCAGAAGGATGATCTGCGGGAACGTCAAGGTTACCTGGACGATCAGGGCACTCGCCACGTTCGGCAGCACATGTTTCAGGTAGAGCCGGCCGTTGCCGGCACCGAGCGCGACGATCGCCTTGGCATAAGGCTGGTTGATCGCCGAAAGAACCACTCCGCGGGAGAGGCGGGCGTATTTTTCCCAACCGAACAGCCCCATCAGGATGATGAACAGCGTCATGCTGTTGCCGAAGAAGGCAAGCAGCGTCAGGGTGATGAGGATGAATGGCAGCGACGCCTGGAAGTCGACCAGCATCATCAGCACTTCCTCGACCCAACCGCGGAAATGCGCAGAGATGAAGCCGATGAGGGAGCCGAAGACGGCGCCGATGATCGTGCCGGCGATCGCCACCGAAAGCGACATCTGCAGGCCGGCAATCACTCTTGCCACCATATCGCGGCCGATCCGGTCGGTCCCGAGCGGGAAATTGGGATTGCTGCCGGTCATGAAGGCGGGCGGCTTGAGGCGGGCCAGCAGGTTCTGTTGCGACATGCTGTACGATGTGAAGACATTGCCAATGATCGCGACGATGGCCGTGATCGCCAGGATGACGATCGCAAAAACGAGAATGGGGGAAACGCGCTTCATCCGCTGGCCTTCAATTCTGCACGCGAATGCGTGGGTCGAGGAGGCCGTAGAGTAGGTCGACGAGAAGGTTTGCGAGGACCATGGTCACCGCCATGATCAGCACCAGGCCCTGCACGACGGCAAGGTCCCGCGAGGAGACGGCCGTTACAAGCAGGCGACCGACGCCTGGCCATGCGAACACGGTTTCGACAACGATGGCGCCGCCAATCAGTTCGCCGAGATTAAGGCCGATGATGGTGACGAGCGGGATGCTGGCATTTGGCAGTGCGTGGAAAATGATGCGCTTCCAGTAACCGACGCCCTTGGCGGCTGCGGCCCGGATATAGAGCTTGTCCAGCACTTCCAGCATCGCCGACCGAGTGAAGCGGGCGAGCGTGCCAGCCGTGAAGGTCGCGAGCGTGATGGCGGGCATGATCAGGTGCCAGACGGTGCCGGTGCCGGAACTCGGCAGCCATTGCAGGTTTAAAGAAAAGAGCAGGATCATCAGGATACCGAGAAAGAAGTTCGGCAAAGCGAAGCCGAAAACAGCGGTCGTCATGATCAAGTTGTCGAAAGTCGAGCCACGCTTGATGGCGGCGATGATTCCGGCTGGCACGCCGATTAGGATGGCACCGATATAGGAAAATATGCCAAGGACCAGTGTCCACGGGACCCGTTCGGCGATGATGTCGATGACCTCGCGACCGTCGCGATAGGAAATGCCGAACTGGCCGGTCGACATCTGCATGACGTAGCGGAAATATTGGATCCAGAGCGGATCGTCGAGACGCCAGAGCTGGCGGAATTGTTCGACCTCCTCAGGCGTGGCGTCGGCGCCGACAAGTGCCACGACCGGATCCCCGGACGTTCTGAGCACCACGAATACGAAAGTCACCACGAACCAAAGCGTCAGCACAGTCCGCAGGACTTTTAACAACCAGAAACGCGTCATCACGCTCCATTTCGGGAGCCGAAGCTCCAGCTGTTCCAATTCTTATCATCGTTTTTTTGAAAACTAATCACGGGAATAAATTATTATCTATTACAAAATCGCCGGAGCATTGATATGTCTTGAATATGAAATACGGCATCGAATTTCGTCATCTCCATTACTTCGCCTGTGTCGCGGAAGAGCTGCACTTCAGCCGCGCCGCAGATAAATTGGGTATGGCGCAGGCGCCGCTCAGCCAGCAAATCCGCCAACTTGAGGAGAGGCTTGGTACCAGATTATTCCGTCGCACGACGCGTCGCGTGAAGCTTACGCCAGCTGGCGAGATCTTCTTACGTCATGCTCAGGAAATCCTAGGGGGTATCGACAGGGCGGTCACGCACACCCGTTCCATTTCCGGGGACGATAGTGGAACGATTTCCGTCAGCGGCGTGCACGTGGCGCTGTCGCACGTTATGCCGCCAGTGATTTCGGATTTTCGCCAGCGCTATCCAGCTATGACGGTCGACGTGCAGGTGCTCGGCACGGCGCAGCAGCTCGAACTGCTACAGAACAACAAGGTGCAGGTAGCATTCATCCGCCCAACCAATCCGGCTGGTTTCCTAAAGACGGAACATATTCTGGAGGAGGGTTTCGTCGCGGTCTTGCCGAGGGATCATCGGTTGGCGGGCGAGGACGATCTGACCGTTAAGGATTTTGCGGGCGAGCCCATCATCACGTATGCGCCGACGGTTGGCGCCAGCTACTATCATGCGATCATGGATGCGCTGCGTCGCGCCGGCGTTTATCCGGTCATCGTGCAGGAAGTCTCGCATACCTTGGCGATAGCGACGCTGGTCGCGGCGGGCGTCGGTATAGCGATCGCGCCCTCATGGCTGGCCCACAATCCAAGCCCATATTTGGTCTACCGACCGCTTGAGGATATTCCAGCCGAAGTGGAACTGCTGGTCGCCTGGCAGGCGGAGGAGAAGTCCCAGATCGTGCTCGATTTCGTGGAGACGACGCGGCGAGTTTCCGCATTCAAAAATTGGCTCGATCTTTGACGATTGTGGCTTGGAAGGTCCATCCCATCATTCGGATCTCTTGATTGGCTCAAATAAAATTTGCAGCAGACAACGACAGGATGCACTCAACACAGTGGCTGGGGTGGGTTTGCCAGAGAATTGCCAAAATCGCAGATACATTCCCGCCTCACCACCCATTAGTGTCAGCGACGGCCAGGGACTCAGGGGACGGCAAGGCCGATCCGATGCGGGTAGTCGTATAGAATTTTGCGAACTTCTTGTCTCTCTTGCGTGGGGAAGACCTTCGACAGATCCGGTTGCCTGACCCACGCAAAAACTTGGCCGAAAAATACACGTGTCGCCTTCGAAGACCTCTTCGGTGGCAAGATGCATGCAGCAGTCGATCGCCAACATCCGCGCGCTCTCTTCGACATCAAGTTGCTCTATGAACACGAGGAACTGTCTGACCCGTTGTTTCGTACGTTCCCTGTCTACACAGCGAGTTCCGCGTGACCCCCGCACGAGTTGCTGCAGCCCAAATGAGCCGACGTCGCAGCGGCAGCGCCTCGGGAACTCTTCAACTCCTGAACCGTAACGCCGTCGACTATCACAAATTAGGTCATCTTATAGCCGTATCCCTCGAGCGAACCACCGGAACCGTTGTCAATCAGCGTCCAAAATTCACCCCTCATTGGAGCGAACCTCTCGGGCTGCTCCAGCGAGGCGCTTCGAACTAATCCAAAGGGCTCAAGTTCGTTTCCAGCGGCTCATCGGTCACGAATGCCTGTCTCCGTTATTGTTTTCATTGGAACTGCCGGCAAACCCAACGGTTTGTCATCCATATTGGAGCATCTTTGAAAGGAATGTCTATGGCGCAGACGGTCGGCGACTTCATCATTTCCCGCCTTCATGCGTGGGGCGTCCGGCGCATGTTTGGTTATCCCGGGGACGGGATCAACGGGGTCTTCGGGGCTTTAAACCGCGCCGGTGACAAGATCGAGTTCATTCAGGCGCGCCATGAGGAAATGGCGGCGTTTATGGCCTCTGCTTACGCGAAGTTTTCCGGTGAGCTCGGCGTCTGTATTGCGACGTCAGGTCCGGGGGCGACCCATCTGGTTACCGGAATGTACGATGCACGCGCAGATCACCAACCCCTGTTAGCAATCGCCGGACAGCAAGCGCGTGGTGCGATCGGTGGCCAATACCAGCAAGAGATCGACCTGGCTGCGCTCTTCAAGGACGTGGCCGGTGACTTCGTTCATCAAGCATCGACGCCAGCCCAAGTCCGCCATCTTGTCGATCGCGCCATCAGAGTGGCACTTGCAAACCGGACTGTAACAGCACTCATCCTTCCAAATGATTTGCAGGAGATGCCCTACGAGGAACCCGAACGTGCCCACGGCACCATTCATTCCGGATTGGGATATCGCCCACCCAAGATCGTCCCTCAGCGGGATGACCTGCAGGCGGCCGCCGACATTCTCAACGCTGGAAAAAAAGTCGCGATGCTGGTTGGTGCTGGGGCGCTTGCAGCGACGGAGGAAGTCATCGCCGTGTCGGATCGTCTTGGCGCTGGGGTTGCCAAGGCGCTGCTGGGCAAAGCAGTGCTGCCAGATGACCTGCCTTGGGTCACAGGCTCGATCGGCTTGCTTGGCACTGAGCCTTCCTGGGATCTGATGCGCAACTGCGACACGCTGCTGATGATTGGATCGGGTTTTCCCTACTCGGAATTTCTCCCTGAGGAAGGGCAGGCGAAAGCTGTCCAGATCGACATCGACGCGGGGATGCTCTCGCTCCGCTATCCGATGGACGTCAACCTCGTCGGTGATGCAAAAGAAACACTGAAAGCGCTCTTACCGCTACTCAATCAGAAAGACGGAAAATGGCGCACCACCGTCGAAAAGAACGTCGCTGATTGGTGGAAGCTTCTGGACAAACGCGCTCACGCCGAGGCCGACCCCGTTAATCCGCAACTCGTCGCGTGGGAGCTTTCGTCGCGGCTTCCTGACAATGTCATCCTAACCAGCGACTCGGGTTCATGCGCCAACTGGTACGCAAGGGATATCAAGATGCGAACCGGCATGATGGGATCCCTTTCAGGTGGATTGGCTTCGATGGGGGCTGCTGTTCCATATGCCGTCGCTGCGAAATATGCTCATCCTGATCGACCCGTAATTGGCCTGGTCGGTGATGGTGCTATGCAGATGAACAATATGGCCGAGCTGATCACTGTTTCCAAATACTGGAAGGACTGGACTGATCACCGCTTTATCATATGCGTTTTCAATAACGGAGATCTCAATCAGGTCACTTGGGAGCAGCGGGTGATGGAGGGAGATCCAAAATTCGAGGCTTCGCAAAAAATACCCGACATGCCTTATCATCGTTTTGCCGACCTCATTGGCCTGAAGGGCATTTTCGTTGATCGGCCAGAAAATCTTGCGCGAGCGTGGGAAGAGGCGCTCGCCGCCGATCGGCCGGTATTACTCGACGTAAAGACCGATCCGGAAGTGCCGCCGCTGCCTCCGCACCTGACCTTTGCACAGGTAAAAAACCTCGCATCGACGTTGATGAAGGGCGATCCCCACCAGGGTGGCGTGATCCGTGGCACGGCGCGACAGGTCTTGAGCTCGGTGTTACCGGGAAAGCGCAAGTGAGACGACTTCTGGTTCGTTCGGTATCACGGTGTCGCAGGCATTTCGACTTCCGTTCCCTTGCCTTAAACCTCGAATGTCTCTACCGCGTCCTGACGCGCTGCGCCGTTCTTTTGCGGTCGGAACAAGCGCTACCCCCGGAGGTTTGGAGCAGAACTCACGGGAGAGATTCTGATGAGACGGGGCTCACACGCTCCGCAACCTTTGCGGCCGCTCCGAAACGGCTGACGGCTGCGGCTCAAGCGCAAGCGAGGCCACGTAATTCCACAGAAACGGTCGCGCCTCACTGTTTTACCTCCTTTTAGATCCGGATAGGGTATCGATTGAAACGGCGATGGCGCTTGCCGGAGGAGCTTGAACGACCATCTTGCGATCAAACCGTTGGCTCGGTCACGCGTCCTTGCCTCGATAATTGATCTTCCCACCACAGCCATTCCAGGACAAGTGACAAGCGGTTTGCCGTTAACCGCGTAAGATTGAGGTGGTAGCGTCCGCATGGCGAACCGCTGCTACCGCGGCAAGCGGCCTAGCAGAGTTAGACCAGGCGTTGACATGGGAAGCACCAATACCGCAGCAGCCGCCAATGATCGTGGCGTCGGCCTCGGCCCAGGAGCAGGCGCGGCGTCGCTCTTGCTTGCGTGACGATTTCGTCGGCAGGGCGATGCGCATGGCGCGCGGCAGCCAGATGAGGCGGGTAGTTTCAAGGCGAACGGCCTGATCCGCCCGCTTCAAGCTCGCCCTTTCGGCGTAGCGAACAGAACACTGCGCAAAACCGCTGGGTCATGGGCTGCAAAGTCAAGCTTGAAACTTACGACCCTGAGCAGAAGAACTTGTTGGCCTTCGCGAACCTGACAGGTCATTGGTCGCGATCGCCCACCATCCGGGCGCAACTGGATCGGTGTTGCAAACATGACATCCCTCATAAAAACATGAGGATTGAAATCATATTTCATTGATCAGCCCTACATTGGCTCTTATAGCAGCGAGCGGCGAGACACCTCGCTAAGCGCATTTTCTTGGCGCCTTCCCATTCGTGATCCCTCCGATCACTCATCCCAGTTTGCCGCGTGCCGAAAGGATCAGGCAGTGACGTTCTCTTCCAGATCGCTCTCCACACATCGCCGTATCATCAGCTCCACTGTTTTGGCTGGTGCAATGGCCGCCGCTCTCTCACCGACCACGGCTTTTGCGCAGGACGCTGCTGGTAGCGCGACACAGCTCGAGCCGATCATCCTGAGGAACTCCAGCGCGCAAACGATCAGTGAGGACAATGACACCGTCGTTCCAGAGCGCGCGGTTTCCGCTTTGAAGACGGACACACCGCTCATCGAGACACCGCGTGCGGTTTCCGTCGTGACCCGCGAGGAGATGGAGCAGCGGTCCGTCACCGATATGATCCAGGCAACACGTTATAGCTCCGGCGTTACCACGGGTGGCTTTGGCTATGATCCGCGCTTCGACCAGATTTACATCCGCGGCATCGAAACGACCACGAATGGCGATTTCCGCGATGGTCTGCGTCAGCCGGTGATGACCTACGGAACTTTTACAACCGAGATTTACACGCTCGACCGCGTTGAAGTGTTAAAAGGACCCGTATCGGTTATGTATGGCGCGGCGAGCGCCGCCGGTATCGTTAACAAAATTTCGAAACTTCCGCTGGAAGAAGCTCACCAACAAGTTGAACTCCAATACGGCACGATTGGTCGCAAGCAGGCGGCCTTTGACTTCGGCGGTCCGGTTGGAGAAGGCAATGATCTGTTCTATCGAGTTGTCGGCTTGGCCCGGCAGGGTGAGACCAACTACGACATTCAGGACGACCGCTACCTATTGCAGCCATCCTTCACTTGGGAGCCAACCGGCAGCACCAAGTTTACCCTTTACGGCCTGGCGCAGAACACCGAAACCGAGTCCAGCGCATGGACGTTTCAGAACGGTGGGCAGATCCACCGCGTCAGCGATCCTGATTATGATTACCAGAAGATTCGACAATACCAACTGGGCTATCAACTAGAGCACGATTTTGAGAACGGCCTGACTTTCCGACAGAATGCGCGCGCGAGTGATCTCGATCTCAAGGCCCGCTACAATAACCGTATGACAATGTTCAGTGCGCCGGCCGATCCCTGGCCTACCGCGGCAGTCACGGACGATGTACGTGCGTATCAGATCGACAACCAGCTCCAGGCCAAAGTCGAAACGGGGGGCGTTTCCCATACCATACTTGCGGGGCTGGATTACACCGCGGTCAACTCCGATTTTGCAGTAGGATATGGCTCCATGTTGCCGAGTGCCGGCAGTAGCGCTCCGACGCCGGCACTCACGAGCTTTACCGGCAATGATCTGCGTCAGACGGGTCTATATGCTCAGGAACAAGCGGAATTTGAAAACTGGCGCTTCGTTGGCGGCCTGCGGTACGATTGGCTGGATCAAACAAAGAGAGACAAGGTCGCTGGTACCAGTGATGAGAAGATCGACGGTGCTTTGTCCGGGCAAGTCGGGCTCCTCTATCTCTTCGACAACGGCATCGCGCCCTACGTAAGTTACGGGACCTCCTTTGTCCCCTCGACCGAGCTTTCCGCTTCGGGCGCCGTGCTCAATCCCACCAGAGGCCGGCAAATCGAAGCTGGTATAAAATATCAGCCCGAAGGCGAAAATCTCTCCCTCAGCACCGCAGTCTATCGCCTTGTCGAAACAGGCAAGCCTCAATATGCAAGCGGTTTAGGCCCGTTCTTTTACGAGAACTCGGGCGAGAATACGTTTACGGGCTTCGAGGTCGAAGGTCGCAGGACGTTCGATAACGGCATCAGCTTGATCGCTGCCTACACCTATACCCACGGCGAGATCACGCGCAATCTTGACAACACCATTATCGGTAACACGCCGACGACGACACCCAAGCATGTTGCCTCTTTGTGGGTGAATTATGCTGCACCCGAAGATACCGCGATCGGTGGCCTCAGCATCGGTGGCGGCATCCGTGCGACCAGCGAGTCCTTTACCAATGACTACAACACGGCCAAGAACGCGGGTGTCACCTACCTTGATGCGTCCCTGTCTTATGACTTCGGCACCAAGTCGCCCGATCTCAAGGGGTTGTCGCTCACGATCAGCGCCACTAACCTTGCCAACCGCGAGGAGCAGGTATGCAACGGCGGCTACTGCTACTTCGGCCAGGGTCGGACCGTCCTCGGCTCGCTGAAATACCAGTGGTAACGGTGGTGAAGTCCGTGGCGACAGATCTAGAAAATAATCGTCCTGCAACTCATTAATCCGCCAGCCTCGGCTATAAGCGAGGCGACAGTCGGCCGATAATTCCAGCGGAAAGATCATGACTGAAAAAGCCTATGCGTTGCCCGGGACTGTTTATTTTGACCTAGCGCCGATTGCTGGTGGGGAACCCTATCGCATCTTCCTGTTCATGCCAAAAGGGGAGCCACCTGCCGCCGGGTGGCCTCTTTTGGTCATGACCGATGGCAATGCGACCTTTCCTTTTGCGTTCGCCAGCACGGTGACACAAGCGCCTTACCCAACCGGGACGAATGTCGACTGGGGCGTCATTGCCGCGATCGGCTACCCCTCTGACGAACCCTATAATGCATTGCGCAGGGCCTGGGACTTGGGGCCTCCGCCAATCAAGTCCTATCCGCCGTATTTTGAAGGTGGGCCACCTGTTCGCATCGGCGGGACAGGCGAACTGCTCGACTTTATCGAAAACCAACTAATCCCGCGGCTTGACGAGATGGTTCGGACAAATGCGACGCGCCGATCGCTTTTTGGACATTCCTTCGGCGGGCTCTTTACCCTCTATGCCCTTTTCAAACGCCCGGAGCTTTTCAGCAATTGGATTGCTGCCAGTCCAACAATCTATTGGGAAGATAGGGAAATCCTGAACAATGAGGCTAGTCGCAAACGTATCGCGGGCCCTCCAGCATTCTTGCATCTGTCGGCCGGCGAGTATGAGGGGGATAAGCTTGCACCCTTCCAGTACCGCAACGAGGATGCTGCATCTCGTCTTGACAAGAGGAAGACCGAGCAGACTGTCGCCTTGGCGCGAGAAATGGCAACTCGGCTGAATGGCCCCGAGACCGGAATCCGTGCGCAGTTCGAACTCTTTGCAGGGCAAACTCACATGTCTGTGCTCGGACCGGCCGTCAATCGCGCCGTGGGCATCGCTTTTGAAAGCGTTGGAGCGCGGGAGGCATGACGGACACCCGCAGCTCCCGGCATTATTATTCGAGACTCGAACAGGAGGTGACGTGACCTCGGTACAACTCGCGCAGAACGCGCTCGAAACAACGAAAGTCTTTGAGGCCAACGGGGTCGGGCTTTCAATCGACGGAAATGCTATTTTATCGGATGTCAGCCTTGAATTTCCAGCGGGAGAGGTGGTTGCCCTGGTTGGCCATAACGGTTCGGGCAAATCCAGCCTCTTGAAGATCCTGGCGCGGCAACTGACCCCGACGTCCGGAACTGCCGCCTATGGTGGCCGCGATCTCAAGCAGTATCAAGGCCGCGACTTCGCGCAGTCCGTCGCTTATTTGCCGCAGGATTTGAGCACGGGCTCAGAGATGACGATCCGCGAGCTCGTCGGTTGCGGCCGCTATCCGTGGCACGGTGCGCTTGGTCGTTTCTCAGAGATCGACAGGCAAAAGGTCGAAGCCGCCATATCGGTCACGCATATCGAGACATTTGCCGACCGCGTGGTGGGCACTCTTTCCGGCGGCGAGCGGCAGCGTGCGTGGATCGCCATGCTGATCGCTCAGGATGCGCACTGCCTCCTCCTCGACGAGCCGACCGCGGCGCTGGATATCGCGCATCAGGTCGAGGTTCTTTCTCTGGTGCGGCGGTTGGCCCACGAAGGCGGCCGAAGCGTGGTCATCGTTCTTCACGACATCAACATGGCGGCACGCTTCTGCGATCGGATCCATGCCCTTAAAGGCGGGCGGGTGGTAGCAAGCGGAACGCCGAAAGAGATTTTGGTGCCGAAAACGCTCAACGCTATTTACGGGATCGACATGGACGTAATCTCCGTTCCGACCCTGGCGCATCCGCTTGCCTATGCCTGCTGAGACCCGACCGCGGATGGAAATTTCACGACGCACATTTCTACGCTATACCGCGGCCGCATCCGCTTTCATCCCGACGCCGTTGTATGCGCAGGTTGCCGGACAGAGGGTCGTAAGCCTCGATTACGGATTGGCATCCACGCTTTTGTCGCTTGGATTGACTCCCGTCGGGATATCGGACCTCGCCGACTGGGGTCGATGGGTGGTCGAGCCGACCATGCCGGGATCGGTTGTCGATATCGGAAGTTCCTATGAAGTCGATTTTGAGACCCTCATCCAACTAAAACCGGACGTCATCCTGACGACACCTTATCTTGACGAGCTCCTGCCCAAGCTTCGGCCGGTCGCCAAAGTTCTACGTCTTGAAATCTTCACTCCCGAATCCGGTCCTGTTCTCCCGTCGGCGATAGCAGCGACGCGCAAACTGGCGGCCGAACTCGGCCGTGAGACGGAAGCGGAACTCTTCGTGGCTCGATCCGACGCATTTTTCCATGAATGCCGCCAACGGCTTGCGGGCCGGATTATTCCACCGGTCGCTCTCGTTAGCTTCATGGATGCTCGTCACGTCCGCATCTATTCCGCCCCGGGCCTGTTTCACAACGCGCTTGAGCGCATCGGCGTGCGCAATGCCTGGACACGGCAATCGAACTATTGGGGTTTCGAGACAATCGGCATCGAAGAGCTTTCCAGTATTACCGATCCGGACGCACGGCTGCTGGCCTTTGACCCCATTCCTCCCGACGTGCTGCCGAAACTCATGGAAAGTCCCCTTTGGCAGGCGCTTCCGTTCTCGCGGCCAGGCCATCTATCCGTCGTCGCGCCGGCCCTGATGTTCGGCATGCTCAACGAGGCCATGCGCTTTGCCCGTCTGGTGACCGAACTCCTGGAACGAGACGCATGACCCCCACTCGCAGCGATAACCTCGGGCCCGCGTTGGTCCTTCTCGCACTGTTGTGCGCCGGCGGTATAGGGGCCTGGCTCCTCGTCGAGCCGGTGCTTTCCGGTACGACGGGTCAGGGCTACGACACTCAGCGCATGGTGCTCTACTATTCGACGCTGCCTCGGCTAGCGACAGCGTTGCTTGCCGGCGCGGCGCTCGCGTTGTCCGGCGCCCTGTTTCAGCAAATCCTAAGGAACCCGCTGGCCGATCCGACCACGCTGGGCGTCTCAGCCGGGGCCAATCTTGCGCTGGTGGTGATATCGCTTTTCGTGCCGGGTCTTCTTGGTGTAGGCCGGGACGTCGTCGCCCTGCTTGGAAGCGTGGTTGCGGCTGCAATCGTCATAGGTTTTGGCGCGCGCCGCGGCTTCTCTCCCTATTCACTCGTCCTCTCAGGGCTCGTACTAAGCCTCTGGTGCGGGGGACTGGCGGCCATCCTCATCTATTTGAACCAGCGATATCTGGCGAGCTTGTTCATCTGGGGTGCCGGTTCGCTCGCGCAGCAGAGCTGGACCATACCCTTGTCGCTCACCTGGAAAATGGCAATCGTCGCCATGGTCTGTGCATTGGTGATGAGACCGCTGTCGCTGCTCGATTTAGGGGAAGCCGGTTCGGCCGCACTCGGTGTGAGGCTCGCTCGCCTTCGCGTCATAGTCATTGCTTGTGCGGTGACGCTTGCTGCCGTCGTCACCAGTGCCGTCGGGGTGATCGGCTTCATTGGGTTGGTTGCGCCGACACTCGCGCGGCTTTCCGGAGCGCGGCGGCCAGTTCAGTTGATCGTTTGGTCTCCGCTGATCGGCGCGGCCCTTCTCTTTTTCGCCGATTCCGTCCTGCAGCTTGCGGCAGGCGGGCTCGACAATTTCCTGCCGACGGGTGCAGTCACCGCCATTTTTGGCTCGCCGCTGCTTCTGGCGCTCTTGCCGCGGTTGAAAGTCCGTCCCCGCATTCAGCAGGCGGCGTCGCCTCAGAGGGCGCACCGTTGGGACGCCAAGGTTCCGGTCATTATCGCATTGATGGGTCTCTTGGTTCTCGTAACGATCAGCCTCGTTGTCGGGCGTGGACCTGGCGGCAGCTGGGCTGTCCTTCCCGGCGAATTCTTCGGCGACATCCTTGCGATCCGTGCACCGAAGGTGTTCGCGGCACTTGCTTCCGGCGCAATGCTTGGAGTTGCCGGCGTAATCCTGCAAAGATTGACCGAAAACGAAATGGCGAGTCCTGAAGTTCTCGGCATCAGTGCCGGTGCGACCTTTGGCGTTGCCATCGCTCTTTTCGCGGTTGCGCCGGGATTTTCCGGCCAATTTGCCTTCGCTGTCGGCGGCGCGATTTCAGTTCTCGCCATCATTCTTCTGGGGTCGCGGCGCTCCATTTTTGCCCCTGAGCGGGTTCTGCTTGCCGGCATCGCGCTCAGTGCGATGGTCGATGCCGTCGTCGGGGTGCTGAGTTCGACGGGCGACCCTAGGGCGGCCCTCCTGATGCGCTGGATGAGTGGATCCACCTATCTCGTAGATGGCACGATCGCCGTGTGGGAAGTGGCAATCGGCGGCGCATTGGTCGCGATAGCCTTGGCCACGCGGCGTTGGCTGGATATCCTGCCGCTCGGACCGGCTCCTTCGGCTGCGGTCGGAATACCGTTGGCGAAATCTCGACTTGCGTTGTTCGGCCTTGCTGGGCTCATGACGGCAGCCGCGACATTGACGGTTGGTCCGCTATCCTTTGTCGGCCTCATGGGGCCCCATTTCGCCCGAGAATTGCGTCTCACACGCGCTATGCCGCAGATGATCGGCGCCGCGCTGATCGGGGGAGGACTGATGACTGCCGCAGATTTTATCGGCCGCACCATCGCGGCTCCCTATCAGATCCCGGCGGGGCTGGTCTCAGCTCTCATAGGCGCTCCCTGCCTGTTGTTCTTGTTAGGCAAGAGGCGTTGACAGGCGGTTTCGGGCCTCTTTGATTGCGCAATACGATGCCGTTGCCAGCCCAGCCTTGGCCAAATCAGAAACAGTCAAGAATAGCGTGCTTGACGGTTCCAACTCTGTTCAGGGGATTGAATCTGACGGATAGCATTGTACCGCTGACGTAAAGGAACAGGCATCAATTCGTCGGTACATGCCGCGTTCGATGCGCCTACTAGTAGAAGCGAACTTCAGGTCTATGCAACCAACTGGCGGGCGAAGTCTTCGACGCATTTGAGGCGTGCGGAGTTCAAACCAGTCGAATAACCGGCCTTTTCCAAAAATGTTGCGAGCGAGATCGTGCTGAGGTTGCCAGCAGCGCCTGGCGCATAGGGGCAGCCACCGAGCCCGGCCACGGCGCTGTCGAAAATGCGGATACCATTGACCAAGGCGGCATCGACGTTGTCGAGGGCATGGCCGTGCGTGTCGTGAAAATGGCAAGCCAGCTTTTCCGTTGGTAGTGCCGAGGTGGCGATCCGCATTAGTGCGTTTACCTGCTCGGATCGTGCGCGCCCGATTGTATCGGCAAGGGATATTTCACCACAGCCGAGATCGGCCAGGGCCAGCGCCACATGAAGCGCTGCCTCCGGCGCGATCTGGCCCTCGTAAGGACATTCGACGCTGCAGGACACATAGCCGCGGAGCCGCACGCCATGCCGGGCTGCAAGACTGGCAACCGGCCTGAAGCGCTGCAGGCTTTCGGCGATCGAGCAATTGATGTTCTTCTTCGCGAATGTCTCCGAAGCACTGGTGAATACGGCAAGCTCTTCGACGCCGATGGCAAGAGCTAAAAGCGCGCCGCGCTCGTTCGGAACCAGCACCGATCGGATCAGGCCCTCGCTAGGTGCCGTCCCCCGGAGCACCGTTTCGTGATCGCCCATTTGCGGAACCCATTTTGGCGAGACGAAGGCTGTAACCTCCAGCCTGGTGAACCCGGCTGCGCGCAGAAGCCGGATCAACTCGAGCTTTTGTGGTGTCGGTACGATCTGCTTTTCATTCTGAAGCCCGTCGCGCGGACCAACTTCGACGATCGTTGCTGTTGGCAAGCCGGTCACTCCGTTTTGCCGCGTTTGGCGAAGGCAGCGAGCCCACGGCGCGCATCCTCGCTTTCGAAAGTGCGTTGGCCAAGGGCGGCTTCACGCTGAAACGCCTCTTTGAGCGGGAGATGCTGCAGGGTGAGGGCGGCCTCCTTGATCGTTTGCACCGCACCCGAGCTGAGCTTGGCAATGCGGCCGGCAAGTTCCAGGGCGGCTGGCTCCACCTCTGCCGCATCAACTATGCGATTAACGACCCCGCGCGCCAACATCTCGCCGGCGGAAAAACGTTCAGCCGTCAGCATGATTTCCATGGCATGGGCATAGCCTATCTGGCGCACTAGCCGAACCAACGTACCGCCGGCGGGCACGAAGCCGTGATGCGCTTCGGGCAGCTGGAACTGCGCGTCGAGCGCGGCGATGCGGATGTCGCTGGCCAACATGATCTCGAACCCGCCGCCAATGCACAGTCCCTTGATGGCGCTGACCACGGGCTTGTAGAAGCCCTCGATCTTTAGGTGCGCCGGATCCCAATGAGAGATATCAAAGCGGCCTTCCGCGAGGGCAGGTATCGATTCCGTCAGATCAGCGCCTACGCAGAAGGCACGCTCGCCGGTGCTTGTCAGTACCACCACGTTGACCTCGTCATCGAGGCCGGCCTCGGCGAAGGCTCGGCCGAGGTCGTCATACATGGAAAGAGTAAGCGCGTTCAGTTTTTCAGGGCGATCGATGCGGATGGTCGCGACGGCGTCGTTCTTCTGGTAATTGACCGACATCAGATTGCTCCGGCCGTCTTGAGTTTTTCCAGCTCGTCTTCGGCAATGTCGGCAAGTCTAGAGAACACCAAGCGATTGTGTTCACCGGGAGCCGGCGCTTTCTCATTCGGCGCCTCCTTTCGACCGGACAGCTTGATTGGCAGTCCGAACATGCCGATCATCTTGGCTCCGACTGGCACGTCGACGATCATGTTGCGGGCGGCGATATGCGGGTCCTCTACCACTTCCGCAACCGTCTTGATGGCGCTGAGTGGCACCTTGTCGCCGGCCATCTCTTCCAGTTCCGCTTTTGTGTAGGCGGAGAACCAGCGCTCAAGCAGCGGCTTGACCTTGTTTTCCGCCACCACGGGATCGAAGCGTTTTTCCATCGTGTCGATTTCCGGATCGGTCGCCTTGTCCGGTTCGCCGAACAGGTTGCAGGTGATGGCCCAGAATTTATCGGTATAGCCGCCGAAGAAGACGTAGCCGTCCTTGCAGGGAAACTGGCCGTAAGGACGAACGAAGGGGTGATCGTTGCCGAGCGGCGAGGCAACTTCTTTTTGTGCGGTATAACGCACGACCGCGTTTTCGGTCAGCGTCAGCACGGAATCTTGCTGCGACACATCTACCACCTGGCCTTTGCCGGTAAGTTCCGCCTCACGCAGGGCGGCGAGGGTGCCGATGGCCGCGTAGAGCGACGCGGAGAGATCACCGATGATAGTGCCGACCCGCACCGGCGGGCGATCAGGATAACCGTTCATCGACCAGAGCCCGCCCGCCGCCTGTCCAGTGTTGTCATATGCGGGCTTTGAGGCGTTGGGGCCGGTCCGGCCAAAGCCGCTGATGCCGGTATAGACGAGCTTCGGATTGACGGCGCTCAACGTATCAAAGCCGAGGCCGAGCTTTTCCATCGTACCCGGGCGGAAATTCTCGACGAGAATGTCGACCTTGGCCACCAGCTTGCGCAGCAATTTCTTGCCTTCCGGTGATTTCAGATTAAGCGTGATGCCGAGCTTGTTGCGGTTGAACTGGGTGAAGAAGGCGCTCAATTGCTCCTCGTCCGAATTAACGAAGGGCGGGAACGTGCGGGCATAGTCGGGCTCATCAGGGTGTTCCACCTTGATGACCGTGGCGCCGAGGTCGGCCAGAAGCATTGAGCAGAACGGGCCGGCGACGACGCGGGTAATATCCAGAACGGTAACCCCCGCCAGGGGACCGGGCCGGCGGCTTTTCCAGCTCTCGTCAGTTTTTTCTGCCATTTGTCCTTCCAACTCCGGAAATGTGCTTCTCATTCACCATCAGCGCCATTGCGGCTCGATAAAAACCCACTCTGAGCCTGGCCGAGAGCGGGTTTTGCTACCATCGTCATGCCCGACTTCGTATGGCCGCAATCGGCCTCCCGATCAACGGGACTGTCTGAGCTCGGCCAGAATAGCTTCGGCCTTGTCCATGCGAACATGACCCTCCCGTCTCAGGCGAGATACGACGTCTTCGATTTCGTTTGCAGTCGCCCCGGCCGCGACAGCGATGTTGCGGGCGTGGAGTGACATATGGCCCTTCTGGATGCCTTCCGCCGCCAGAGCGCGCAAGGCGCCTGTGTTTTGGGAAAGTCCAACAGCGACAATGACCTCGGCCAATTCCTGGGCGCTCTTAACCCCGAGTAGCTTGACGGCGGCCTGGGCCACCGGATGGGTTTTGGTGGCACCGCCGACAAGCCCGACGGCCATCGGAACCTCCATAGTGGCGACGAGGTTGCCGGCTTCATTCTTTTCATAGTGAGAGAGCGAGGTGTAGCGGCCGGCCGCGGCCGCATGGGAATGTGCGCCGGCCTCGACTGCACGGGTGTCGTTACCAGTAGCCAGCACCACGGCCGTGATGCCGTTCATGATGCCCTTGTTGTGGGTGGCGGCGCGATAGGGATCGGCGGCAGCAAATGCGTAGGCGTCTATTATGCCATCGACCACGTCCGGACCACCAAGCGCCTCGGCATCGTAAATAGCGCGGACACGAGCGAGCCTCAGATCGGCCTTGTTGGAAAGGATGCGCAGACGCACGCGCCCACCGCCGATCTCCGATACCAGAGGCGCCAGCGCCTCCGCCATCGTGTTGACCGCGTTGGCACCCATGGCATCGCGAACGTCAACGATCAGATGCAGGACCACATAGGTCTTGTCCATTGCCTCGACAATGCGCACCTCGATATCCTTGGCGCCGCCACCGAGCTTGACCAGCAACGGATCCTGCTCATTGGCAAGATCGAGTAGATCCCGGCGGTGTTCATAGAGCCGAAGGCGAGCGGCCTGTGGATCTTTCGCACCCACCAGCTGGATCTGCGAAATCATAATCGGCTGATCGCTTGACGTATGGAAACCGCCGTGAATGCGAGCGACCGAAGCCATGTTACTGGCGGCGGCAACAACCGACGGCTCCTCGGTTGCCATCGGGATCAGGTAATCGCGCCCGTTGATGGTGAAGTTGGCCGCGATGCCGAGTGGTACGGAGAGGGTTCCGACGGCGTTTTCGATCATGCGGTCAGCGATCATCAGCATGTCTGCATCGGCGGAGGCCAGATTTGCGATTTCATGCTCCGGCAAGTCGCTGAGCCTGACGATCGTCTGGAAACGTTCCGATGGAGAAAGCTTATAAAAGCCTGGAACGCGGCTGTTTACCGGCATGAGTCAGATCTCCCACAATGTATTTTTGTAGAACCTATGTGGGCATCATCATGCGAGACAATGTGCGTGATGCACACTGAACTCCTGGATCTCTGTCAAGTTGCTATAGTTCCTGGCGTGACAAATCGGCGCCATTGCCGTGTTCAAATCCTCTCCCGCAGCATGTGCAGGCGCAGGGCGATATGCACTTCCAGGCTTTTGCAGGGATCAGACCAGTCCGGGTTGATCTGGGAAATCGCATCGAGACGCTGGCGCATGGTATTGACATGGACACCAAGTATCTCGGCGGCCTTCTGCACGCTGCGCCCCGTGTCGAGATAAGTCAGCAACGTGACTGCCAGCTGGCTTTTGCGCTTCTCATCCTGCTCGACGAGTGTGCCGACGGAGGTGCGGAGGAAAGAGGCGATCGTGTCTTCCGCCTTGTTTTGGAAGAGTAGCGCGTAGATCGAGAAACTCTTTTCGAACGTTACCCGGCCTCGCTGATCGAGACCGCGGATGAGATTTACGCAGCGACGCAGGGCCTCGTATTCGGCGGGGACCTTGTCCACGGCCGGTATCGGATCGGAAATGACGATAGTGTATGTCTGGCCGAAAGCCTCCTCCAGCTTCTCCGAAATCCGTCGTGCTAGACGCTCCGGTCCAGGTGCATTGGTAACGATCGCCAGATCGCCGTTGAACTCGGCGAAAATCGTGTCGCGGCCAGCCAGAGTGGAGCGCAGCGCCGAGGAGGCCTGCGCCGATGTAATCGTCTCCAGTTCCACCAGCATCAGCGTGATCGGCCAGGACAGGGAGATGCCTGGCGGCAGGCGCCGTGCGCTTTCGGGCGAAAACGGATCGCTGGTGCCGCGCAGCAGTGCCGAAACCGTATCGACGACATTGCGGTGGGCAATTTGCGCGATCCGGTCCAGCGAAAGCAACACGATGCCGGTCACGATCGCGCTACGTTCCAGGGTGCGGGTTTCGGATGGGGATAGCGGCCTGCTGCGTGTGAGGAGCAAGGCACCCCAGCGGGTCGAGCCGCCCATTACGGCGGCAACGACGGTGGTGCTGCCGTCATCGGCTGGAAAAGCGACGGATCTGCCGAGACGATCGCTCTCGCGTATGGCGCGCGCCAGCTCCTCGTCGGCGAGATCGCCAGAAAGCTCGCCTGATATCAGGTTCCTGCTTTCGTCGACGACGCCGACCTGCCCCTTCAACAAATTCGAGACCCGGTTCACAAGGTCGTCGAGCGTTCCACCGCGGGCGATCAGTTCTGTGAGTTGTTCGTGGGCGACGGCAGCCTGTTCGATGTCGTCGGCTTTTGCGCGCAGAGCGGAATTGGCATCTTTCGCCAGGAACAGGGCCCGCTGCGCTTCTTCGAGCAGCCTGGCATTTTCGATCGCCAGTGCGGCGAATGTGCCGAGCGAGGAAAGTACCGATCGTTCCTGCGGCGTATAGGTCCGTACATAGCGGTCGCCGACGAAGAGCACGCCCATGACATACGCTTCGAGTTCCAGGGGAATTCCGAGAATGGAAATAATACCTTCGCCGCTGATGGCCCGGTCGATGCCGGTGTCGTGGTCGAAATTGCGGTCCGCAGAGTAATTGCTTGAGTAAAAGGGTCGCCGTGTCCGGGCGACACTGCCACAGACGCCGATATTGCGGGGCACCCGGATCCGTCCGAAATCCTGGGAGATTACGCCTTCTGTCGTGCGCACGTAGAAATCGCCATGTTCCTCGTCTGCGGCGGAGAGATAGGCAATATCGCTGCCGACCAGTTGCCGGGCGCGCCGTACGATTGCCTGCAGGATCTGATCCGTGTCGCGAAGGGCGGACAGGTCGCGCGCTGTGTCGTAAAGCGCGGAGAGCTCCACCTCGCGCTTGCGCTTGAGTTCGAAATTCTCACGCAATCGCACCGCCGTGGCGATGGCGTCGCCGATCGCCTCCGCATAGCCGTCTTCCCAAAGGGTAGTCTTTGCGCCGCCCGCCAATTGCTCGAAGCTCGAGAGCGGCGCATTGCTGCCGAGCAGCTCCAATAGGCGCCGGTAGTAGTGCGCGGCCTCGGCACCACCGTTGGCTCGCAGTCCAATTGGCGTGGCGCCGACTTCGTTCGACATGGTCTAGCTCCGTTTCACCGCGATGATGGCATTAATCGAACTGCCACGTTTATGCGCAACTGATAATGTGTATTGTTCACATTAGGCGGCGCTGTCCGTGTGGATCAAGCACATTGGGCTCCGCGTTTGGGACCCCGCAAGAAAAAGCACCGAGACCCTATGGCGCACCACTCGTAAGGTGGCGGCCAACGTCGGGATGACGTTGCTTTGAAGCCTCACCATCTATGACGCCAACCCGTGGCCTCGGCATTTTCCGTCCTCTTCTGTCGTCAGGCAACATTAAGCGTCTCGCGAAGTGTGGCTCAAAGACATTGAAGACACATCCATGCCTTACCTAATGTGTCGTCAGCGCATTCGGGAGATGCGTCAAATAAAGATAATAAGGGAACGACAAATGAGGAAACGCGAGACAACCGCGGGCTTGTATCTGGCAACCCTGGCGGCGACATCGATCATTCCGGCAGCGCTGGCGATTGCGCAAGATGCGGCAATCAGCGACGATATAGTCCGCATTGGGCTGATCGAGGACATGACCGGGGTCTATGCAGACATCACCGGCAAGGGCGCGGTCACCGCAGCACAGATGGCGGTGGAGGAGTTCGGCGGCAAGGTACTCGGCAAAACCGTGGAAGTGATCTTCGCCGACCACCAGAACAAGCCCGACATCGCAGCATCCATTGCCCGCAAATGGCTGGATGAGGAAAAGGTCGATGCCATTCTTGATGTTGCGTCGTCATCTCCGGCGCTGGCGGTGATCGAGGTTGCCAAGCAGAAGAACAAGATCATTGCGCTGAGTTCGCCGGGATCGGTACGCATCACCAACGACCTATGCGGGCCTTACGTGCTCCATTGGGCCTATGATACCTATGCCATCGCCCACAGCACCGGTCAGGCACTGGTCGGCGCCGGCTTCGACAGCTGGTATTTCGTGACCGCCGACTACGCTTTTGGTCACGGTCTGGAAAAGGATACAGGCGAAGTCGTGGCTGCGCAGGGCGGCAAGGTCGTGGGTAATGTCAGGCTTCCCGTCGGGACTAGTGACTTCGCCTCTGCGCTTTTGACCGCCCAAAGCTCAGGCGCCAAGGTTGTGGCACTTGCCAATGCCGGCGGCGACACAATCAATTCGATCAAGCAGGCGGCACAGTTCGGCCTGACCCAGGGCGGACAAAAGCTTGCGACGCTGGCGGCTTTCATCAACGACGTGCATGGCGTTGGCCTCACTGAGGCCCAGGGCCTCACTATCACGGAGGCGTCCTACTGGGACATGAACGAGGAAACTCGGACCTGGTCGACGCGCTTTGCGGAAAAAGTGAATGCGATGCCCAACATGCTGCAGACCGGCACCTATTCTTCGGTCCTGCATTATCTCAAAGCAATCGAAGCTGCCGGCACAGACGAAACCAAGGCAGTGATGGCGAAGATGCGTGAACTGCCAGTGCAGGACCTCTTCTACAAGGGTGCCATCCGCCAAGACGGTCGCGTGGTGCATGACATGTACCTGTTTGAGGTCAAGAAGCCCGAGGAATCGAAGAAGCCGTGGGACTATTACAAGCTGCTCGCGACCGTCAGCGCCGAACATGCGTTCCAGCCACTTGAAAAATCCGCCTGCTCACTGATCACGAAAAAATAGCTCGGTCGAACGACCTCGGCGCCTTCGAGGGAGGAGGGCCGTGCATCGAACAGCGCCAATCGCAAAGGAGAGATTGATGAATCGGCGGGAATTCAATGTGATGATGGCTGCTATGTTCGGCTCCACCATTTTTTCGGAGCATGCCTATGCTAAGGAGGGCGTCGACACGCTGACGTCGATCGTCAATCCGGAGCCGCCGATCCTCAATCTGGGTCTAAACCAGCAGACGCCGACGGGCGTCGTCGCCGGCAAGATGTATGAGGGTCTGCTTTCCTACGCCAAGGATCTGACGCCGCAGCCCCTGCTTGCTGACAGGTGGGACGTTTCTGAGGACGGGCTGACCTACACGTTCCATCTTGCCAAGAATGCCAAATGGCATGACGGCCAGCCTTTCACTTCAGCGGATGTGGTCTTCTCTTGCAAAACAATGTTGCCGGAAGTTCATCCGCGGGCCCGTGATGTGTTCAATCGCTGCGAAGAAATCTCCGCGCCCGATGATCACACGGTGGTATTCAAGCTGAAAAAGCCTTTCCCGGCCTTCCTAATGGCTTTTGAGACGGCGTCGGCGCCCATGGTGCCGCGCCATCTTCTGGAAGGAAAGGATTTCCGCAAAGCCGGAGCCGAGCAGGAGCCGATTGGCACGGGCCCGTTTCGTCTCGCCGAATGGGTCAAGGGTTCGCATATCCGCCTTGCAGCATTCGACGGCTACTACCGTGAGGGACAACCGAAGCTGAAGGAAATCTTCTATCGCGTCATTCCCGATGCCGCTTCGCGCTCGGTCTCCCTGGAACAGGGCGAAACGCAGCTTGCGCAGTGGCAGGATATCGAGCCGTTCGATGCTGCGCGCCTGGCCGATCTGGAGCATTTGGAAATAACAACCGACGGTTATGAGTATTTCTCGCCAATGCTTTGGGTGGAACTCAATTGCCGCCGCCCACCCATGAACGACAAGCGCTTCCGGCAGGCGCTGATGCACCTGATCGACCGGAATTTCGTGCGCGACCGCATCATGTTCGGCCTCGCCAACGCGGCGACCGGCCCAATCGCATCATCGATGCGCTTCTATGATGGCGATGTGAAGACTTACGAGCCTTCCGTCGAAAAGGCGGCGGCCCTGCTCGACGAAATGGGCCTGAAGCCCGACGCAAGCGGCATTCGTGTCGCGCTGAAATTCACTATGGTTCCGGCCGGCGACACATGGACCCGGATCGCCGAATATGTCCGACAGGCCTGTGGCGCCGCAGGGATCAAGATCGAATTGCAAAGCAATGATCTCGCCGGCTGGGTCTCTGCCGTCAGCAACGGCGATTTCGACATCAGCGGCAACCAGCTCTACCAGAACGGTGACCCGGCGCTCGGGGTGGCGCGCACCTATATCTCCTCGAATATCCGCAAGGGCGTGATGTTCTCCAACACGTCGGGCTATTCCAACCACAAGGTTGACGAGCTATTCGAAGCGGCGGCGGTGGAGCTGAACCAGGAAAAACGCCAGGCTTTATATACCGAGGTTCAGAAGCTTCTCGTGGAGGAGGCTCCAGTGATCTGGCTGTGCGAGCAGAAGTATCCGACCATCTACGACAACCGCCTGAAGGATCTCATCACCACTTCTACCGGGGTCAATGCCAATTTCGGCAAGGCCCATTTCGCTTAGGGGCGGTCCACCGTTCCCATTGACGCCAAGTGGCCCCGGCCACAACGACAGAGAGTTCGCGCTCAACATGAAATCGCCTTTCGACAATGCCGAGTTTGCCCATCTCGTGGCATGGCGGCACAAGTTACACCAGTTTCCGGAACTCTCCGGTGAGGAAGCCGAGACCGCACGTGAGGTGGTCTCCTTCCTTGCCGACACCCGGCCCGACCAAGTCTTGACCGGCCTGGGAGGGCATGGCGTTGCACTGGTCTACAATGGGGCGGAAGCTGGACCGACGGTCCTGTTGCGCTGCGAACTCGACGCTTTGCAGATCCATGAGATTTCGGATCTTCCATATCGCTCGCGAGTCGATGGCAAGGCGCATATGTGCGGGCACGATGGACATATGACCATGATGGCCGCCGTTGCCAGGCATATTTCCCGGCAACGGCCGGCACGGGGCAGGGCGGTGCTGCTGTTCCAGCCGGCGGAAGAGACGGCGCATGGCGCGGAAGCCGTGCTCGCCGATCCGAAATTCGCAGAGATCACGCCCGACTACGCCTTCGCGATTCATAACATGCCCGGCCTGCCGCTGGCCCATATCGCTGTCGCGGCCGGCCAGATCACCTGCGCTTCGATGGGCCTGTGCATCGAACTTACCGGCAAGACAGCGCACGCATCAATGCCGGAAACCGGCATATCGCCGGCCACGGCGGTTGCACGCATCATCGATAACATCAAGACCTTCGAGGCGGGTGACGTGGTTGCGAAAGGCTTTCGCCGCGTCACGTTGACAAGCGTGCAGATGGGCAAGCCGGTCTTCGGTATCACGCCGGGTTCGGCCGAAATCCGCATGACATTGCGCACGCCGGAAAGCAACGCGATCCTCGGGCTCTTGGATAATGTGCTTGAAATGGTCGGCGAGGTCGCGGCTCAGGAGCGTCTTTCCGTCGCTCACTCAACCCACAATTTCTTCCGCGCCTGCATCAACGATGCGGACGCAGCCGCGGCCTTCGACGAGGCGGCAAACCGGATGAACCTGTCGCGGGTGACGGATTATGTGCCGATCCGCGGCGCGGAAGATTTCGGTCTGTTTGGCTCGTGCTCCAAATCGGCGCTGCTGTTCATCGGTTCGGGCATCGATCGGCCGATGGTCCACAATCCCGACTATGACTTTCCCGACGAACTCATTCCAGTCGGTGCGGAGCTATTCATCGGAGTTCTCGACCAGCTGCTGGGCATGCCAAGGCCGGGAGATCCATCATTGGACGGGATTAAGTAGATCCGATGACGATTATTTTTCACCTCTTCGGCAAGCTGGGGGGGATCGCATTCACGATTCTCATCATTGCCTGCATCAATTTCGTACTCATCCACTCGGCGCCCGGCGACCCCGCTTTGGTCATCGCGGGCCAGTCGGGTGCTGCTGATGACAAGTTCATCGAGCAGGTGCGTGCGGAATACGGTCTCGACCAGCCTTTCCTGGCGCAGCTCGGAACCTATATCGGCAAGGTGGTGCGGCTCGATCTCGGCTATTCCTACCGCCAGCGCGCCGATGTCAGCACGCTCATTCTGGAGCGGCTGGGGCCGACGCTGCTGCTGACACTCTCCGCCTTCTTCCTGTCGCTGATCGGCGGAGTTTTTTTCGGCGCCTTTGCGGGCCGGCGCCACGGCACATGGTCCGATCTCGCCATCTCGCTGGTGTCGCTCCTTCTCTATGCGACGCCGGTCTTCTGGCTCGGCCTGATGCTGGTCCTGGTCTTCTCGATCCAGTTCGAATGGCTCCCGGCTTTCGGCTATGCCGATATCCGTGCCTCGAGTTTCGGTCCGATCAAATATGCTCTGGATGTTGCGAGCCATTTGGTCCTGCCCGTGGTGACGCTCGCCGCGATCTACATGGCGGTCTACACCCGGCTGATGCGCTCCTCGCTGATAGAGGTGTCCCACGAGGATCACGTGCGCACGGCGCGCGCCAAGGGCCTCAACGAGCCGCAGATCCTGACGCGGCACATGCTGCGCAATGCCGCCGTGCCTGTCGTCACCTTCGCCGGCCTGCAGGCGGGCGCACTGATCGGCGGCGCCGTGGTGGTGGAAACCGTGTTCTCCTGGCCGGGAATGGGCAGGCTTACCTATGATGCGGTGGCGGCGCGAGACTATCCGGTTCTGCTCGGCCTGTTTCTCATGATGTCCGTGCTGGTCATCGCCACCAACCTTTTGACCGACTTTCTGCATCGGGTCATCGATCCCCGTATCAAAGGCCGATAGGAGACCAAAATGCAGAATTTCTTGCGCACTTTCCTTAGCCGTCCGGCCGGTTTAGTTGGGGTGCTTCTTTTGGCCCTGGTCTGTCTGCTGGCGGTCGTGGCGCCGCTCCTCTATCCAGCATCGCCATGGGAGATGACGGGCATTCCATTCAGCTCCCCCGGCGAGAACGGCATGCTGCTCGGCTCCGATACCCTGGGGCGCGATATCGCGGCCGGTATCGTCCATGGCGCCCGCGTCTCGATCCTGATCGGTTTCGCCTCGACGCTGACGGCGTTGTGCATCGGCGTCGTGCTGGGCTGTATTGCCGGCTATGCCGGCGGTGCCGTCGACAGCGCGATCGTGCGCTTCACGGAGATCTTTCAGACCATCCCGAGCTTCGTCCTGGCGATCCTGTTCGTCGCGATCCTCACGCCCTCGATTGCGACCATCATCCTGGCGATCGGCCTGGTGAGCTGGCCGCCCCTGTCGCGCCTGACGCGGGCCCAAGTGATGACGGTCTCGCAGCGCGAATTCGTCCAGGCTGCGCGCTGCCAAGGGCAATCCACCCTGTCGATCGTCCTGCGGCACGTCCTGCCGAATGCAGTGTCGCCGATTATCGTCGCCGGTTCGCTGACAGTGGCCGCGGCGATCCTGATCGAGGCGGCGCTGTCGTTCATGGGGCTCGGCGATCCCAATTTCATGAGCTGGGGCTATATGATCGGTGCGGGGCGCACCGTCATCCGACAGGCCTGGTGGATGAGCGTCTTTCCGGGCCTTGCCATCCTGCTGACCGTGGTTGCCATCAACCTCGTGGGTGAAGCGCTGAACGATACTCTCAATCCACGGATTTCCCGAGCATGACCGAGCCATTGCTTGCCATCAACGGGCTCGTCGTCAGCCTGCCAGCCGGTGCCGATCGCCGTTGTGCCGTCGACGGCATCAGCCTGACCGTCCAGCGCAACGAAATTGTCTGCCTCGTCGGCGAGAGCGGTTCGGGAAAATCGATGACTGCGCATGCCATTCTCGGCCTCCTTCCCCGGCAGGTGTCGGCATCGGAAGGGGAGATCCGGTTTGGCGGTCGCAACCTGCTCGACCTTCCGCCGCCTGAGATGCGCGCCTTGCGGGGCAGCCAGATCGCTATGATCTTCCAAGAGCCACTTACCGCGCTCAATCCACTTGCGCGGGTAGGCAAGCAGGTCGGCGAGGCGATCCGTATCCATGAGCGCGTACCAGAAGCGCAGGTGAATGCCCGTGTACTGGAACTGTTCGGTCAGGTCGGCCTTCCGGATCCAGCTTCGCTGGTCTCGGCCTACCCGTTTCAGCTTTCGGGCGGACAGCGCCAGCGTGTCATGATCGCCATGGCGCTGGCAAACGACCCCGAGCTGTTGATCGCCGACGAGCCGACGACGGCTCTCGACGTGACGACCCAACGCCAGATCCTCGATCTGATCCGTAGCTTGCAGAAGACGCGCGACATGGGCGTGCTGTTTATCACCCACGACATCGGCGTCGTTGCCGATATTGCGGACCGGGTCGTTGTGTTGCGCCACGGCAAGGTGGTCGAGCAAGGTGCGGCCGCCGGCGTTTTGCACGAACCGCAAAATGATTATACCCGCACCCTGCTGGACGCGGTACCGGGCAGGGGGGCTGCGCGTGCGGCCACGGCGACGGGCGTGCCCCTGCTGGAGATAAAAAATCTGCAGAAGGTGTTCCTGACACGCCAGGGTCTGCTGTCTCCACCCCGCATGGTGGTCGCGGCACAGGGTATTGATCTCATCTTGAACCGGGGTGATACGCTGGCTGTCGTCGGCGAGAGCGGGTCCGGCAAGTCGACGCTCGCGCGGATGGTGCTCCGGTTGATCGAGCCGGATAGCGGCGAGATCGTCTTCGACGGCGCGCCGGTGCAGCTGATGAAGGGTGAAACGCTGCGCCAGTTTCGACGCAGGACGCAGATCGTCTTCCAGGATCCCTACGGCTCGCTCGACCCGCGCTTGAAGGTGGGAGAAAGCATTGTCCGGGGCCCCATGGCGTTCGGTGCATCGCGTGCCGAGGCGACCGCGACCGCGACCCGTTGGCTGGGCAAGGTCGGTCTTGGCGCTCACGCATTCGATCGCTATCCGCACGAGTTTTCGGGCGGCCAGCGGCAGCGCATCTGCATCGCCCGCGCCCTTGCATTGGATCCGGTTTGCCTGATCGCCGACGAGGCTGTTTCCGCGCTTGACGTTTCGGTCCAGGCCCAGGTGTTGAAACTGCTGTCGGACCTGAAGGCCGAGATGGGGCTCAGCATGCTGTTCATCACCCATGATCTTCGCGTTGCCCGCGAGATCGCCGATCGTATCGTGGTCATGCAGAATGGTCGCATCGTTGAACAGGCGCCGACGAAGCAGCTCTTCGATATGCCAACAGCCGAGTACACGCGCCGCCTGCTTGATGCCGTTCCCGGCCGTGATTTCTTCAACCGGCGAGCGCTCGCCGGCGTATTGGGTTAGGAGCAGGGTCATGGACGCCAGAGCCCGTTCTTTCATCGAAAAGTCAACGCTGCTCTTCATCGCTTCGCGCAATGCCGAGGGGGTGATGGACGTCTCTCCGCGCGGCGGGCAGCCCATGGTGGTTCGGCTGCGAGACGACGGAAACCTGCTTCTGCCCGATTATATCGGCAACAAGCGCCTGGATACGATCGGCAACGTGCTGAGCAACCCCAATGTCGCGCTGCTCTTGCTCAACCGCAATTGTGCGCAATACCTGCGGATCGCGGCGCATGCCGCGGTATCACAGGCCGATCGGGACATAGCGGCTTTCCCCGCCGACGAAAACCGCCCGCTGAGCGTGATGGTGCTGACGCCGAGCAAGTTGGAATTCATCGATAGCGAGGCCTTCCGAAGGAGCGGCTTCTGGATAGATCCAGCGGACCGGAAACCATCTCTGGATGCTCTGGATATCTTTTCGCGTGACAAGCAGTGGCAGGCGGAGCGCGGAAATAAGCCTGTGCCGCGAGACGCTGACGGGGAGAGCCGGCTTGCCGATGCCGGCCTGCGCGCATTCTATGGAACGCCAAGCCAGATCGTGCAGACAAAGGGTTATGACGTTCCGAGCCCCGGCTTCATGGCATTTATCGGCGATGCCTCCTTCATCGTCCTGACCCGGGAACGAGAGGACGGCGAGTTGATGATCGAGCTTTTGGGAGGCGAGCCCCTTAGGGCCGATCTTGCTACCAATGATCCATGCTTTCTGCTGGACATCGGCGACGACGAAACCGGCTGGATCGCAGGATCGAGGTCCGCGGAATGCGCGGTGCTCGCCGTCGAACCTGGGCGTTGCGACAGCCTCCGTCTCAACGGGACCTATCGCGTAGTCTCCGGAGCGGGTAACAAACAGAGACGGCTGATCGTGCATCCCCGGGAACTCTATTTCCACTGTTCAGCGGCCTTTACCCGGTCGCGCATATGGTCGGAGGGCAAGGCGCCCGCCTGGGTGGGCCAGCGCGGTTTCACATGCGTGTCACGGCGGCAGGAAAGTCCCGACGTTGTGTCCTTTCTGCTGAAGCCTCGCGACGATGCGCCGATCGGGGATGCGGCACCAGGGCAGTTCGTCACGGTTGCACTGCCGCATGATGAGCGCGTGGCAGGGCAGCGCCGCTGTTATTCGATTTCCGGCATGCCGGATAAATATTCGCTGCGGATCACTGTACGCCGATCAGGACCCGATGGCGTATCCGCCACACTGCACGACAGGGTCGCGGTCGGAGACGAGCTACGTGTCGGCGCTCCGACGGGTCGTTTCGTGCTGGACAGCGCACCGGGCCGTCCGGTGGTGTTTATCAGCGCGGGCGTCGGCATAACGCCGCTTCTGTCGATGGCGGAGCAGTTGGCCCGTGAGCCCGGCACACGCGATGTATGGTTCATTCACGTTGCCCGCAGCAGCCGGTATCACCTCTTTGCCGAGGAGGCGCGGCAGTTCGCCCTCGCCAATCCGGCCATTAAGCTGCTGACGGTCTATTCGCGGCCGCAGCCGGGCGACAGATGCGATCTGGATGGGCGCATCGATGCGAACATGCTGGCCGCTCACGTGCCGGTGACGGATGCCGATTTTTATATCTGCGGCCCAGTGGACTTCATGTCGTCGCTGAGGCGAGGACTGATCGATCGCGGCGCGGCCTCAGACAGCATCAAGATGGAGGCATTTGAGGCCAAGACAAGCGCGACGGCAATGGACGCCTTGGCTGGCTATGCGCCCTGCAGCGTCGAGTTCGCGAAGTCGGGCAAGACTGTAACCTGGATGCCAGGCTGCGGATTCCTGCTCGATCTAGCCTTGGCGAACGGGGTCGATATTCAATATTCCTGCCGCAGCGGAGAATGCCAGTCCTGCACCCAGCGCATCGTTAGTGGCAGGGCAACCTATCCAGCGTGCGAGGAACCACTTGTCGCCCGGGGGCAAGTTCTTCTCTGTCAAGCTATACCGACAGGCGACATAGTTTTAGACTGTTGAGCAGTGCGATCAGCTCATCCCTGGCAAAATCGGGACGAGCGTGAGGTACAGTTCCCTTGTGCGGACGAGATCTAAGCGTTTCTTGGCAGTAGCTGGCAACCGGCCGCCACGCGGTGATATAGATGCCGCCCTATCATCTGACATGGCGGTGGAGAGACAGGTGGCCCCCTCAATCGGATTGTCGCAGCAAAGGCTTATAGCCTGCTCGGGTCTTCCCGAACCTTAAGAATACGGTCAATAAGACCCCATTCAAGCGCTTCCTCCGCCGTCATGAAGCGGTCGCGATCCATCCCCCGCTCAAAGTCTTCGTAGGAACGTCCGCAATGCTCCGCGTAAAGCCGCGTCATGCGTTGCTTTGTTTTTAAAACTTCCTCAGCATGAATCAGCATGTCGGAAGCCTGCCCTTGAAAGCCGCCGGATGGCTGGTGAATGAGGATACTGGCGTTCGGCAATGCGGCTCTTTCGCCAGGTTCGCCTGCCATCAGCAGGAATGAACCCATCGAGCGGGCTGTCCCCATGCAAAGTGTATGAACCGGCGCGCGAATAAAGCGCATGGTATCATACATGGCAAGGCCGCTGGTCACGACGCCGCCCGGCGAATTGATATAGAGGTTGATAGGCTTGTTTGGGTTTTCCGCCTCCAAAAACAGCAGTTGCGCGCAGACGAGCGCCGAAACGGTATCGTTCACCTCGCCATTGAGGAAGATGATACGCTCGCGCAGAAGCCGGGAATAAATATCAAAGGAGCGCTCGCCCCGGCTGGACTGTTCTATGACCATAGGGACGAGTTGCATCGCTTCGCGCATCGGCGATCTCCAGGCTTGCGGATTTTTAGGGGAAAGCTCGCCCTGTCAGGCGGCGAGCACGAGGGTCGGGCTGTTGCTGTTCGCCGGCGCTCTTGTTATTCCATCGGATCTTGCGTCCGTCAGTTCGTGGACGATCCGAAGGCAAGTGCCGCCAGTGGCGTTCGGGGTAATCGTGAACGTAACTGTGCTCTCGAGGAATGGGGGGGTATCGTCACGCAGCTTGTAGCGAACTTCCTTGCCGAGAGTGACCGTGATTGCGTCGGGATGAGCCAATGCCTCCTTCGGCAACCAACGTTCCCGAAGTTCGGGAATGGTGACAGCACACCAGACCTTTTGCGGCGGATCGGCTAAGTCGAACTCCAACTCGACGACGCCATCGTGCTCCTTAGTCTTCCCTTCGTTCATTGATCCATGTCCTTCAATAAGACTTTGAGTGCTGCGATACGCTCCGGCCAATACGCGCGGTATTTGGCGAGCCACTGAGCGATGAGGGCCAACCCATCTGGATCGACTTCGTAATTCACGAAACGCCCTTGTCGCTCTTCCCTCACGAGCCTTGCGCTACGCAGAACTGCGAGGTGTTGCGACATCGCCGGTTGGCTAATCTCCATGCCCTCGCGCAAGGCGCTAGCGTTCATGCTCCCGGCCGCCAGCTTCTCAAAGATCGCACGGCGGGTCGGGTCTGCCAAAGCTCGGAAGAAGTCATTTTCGATCATGCGAACACATAAGCACGTACTTATGCGATTCGCAAGCTATTCCAGGCGGCCTTTTGTTGCTGCGGAGATCCCAAGTTCAACGATGGACATCTCAGCATCAAGCGACGGAGTTCTGCAATCGTATGCAGTCTGCGCCGGGCCGAAACCCGGCTTCCGCTGTTCGGGAAACTCACCCAGCTGCCAAGCGACGAGACGCGCGAAAGTTCTTGGCGCTTGCGTTCGGAAAGATGGAAGGCCTCGTTACGAGCATCCTTCAAAGAGACAACTGGGTGACCACGCCCCGCCAGGCCACGGCCACGGGAAGCATGGTTGTGCCGGCGGTCTAGGTCGGCAAAATGGAACTAGGGAACAGGAAAACTGTTCGGCCGCTGTCTTGCAGATGACGCTTGCTGGTGCGACAAGAAACGAGATGCTCCTGTCCCTCTCCAATATCGTCAAATCCTACCAGACCGCAGAAGGCGGGATCGAGATATTGAGGGGTGTCGACCTCGATCTCGCGGCAGCGGAAAGCGTTGCGCTGGCGGGTGAGTCCGGCAGCGGCAAGAGCACGTTACTACACCTTGCGGGGGGCCTCGACAGGCCGGACAGCGGGATAATCCTCATGAACGGCCAGGATGTCGGAGCGCTCGATGATAGCGGCCGGGCGCGCTACCGCAGGCGCGAGGTAGGTCTCGTCTTCCAGCAGTTCAACCTTATACCGTCGCTCAACGTCGCCGCGAACATCTCGTTTCATGCCAAGCTTGCGGGCCGATTTGATGTCGATTGGGAGCGGGAACTAGTCGACCGTCTCGGCCTAGGGGATTTGTTGACGCGATATCCCGAGCAGCTTTCCGGCGGGCAGCAGCAGCGCGTTGCAATTGGCAGAACGCTCGCGGCGCGGCCACCTCTTGTCCTCGCCGACGAGCCGACGGGCAATCTCGACGAAGCGACAGGCGATGCGGTGCTCGATCTGATGCTATCGCTCAGCAGGAGCGCTGGTTCGGCTCTTCTCCTCGTTACTCATTCAACGCGGCTGGCGGGCAAGCTTGACCGCAAGGTATTTCTGCGCGGTGGGAAGATCGTCCCATGATCTGGGCAGCGTTTCTGGCGCTCCTCTCTCACTGGCGGCATCGGCCGCTGCAGCTCGTCACACTCATTATCGGCATTACCCTGGCCACTGCTCTCTGGTCGGGCGTCCAGGCGATAAACGCTGAAGCGCGGGCAAGCTATGCGCGGGCCGCCTCGATCCTGGATCAGAACGGCCTGCCACAATTGCTGCCGAAGAACGGCGATACGATCCCGATGGCGGTCTACGCCAAGCTGCGGCGGGCGGGATGGAGCGTATCTCCCGTCATCGAAGGGGACTATCGGTTCGGCCCATTTCGGGTGAGGCTTATCGGCATCGAACCGCTGACCATGCCAATCGAGAATAGGATATTCGCACCGTCCGATTCTTCTGAACTTGTGGATTTTATCAGTAAAAAGGGATTGCTCGTTGTCTCGCCGGCGACGGCCGCGCGCCTTAAGGATGTGGCTGGAATGCCCTTGAAGATTTATGAGGATATTCCAGACGACGCGGCGTTTACCGATATCGGCGCGGCTGACAGGCTCCTGAACAGGAAGGGTTCGCTCAGCCGAATCGTCATGGCGACTGGCCAGAGGCCGGATCTGCCGGCGCTGGAGACCGTGGCGCCCGAACTGATCAGCCAATCGGCGGACGACAGACCGGACATGGCGCGGTTGACCGACAGCTTTCATCTGAATTTGACGGCTTTTGGTTTTCTCGCTTTCGTGGTCGGCTTGTTCATCGTCTATTCCGCCACGGGTCTTTCTTTCCAGCAGCGGCGGGCGACGTTCAGGACGCTCCGCTCGCTCGGCGTCTCGCTGCAGTCGATGACGGCCATGCTGCTCGTCGAGATCATGCTGTTTGCTTTGATCTCGGGCGTATTGGGCGTATTGATCGGGTATTTCCTAGCTTCCGCGCTGCTGCCTGGCGTTGCCGCAACTCTTCGGGGGCTGTATGGCGCCAGCGTCCCAGGAAGCCTTTCCTTCCGCCCCGAGTGGTGGCTGGCCGGCATGGCGATGGCGCTTGCCGGCACGGCTCTTTCCTCTTTCCAGAGCCTGTGGCGGGTCCGGAGAATGCCGATCCTCGCTGCCGCGCAACCCCGGGCCTGGGCTGGGATGTCCGCGATAACTCTTCGGCTTCAAGCGCTGGCGGGGGCGATTTTGTTCGGGATATCTGTCTTTCTTGCATTTGCCGGTTCCGGACTGGCTTCCGGGTTCGGTGTTTTGGGCGCGCTTCTGCTCGCGTCCGCGTTCCTGCTTCCGGCCTTCCTGTCGAGATCGCTTCGGTTCGCCGAGGGGCGTTCTAGCGATGCTCTAGCGGTCTGGTTCTGGGCTGATACTCGGCTGCAATTGCCCGGTCTCTCGTTGGCGCTGATGGCGCTCCTCCTTTCGCTGGCGGTCAATATCGGCGTCGGAACGATGGTCTCGAGCTTCCGCCTAACCTTTCTCGGCTGGCTCGACCAGCGTCTTGTGGCCGAGCTTTACGTCACGGCGCGTGACGAGGCGGAGGCGGCGCGCTTGCGGGAATGGCTGCCGAAGCATTCCGATGCCGTGTTGCCGATCTGGAGCGTCGAGGGCAACGTGCTGGGCGACCGGCTGCAGATTTTTGGCGTAGCTGATCATCCCACCTACCGCGATCACTGGCCGCTTCTCAACGGATTGCCGGATGTCTGGAATCGGGTTGCGCAGGGCGATGGGGCTCTGGTTAACGAGCAGCTCTGGCGGGTCAAAGGCGTCCAGCCCGGGCAAACGATCTCGCTATCGGATGGATGGACGGTCACCGTGGTCGGCATTTATTCCGACTACGGCAATCCGAAAGGTCAGGCGATCGTCGGTCTCGATGCGCTGGTGCAGCATTATCCCAATCTCGCAAAGCTTCGATATGGTATTCGCATCGATCCAGCTCTTGCGCCTGATCTGAAGCTCCAAATACTGCGGGAGTTTGGGCTGCCGGAGAGCAATGTGATTGATCAAGCCTCACTTAAGCGGCAGTCGCAAGCAGTTTTCGAGCAGACATTTGCCGTAACAGGTGCGCTCAATGTGCTAACGCTTGCCGTGGCGGGGTTTGCGATGTTCGCCAGCCTGCTGACGCTTTCGGGCATTAGACTGCCGCAACTGGCGCCCGTCTGGGCCATGGGCGTGCGACGGCGAGATCTAGCGTTGTTGGAAATCGCGCGGACGCTGGCCCTGTGGTGTGCGACCTTTATTGCGGCGATCCCGGTGGGGCTCGCATTAGCCTGGGTGCTGCTTGCGATCGTCAATGTCGAAGCCTTTGGCTGGCGGTTGCCGATGATGATCTTCCCGGCTGACTGGTTGTGGCTCGGGGCGGTCGCGTTCGTCGCTTCGGTTCTGTCGGTTCTGCTTCCCGTAATGCGTTTGGCGACCGTCAATCCCGCTGATTTGCTGAGGGTGTTCGCAAATGAACGTTAGATATGCCGCCTACGCATTTATCGCATTATGGGGTCTTGTCCTCGGCGCGGCGGGCGTCGGTGCCCAAGGTTTTGCAGGCCTCGGTTCGGATGCACACGGCTTTGCCGTTCCGCAACGTGGGCTCGTTCTGTCCTTTCCAAGAGACCATGGGCCTCATCCTGACTTCCGGATCGAATGGTGGTATGTCACTGCAAATCTGCAAGCAGCGGATGGCCGCCGGCTCGGGGCACAGTGGACCTTGTTCCGTTCTGCGCTTGTGCCGGGCGAAGGCCAGGGTTGGGCGGACCCGCAGATATGGATCGGACACGCGGCAGTGACGACCGCAGACAGCCATTATGTTGCCGAACGGTTAGGGCGGGGCGGCGTCGGGCAGGCTGGCGTCGTTGCCGATCCTTTTGAGGCCTGGATCGACGACTGGCAGATGGATGCGAACAGGCCCGCAGACGGGGATGTGCTGGATCGTGTCGAATTGCGCGCTCAAGCCCAAGATTTCGGCTACCACTTGACGCTTGCCGCCAAGGGGCATTTGATCCTGCAGGGCGATCGGGGGTATTCGGTCAAGTCGTCCATGGGGCAGGCCAGCTATTACTACTCGCAGCCGTTTTACGAGGTGCGGGGCACCGTATCGATCGGCGGCGCCCCGGTTGCGGTCACCGGAAGAGCGTGGTTGGACCGCGAATGGTCCTCACAGCCGCTCGCCTCGAACCAGACTGGTTGGGATTGGTTCTCGCTTCATCTCGCCTCCGGTGAAAAGATTATGGCGTTCAGGTTGCGGGATACCGGAGGCGCCTTCACCTCCGCTAACTGGATTTCGGCGGACGGTAAGACGACCCCGATGGCTTCCGGCGATGTCGTGTTGGAGCCGCTTCGCAAGGCGAGCGCCGGCGGCCGGGAGGTTCCGGTTGCTTGGCGGGTCAAAATTCCGAGTCGCGGGCTAGACATCACGACGCGTCCGTTGAATGACAATGCCTGGATGGCAACCTCGACGCCTTATTGGGAGGGTCCAATCTTTTTCGAGGGGACCACCTCGGGAGAGGGGTACCTCGAAATGACGGGGTACTGACGGGGTCTACCGCGTCGGGCGGTCAATCATCGGTATCCTACCTGCGAGACCGATGTGGTTAGGGGTGTCATTTCACCCCTTGCCGGAACCGGCCCATGATGAGACCAGCTTGGTTGCTGGCCGGATTTTCACCGGAAATCAGGTAAGGGCGGGTGCAAGATAATCCCGTACAGACGTCGTCGCGACCCGATGCAAACTTACCGGTTTCAGGGTCTGTTTCTTAGCCCCGACGTCATTTCGCTGATCAGCCAATCTCTGAACATCCTGACCTTCTTTTGCCGCAGAGCGCCCACCGCATAGACGACATAGTATTTCCACCGCGATTTCAGGGCGAGATCAAAGGGTCTCACCAATCGACCTGCAGCCAGATCGGCCGAGACGAGCGTGCTCCGGCCAAGCAACACACCTTCGCCTTGCACTGCGGCTTCGACGGCGTAGGCGGCGGAATCAAACCTAGCCCCGCTATCAGGATTGATATCATCGAGGCCGGCGGCACGGAGCCACGTCGCCCAATCGATGCGGAAGTGGTCGTGGATAAGCCGGTGATACCTTAAGTCGCCTGGCGATAAGAGCGGATGTTCCCCCTGCAGCAATTCTGGACTGCAAACTGGTGAGACATCCTCCTCGGCCAAAACCTCGGAGACCACCCCCTTTATAGTCGCCGCCACCGTAGCGGATCGCGATATCGATCCCGTCTCGCAAAAAGTCCCCGAAGCTGCCCGAGGTGGAGAGACGCACATCGATCTCGCGGTTGGCGCGGTGGAATCGGTGCAGCCTCGGAACAAGCCAGCGGCCCGCAAAACCGTCAGATGTGCTGACATTGAGGATTCCTGTCGATCGCGGTGCAGTGGCGACGAGGGTCGCGGCACCTATCTGATCCAGGGCCGCACTGATTTCCGCGGCATAGGCGGCGCCGGCGGATGTCAGGCGAACGGAACGCGTTCCCCGTTCAAACAGTAAGGTACCGAGCCTTTGCTCTAAATTGTGGATGGCGCGACTAATCGCCCCGTGGGTGACGTGTAGCTCTGCGGCGGCTTTTGTGAAGCTCAGATGACGCGAGGCAGCATCGAAAGCCGGGAGTGTAGTCAAAGGGGGAAGTCTGCGCGCCATGGCTCACCTGTGAGCGAAACTCACAAATCCTGCACGAATATTCGGTTGTCGTCCAGTCGGGAGCAGCGCAATTTCGTGACATCAGAAAACGCTTTCTCCGCGCGTCGCAGCCGAAAGGTATTATCCAATGGAGGCTCCTGTGACTATTGCTCATGCTTACGACGAAACCGTTGACCGCAAGATGCCTATCCTGGCGGGCCAGTCGATTGGCGTCGCCCGGCGGGCCGCCTGCCTGGGAGCTCGGATCCTGCATATCTGGACAATTCAGCGACGCATCGCGCGCTTTTCCGTTTATCGCTTGCAGGACATCGGCTTCGACCGGGATTGGGATGGATCGCTGATCCTAGCCAACGGTGGCTCCGCGTCCTTTTGCGGCTAGAAGTGAAGGGGCGGTGACATGAAAATCTATCCTCATCTCTGGTTCAAAGCGCAGGCCGAGGAGGCCATGGCGTTTTACATATCGGTGTTCATGGACTCGAAGTTCCTTGGACGGCTGGAGCTTCCAGATCCCGAATTGTCGGAACTGCGGTTCGAATTGGCCGGGCTACCCATTGCCGCCCTGAATGCCAATACTCACGTGCCCTACAATGAGGCGTTCTCCTTTCAGATAGAGACAGGCGACCAGGCGGAAACGGACTATTACTGGAATGCGCTGACGGCCGGCGGCGGTAAAGAACAGCCTTGTGGATGGCTGACGGACAAGTTTGGCGTCTACTGGCAGGTCACGCCGACAATCCTGCTTGAAATGGTCGCCGATCCCGACAAGGCAAAGGCCGGCCGGGTGCTACAGGCCATGTACAAGATGAAGAAGATCGTCATCGCGGACCTCGAGCGCGCCTATTACGGTTAGCGGCGCCTTCGCATCTCGGCTTCACAACTGAAAACACACACACATCACATGGAGCATAGCCATGGCATCGCTTATGGGCAGAAAAGTCGTCATCATTGGAGGAAGCTCCGGCATTGGACTCGGTGTCGCCGCGGCCGCGCTTGAGAGGGGTTCGGATCTGGTGATCGTCGGCAGGTCGCCGGAGAAGCTAGCGGCTGCAAAAGGGAGGCTCGCGTCGAATGATCGCGTCAAGACCATCGCCGCCGACATGACGAAGGAGGCGGAGATTGCCCGGCTGTTCGATGACGTCGGCGCCTTCGATCATCTCGTTTCGACCGCCGGCACGCCTCCGCCGGGCGATCCGATAGGTCAGACAGACATTGATATTGTGCGGCGCTTCGTCGACAACAAGCTCATCGGTGCGGTGCTCGTGGCCAAATATGCGGTGGGCGGTCTGAAGGAGAGGGGATCCATGACATTCACGTCCGGGATCAACAAGGATCGGCCGCCGGTGCCAGGAGGTTCGGTCGTCTCCGCGATTGCCGGCTCATTCAGTTACTTTGCCCACGCCCTTTCGCTCGAACTGGCTCCCATGCGCGTGAACGTCATATCGCCCGGCTGGGTTGATACGCCGATGTTCGATAAACTGGCCGGGGAAGCCAAGTCCAGCTATTTCGAGAGCATGGCCGATCGCCTCCCGGTTGGCAGAATCGCGACCCCCGCCGATGTTGCGCCAGCCTATGTCTTTGCCATGGAGAGTGACTTTACCACCGGCCAGACCATCCGTATCGACGGCGGTCAGAGCCTGATCTAGTCAGCCTTGTCTTTTCCGAGGAAGGTCGCGCAGTCGCTCCGCTGTTGACAGCTCTCGTGCGCCGCGCCATCTTGGTGTGGCATTCGGACCCTCGTGCAGGGTCACGTCCTAGGGCCGACGTCTGAGACTGCGTCTGGATCTGCGCTTCACCCCACATCCTGAAAATCGTTTCACCGAGAGGACGGAGGATTCTCTATGGCCGATGCTCAATGCGTATGCGGCAGACTAAGACTCACGATACGAGCGCCGGCCCAGCTAGTTGCCGTGTGTCATTGTTTGGCCTGTCAGCGGCGAACAGGAACTACATTCAGCGTCAATGCCTTCTATGCGGCCGATGGCGTCGAGGTCTTGGGAATCGCGAGTGAATTCATTCGTGTGGCAGAAAGCGGCCGCAAAGTGCGAATGTACTTTTGCCCCACCTGTGGATCGACTGTCTATTGGAAGCCTGATGCAGATCCCGCGATTGTCGGTGTGGCAGTTGGCGCACTGGGAAATCCAAATTTCCCAGCCCCCAGTCTATCCGTATTCGAGCAATATAGGCATCGTTGGGTGACGCTTGCGGAGGAAGTGGAGCGCTACCCTCAAGGTCTGATACCCGAGCAATGAGCCGAGATCTAACCCAGGATCACACTCGCGTTGGGCTTCCAACCGAGGCTCGAGCAAGACAGTGTGTGTACTACGGCCTTTTTCAGAGATCCTCTCAACTCATGCGAGCCTGCGTCCCGCGGCCAGTTTCGCGACACCTTGCGCGGTGATGGTCGAGCCGCCTTCACCACAGCCGTCCATTTGACGTTGGAATAAAGTTCCGCCCATTCTACCTCGCGATATCATCGGCGGGTATGTTCGGGTCATCGACGGAGAGACCTAAATCCCCGGAAATGGTTGACGCCTGCACTGAAAGGATCGCTGATACTTAGCTTGGTGATACTGACCAAACTTCCTCGGGGTATCCCATTCTGCCTAAAAGGTTGCGTTAGTCTAGCCTATGTTTTCGGGACGGCTGGTCCATTGCCAAGCGATGCATCAGCCGAAAAAGCACCTGGTCGATCGGCTGATCTGGATTTTGGCTCAGCTCATCTGGAGCGAGGAAAACAGTCTGCTCGACAAGACCATGTTGCTCTGACCAATCGGAGGAATATTGGCTGGCCCACCGCTGCAACATCGGTCGCAACGAATACTCGGGATGTGTCGTCCGCTGCGGTTGAGGATCCATCGAAGGTACCCATTCAAAATCGCCGGCGAGCCTATCGTGGCCCTCAGTCGCCAGCACCCGCGGTCGCGCCTAGCTACAGTACAAGCATACTCTCATTATAGGGCGTGTCGAGCTTATCACTGAAATTTCATTGTCGGATCAAGGCAACGTCTTTGGTTCAAGGCAGCATAGCGAGCAGACGGGCTTCCAAATGTATTTCAGATGGAAATAGCGGGATTATGTCTTTAGCCAACCGTATTGCCGCCGAAGATCTTTCGGCAATCCCGCATCGCTTTTGGTCCGACCCGCTCGTCAGCTTGATTGGCTGAGCTGGGTGGGAAAGCGTTGAGCGACAATAGCACTGACATAGAACCATCGAAGACCAAGTTGCGTTAAGTGTCGCGTCAGGCGTGGCCGCGGGGCGGGCAGTCGCGCAGATTGCAATCGCGCCAAGATGTTGGTTCAATGCAACGATCAAGGGACCGATGGTCTACAAATCTCGCCGGTTCGCGAGAGGGATGCAGCTTGCGACTTCATGGCTGATGTTTAAGTAATCGCCTTGATCTCTTCGTCAACGCGGCCGACGCAGCATCGGGACGAGCGTCGGCGACGACCCCACCTGGATCGCACCGAGCGGTTCAAAGCCGTAGCGTCGGTAGAACGGAATGTTGCGAGGGTTTGAGGATTCCAAATAGGCTGGCGCGTGGTCGCGATCGCACCGTGCGAGCGCATAGGCCATCAAAGCGTCCCCGTGACCTTCGCCTTGATGGGCTGGATCGACACCGATTAGGGGCAGGTACCAATGTGGTTCGGTCGGGTGGTAATTGGACATCTGCTCAAATATGGCTGCGGTTTCAGAAGTAAGCGAGGGCGTGACCGTGCTTTCGAGCACTCGACCAAGACCTTCCTCGTCGGATTGCACCCCGGGCAATAGCCACAGCGCGGTCCCGGCGTAATTGTCGGTGCAAAAAGCGCTTCCGTTGGAGAATGCGCTGCTCCCGAACGCCCGGATCATTCGAGGCATGGCGGCAAGGTACTGGTGCGTATGGGGCCAGGTCCATCGCGCCATAGGATCGGCTGCAAACGCCAGCATGACCGTTTCCACCGCCAGATCTTCCTCGGCCGTGGTCATAACTCTCACGGTTGGCGATTTCACGTTGCCCTCCTGAGTAGGGGGTTCGACGCCGCGCGCCGGTTCTAAACCACCGCATAGTAACCCGGATGGGGTGGGAGCGATACCGCCGGCGGGCCTGCGGATAATGAGCATGTCTCTCGCGCACCGGGACGCATGTCACCTCGGCAGCTCCATTGAGCGCCCCGAAAAGCTTACGATGCCAGAAATTTGACGGTCACACCACGTTGCCGAAAATAGGCCTGCAATAGCTTTCTGCCGGAACGGTTGTTCTGCACGAGTCGAGCCGGATCGAATGCAGCCTCTTTCAAACCCTCCCTAGCCAGCGCCGCTTTGAGGGTCGCGATATGCAGATCAATATCGGCATTATCTGCCCGTAGCGATTCGTAAATTCGGTTGGTTGCATCCGCAACGCTGGGCTCGCTCACTGTTTCACTCCGGGTACTGTTGGTTTGGCAATGATGGATTCGACCTAACGATATCATCGTGAAAACTCAGTCGGTCAATGGGTAAGTGAGAGCGGACGTCAGGCGGCCAGAGCGCCGACGCGACGTCACGGGCGCTCGACCCTGGTATCGGCGAAGATTGGTATCGTGGTTCCGCCCGTTATTGATGACGAGGTGGGAGGCGTGGCGGAGACATTAAAGTCGCCGACTGCGGCAAGTCCTTCGTCCACAAGCTCAACCCGGAGAAGGGCTTCACAGCGCTTTTCCCGAGGCGAAGAGCCGGCCAAACGACACTCGCTGATGCTGTTTCCAAGCTCTATCCCGCAGGAGAAGCGACGAGGAAATACCCAGGACATAAAATAAAATTCAAACCGAAGAGGGGTTTATCACGGATTCGTCTCCAGGCGCCACGTGAGTGGTTGACACGAAACCATGATCATTTGATTATATTCGACATGGATACATCATATTCAGATAGAATACAAGACCGTGGCGGGGTCAGGCCTCTCACGACTGTCCTGAAAACGATCGCGCTGCTGGATGTTCTGGCTGCGAGCCCACGTGGACTTAAGCTGCCGGAGGTTGCGACGCAGGTGCAATTGTCGCGGCCAACGGCCTATCAGCGCCTGTTGACACTGGTCGAGGCGGGTTGGGTCGAACAGGATCACGAGATGCGTTATCGGCTCTCGATGCACGCATGTCGGATTGCTGCGGCTGCGTTGGAGCAGGCCAATCTTGGAACGCGCGTCCAGCCGATCCTCGAAATGCTGGTCCACCGGGTAAAGGAGACCGCTTCGCTGGCCGTCCTCGACCGGGGGCTTCCATGCATCGTCTCGCGCGTGGAATCCGAGAGCATGCTTCGGGCCGAGCAGAAGATCGGCACGACGATGTCTCTCGAAGGCTCCGCGTCCGGCCGTATCCTGACGGCCTTCGCCGACGAGATTACCCTTGGCCGCCTTAAGGAAAGCGGCGAGGCACTGGCTTCCGAAGAGTTATTGAACGAAACGCGGACTAACGGCTACGCGGTGTCGAGCGGCTACACACACAGCGGCGTTGTCGCGATTGCGGCGCCGATTTTCGATCTGCACGGAAGATGCACATCGACGCTTTCACTAGTGATTCCGGAAATGCGCTTCAACTTGGAAACCTTCCGTGAGCCGCTTTTGGAGACGGCAAGGACTATCACGAAAATGCAGCAGGGGGAGCGTTGATCTATGACCGTGACTTCCAATCCAGTGACGATCCCGTTGCCTCGACCGAGCGACGAGGTGATGAAGCCCTCGCGGCTCGCTGCGATCCAGCCGAGCAGGCTTAGCGGCACGCGCGCCTTCATGAACAAGATGATCCGGGAGCGCTGGGATATATCCAATGTCTTGTTCGACGTAGACGAGAACTCGGAGGGAACCGTCGTCTATTCGATAAAGGCTCCTTCTCAGGAATTTTCTTTTATCGGGTTTTCCCGTCCGCCGAGCCGTACGGCCCGCACCGGCCGTATCATCGGTCAGGCCTGGGACATGATGGGAGCACTGATCGAAGGTGCCGCGACCGAGGCGGAGATCGAGACGGCGCGGTCTGAAATCCCAAAGCTTTATACCGGGCGTGCCACGGCCAACACGCTGATCTGGTGCCGTTCGAACCGCTCGATGCGTGTCTTCGACCAGACACTTGAAGCATTGGCCGAAGGCCGACAACCCTCCGTGGCCGATCTTTCCAGGGTCTGCTACCTGATGCGAAATACTGGCCTCGACGGCAATGGTACTTTCGGCACCCGATCGTTTCCATCGCTTGGGGCGAGCCACGCGCTGGGCGGTGTCCTTCAGGCGCAACTGCTGACGGCCTACCTAATGCGGGAGTTCTCATGTGATCTCGTGGAGCATCTGGCGGCGAAGAAATCCGATCGAGCGGTTCAACTTGATCCGAAGCTGCGCCGGTATATCGGTGTCGGCAACGGTTCGGCCCTCGGTCTTATCTTTTTTGTCCAAAAACACCCGCGCCTGATTAACGCACTTTTGGCCGCACGCGAGGAAGCCATTGCAGCCGCACGCCGGCTGAAGCTCGATGCCTCGGACGCACGTGTCACTGAGCTAATTGATCTTGTGCGGCAGGCAATCGTCTTCCGGGCACAAGACAAGATGGTCTACGAGACGTTCGCGTCCAGTGCAGAGATCGCGGCTGATCTGGAAAAGGTAGCGGCAGCATTGCAAGAATTTCACCGAGCCGGAACGATCTGCGGCCATAGGGCGGCTTATCCGCTGGACATCCTGGTATCTGAATTCGAGGCTGATCTCATCCCGGAAGCGCTGGAAACAATTCTGTCGCTGCTGATCGAACTTGTGCCGGAAGAGGCCGACCGTCTGTTGGAAGCGGTTCGCGGTCCCGATGAATTCAACATCTCGCCAACAGAGACGGTCGAAAGTCTGATCGCGCTTATTCACAGCGAATACAAGTGGGCACTAGACACAGACATGACTGGCGCCGACGCGTATAAATACGTCTGGTATAAATCGGAAACCGCCGAAGAACCTCGCCGCGGTGACCGCGAGGAGGTGCCCGATGCACTCGACCTCGGACTTGATGTCTGCGGTGGCATCCAGTCGCTACATGCGGATCTGTCAAATGCAGATGGGGCGCTGAGGGTGTCCCGCTTCCTGATGCAGCACCCCGAGCATCGCTACATGGTCGCCCGTATCCAGAGTTTACGGGGGCAGGCCTATCACACGCCGCGCGCCAACATCAACGCGGAGGCCTTCGTCCCGATTGATCTGGTGCGGCTCATGAATGTCGGCATCCATGGCATCGACAAGACCCGTGACTTCTTGAGCCGGAATCTGCGCGGCGTTCTCTATCACGGCGCTCCGACGCCCGACGATCTTCGAGCTGGCTACGCCGGCACCTGGTACTACCCCGCGGAACCTGTCCTATGATCAATCTGAATTCCAAGACCACGATGCGCGTCATGCCCCGGGAAATGCGGCTGATGACCGAGCGCATTTTTTCGCTCAGCAGCTTGCCCAAAGGCTTCTTCCTCGTCGTTGTGGATTTTCCGATGTATTCGCAAAAGCTTGGCCTTGGCGGCTTCGCGTTATTCGAAAGGCGGTTCGAGAGCTTCAAGTCAGCCGATCCGTCGCACGTCGCTATTGCGTTCGAAGATGGCAGCCGCGTAACCCTCGACGCCGCAGGCGAACATGCCTGGTTCGTGCTGCCGGCCGTGATTGACCTTCTCGGGGAACTGACAGCTCGTTTCGGATCGGCCGAACTGACGGTCGATGGAGCATGTGATGAAGCTGAACTCGCGGTCGCGGCGAGTTTTGGCAGCCGCACGGGTCTTTCGATTTCCGTATCCGGCAATCTCCTGAAATCTGTGCCGTCACCAATCACGAGCGAAGTCCGCAAGGACGATCCGTTACTATGGGCACTTCTGGAAAATGGCGCGGAGATCGAGGCCGATCTCTGGTGGCGCATCTACCATCTGGCCAAGCAAGCTCTTGCGACAGACAGCGTCGTCTCCCGTCGCCATGCCGGCCCGATGATCATCAACGAAGATGGCACCATCATCGGCCGCAAGGACAATGACGACGAGACAGACGTCTCCTTCCTGTCGTCCCGAATTTCAGAGCGTGAAAAAGAAAGCGCAAGATCATGATCATCGATGGACTGCAATGTGGCCATTTCGATCGCGCCGCTTTTGAATCCCTGAGGGCAGGGGGCGTCGGTGGCGTGGTCAATACCTGCGGGTTCTGGGAGGGTGCAGTGGAATCGATGGATTCGATCGGTCGCTGGCGCGATTTGCTCCGCGAGAACTCCGACATTGCCGAAATCGCGCTGACAGCCGGCGATATCACCCGCGTTTTCGACGCCGGCAAGCTTGCCGTCATCATGGGTTTTCAAAACGCCAACCTGTTCGAAGGCCGCATCCGTTTCGTCGAGATGTTCGCCGAACTTGGTGTGCGCGTTGTGCAGCTCACCTACAACAATCAAAACGAACTCGGTGGTTCCTGCTACGAAGCAGAGGATTCCGGCCTTGCTCGCTTTGGCAAGGAAGTCGTTCGTGAGATGAATGCTGCCGGCATACTCGTCGATTGCAGCCATGTTGGCGACCGCACGACGCTCGACGCAATCAAGGTGTCGGAAAAGCCGATCGCCGTCACCCATGCCAATGCCCAATCGCTCTTCTTCCATAAGCGAAACAAGTCCGATGACGTCATCCGCGCGCTGAAGGATAACGGCGGGGTCATCGGCTGTGCGGCTTACCGAAATATCACTGGCGACGAATTCTGTGCTTCGATCGAGGCATGGTGCACGATGGTTGCGCGCACAGTCGATATCGCAGGCATTGATTCGGTCGCCATCGGCACCGACAAGAGCCACAATTTTGTAGCTCAAGACTATGCCTGGATGCGCAAGGGCCGTTGGACCCGCGGCGAAGACTATGGCGCCAGCGCTGCCGGTAAGCCGCTAAAGGCAGCGCCGCCGGCATGGTTCCAGAAGATTGAGGACATCAAGGTGATCCCGCACGGGCTCCGCACCGTTGGCTTCTCGGAAGCAGAAGTCGCAAAGATCACGCACGGGAATTGGCTCCGTCTCTACGAAAACACCTTCAGAAAATCATAAAGAGGAGAACTGACATGTCCGGAATGAAGACTTTCGTGATGCCTGACCGGCGAAGCTTCCTGAAAACTGCCGGCGCAGCCATCACTGCTTCGCTTGCTGCACCCTATATCGCTCGTGCCCAGGAAAAGATCCTCTACGTGAACACCTGGGGTGGGCCATGGGAGACCGCTGCCAAGACGCATCTCATCGACCCCTTTACAGCCGAGACGGGAATTCAGGTGAAAACCGTTTCCCCGGTCTCCTTCGCCAAGCTCGCTCAGCAGGTTAAAACGGGCACCTATGAATTCGACGTTACCACGCTCGGGGGCGGCGAACTGATCCGTGCCAATCAGGCCGGCATCATTGAAGACTTGACAGCACCCTATGAAGGCGGCCTTTTTGAAAATGGTGTTGCATCGCACGCTTTTGCCACCGTTCTCGCCTGGCGCACCGACAAGTTCAGGGAAGCGCCGAAAACATGGGCAGATTTCTGGAATGTCGAGAAGTTTCCAGGTGGTCGTTCGTTGCAGCGTTATGCCTCGCGCGTCGTCCCAATCGCACTCTTGGCTGACGGCGTCGCCGTCAAGGACCTTTATCCACTCGATGTTGACCGCGCCTTCAAGTCGCTCGACAAGATCAAAGCGCATGTCCGCGTCTGGTGGACGGCCGGCGCGCAGTCGACGCAGATCTTGCGCGATGGCGAGGTCGACATGATTGGAATCTGGCATGGCCGTTATTTCGAAGCGGAGAAGGCGGGTGCTCCGGTTGCTATGACCTGGGACCAAGGCGAGATCGAACGGGCCTACTGGGTCGTTGCCAAGGATACGCCAAATCTCGAAAACGCCAGGATGTTTGTCGAGTTCGCAACGAGCGCCAAGCCGCTCGCCGGCTTTTCGAAAGCTGCGGATTACGGCCCGTTGAACCCCGCATCGAACGAATTTGTAAGTGCGGACGAGGCTAAGCGTATGCCCACCTCGCCTCAAAACTACCCCCACACGTTCGAGCAAGACATGGCAAACTTCGGCATCGATCCTGCCGAGCTTGCTGAGCGTTTCGAGGAGTGGGTCGCGAGCTGATCGGCTCTTCAGGACCGATACTGACCGTCTGAAACGGCATCGTGCAGATTGACTGCGCGGTGCCGCAACGGACCCCTGCCTGTCACGAAAAGGGAACGGCAATGGGCATAAGCCTCTCGAAATTGACGGAAAAAGCCGATATCTGGCCCTGGCTACTGCTGGCACCACTCGGCATCTACATGCTGATCTTCTTCATAGTGCCGCTCGCCGACGTGGCGATCATGAGCTTTACCGAACCAAAAGTCTCGCTGGCAAATTATCAGAAGGTGTTGACCGGTGCGCTCTACCAGCGCGTTTTCCTGAACACCTTTCTGACGGCTGCGTTCGTGACGCTCTGCTGCCTCGCGGTTGGTTATCCGCTTGCCTACCTGATGGCAAATTCCAAGGCGACGACAGCGATGCTGATTCTGCTGCTCGTCACTATGAGTTTCTGGACGAGCTTCCTGGTGCGCACCTATTCCTGGATGGTTCTGCTCGGCAACAATGGACCGCTTATCGCTTTCCTTCAGATGATCGGCGTCGACCAGCCACCGCAGCTTCTCTTCACTCGGTTTTCCTCCACACTCGCCATGGTACATATCCTGGCGCCATACATGATCATGAACATTTACTCGGTGATGAAGAAGATCGACCCCGCGCTGATCCGCTCGGCGGAGAGCCTCGGCGCCAAGGGCTGGTCGCTGTTCCGGCATGTCTATCTGCCGCTGACGGCACCTGGCATTGCCAATGGTTCGGTGCTCGTCTTTGTCATTTGCCTCGGTTTCTACGTCACCCCGGTCTTGCTTGGCAGCCCTCGCGAGCAGATGATCGCCGGCCTGATCGGTCACCAAATCGAGGAATTTCTGGCCTTTGGTCTGGGGTCCGCCATGGCCATGGTGCTGCTCGTCGCCACGCTCATTATCCTGACCATCTACCATCGTCGCTTCGGCCTCGACAAACTCTGGGGGTGATCGACCATGAACACATTCATGCGTTGGGCCGGCTGTTTCGTGGTGCTCTTCATTGCTGCGCCTCTGGTCATCGTCGTGCCGATGTCCTTTTCGAATGCAAGTTCGCTTCAGTTCCCGCCGCCGGGATACTGGCTTGGCTATTACCGATCCTATTTTACGGATATGGACTGGCTGATCCCGACCTGGAACAGTATCTTGATCGCCTCAGCGACGACCATACTGACGATGGCACTGGTGGTACCCGCCACGTTCGCGCTGGTGCGCCACAAGTTTCGCGGCAAGGGTTTCGCTGACTTGATGATGCTCATGCCGATGGCCGTGCCGCATATCGTCATGGCGGTCGGATATTATTCTTATTTTGGCGAACTGAAGCTGGTGCATACCCATCTCGGGGTCATTCTGGCGCATACCTGCCTATCGGTGCCGATTGCCTTCCTGGTCCTTTCCGCCAACCTGAAGGGCTTCGACCGCAACTTGGAACGAGCCGCTCAGAGCCTTGGAGCCAGTCCCACCCAGACCTTCCTTCATGTCACTCTGCCGATTTTGAGGCCGGGTCTGATCATCAGTTCGCTTTTCGCCTTCATCCAGTCCTTCGACGAAACCGTCGTGGCGATTTTCATCTCCGGCCGCGACGCCGAGACGCTGCCGCGCAAAATGTTCGACAGCATTCGCCAAGAAGCCGATCCCGTGATCGCGGTTATTTCGACGCTGCTGTTCTTCCTCGTGATGATCGGCATCGCAGCCCCTTATTTCGCCAGCGCGCTCCGTAGCCGCGTTCCCAAGCCAAGCCGACCCGCCAGCGTCGCATATTGAACATTTCCCAAGGACTTCAGATGACGAGCTACCTGGAACTCTCCAACATCACCAAGACCTACGGGCATTTCACGGCGCTCGAGAACGTGAGCCTTTCAGTCGACAAGGGAGAGTTCGTGACCTTCCTTGGGCCGAGCGGCTCGGGCAAGACGACGACACTGATGATCATCGCGGGCTTTGAAAAAGCAACCGGCGGCACTGTCAAGGTCGGCGGTCTGTCGATTTCAGAGCTTGCACCACATCAGCGCAATATTGGAATCGTTTTCCAAAATTACGCGCTCTTCCCACATAGGAGCGCGGTGGAAAACGTCTATTTTCCGCTGCAGATGCGGGGTGTGAGCCGCGCCAAGGGGATGAAACAGGCTGAAGACATGTTGTCACTCGTCGGCCTCAAGGGTTTTGGTCATCGCCATCCGAAGGAACTTTCCGGCGGTCAGCAGCAGCGCGTCGCGCTCGCCCGTGCTTTGGTCTTCGAGCCCTCGCTGCTCTTGCTCGACGAACCGCTCGGCGCTCTGGACAAGAACCTGCGCGAACAGATGCAGATTGAGATCAAGCGAATCCAGCGCAGCCTTGGTGTCACAACTATCTTCGTTACGCACGACCAGTCCGAAGCTATGTCCATGTCCGACCGTATTGTGGTGTTCGAGAGGGGCCGGATCGAGCAGGCGGCAGCACCGCTCGACATTTACCACCGCCCTCAGACTTCGTTCGTCGCTTCCTTCATCGGCGAAAGCAACCTAATTCCGGCGACAATCTGTTGCGCTGGAAACAAAACAGCCAAAAGTCTGGCGCTCGGCTCCGTCGATTATGCAGGTGCCGATAACGTTCTTTTGGACGGTCAAGAGGTCACGCTTTTGATCCGTCCGGAGCATATCAAGCTCTCGCGCAATCCGGTCGACGGAAGAAGGAACGCCTTTATGACTGTGGAGACGATTGTCAATTACGGCGACAACGCGCTTGTTATCGGCCGCGCCGGGGACATTCCTCTGCGGGTTAGAGTGCTTGGCGCCGACGTCGTCATTATCAAAGAAGGCGAGGAATGCTGTGTCAGCTGGACCCCAGATTCCGTCTTCGTCATCACCAAGTAAACAGGCAATAGATTCGTGACAGCAGACCTCTCCTCCATCATCGAGCGTTTTGGCGTGGGCAAGCGAGGCAGCCTCGCCGTCGTTCACCAAGGGACCGGCTATTTCGCCTGTACGCCGCAGGCGCCTTATGACGGGTCGCTCACCACCGTCGACCAGACCCGACAGTTACTCGCCAAGGCCGATGCGCGGCTCGCCGAAATCGGAGCTTCAAGGAAAGGGTTGGTGTTCTGTGCTATCATTCTGGCAAACATGGATGACTACGCCGCGATGAATGAGGTCTGGGATGACTGGATTGCAGATGTCGCTCCGCCAGCACGCGCTTGTTTCCAAGCGCGCCTTGCAAGCTCTGACCTGAAGGTCGAGATGATCATGGTTTGTGCGGTCAACGCGGCCTGATCAGACGATTGTGGCCTCGATCAGGAACGGACCCTTTTGACCGAGCGCGCCGGTATAGAGCTTGACGAATTCCTCCACCGTCTTCGCGCGACCGGATGCAACGCCGAGCCCCTTGGCAAGCGAGCACCAATCGAGCTTCGGCTTGTCGAGGTCGAGCATCTTGCGGGCGTTCGTGCCATAAGAATTGACACCAACATTCGTCATCTCCCCCTGCAGGATCCGATAGGCGTGGTTGGCGAAGATGATCGTAACGACATCAAGTTGTTCGCGGGCCTGGGTCCACAGACCCTGAACCGTGTACATCCCGCTGCCGTCCGCCTGCATCGCCACCACCTTGCGCTCTGGTGCCCCGATCGCCGCGCCGGCAGCGAGAGGGATGCCGATACCGATCGAACCACCGGTGATCGGCAGGTGATCGTGGGGGTGGAGGCCCGGCGCCAAGGCAGAATGCTGTCCGATCGACGTTAGGGCCTCGTCAATGACAATGGCATTTTCCGGTAGATAGCGGGCGATTGCCAGGCTAGCCGCATCCGCCGTGAGTTCCCCCGTCGGCACCTGGATTTCGTACTGACGAAATGGGTTGCGGGTAAAATCCGCATTCCGCTTGATGCCGAGATCGTCGGAAAGTTGTTCCAGTACATCGGTAAGATCGTGCTCATGTTCGGCGAGTTGGATCACCTCGCATTGCGACGGCAGCGTCGTGCTCGGCTTCCCGGGATAAGCAAAGAAGGTCACGGGTCGCGGCCCACCGATGCAGATTGCCACCTCGAATTCCTTAAGGACCTCGATCGCCAACTCGATATTGTAAGGTATTGGCCGGATCATAGCGCGGCCAGCACCGCGAGTGCTTCTCGCCGACGACGTGGAAAAAACGGCTGCGCCGGTTGCTGCGGCAATCCGGCCGGCGGTTTCGACCGGCTTCTCACGCAAGGCCCGGCCGGCAAGAATGATGACAGCGCGCTTGCTGCTCCGAAGCGCTTGGATAGACGCCTTCAACGCTGCGGCATCAACGGTCGGAGGAGCAGGGACAGCCACCGGCGAAAGCGCCTGGGGCGAGACCTCCCCCCAGGCTGCATCCGCCGGCAGGATCATGGTCGAAACGCCGCGCCGGGCAATCGAAGCAGATAGACCTTCCTCGGTGCAACGACGGATATCGCTTGCGCCCGCCGCCCGCCCAACCCAATGCGACATCGGACGGGCAAGGCTTTCTATGTCGCTCGTCAGTGGGGCATCATATTGTAGATGATGGGAAGCATGATCGCCCACAACGTTGAGGATCGGCGTGCGGGCGCGGCGGGCATTGTGCAGGTTTGCCAAACCGTTTGCGAGGCCCGGGCCGAGATGGAGAAGCGTAGCGGCCGGCTTATCTGCCATGCGGCTATACCCATCTGCAGCTCCAGTCACGACACCTTCCGAAAGGCCAAGAACGCAGCGCATTTCAGGTTTACGGTCGAGTGCCGCAACGAAATGCATTTCGGAGGTGCCGGGATTGGCGAAGCAGACATCGACGCCGTTCACCAGCAGGACGTCACAGAGCATATCGGCGCCATTCATGGCATTTCCTTTGCTGATTTGATGGACTGCGGCTCTTATGCCGCTGGCGAGGCAGTGGAGGAAGAACAGCCGGCCTCGATCGAAGCCTCGAGAATGTCCAGCCCCTCCTCCAGAATTTCCCACTCGATAGTAAGCGGCGGCAGCAAACGGATCACATTGAGGCGTGTTCCGCAAGAAAGAAGGATGAGGCCGCGCTCTTCCGCTTCGGCAACGATCCTGTTCATGATCTGCGGCGCGGCCGCCTTCGATTGCCGATCTTTTACCAGTTCGAACGCTACCATGGCGCCGAGGCCGCGGACTTCACCGATGTTCTCCATGCCTTGGCGCGAGGCGATCGCGTTCAGACGTTCGGTTATCCGCCGGCCCACCTCAGCGGCGCGATCGCAAAGCTTGTCGCTCTCGATGACGTCGAGCACCGCATTAGCCGCGGCGACGCTCAGCGGATTACCGGCATAGGTACCGCCCAAGCCGCCCGGATGGGCCGAATTCATGATCTCGGCCTTGCCGGTGACGGCGGAAAGTGGAAAGCCGCCCGCCAGACCCTTTGCCATGGTAACAAGGTCGGGCATGACCGCGGCATGCTCGAAGCCGAACATTTTCCCGGTACGCGCCATACCGGCCTGCACTTCGTCGGCAATCAGGACAATGCCGTGCCTGTTGGCGATCTCGCGCAGGCAGACAAGAAACTCTTTCGGCGCGACGTTGAAACCGCCTTCGCCCTGTACTGGCTCGACAATGAAGGCTGCGATCCGTTCGGGATCGACATCGGCTGAGAACAGCCTCTCCAGGCCTGCGATTGCATCCTCAGTCGAAATGCCGAGATAGGAGTTCGGAAAGGGCGCGTGATAGATGTCAGCCGGGAAAGGGCCGAAATTCTTCTTGTAAGGCATGACCTTGCCGGTTAGTGCCATGCCGAGCATCGTGCGTCCGTGGAAGGCTCCCGAAAAGGCAACGATCCCGGCGCGGCCCGTATAGGCACGGGCGATCTTCACGGCGTTCTCGACCGCTTCGGCGCCAGTTGTCACTAGCATAGTACGGTTTTCCGTTCCCGTTGGCGCAAGTGCGTTCAACCGTTCGGCGAGTTTTACGTAACCTTCGTAAGGTGCGACGTGGAAGCAGGTATGAGTAAAGCGTTCGGCCTGTTCTGCGACCGCGCTCATGACCACTGGATTGCGATGGCCGGTATTGTTGACCGCAATGCCCGCGGCAAAATCGATGAACCGCTTTCCATCCACATCCCAGAGTTCGGCGTTCAACGCCTGTTGCGCAAAAATAGTCCGCGTGCCTACGCCGCCCGCGACGGCAGCCCGTTGGCGCGAATGCAGAAGGCTGGAAACCGTCATTTGCAAAACTCCCTGATGTTGATGACTCACCTATAGCGTTGCTCAATATATTGAGCAATAGGAGATTGGCACTTAGAGGTAGGGCGGGGAGCAGGCAGAGATGACTATCGTTCTGTTTTCGGAAAGATTGCGAAACCGATGTGGCGTACGGCTGTCGAAGAGATAAGCCTCGCCGGCTTTTAGAATGCGGACTTGGTCTCCGACCGTGACCTCCAGTTCGCCTTCAACGACGTAGCCGCCCTCTGATGAGGCATGTTGAAGACGTGTATCGCCGGTGTCCGCGCTGGGTTCGTAAACCTCGTGCAGAATTTGCAGATTGTGAGCGCGCGCGTCGCCGATCTGGCGGAAGACAAGCGTCCCATTCTCACCTCCGGAAATCGGAGAGGCAGCGATCTGAGACGTCAAATCAATGAGTTCGTGAGCGGAGAAAAACGGCCCTTTGGGTGGGCTGCGCTCTGGCTCGAAGAAGTCCCCCATGCCTACGCCAAGGCCACTCAAGATCTTTCGAAGTGTGGCGACCGAGGGGCTGACCTTGTTTGTCTCGACATTGGATATCTGCGCATGTGGTACACCCGCCCGCTCGGCGAGCTGCCGCTGAGAAAGACCTGCAGTCAGACGCATGGCATTGAGCCGCGCACCGATATCGAATTTTTTGTCCATATTCCTATTCCGGTCCAGGAGATCGTTATAGCGGGAATGTCTCCACTGCATATGGATGACATTTTGAGCGGGTTCAAATGCGGGCCCGGCTTGCTCGCGGGTTCTTGTAACCGTCATCCTATGGAAATTGCGCGAGTTCCTTTCGGCAAACAGCGGAATCCCACGAAATTCAACTTTCGGTCAAGAGGCCGAATTACCCGGCCGTATTCTGCACCGAAGGAGGTTGCCGAAGCTGCCTTTGCAGTTGCGATGGACGGGAGCGACAGGATTCGATATCCGGCAGGGGCCGACGCTAAAATGCAGGCCAGGCTTCACCGATCGACATCAGAGGAGCAGTATCTTGTCAGGATGCGCAGGATGTTTGCGCCGGATGCTCGGCGTCATTCTCGAGGAGGTCGCCGTCGTTCACAACATCAGCGAGATCGGAACGCTTTCGGCACCTGCGTCGTCAAACCTGCGACGCTGGAGGAATATACTCAGCTGATGTCCGTTTATTTTGGAAGCGGCCCGCTGCCTCGCTTTGGCGCTCGGCAGGTCTATGCTGCTCCCGAACAATGACACAGCAAATCCATATTCGTTCATGAGCATAGCTAGCACCGGCATCAATCTGTCGTGCGGGTTAACCCTGACGAACTCTACGAGAAGGGATCAGCCAGGTTGATGCGAGCACTGGCGAGGCCAAGTGTAATCCCCAAGCATTTCGGACAAGGAAAGAGAACCGTAGCGGTTATATCGGTGTTTGCCGCGATCTGCAGCATCCGTTGAATCCGCTTTCGTCGGTTGAAACAAGTTCAAATTCCGCTGCTCGGAACGCGGGCGCCATTCTTTTGCTTTCGCTCGTTGTAACTGCCAGTCTGCAAGAATGTGGAATGCCATGAAGTGGGGAGGAATTTATGGCGGGCTTCAGCAACTGGATGAGGAATGGCGTGGTCGCGGTTTGGGCGCTGTTTGCCAACGTGACGGCCGCGTGGGCAGCGGATCAATATCCGATCGCGACTGTGCGCATGATCGTACCCTATGCGCCGGGCGGCGGCGGCGATATTACCGGCAGATTGATCGCCGAGGAGCTCAGCAAGCGTCTCAAGACGACTATCGTGATCGAGAATATCGGTGGCGCCAGCGGCACGATCGGAACGGAAAAGGCGGCTCGCGCGAAGCCGGACGGCTCGACGCTGCTTCTCGCCGGCAGTGCAATTTTCAGCATCGCACCGCATCTGACCAAGATCGGTTTCGACCCGCTGAAGGATTTCGTCAGCATAGCCAATGTCAGCGAATCCGTTCGCATGCTTAGCGTGCCATCTTCACTTGGCGTGAAGAACTATCAGGAACTCGTTACTTACGGGAAGTCCAATCCCGGTGTGCTCAACTATGCCTCCGTGGGTGTCGGATCGACCGGCCATATCATGGGCGTCGACTTCCTGCGCAGTGCCGGTGTTGATGCACGGCATATACCCTATAGCGGTGCATCGCAGGCTGTTCAGGCGCTGCTTTCCGGCGACGTGCAATTTGTCATCGATGCAATGGTCATCCCTCCGTCGCGTGAAGGCAAGCTCGTTCCAATCGCGGTTCCGAGCGAGGCGCGCCTGCCCGATTTCCCCAATGTGCCGACGTTCCGGGAAGTGGGCCTGAAGGATGTCCGCTCCGGCGGCTGGCAGGCGGTCATGGCGCCCGCAGGCACGCCGAAGGAGCTCGTCGCCATGCTTGAAGGCGCCCTGAAGGATGCCAACGACAGCCCGGAATTCCGCGGCGCCCTGACCCGCGCGGGCTTTTCGCCCCGCTTCCGCACCAGCGTGCAGCTGCAGCAAGAGCTTGAGGCCGAATATGCCTATTTCGGCGAACTGCTGAAGAGCATGGACCTCGGCAAGAAATAGCCGCCGCTTGCAGCTCAAGAACAGCGCCAGCCAGATCGATACGCGCCACCGGTTGGCGCGTATTGCTTTTCATACGTGATGCTAACCAGGATTGCCCCATGCTCGACAAACATCCCACCGCTCCCACCCTCAGCGCTGCCGTCGCGGAATGGATAGCGGGCTTTTCGCTCGACGACGTCCCGACCGAAGTTGTGGAGAATACGAAGCTCCGGGTTCTCGACGTCATCGGCGTGATGATCGCCTCCAGCCGCCTCGAGGTCGTGGCCGCCGCAAGGCGCGCCTCGGCGGACGCGGACGGTGGCCAGGGAAATGCCTTCAACCTTACCGATCCGCTGCCGACCAGCGCCGCCAATGCGGCTTTCATCAACGGCGTCATGTCCGCCGTGCTTGAATTTGACGATACCCATATCCAATCCAACATTCATCCGACCGGCGTGGTGCTTTCGGCCGTGCTGCAGGAATGCGAGCGCTCCCGCCTTTCGGGTAGAAGCCTGGTCGAGGCCGTGCTGCTCGGCAGCGAGCTTCTGTGCCGGCTCGGCATGATCTCGCCGGTCAGGATGCATGAGGTCGGATTTCATCCGAGTTCCGTCTATGGCGTCTTCGGCGCGGTCTGGGGGCTTGCCCATCTGCGCCGGCTGCCGCCGGAACAGATCGTCCACGCCATCGGAACGGCCGCCAGCCTCTCATCCGGCTCGATCGCCTCATTCGAAGACGGCACGTCGACCAAGACCCTGCATATCGGTTTTGCCGCGTCCGCGGCGGTTCGCGCCGTCGCGATTGCCAGCCAGGGTATTTCGGGCCCCTATCCGGTATTCGAAGGGAAGTTCGGCTGGTTCAAGAGCTATGTGCAATCCGGGCCAGAATTCCGCTTCTCGGCCATGACCGACGCGCTCGGGGAGCGGTGGGAAGTGCTCAATATCGCCTCCAAAATCTATCCTTGCGCCTATACGTTGCTGCCGTTCATTGCAGCAACGATTGCGCTTCGTAATACCCATGGCGTGAAGCCCGAGGACGTCGACATCATCCATTGCGATATCATGCCCCGTTCCTTTGCGACCGTCTGTGAACCGGTCGAGGAAAAGCGCCGACCGCGAACTCCTTGGCATGGCCGCATCAGCCTGCAGCATACGGTGGCGGAGGCGCTGGTGCTCGGCCGGATGGAAAAGGATTCCTATGCGCCGGCAAGCCTTAAAGACCCGGTCATCAATGCGATCGCCGACAAGGTCTTCCACAGGCCGGACATGGTGGCGGCCGCCGACATAAGCCGGTCGCGCGCCACGGTGTCGATCCGCCTGAAGGACGGGCGCTTACTGAGCCACACGATCGAGGACATGCCCGGAACGCGCAGCAATCCCATATCCCGAGAGGCCTATGTCGAGAAATTCCGGGCCAATATTCGCAGCGCAATTTCGGATGAGGCAGGCGAGGCTCTGATCGAGGCCCTATTCAATCTGGAAACGGCGGAGGATATCGGCTCGCTGTTTGCGGCGTTGCGTCGCTAGCGGCTTCCGCGCTTCTCCCGTCTGTCCAGAAACACACCGCCGGGGCATCCTTCGATGCCCCGGCGGTTTCTCCTTGGGAGCGATCGTTCCGCAGGTGGTTCTCAGTCCGCCGCTTCCTGGGCGCCGCGACGCACGAAGGACGTGGTGGCCGCGAGCAGCACCGCAATGCCGAGGATGACGAATGTCAGGCTGATCGGGCGGTTGATGAAGGTCATCGGATCGCCCCTAGAGAGCGACAGGGCGCGCCGGAAATTCTCTTCGAACATCGGCCCGAGCACGAAGCCGAGGATGAACATGGCGAGGCTGCAGTCGGCCCGCTTCAGAAGATAGCCGACGGTGCCGAAGATAACGAGCGTCATGATCTGCAGCGACGAAAAGCCGATCGAATAGACCCCGACACAGGCGAAGGCGAGCACGAAGAGATAGAGCCAGTGATAAGGCACCGTTAGCAGCTTCACCCACAGGCCGATCAAAGGCAGGTTGAGGATGACGAGCATCAGGTTGCCGATCCACATCGAGCCCACGAGGCCCCAGAAGAGCTGCGGATTGTTGGTGATCATGCTTGGGCCCGGATTGACGCCCTGGATCAGCAGCGCGCCGAGGAAGAGCGCCATGACGGGGCTGCCGGGCACGCCAAGCATTAGGGTCGGGATGAATGCCGTCTGCGAGGCGGCATTGTTGGCCGATTCCGGCGCCGCGACGCCTTCGACGGCGCCGGCTCCGAACTTGGCGGGGGTCTTCGAGATACTCTTTTCGATCATATAGGCGGAGAAGGAACTCATCGCCAGGCCGGCGCCCGGCAGCATGCCGAGGAAGGAGCCGAGCGCGGTGCCGCGCAGCACGGCGGGCCACGCCTGGCGGAATTCGTCGCGGTTGGGCCACAGCCGGCCGACCTTCGAGGTGACGAGTTCCGGCGTCGCCGTGCTGCCGATCGTGGTGATGATTTCCGAGACCGCGAAGAGGCCGACGGCCAGTACCGCGAAATCGATGCCGTCACGCAGTTCGGCGATCCCGAAGGTGAAGCGGAAGACGCCGGATGCAACGTCGGCTCCGGCCAAACCTAGAAGGATGCCGAGTACGGCCGAGCCGATGCCCTTGATGAAGCCACCCTTGGCGATCGAGGCCGTGGCGATGAGCGCGCAGAAGACGAGCGCGGCATATTCGGCCGAACCGAATTTCGCGGCAACCGAAGCCATGGCTGGTGCGGCCATCGCGATCAGCAGCGTGCCGACGGTGCCGGCAAAGAAAGAGCCGAGCGCTGCGATTGCAAGCGCCGAACCCGCGCGACCTTGCCGCGCCATCTGGTAGCCGTCGAGGCAGGTGACTGCCGAGGAGGCCTCGCCGGGAAGATTGAGAAGGATCGAAGTGGTCGATCCGCCATAGGCGGCGCCATAATAGATGCCGGCGAGCAGGATTACCGATCCTTCCGGCGGCAGGCCAAATGTCAGCGGTAGGAGTAGCGAGATCGTGATGATGGGACCTACCCCCGGCAGGACGCCGATCGCCGTCCCGAGTGTCACGCCGAGAAGGCAATAGATGAGATTGTCGATGCTAGCTGCGGCCTGGAGGCCCAGGACAATCGAGGAAACGAAATCCATCACGCTAGATGCTCCAGCCAAACAGATAGAAGGGTATGCCCAGGCCGACGTAGAAGATCGCGATGATGATGGCGAGGATGAAAAGTGCGAGCACCGGCAGTTCCTTCAGGCGGCCGCGTTTGTCCGCAAGCCAGCCGATTCCGATAAGGGCCGCGACGCTCGGCAACAGCCCCACCCGTTCGATGAGGAGGCTGAAGGCAAGAAGCGCTGCCAGGACAGCCAGGAAAGGGCGGATCTCTTGGGGGGGAATCATGGCAATGGAGGCCGCTCCCTCGCTCGCAACCGTCGCCTGGACCAGCAGGGCTGCACCGAAGATGAAGAGGACTGCCCCGAGCAGTACTGGCAAAGCCCCAGGTCCCATTTCCGACAGGCTGCCAAACCCGTAATCCGTGCCCAGATATACAGCGATGCCGCCCACTCCAGCAAAGAGAATACCGACAGCGTGATCTGCGTTGAATTTCATGAGCTCCCCTATGCTGTATCAGACCTCTTCGCTTGTCCGAAACAAGCAGCACGTGAAATGAAAGGCTGGATGCGGCATCGGAATCCGGCGTCTCACCAGATACGATAAGCCCTCAAAGAAACAGAAGGTCCCTGGCCTCAGCACATCTGCTAGGCTCGGGCGGTAGGCAGAGCAACGGTTATCTATTCCCGTTCCGATGGGCGGAATGTTTCGAGCGTGAGGGCGCGAGACGCTGATCCGGAGCGGTTCGGATGGTTCACATATCCGAGCTGATTAGGAACCCGATCAAACCTGTGTTGGTGTGATTGTATCAACGGGCACAACACCCGCTATGACGCCGCGTTTTAGACCCTGTCGACCGTGCTCGATTTCGATTACCGTATATGCCTTCTCATCGCGGAAGCAGCTGGCGTGTCGCGTCGTTACGTCTTCGCCGGGCAGGGAATCCACCTCTAAGTAATCGAGCTCACGGCCGGCAGCAACGATACGTGCGTCGCCGGCCGTTCTTGCGGCAACGACGATTTCACCAACATTGCCTGCTTTTTGCCACCTAGCGTCGTTCGGAGGCGCTGCGGGAACCAGCCGATAGATATTGAGGATTTCGCCGTCCTCAGTCCATGACGCAATCTTTTCGGCGTCCTCTAACTGCGCTTTGCTTTCGAGGGAACCGCCGAAGCTGTTCGAGTTGACACCGGTGTTGTTCTCATTGCGATCATTATTCTGGTTCGCATTCGACATTTCGGTCCTCATAGCTGTTTTGTCCGCGAACTATGAAGGGCCCGATTCCGTTCCCGCTTTTCCACCGTCTCGCTCCAGTTCCTCCACCAGGATCCGAACCCCGGGGGCTGTTGGACTCGCCAGCAAGAACTTGTCAGGTGCCCACGGTGATGTTCGGACAGGATTTCGGCCTCGCCCAAACCGACCGCGACAGCAGCTGTGATGATATCCTGTGTCGCAGGTTGTGACAGGGTCGCAAGTGGCAGCGCGAAAGCGGCGCGAGTAGGGACTAATCGCACCCTATGGGCACCGCACAACCGGTTGCCTAGATTGAGATCGCGCGCGAGCAACCTGATATTTCAGCTAGCTGCTTTAGATCTACTGATTGATTGCCTGCCGTCGATGGCGTGCTCGTTAGACACGTCTCACCCACGTCAGCCATCGAACAGACGAGTTGACCAGCTTGCAGAGCGTCCTCTGTCAGATCGTGAACGGCGCCGAATTTCTGAAGAATCGCGAGGGGCATCACGGATCGCAGAGGATCTGATCTCGCTGTTTCAGCACAGTGTATGACCGGCGCTCCATGCAATGCTCTCAGCACCAGAACCTTCCTTTACAATCTCGCGATTGCCGAATGTGCCTGTTCGGCCCCGCGATCAGCCATCGGAGGCACCGGATCAACTTGCCTTCCTGGCGCGAACTATCGGAGGTGCTCGGGAACAGCGATCTCACGGAAATTGTCTGCCAGTTGCTTCAAGGAAGCAAGCATGCCTTCCCCTGCAGCCGGTCGTCCGTGGCCGGTGACAACAAGTCTGGGCTCAAGCGCGGCAAGCTTTGAAACGGATGCGCCTGCTGATACCCAATCGGGAGTGAAGTATCGCGGGGGTCCGTGCATTTCAGGTTGTTGGATAGCAACCTCATAAGCGGATTCCTGTCCGGTGGTGATGAATGCGTCTCCTGCGATGAGAGAGCGATCACTCTCGCGCCAAAGCGAGATATGCCCGGGGGTATGGCCCGGAGTATGAAGCCATGACCAATCAGGCATCGGGGGGACACTGCCATCTTCAGGCACTGCAACAAGCCGATCAGAAACGTTGATAGGCGATCGGGGAAATAAAAGAGCGAGTTTCGGCATGATGCCCCCGCCGGCGGCAGTATCGGGCGGTGGATAGCTTTTGGTGCCATTCAAATAGGGGAATTCTTCGGGATGTGCGTAAATTGGGACGTCCCATTCGGCGCTCAATTCCTCCAGTGCTCCGATATGGTCGAAGTGACCATGTGTTTGGATGATTGCGCGTGGCCGGGAGGATGAACCGAAGCGAGCTTCGGCAGCTCTAGTGATGCTGGTTTTCGATCCGCTCACCCCAGTGTCTACGAGAACCCATTCTCGATCGCCTCGCTCGGGGAAGCCTAAGAAGATGACATTAACTAACGCCGCCCTGAGATAGGCGATATCTGGTGCAACTTCATGCAGCCCGCCGCCCAAATCTACGTTGGCAGCTATCGCTTTTTCGGTCAGCTTGATTTGGACAACCATGGGAATACCTGCTGATTGTGGAGAGGTTGAACTCATAAACCATCGCTGGCTCCAGCAGTTCCACGTGTCCCCTCAGCATTGTCAGCTAGGCGTCGATGAGCGGCCTTTTTGGAGGGACAAGCCACTTGCTCTAAATCAAACCTCCATCCCATATTGCGACCGTCCCATTGGCAGCAATGCATTTTTCAAGACCGTATCGCACCAGAGGCGATCTATGAAGTGACGCCGTCCGCGCTACAGCGTCTTCAACCCGGCGGCGATCGTTGAAAACAAAGTGTCGATTTCCATCTCCGAAATGAGCAGCGGAGGGGAGAGGACGATCGTGTTTGCAACCGGGCGTACCAGTACGCCGCGCTCAAAGCAGTAGTCGTAGACGCTTTTGGCCATAGCCTTGCCGCTCGCGACGTCATCACCAAGTTCGAGTCCGGCAAGCAGGCCAAGATTGCGGATATCTACCACGCCAGGGTGGCCCTTGAGCGCATGGGCATGCTCCTGCCAGGCCGGTTCGACCGAAGCAGCGTGCTCGAACAGACCTTCATCAATATAGACATCCAGTGCCGCAAGCGCCGCCGCCGACGCCAGCGGATGGCCGGAATACGTATAACCGTGGGAAAATTCCACAGCCCCTTGCGGGGCGGCTTTTATCAGCAAGTCGTAGATATTGTTCGAACTGATCACACCGCCCATGGGGACTGCACCGTTCGTCATGCCCTTGGCGACTGCAATAAGGTCGGGCGTGACCTCGAAACGGTCTGCTGCGAACGGCCGCCCGAGGCGGCCAAAACCGGTCACCACCTCGTCGAAGATCAGCAGGATGCCGTGGCGCGTGCAGATCTCTCTCAGCCGCTCGAGGTAACCGACCGGCGGGATCAGCACCCCTGTCGAGCCTGCGACCGGTTCGACGATGACCGCCGCCACCGTGGACGGATCGTAGGTCTGCAGCATCTGTTCGAGCACGTCGGCGATCTCCGCGCCATGGCTCGGCTGGCCGCGGCTGAAGGCGTTGCGGACAAGGTCGTGAGTATGCGGCATGTGGGAGGCACCGGGCAGAAGCATGCCGAATTGCTTCTTATGCGGCCCCATGCCGGCTGCCGAAAGTCCCCCGAAACCGACCCCGTGATACCCCCGCTGGCGGCCAATGATCCGCTGCCTTTGTCCTTCGCCGCGAGCGTGGTGGTAGGCAAGCGCAAGCTTGAGCGCCGTATCGGTCGCTTCCGACCCGGAATTGGTGAAAAAGACGTGGTCGAGGCCTTCGGGCGCAATGGACGTCAACCGGTTGGCATATTGGAAGGCGAGCGGATGGCCGAGCCCGAATGACGACGCGAAGTCGAGCTGTGCGGCCTGTTTCTGGATCGCCTCGACGATCTTTGGATGTCCATGTCCGGCATTCACGCACCAGAGGCCGGCGATCCCATCCAACAGCCGTTGGCCGTCGCTCATGTGGTAATACATGCCCGATGCGCCGGTGACGATTTGCGGCTTCTTCTTGAAATCCCGATTGACCGTGAACGGCATCCAGAAGGATTCCAGCGAATTGGCATTAAGCTGTTGCATGGGGGGCTTTCGTTGCTCGGTCAGATGAGGCGGGTCTTCTTGAGATCTGTGATGGTGGCGCTCATGATCCGCGTGTTCGGCGCCTCGAGAACCACGCCGTCGGTGGCGAAGGTTTCCGCAACCGTGTCCTCATCGAGGAACGGGCACCCCCGCGTTGGCCCACCGCGAAGTTGATTTCGGTAAGCTTCTGCGTCATTCCGCAGCATCCAGCGCGGCGGGCACGGGCAGGATGGGAGGCATGACGTCGTCCGGGATCGGATTGACGAAGGGATTGCCGTCGAGACGCTCCTTGTGTTCCGCCTTGGCCGCCTCGACGAGCGCCGGATTGCGGATGAGGTCGATGGCCGTGCCCGCCATGATTTTTGCCGCATGCGCCATGCCCTTGTGGGCGGCGGGCAACTTGCCCTGCGCGACGAGCTGCCAGGAATGGCCGGGCGTGCCTATCGCGTAGGTCGCCCCGCGCATCTGCACGGTCGGCACCACCCAACTGACGCTTCCCACGTCGGTGGAACCAACCATCGATTCGTCGCCTGCGTAAAGCGGCACGATGCGATCGCAGAGCGGCTCGTCCTTTTTTGGTTTGAGGTTGAAACGGGAATAGGACGAGGCAATGTCCTCTGGCGTAAAAGTCGCCTGGAACTTCCGCGCGGTCGACCTGTCGGCCTCGTCGAAGGCGGGAGGGCCGAGGCGTTCGAGCTGCGCATGCATGCATTCCTCCAGTGGCTCGTTGCCCACGAGGTTGGCATCGCCGGAGATGATTTCCTGCCGCATGGTCGTTTCAGTCATCCAGGCCGCACCCTCCGCCACGCGCTTAACGCGGGCGACGAGCGAAAGAAGCTCCGGAAGGGTTCTTGCCCGTACGAGGTACCGTACCGTCGCATGGGCCTGAACGACGTTCGGCGCCGATCCGCCGGCATCGGTTATCGCATAATGGATACGGGCGGTCGTGGGCATGTGCTCGCGCAAAAAATTCACGCCGACATTCATCAGTTCGACCGCATCGAGGGCGCTGCGCCCGAGGTGTGGGGTCGCCGCGGCATGCGAGGCGCGGCCGGAGAAATGAAAGTTCATCTCGCTGCAGGCAAGCGAGATTGGATTGTTGACACCGCTGAAGGCGGCGGGATGCCAGGAAATGGCGATATCGACATCGTCGAAGACGCCGGCGCGCACCATAAAGCCCTTTGAGGAGCCGCCTTCCTCAGCGGGGCAGCCGTAATAACGGACACGCCCTTTCAGACCGTTTTTGGCAAGATAGTCCTTCACTGCCGCGGCGGCGAGCATCGAGCCAGCTCCCAGCAGATTGTGGCCGCAACCGTGGCCGTGGCCGCCGGCAACCACGGGCCGCTGCTCGGCGACGCCAGCCTCCTGGCTGAGGCCGGGAAGCGCGTCGTATTCGCCGAGGACGGCGATCACCGGCCCGTCCTCGCCAGCCTCTCCCATGACGGCCGTCGGAATGCCGGCAATGTTGCGCTCGGTTTTGAAACCCTCGGCCTCTAGAAGCCGCAGGTGTTCGGCCGAGGAGCGGAATTCCTCATAGTTGATCTCCGGCGTCTCCCACACGCGGTCGCTAAGGTCAAAATAGGCGGAACTCTTTTTATCGACAATTTCCCAAATGGCTTCGAAAATTTGCATCGCTTTACCGTTCCCTGATCAGTGCATGCCACCAAAACCGGCGTCGACCGTTCCAGCGCCCGGTCGACAGGTCCCCGGCCCAGGAGCGCGATGAGGATTTGGTTGATGGCTTGTTCGGATGCCGTGATCGTCAAGAGCCATTAACATGGTGAATTCTCCTGCCTCCGAGGGAGACGCTCGTTGATTTCCTCGGTTCTGGTCATGCCGCGACTGCGAGTGTGGGTGTCGCTTCGAGCAGGGCCTGCGTATAGATGTGTTGGGGGTGATCCAGGATCCGGTCGACGCTACCTTCCTCGATAATCAGGCCCTGCTGCATGACCACGATCCGGTCCGCCACGCGGGAGACGGCGCCGAGATCATGTGAGATGAACAGGCAGGCGAAACCGTGGTTTTCCTGCAGTTTGCGGAAGAGATCGAGAACCTGCTTTTGGATCGTCATGTCGAGCGCTGAAACGGGCTCGTCAGCAACGACGAAGGCCGGATTGCGGATCACCGCCCGAGCAATTGCGACGCGCTGTCGCTGGCCGCCGGACAGTGCATGGGGGAAACGGTCGCCAAGCCCGGTCAGGCCGACCTCGGCGAGCATGGCGCCAACTCGCTCCGCCTTCTCCGCCCGACTGAGTTTCGGGCCGTGCGCCAGCGGTTCACCGATGATATCCGCTATCTTCTGGCGTGGATCGAGGGAAGAATAGGGGTCCTGGAAGACGAGCTGACATTGCAGGCGATAGTCACGCAGTGCTGCACGATCCGTTGTCGCCATAGATTTCCCGCGAAAAGACACGTCGCCGCCGGAAAGCGGCAGGAGGCCGAGCATTGCGCGCCCTAGCGTCGTCTTGCCGGAGCCGGAGCCGCCGACCACTGCAACGACTTCGCCCGGACGCACATCAAGTGACACGCCGCGCACGGCGAGTTTCTTTTCCGCCGTGCTGAACATGTTGCCGGCGCCGGAAAATGTGACCTCGACATTGCGGGCCTCGACAAGCGGCGCGGCTTCTGGAAGCGGCTTCCGGCTATGATCGCGCTTCGGCAACGCGTCTATCAGGGTACGGGTATATTGCTCCTTCGGGTGGTGCAGCACGTCATCCACCGGTCCCGCCTCGATCAACCTGCCGCGCTCCAGAACGATGACCTTCTTGGCATATTGCGCGACGAGACCGAGATTGTGGGTGATGAGTAGAACGGCTGTACCGAAGGTGCGTGTAAGGTCCACCATCACTTCCAGAACCTCCCGCTGGGTGAGCGTGTCGAGCGCGGTGGTCGGCTCGTCGGCGATCAGCAGCTTCGGCCGTAAAAGCATGACGGAAGCGAGCATGATGCGCTGACGCATGCCGCCCGAGAACTGGTGAGGGAAGGCGGCAAGGCAAGAAACGGGGTTCGGGATTTTTACCCGTTCCAGCATTTCGGTTGCCCGGGCAAAGGCGGCCTCGATGCTGAGCCTCTCATGCAGCCGTAGCCCTTCAACGAGCTGAGCGCCAATCGTCATCGCCGGGTTGAGCGACACCATCGGTTCCTGAAAGACCATGCCGATCTTCGCGCCGCGAACTTGACGCACTTCAAGATCCGACATCTTCAGAACGTTTCGGCCTTCAAACAGGATTTCGCCGGCGACCGGGCTGATCGCTTTGGGAAGAAGCCGCATGGCGGCACGCGCCGCGACCGTCTTGCCGCTGCCGCTTTCGCCGACGAGAGCAACTATGCTGCCGGCTTCGACATCGAAAGAGATATCGTGCAAAACCGGGTGACCGTTGGATGTCGCGACACGAAGATTGCGGACACTCAGCAATGGGTGGGGAGTTTCTGTGCTCATTACCGTTGCTCCATTCTTGGATCGAAGCGGTCACGCAAGGCATCGCCCAGGAGATTGATGCCGAGCAGCGTCAGCGAGATGCAGATGCCGGGGGCAAGTCCAAGCCACGGGGCCTTCTCGATATAGGTGCGCGCCGCCGACAGCATGTTGCCCCAGGTAGGCGCCGGCGGTGGAACGCCGAGGCCGAGGAAGCTCAGGCCGCTTTCCGCCAGCACCACCCAGCCGAACATGGAGGTGGCAAGCACAACAATTGGCGCCGTGCAGTTTGGCAAAATGTGCCTGAACATCGTGGTAAGTTCGGAATTGCCGATGACGCGCGAGGCCTCGACATATTCACGCTCTCTGGCCGACAGCACGCTCGCGCGAACGATTCGCAGCACCGATGGTGCATAGGCGATGCCAAGCGCGAGGATGATCCCGTATTTGTTAGGGCCCGAAATCACCATCAGGCCGAGCGCCAGAAGCGTACCGGGAAAGGCGAGCAGCGCGTCGCTGAACACCATCAGGATGCGATCGACCAGTCCGCGCGTGTAGCCCGCGACTAAGCCGGTTAGCGTGCCCATAGTCACGGCGAAAGCGACAGTCAGGATAGCGACCGTCATGCTCTGCACCGCGCCGGTCATCAGGCGGGAGACGACATCACGCCCGAATTCGTCCGTCCCGAGCCAGAATTGCGCTGATGGCGGCTTTAGCCTGGAGATAAGCTTGATGGCCGCCGGATCGTAGGGCGTCCAGAACAATGCCAGCAGCGCCATGCCGCCGATGAAGATCAGCAGAAGCGAGCCGATGATGAGGTTTGCGGGCTGCCTGATCATGAAGCGGCGACCCGCGGATCGAACAACGGATAGCAGAGATCGACGATCAGATTGACGATCACGTAGATCAAGGCCGTAAACAGAAGACATCCCTGTACCACCGGATAGTCGCGAGCAAAGATCGCATCGACGAGAAGGCGCCCGAGACCGGGCAGCGTAAAGACGGTTTCCAAGACGGCTATGCCGCCCAGCAGTCCGCCGAGCACCAGTCCGATCATCGTCCAGGTTGGAGCAAAGGCATTCGGCAGCACATGACGAAGCAGGACGGTGCGTTCGGAAAGCCCCTTGGCGCGGGCATGCATGATATATTCAAGCCGCAGGATTTCGATGGCGCTGGCGCGCATCATGCGGGTGAGCACGCCGACCTCGATCAGCATCAGCGTCACCACCGGCAGGATGACGTATGTGATGGCGGTCCAGGGCTTTTCCGCAAAAGGTACGTAACCGACAACGGGCAGCCATCCGAGTTTCAGCCCGAAGACCAGGAGCAGTACGAGACCGAGCCAGAAGCTCGGAACCGACATAAGCAGGGTGGATGCAGCAACGAGTGCGATATCGACATGCTCGTTCTGCCGCCAGGCTGCGAGAAGTCCGGCTGGAACCGCAATCAGCGTCGCGAGGGTAACGGCCACCAGTACGATGGCGGCGCTGACCTGGAAACGGTCGAGCATTAGAGGCAGGACGGACACGCCATTGGAGATCGAATGGCCAAGATCACCCTGGAGGACATTGCCGAACCAGTAGAGGAACTGGACCGGTACCGGTTGGTCAAGGCCCATATTGGCGCGCAGGTTGGCCAGTTCTTCCGAGCTGGCGCTGTCGCCGAGGATCAGTTGGGCGGGGTCGCCTGGGATCATCCGCACCAGGAAGAATACCATGATGGCGACGATCAGCAGTGTCGGAAGCGTCCATAACAGACGCTTCGCGACATATTTCGAAAGGGTGTGCATGAGCTACTTGCCTTGCGCGAAGGAAACGCCCCACATCCGCGGATAACCGACAGGCCAGGTCTTGTAGCCATCGACATTGGCGCGCACCGCGCCGATGCGTGTGCCGGAGTAAAGGGGGATCAGCGGCACATCGGCGCGGATCATGCCTTCCAGCTTGTTGAACAGCGACTGGCGCTGCTTTTCGTCGCTGACGGTGGCGCTCTCGGCGATCAGATTGAGACCTTCCGGATTGTCCCAGACCTTGTTCGGGCTCTTGTCCTTGTTGCCGCTCACCATGTCGAAGGAGAGCGACGGATCGAGGCGCGCCGAATAGGTGAATGACATGGCGGAATAGTTGCCGGCCGTGTAACGGTCGAGCAGAGTGGCCCAGTCGAGCGTTTCGATCTCGATATTGATGCCGGCTTCCTGCGCCATGGCCTGCACGAGAACGGCGGCATCGAAGAGCGACGGATAAAATTTCGTCGCCAGCCACTTGATCGGCTGACCCTTGTATCCGGCTTCTGCCAGCAGTTTCTTGGCTTCCTCGAGATTGCGAGCCGGCACGTCCTTCTGCAGCTTGCCTGAATAGGGGCTCGGCGCGGGAATGACGGAGACGTTGGCCGGCGACTGTCCGTTGGTGAGCGCCTCGGCAATCTGCGGGATATCGAGGGAAAGCATCAGCGCCTTGCGGATCCGGACATCCTTCAGGAGGGGATCGCGTGTCTGGATCAGCAGGCCGGTGAGGCCCATGCTGGCTACCTTGTCGACCTTCAGCTTGTCGCTCGCTGAGAATTCTTCCACATCTGCGTTGTTGACGTCGCTTAGGACGTCGATGTCACCGGAATAGAGCCCCGCCTTAGCGGCGGCATCATCGGGAACGACCATGAAGCGAACTGTAGCGACTTTCGCGGTCTTGTCGCCGACATAACCGGTGCGTTCTCCGCCGGGCGTGACGTAACTCGGGTTTGCGGCCAGCTGGACATATTGGCCGCTACGCCATTCCTGCAGCATGAAGGGGCCGGTGCCGACCGGTTTCACCCACTTGCCCTGCCCATCGAGGGAGCTTTTGTGGTAGATGCCGGTGCCGCCGCAGTCGGTACGGGCGAGGGTGGCGAGGAAGAGGGCGGTCGGCTTTTCCAACGTGAAGACAACGGTCGAGGCGTCAGGGGTCGCCACATTGGTGACATTAGCGACGCTCGACCCGGTCACGTCCTTAAGGCACCGCCACGCGGTCTTCGGATCGACGTAACGTTGCCACGAGGCCAGCACATCGGCGGAAGTCAGCGGTTCACCGTTGCTGAATTTGAGCCCCTCACGCAGCTTGAACGTATAGGTTTTGCCATCGGCGGACACATCGACCGATTTCGCAAGCAGCGGCGCGACAGAAGCATCATCCCTGTAGCCGACGAGGCCTTCAACCATGTGGAGCACGATGGCGTCGCTATTGGCGTCGCGGTTGACGCCGGGATCGGTGGAGCGGATGTCGGCGTTGATGCGAACCCGCATCACCTTATCCTGTGCAATGGCCGTGTCCGCGGTGCCAGCCAGCAGCGCCAGCACTGCGGCGGTCTTCAAGAGGCTATGATATTTCATTGGAGGCTCCCGTCTTCGTTCCCTTATTGATTTTGATCAAGCCGCGTTTGTGTGCGCGGTAGCGCTTGCTTCAGCTGGCCTGATGTTCATATCGAGGCTGTAACTCCGGAAGTGCGCGCCGATCGCCGGCAAGAGCGCCACTTCCATGCGCCCTTCGGCGGGCACCATGACGATCATCGCGACGGTTGCGGACTGGTTGTTGGAGAGCGACTTTCGTGGCGGGCGGCAGACGGACCACGGGCTTTCAAACATGTCGGAAAGCGCTGTCTTGACTGTGTCGACCGTAACATCGCCGATATGCGGCTCGATCAACTGACGAACGCGAAGGTCGCGATAGAGCGAATCGGGCATGTTGACCACGCCCTTGTCGAGCAATTTCGAAAGCGCCACGGGGCTCTGGAAGTGGTTGGCATGCACCAGCAAGCCGTTTTGCGGATGAACGAGAAAGGTTTCGTCCGGGGCGCATTCGAAATCGATCGCGATGCCGTGCGCGTGGCCTATCATCATATTGTTCGAGGCCGATTTGCGGCTGCCGTACACCGCCTGCATCGACATGGCCAGATGGTCCTGTTCCAGAACTTTCCGGCGGATGATGGCAAGCGGCAATCCGAGTTCGCGATAATCGCGATCAGTCTCCAGATAGTTTCCGCTTATTGAAATGCCGGCCGCATTGAAGCCGGTGCGGGCAAGGCCGCCGGCTTCGGTGAAGGTGATGATATCGGGCCCGTCGTCGCGCTTGATCTTCAGCACGATCGCGGTCTCTGCGCATTCCGCCTTCCAATCCCAGTTCTGGGCATGGATGAAGACCTTGTCGCGGCTAGCCTGAGGCATGACCAAGACCCCGGTGCAGCCGTCCGACTGGATGAAATCCCCCTGCCCGTTTTCCCTGCGGCGCGCGAGTTTGAGGATTTCGGTACGAGCGTTGAGCAGAAGGATCGCCGCGAGATCGGTATTCACCGCCTTGGCGATGCCGCGCATTTCCTCGATATACTGGCTGCCGTAATTCTCCACCGCGCCGGCGAAACGATCGATCATCGCGGCAAGATCGCCGTCCTTCAATCCTGAGGAATGCAGCTGCTGCCTATAATGTTCGATGCCCTTAAGAATACGGTCCGCGGCCTGCTCACCATATTGTTGACCCCGTTCGAACGGGTTACCAGAAACTTCGATGAGCGGGCAAGGCAGAGGTAACGTCATGGCGACTTGTTCCAGATGCTGAATGGCAGCGGAGGCAAACCGGGATTGCCTTCGTCAAAAATGTATTTCATAAAACAAAAACCAAAATTAACGGAAAGGCAAGTGGAAAAATGTTGGACGCGAGCACGCCTCTTCAGCAGGATCTCATGCGCCGCATTATTGATGTGATCCATGACGACCATCTCCAGCCGGGCGCGCGACTGCGTCAGAGCCAGCTTGCAGAGCGGCTCAGTGTTTCACGCACGCCGGTGCGCATCGCACTGGAAATGTTGGCGGAAGAAGGTTTCGTGCGACATGAACCGAACAGGGGCATGATGCTGACTGCGATCCCGCCGCGTGTTGAAAAGTCCGAGACGCGGTCTGGCGATGAAGAGCTGCTTGTCGCAATCGCGAGGTTGCGCCGCGAGGGAGCGTTGCCCGAACAGTTTGCGGAACTGGAGCTCATGCGGCTCACCGGTCGGGAGCGAACGCCGGTGCGCCAGGCGCTGATTAAGCTCGAGGGTCTAGGCGTCATTGAGCGCCGGCAGGGTTATGGCTGGCAGTTCTTCGATCCGGCTCGAGATTCCAGAGCGCGGGAGGAAAGCTATGACTTTCGGCAGTTAATCGAATGTGCGGCGATCCTCTCGCCCGAGTTCTCGCTTTCGGCGGACTGGATCGAGTCGATGCGGGCAAGGCATAAGGCCATCATGTCGGCGCCTTGGACTGATACATTGAGTGTTACGCTCTTTGAGATGAATGCGGAGTTTCACCTGGGTATCAGTGCAGCCTCGGGGAATCGTTACATCAAAGAAGCGATGCATCGTCAGAATCAGCTCCGGCGCCTCTCGAACTACAACTGGCAGTTTGGCGCCGACCGCGTGGCAGTAACCTGTCGCGAGCATCTGGAAATCCTAGATCGGTTAGAGCATGGGGAGAACGAAGTCGCGGCAGCCTTGATGCGGAGACATCTGATGGGCGCAAGAGGAACATTAAAATAAGATTGAATTTTGTGTGACAAAAATCAGCACTCGGGATGTATCAACGCGATTGTTACGCCATCGAAGAAGGCCAGTTAGTGCTGCTGAGCAGAAACGGACACTAACTTATGAACTGCAAATTTCGAACGTAGCGCCGGCGGTTCAATTCCCCTCAGGGGGATCATATCCGTCTGGTGTGGCTGTATACTGGGGAGCATAAAGCACCGGCATGCCGACAAACGGTTTCAACTGCTGTCTTACGAGGAACGTACGTACTGCGCCTCAGGCGACTGCCGAACTTCCGATCGCCTGCCTGATCTGACGTATGCTACGCGCAGGGGGGGCGCCGAACTGCCGGAGATATTCGCGGCTGAACTGCGAGGCGCTTTCGTACCCGACCGCGAACGCCACCTCGGATGCGTTGCGGTCACCGGAGAGCAGCAATCGGCGGGCTTCCTGCAGCCGCAGTTGTTTCTGATACTGAATAGGACTGAGGCCGGTCATCGCCAAAAAATGCCGGTGCAAGCTGGCGCGGCTCATCCCGCTTTCATTGCATAGCGTTTCGATACGCAAACGAGCATTATAGTTGTCTCTGATCCACGCGACCGCGCGGCGGATACGGTCAAGGGATCCCTCCGGCTGAGCGATCTGACGCAGCAGGGGGCCTTGGGGACCCTGCAGGAGACGATAAAGCAACTCGCGTTCAGCCATCGGGGAAAGCACAGGTATGTCGGCCGGGACGTCGAGCAATGACAGCAGACGTAACAAAGTGTCGCGCAGCGGCGCCGTCATCGGACTGATTGTTAAGCCGATGCCTCTTGTGTCGGTGTCGCGAACATGCGGCATGGTTGACGCAACGTCGGCCAGAATTGCAGGGTCCAGATCCAACGACACCGCGACATAAGGGCGTCCCTTGGCAGCGTCCCATATCTGGCCGATCAGCGGTAGATCAAGGGCGCTGATGAGGTAATGCGAGGGATCGTAGCTCAAAAGTTTGTCGCCGATCGCTACTTGCTTCGAGCCCTGGAGAATGAAGCAGATCATCGAACGATAGAGGCATGGTGCCTTGCCGGTGGCGGCCTGTCCCACGCAGATCTCCACTCGTGGGATCGGTGGCCTGGTCAAGCCTGAAGATGCGTGGCGCAGCACAATATCGATATGAGGTTTGAGGTCGTCGGTCATTGCACAACTATGGCACCATCACTCTGGCCCGTAAAGCCATTGAGACAATTAGGCAAAACATTGAGCGGATCGGGTGGGTTCAATCGGTCTTTGTCGAGTAGGTTCGACACATCGCGATAGCGGCTTTGAAGCGGCTCTCTTTTTTGTAACCAAAGTTAAAAGGCCTACCATGACCCATCAGATCGCACTCGTAACCGGCGCTAGCCGCGGCCTCGGCCGCAACATGGCGCTGCATCTTGCCAAGCGCGGCGTCCGCATCATCGGCACTTATCGCAGTAGCTCGGCTGAAGCCGACGCAGTGCGCCACGAGATCGAGGCACTGGGAGGCTCGGCGGTAATGCTGGCGCTCGATGTCACCGATACAAGGAGCTTCGCGGCATTCGCCTCAAAGGTGGCCGAAACCCTGAAGGCTGATTTCAATCGCGGGCGGTTCGACTTTCTGATCAACAATGCCGGTAACGGGCTCTTTGCCAATTTCGCCGAGGCGACCGAAGAGCAATTTGAATCGCTAATGGCCACACATCTGCGTGGCCCGATCTTCCTGACCCAAAAGCTGTTGGCCCTGATCGAAGACGGCGGGCGCATCCTGAACGTCTCTTCTGGCTTCGTTCGTTTCACGCTGCCCGGTTACAGCCTCTACGCGTCGGCTAAGGCTGCCTTGGAGGTATTGACCCGATTCATGGCGGTCGAGCTTGGCGCTCGCCGCATCCGGGTAAACGCGATCGCACCTGGGGCTATTGCGACCGACTTCGGCGGCGGCGCGGTACGCGACAATGAAGGTATCAACGAATCTGTGGCGCAAGGTATCGCTTTGGGTCGCGTCGGCCAGCCGGACGATGTCGGCCGCGCTGTCGCCGCCATCTTGTCCGACGACATGGGTTGGGCAAACGGGACCACTTTCGACATTTCCGGAGGGCAATTGCTCTAGACGTTCAACTCCGCACCTGTCCCTGTCTTGGATCGAGAGTTCATAATGCCACAACCGGGCCTGACGTCCCCCAAACATTCCTGCTTTGGGGAAGGAGAGGTCAAGTGAGCTGCCCAAAGCCCTTATTAACCGGAGGGTGATCCGATCGACCAAATCTCGTGGTTTCTCTCACATCTCGGATGAAAATGACGCGGTTTGGCTGACTTCGCCCGAACTGTGCCAGGCAGCGGAGGAGGTCCGAAGCGGTAATAAGGATGGAGATTCAGATGGTCGACGACATCCGGAGGCTCTTGAGAGAAACGTCCTTGGAAAATAAGGCGGAGAAATCGCCTAGATGTTTCTTGAGCCGCAAATAGGGAGGGCGGGAGCTGAGACAGCTCCCGCCTGCAGTTGCGTTAAAGCTCCTCCCAATTCCCAGTGGCGCGCGCAACCGCCGCCGAGCCTCTGGCTGTGAAGGCACTAGCTACCCGGCCGACTATGCTGCGCGCCGGTGAGGTGATCGGAGCGGATATTGAGTTGGCCTGCGCTAGCTTTACCGGGCTCCTAGGCGACGCCGGGAGGTAAGCTGCTGTACCCCCCACTTGGAACTCTCCAATCAGGCCACGCAGACGCGCTGCCTCGGTGGCTAGGTTGGCGCCGGCGGCATTTGCCTCTTCCACCATGGCGGCGTTCTGCTGAGTCACCTGATCCATCTGGTTGACAGCGGTGTTGACCTCCGATAGTCCAACCGACTGTTCGCGGGCGGATGTGGCGATCGCGTCCATATGTTGGTTGATCGTGACGATATAGGTCTCGATCGTCTTCAATGCCTCGCCGGTGTCGCTGACCAGCTTGACGCCGTTACTTACCTCCACTGATGAGTTGCGGATCAGATCTTTAATTTCCCTGGCGGCCGTTGCAGAACGCTGGGCAAGTTCGCGGACTTCCTGTGCAACGACGGCAAAACCCTTGCCCGCTTCACCGGCCCTCGCAGCCTCGACGCCTGCGTTCAGCGCAAGTAAGTTAGTCTGGAAGGCGATGTCGTCGATGACACCGATGATATTGGAGACTTGGTTCGACGACTCTTCGATCTTGCCCATGGCAGCGACGGCATTGGCGACAACTGCGCCTGAACTGCGGGCACTTTCGTTCGCTTGAATGGCCACGGTACGGGCCTCTTCGGCGCGCCTGGAGGAGTTCGTAACATTGGCGGTGATCTGGTCGAGTGCCGCTGCCGTTTCCTCTAGTGAGGCTGCCTGTTGCTCGGTGCGTTTTGAAAGGTCTTCTGCACTTTGGCTGATTTCGCGCGAGCCGGAATCGATCGAGCTAGTGGCTTCAGCGACCGAAGCCATCGTGTCTTTCAACTGGCCGACAGCCTGGTTGAAGTCTGCGCGCAGGCTCTCGAACTCCGCGGAGAAAGACTGGTTAAGCTGGAAGGTGAGATTACCGGCGGCGAGCTGCTTCAGGCCGTCCGCAAGTCCGTTTGTCGCCTGAGCCATTGCTTGAGCGCGAATACGCTCCAGTTCGGCCGTCTCGCGACGCTGTTCGTCGGACTCCTTGCGTTGCGCGATCGCTTGCTGCTCTAACCGGCGGTTCTCCAGCGCATTAGTGCGGAACACCTCGACGGCCGCGGCCATCTCGCCGATCTCATCGGTGCGCCCGGCGTAGGGAATCGCGGTATCAGCATCCCCGCCGGCAAGTTTCTTCATGGATGCGGTGATCGCCTGGATTGGCCGGATCATTGTTGCAGACAGGAGCACAAGCGAGACTGATATGACAAGGATGGTTGCGGAGATGCCAAATACGATGCTCCAAAAAGTATGATTGGCTGCAGCTACAGAAGCCGCCGCACGCTCATCGAGTAGCGAGGCTTCCTCATCTGATATTTCTTTCGCTATTGCACGGATAGAGTCCATGTACCTTTTGCCAGCGCCGGAAATCTCCATGGCGCGAGCCTGTTCAATAGTCGTGGCGTCACGCATCAGAGCGATTTCTTTGTTCAAGACCTCGCGGTTCCAGCCTTTGACCTGGGCTTCGAGGTCCATCAGCCTCTTCTGCTGCAAGGGATTGTCAGATGTCAGGCTCTTTGCCAGTTCAACGGCTGCTTTGAACTGAGCCTCTCCCGCTTTTTGGGGATCGAGAAAGCGCTCATCTCCAGCCAGCAAGTAACCGCGTAAGCCAGTCTCTTGGTTGACCATGCCCGCAACCATATCATCGACAGCTCGAAGAACTTGGTATGTATGCTCGGTCCAGCCCGTCGCTTCTTGCTGGGTGTTTGAAGATCTGACGCTGATAAGGTTGACGGCAAGGCCGACGAGTAGGATTAGGCTGAACGAGATGACCAATTTGGTCATTGTTTGAAGGTTAGCAATGAAGGCGAACACCATATTCTCCAGGGGCGTGCGGGGTGCTCCTTCGCGCATATTCATCTGCATGAAGGGGGCGGGAAAAGCCGGTTTCATTTGGGCCCCCTAATATAAGGGGGTATTTATTTAAGGCTTTGTGAAGCATGCCGCATAAGTTTTAGAAAAAAATCCAAACGGTTAACTCTGCCTGACCTTGATCACCATCGGTGGAAACAGAAAGCGTGTTGTTGCCACTGAACCATCGTGGGCGCTCGCGAAGCCGTAGCCTTGTTGATTCCACTAAGCGCTCACACCGCGCAGCCCGGTATTGCATTGAGATTTTTTGACTTGAAATGCTTAGCTCCCAGCGGTGTTCCTTGCGAGATCTGGATCCACTCTGTGGTCGCTCATCGATCATCCTCAAGAACTGCCGGTTCAGCGGAGTTGACCTCGATCGCTATGCTGCTCGACAGCCGGTTCAAGTCTTCAGAAATGGCAACAGCTGCGGATTTGAGGATTGGAACATAGCGTTCGCGCGCGTCACGTTCGGAATCGAACGCGGATTTGAAATAGGTCAATCCGAGGCTTGCAAGCACGCGGCCGCTTTTGGCTATGATGGGGACGGCGATGGTATCTGAATTTCTAGGTTCGACGGTCGAGGCACGAGTTGCGAAACCGTTCTTTCGCACCTGGCTGAGCAAACGCAGAAGTTCTTCGCGGTGGTGGCTTAGTGCATTCTCCGGATCCTGACTTTTCTGCAAGATACCGATCATGACGTCGCGGTCTTCACCATCCAGAAAGGCGAGATATGCCAATCCCATTCCGCGGGTGAGCATGCTTAGCCGCCGGTTGACAGTGCTGTGGAATGGCGAGATCAGGCTGTCGGGTACTGTGCTGAAGCGGATGATCATGCCGTCGTAATCCGGCAGGGCAATGGCAACGGGCCATTTGTGCTTCCGAGTGATGGCGATGGCCCATGCCCGTCCTGCCTCCACGACCAGGGGACCTTTATGAAACCCGGAACTCAAGGAGGTAACCAGTGCGCTGACTTGGTAGCCGCCTTGGCGAGTGTCGTTTTCAACATAGCCGGCTTCTTCCAGCGTTCGCAGAATGCGCACCAGTGTTGGTTTTGGCAGTTTTGTGCGGGCGTGGAGCTGCGCGATCGTATTGATCGGCTGCAGATTGAGCTCCTGCAGAACGGTCATCGCGCGTTCTATCGCTCGAATTGTCATGGGTCCTCCTCCCCAGGCTCGTGCGAGCCATTCCGGCTCGCGAAACGATCGAGACGATAAGTTGTCGTTGGGTCAAGTCAAGTTTTACAAGGCTGCCTCAGATGCAAGGGGAGGACTTCCATTGGCCGCGACAGAGGATAGTAAACGCAACCGCGAAGAGGCCCGCAGGATGATTGCCAGCGTGGACGAGGCGTTGGCCGCGAGCTTGTTGCGCGGCGCGCTGGATCTTCATGTACATTCAGGGCCGTCAACGATGCCCCGTCAACTTGACCATCTGCAAGCTGCCGAAGAAGCGGCTGCGGCTGGAATGCGCGGATTGCTGTTCAAGGACCATCACTACTCCGTGGCGCCTTTCATTCCTCTGATGGAGCGGGTGCTTGGCGATCGCGGACTCGCAATGTTTAGCGGCCTCGTGCTCAACAATTCCACCGGGGGCTTCAACCCTTTCGTCGTGGATGCACAGTTGAAGATGGGCGCAAAGCTGATCTGGATGCCTACGGCGCAAGCAGCCAATCACATCAGGAGCGCTCACCGCAAGGTTCGGCTGGCCTCGAATGTCGAGCTGAAAAGCTCGCCCGCACTGAGCGTCGTTGATGGATACGGCAACATTGTCGACGAGGTGAAACAGATCCTAGACATGATCGCCGAGTTCGACGCGATACTGTCCTCAGGACATCTGCACGTATGGGAAATCTGGAGGCTGTTCGAGGAAGCAAAAAAGCGTGGAGTGAAGCGCCTCCTCATCAATCATCCAATGTACGGGCTGCATTTTACCTATGACGATATTCGCGATCTGGCGGCGATGGGCGCACTGGTCGAGCAGTCGGCTGGCATGTATGTCGACAGCCGTTTCAATGTCTACTCTCCACAGGAACTGAAGGAGCATATCGGGGCTGCCGGCGTCGAGCATTCTTCGATCGGCTCCGATTTGGGGCAGGTGGACAACCCCACGCCGGTGGAGGGGATGCGGCAGGCCATTAAACTCTGCCTGGCGCTCGGCTTCAGCGAAGCTCAGGTGCGGACTATGGTGGCCGACAACCCCGCCCGGTTGGTCGGCCTGGCAAACTGACGGAAATGGGTCCGAGCCGGTGAAAGTTATTGAGATAGAGCGGCCCGGCGGACCCGACGTCCTTCGGATGGTTGAACGGCGGCGGCCACGACCTCGCGCCGGTGAGGTTTTGATCCGGGTGGTTGCCGCAAGTGTAAACCGGCCGGATATCCAGCAGCGGCGGGGACTTTATCCGCCCCCGCCAGATTCATCGGACATTCCCGGATTGGATGTCTCAGGCATCATCGATGAGGTCGGGCCAGGGGTCGATGTCAAGATCGGCACGCCGGTCTGCGCTCTGGTCAACGGTGGCGGATATGCGGAATCCTGCATAGCTCCGGCAGCACAATGCATGCCAATACCGCGCGGGCTCAATTTCATCGAAGGCGCGTCGCTCCCCGAGGTTTTCTTTACGGCCTGGAACAACCTGATGTGGCTGGCCCGCCTTGAAGAGGGCGAAGCTCTCCTGATTCACGGGGGTACCAGCGGCGTGGGAATGGCGGGCATCCAAATCGCAAGGCAATTGCGGCGTGCAGTGGTTTTTGCGACGGCGAGCAGTCAGGAAAAACGTCGAGTTTGCCTGGCCATCGGTGCTAAGGCGGCGGTGGATTACAAGGGCAGCTGGGACGAAGAAATTCGCGCGTTGACTGAGGGTGCCGGCATCGATGTCATTCTGGACGGGCAGGCAGGGCCGAATACGCAGAGGCAGCTCGATCTTCTCAAGGCCGACGGCCGGCTAGTCTTCATCGCCAGTCATGATGGCGAGACGGCGGAAGTGAATATAAGGTCGTTGGTTCGCCGACGACTGACGATCACGGGTTCGACGCTAAGGCCGCGGCCGGCGGAATACAAGGGTCAGCTAGCCAGCGAGCTTGTCGCGCAAGTCTGGCCGCTAATCGAGGACGGCCGCATCAGGACGCATATCCATCAGGCTGTGCCATTTCATCAGGTGAAGGACGCTCACGCAATTCTCGATGAGAACCACCAGATCGGCAAGGTGGTGCTGGTCGTCGATCAGGCGATCGCGATGACCGTGCCCGAACCACATCAGCCACTCTAGCGAGGAGAGATCAGGATGACCGACCAAGGCGCGAGCTTTACCACCTTTCGCGAGCGACTTCATGCGCGAGACCGGATGCTGGGAACCTTCCTGAAGCTGCCGACGACGCAGGTGATCGAAATACTTGGGACCCTGGGCTATGATTTCGTGGTCATCGACCAAGAACATGCGCCGCTAGATCGTGCGATGACGGATCTAATGATCCTCGCCGCACGTGCTTCCAATATCGCGCCCCTGGTGCGGGTGGCTGAGTTCAGTGCAGCAAGCATTCTTTCCGCGCTGGATTGCGGTGCAATGGGGATCATGGTCCCGCATGTAAATTCAGTGGAAAAAGCGCACGCTGTGGTGAAGAGTTGCCGTTATGCCTCCGGAAGCCGGGGCTTCGCAGGTCTGACCCGCGCCAGCACATGGGCAAGGGTCAGCGGCGTGCAGCACATGGCGATGCAGGACAGACAGGTCGCTTGTATCGTGATGATTGAGGATCAAAACGCCGTTGATCATGTAGAAGAGATCGCCCGGGTCGAAGGGATCGATGCCCTGTTCATTGGTCGAGGGGACCTGACCGCTTCGTTCGGAGCCGATCCGGATGCCGGAAAAAAAGTCGCGGACATCAGCACGAAGGTTGCGGCAGCCGCCCGTCAAGCCAACATCCCGCTGGTGATGTTGCCGACGGGCCGGGACGACTACGAATTCGTCAAAGGGCTCGGGGCAGGTGCGATCCTGATTTCAAGCGACCACGGTTTCATTCGGTCGGCAGCGGCCAAGGCAATCGAGGAATTCGCGGCCTGATTATTGAATTGGAGAAGAATGTGACTGCTATCGACATTCCCGTGCTTCCGATACCGAAAGTGAGTGTTGTCACCGGCGCAAGCAGTGGAATCGGCCGGGCCGCCGCCACACGCCTGGCCGGCATGGGATCGACGATCGTCGTCGGATACAACAGTCGTCCGGACGCGGCAAATGATGTCGTGCGTGGCCTTCCAGGACGTGGCCATGTTGCCATGCGCATTGGAATCGACGACCCGAATTCGATTGCGGCGGCCGCCGAGGCAGTGAGAGGGCGCTTCGGCGGCATCGACGCGCTCGTCAATTGCGGCGGCGCGACCACTCCGATTCCCGCAGGGGACCTGGACGGGCTTACCGACGAAATATTTGACAGAACCGTGCAGCTCAATTTGCGCGGCCCATTTGCGATGATCCGCGCTTTTCGCCCGCTGCTGGAGCGGGGCGACAATGCTGCAATCGTCAACATTTCGTCGATCGCGGCCCGGACCGGGATTGGTAGCAGTCTCGCTTACGTCGCTGCAAAAGCAGGGCTGGATTCGCTGACCATCGCGCTCGCGAAGGTGCTGGCGCCGAAAGTGCGGGTCTTTTCGGTGTCCCCGGCCGGCGTCGATACGGATTTCGTCCCCACCCGTACCAGGGAGCAGTTGGAAAAGATCGCCGAAAAACTTCCTCTCGAACGGGTGACGATGCCTGACGATGTGGCACGGGCGGTTGTCGCCTGCATCGTCAACTTGACGAGTTCCACCGGGATTGTCGTACCTGTTGATGAAGGCAGGCATCTATGAGGCAGCTTTTCAACCTTGCCGTCTTACCGTCTGGCGAAACGGCATTGAGAACACATTGCCATTGAGGGCCAGTCGCGTAGTGTCTTTGTGATCCCACTTTTTTGTGCCAGCAGCGACGAAAGAAACGATGGAAAAACTGAAGTTTTACATAGGCGGCAACTGGGTTGCTCCTGCTTTCCCTGCAAGTATTGGCATCACAAACCCGGCGACCGAAGAGACGTTCGCGAGGATTAGCCTAGGCTCGTGCGAAGATGTCGACAGGGCCGCGAGGGCGGCCAGAGGCGCATTCGCGCTCTACAGCGAAACGGGCGTCGAGGAGCGGCTTGGTTATCTCGAAAAGATTATCGCTGGCTTCCGGGCGCATCTTCCTGAACTGGCGAAACTGATGACGTTGGAGATGGGAGCACCCATCACTTTTTCCACGGAACGTCAGGCAACGGTCGCGCTCTTCCATTTCGAGGAAGTGGTTCGCGTGCTAACGGGGTACCGCTTTGAACACCGGATGGGTAATGGAATCGTGCGGCGCGAACCGATCGGCGTCTGCGGCTTCATCACTCCTTGGAACTGGCCGCTGAACCAGGTTGCATCCAAAGTTGCGCCAGCGCTGGCGGCCGGCTGCACCGTCGTTTTAAAACCGAGTGAGATCGCGCCGCTCAGCTCGATGCTGCTTGCGGAAATCATCCATGACGCAGGGTTGCCCGCCGGCGTCTTCAACCTCGTGAACGGAGATGGTCCGACGGTCGGCGAGGCGATCGCCGGGCATCCAGAAATAGACATGGTGTCATTTACTGGCTCGACGGCGGCGGGCATAAAAGTTGCAAAACTTGCAGCGGAAACCGTCAAGCGGGTCGCTCAGGAGCTTGGCGGAAAGTCCGCCAACATCATCCTGACGGATGCTGACCTAGAGGCTTCTGTCGAGGCCGGCGTGCATGCCTGCTACACCAATGCCGGCCAGAACTGTCAGTCGCCAACGCGTATGTTGGTTCACCGCTCGCGGCGTGAGGAGGCATTCAGGGCCGCCCGCAGGGCCGTCGAGAAAATCCGCCTCGGCGATCCGCTCGATGCGAACTCCACCATGGGGCCGCTGGTTAGCCAGCAGCAGTTCGACAAGGTCCAGAACCTGATCCAGACTGGTATTGACGAAGGCGCGACACTAGTCGCGGGCGGCCCAGGCCGACCTGCTGAGCTCAACCGCGGCTACTATGTGCGCCCGACAGTGTTCGGCGATGTGACGCCTGACATGACGATCGCCCGCGAAGAAATCTTCGGTCCTGTTCTGTCCATCCTGAACTATGACACCGAAGAAGAGGCGATCGCGATGGCAAATGATACGCCTTTCGGACTGGCTGGCTTCGTGCAATCGCGAGACGCCGATCGCGCCCGCAAAGTCGCCAACCGGCTCCGCGCTGGCCGGGTCTATCTGAACGGCGCCGGTTTCGACCGCAGTCTGCCTTTTGGCGGCTATAAACAGTCCGGAAACGGACGCGAGTTTGGTCTTTTTGGCTTCGAGGAATATCTCGAAGTCAAGGCCATTGTTGGTTACCCTTCATAAAGGGTGAGCACCGGTTTCGGGAGGAGGAGCTGGGGTCGGATGAATGACGTATCGCTTTGGTTGGCCAGATCTTTGCGCCGAGGCGCCGGCCTTTGTTTGTATCGCCTTGGTTGGAATCGCTGGGAGGCTTGCCGATGAAGATCCGTCAAGACAGCGTTTTGGGACTCTTTTTTGCCATCACCGGCTGCATCGCACTCTTGATTGCCCTAAAGTATCCATTCGGTACGGCGAGCCGCATGGGACCGGGCTTTTTCCCCGTCGTGATATCGACCCTCCTTGTCGCGACTGGAATCGGCATTCTCATTCGCTCCATCTCCGCATCGTGTGATCCTTTTCCAGCTATCACCTGGAAGGCGCTGGTTATGATACCCGCTGCCATTATCGTCTTCTGCGTGGCAATTGAGCCGCTCGGCTTCTTGCCGGCCGTCTTGCTCCTTCTCGTCCTCAGCGCCGCAACCAGCGTCAAGTTCCGGCTCGACTGGAAGACATCTGCGGGTGCGCTTCTTTTCGCAGGCCTATGCACCGTCCTTTTCGTTGAATTGATCGGATTGCCTATGCCCGTGCTCGGAATCTGGCTGCAATAACCAACGTATCGCGAGCCTCGACATGGAAATATTTAACGACTTTCTTCTGGGATTCTCGACCGCGACAACGTCTGGAAATCTTCTTTATTGCTTCCTCGGCGTACTGCTCGGGACGGCGGTGGGTGTACTTCCGGGCCTCGGTCCAGTCGCTACCATTTCCATGCTGCTGCCCTTCACCTTCGGCCTTCCCGTCGATACGGCGCTGATCATGTTGGCCGGCATCTTCTATGGTTCGCAATATGGCGGGTCCACCACTGCAATCTTGATGAACCTTCCCGGCGAAGCTTCCTCGGTCGTCACCACGCTCGACGGCCATGAGATGGCAAAGCAGGGAAAGGCCGGCCGGGCCCTTGCAGCAGCCGCGATCAGCAGCTTTTTTGCGGGTACTGTCGGCACGCTTTTCATCGCGGCCTCGGCGCCCCTACTCGCCGGTCTAGCGCTGACATTTGGTCCTACGGAATATTTTTCGCTGATCGTGCTAGGGCTGATTACTTCAATGGTGCTGGCCAGTGGCTCGCTGCTCACCGCCTTTGGGATGGCGCTGTTCGGCGCGATCCTTGGCATGATTGGAACTGATGTTAATTCCGGAGCTGCGCGTTTCACTTTCGACACGCCGAACCTGCTTGACGGTCTAAATTTCGTGGTCGTGGCCACCGGCATCTTCGGACTTGGCGATGTCTTCGCCAATCTTGAGAACGAACGCAGCCGTTCCGCTGGCGTGGCCGCGGTCAGTAGTCTGTTTCCGACCCGCGAAGACTGGAAGCGCATGTGCGCCCCGATCATGCGAGGCACGGGTATCGGTGTATTGCTCGGCGTGCTGCCGGGAGCAGGTGTGCTGCTTGCATCCTTCTCGGCCTACGCGCTGGAAAAGAAATTCTCCCGTCATTCCACCGAATTCGGCAAAGGGGCGATCGAGGGCGTGGCGGCACCCGAAGCGGCAAACAATGCGGCGGCTCAGACATGTTTCATTCCCATGTTAACGCTTGGGCTTCCGGGTACCGCGACCATGGCCTTGATGATCGGGGCTCTGGTCGTGCAGGGTGTGCAGCCGGGACCGGAAATTCTGACGCAGCAGCCGTCTCTGTTTTGGGGCCTCGTCGTGTCTATGTGGCTCGGAAATCTCATGCTGCTGTTCCTCAACCTGCCACTCGTCGGCGTTTGGGCAAAATTGATCTCGGTGCCCTATCACTATCTTTTCCCGATGATCTGCGTCTTCGTCGCCATAGGCGTCTACAGCATCAACAATAGCGTGTTCGACGTCTACATGATGGCTCTGTTCGGTGTGCTGGGCTATTTCTTCAGGAAGGTCGGAGCCGAGCCCGCGCCGCTGATCCTTGCTATGATCCTTGGTCCGATGGCGGAGGAATATCTACGCAGGGCGCTGTTGATTTCGCATGGCGACCCTAGCGTCTTCCTGACAAGCCCCCTCAGCCTCGGCACACTGGTCATCGCCGCGCTGCTGCTTCTGTCGATCATATCTCCCCGTTTCCGCAAAGTACGCGAGGAGGGGCTGCAGGAAGCCGACTAACGGCTGTCGGCTTCCTGCACCTACTCTTGCTGAAACCATCCATAATAACCCAGGACGCCTCATGAAACAGGATTTCGATGCCCGTCTGCGGGCCCATCTCGATCGGGAAGAAATTTTTGATCTCGTCCGCCGAGAGAGGTTCGCGCGCGATCAGCGGCGTTTCGACGTGATGGCCGCATGTTTCCATCGAGATGCCTATATTCGCACCAGTTGGTACGACGGTCATGGCGCCGACGCTTATGTGGACGCCACACGGAAATGGATGAGCAACACGGGCAATAGCAAACACTGGGTATTTCCAGCCTTTGCACAAATCGCAGGCGACCGGGCGACCGTTGAAAGCCCCGCCATGATCTTCAACCGTGCGCATTTGAAGGATGTGGAAGTTGATTTCCACGTATTTTGCCGGTTCTTTTCCCGCGTGGTCAAAGAGGATGGTGCCTGGAAGCTCTCGTCCTTCCACGTCTTCTTCGAGCGCGACGTTATGAAGTCGGTCAATCCGTCTCAAGCGCTTCCGATTGATTGGGCACAGCTCAACTCGATGCGATCTTCCTACAAGTTCCTCGCCTATATCCAAAATGCGCGAGGCATTAAGGTCAATCCAGACCTCCTTGGTGACGACCGGCCGGATCCCCTTGCGGCTTTTCACGCGGGAGAGGAGCGTTGGCTGGCCGGTCAATCTTGAGGGATCGGCGTTCGCCGTTCCGAACAGCGAAACGGGTGCAGCCTCGTGTTCGGGAAGGAAAGGTGTTGCGCTAATCTGGAGTATGGGCTCGATCAACGAGTGGGAGGAATGACAATGAAGAGACGTGAATTTATTGTGCTCGGCGGGACGACAGCCCTTCTGGCGCCGAGCGGAACGGCATGGTCAGCGGGAAAATGGCCGAGCAAACCGGGCGTGGTGATATCGGCCTACCCGCCGGGGGGCACGAGCGACATCATCACGCGTCTGGTAGCAGACGTGCTAACGGCGAAATTTGGGCAGCAATTCGTGGTCGAAAATCACGCCGGCGCCGCGGGCGCGCTGGCCGGCGGGAGGCTTGCCCGTGCGGCACCCGACGGTTACACGATTATGGTGAGCGGCAGTGCGCCGATCGCAGCCAACAAAGTTGTGCAGAAGAGCCTGGCCTACGATCCGCAAGCAGACTTCACGCCGATTTCTATCGTCGCCGAAAGTCCGGCACTGCTGGCTGCAAGCGCTTCCGCTCCGGCCAAATCGCTTCAGGAGCTCATCGCTTACGCCAAGGCCAATCCCGGGAAGGTCAACGTCGGCAATCCCGGCGCCGGGACGAAGGGGCACATTGCAGCAGCGATCATCGGGCAGTTGGCAGGCGTCGAAATCAATCACATCCCGTACAAAGGGTCGCCGCCGTTGCTGACGGATCTGTTGGGCGGCCATATCGATTTCGCGCTTGATGCACCGTCGAACTATCTGCCGCATATCCGTGACTCCAAGATCCGTGGGCTTGCGGTGACCTCGCTAAAGCGCACACGTGAGTTTCCGGACGTACCGACCGTCGCCGAACAGGGTTTCAAGGATTACAATCAGACGCTGTGGTTCGGTGCTGTCGGTCCCAAGGGATTGCCGGCCGAGATCGTCAACGCGATCCAGCGTGCTATCAAGGAATGGACCGATACACCTGCAACAAAGGAGAAGTTGACATCGCTCGGTCTGACCGCAGTTGCAAATACGCCCGATGAAATGCGGATCGCAATTCAGAAGGAGATCGAGTCCATCCGGCCGCTCGTCGAGGCAGGCCTCGTTCAGCCGACGTGATCGGAGGCCTATGAGATTCCGATCATGATAAAAGGCCCCCAGAAATTTCTGGGGGCTTTGGGTCGGGTCAAGCATTCGGCATTGGATAATCATCTTCATTGAGAACCCAGCCGGGTTTCACCGAAAAATCCATTCGCGGTGGCGCAAATATATCGACAAGCTGGTTTACGCTGGCGGATTCCGCAGTGGTGGTGTGGATAGACGGCGGGGGGATGACGCAGACCGAAGGCGATTCACAGTAGAGATGCTCGTCTTCCCGCCAGATGTTCATGTTCGTCGTCCACGGCCAGCGCAAATGGTGCGTGAAGCTGCCGCTCAGCGCGAGCGAGCACTGCTCGAAATCGTCATGATGATGCGGCGAGACCTTGTCTCGTTCTCGGGGGCCGACACGCGGCGTCAGATAGTTGATCATGAAGGTCGTGCAACGATAGATCCGCCCGAAACGCGACGGGTCTTCGGGAACGTCCAGCGTGTACCACTTCAGCTTCAGGCCACCGGGCGGCTCTGGCCAGGCTTCAAAGGGCGGAACGTTAGGATGGGGGCCTGAAAAAGCGTCCGCATTAGACGCCGCATCGGCCATGTCTTTCGATCGCGGGGTGAAGAGCCGGACGATGCTGCCAGAGGTGAGCATACGGATGCTGCTGTCGCCGGGTGGTAGGAACGCGACTGAATAACCCCCGACGATCGTGGCACCATCTGCGGTGGTGATTTCGACGGATGTCTCACGATCGGGGATAATCAGGGCATATTCGTCCGGCTGCGTGTTGCGTGCAAAGACGCCGCCTTGCTTGGCATCGCTATAGGCTATTACCGTATTCTGCCCGCGGCTGATCCACGTCTTGCCGGTTTCGTCTGAAACCTGCGGTTCGCTGTCGTAGTAGCGGCTAAGCTGCGAGCCGAAATAGCTGCTGTGGATCTGGCCTTCCATCGGCTTTGGGGTCTGAGCCAAATTGGATCTGGGATCGCTCCGGTCGTACATGGTTTCCTCCGCTTCGGTTTATGAATTTGTCGCGCATACTGGCGGACGAGGCGTCGGCCTGCGATGAGGGGGTCGGTTTATCTAGGTAGCTGCTTCTTCAACCCCAGCATCTCCCGTGTTTCCCCAGGGGTAGCGATCTTGCCTCCCAAGTCTTTCAAGATGCGCACCGCCTTCTGGACAAGCTCAGCATTGCTTCTCGCAAGCACGCCTTTCTCGACGTAGATATTGTCTTCCAGCCCGACACGCACATGGCCCCCGAGGAGCCATGCCTGTGCCAGCATCGGAAACTCCCAGCGGCCGATACCAAATGCCGCCCAGTGAGAGCCGACCGGCAGCAGCGATTTCATGTAGGCGAGGGTTTCGGGCGTTGCGATCGCGCCGTAACGAACCCCCAGTACGATCTGGAAGAGGGCGGGCGCATCGAGGCGGCCCTCCTGAATGAACTGGTTAGCCAGTTGAATATCGCCCGTGTCGAAGACTTCAAGTTCCGGCAATACACCGGCTTCCCGGATGATGTCTGCCATGATGCCGAGGTTGCGTGGCGTGTTTATCACCACCGACGATCCGGAATACATCGTGTTAAAATCGAGACTGCAGATTTCCGGCCGAAGTGATGAGATATGTTCAACGCGACGCTCGGGCGGCAACAGGGTGGTCCCGGGGCCAGCAACACTTGGGTCCTGCTCGTTCGGAACAAATCGGCCGCCGGGTCCGGTCGTCAGATTGACGATGACATCGTCGTCAGCCGCGCGAAGGCGTTCGATCACCTCCCGATAGTGGGGAAGCTCCATGCTTGGTCGTCCGTCCGGGTATCGGACGTGAATGTGCACGATCGCCGCACCAGCTCGGGCCGCGCCAAGGCAGGAATTTGCGATTTGCTCGGGCGTGACAGGCAAGTAGGGCGTGGAGTCAAGGCTGGTGATGTTACCGGTGACGGCGCAACTGATAATGGTCGGATTGGTCAACTCGTTCTCCCACCGCTTAAGGCACTGCTGCGATCTTTCAATTCTCTGGCTCGCATCCGCGCACGTTCAGCGCAAAGCAAATTGGCTAGCGTTTCACAGACAGAAATGCTGCACCCAATTCTGCCTCATGGTCGGGGCGGGGGATTCCGAAGATCGCCAAGCCTCACCATCCATATTGAGGCAGCTGATGGCGAGTTGCAGGAAGTCACCGACTAGCCAACTTCGTCCGTTCAGACAAAATTGAAAACTTCGCCTTTCGGGGCGTGGCGCGAGGACCGACCGCGGCTGCGTCATCATCGACGGCTACCGCAGGACCAATAGCGTCGACATGTATGCGAGCGCGATCTCGCCGGCCCTCCGATGCTTTCACACAATGCCGAGCATCAGGGTGTGGTGCGTCGAAAAAGATTGCAGGCCGGTCGAATGCCCATCCGACCGACAAGGCAAGGTCGCGCTCCGCACTCGCTGCCATCCTCAGCAAGGCGATCGCGCGGCCAAGATCACGGGATGGTGGGGATGATCCCCACACAAAGGCTCGCGAGTTATTCGGCGCCAATATTGTCGGCGCCGAAGCCGCCGCGGTGAACCTTGAAACGGTCGAGGAAGAGATAATGCATGCGATCTTCCCGCATCCGACGGACTCCGAAAGGAAGAGGGGCAGTGGTGCTCGATGCGTACGGACGGGTGGTGAGGGTTTTGTCTCGCTACCCCCAGTTCCTCGATCGTGCGGCCACAGCGACCGGCCTTCGCGCGAACGCGATGATCGCATATCTGAAGCCGACGCTAATCGGCCAAGCTGGCGGGATAGGATAGGCAGTGAAGTAGCAGCACAAAAAATCCTCGAGCGGGTATCATCTCGTGAAACGCGATCATCTTATGAGGTACTTGGACGCTTGCATGTTAGGGTCAGTTCTCTAGAGGAGCAGGCGTCGGCGGCGATCTCCCTTCAGGTAGCAGCTCAGTCTTCGACTTCCGAGCCGTCGGACTAGCGCTCTCCGGCGATTGATCAAGCGGAGGTTTAGGGACCGGGACGAGACATCCTCGCCGGATTGCTCATCTTACTTGTCCAATGTCTTCAGCGCTTCAATGATCTCGTCATAGGAGACGGCTTTATCCGCACCAGGATAGACGCGAAGGCTCGGAATAGACTCGATTGCGAAGATATCTGATGCCCACGACGCGAGGATAGCACGCTTCTCGTCTTTACCAATGTCGCCGGCAGCAAGCACGTCACTTGGATGATCGAAATGTTTGGCCGGGTAAAGAAGATGTGCGGCGTTAATTGCAGCGGTGGTTTCCAGTTGTATCGGCTGTGTGTCCTTTTCCATTTTTCAAAGCTTGGCTCCATTCGCATCTTGACCGATGGAAAACTTGAATGGGTCAACCGGCGCAAGAGGCCCGCACGCGAATGCCGGCGCGGGCCTTCTGATCACTTAGAAGTCCATTCCGGCCCCGGCGGGCATGGCCGGAGCAGTTTCCTTTTTGGGCTTTTCGGCAATCATTGCTTCCGTCGTTACCAGCAGGCCGGCGACAGAAGCGGCGTCCTGGAGCGCCGTGCGGACCACTTTGGCCGGATCGATGACACCTTGAGAATAGAGGTCGCCGTATTCCCCGGTCTGGGCGTTCCAGCCATAGGAGAATTCTGCCTTCTCACGCAGCTTGCCAACAATGACTGAACCTTCAGCCCCAGCGTTTTCGGCGATCTGACGAACTGGCGCTTCAATGGCGCGACGGACAATCTCAACCCCTACGCGCTGGTCCTGGTTGGCTGTTGCGAGATTGTCGAGTGCGTTAACGGCACGCAACAAAGCGACGCCTCCACCGGGGAGAATACCTTCCTCTACCGCGGCACGGGTCGCATGAAGCGCATCATCCACGCGGTCTTTCTTCTCCTTGACCTCAACCTCTGTTGAGCCGCCGACGCGGATGACGGCGACGCCGCCGGCAAGCTTTGCAAGACGCTCCTGCAGCTTCTCACGGTCGTAGTCGGAAGTCGTCTCTTCGATCTGGGCGCGGATTTGGGCCGTGCGACCGTCGATCTGGGCCTTTGATCCGGCGCCGTCGATAATGGTGGTATTTTCCTTTTCGATCGCTACCTTTTTGGCCCGGCCGAGCATGTTCAACGTGACGTTCTCCAGCTTGATGCCGAGGTCTTCGGAAATGACAGTACCACCCGTGAGGATGGCGATGTCTTCAAGCATAGCCTTGCGACGGTCACCGAATCCTGGAGCCTTGACTGCGGCGATCTTGAGGCCGCCACGCAGCTTGTTGACGACGAGTGTGGCGAGCGCTTCGCCTTCGACGTCTTCCGCGATTATGAGAAGTGGCTTTCCCGACTGTACGACTGCTTCCAGGACCGGCAGCATCGCCTGCAGGTTCGACAGCTTCTTCTCGTGGATAAGGACATAGGGATCCTCTAGTTCGACCCGCATCTTTTCCTGGTTGGTGACGAAGTAGGGTGACAGGTAGCCGCGGTCGAATTGCATACCTTCGACGACTTCGAGTTCGGTCTCGGCCGTCTTGGCTTCTTCGACCGTGATAACCCCTTCGTTGCCGACCTTCTCCATCGCCTCGGCAAGATAGCGACCGATTTCCTCGTCGCCATTCGCCGAAATCGTGCCGACCTGAGCAATCTCAGAATTCTTGGAGATCTTGCGGGCGTTGGTCTTTAGTTCCTTGACGACAGCGTCGACGGCTAAGTCGATGCCGCGCTTCAGGTCCATCGGGTTCATGCCGGACGCCACGGCTTTGGCGCCTTCCTTGACTATTGCCTGAGCGAGCACCGTGGCCGTTGTGGTGCCGTCGCCGGCCAGGTCGTTGGTCTTGGAAGCAACTTCGCGCAGCATCTGTGCGCCCATGTTCTCGAATTTGTCCTCAAGTTCGATTTCCTTGGCAACCGAGACGCCGTCCTTGGTGATGCGTGGCGCTCCGAAGGATTTGTCGATCACGACATTGCGGCCTTTGGGCCCAAGTGTCACTTTCACCGCATTGGCCAGCACGTCGACCCCTCGCAGCATGCGCTCACGGGCATCGGTGTGGAACTTGACTTCTTTCGCAGCCATTTCTTTAACTCCTTATAGGCAGCTATCTGACTGTTGGTGTCGTGGTGTTGATGGCTCAGGCAGCTTGTCTCTGCTCTGCCACGGCCTCGATGATGCCCATGACATCGCTTTCCTTCATGATCAGCAGCTCTTCACCGTTGATCTTGATCTCGGTCCCGGACCATTTGCCAAACAGGATCCGATCACCAGCCTTTACATCGAGCGCTTGAAGTTGACCGGCCTCGTTGCGAGCGCCTGGGCCGACGGCAATAACCTCGCCTTCATGGGGCTTTTCCTTAGCGGTGTCGGGAATGATGATACCGCCTTTGGTTTTTTCTTCGGATTGGAGCCGGCGGACAAGAATGCGATCATGAAGTGGTCGGAACGACATGTTTTCCTCCAATGGACAAACAATGATGACGTTGTTCCCCCAGGCCGGACCGGATGACCAGTCCGGGCGGGTGCAAACCTCGATCGAGCGTTTGCGCGAAATGATCTGGTTTTGCGTTATTATGATTTCAAGAGCGCGAAACGAAAAAATCAGCAATGACGCGGGGTGGCTGCTAACGTATTGCACTGGAACAAAAAAACGGCATCCGCCGTTCCGATCTGAGGCGGTGGCTAGAAATATTTCGTCATCGTTGAAGTGTTGCGAGCGGAGACCAAGTCATGCGGTTTTCATCAGATCTGGAGCGTCAACTCAATGGATATGGCCTTACCACCGCGCATATCCTTTACCGGATTCCCGATTTTGAATCCGTCCTGCAGACCTATGTCTGGCAGGATTACGATTTAGCGCCGGATTTTCCCGAAATGCAAAAGTTCCTTGACTACTGGCAGGCCAATCTCGATGGGCCGCTACACTCGGTTCGCTTTACGCATCAGCGTCTGATCGGCCCGAATGAATGGCGTCGTGTAGATGGTGAGTTCAAGCTGCATTGAGCCAGGGACAAAGACTGGCGCTTGCTGCGGCAGTTTGAGAAAATGCATCGGAACCGAACTTTGCGGTCTACGAGCCGACTGCCTTAAAACCTGGCCATGAAATCGCGTCCGCTGGTGGAAGGCCATCTACGGGCGCCTTGAAGTCTCTCTCGTGAAGACGTTCAAGCCTTTCCGACGTCTTGCTCATTGACCTCATCGTCGACAACGATGGCGACTTGCCTTCACGGTCGAGGTCAATCCCTTTGACCGTTCCCCTAACAAAGGACTGGCCAAGACATCAGGCGTAAGTCAGGGTGACCTTATTTCCCGCGTGCAGGTTCAACCTCAGGCTGGCGGTCATCACAGTCGAATAGGAACATGTTGCTCCACAAGAGAGTTTGCTCGCGTGACGCAGATCAAAACGGTGCAGCAAATGTCGCGGACGACTATTCTGGTGATCGAGGATGAGCCGTTGATACGCATGGCCATAGCGGACGACTTGCGAGACGCAGGCTTTCATACGTTGGAAGCGGCGAATGCCGACGATGCACTCGACATCCTTTCGACCGAGGCATCGATTGGTGCGATCTTTACCGATATTGATCTGCATGGAAAGCTCGACGGATTGAGTCTTGCTTGGATCGTCAGGGACCGGTGGCCGCCGATCGCGATCATTATTACCTCTGGAAAAGGGCGGTTAGATCGGAGTCAAATGCCGGATCACGCGGTCTTCTTTCCTAAGCCTTACAACCATCGTGCCATTATTCAGGAATTGGCGCGGCTGGTGTCGTAAGCTGTTTCGGTCCGATAAATCCGCTAGCCCTATCTTTTGATGCCGTGATATGGACTCCGGCTTGTCGACATCGCGGATATCCCATGACTAATCCTGAAGATCCCACCCCCCCGTCTCCAACGATCTCGGATCTTCCACATCTTGCGGAAGCGCTGGATGACAATCGGTTTCGGCAGTTTCTCGATCATGTCCCCTTCGCGGTCGCGGTATCGGAACTAGGTCACGACGAGACCCTTGTTTACGGAAACATCGAATTTGAGCGTCTGACCGGCATATCGGCTGACGAGCTCCAAGGAAAGTCTTGGTCGATCCTTCCTCGGGCTGCTCCACTTGCAGATGGGGCCGAACTCGCTGCGGCTTTGCTCGAATCCGAAGAATATCTCGGAGCTTTCACGCTTTCGGTCGGCGCAGAGGATCGCACCGTCGATGCTTGGTCGAATACCATCGTCGACGACGCGGGGCAGCCGCTCTTTCGGCTGCTGGCGATGTCAGCGCGGGAAACCGCTGACGAACAGACGACTTTGAGCGAGATGCTGGCGGAAAAGGACGTTTTGCTGAAAGAGCTTCAGCACCGGGTCAAGAACAATCTGCAGATGATTACCGCTTTGATCCGGATGGAGGCGCGCAATGCACAGCGTCTTGAAGAGAGTGAGCGCTTCAATGGACTGGCGGGGCGTATTGAGGCACTGTCCATCCTCTATCGATCGCTCTATGCCGGCAGCGACACCGAAACCGTTGATTTGGGGATTTATATCAGCCAGATAGCTTCATCAGTGATGGCGGCGCATGCGACGGAGGGTATTCGCTTAGACATGAAAGTCGATACATGGCCGGTTTCGGTCAACGTTGCCATGCCTGTGGGCTTAGTGGTCAACGAGCTTATGACGAATGCTCTGAAATACGCATTCGCTGGCCGCGACGGCGGTGAAATCAAGGTGCGCTGCACCGTTGATGATGAGGGATGTAAGGTTCTGGTCGCGGACGATGGTGTTGGACTCGCCGACAAGGCCGATTGGCCAAGAAGAGGCAAGCTCAGCGCGATGATAGTGCAGTCAGTTAAACACAATGCAAACGCAGAGATAGAAGTCGAGTCTGGGCCGGGCAAGGGCATGGCCGTAACAATCGCCTTTAGGCGGCGAGACGCAGCTGAGGTTTGAGTGAGTCTTGCCGTTTTACGGTCGGCCAGGTGTAGTTCTTGTGGAAGTCGGCTGGCCATCATTGCCCCGTCCACCATCGGTAGCGGAGCTTCTCGAAAAAGCGCAGGCCCGCGGACAGTCGCCCCTCCGCCTCGACGCCGGTCACATTTAGGCCACTGGTGAAGCAGCTACCTCCGAATCCGTCGCATATCCACGACGCGACCATCGCGCGAGTTCAACGCGACCTCAAATCGCCTGATGCCAAGATTGGCGCGGTAGATGTAGAAGCGCCCACGGCAATCGACGCGCCTGATATCGCGGAAACCTCGAAGGCGGAGCAGCCTCTCCCCTTGGGAGCAGGTGATCGACCTGCCATTGTTGAGACTTGTTCCTATACGGATATCCACATTCACCGATTGGGCGAATGAGGGCTGGGAGGCAAAGGTCATCAGCATTAGTGCCAGGCATAGTTTGGCGACAAGAAAGTTGCGCATTGCGCCCTCCATCGATTATGCCGATGTGCATCATCCTCCGAGGTTGTTGCCTGTCAAGAAGGAGTGCTAGCTGCTCGCCCAATTTGGGACGGAACGTCAAGGTCGTGGATTCTCAGCTCACGATAGTGCCCTGGACACGACGTTATCATCGAGACACCCTGCTGGTCCCATCGTCCAGGGCCGGGTCCCGTCAGCGGCAACACGACCAGCGGATATCCAGTGATGCGCTTTTCGAAGCCGGAATTAACGCGCAGGTGGTCGAGTTCAGCGCGAGCCAGATCAAGCCGACACCGGAGGGGCTTCCGCCACCGCTAGGGATTGTCGCCGAAGTAACGGGCCCTAATGTCCTCGATGACGCCGTCTTCGTGAGCGCCTATTACGGCCACAGACAAAGGGCGCGTCAACGGGCTGCCTAGTGGCAGGCCGAAACCGTATTTCTCGGTGTGAAAGATTGCTCCAACCACAATTAATCGAGAAGCAGCGTGGGTATGGGTGTAATATTCAAGAACGGGGGTGTCGCCCACCACGGCATCGACTTCTCCATTCCTCAATGCATCGATCATCGAATCCATATTCGCAAAAGGCACGGGAGCGATTTGAAGCTCCCTCACAACGTCTTCCGCGCTGCTTCCCTGCAATATCCCCACAGGGCGCCCTGGCAGATCGGCTACGCCGCTGATCTGATTGGTCAAGGAGAGGGTCGTCATCACGCTTGTGACAGAAGATGTCACATACGCGACCACCGCAATTCCGACCACCAGCCAGAAGCCTTGGCCGATGCGCCCCAACCAGCCGAAATAATTCTTGTTCACAGGCGCTCTTCCGGATGCGGCGATGGACATCACGGAGTAAAAGCCCTCAGCAAGACCATCGCGCCATCTCCTGGGATAATTGCTGTCGAAACGGCGGTTGAAGATGGTGACGACGAGTGTCCCGAGCAGCAGGATAAAGGCCAGCCAGCCGTAAGCGCGCAGATGGCCCGAGTCCTTCAGACCCGTCACAAGGCTCCACAATCCTGCGCTGTCATGGTCGTTTACCATCACCCGCAATCCCGAATCGAACCAGGGATGCGTGAAGTCGATCCTCTCGGCGCGGCTTTCCGTGATTGTCAGATTGGTTACAGCTACGTCGATGCGGGATGTGGACAAGGCGTCGATAAGCTGGCGAATATCGGTGAATTCCTCGTAGGTATATTCCGCGCGTAACTCCGCAGCCAGCGCTTCCCAAAGATCCACCGCCATTCCGGAGTATCTTCCCTGTTGCTTCATCACGAATGGGGGACTTTGAAGGAGCCCGACCTTCACGCGTGCGCGGGGCGTCATATCTTGTCCGTAAGCCGCACCGACGATGAAAATCGGCAGGGTCAAAACGACGAGATAGTGGGAAAGCTTAGCTCGAACCAGACGCATGATCGTCGCGCCGATCAACTTGAGGTCGATAGAGTTGATCAAGATCTTGCACACCGCTGCGAGCTTCCTGCTCCCGGTGAGGAGGGAAAGGGGTCCGGCATGCGAATTAGCCGGTCGATGCCCTCCGTCGCCCTCGGATTTTGGTCTTTGCTTGGTCTCCGATGTCCAAGATGCTCGACCACACCATACCCCGGTTATAGCGTCTCTCTACACGATGCCGTCCTTCATTATCACTTTCAAGGCCGCAGCACGGCTTTTGCCAAAGGCAGGCACCTTGGTTGTTCAGCCTCCAGATGCGCCAGGTGAGCGGCGCACCCGCCTCTTTGGGTACCCGCTCAATCCATCTGAATGTTAGCGTTCTTGACGATGGGCCCCCACTTGGCAAGTTCTGCACTTACGTGCTTGCCAAGTTCCTCGGGAGTGGAACCGACGATCGTGGCGCTGAAGTCATTCATCCGAGCGATCACTGCCGGATCCTGTAGGGCTTTGTTGGCGGCTTCGTTCAGCCTGACAACCACATCATTTGGCGTCTGGGCCGGAGCGAAGAGCGCGTTCCAGGTGTAGGTCTCATATCCGGGGATCGTCTCAGCAACGGTCGGAACATCTGGAAACGACGGTGCCCGCTTTGCCGTAGTGACTCCAAGCGCGCGCAGCGTTCCGGACTTGATATGGCCTGAAGATGAGGGCAAGTTGTCGAACATGATCGATATTTGGTTTCCGATCAGGTCGTTCAGTGCGGGACCGGCGCCTTTATAGGGAACATGCTGCATCTTCACGCCAGCCATGCTGTTGAACAGTTCGCCGGAAAGGTGGAGGGGGGTGCCGTTGCCCGAAGAGGCGTAGGAATATTTGTCCGGCTCTTTTTTCAAGAGCGCGATCAGTTCGGCGACATTGTTGACCGGAAGTTCCGGATTGACGACCAGGACATTGGGCACAAGGACAAGCAGCGAAACCGGCGAGAAATCCTTCTCAGCGTCGTAGGGCTTCCTCTTTAAGATCAGGGGATTGAGCGCGTGAGTTGCCACTGTTCCCATTAAAATCGTGTACCCGTCCGGTTCCGCGCGTGCGACACGGTCTGCACCGAGATTGCCGCCGGCGCCCGCAACGTTTTCGACAACAACCTGCTGCTTCAGGTCTTCCCCCATCTTCTGGGCGATGACACGTGCGACGACGTCGGTGGAGCCACCCGCCGCAAATGGCACGACCAGGGTAATTGTCCGATCAGGGAAGGATTGAGCTACGGCCGAGGCCCCGAGCGAGACGAGGGACAACACTGCCCCTGCGACACCAAGGGCCGCCCACCTTGTGAACAAATTATACATGGAAGTGCCTCCTATCAGTCCATAGCTGCCCGGTTCGGCAGTCGGTTCAAACTAAGCAGATTGCCGCATGGGTCAAATACAAATCTGACTTTGGCAGTGGTCGATTGCCGAGGGTATGAACGCTAGTTACTTTGACAAAGGGATCCAGAGGTGGGGCGGACTGCTATCGGGTGAATTATCGTCACGTCGCAGCGATCCTCCGGGTTTGACGATGTTTTTTCCGGGACGCCCCGTAGGGGAAGATCCAGTCCGCCTGCAACGGCTTCCAGGCTTCGGCCGTGGCGGCTCAACGCGTTTACTAACTTCTCGAACTGCCTTCTTGATTCCGCGAGGCGAGCGGCAGGAGCTATGGGTTGATCGATGAGAGGTCCCAAGAGCCTAACGACGCGGGCGGCGGCCCGACGCACTTCCCTCGGCCCACAAGCGTTCGCCGCAGCGTGCTCGGCGACCATGTACATGCGCCGATAGGAGAGGGGCTTTGTTTCAAGAGGCTGGCAGTCTGAGCTGTTGGCGGTCATGACCGAGGAAACGCATTTCGATCGAAAAAGTCGCAAGCGACGTTGTTCCATAGTCAATCTCGGATTAACCAAACGTTATCCGTGAATAAGGGTTACCTAATTCGCCTCGGCTCCCCCCAGTAGGGATGATCATAATGGGACCGCCGTGCAGCGATGACTGCTTTGGAATGAAGCCTGCGGCAGGGGCGGTCGACGCCGCGGACTTGTTGTGAACACATTTGACCCATAGGACGCAGTCATCGGCATGCTGATGAGCGCTGGAATGAATTTGGCGCTCGCAAGCCGCTTTGCCATCTGGCTTTTGACCACGGATGTACTGGCACAGGTAAGTAGGCGATGATGAGGAAGGTCGGTGCGATTTCGCCCCGGCCTTTTTTGTTGAGCGGGTCGGCAGAAACGCTCGATCGCGCCTCCCCGGACGACCATCTCGTCCTGCTTCAGCCGGATCTCTGGCTTTCGTTTTGAGGACGCGGAGCCGTTTCTTCGGCGCGAGGCCTAAATTCCTGATCCGTCGAACTGTTGGGTGTCGCTGCCCTCCCAGGGTGAGGGCATAGACAAGCGATTAAGACTGGCCGAGGGCATCGGCATCCAACATTTCAATTCCGGCTCAGCGTATTCGATTATGTGCCCGGGCGAAGAATCAGAGGCGCGCCAGCCCTCCCCACCGAACTGATCGCCATTCGACCAATACGCAAGGTCAACTTCTGCCGGCCCCTGTTCGGACGAGCGGATCGTGACTAAAATCCGGCTACCGTCTTTTGGTGCGCTTGCCATGTGGCGCCAGCGGTCCGTCTCCACCATCATTTTTCCTCCTGCTTTGTCCGGCTGTAACTGTCGCCTCGCCATCTTAAGCGGTCAACCCAAACTTTGCAGAGCCTCCCACCTATAGAGCGGCTGCCGATCCGTGACACTGAAAAGGATGATCCGATTGTCCCCCCATCTCATGCCAGCAGATTGAACGATCGCCGGAAGGCGTAGCGGATCAAAAGTGGCTAAATACGCTAGAACGATATCTTTGCTTACGGGGTGGAGCGGCACTCGACCGAATGGGTTGACCTTCTAAGTCGAGGCTCTATCTCGGGGGGATGCTCGATAGACACGTCTCACACACGTTAGCCATCGAACCAGACGAGATGGCCATGCTGCAGAGCGTCCTCTGTCAGATCTTGAAGCGGCGCGGGATTTCTGAAGAGTCCCGAGCGGCAACAAGGATCGCAGAGGACCTGATCTCACTGTTTCAACACGGTGTGCGCGATGACCGACAACTCCTTGCGATGCTCTCAGGCAGCAAGAACTTCCCTTGACTGACGGGGCCATTGCGAGTGGCGTCAATCGCGGAATTCTCAACCCGACCAAAGTCCTGCAAGGCGCAAGCCCTATGGGCCTGGGTAGGGCGCGTTGGTCCGATGTGAGTAGATTTTTCTTCGGAACCGTTCAAGTCTCCTGCATAGCAGCACCTTCCTGGGCGTGCGGTAACGCCGGTTATTTGCAATGCCGTCAAGTAACACTTGGGTTGAGTGTGCTTTGGAACCGTGTCAGCACGTATGGCGCAGGCTCTTCTGCAAGTGCTTTGCGGGTCAGGCGTGCGGTGATAGCGGCTAGCGCCACGACCAACGCGGCGGGGAGCGCCGCCATAGTACCTAAGAGATGCCACAGATTTCTCTATGTCCCCGGCTCCGATTGCGCCCTGGTCGCTTACCCTGGTCGCTCAACCTGAAGTGCAATGTCAGTTGCGAGGCTGAAGCAACGGCAACGTGACCGTCGATGCGGCCAGAACCGCAGTAAGGATCAATGGCCCCACAGCGCCGTAATTATCGACGACGTAACCGCCTAAAACGGCGCCCACACTAATGGCGACTTGAAAAGAGACGACCATGAGGCTCCCCGCTGCCTCCAGGGCGTCGGGTGCTCCGCGGGACAGGTTGGTTGGCAGTACCACCGGCGCCATCCCAAACGCCAAGCCCCAAAGTGAAACGAGGGTGAAAGCGACGCCGATATGAGCACCCCAAAGCACCAAGGCGAGCGCCGAAACCGCTATCAGCGCGGAGGTGACACCGAGCGCTAAGCCGATACTTGCGTCAGCAATCCGGCCACCGGCGACGTTCCCAATCACAGAGGCAATACCAAATCCAAGCAGCGTAAACGCAATCGATTCGGTTTCCAGGAGCGTCACTTGTTCGAGAAAGGGTCGCACATAAACCGACCCAGCAAAATGCCCCGTCATCAGCAAAAGAATGGCAAGCATGCCCAGTTGAACGCTACGCCGCTTTGTCAGCCGGAACACATCGACGAGACTGTTGCTTGTGTTGGCTGGCAGCGTCGGCAAGCTGAGCGCCTGCAAGAGCATCGCAAGCGCGGCAAGGCCCGCGGTCATCGCCATAGCGACACGCCATCCCAACCAATCGCTGATCAAAGCGCCCATGGATGGCGCAGCGATGGTGGCTAGCGAGACACCGAGGGTGACAATAGCCATGCCCCGACCGGTCGCATTGGCGCCAACCAACCTCGCAACCACCGCGACTGAAAGCGCCCAGAAGCCGCTGAGCGCAACGCCCAATCCAGCTCGCCCCAACAACAACAGCCAAAAATCGGTCGCGAACGCCGCAAGAGTATTGGACGCGATCGCCAACGCACTGAGACTGACCAGCACCGCTTTGCGGTTCAGTCTGCCGATGAGAACATTGCTGAATAGGGCCGTTACAGCGCCGACGGAAGCGGTTGCGGTGACGACCTGTCCAGCGGTTCCCTCAGTAACCCCGAGATCGCGCGCCATTGGTGTCAATAGGCCCGCGGGGAGGAACTCAGCCGATACCAGCGCAAAGCTGGTGGCCGCCATCGAAAGTACGGCAAACCAGGTCGCGGCGCTCCAGGTTGCCCGTTCGGCGATATCGAAGCCTGTCACCGCTTCATCGAGTTCCGATGTCGTGTCCGTCATTGAACTAACTCCCAAGTCTGGGGAGTTCATAAACGAACATTTCGAGATGATATGTACCTTAAAATCCGAAATCCATATCAATTCGTCCAAATTAGTGCGATGCAAAAAAGTGATGATGCGTCGGCTATCCGATTAGTTGCGGCAGGAGGGGCGGATTGACATGGCGGATCGTTCGATTTAAAACGTTTGCACAGACGAATTGGTCGGTGCTTTGGGAGGAGCATTTGCGCCCGAGAACGCTGAAGGAACTTGCGTCCTATCTTGATCTGTCGATCGCCACCGTTTCCAGGGCGCTCGCTGGACATGAGAGAATCGCGCAAGCAACGCGTGATCGCGTGGCGCAAGCGGCGCGGGAATTCGGGTATGTCCCGAGCATGGCGGGGCGAATGCTGGTTTCGGGCCGTTCCGGCTTCGTCGGAATGACGCTCGCCGTTCGGGGCCCCAAGCTGGTCGACTCCTTCCTTGGAGAATTCGTTACCGGACTGGGGGAGGGTCTGACTGAGCGCGGTAATGATCTCATTCTGGCGACCGTGGCACAGGGCCAGTCGGAGCTTGATGTTCTTCGCCATCTGGTCGATTCGGGCCGTGCTGACGGCGTTGTTATCACCCGAATCGCCGAGGTTGACCAACGGGTTGACTATCTCGTGGAGCGAGCCGTGCCTTTCGTTGCGCATGGCCGGCTGCTCGATTCCGAGCTTGCGTACAGCTGGGTCGACACTGACGGCGCGCGGGCCTTCGCCGAAACATTCGACATGCTCTATGAGATGGGGCACCGGCATTTTGGTCTTTTGACCATTTCCGAGCCGATGACCTTCCGCCATCTGCGTCAGGATGGTTTGGCGGACGCGATTTCGCGACGCGGTGACCCGTCTGTCAGGCTCGACATCGCATCGTCACCGCGTTTCGATCGTGGAGCATGCATTCAGGCCGCCAACCGTCTTCTCAACGCGCCGGAACGCCCGACCGCCGTTATAGGCCTGTTCGATGAACTGGCGCTGACCGTCATGGAAGAGGCTTCCCGCATCGGACTTTCGATCCCTCGCGACCTCTCCGTGATCGGCTTCGATAATATCGCCGCCGCAGCCTACGCTCCGCCGGGCCTGACAACTTTCGACGCTTCGATCCGCGAATGCTCCCGCGAAGCTGCGGCGATGCTCGTGGACATCATTGAAAACCCCGGTCACCCACCGCGCAATAAACTAGTGCGGCCGGTGCTGACGGCGCGTGCCAGTCACGGGCCGGCACCCAGGAGGCATCGATAACCAGACTGCATTTGTGAAACGTTTCTCAGGGAGGAGAACGATGAGAAAGCTGCTTAAACTTGTTGCCGGCGCTGCGTTCGTCACGGCGCTGTGTTCGGGCGCCGCCGCGGCGCAGGCACTGTTCTGGTCGACCCAGGCCAAGCCGGTCGAAGAAGCGCAAAAGATGCGCGATATCGTGCTGAAGGGCTTTCCCGGCGGGGTCGACTATCAGCCGTCCGACGATGGTCCCTGGTTGACCCGCCTGCAGGCGGAGATCCAGGCCGGTAAGGGTACGATCGCGGTGCTTGGCGCTCTACACGGTTCGTTCTCGTCGATGTCGGGCGATCTGGTTGACCTTTCCGACATCAAGCTCGGCGACGTGCATGTGAACGATCAGTACAGGCAACTCGCCAAGCTTGGCACCTCGGAGCAGAAGTATCTCCCGTGGATGCAGGCGACCTACATCATGGCTGCAAACAAGAAGGCGCTGGAATTCTTGCCGCAAGGTGCCGACATCAATGCGTTGACCTATGACCAGTTAATCGAGTGGGCGAAGAATATAGCCGACAAGACCGGGTCGCCGAAGTTCGGATTCCCGGCCGGTCCGGAAGGTCTGAAGCACCGCTTTTTTCAGGGTTTCCTGCTGCCATCCTATACCAAGTCAATGGTGACCAAATTTCGCTCGCCGGAAGCCGAGGCCGGCTGGGGCAAATTCAAAGAACTCTGGCAGTACACCAACCCGGCCTCGACCACCTACGCTTTCATGCAACAGCCGCTGCTTTCCGAGGAAGTTTGGGTGGCGTTTGACCACGTTGCCCGGCTGGCCGACGCCTTCAACCAAAAACCCGCTGACTTCGTTGCCTTTCCGGTTCCCGCGGGTCCTGCTGGTCGCGGATTTATGCCGGTTATCGCAGGCATCGGTATTCCTAAGACCGCGCCCGATACGCAGAAGTCTAAGGAGCTCGTCGCCTGGATGATGAAACCGGAGACGCAGATCGCCACCCTTCGCGCCACGAACTTCTTTCCCGTCGTCGATGTGAAGCTCCCTGACGACATGCCCAATTCGGTTAAGGTATCCGGTCCAGCGATCGCTGCTCAAACCGGCGCCAAGGACGCAGTGCCTGCGCTGCTGCCAACGGGTCTCGGCAATCTCGGTGGCAAGTTCAACCAGATCTACAACGACACCTTTGAGCGGATCATTCTCGGTGGTCAGGACATCCGTCCGGCGCTCGATGAGCAGGCCAAAGCTCTGAAGGCCCTGATCGATCAGGCCAAGGCGCCGTGCTGGCAGCCCGACCCGGTTTCGCAAGGGGCCTGCCCTGTAGACTAAGGGGCTTCGCCGCGTCCGGGCTCTTTGAGGCCCGGACGCCTCGACCTGATCCATGCTCATCCGATGGAGACGGCGCCATGCGCTCAACGAAAGCCTTGCCATATTTTCTATTGGCGCCTGCCACAGTCTTTCTATGTGTCTTCTTCCTCTATCCTTTTGTGTTGGTGGCCATCGACGCCTTTACAAAAGGTGGAGCGGTGACGCTCGACAACTTTCGTACGATGACGAGCAACTGGAAGTTTCCCGAAACTCTCCGCAATACTATGCTCTTGGCGGCCATTGTGGTGCCGATCCAACTCGTCATGGCCCTGTCGATGGCGACGATCGTCTCAAAGCTTTCAGCGGGGCGCAGCGCCATTCTCTATATCTTTGCCATTCCGCTTGGCCTGTCGGATCTTGCGGCGGGCCTGATCTGGCTCACAATCTTCGAGCAGTCCGGCTTTTTGAATAGCTGGCTCGTGAGCCTCGGCCTCATCGACAAGCCGATCATGTTCCTCGGCTACCAGAATAAATTGGTAATCTTCATTGCCGTGGTGCTTGCTGAGGTCTGGCGCGCCACGGCGATCATGATGGTTATCCTCGTCGCAGGGATGGGCCTCATTCCCAAGGAATATCATGAGGCTGCGGAGGTGTTCGGCGCCAGTCCATGGAAGCGTTTCATCAAGGTCACCTTGCCTCTGCTCAAGCCCAGCCTCCAGACCGCACTCATCCTACGCGTCATCCTTGCCTTCGAGGTTTTCGCCGTCGTCGCGGCGCTCGCGGGCACGCAGTTCCCCGTCCTGATGGGAGAGACTTATCATTGGCAGTTCACGTTGCAAGATCGCGGGGTCGCGGCGGCCTTCGCCATGCTGATTTTGGTAATCTCCATCGCATTCACACTGCTGCTGCTCTACCTTCTACGTGTTCCAAAGGAAGCTCGCCTATGACAGCCGTGACAAACGATGTGCCGGCCGTGCCCGCCACGGTGACCGATGCGCGCAAGGCTGGCAGCGGGCTCATGATCGCCTGCATTGTGGTGCTGTGTGTGTGGGTATTGCTGCCGATCTACCTCCTGCTCGTCAACGCGCTATCCTCGCCAGCCGAGGTAACGAGTTTTCCGAAGCGGATCATCCCCTCCTTTGATTTCGGTTCGCTGTCCTTCTTCCTGAACTTCCAGGGTGTCGGAAAGGCCTTGTGGAATTCCGTCGCCGTGGCGCTTCTGACCATGGTGCTTTCCATTGGGATTGGCGCTCCTGCGGGTTACGCGCTGTCACGGTTCGATTTTCCGGGCAAGGAGGCTTTCCGCTTTCTCGTGCTGATGACACGCGCCTTCCCCTTGCCGCTGCTGGCCCTGCCATTGGCGGTGCTCTTCATTCGCACCGGGCTCGATGACACCGCTTTTGGACTTGCGATCGTACATACGACGCTGTCGCTTCCTTTCGCGGTGCTAATCACCTTTTCGCTGTTCTCGGGTATTCCTGTGGAACTCGAGGAGGCCGCCTGGACGCTTGGCTGCAATCGCTGGCAGGCTTTCCGCAAAGTTGTCCTGCCACTGGCGCTGCCAGGCATTGCGGCATCAGCCGTGTTCGCCTTCACCATCTCATGGAACGAGGTGTTTGCAGCCGCTGTACTCACGATTGAGAACCGGACCCTGACTGCATTCCTGCTGCAATCTATCAACGTCTCGCCACTCTATCTCAAGTTCGCCGGCGGCGCGGCGCTCGTGGTGCCGGCCCTGATTTTTATCTTTGCCGTGCGCAGATATCTGTTCGCCATGTGGGGCATCGCCAATCGCTAGGAGTAAGACAATGGCCGAAATCCAGATCAAAGGCGTCGCCAAGCGGTTTGGTGCCTTTACCGCCTTGCATCAGATCGACCTCACGATTGCGGACCAAGAGTTCATGGTGCTGCTGGGTGCCTCGGGTTGTGGGAAAACGACACTGTTGCGCATCGTCGCGGGCCTTGAGACGCCAAGCCAGGGGGAGGTGTGGATCGGCGGGCGCCGGGTTGATCACCTGCCGCCGCGCAAGCGTGGCATCGCCATGGTGTTCCAGAACTATGCAGTATTTCCTCATCTGACCGTATACGAAAACATCGCTTTCGGTCTGCGCATGCAAAAGCAGCCCCAGTCGGAAATCGATCAACGCGTCCGGCGTACGGCGGAAATGATGCATATCGAACAGCTTCTGGAGCGTTATTCGGGTCAGTTGTCTGGCGGGCAGCGCCAGCGCGTTGCGGTCGCCCGCGCCCTCGCCATGGAGCCGGACGTGATCCTGATGGACGAACCGCTCTCCAATCTGGACGCGCTGTTGCGTTTGGAAATGCGGGCAGAGTTGAAAGGCGTTCTGGCCGACTCCAAGACAACGGCGATTTACGTGACGCATGATCAGGTCGAGGCGATGAGCCTCGCGGATCGCATCGCCGTCATGCATCAGGGTCGCATCGTTCAGGCCGCCCCGCCGGTCGAAGTCTATCGCAACCCCGCCGCCCGTTTCGTCGGCTCCTTTATCGGAAATCCGCCCATGAACTTCTTGCCCGCAAAGAAGTTGGGCGCAGACCAATTCATCGTCGCCGGCAGCGCTATCAAGGGGCCGAATGCTTCAGGCGACATCGAGTTTGCCATTCGTCCGGAGGACATGGCGATCGGTCCGGGAGGTATCCCTGCCACCGTACGCGTCGTGGAGCCGTTGGGCGCTCACACCCTTGTCACTACCGATGTCGACGGCAAGATCTTCCGCGCAGTTCTCGATTCCAACATCGAGGCCAGTTGCGGCGATATCCTGTCGCTCGTGCCGCGCGCCGACCGCATCCGCTGGTTCGATCCCCAGTCAACATCAGCCATTCAGTAATTTTCGCGAGAGATGATCATGACAATGCTAAGGAAACAGGACTTTATCGATCGTGCCGTCGAGGTGCTAAAGGAAAATGATCGCGGCGATTATACCGTCCCCACCAAGGGACTCTACCCCTTCCAGTGGAACTGGGATTCCTGCCTTACGGCACTCGGCCAGCGCCATTTCGACGAGGATCGTGCCTGGACCGAGATCGAGACCCTGTTCCAGCATCAATGGCCTGACGGCATGGTGCCCCATATTGTCTTCCACGTGTACGACGACGGTTATTTCCCCGGACCTGACGTTTGGAGATCGGGACGACCGACACCGACCTCGGGCATCACTCAGCCGGCGGTCGCCGGTTTTGCCGTGCGCCGCCTCTATGACAACGCAACCGACAAGCAGGCGGCGGCACGACGGGCGAGGGCACTGCTGCCGAAGATAGACGCCTGGCATCGATGGTTTTACGAAACCCGCGATCCCCAGAAGGAGGGTCTTGTCGCCATTATCCATCCCTGGGAATCGGGCCGCGACAATTCTATCGACTGGGACGAGGCTTTCGAACGTGTGCCGACCCACGGCGTCGAACCTTATGTGCGCCGCGACACCCAGCATGCCAACCCTAAACATCGCCCGACCAAGGAACAGTACGATCGTTATCTTTGGCTGGTGCAGCATTTCCGGGACCTGGAATGGGATAATTCAAAGCTTCACGACGCCTCTCCATTCCAGGTTGTCGATCCCGGCTTCAACGCGATCCTCATTCGCTCCTGTGCGGATCTTGCGGTGCTTGCTGCCGATCTCGGCGAACCGGCGCTAGCGCAGGCAAATCGCAATCGCGCGGAGAAGGGGCAGGGCGCGATGGAGAAGTTGTGGAGTGAGGAACATGGCCAGTACCTCTGCCTTGACCGCGTCATTGGCAAACTGATCGAGAGTGCTTCAATTGGAGGATTGCTCGCAGCCTTTTGCGCTGTACCGAAGGCACGCGCGGAGGTAATCTCCAGCACCATCGGCAAACTGGCGGAAAAGGCACCTTTCCTCGTTCCCTCTCATGATCCCGCCGATCCGCGTTTCGACGCCAAACGCTACTGGCGTGGGCCGTGCTGGCTCGTCGTAAACTATATGATTGCTGACGGGCTCGCAGCCGCCGGCCAGACTATGATGGCGGAACGAATTACCCGATCGAGCCTCGACCTGATCGCCGAGAGCGGGTTTGCCGAATATTACGACCCACTCGACGGTGAGCCGCTCGGCGGCGGCCGCTTCACCTGGACCGCGGCCATGGTGTTGGAATTTGTGCAGGCGGCGTGACAGACCGCACCGAGCCGAAGCTCTCCACTCTTCTGGAAGCGCACGGTAGGTGGCCTAAAGCCTGTTTCGACCCCAGGAGCTCCAGCGGACCTTGCCAAGTCGCAACTGCTCGCGGACGAGTGTCACCAATCCGGCAAGCGTGACGATTGCAAGACCCAAGACAGCGAAACCGTCAGGATATTCATGGAACATAACAGCGCCGATTGCCGCCGCCCAAGCCAATTGAGAATATTGCGTCGGCGCGACGTGATTGGCCGGTGCGAGTTTCATGGCCCGCAGCATCAACATCTGGCCGCAGGCGGAAAACGCGCCGGCTGCAAGGACCAGTGCCGCCTCTCTGACGGAGGGCAACTCGGCTCCGGTCACGGCCATGCCGACAGCGTTGATAGTCAAAGCATAGATGATCATAACGCCCAGGATGGTAGTGCGCTTCTCCGAGCGCGAGAGCGAGCGCAGCAGGATGACGGTGGTGGCGGTAAGGAAGGCGATACCCAGAGCCGCAAGGTGACCGAGCGACAATTCACGGAAGCCCGGACGTACCACCAGAAGTACGCCGACAAAACCTGCAAACACCGCACCCCACCGCCAGGGTCCAATCTCCTCCTTGAGGATCAGCATCGACAACAGGGTCACAAAAAATGGCGCTAGGAAAATTAGCGAATAAGCTTCGGCCATAGGAACGGTGGTGAAGGCATAGACGCCGAGAATGCCAGCGCCGCACCCCGAAAGCGCTCGCGCCTGCACCAGCCATGGCCGTTTTGCGCGCCAGAAGTCGCGCCAGCGGTCTTCTGCACTGTGCGTGAAGAATAGAAAGGCTGCGGCCGCGATCGTCACCAGAAAACCGATCTGAAACACGGACATGCCGCCGCGCAATGCCTTGATGCAGGCATCGCCCCATGAAAAGGTCGCGTAGCACAGAAGGGCGATCAACACACCGTTATTCATCACACGCACAGCACTAGTGAGGACGAAGAATGCGAGTACTGGCACTCGGTGCACATCCCGATGATATCGAAATCTTCATGTTTGGAGCCCTCGCCGCGTGGAAGGCGGCCGGCGCCGAGCTGACTTTCACCATCGCCACCGATGGCGCAAAGGGCGGAACCGGCGACCGGCGTGAGCTGGCGCGCACGCGGCGCAGCGAGGCTCAGGCAGCGGCTGACCTTCTGGGGGCAGATTTGCTGTTCCTTGACTTTCCCGACGGTGCGCTGGTCGCGGATGCGGCGCTCGACGGGGCGCTGAAGGCGCTCATGAACGACGTAGAACCTGACATCGTCGTCACGCACGCACGAAACGACTATCACGGCGATCATCGCGCTTTGTCGGATGCGGTCGCCATTGCCGCCTCCTTCACTGCGCCTGTTATCTACGCCGATACCCTGCAGGGCGTGGGAGCCGAGCCCAGCTTTTTTGTCGATATCACGGGGTATTTCGCGCTGAAGACAGAAGCTATTCGCTGCCACGTCTCGCAGGACCCTGAGCGATTTGTCCTTGCCGCGGGTTCCCACAACGCGTTCCGGGCAAGCCAGTGCAATGCCCCGGTCGGCGCTTACGCGGAAGCCTATGGCTTCAAACCCATCTATCCTTTTGCGGATATTCGCGCGCTGCTGCCGCCCGCTCCGCCGGTGCGTCCAGTCCGCAACCGGAGCAAATTGCTCTGACATGGTCATGGTGCATCTTGAAAAGACAGGACACGCGATTGAAAAGGCTTGAGCGTCAGCGGTACGCCAGTTTCACTGACCTCTACCGGCTGGCCATCTTCGAAGACCGGACAAGGGCTTCTGCGTTGGGCCAGGCTCCAAGGAATGAGACGGTCAAGGTGATGCTCGCCGGTGTTGAAGACATTGAGGACCGTCTCCTTCCCTCGCCGCAGCCGCTGCACGATGACCGGATCGGCTGTCGTCGTCATCACGGACTTGCCGGTCGGCCCGGCTCCCACTCCGTGGTTCAGCGGAAGGGTTCCGGCGAAGGGAAAATCGCAGGCAAAGGGTTTGCCGTCACCTATGAGCCGCGTCATCAGCTCGCGCCGTTCGGCCGGCACTTCATCGAGCTGGTCGCTCGTCATCAAAACACCGCCCCCCAGGCCGGAAAACAGAGCTAGCGAGCGAACCTGCGCATCCGTCAAATCATGAAAGCGATCGCGCAGCAGGATACAGTCGGGATCAGCCTGCCATAAAATGCCGTTGGCGAAATTGCGGGTAGTCTGATCGCGCAGCAGGGATTCGGCGGAATAATGTCCCTTCCACGTGACGCCGACATCGCGGCCGATGCGCATGGCGTCAGCCAGTCCAACCGGAGGTAGGAGCGGCGATCCGCACAGGAGGAGCACGGCGTCGCCGATCTCCTCACGCATGAGGCGCGCCATGATCATCCATATCTGGATGCGGCTCAAATCATCACGATGCCAGCGAGCAACCTCCGGGCCATAAGTCGAGCCGAGATGCAGGAAATCCGCCTTGAAGTACCGGCAGCCCCAATCGTGCCGCCAGGCGCGGAACACGGAGCGGATATAGGCTTCGGCTTCCGGATGGGTGACGTCGAGGACGTAATATTCCTCGCTGCGCTTATGCCAGCGAAACTCGCCGTAGAAGGTCATCGGAGCGAGCGGGATACCCGTTTGCCGGTCCTTTACGACCCAGTCGGGATGCGTCGCATAAAGTTTCGACCGGTTTCCGACCATGAAAGGTGCTATCCAGAGCCCCGGGACAAAACCGGCAGCTCCGATCCGGTCGAGCATCGGTCGCATTCCGTCGGGAAATTGTGGTCTGGTTTCCAACCAGTCTCCCATTTCGGGTGTGAAACCGTCATCGATGAGGAATATGTCGAACGGCGTGGCACGTTCGTCGCGGTATCGCTGTGCAGCCTCCAGGTGTTCGAAAAGCGTGGACGGAGTGAGCGAGGCGTAAAGATTGTACCACGAGCACCAGCCGGTCAGGCGGTGATCGGACAGGCGCGGCGGTGTCGGCGAAGCAGCTGCAACAGCCCGCGCCCAGCTGCGCATGCCGTCCTCGTAGGCGGGTGCCGTGATCATGATAAACGGCTCGCCCTCGACTGTGCCCTGGCGAGGCACCCAGTCGATCAGAGTCTCCAAAGTGAAAGACAGTGGTCGATCTTCAAAATCGAAGCTCAGCCGGCTCTGGAAGCGGTCGTGCCTGACAAAGCCGATAACCGCCAGATCACCCTGCATCGAAACGAGCGCCGTCGCGGCATAGCCCGACAGGATGGTGGGATCTGCCCTGGCGGCTTCACGCGCATTGCCAGGTTCGACAAAATAGCTGCCGTCCCAGCTCATATATCCGTTGCGCAGATATCGCTGCACATTGGATGCTCGTCCGAAGGCAAGGCCGATTGAAGATAGCCGCCGCTCGCCAGTGTACCCGGTAAGCCTGAATTGGCCGGAGAGCCGCGTCGATTCACCGGTTGCAAGGCTCAGTTCGAACCGGGCGCCGTCCTCCAGCTGCCATCTCAGCAGCCATGAGTCGGTATCCTGAATCGCTTCGGCTGCCCCGGCGACGACAACGCCGTCAATGATCGGCTCAATGTGGCTGAGCCTAATCGAACCAATCTCGATGGCCTGCTGGTCGGCGATAAAACGTGGTGTCATAGCGCAATCTCCCGCCGCTCATCCGCCGACTGGCGCGCGGCCAGCGCGATCTTCAATGATGCTGCTCCGTCGGCGAGCGGAACCAATGGCGGCCGACGCAAGCGGATTGCTTCAGCGAGGTCCCCAAGTTGCGCGACGAACACGTCGCGTTCGTCGCGAATTTTGAGCGGTGCGGCCTGTGAGCCCGTGGCGAAAAAATCGGCATTGTTCCAATCGGTGAACTGTCCCGTCATCCGCCTCGCGACGACTTGCCACTGCTTGGCCCATTTGCCTGGAACCGCGGCATTGCTGGCATGTAGCACCCCGATGCGCCCATCGTCGTAACCCAAGATGATCGCGCTGACGTCTTCGGTGTCATAGCGCTCGACATCGCGGTGATACAGGTTTGCGGCGCGCGCATAGACCGTCTGCGGCATGCCGAGCGTGTGGCGCGCCAGATCGATCAGGTGAATTAGCTGTTCTACCATCTGCCCGCCGGCCTTATCTCGCTCGCGCCACCATGGCGCATGCAGCGCGTTAGAATGAAACTGCGCCGAGAAATGTCCTGCCGTGCCGCTCTCTCCGCGCGCGCTTGCTGCATCCCAAGCCCGGGTCGCCGCGCCGTGGCGGTACATAAAGCCGCAGGAGGCGACCACGTCGCGTGCCGCTGCGACCTGCGCTTCGGCGCGCTCCATCGTCAGGGCGATCGGCTTTTCCACCAGCAGATTGACGCCAGCGCGGGCCGCCGCCTCAACCTGTCCCTGATGCGCAAAGGGCGGAAGGGCGACGATAAGCAGGTCCGGCTGTGTCATCTCCAACATACGATCGAAATCAACGAACGGCTTCGCACCGTATCGCGCGGCGAACGCAGCGGTCTTTTCGATCTCGCGTCCACAACAGGCGACCAGATGCATCACCGCCGGCAGTTTCGCCACCGCGTCCGCATGACGTGCGCCAATCCCGCCGCAGCCAAGCAGAGCGACCGCCAATCGCGCAGTCATTGGCCAGCCTTAAATGTTAAAACCGATTGCAGCACGTTCGGATCGCCTTTGTCGAGCCGGTCAAACAGCCTCGGCGCGTCGGCGAACGGTGTTTCGTCGGTAATCAGCGGGATCAGGTCCAATACGCCCTCATGCTGTAGCCGGACGGCTGACTGCCAGAGCCTCGGCTTAGACCAGCGATGGCTGGCCTCCGGTGCAACGCCGGAGATCTGGCTACAGACGAGCTCGATGCGGTTGTGATGAAACTCGTCGCCGAGATGCAACCCACGCGTCTCCCCTTGGAAGAAACCCATCGCGACGACGCGACTTGAATAGGCGGCCGTGCGTATTGCCTCCGCCAGGGCAGGCGGCGCTCCGGAGACTTCGATGCAGACGTCGGCGCCGCGCCCGCCGGTCTCGCCCTTGACGATATCGGCTATCGAGATTTTGTTTGGATCAAGCACGCGATGTGCGCCGAGCGTGATCGCTAGTGCGCGCCGGCTTTCGAGGGGATCTACACCGATGACGGTCGCTCCTGAGGCGCGCGCAGCTTGCGCCACAATCTGTCCGGGGACGCCGAGGCCAAACACGACGACTAGGTCTCCAAGACGAATACGAGCGTCGTGGACGCCGTTCAATGCCACCGCGCCTATATGGGAGAACACGCCGATGCGGGGATCGGATCCGGCGGGCATCCGTCGTATTGCGGCCTCCGTCTCGCTCATCACATGCGCGGTGCAATGGTTCCAGGTGCCGAAAATATGGTCGCCGGGCTTGATCCGCGTCACTGCGGCTCCGACCCGTTCCACTATGCCGACTTCCTCATAGCCGAGATTTCGCACGGGGTAGGTCCAACTCGGCGTACCGTCGCGAAATACGCGATTTTCGACGTCCCATTGGCGTTTCATAAACGGGCTGGTGCCGCGATATTGCGACAGCTCCGTGCCGGCGCTCACGCCGGAATAGAGCGTCCGGATAAAGACATCTCCGGCCTGCAAGGTCGGAAGATCCAATGGCTCGAACGCAAGCCGGCGCTCTGCCGTAAGCACGAGACGGCGCTCCTCCACGATTTCTCCTCCAAATCGATCTTTGAGTAGTTAACCGGCATTTCAAACGTTTGCAATCCCATTGCGCTTTGCACACAGCGCGCCGTCTGGCCAGGCAAAGCACTAATGTGCTGCCAGCATCACCAGCTTGGACGTGTCGATTTGGTGTCGAACCGACCGAGACCGAAATGGACTATCCGCAGAATTTCGAGGATCGGGGGGAGGTTGTCTTGGACCCAGGCAGAGATTGCAAAATCCGTGGTCCCCGTTTGCATGGCAGAAAAGGGTCAGCCTCAGACCGGGCGGCGGTGCATAGGTGGTGAACTCCACCGTGCCGATCAGGAGGTGCAGGGGAGCGAGAGGACGGCCTGCGTGGTCTCGCGGCAGCAACGTGACGTCAATCGGTTGCCCGACCCCGATCTAGATCTATCGGCGGTCGCGTCCTGGTCGGCTTGTGACAGAGCCGACCTCATCCGTCCATCCATTTCAATAAAAGGGGACCTATGGTCCAGCGCATCAACAGACGAGCTGCCGACAGTAGGAGGAACTTTAACCGCATTGGGGACCGCAGCTATTCCTGCTACGCGCTCTCTGGTTCAATGGTTTCGTGAAGCACTACCAACATAATCTCGATCGTCAGCTAGTAGTTTCCTTCGTGTCGGGTGCGATATCGCAGCCAGGCGATGTAGCTATCGCAGTACCGAGGAGAGAAACTCGCGGGTTCGTTCCTGCCTCGGGGCCTCGAAAATTTCTTCGGGTGTCCCCTGCTCGCAGATGCGGCCTTTGTCGAAAAAGCAGACGCGGTCTGACACTTCGCGGGCAAAGCGCATCTCGTGCGTGACGAGCAGCATGGTCAGATCGTGCTCATGCGCCAGTCCGCGGATGACCGACAGCACTTCGCCAACCAGTTGCGGATCGAGCGCCGAGGTCGGCTCATCGAAGAGCAGAACACGCGGGCGCATGGCGAGAGCGCGGGCGATAGCGACACGTTGCTGCTGTCCGCCGGATAGTTGCACCGGATAGTGGTCCTTCTTATCCGCTAGGCCAACCATCCGGAGCAGCTCGGTTGCACGCGCCTCAGCTTCCGCACGCGCTATTCCCAGCACTCGAACCGGTGCTTCGACAACGTTTCGAAGAACCGTCATATGCGGGAAGAGATTGAAGCTCTGGAAGACCATGCCGACATGGTTGCGGATCCGACGCAGATGGTTTTCTGAGGCCCGAAAGGGCCCTTTGCCGCCTGCTTCATGATAGGAAAGGTCGGCGAGCCTCAGCTTGCCCTCCTGGAACGGCTCTAATGTCATCAGGATGCGCAGAACGGTCGATTTTCCGGAGCCAGAGGGGCCGATCAGGGTGACTTTTTCGCCCTTCGCGACGCTGAAATTGAACTGGTCAAGTACGGTCAGAATGCCAAAGCGCTTGCTGACGTTGGAAAACTCGATGATGGGCGGATTGATGTTGTCGGTCATCGCAAGGATATTCCTGCTTTCGGAAGAACTTGCTGCAGGCGGTGGAGGCCGGCCGAGCAGATAAGCGTCAGGACAAGGAAGATTAGGCCGACAAGCGTCAGCGGCACGAGATACTCGAAGGTGCGTTCGCCGATCATGTTGGCGAGCCCCATCATTTCAAGAACGGTGACCACGGAAAGAACCGGTGTTTCCTTGATCATGGCAACGAGATAGTTGCCCATGGCGGGCACGATGCGAGGGATGGCTTGGGGAATGATGATGTCGCGGTAGGTCTGCATCCGTGTCAAATTGAGCGCGGTTGAGGCCTCCCATTGGCCATAGTGTATCGCCTCGATGCCGCCGCGATAGACCTCCGACGTATAGGCCGCATATTGTAGGCCGAGCGCGAGTGCACCGGTGAGAAAGGCGGGTAGCACGACGCCGAAATCCGGGAGGACGTAATAGAGAAAGAATAGCTGCACCAGAAGCGGCGTGTCGCGCAGGAATTCGACAATGAAGGCCGTAGTCCAGGAGATTACCTTGATCCGGCTGCGGCGCAGCAGTGCAAACACGAGGCCGAGCACAAGCGCTATGGAGAAGCCGGCTGCGGCCGCCTGCAACGTCACCGTCAGGCCGATCAGGATGATCGGCAGGATCGACGTCGTGTAGGTGATCCAGGTGGTCGTGTCCCATTCGTAGCCATACATCATGGAGATATAATCCTTAGGAATGGGCCAAGCGCGGGAAAACGTTGCCGCGCCGCACGAAATGCTCGATCACGCGAATCGCGATCATCAGCACGAGCGACATGGCGAAGTAGCAGACGAGCGTGATCGAATAGATGCTTGTGCTGTCGAGCGTGATGTTGCGGATCGATTGGGCAGAAAAAGTGAGATCGGCAATGGAGATAAGAGATACGAGAGAGGAGAGCTTCAGCGTCTCGATGGCGAGATTGCCGAAGGCCGGCATCATCTCGACGACCGCCTGCGGCAGCGAAATGCGAAACAGCGTCTGAAACCGGTTGAAGTTCAACGCGCGGGCCGCTTCCAGCTGCTGCACTGAGACTGACGATAGCGCACCGCGCACGATTTCAGCGCCATAGCCCCCCGCATGGGCTGCCAGCACCAGAATGCCGGTCGTGATCGGATCGAAGCTCAAGCCAACCAGCGGCAGTGCATAATAGAACCAGAAAAGCTGGACGAGCAGCGATGTGCCGCGAAACACCTCCGTGTAGCAAAGCGCCATAGCCGACAGGACCGGCCCGCCTTCTACACGCAGGATGCCGAAGAAAAAGGCAAGCAAGGTGCCGACGACAATCGCCGCCAGGGTGATCGTCATGGTGACGGTCGCTCCTTGCCAGAGCATAGGCAGGTAGGCTGTCCAGTCCATCTGGAAGTTTCCCGGGTTTCAACGGTTGGCACTCGACCAGGGCCGAGCGCCTTTTTTCGTTACTTGCCAGCACAAAGATCGGCGACGTTCTTTTCGGCAGCCGCGGCGATGCTCTGTTCGGAGAGGCCGTACTTGGCGAGGATCTTCTTGTAACCGTCCGTCTTGCGAAACTCGACAAGGGCTGCATTGAAGGCATCGCGCAGTTCCTTGTCTTCCGGACGGAAGGCAAAACCGCCATAATTGCGGACCGGTGCGCCCTTGACGATAGGATCTTCGAAGGGGGCTACCTGCTCGACCTGGGCTTGGGCCTTTGCGAGTTCGGAGACGGTCAACTCGGTTGCCGCATAGGCATCGGCTCGGCTCTGCACTGTCGGTATTGCATCGGCATTGGCCGGGATGAAGACGATCTGCTCTTCCTTGACGCCGACGGCGCGTAGGAAGTCGACATTGTTGGCACCCGAAACCACCGCGACCTTGAGCGATGGGTCTTTGGCGATGTCGGCATAGGTTTTCAGGCCTTTCGGATTGCCCTTCTTCACCAGCAATCCTTCGCCATAGGACGAATTCGGCTCTGTGAAGGCGACCTGTTTGCAGCGTTCGGGCGAGATGTTTTGCTCTGCCGCGGCGAAGTCGAAGCGCCGTGCCTTGAGGCCGGGGATGAGGGTGCCGAAGGGCGTCACCGTCCAATTGACCTCCTCTATACCCATGGACTTCAGGACGGCGTTGGCCACATCCGGTCCGATTCCAGCAGACGTGCCGTCCGGCTGCATGTAGGAATAGGGGACTTCATTGGCGGTCGCGGCGCGAATATAACCCTGCTCCTTGACCTCCTTGACGGTGAGCGCGCTGGCAGATGTGATGGTCAGGCCGAGGGCGAGGGCCGAAAGCCCAGTAATTTTCGTGATGCGCATGTTCATTCTCCTCTGGTTGATGGTTTGCGGTCCGTTTTCGGATCTCACGTCGTGTTGGGGCTTAAGGTTTCTCCGTGATCGCAGCGATGACGGATAGGCAGTCGCCGGCCTTGATGAGACCTGGCACGTGACGGGCGGCAAGCACACCGTCCATGGCGGCGCGATATTTGATGGGCGCAATACCGGTCTTGCCGATGGGGTAGACTTGGGCGATGATCTCTCCGATCTGGACGGCATCACCGAGGTCACGTGCAAACGCGATCAGCCCGTCATCCAGGGCGAAAGTGAAGCAATCGTTCGACGGCATGTCCAGCCATCGCGTTGCCTGAACATTCAGCCCGCCCTTCAAGATTCCGGCGTGACGGAGGAGGTTTACGATACCTTTTCGCGCAATTTCGATCGATTTTGCGCTGGCCGTGCCAGCGCCGCCAAGCTCGGTGGTAACGAAGACCTTCCCCATCTCCTCAACCGTCGTATCCAGCATGCCGACCGAATCGATCTCCAGCATCCTCATCGAATAGGGGGCTGCGAAGGCGGCCACTGCGTCGAAGCAACGCGCTTCCTGGTGTTTGTCAGGCAACTCGTGCGCTGCGGCATAGGGCAGGAAGTCAAGCGTCTTGCCGCCTGAATGGAAGTCGAGGACAATGTCGGCCAGCGGGATCAGATGGCGCGTGACATAGTCGGCGATCTTTTCCGTCACCGTGCCATCCGGGCGACCTGGAAAGCTGCGGTTCAGGTTGCCGCGATCAATCGGCGAGGTGCGCGTGCCCGCGCGAAATGCTGGATAGTTGAGCGCCGGGACGATGATAATGCGGCCGTTCACCTGTGACGGATCGAGCGTTTGCGCCAGCTCGAAGAGAGCGGCCGGTCCCTCATACTCGTCCCCATGATTAGCTCCGGTCAGAAGGGCGGTCGGCCCATAGTCATTGGCGATGACGCAGATCGGGATCATCACCGAACCCCATGCACTGTCATCACGGCTATAGGGCAGGCGCAGGTGGCCGTGCTGCACGCCCTTTCCGTCGAAATCGACGGAGGGTATGATCGGCGAGGGTCGAAGCCCGGTGGTCAGCATGGCATCAGCCCTTCACGAACAACTGGCGCGGCACGTTCGACAGGCATTCCACTCCCGTTTGAGTGATTGCGATGCTTTCGGTTATCTCCAGCCCCATATCTTCCAGCCACAGGCCGGTCATGAAATGGAAGGTCATGCCGGGCTTCAGCTCGGTGCGGTCGCCCGGGCGCAGGCTCATGGTGCGTTCGCCCCAGTCCGGCGGATAGGAGAGACCGATCGGATAACCGGTGCGGTTGTCCTTGATGATCCCGTATTTCTTCAAGACGGCGAAGAAGGCGTTGGCGATATCCTCGCAGGTATTGCCGGGCTTGGCTGCGGAAAGCCCTGCTTCCATGCCTTCGAGAGTCGCCTTTTCCGCGTCGAGAAAAGCCTGGGTGGGCTTGCCCAGGAACACGGTGCGCGACAATGGGCAATGATAGCGCTTGTAGGCGCCGGCGACTTCGAAGAACGTGCCTTCGCCAAGCCGCATCGGCTTGTCGTCCCAAGTCAGGTGGGGAGCAGAAGCGTCAGCACCGGATGGGAGAAGCGGCACGATGGCGGGATAATCGCCGCCGAACTCGGACGTGCCTCGAATGCCAGCATCGTAGATCTCGGCGACTAGATCGCATTTGCGCATGCCAGGCTCGATGACGTCGACAATACGTTTGTGCATCAGCTCGACGATCTTGCCGGCCTTGCGCATGTAGTCGAGTTCTGTCGGGCTCTTGACGGCACGCTGCCAGTTGACAAGGCCTGCTGCATCCTTGAAACGCGCATTCGGAAGATGTTTCTCGAGCGACGAGAAGGCGGCGGCCGAGAAATAATAGTTGTCCATCTCGACGCCGACCGTCAGGCCCGACCATTTGCGCTCGCCGATGATCTGCGACAGGAGGTCCATCGGGTGGCGCTCGGACGACTGCACGTAGTGGTCCGGGTAGCCGATGATGTTGGCATGGTCGAGATAGGCGGTGCGTTTTGCGCCGTTGGCGTCCTGCTTGCGGCCGTACCAGATCGGTTCACCGCTCGGCGGTACCAGCACGCATTGATGCACGTAGAAGGACCAGCCGTCATAGCCGGTAAGCCAGTGCATGTTGGAGGGGTCGGTGACGATCAGCAGATCGATTCCTGCCGCTTCCATGGCGCGGCGAGCCTTGGAAAGGCGCTCGGCATATTCCTCGCGCGTAAAGTTCAGCGTTACGCTCACGCTGCATCTCCCATGTTTGTGTCGTTCTCGATGGTCTGGCCGCGGCCAGCTTGTCCCGCACGGGTGAGGGCCAGATTGGCGATTGCCGTGTCCTGCACGCCGGTCCCCGTGAGGTCGGCGAAGGTAATTTCCTCCGCGCTGGTCCGCCCCCTTGCCCTGCCCGCGATCACGGCGCCAAGCTCGGCGAACTGCCGATCGGGCTGCACGGCGCCGACCTTGATGGCGTGGTGCAATTCGCCCAGGATCCGGGTCTGGCCGATGCGATCGGGGACATAGGTCGCGCGGGAAAATACGGCCGGGTCGATCTCGTTCTTGTGCTCGGAGTCCGAGCCCATCGCGGTCAGGTGCTGACCCGGTTCCAGCCATTCGGCCATCAGAATCGGCTTTTCCGCCGGCGTGGTGGTGACCACGATATCGGCGCCGGTGACGGCGTCTCGCGGATCGGCAACGGCCGAAATTTCGATGTCGTATTCGCGCGCAAGATCGGATGCAAGTTCTTGCGCTCTGGTGTGATCCCGCGCCCAGATGCGGACAGACCTGATCTGGCGCACGAGCATCAGCGCGGCAAGCTGCAGCCGCGCCTGCATGCCTGCACCGAAGATCGTGGCGACGGAGGCTTCTTCGCGCGACAAATGCCGGGCAGCGACGGCGCCGGCGGCAGCAGTGCGAACCTCGGTGAGGTAGCCGTTGTCGAGAAGCAGGGCCTCGACCAGACCGGTCCTGGCGCTGAGGACGATCATAAGACCGTTGAGGCTCGGCAGGCCGAGCTTCGGGTTGTCAAAGAAACCGGGGCTGACCTTAATCGCGAAACTGTCAAAGCCCGGCACATAGGCGGTCTTCACATCCACTTCGCCGCGGAACTCCGGAATGTCGAGGCGCAGGATTGGCGGCATGGCGACGGCTTTGGTGGCGAGCGCCGCAAAGGCCTGCTCGACGCAATCGACCGCCGACAAATCGAGGGTGACGGTGCCGCGGAGGTCTTTTGCCGTCAGAATGCTGATGCGGCTCATGCTGTGGCTCCCTCGACGATGTCCCTGTGTCTTTTCGGGTCGATATTGCCGCCCGATACGATGACCGCGATCGGGCCGAAAGGGCGAACCTTCCCTGCCAGGAGAGCCCCGATCCCGACCGCCCCTGCGCCTTCGACGATTTCACCTTCTTCGCGCGCTGCATGGCGGATACCGGCAGCGATCTCGTCTTCGGTGAGCAGCACGACTTCATCAAGAAGGTCTCGGCAAAGCGCGAAGGTAATGCGGTTTGCATGGCCGATGCCGCCACCGAGCGAGTCCGCCAGCGTTTCTTCTTCACGGATTGCCACCGGTTTGCCTGCGGCAATCGCTGCATGCATCGCTGCTCCCCGCTCCATTGAAATTCCGATGATGCGGACCCGCGGCTTCAATGCCTTGACGGCTGCGGCAATGCCGCCAGCCAAACCGCCGCCAGAAAGGGGAATGAGTACGACAGTGAGGTCGGGCAGTTCCTCGACAAGCTCGAGACCGATCGTGCCTTGGCCGGCAACGACGTTCGCATCGTCGAACGGCGGGATCGGGGTCAGGCGACGGTACTCGACGAGGCGCTCGACTTCTTCTTGTGCATCGTCCTGAGAAGTACCGACAATCCGAATTTCGGCGCCGAGTGCGCGGACCGCTTCGATCTTGTTGGACGGGACGAGCGCTGACATGCAGATCGTGGCCGGAACGCTTAGCTCTCGTGCGGCGTAGGCGACGGCGCGCCCATGATTGCCTGTCGAGGCGGTGACGAGACCGCGTTTGCGGACCACGTCGTCGAGCGACAGCACTGCATTCATTGCCCCGCGCAGCTTGAAGGCGCCGATCGGCTGGCGCGTTTCCAGCTTCAGAAATACGGGCTGGCCGATGGTTTCGGAAAGACTTTTCGAATGAACGAGCGGCGTGCGCGTGACGTGACCAGCAATGCGTGCAGCCGCCTGCTCGATGTCCGCCAACTGGACCGGCACCGCGGTTTCCTCGGAAAAAATGGGTCGGGCGTCGCTCATCATGATTGTCATGTTGTGAGCGGAGAGGAATCATGTCAATTAATATATTGTCATGATTCAATGATTGTTCCGGTCAGTCTAGCCCATGGGGCCGATGTCATAAACCGGAGGCAATTGCTCGAATGCCTGGCGCACCGTCGTCAGCGCCTTGGTCAGCGTCGCATGGCTCATGCGGCCCCCAAGGCAGATCCGTATGCCCCCACCGTGGCCTGGCCCTGCGATGAACGGGTCGGACGGCGTCACGGCGACATTTTGCATGGCGAGCGATCGCACCAACCCGTCCTCCGTCCAATATTCCGGCACTTTCAGCCAGGCGCACAGCGACAGCGGGTGGCTGGAACAGATGTGCTCCCCGAGGATTCCCGCCGCGATGTCCTGGCGGGTCCGAGCCTCGTCGCGCTGGAGTTCGAGCAACCGCCGTGCCGTGCCGTTCTCGATCCAGCGCGTGGCGATCTCGCCGGTCAGATAAGTGCCGCTCCAACTCGATACCCGCAGGATAGAGGCGGCACGGATGGAGTAGGTTGGGGGGACGACGAGATAGCCGACGCGCAGTCCGGTCAGTACGACTTTGGTAAAGCTCGTCACGAAGAAGCCGAGATCGGGCAACATCTCTGTGATCGAAGGCAGGTCTTCCTCGATCAAAGGGCGGTAGACCTCGTCCTCGATGACGAAAACGCCGTGACGTTCCGCAATCGCGGCTATCTTGCGCCTGCGCTCCGCGCCCATGACGTGGCCGGTTGGATTATTGAGCGTCGGAATCAGCACCAACGCCCGGACGCCGCCCGAAGCGCAAGCTGCCTCCAGAGCGTCGGGTAAAATGCCTTCACTATCCGTTGGAAGGCCCTTCAAACTAAAACCGAGTATGTTGGAAAGTCCGATGGTGCCATGGTCGGTAAGATTTTCGCTCAAGACCACGTCGCCGGCACGGATGATGCAGCTCAACGCGAGGAAGATCCCGTGAGCGGCGCCATTGGTCATGAGGACGCGTTCGGCTCCGGCAGAGACGCTTAAGGTGCGCAGCCAGATGCGGGCGACTTCGCGGTGACGATCGAGCCCCGCGATCGGACGGCATGGGCGCATGAAATCCGCGACGCTGCCTTCGGACATCTCACGAAAAATCTCACGAGAGGCGGCTTCGTGTGCATCTAGATAAACGCCACGAACGATCGAAAGGTCGAGCACCTCGTTGGGGCTATGGTCGAGCATCATCCGTCCCGCCCGATCCGTAACGCGTGCCTTGACGAAGGTACCGCGTCCTATTTCACCGCGCAGATAACCGAGGCGTTCAGCTTCCTTGTAGGACAGACTGACGGTCTGAACGGAAAGGCCGAGTTCTCGCGCCAGGTCCCGATGCGTGGGCATGCGGTCCATCGGCTTGAGGAGGCCGGCATCAATATCGGCGATGATGCGCTCGGTGAGTGCCGCATGTTTCGTTTTACCCTTCTGTTTGGCGAGGTTCGGTCGCCATGCCACCGGTCTCGTCGCGGGAACGGGGGTTAGGGTGATGGGATTGGCTTGGCGGCGCATGAAATTGTCTCGTTTTCGGCGAAGATATTTCATGACATTATGCATGCGTCATCGCAAAGATGAAGCTTTTTACATTGCCCGGTGGCGATTGCGCTGCGAATAAGCCGCGTTGTGGCGATACCGCCCGCAAATCAGGCATCAGCCGAGCAAGAACCCCCGCCCGGCTGATTTGTCAGATCTTTTCGCCAGCCTGGACTAATTCGTCCATGACGGATCGGACTGCGGACTCCGCGATGGCGACTATCTCGTCGATTTCACCCTTTGTCGTCACGAGCGGCGGTGCAAAACCCAGGATGTCGCCGTGCGGCATGGCTCGCGCGATCAGGCCACGATTGCGCGCAGCCTTTGATACCCGTGCCCCGACGGTCAGGCTGGGCGCAAAGCGTGTCTTTTTTTCACGATCCGCCACGAATTCGATTGCGCCCATCAATCCGACCCCGCGTACTTCACCCACGATGGGAAGTTGGGCGAACTTTGCCTTCAGTTGCTCCTGGAAATAGCTGCCCACTTCGCGGGCATTGCCCGGTAAATCCTCCTTCTCGACGATGTCGAGAACGGCGTTGGCTGCAGCGGCGCCGATCGGGTGGCCGGAATAGGTGTAGCCGTGGGAAAAAGCCCCGACGCGGTCGGCACCTTCTTCCAGCACGTTGTAGACCTTTTCTCCGACGATCGCGCCAGACAGCGGAAAATAGGCGGAGGTCAGGCCTTTGGCGACGGTGATCAGGTCGGGCTCGATGCCGTAACGCTGCGAGCCGAACATCGAGCCTGTGCGTCCGAAACCGGTAATGACTTCGTCGGCGATGAGCAGGATGTCGTATTTCCTGAGGACCGCCTGCACTTCTTCCCAATAGCCCTGCGGCGGGGGAGTGATGCCACCCGTGCCGAGCACCGGCTCGGCGATGAAGGCGCCGATTGTATCAGGGCCTTCGCGCAGGATCAGGGCGTCGAGTTCTGCGGCGCGGCGCTTGGAAAATTCGAATTCCGTCTCGCCGGCCTCCGCACCCCAGTAGTGATGCGGTGCGCCGGTGTGGAGAATGCCGGCACGTGGCAGGTCCATGTGGTCATGGTAGAAGCTCATGCCGGTCATGGAGCCGGAGACGACGCTGCAACCATGATAACCGCGTTCGCGGGAGATGATCTTCTTCTTTTTCGGCTTGCCGCGCAGGTTGCTGTAGTACCATACGAGCTTGGCTTGTGTTTCGTTGGCATCGGAACCGGACATGCCGTAGAAAACCTTGCTCATATTACCCGGCGCCATCTTCACCAGACGGTCGGAGAGGATCGCGAGCTCGTCGGTCGTGTGCGCTGCGTAGGAGTGGTAGTAGGCGAGCCGGTAGGCCTGGCGCGAGATGGCTTCGGCCACCTCGGCTCGGCCATAGCCGATATTGACGCAGTAGAGACCCGCGAAGCCATCGATCAACTGCTTGCCGTGAGCGTCCTGGATGCGGATGCCCCTGCCGGTTTCGACGATAGTCGGATCACCCATCTTGCCGCTGGCAAAATCCTTGAGATGCGTAAAGGGGTGCAAAACCGAATTGCGGTCCATCTGGGCGATCTGGTCGAGATTGATGGTCATGGCAAAGGATCCTTTCATGCAGCGAGATTGCCGAAGCAGACATATTTTGCTTCGAGATATTCGGAGAGGCCGTGGCGCGAACCTTCACGACCGAGGCCTGATTGCTTCCAGCCACCGAACGGAATCGGTGCGCCGGTGAATTTCGGCGTGTTGACGGCAACCATGCCGTATTCGAGCCGGTCGGCTAGACGCATCGCCCGAGCGAGATCATTGGTATAGACGTAGGCGGCCAGTCCCATTTCGGTGGCATTGGCGCGGACCAGCACTTCCTGTTCGTCATCGAATGGGAATATCGCTGCTACCGGCCCAAAGGTTTCCTCCCTTGCGATCAGCATATCGTCGGTGACGTCGGCAAGAACGGTCGGCGTGACGAAGTTGCCCCCGAGCGGGCTGTCTTGCCCGCCGCAGACGAGACGTGCACCGGCGGAAAGCGCTTGTGCGATCTGGTGACGGCATTTTTCGGCCACCGATGCCCGCGTCATGGGGCCAATATCGGAGCCCGGGTTAAGGCCATGACCGACGGTGAGTTCGGAAGCAGCCTCGGCGAACCGATGGACGAACCGATCGTAAAGCCCGCGCTGAACGTAAATGCGATTGGCTGCAAGGCAATCCTGGCCGGACGTTGCGAATTTGGCGGCGATGCAGCCGGCGACAGCCTTTGAAAGATCGGCGTCGTCGAAAAGAATGAAAGGCGCATGGCCGCCAAGTTCAAGCGAAGCCTTTTTGATGGTCGCTGCAGACTGTGTGAGCAGGATCCTCCCGACCTCGGTCGAGCCAGTGAACGAAAACGCCCGCACATCGGCATGTTCCAGTAGCCGGCGCGCGAGCGGTGCGGCGTCGCCGGTGATCACCTGAAATACGCCCGCGGGAATGCCGGCTTCCTGCGCAAGCTTTGCCAGCGCGAGCGCCGAAAGAGGGGTCTCCGGCGCAGGCTTGACGATCATGGTGCAGCCGGCCGTGAGAGCAGCGCCCGCCTTGCGGGTGATCATAGCAGAGGGAAAGTTCCACGGGGTAATAGCGACGGTGACGCCCAGCGGTTGCATGTGTACCGAAAGCCGGCTGCCAGGCAGGTGGCTCGGTATCGTTTCACCGTAGGCACGCTCGCCTTCGGCGGCAAACCAGTCGAGGAAATTGGCGGCATAGGAGATTTCGCCAAGCGATTCCGCCAGCGGCTTGCCCTGTTCAGCTGTCATGATGGTTGCAAGGTCCTGCGCGTTGTCGCGCATCAGTTTGCCCCAAATGCGTAGAATCTGCCCACGTTCGGCCGGAAGCTTGTCGCGCCAATTGGAAAAGGCGCCCTTTGCAGCTTCGACCGCCGCCTCGACATCTTCAAACGAGCAAGCTGCGACGTCGGTAAGGCGTTCCCCATTCGCAGGATCCACAACTTCATGCTTCTCATCGCGGGCAACCCACGCGCCATTGAGAAAGGCACGGCGCTCGATCAGGTCGGGTCGCGAAAGGTTTTTCAGGGCAGCAGAGGCAATGCCTTTCATGAGGAGGCTCCGATTGGGGTTTGCCAGAACCCTAACCGCACGACATGATCAATTGGCGGCGTTCAGCCTCACCCGTGCGCAGGTTTTGCGCTCATTTATCGCCAGATGCGCAGGATTTATGCATGATCAGACTTGATAGAGCCGACAGGGCGTTGCTTGACGCCGTCCAGAAGAACAATCGCCTGACTTCGGAAGAACTGGCGCAGATCGTCAATCTTTCACCCACGGCATGCCAGAGGCGGTTGAAGCGGTTGCGCGAGGAGGGGGTGATCGAAGCGGACGTGGCGATTGTCTCACCAAAGGCTTTGGGACGCGGCATCACTATGATCGTGCTGGTGTCGTTGGAGCGTGAGCGGGCGGATATCGTTGATCGGTTCAAGGCGGCGATCCGCGCCACCAAGGAAGTGATGATCGGCTATTACGTGACAGGTGATGCCGACTTTATCCTGGTGATCACGGCGAAGGACATGGAGGACTATGAAGCCTTCACACGCCGCTTCTTCTACGAAAACTACGATATCAAGGGGTTCAAGACGATGGTCGTCATGGATCGCGTGAAGGCAGGATTTGCCTTTCCCATAGACAACGAGCCGATAGAGTTTCGATAGTCGTCGTTAGCGGTTGTTCGCTGTCAATCACCAGCGCAATGCAGGGTCCCGGCGGGAATCTTGCATCCTCGGCAACTACATCAGGAGAAAAAGTGAAAATCGGCTGTTTACAACTAACATGTTAGTGAGGTATCAGATTCCAATCTCATGGAGGAGTACCCTAATTGCCCACCAAATTTGGCCTTTCGGCAGCTCTCACAAGCCCGTTCAAAGCTGACGGCATGATTGATGTCGATGTCATGATCGGTCATGCACGTCGTTGCCTGGCCAATGGCTGCGATAGTGTCACCCTGTTTGGTACGACCGGGGAGGGGTGCTCGATCGGCAGCCGGGAGCGGCAGATTGTTCTCTCGCGATTCATCGAGGCGGAAATAGCGCCGTCCGCAATCGTGACGGGTGTTCTGGTGGATTCGATCGAGGATGCCGCAGATCAGGCGTCCCAGGCTCTCGAAGCCGGAGTGCGCAATATTCTTCTTGCCCCGCCATCCTACTTCAAGAATGTCAGTGACGATGGGCTGTTTGCATGGTTCTCGGCCGTATTCGAGAAACTAGGCACGGCTGCGCGCGATGTTCTCGTCTACAACATACCCTCCGTCACCATGGTGACCTTGTCGGTCGAACTGGTGGGGCGGCTACGCCGCGCATTTCCGGGTATTGTCACCGGAGTTAAGGATTCCTCCGGAAACTGGGCTCACACCGAGCAGTTGTTGAAGGATCATGGGGACCTCATCATTCTCATCGGTGACGAGCGCGACCTCGCGAAAGGCGTGCGTCTCGGCGGCCAGGGAGCGATTTCCGGTGTCGCCAACTTCCTGCCAGGCGAGGTTCGTGCGATGGCCGTTGATGGCAAGGATGATGGCCGGGTTGTGGATCTTGTTGTCGAACTCCTGAAATTCCCGGTGACGCCGGCCGTCAAGGTGCTGCTATCCCACACGATGGGAGAAGACATCTGGCTAAACGTGCGTGCGCCGCTCGTGGCGATCTCATCGGAGGACCGAAGCAGGATTAAAGGCGCGTTCGACGCACTATTTCGCAAGCAGGCAGCCTGACGGCCGCCTACAAGGAGTGGGTATGGACGATACCGGCGAACAGACAACCTTGAGGGAGCGGGCGTATGAGAGCTTTACGCACCACCTTCTGTCGCGCGACGTTCGGCCGGGACAGTTCATCTCTCAGCGCCGCCTGGTGGAGTTGACGGGTCTGCCGCTTGGAGCAATTCGCGAGGCCATTCCGCGGCTGGAAGCCGACGGGCTGATCAAGACCGTTCCGCAGCGCGGGTTGCAGGTTGCCCATATCGATCTCAACCTCATCCGCGAGGCATTTCAGTTCCGCATTTTTCTGGAAAAGGAAGCCCTGGCTCTGTTCACTCTTTCGGCCTCGGACGAAACAATCGCAGAGCTTCTCAAGGAACATCGCGATATTGCCGAGGCGGCAGAAAGCGGCAACGTTTCGCCAGAGTTGGACCAACGTGCCCAGGTTGTTGACTGGGGTATGCATGATGCCTTTATCGACTCCCTCGGCAACTCGATCATCTCGAATGCCTACCGCGTCAATTCGATCAAGATGCGCCTCATCAACCAGGAACGCTTCCGCATCGCCGGCCATGTGAAGTCGGTCATGAAGGAGCATCTTGCCATTCTCGAGGCCGTCGAAAGACGATCCGTGGACGAGGCCGTGGAGCGGCTGACTGCTCATATCCGCAGTGCGAGGGATAGGGCACTGGCAGTGTAAAGAAGCAACAAGCCGGGGTGAGGAGAATTTCCGGCCAGAAGGAGGAGAAGGAAATGACACATTCATTGCTCAAGCCTACACGCCGTGGGTTTCTTGCGGGTACAACGGCAATCGGCGGAAGTGCCCTGCTTGGCATCCGCCCGGCATCGGCCGCGATCAATTGGAAGAAGCACGCAGGCACCACGCTCGAGGTCAATCTGGTCAAGAGCCCGCGCAGCGAAACGCTGATCAAATATCTGGGCGAGTTCCAGGAACTCACGGGCATCAAGGTCAATGCCGAGGCCACACCTGAGCAGCAGCAGCGCCAGAAGGTCGTGATAGAGCTGTCCTCGGGCAAACCTAGCTTCGATGTCGTGCACCTAAGCTATCATGTTCAGAAACGGCAGTTTGAAAAGGGCAAATGGCTGGCCGATATCAGCGGCTTCCTGAAAGACCCCTCGCTCACGGATCCTTCTCTCGTGGAAGCAGATTTCGCAGAGGCCGGCATGCAGTTCGCTAGAGACGCCGATGGCGTGCTGCGTTCGCTCCCGTTCTCGGTCGACTACTGGATCGTCTACTGGAACAAGGAGCTGTTCGAGGCAAAGGGTCTGAAATACCCTGAAACCTTCGAGGAGATGGTGACGGCGGCTGAAAAGCTTACCGATCCCTCCACCAACACCTATGGCTTCGTCGCGCGCGGCCTGAAGAACGCAAATACTCCCGTCTGGACCTCACTGATGTTGGGGTATGGGGCAAAGCCCATCGGCGCCGACGGCAAACTTGCAACGGATTCGAAAGAAGCCGTGGAGGCCGCAAAGCTCTATCAACGCCTGATGACGAAGGCGGCGCCTCCCGGCGTTTCCGGTTTCAACTGGGCGGAAGCGCAATCTGCTTTCCTGCAGGGCAAGATCGGAATGTGGTTCGATGGCGTGGGCTTCGCTCCGCCGATCGAAAACCCGGAAAAATCCCGCGTCGTCGGCAAGGTCGGTTACGGCGTCATGCCCAAGGGACCGGCTGCACGGGCATCCGGCACCTTCGGTGACGGTCTGGGTGTCGTCGAAGCCAGCACCAAGAAGGAGGCCGGTTATCTCTTCTGCCAGTGGGCGATCTCGCATGAGATGGGCGCGCGGCTGCTCCAGGCCGGTGCCGGCGTTCCGTTCCGCCAATCCATTCTGGAAGATCAGAAGGTGCGCGAGGGCGTGAAGATGCCGGCCGCCTGGCTCGACGCCGTCGTGGGTTCGGGTAAGATTTCGCAGTTGGCGCTTCCCGTCATCATTCCGGTGACCGAGTTCCGCGACAGTTTCGGGGTTGGCCTCACCAACATGATCGGCGGTGCTGATCCGGCAACCGAGCTCAAAAAGGCAACCGAACAGTTTGCACCGGTTCTAGCGCGAAGCGAGGGATAATGGCCTCGGTGGGCATGGAAAATACGGCGGCACACAGCGGCCGTGAAAAAGGGGGAAAGCCGGTGCGGCTTGCCCCCAATTATTGGCCGTTCGTCATACCGGCACTGGTCGTTATTTCAGCCGTGATCGTGTTTCCCTGGGTCTTCACTTTGTGGATGAGCGCGCATCGGTGGACGCTGGGGCAGGAACAGAGTTTTATCGGGTTCGACAATTACATCCGGCTTGCTGGGGACGCCCGGTTCTGGGAATCCCTGTGGCATACCCTTCTTTACACCGTGCTTTCGGTGGTGGCGCCGCTGTTTCTTGGAACATTGGCGGCTTTAGTTTTCGACGCCCAATTTCCCTTGCGCGGCTTCCTGCGTGGGGTATTCGTCATGCCGATGATGGCGACGCCGGTTGCCATCGCGCTCGTGTGGACGATGATGTTCCATCCGCAGCTCGGCGTGCTGAACTATCTGCTGTCCTTGGTCGGGATCGGGCCGTTGGAGTGGATCTACAACCAGTCTACCGTCATCCCCTCATTAGTGCTGGTCGAGACCTGGCAGTGGACGCCGCTCGTTATGCTGATCGTACTCGGCGGGCTGGCCTCCATACCGCGAGAACCTTATGAGAGCGCGGAAATCGACGGTGCCAACGCGTGGCAGAAGTTCCGTTATCTTACCCTGCCGATGATCGCGCCATTCCTGATGATTGCCCTGATCATCCGCTCAATCGACGCTGTCAAAAGCTTCGACATCATCTATGCAATGACGCAGGGTGGACCCGGTACGGCATCGGAAACGATCAACATCTACCTCTACAACACGTCATTTGCCTATTACGACATCGGGTACGGCTCAGCCATGGCCGTCATCTTCTTCATAGCCATTGTCGCGCTCTCCTTCGTGCTGCTGATGGTTCGCCAGCGCACCAATTGGTCGGAGATGGAGGAACGCTGATGAAACGCAAGACACTCGACCGCATCGGGCTCTTCTTCGTGGCGCTCGTCATGATATCGCCGGTTGTCCTGTTCTTCATCTGGATGATCTCGCTATCGCTGAAATACGAGATCGACAACGGCGCCTACCCCCCGATCCTGATACCGGAGCGGTTTGCCTGGTCGAACTATGTGAAGGTTTTCGAGGAGAACAACTTTTTCCTCTACTTCTGGAACTCTATTCTGGTCACCGGTGCCGCAACCATTCTGGCGCTACTGATCGGGGTGCCGGCTGGCTACGGCATCGCTCGTCTCAAGGCCGAGAAGTCGGCTGTCGTCATCATGATCGCCCGCATGACCCCAGGTCTTTCCTTCCTTATTCCGCTGTTCCTGCTGTTCCAGTGGCTGAACCTTCTCGGTACGCTCTGGCCGCAGATCATCATTCACCTGGTGGTCACCGTTCCGATCGTCGTATGGATTATGATCGGCTATTTCGAAACCACTCCGAAGGAACTCGAGGAAGCTGCCAGCATCGATGGCGCCTCGTCATGGCAAGTCTTCCGCCTGGTCGCACTACCGATCGCAAAGCCCGGCATCGTCGTGTCCTTCATTCTGGCGGTGATCTTCTCCTGGAACAATTTCGTCTTCGGCATCGTGTTGGCAAGTCGCGAGACCCGCACCCTGCCGGTCGCCGTCTACAACATGCTTTCCTTCGAACAGGTCAGTTGGGGCCCTCTTGCGGCAGCCGCCTTGATCGTGACGCTGCCGGTGCTGCTGCTGACCATGTTCGCACAGAAACAGATCGTTGCCGGCCTTACCGCCGGCGCCGTCAAGGGCGGCTGAGATCAAACGCTTCATCACGGGATCATATCCATGGCATCAGTCAATATTCAGAATGTTCAGAAGCGTTTCGGAACAGTCCGTGTGATCCACGGCATCGACATCGATATCCAAGACGGGGAGTTTGTCGCACTCGTCGGCCCGTCCGGCTGCGGCAAGTCTACGCTGTTGCGCATGATTGCCGGGCTCGAGGAGTTGAGCGATGGCGAGATCCGTATCGGCGCGCGAGAGGTCAGCAACCTGCCTGCCCGCGATCGGGATATCGCCATGGTTTTCCAGAACTACGCGCTTTATCCGCACATGACGGTCAAGGACAACATGGGCTTCGCATTGAAGCTGAAGAAGGCGGGCGCGGAAGAAACCAGGGCGAAAGTCGATAGAGCTGCTTCCATCTTGGGATTGGAGAGCCTGCTGGAGCGTTATCCGCGCCAGCTCTCCGGCGGTCAACGCCAGCGTGTCGCCATGGGCCGCGCGCTGGTGCGGGATCCGCAGGTTTTCCTGTTCGATGAACCTCTATCGAACCTCGATGCCAAGCTTCGCGTGCAAATGCGCGGCGAGATCAAGGCGTTGCATCAGCGCATCGGGACCACCACGATCTATGTCACCCATGACCAGGTGGAAGCCATGACAATGGCCGACAAGATTGTCGTGTTGCACGATGGGATGATTGAGCAGATTGGCGCGCCGCTGGAACTCTATGACCGTCCGGCCAACCTGTTCGTTGCCGGTTTCATCGGTTCGCCGGCGATGAATTTCATCCGCGGCCGCGTGGAGGAGGGTGTGTTTCGCACTGGAAACGGGCTGACGCTGCCTCTACCGCAGAGCGCAAATCCTGCAACGCTTGGCGGGCGCGAGCTCGTCTGCGGCGTTCGGCCGGAGCATATCCGCGCCGTCGCAAGCGGCGGTATTGAAGGTCGGGTGGAACTGGTGGAGGGGACAGGGTCGGAAATCTATGCCAAGCTCACCTGCAAGGGAGATGAGATCGCCTGCCTGTTCCGCGAGCGGCTGGCGGTGCGCTTCGGCGATACGATCCAGATCGCCATCGATCCATCGACTATTCACCTGTTCGACATAGAGACAGGCAAGCGTATCTGACCCGGCAGCCGGCATGGAGACGAATATTGCGGGGTCAGAAAAGCACGCAAAGCACGTGCTGTGCGTGGGAGCTGCCGTTCTCGACACGTTGTTTCGTGTGCGCGAGATGCCGCACGGCGAGGGCAAGGTGCTCCCCTATGACATGATGCAGATTGCCGAAGGCATGGCATCGAGCGCCGCTTATGCCGTTTGCCGGATGGGCGGCCGTGCCAGCCTTTGGGCTGCGGTTGGCGATGATGAGACGGGCCGCCGTATTTTGAATGATCTGAGCGAAAGCGGTATCGACACAAGCGGCGTGACGATTGTGGAAGGAGCTCAGTCCGCTCTTTCGACAATTCTGGTCGATGACAAGGGCGAACGGCTGATCGTGCCGTTTTACGATCATAAACTGCATAGAAACAAACGAGACTGCACCGCCAGCGACATCGCCGCCTTCGATGCCGTGCTGGTGGATGTGCGATGGCCGGAATTGGCGTTCGACGTGCTGAGCGTGGCCCGCGAGATCGGCAAACCGGCCATCCTCGATGGTGACGTCGCCTCGGTAGACACGCTTGAAATGCTGGTGCCCGCTGCCAGCCACGTCATCTTTTCGGAACCTGCTGCCAGGCTGCTGGCCGGTGCCGAACGGGTCGCGGATATGCTGCCGGTTCTCCACCTGCGTTACCCCGAAACGTTCATTGCCGTGACCGCCGGAGCAGCTGGCTGCCATTGGATAGAGCCCGGCGATGCCACCTTACATTTCGAGCACGCGATGCGTATCAACGCCATCGATACGTTGGCCGCGGGCGACATCTTTCATGGCACGTTCGCACTTGCCGTCGCCGAGGGAATGCCGAGCCGAGCCGCTATTCGCCTTTCTTCCGCCGCTGCCGCTCTCAAATGCACTATTTTCGGCGGCCGGTTAGGCGCACCAAGTCGATCAGAAGCGCTCCGTGCGTTGCAGGCGTGGCGTAAACAGGCTTGAATCCGCTAAGCAACAATGTGTGCATCAAGCGAACTCGGCCTTGCTGCGCTCGCGCGACGGTGTGCCAAGCCGGCCGGCACCCTCGATCAGGCCAATCCTCAGAACTTCGACGGTTCTACGTTGCATTCCTCCGATTTATACCCATGTCGCGCGAAGAAGCGGTCGAGTTCTCTTTGTTGCGGGACCTGCCCGGTATAGATTGAGATATATTCAGGGATTCGCCTCATTCGGAGAGCAATGTTCTCTTTCGATTGCATGGAGATATATCCGATCTGCACCAGATAGGTCGTGCGCGCGCGAACGTCCGCGGCCCGCGCGTCACAACCGAACCTCATAAACATGCGGCATAGCGCCTCCATTCTCACCTGGTCTGCCCGCTGCACTTCGGTCAGAATTTCGGTCGATTGAAGAGCCCAGCTGCGAACGGCGAATTCGAACTGAGAATCGAACAGATCGTTGTTCAGCCAGCAGTCGAAAACGTTCAGCATCGCTTCGGCAAGCGATTCTGCATAAGCTTCCGATTGCTTTAAAAGGTTGCCGGTGTTTTTCTCTCGCCAGCGCGAGATAAGCGCAGCCAGCAGTTCCTCGCGATCCCTGAAGAACCAATAGAAGCTGGTCCGGGAAAGATTGAGCCGTTTTGCCAATGGCATGATTTTGACCGAATCCACGCCGGACTCGAGCAAAGAGTCGTAAGCAGCTTCGAGCCAGCCCTCGTAGGACCCCCGCCAGCCGCTGTCACCTATCGACTGTTCCATGGCCACGTCCTAATAGATTTTCACCGCCGTCACAAGCAGAATGTACATATGTGTCGATAAAAGGATCTATGGTGTTTCTAAACTTGACACATATGTACTTAGGCTCGTAGCCTGACGGCGATGTCCTTCTGCCGGAGCCCGTCGAATGTCAAACGATCCACTCCTTCAGCCCTACAAACTGAAGCATCTGACCCTGCGCAACCGTATCATCGTGACCTCCCACGAGCCGGCCTATCCGGAAGACGGCATGCCGAAGGATCGTTATCGAGCCTATACTGTGGAGCGGGCGAAGGGTGGCGTGGCATTGACCATGACGGCCGGCTCCGCCGCAGTGTCTAAAGATAGTCCTCCGGTCTTCAATAATTTGCTCGCCTACAAGGACGAGATCGTTCCGTGGATCAGGCGGATGACGGATGCCGTGCATGAAGAGGGTGCGGCGATCATGATCCAGCTTACCCATCTTGGCCGCCGAACGCGCTGGGACAAGGGGGATTGGCTTCCGGTTGTGGCGCCGTCCCATCAACGGGAGACTTCCCATCGTGCCTTTCCAAAGAAAATGGAAGACTGGGACATCGAGCGCATCATCAGGGACTTTGCCGATGCGGCTGAGCGGATGAAGGCCGGCGGGATGGACGGGGTCGAGCTGGAGGCCTACGGCCATCTGATCGACCAGTTCACTTCACCGCTTACAAATGAACTCGACGATCCATATGGCGGCTCGCTCGAAAATCGCATGCGATTCTGTCTTGAGGTGTTCAAGGCAATGCGGGAGCGGGTCGGGGAAGACTTCATACTGGGTGTTCGCTACACAGCTGACGAATGTCTCCCCGGTGGTACCCGACAAGCCGACGGCATCAAAATCTCCAAACGTCTAAGGGATAGCGGGCTGATCGACTACCTGAATGTCATCCGCGGCCATATCGATACGGACCCCGGTCTGACCGACGTCATCCCGATCCAGGGAATGGCAAACTCTCCGCACCTCGACTTTGCCGGAGAGATCCGCGCGGCAACGAATTTCCCCACCTTTCATGCTGCGAAGATCCCTGACGTTGCGACAGCGCGTCATGCAATTGCAGCGGGCAAAGTCGACATGGTCGGCATGACACGAGCTCACATGACCGACCCGCATATCGTGCAAAAGATCATCGAGAAGCGGGAAGACGATATCCGACCCTGCGTTGGTGCCAATTACTGTCTTGATCGTATCTACCAGGGCGGCATGGCCTTCTGCATCCATAATGCCGCGACAGGTCGCGAAGAGACCATGCCGCACACCATCCAAAAAGCCGTCCTGCGCAAGAAGGTGGTGATCGTGGGGGCAGGACCGGCTGGTCTTGAGGCGGCACGTGTTTCGGCCGAGCGTGGCCATGACGTCGTGGTCTTCGAGGCCGCGAACAATCCGGGCGGCCAGATTCGGTTGACGGCGCAGAGCGAGCGTCGGCGGGAGATGATCAGCATCATCGACTGGCGTGTGAGCCAATGCGAAAAGCTTGGCGTCACCTTTCGTTTTAATAGTTGGGCGGAAGCGGACACGGTCACGGCGGAAAGCCCGGACGTGGTCATCATCGCGACGGGCGGACTACCCCATACGGAGGTGCTTTCGAAGGGCAACGAACTCGTCGTCTCCTCCTGGGATATAATTTCGGGCGATGTGAAGCCCGGCACAAACGTGCTTATCTTCGATGATGCGGGCGATCACGCGGGACTGCAGGCTGCGGAGTTCATCGCCAAGACCGGCGCCAAGGTCGAGATCATGACGCCCGACCGCTCCTTCGCCCCGGAAGTCATGGCGATGAACCTCGTCCCCTACATGCGCTCGCTTCAGAAGCTGAATGTGACTTTCACCGTTACCTACCGGCTGGAAGCGGCGGAAAGGAGAGGCAACCAGATCGTCGCTCATGTGGGCAGCGACTATGGTGGGGTCGCCAAGCAGCGAATCGTCGATCAGATCGTCGTCAATCATGGAACCATTCCCTTGGATGACCTCTATTTCGAGCTGAGGCCTGGGTCGAAAAACCTCGGCGAGGTCTCCTATGAAGAACTGCTTTCGGGCGAGCCGCAGACTATCGAACGCAACTCCGCCGGTTCGTACCAGCTTTTCCGCATTGGTGATGCGGTGGCGGCCCGCAATACTCATGCTGCCATTTTCGATGCGTTGCGTCTGGCAAAGGACATCTGAGCGTCCCGGGAACTCACCCCAGCCCGTTCATCATCTCCGGCGGCCGCACCCGGCTTGGCGCAGATCGTTCAACGAACCGATCTTGATCGGGTCGAGATAAGCCCGGGGCTGGTTTAGGAGCAGCCGTTGCAACGTCGGGCGCCAGGTGCCGCGGGCCCGTTCAGGTATCGGGAAAAAAGGTGCTGTTTCAAGCCGAGTAAACCGGATGAATGACAACTGAGCCAAAGTGGCGGAACAAAGGGTTCGGTTGGATGTTTGCCATTCAACCAGATAGGATTTCCACCATGCGAGCGATTTCCTTACTAACCTTGATTTACGCTACATGTCTTTCTTCGAATGTGTCCGCTTCGGAGGAAGACTTCCTCAAGTCGATCGAAGGGCAATGGGCGGGCGGCGGCGAGGTCCTGACCAAGATCGGCGGAAACAAGGTTGACGTCTCCTGCAGGATGCAATCCGACGCTCAATCCTCCCAATTCTCGATGAACGGCACGTGCCGAGCTTTAGCCGTTGTCACGCGCAGCTTCAAAGCGAGCGTCAAGGCATCGGGGGACTCTTATTCCGGAAACTATATTGGAGTGTCAGGAAAACCCTCCACGCTCGCGGGTAGCCGAGAAGGAAACACCATCAATCTCAACGTCACCTGGGCGAATGCCATTTACGGGGATCGCAAAGCGAAGATGACGATCGAGAAGGTGGGAGAAGACGGGCTTCGAATTCGCACGATTGATCAAGATCCTACATCGGGCAAGTCGATCGTCACAACGCAGTTGGACTTGCAGCGGCGTTGAGTGGATCTCTTTCAGTGTGGCGTTGGTGTTATGCGGGATCCCCCGAAAGCAGCAATGGGCTAGGTCGAAAGCTTGTCGAGATCCTTTCACGGAAGGCTCGATCCAATTCTGTCCCACGCCTCCTTAACCGTTTCCATGGCGACGTTCGTGGATGTGTTGGCAACATGCGGAAGTGTTGATATCCGTTCACCCAGGACCCGGCGGTAGCGGCCAATGTCGCGGGTTCTCACCTTCAGCAGGTAATCGAACCGACCTGCTATCATATGACACTCCTCGACTTCTCGGATCTTCTTCACGGCATCGTTGAAGCTCTTGAGTGCGTCCTCGCGCGTGTTCGACAGCTTGACCTCCACAAAAGCGATATGATCGAGCTGCATCTTCGAAGGATTGAGGACCGGCTTGAACCCTTCGATGAAGCCTTCGCTCAGCAGTCTGCGGAACCTGAGCTGGCAGGGCGTTTTCGAAAGCCCAACGCGGGCGGCCAGATCCGTGATGGACATCCGCCCATCTTCCGACAAAGCCTCAATGATCCTTTGGTCGAATTGGTCAAGTTCACCAACAAATGCCGATTCTCTAGCCATTTCGGTCTCCAAACGATCTGATCAAAAGTCAGTATCAGGCAGAAAAGACTGAAATCAAGTCAAAAACACCTGAGCGTGCATGCTACAACTCCTCGTGTCATACTGGAGGGACATAGAGACTGGATAATTAAAAAGGGAACCTGGCCCGGGAGCGTCAAGGTTCATCCTTCATGAGCCTCGAGGCTTGCGTTTATCCTGCGATCTCCCGCCCGCTTGCCGCAAACATAACCAGAGCCGTTATAAAACAAACCCAGCGCCAACAGGTCACTCAATGCTCAATTCCCTGGTCGAAACAGCAGCATCCGAAACTGCAAGCCCGTTCTTGGATTTCGCTCCGCCAATCCGTCCGCAAAGTGAGCTTCGAAGGGCCATTACTGCCGCCTATCGACGGCCCGAACCAGAGTGCGTTCCGCCTCTCGTTGAAGCGGCAAGGCTTCCTGCCGATCTGAAGGAACCGGTTCGCACAACGGCTGGCAAACTGATCGAGGCGCTTCGGGCGAAGCACAAGGGCACCGGTGTTGAAGGGCTTGTTCAGGAATACTCACTGTCCAGTCAGGAAGGCGTCGCCCTGATGTGTCTTGCCGAAGCGCTGCTTCGAATTCCAGACACCGCCACCCGGGACGCTCTCATCCGAGACAAGATCTCCGAGGGAGACTGGAAGTCCCATATTGGCGGCGGGCGCTCTCTTTTCGTCAACGCCGCCACCTGGGGCCTTGTCGTCACCGGCAAGCTGACCTCAACGGTTAATGATCGCAGCCTCGCAGCTGCCCTCACGCGCCTGATCGCCCGCTGCGGCGAGCCCGTCATTCGACGTGGTGTCGACATGGCAATGCGCATGATGGGTGAGCAGTTCGTCACCGGCGAGACCATCGAGGAGGCGCTGCAGCGGGCACGGTCTGTCGAAGCGCGCGGTTTCCGCTACTCCTACGACATGCTAGGCGAGGCTGCGACGACGGCTGCCGATGCGAAACGCTATTACCGGGACTACGAGAACGCCATCCATGCCATTGGCAAGGCATCAGATGGCCGCGGGGTCTTCGAAGGGCCGGGCATTTCCATCAAGCTGTCGGCTCTGCATCCTCGCTATGTCCGCTCGCAATCGAGGCGCGTCATGGAGGAGCTTCTGCCGCGGGTCCGCGCATTGGCGCTCCTCGCCCGCAAATACGACATAGGACTCAATATCGATGCCGAGGAGGCCGACCGGCTGGAGCTTTCGCTAGACCTTCTTGAGGAGCTGAGCCTAGACGAAGCCTTGACGGGGTGGAACGGCCTCGGCTTCGTGGTGCAGGCCTATGGGAAGCGATGCCCGTTCGTGCTTGATTACATTATCGACCTAGCGCGTCGCTCGGGTCGCCGGATGATGGTGCGGCTGGTCAAGGGCGCATATTGGGACGCCGAAATCAAGCGCGCTCAACTCGACGGTCTGACGGACTTCCCGGTCTACACCAGAAAGGTCCACACGGATGTCGCCTATGTCGCCTGCGCCCGCAAACTGCTGGCGGCTACCGACGCGGTCTTTCCGCAGTTCGCTACCCACAATGCGCAGACGCTCGCGACGATCTATCATCTGGCCGGGCCGGATTTCCAAATCGGCAAGTATGAGTTCCAGTGCCTACACGGCATGGGCGAGCCGCTCTATGACGAAGTGGTGGGAAAGGGCAAGCTTGATCGTCCTTGCCGTATCTACGCACCGGTCGGCACCCATGAGACGCTTCTCGCCTATCTTGTGCGCCGTCTTTTGGAGAACGGTGCAAATTCGTCCTTCGTGCACCGCATCTCCGATCCGATGGTATCAGTCAACGATCTTGTCGCCGATCCAGTCGATCTTGTGCAAGAGATCTCTCCGGTGGGCAGGCCGCACGATCTGATCGCCAACCCGCGCGGTCTTTTTGGTTCTGAAAGGCCTAATTCCTCCGGCATCGACCTGTCGAATGAAGCAGAGCTCCATGCCCTTTCGCAAGATCTCCTCGCCACCACAGCCGAGTCCTGTCACGCGACGCCGCTGTTGGCCGACGGTTCGATGGATGGTGTGAGGCGTCCGATCCTGAACCCGGCCGATCAACGCGATGTCGTAGGCGAGGTGACTGAGATAAAAATCGAAGATGCCCCCCGGGTCGCGCGGCTTGCGGCGGAGGGCGCAATCGATTGGGCCAAGGTTGCGCCAACCGACCGTGCTGCGTGTCTCGATCGCGCCGCCGATATCATGCAATCCCGCATCACGACCCTGATGGGCATCATTATCAGAGAAGCGGGCAAATCGGCTGCGAATGCTATCGGCGAAGTCCGGGAGGCTATCGATTTCCTGCGCTACTACGCGGATCAGGCGCGCCGGACGCTCGGTCCCTCCCATGCGCCCCTCGGGGCCATCGTCTGCATCAGTCCCTGGAACTTTCCATTGGCGATCTTCACGGGTCAGGTCGCAGCAGCGCTGGTGGCGGGAAACTCGGTGATGGCCAAGCCCGCTGGTGTCACGCCGATCATCGCTTTTGAGAGCGTCAAGATCCTTCATGAGGCGGGAGTGCCGCGCGGCGCCCTGCAGTTCGTTCCCGGCAGCGGCCGCTTGGGCGCCGCCTTGATCGACTCTCCGGAGACAGCTGGCGTGATGTTCACAGGATCCACGGGCGTCGCTCGAATGATCCAGGCGCAGCTCGCAACGCGGCTTTCGAAGGATGGCAAGCCTATCCCGCTGATCGCCGAAACGGGTGGTCAGAACGGTATGATCGTCGATTCCTCCGCACTCGCCGAGCAGGTTGTCGCCGACGTGATCACCTCGGCGTTCGACAGTGCGGGACAGCGGTGCTCGGCGCTTAGGGTTCTTTGCCTCCAGGAAGACATCGCAGATCGTACGCTGAACATGCTGAAGGGGGCACTGCAGGAGTTGACGATTGGTCGAACCGACAAGCTGAGCATCGATGTCGGCCCGGTGATTACCAGCGACGCGATGGAAGAGATCAATGCGCATATCGAACGGATGCGCGGTCTCGGCTGCAAGGTGGACCAACTGGCGCTTCCCGAAGCCGTGAAGCAAGGAACGTTCGTACCCCCGACCATCATCGAGCTGAAGAAGCTGTCGGATCTGACGAAGGAAATATTCGGCCCGGTGCTGCACGTGATCCGCTATCGGCGTGAAGAGCTGGACCGACTGATCGATGACATCAACGGCTCCGGTTACGGACTGACTTTCGGCCTGCACACGCGCCTTGATGAAACCATCGCCCATGTCACGAGGCGCGTGAAGGCCGGTAACCTCTATGTCAACAGGAACATCATCGGCGCAGTCGTCGGTGTGCAGCCGTTTGGTGGGAGGGGTCTGTCGGGAACCGGGCCAAAGGCCGGAGGTCCGCTTTACATCGGTCGCCTGGTGAAGAAGGCCCCGGTTCCGCCACAACACAGCTCGATCCATACCGATGTCGCGCTTTCGGAGTTCGCCACATGGCTTTCACGCAAGGGGCAGCAGGAGGACGCCGAGGCGGCGCGCGAGGTCGGAAGCCTGTCGGCACTTGGCCTGGAGAAGGAGCTGACAGGCCCTGTCGGAGAGCGCAATCTTTACGCTCTCCATCCACGCGGGAAAGTGCTGCTCGCTCCCGCAACGGAGCGGGGCTTGTATCGGCAGGTAGCTGCGGCGCTCGCGACGGGCAACCGGATTGTCATTGACGACAGCTCGGAGTTGCGTCGGGCGTTGCAGGATGTCCCGTCAGGCATAGCTGGGCGTATCTCCTGGACATCGGACTGGGATGCCGACGGGCCATTCGCCGCAGCTCTTGTGGAGGGCGATCCGGATCGCGTCCTGGAGGTCAATCAAAAGATCGCTGCGTTGGACGGTCCGCTCGTGCTCGTGCAGTCCGCGACAACCAGAGAGATCGAAACAGACATCGAAGCCTACTGCTTGAATTGGCTTCTGGAGGAAGTTTCAATCTCGATCAACACCGCGGCCGCCGGGGGCAATGCCAGCCTGATGACCATCGGTTGATATTATCGCCGTGCCTGTGGCGTCCCGAGCTCACGCCGCAGGCACGATCTCCGAGCCGGCCAAATTTTTGGTCAGCGACAAAAAACTTTCGGTTTAATGGCTCGTCGTCAGCACTTTTTCTGAGGTTGCTGCTCGTGTTGTCCCGATGTGGCGGGGCGCTGCGCGGAAACCGTGCCGGACATTTTTTCGCAGTCCTTCCCAGCCTTGCCCACATCGTTTGGAACGGCATTGAGCGGGCGGTCCACCGCCTGCGTGCCGACGGGGCCACCGGAATTGGTATCCGGTGAGGTGTTTGTATCAGGCGTGAAGGTCCCGCCTTGTTGTGCTGCGGCCGGACCGCAAAGAGCAAGAGCGAGCAGTACAGCGGGAAGCGCGGAATTGGTCATCGTGTGTTCTCCTATTGCGGATCGAACTGTTCTGAAGAGGCAACGTTCCGTCCGATCCTGTTGCCCCTTCAGAAACATTTTCGCCGTTCGGAAGCGGTCACTAGGGGCGTGGGTGAGACCACCCTCGCTTTGCCCCATCACTTGCGTCTGAACCCGGCGGTTTTCGTCGCCGCCCAGCCTGATGGATGAAAAGGACGCCATCAGAAGTGCTGAATGTCCCCAGATGGATGAAGAGCGGATGCGTCATCCTTCGCAGGGGCAGGAACCTTGGGAGGAGAAGCCGGTTTGCCCAACGCTACATCCGGCAACTGGCAAGGACACTTCGATGGCAAACCATCAAGACGAGAACAAAATCGCAATCGACAGGCTTGGCGCAAAGTTGGGGATCCAGGCAACGTATGAGGATCTTCAAGGCGTCGTACAGGAGGTTCCAAGATCGACAAGACTTCGGCTGCTGCAAGCACTCGGATTTCACGATCAAAGCCCTTCGGCTTCGCTCGAGGACAGGCAAACGCCTCGCCTGGAAGTGCCGGAGGGCACGAAGTGCTATCTTCCGGATCTGCTTCAAGAGGAGCGGGTCTGGGGGATTTCCTTACAGCTTTATGAGCTTAGATCGTCGCGCAACCACGGAATAGGTGACTTCGAAGATCTGAAGAACCTTTGTCGAATAGCAGCAGACACCGGGGCAGACTTTATAGGGCTCAATCCCCTCCACGCGCTTTTTCTTTCGGACCCGGCCCGCTGCAGTCCTTACTCGCCCTCCAACCGCCTCTTTTTCAACCCCCTCTACCTTGCCGTCGACAGCCTCCCGGGTTTTTCCCAGGATATGATCGATCAGAAAATGGCCGCCAGACTCAGATATTCCGAGACCGTGGACTATGTCGGAGTTGCCGATCTCAAGCTTGCTGCGCTCAGGACGCTGTGGCGGCGGTGGAAAGGCAGCGATCCCCAAGATCCCCGCTTCAGCCGCATCGCGTTCAGCGATTTCAAAATCGCCGGCGGCAATGACCTTTATGGGCATTGCCTGTTCGAAACCATTTCGAGCCAGATGACGGAGAAAGGTTACGGAAGTGGTTGGCTGGGCTGGCCTCAGCCGTTTCGCGACTATCAAAGCCGGGAGGTCCAGGAATTTGCAACCGCGCATAAGGAAGAGATCGACTTCCACGCGTGGCTTCAGTGGCTGACTACGCTGCAGATCGAGGATGTCGTGTCCTTTGCCAGCGCCGTTGGCCTTGGCATTGGACTTTATTTCGACTTTGCCGTCGGCGAGGTTCCGGATGGGTCTTCCACTTGGTCCAGGTCTGACCTCGTGCTTCGGGGCATGCATATTGGCGCACCGCCTGACGCCTTTAGTGCCGCAGGGCAGGACTGGGGCCTGGTGCCGTTGTCGCCTGCGCCGTTAATCGACCAATCCACCTCTCACTACAAAAAGCTGGTCGGCGCCTCGATGTCATTTGCAGGAGCTCTCCGGCTCGACCATGCCATGAGCCTTTGGCAGCTATTTCTCATCCCTGAGGGGGATACACCAGGGGCTGGAGGATATTTGCGCTATCCGTTCCCTGAGATGATCCGAAGCCTAGCGGAAATTTCCAAGGCGCAGCGAACGATTATTGTCGGGGAAGACCTCGGTAACGTTCCAGACGGATTCCGACCCGCAATGGAAAAGGCGGGGATACTGGGTTACCGGGTCATCTACTTCGAAGATTACGACGAGCAGGGCTTCAATCTCGAAGCTATCCCCTATCATTCGCTTGCCTGTCTCTCGACCCACGATCTTTCGCCGCTTGCCGGCTGGTGGAGTACAGACGATATTTCACTGGAGGAACGCCTTGGCCGGATCGATCACCAGCTTGCCTTGCAATTGCGTTCCGAAAGGCAGAAACGGAAAGGCGCGCTGCTCCAAGAATTGTCCCGGATCGGGCTTGTTCCAATTGACCTGGCCATCTCGAATGACGGGGAAGCCATCCCCCCGGACGTCGCAGTCGGCCTGCACCGTTTGTTGGCAAGGGTACCAAGCATGCTGGTGACGGCGCGGCTCTCAGACTTGCTAGGAGAGAGCGTGGCCACGAACATCCCAGGCACCTCCAGCGAATATCCGAACTGGCAGCTGAAACTGAAAGTCTTGCTGGAAGACCTTCCAATTCATCCAGTTTTCAAGGCGGTCTCCGCGGCGCTGTCGGAAGAGAGACCGAAACCAGCTCGCGGAACAACCGCCGGCGCGGGTTAAGCGCCATCGTTCTTAATCACGCCGGTCCTCAGGACGACCAGATCGGAAAGTGCAGGCGTCAATAGCGTAGGGACATTAGAAAATCGTTCTACATGCCTGAGCAGGACGAGTAATAACTAAGTCGGCAATCCCGAAAATCGCGCGGGGCGCGCGCGGTCCTACGTCAGCCGTTGCGAGAGCTGCTCTCTTGCTCGGTTGACCCGGCTTTTTATTGTGCCAGTCGGGCAGTCACAGACCTCCGCGGCCCACTCGTAACTCTTTCCTTCGATGAGAACGAGCTCCAGTGCCGTTCGGTATTTTGAGGGCAGCTCGTCAAGCGCGCGGATGAAATCGCTCATCTGTAAGACCCACTCTTGAGAAGGAGGCACCCAGGCCTGCTCTGATACGCAGTCCTCGCGTCCGGCAGTTTCTCTTTTGCGCAAAGCAAAATGGGTACAAAACGTGTTTCGGGTAATGGTAAAGAGCCAGGAACGCAAATTGGTACCAACCGTGAATTTATCCAGGTTCGCCAAAGCTCTGCTGACAACTTCCTGGACCAGATCTTCAACCTTGGCTGGGTCTCTTTCGAAGCGGCGGGCGAAAGCTCGCAGTTGAGGCAGTAGTTCCACGATCTGCTGCCCCAACATCTCTTCCCGATCTACATACAACATCCTCGGCCTCCCATATCCGCATCGAAACGAATTTAAGGGGGCGCTGTTCCGGGGCATCGCTGGGGGGTACGGCAGCGTACGAAGCTGGAACAATCAAGGTGATCAGCGTTGATGCGCCACTGCCAACGCGTTAGCCGGTCGAGCTTGAGCAGTCGGACATGCCGCAGGTTCAACGCCGCCGTTGATAGATCCGCCAATGCTCCGTCTCAACCGCCAAAGTGTAGTGCTCGGCAATGTAGCCGGCATACACGTTCCGCATCCCCAAGGCGGTCCAGATTTCGATTGGCGACTTAGGGTCAAGGATGAATTTCGCATGGGCAAAAAGCTCCTCTGCAGGAGGATAGCTGTCACCGTGGAGGGTGCGTCCCCAATGGTACCAAACGCTGTCTCCTTCCGGAGCCGGAAGCGGCATGCCGGCCGAGAACGGATTAACAAAATCGAGCACTACGGCCGGCTGTGGCGCCGGCTCGATCCTCGAGAGAGCTGCGGCACCGTTGGCGAGGGTTTCATTGTAGAGGTGGAAATACCGGTACTGGTCTTCGTCCCACATCTTCACCAGGCGGATACCGGATAGGTTTCCAAGGGAAATCCGCTCACCATTGCCAGAGATCGCCGTGCCAGCATGGATGCCGAGCGTGGCGGCATTGCTGAAGGTCGCCGGCAAAAGCTGCATCACAAGAAGGAAAGGAAGCCCTCTTGCCAAAGCCCGGTATTTGATTGGCAATTGCGATCGCAAAAGCAGGTCGGCGATAACAGAGGCACTCGCTCCGAGCGTTAGGATCCCCACGAACTGGAAATTCTGGTCGATGATCAGCAGCCCGGTTGTTGCGCAGAAGACGATATAAAGGACATCCCTGAACCTCCGTCGGGCGATGACAAGGATGCACGCAAATATCCCATAGACGGCAATATCGTGCAGGTTCTTGGAAACCACATCCGCCAATCCTTGCGCTGTCGGCAAGCCGCCGCTGACCTCTGCCGCAGAGCGAATGTCAGAAAGGTACATGCCCCCTCCTTGCCAGATCAACTCGATGAGGAGCGGCAAGGTTACGATGGTGAGCAAAGCCTGCAGGACCCAGCGGAACTGGTGCCGATCGGAGAGCATAAAAACCAAGAAGGCGAGTTGGACCACACCATAGGTGATCTTCGTGTAGAGCATGAGGAGCACGAGAAAAGATGCGCAGATCCCGTCCACCAGGTCCGTTTTTGCCGAACGAGTTCGGCGCGGCAGATACATTACCAGCAAAAGACCCAATGCCGCCCAGCCCATGCGGTTATAGAACATCGCGAAGGAAAGTTCGCCGATCCGTTCGCCCGGGTTGGCGGGAGCGGCTGCTATCAGAAGCAGGAACAGTGATAGGGGGAGACCGGTTTTCCAGGCCATGCGGCTGCCGATTATCTCCGCCGAGACCACCGCCAACATGAGAACCAAGATACCCATGCCCACGGGCATCGCAGCGCCCATGCTGCCGGTAAGGCCAAATCCCACGGCGGGCAAATAGAACACGAGCGGCCCGAGGGAGCTGTGGAAGTCGAGATTCGGCACTTGGCCCGACCAGATCCGGTATGATCCATCCAGAAAAATGAACAGGTCGTTGACATACTTGGTCGTAATGGTCCGGCCGGGCAGCGCAAGGATGGCTGCAAGCAACAGACCGATACAGATGATCGTCCCACGCAGCCCCATAAAGTTGCCGATGGGCGTCAGGCGGGTAGGGGCTTCCCGGATTTCCGCCATGCCCACCTCAACCACCCGCTTGACGTCGCAGGTAGACCGTCCACTCGCTGGTCTCCCTTAGCAGCTGGAACTCCCTCGAGATGTAGCTCCCGTAAAGGTCCTGCAACGGAAGGCCGTTGATGCCGGGCTTCGGGATCATTACGATCTTCACATCGGCAAAGAGGACTTCGGCAGGCGGATGGTTTCGTTCATCGATGTTTCGCTTCCAATGCAGCCAGGAGCTGTCTCCCGTCGGGGGCCGTATGTTCAGTCCCGCCGAAAACGGATTGACGAAATCGAGCACCAACACCCGTTCAAGATCAACGCCAAGTGTCCGTAGCAGCTCGCCACCGCTCTTTATGCTGTCCACATACTGCATCATGAACCGCGGCTGGCCCTCCGGCGGCTCGAAGTTTCTCAGGTCGTCAAAGAGCGGTGGTCCGAGAGGCTCGCCGGCATCTGCTCCGGCAAGCGCAGAATGAAGTGCCAACGCAGCCCCATAATGGGCAATGGGGGGGAGGAAGAGGAAAAGGACAAGCAGCGGCAGGCCCAAGACGAGCCGTGTCGGCACGGCGTTCCGTTTTCCAACCGAAGCCAAACGTACAGTGCGCTCCACCGCAACCGCGACGCCGCTATAAAGGGTGATGATGCCCCAGCCATGGGCGTTCTGGTTTAGGATGAGCAGACCTGCGACGAAGCAGAACCCGTAGAAGAGCAGGTCAGCGATACTGCGCGCCTGCCAAACCGCAATACCTGCGACCAACCAAAACAGCGTGAGGTCCGAGAGGTTGTCCAGCATGTTGCGGATCAGGCTTGCCACATCGCGCCCGCCGCTTACGTTTGCCGCCGCCCTCAAATCCCCCAGATGCTCGCGGGAACCGCCCCAAGCCAACTCGATCGCAATCATGACGATCGCGGTCAGAACCAAGGACATCATCGCCCAGCCACGCTGCCGCCCATCGAGAAGCAGAATGACGACGAAGCCGAGCCCCGCCACGCCGTAAGTCGCCTTTGTGTAAATCTGCACCAAGAGGAGGAAGCTTGCGGCCAACGCGTCGACGAGGCGGGATTTCGCCGTCTGCTCAGCGGGCCGGAGATACATCACAAGCAGCAGCGCCAAGGCGGCCCAGCCGATGCGATTATAGAACATGGCGAAGGTCAGCAGCGTCACCGGGCTACCGAGGTTGATCGGGGCGGCGAGAATGACGATCAGTAGGGCGCCAAGCACCACAGCCAGAAAAGGAGAAAGGCGGGATTGGAGGATGCGGATCATCGCCGGCAGAAAGCCGATTAGCAATATCGCCATTCCGACCGGCATCGCAGCGCCTAAACTACCCGATAGCCAGTATCCAAGCGCTGGAAGATAAAAGACAAGCGGCCCGAGCGCGGAATGAAAATCGCGGTTCGGCACCTGTCCAAAGGCGATCCGATGCGCACCGTCGATGAATATCAGCACGTCGTTGATGAAGCCGGCAGTAATCGTGCGGCCGGGCAGCCAGAGCATAGCCGCGCAAGCTATCGCCATTGCTGCGATCGGTATCGCTGCTTGAACCGCGCGCGTCATGGTGAGGTCTGCCGTGGCGGCCCGGAAACCGGTTGTTGCCGGTGAAAGAGCATCCAGTTCTGGCTTTCGCCGGCCTGCAGGTAGTTTTGCTGCAGGTACGGCAGATAGAGCTGCCGCAAATCGTCCGCCGGGTCTTCAAACTTCCGCAACAGAACCGTATCGGCTGACCCGAGCAGTTCTGCTGGCGCGGCGGTTTTAGGACCCTGGTCAGCGAAATCCCACCGAACGTCTGCAATGCCCCCTTGCGCGGGTTCGAGGTCCAGAACAGTGGAAAAAACATTGACGCTGCCGAGCACGGACAGGTTTTTGATCGGCTCTTGAAGCCCGTCGAGCAGGCTTCGCCCCTCCTGCACCATGTCAAGATAGAAGGCTGCTGCGCGAAAATCTCCCGTAGTCCAGAGATCGGCGAGCTGAACACCATCCACGCGCGGCAGAGCGAGAGATTGGCCCGCTTTGGCGACTGCCGCGCCGGCGTGCAACGCCAGGGCCATGCCACACTGGAGGATGGTCGGCAACACGAAGGCAAGGAAGAACAGGTTGACCCCTGCAGGATTGACCACGGACCTCTCACGGTATCGAGGATCCTCATCCATTCGGCGCAGGAGGAGTTCTGTCATCACCAGGGCTCCTGCATGAACCGTGATGATGCCCCAGCGCTGCAGGTTATGGCTTAAGAGCCACAAGCCACCGACGGCACATAGGAGCACGAAAACAAGATCGCGTAGGCTTCGCTTCCGCCAAAGCATGAGCGAGGCTAGAACCGAAAGAAGCAGCAGATCGGTAAGGTTCCCGAGCCCTTTGTCGAGCAAATCCGGCCAACCTCCACCTGCAAGGCCGTCCGATTTGATCCGGTGCCAGACCTCGCTTACATAGGCGAAGGAGCCGATGAAGGTCGTCTCGGCCGCGACGATTGCGACAATGACAAGAAAAAGAGCTGCGGCAGGCCACAGGCACTGGCGCTTGTCCGTGAGCATGAAGATGAGAAAGGCGAGGGCCAGCAACCCATAGGGGGCGCGTATGTAGACCAGCACCAGCGTCATGATGGCAGCAGAAATCGCGTCGAGCACCGTTTGCCAGCCAAGCGGATGATTTGGCCGTAGATACATGACGAACAGGAGGGCTATGACGGCCCAGCCAATCCGGTCGTGATATAAGCCGAAGGATAACGCGGTGACAGGTTCTCCGAGCTTGACCGGGGCCGACAGTATCAGCAGCACGAAGGCTGCAAAGACAATTGCCAGATAAGGTCGCAGTCGGCTGACGAGCACATGGCTCGATACGATTGTCATGAGCACTACGACTAGCGCAAGTGCTGCGGGCATGGCGCCGCCAAAACTTCCGGTGAGGCGATAACCGAGCGCGGGCAGAAGATAGGCAAGCGGGCCAAGGCTGCCGTGGAAGTCGGTGAGTGGCACCTGCCCTTTCAAGAGGCGCTGTATCCAATCGAACGCGAGAAAAAGTTGATCGAGCGATTTTGTTGTGACCGTAACCCCAGGGGTTGCAAGAAGCGCTGCCAGCAAAAAGCCAATCAGCAAGATGGACATGGCCGGTGAAAGCCTGTGCCACCTGGAGGTTCCGAACGTCTTCGTGCCGGTCAGAGATTCGCTCACAATCGCAGCCTCTTGAAGATCGGCTCCGGTATCGAGCGAATCGCAAGCATGATTGGCCACCACAGCCCCCGGACGTAAATGACCTCGCGCTGCTTCTTCATCTCGGACGCGGAAAAGATTGCGTCGGCAACCTGGCCCGGCTCGGCCGTGAGCAGAGGCGGGAGTTTCATTGCAGCTGTCATTCGGGTGCGTACGAAGCCGGGTTTGACGGTGAGGACTCGAACACCTGCAGATGCAAGCCGGTTCCTCAATCCGGAGAGGAATGCGCTAAGACCTGCTTTTGCAGCGCCATAGACATAGTTCGACCCCCGTCCGCGGTCACCCGCGACCGAGCTGATGCCAATAATCGTACCGGAGCCCCGTTTCGCGAAGCGTTCCGCAATCAGGCCCAGAAGCAGCGCCGGTCCTTCGAAATTCGTCCGCAGCACCTGCGTTGCATGATCGAGTTCTCGTTCGGCGCGCTGCTGTTCGCCAAGCTGACCAACAACGCAGACGACCGTGTCCGGCAATGTCGGCAAGGCCCCACAGAAGTCCTCGAACCGGCTGGTGTCCAGAATATCGAGATGATGGACAGAGACCGAGGCGCCGCTTCGCGTTCCGATATCATCCGCTTCGCGGCGAACGGCTTCAAGGTTTCTCCCCGCAAGCTGCAAGTCCCAGCCGGCCATGGCATAGACCAGTCCGGTTGCCCGGCCGATGTCCGAGGTAGCGCCGATCAGGAGAAGGGTCTTGCCGGTTCTGTTCATATGCCGAGCCTTGTCGAAAGATGGGATCGAAAGCGACGGTCGGCGCCGGTTACCCGGCGCAATTCTTTGAATGCCGAAAGTTGCGGGTAACCGGCTTCGAATGTTTGTCGGGATTGTCGCGCATCCTTGGCTAGATAGAGCCGACCCCCGGCGTGGACAACGATCTTGTCTATTTCCTCCAGAAGCGGAAACACGTCCGCGGTCGCCGGAAGGTCGAGGGCCAGAGTGTAGCCTGAAGTGGGGAAGGAGATGAGCCCGCCGCCCCGACCAAGCTTCTTGAGAACGGCGAGGAAGGAACCTTTACCCGAGCGAACAAATCGTTCGAGCATCTCGCCGAGGACAGCAAGCGCGTTGCCCTCCGGGACGACGCATTGGTGCTGAAGGAAACCCCGCTTGCCGTAAAGGCGATTCCATCGATGAATGCCGTCCAGTGGGAAGAAGTAAGGGTTCCAGTGGACCAGCGATGGAGGTCCGGCCTTGCGTGCGCCGGCCCTGAAATACATCTCATTGAAGGCCGAGACGCTGGCGCGATTGAGGATCCACGCGGGAAAGTCAAAGGGGAGGCTAAGCTTTGGCTCCATTGTCGCAGGAAAGAACTTCGCTTGCGGCATTCGGGAAGTAACCTGCTCCCGCGTCGCGTGCTCGCCGGTAAAGATGAGCGATCGGCCCATGGACTTTCCCGTAGCGAGGCAGTCGATCCAGGCGACAGAATAGGTAAGCTCATCCGTCGCCTGCAGCACCTTCAAGGCCCCGCCTAAGTCCTGCGCGACCGTCGTCTTCTGCAGAATCCAGCCGGTCTCGATCGGCCTCATTTTAAAACTTGCTTCGACGATGACGCCGGTCAGGCCCATGCCGCCGATGGTCGCGAGGAAAAGCTCGGGGTTTTCCGTGCGGCTGCAGGTCACCAGTTCCCCGCTTGCGACGACCAGCTTGAGCTGTGTCACGTGATCCCCGAACCCGCCTACTTGATGGTGGTTCTTACCGTGCACGTCCGCGGCGATCATGCCGCCGACCGTGACGAACTTGGTGCCGGGCACCACCGGCGGAAAGTAACCGCGAGGAATAAAGGCCTGTAATATGTCTGAAAGCAGCGTGCCGCCTTCCACAGTGAGAATGCCGGTGCCCGGATCGAAGGCTTTCATCCGGCTGAGCCCGCCACACATCAATGTCGTGATCTCGCCAACCGCGGCATCTCCATAGGAGCGACCATTCCCGCGTGCGATGAGGCCTGCCCCGGAAGACACCATGGTTCTCACAGACCGCGGAAGGAGGCATTCCAGCACCTCGCTGTCGTAGTTCCGATAACGCCCCCAGCCCTGCAGGCTCATGTCACGTCCTCTCCGACCTGAATACGAACCTCCGATCCAGGGCGTATTTCGATATATATCCGATCGCGAGGCCGAGTGCGCCACCGGAATACTTGGCGAGTTCCGTCCGCCAAAGCACCCAGAAAGTGACTTCAAAACACCAGAATACCGCGGTTGTCAGCACGCTGAACATGCCATAAAGAGCGATCTTCCGGATCTCGCTTCCATGCGAAGTATAGTCGTCGAAGAAGATCCATTTCTTGTCGAGTACGTATTTGACAGCGAAGCCGGCAACCGTGCCGGCCAGGATCGATAGTGCCAATGACTGGGTCGGGGCGGTCTGCACAACCGCCTCCTGGACTGCAAAATTTACAACTGTCGAGGCGACGGCGAAGACGATATAGCGAGCGGCAAATCTCATCGGCCGTGACCTCGCGCGACAGCGGACAGAGTGATGTGCATGTGGGTGCGACCTCAAATTGCGCCGATGACGACGGCCCCGACTGCACCGAGCGTAGCGAGACTAATTTTGTCCTTTAGCGCAAAGACGACAGGATCATCATTCATCAGCCCTCTGTGTGCGAGCATCAGTACTCGCGCCATCCAATAGGCCAGGATCGGGCCGACCAGCCACAAGATTGCGGGCCGGGCATAGAGGTCTTGGACGCCGTCGCTCGAAATATAGAGCGCAAAGAGAGTGAGCCCATTTAGACCCGAGGCGGTTGCCAAGGCTCCGACAACATCGAGGTCGCTGTTGCGGTAGCCCCGGCTCTTCGAGTCCGGCAGGTTCGCCTCGCGCCTCGCCTTGAGTTCGACGTAGCGCTTCACAAGCGCAAGCGACAGGAACCAACTCATGACAAAGGCAAGTAGCCAGGGCGAAACCCAGACGGAGAGCGCCACGGCTCCGCCAATCACCCGCATCGTATAAAGCCCCGCAAGCGCCACGACATCGACGATTATCTTGCGCTTCAGAAAGAACGAATAGGCAGTGGTCAGCGCGAAATAGGTCGCCAGAATGCCGAGAAAACCCAATGAAACCCACGCAGAAATCGCGAGCGACAGCAGAAACAGGATCGGGATCGCCATCAGTGCCTGTGACAGGGCAATGTCTCCGCATGCGAGCGGCCGCCGACATTTGGTAGGGTGCGCCCGGTCGTCCTGCAGGTCGACAAGATCATTCAAGAGATAGACGCTTGAAGCGCAAAGTGAAAAGGCGACTGCGGCAAACAGTGCCTGCAGCACGCTTTGCCAATCGAAGAGGTGATTGGTGAGAAGGGGAATAAATACCAATCCGTTTTTGGCGTATTGATGTACCCGCAGTTGCCTCGCCCAGGTTCGCCATGTCGGCTTGTCATAGGATAGATGTTCGACATCCCTAGATTGGCTCGAAAGATTTCGCGCCACCATCGCCGGCGTTCGAATTGCGTAGGATTTTGCGGCGCGGCGCCAAACCGGGAGATCGGCGGAATCATTGCCGACATAATCGAAGCCCCTTTCACCGAAGGCCGCGACAAGCTTCTCCGCCTTGATTTCGGCCGCACAGTTCGTAACGGCGTCGGTAGCAAACCAACTTGTGAAAAAGCCGAGATGGTCGGCAATCGCGGATACCAGGCGCTCGTGACTGGCCGATGCAAGATAAACAGGTCGCCCATCGTCCAGGGCTTTTTCGATCAGCTTCAGAACCGTCCCATCATAAGGCAGCATCGCCGGATCGAAGTCAGCAGGTTCAGAAATGCGATGCTTTAAGCACGCCTTTCCTTTCGACAGAGCGCGGATCATGTCGATGATCGAATGGGGACGGTGACTGAGTTCTGAGAAGGCAGTCTCGATGAGGAGATCAGATCGAACCAGTGTACCGTCAAGATCTACAACCAGCGGCCGTGCCGCTCCTGCGAACTCCGATGCGGGTGAATCTTCGGCGACAGTCTCTGATTGGTTGCGATGCTTCTGCCGACCCTGCTCTGAGCTCCGAAAGCGGAGCTGGACGGATGACTCTGGAAACTCCTGCTGCAGTTCGCTCACATCGCACCCTTTCCTGCAGCCCCCTAGGGCGCGGAGGCTTCGAGGTGTGCTAACAGCAATCGCGGCTGTTAGGTTCCATCAATCGCGGAGCGCTCTGTAACGATCTCAAAAATGGCGGAAGGTGTCAGATTGAGGCGGGATGAAAACGATCACGCCACCTTCCTTGTGCCAGCCACGGCGCTGTCTCCGCACCTCCGTCTGCTATCGTACCGGAACCGACGGTTGTCGATGTTCGGCTCAAACTCAATTCCTTGAGATAAGGCGGCGGTATTCCGCTTCAGGAATTCCATAGGACCCGCCTGCCAGCGCCTCGAGCGTCGAGCGGTTTCTGATCGTAACAAGGCCGCGTTCCGCTTTTATAAGGTGGTTCCCTTCAAGAATATGTAATGCGTCTGTTACGCTCGGCCGCCGGACCCCCAACATCAGCGCTAGAAACTCGTGAGTCAGGGGAAGCTCGCCACCAAGTCTGTCGTGGCACATCAATAGCCAGCGGGCGAGACGCTGCTCTACGCTATACTTACCATCGGCAAGTGCAGTCGCAGCGATCTGAATCATGAAGACATGTGCAAATCGGAGGAGGAGCTTACGCAACGGGGCGCTTGCCTCCATCGCCTGCTGCAGCTCCGACGATCTTATCCGCAGGGCCGGCCCTCCAACTTGCATGAAACTCTGGTGCGGCGTCATATCAACGCCGAGCACGGCCGGCACGCCAGACAGCCCCTCCCGCCCGATACAGCCAACCTCAATCCGATTCGAGCCCGCGTTTATAGCAATCTCAGAGGAGAGGCCACCACCAAAGAAGTAGACATATTGGATGGGAGTGTTTGGCTCAAAGAGAATCTCGTTCTGTTTCAACATCACGGGCTCAAGAAGCGGGCTCAGCGCTGCCATGTCCTGCGGCGCAAGCGCCGCAAGGAGAAGATTGTGGACATCAGCGGAGGTGTTTGAGCTCAAGATCCCTGCCTTTGGAACGAATGGTTGACATAGCGCGCCGCTGTCTTGGTTCCAGTCGAACGTCTCATGCGTAATTTGGTTCACTTGAGCCGGAAATTAGGATCTCCCGTGGCGCCGCAATTGCGCCTGTTAGTCGTCGCAAGGGTGATATCAAAATGACATCGGTTGTTATCGACGCCAACTACGACATCCGCTGGCGAGAACTGAGTGGGTCAAAGTCGGGGTATGGAGCGCCTGAACCGGTACAAGGCCGAGGCAGGCGCTGAACTATCTGGCTCTTCGGCCCCCTGTGATACGGGGCGATCACTTCCGGCAGGCTTAAGATTGGTGCATCGGCGCCTTGAAAATGGAATTGCCGTGTGAGCAGCGCGGGAGGCGTTCATCGGTGCCGAGACCGAAGCGGCATGTGGCAACTCATCCCCGACTTTACCCGACATTGCGACCGAGGACGTAGTTCGTACCCCTCGATCCCCCCGCTATTTCATCGACGAGCTGCCGCTTACCGAAAACGGCAAGGTCCAGAAAATACAAGCTTATAGCGAAAGGCGTTACTAGTACCACGTGGGACCGAAAGAAGGTCGGCTATGTACTTTCGCGATGAACAGCTGTTCGATTCAAGATACGGCCAACGCTGCCCCTTAACGAAGATGCACTACGACCTTGATCCCGTCGATCGTTTCCACCCGCATCTCAAATCCGAAAATAGTTTGGAGGGTCTCCGGGGTGAGTAGCTCTAGCGGCGCGCCATCAGCAACCACGCGGCCCGTCTTCATTGCCACTATCCGATCCGCATAAAAGCCTGCCTGGTTGATGTCGTGCAGGACGATGACGACAGTTTTGCCCTTGTCATCGGCGATTTTGCGCAGGGACCGCATCAGCTCGCGGGCAAAATACATGTCGAGATTGTTCAGCGGCTCGTCGAGGAGCAGGTAATCCGTGCCTTGCGCAAAGGCCATGGCCACGAGAGCCCGTTGCCGTTGCCCGCCGGAAAGGGTCTCGATGAACCGGTCGGCAAGGTCGGTGAGGTCGAATTGTTGTAGCGATTGGTCGATGATCGCCTGGTCTTCTGCCGTCAACCGGCCGCGACCATGCGGGAAGCGCCCGAATCCGACGAGTTCGCCGACCCGCAACCGGCTGGTGACAAGCGAGTCCTGGCGCAGGATCGCGATGATCTTTGCAAGATCCCGGTTCGGCGTCGTGTTGACCGGAAAGCCTTCGATGCTGATCTTTCCGGCCTGTAGCGGTTGAAGCCGCGCAATCAGCGACAGGAGTGAGGACTTGCCCGCACCATTGGGGCCGATCAGCGCGGTAATGCCGCCTTTCGGAATCTCAAGCGAGATATCATGCAGGATCGGCGTCGAGCCGTGCTTCAGCGAGACGTTTTCAACCCGGATCATCGGCGGCTCCCGAGGAAGAGGAGAATGAGGAAGGCAACGCCGCCGGCGAATTCGATGACGACGCCGAGCGTAGAACCGTTGCCTAGTGCATGCTGGAACAGCGTCTGGCCGCCAACGAGTATGATGACGGCGGTCAGGATCGCTGTCGGCACGAGGATGGCATGGCGCCTGCTATCGACGATCCGCTCCGCGACGGCTACGACCAGCAGGCCGAAAAATGCGATCGGCCCGACAAGTGCCGTAGAGACCGCGACCAGCGCCGAGACGAGCAGCAAAAAACCGGTCACGGTTCTCGTCCAACTCACCCCGAGCCCGATCGCGCTATCAACGCCAAGCGCCATGATGTCGAGGACATGTCGGGCGCGCCAGCCGATAACTGCGGCTATGACTGTCAGGATCGTCGCAAAGATCAAGAGATCGGTGCGCACGTTGTTGAAATTGGCGAAGCTCATGCTTTGCGCCACAGCGAAATCATTGGGATCGACAAGGCGCGCCAGCAGTGATTGTAGGCTGCGGAAGAGGACACCGAAGATAAGGCCTGCAAGCAGCATCAGCCCCATGTCCGTGCCGCGCCTGAGCATCGGCAGCAGGAGGCTTGTGGCAAGGCCCATCAGGAGCAGCACTTCGCCGCCGAACTTCAGCTGTGGATCGAGCGCCGCGTAACCGACACCGCCGAGCGCGAAAACGAGCACCATCTGGCCGAACAGATAGAGCGCGTCGAGCCCCATGATGGCGGGGGTCAGTATACGGTTGTTGGTGACCGTCTGGAAGATCACGGTGGAAATGGCGATCGAGACGCTGACCTGGATGAGGGCGGCAAGTTTCGTCGCTCGCAGAGTCAGCACGAAACCGTAGTTGCCGCGCAATCCGATCGTCATATAAGCGGCGATGCAGACAAGCGCAGCCGCGCCAAGGCAGAGAAGCCGGCGGTCACGCATGGGCCGGCCGCCGAAAGAGAAGCCAGAGAAAAATGATGCCGCCGACGCAGCCCATCATGGTACCGACCGGGATCTCATAAGGATAGCGAATTAGTCGCCCGAGAATGTCGCAGCCGAGCACCAAAATCGCGCCGCTCATCGCAGCGACCGGCAGCGTGCCTCGCAGATTATCACCCATCAGCCGCGACACGATATTCGGCACGACGAGACCCACGAAAGGGATGATCCCGACAATCACCGTGCTGAGCGCGGAGATGACGGAGACGATGACGAGGCCGAGCTGCAGCATGCGGGTGTAGTCGAGGCCAAGTCCAATGCTGGCGTTCCGACCGAGCGCCATGATCGTCAACCGGTCGGCGATCATCCACGCGACGCCCAGCATGGCCGCCCCGATCCACAACAGTTCATAACGCCCGCGCAGCACGCCGGAGAAATCTCCGTTGGTCCAGACCGAGAGATATTGCAGCAGGTCCGCCTGCCAGGCGACGAAGGTAACGGCCGCACCAATGACGCCGCCATAGACAATGCCGAAGAGGGGAACGAGGAACGGCTGGGTCGGTGGCAGCCGATGCGCCGTCACGAGGAAAACTGAAGTGCCGAGAAGCGCGGCTGTGGTGGCAACGATGCTTTTTGCGAAGAGGTTAGCCGACGGCCACAGCAGCGTGACGAGAAGCACTCCTAGCTCGGCACTCTGCGCGGTACCGGCTGTCGAGGGCTCGACGTAGCTGTTGCGGCTGAGCGTCTGCATGATGAGACCGGCGATCGCCAGGCCCGAGCCGGCAAGCAGAGCCGCGAGCGTTCGCGGCAGGCGGCTGATTAGAAGAAGTTCTAATGCTCCAGCGTCGGCAAAGACCCGACCAAGGGGCACGTCGATGACACCGACGAACAGGCTCAACATGAAGAGAGCCGCAAGCGCGGAGGCTGCTACCCATCCTATGCATGATGACTGCTGGTGAGCGGTTGTTCTCATCTGGCGTCGGCGAAGGCCTCGGCGATGGTTGTCAGTACGCGCTGCATCGATTGAACCCCGCCGGCGGCGATGTAAAATTCCGCGGCCGGCAGATAGATGACCTGTCCCTTCTTCCAAGCGGTCGTCTGGGCAACCAGTTCATTATCCAGCGTCGCTTTGGCACCTTGTTCGCCGGAGCCGATTGCCGCAGCGCGGTCGAGGACAAGCAGCCAGTCGGGATTTGCCTTGTTGATGAACTCAAAGGATACCGCTTCGCCGTGGTCTGCCGCCTTCACGTCCGGAACGGCTGGCGGGAGGTCGAGCGCCGCATGCACCCAACCGAAGCGCGAGCCGGGACCATAGGCGGTCACCTTCGGTCCGTTGGTCATGACGATCAGACCGTTGCCCTTGCCGGCGACCGCGACCTTGGCGGCCTTTATCCGGTCGTCGAGCTCACGTGCAGCCTTTTCGGCTTCCCCCTGCTTGCCGAACAGGGCGCCGTAGGCCGCGAGCCGTTGCTTGGCCTGATCGACCAGGTCGTCGCCGTCCATGGTCATATCGATGGTCTGGGCCACCTGGGCGGTGGTATCCGCCTTGGTGGAGGAGCGGCCGCCCACGATAATGAGGTCGGGGCCAAGCGCGCTCAGCGCCTCCAGATCCGGCTCGAACAGATCGCCGACTATTTCCGCCCCTTGCTTCAGTGGTTCGAGCCGCGAAAGGTAGAGTTCTTCCGGCAATCCCGCCGGCTTGACGCCGATCCGGTCGAGCGTGTCGATGGCGGCGATATCGAAGACTGCGACCGTGGTCGGAGGCTTGGCGATGCTCACCGGCCCCTTGGCCGTGGCAATTTCGGCCGCCTGCGCCGATAGCGCCGAAAAAGCCAATGCGGCGGCCGCGGCGATCGTGCTGATCTTCATCGTGTCATCCTGTCTTGGTCGTTCCGAAGCGGCTCAGGCGGCGCGGTCCTGCGCCTGCCACTGCAGAGCCTCGAGATTTTCGCGGAAGGCAAAGCGAACGAGATGCCGTTCGATCACCGATTGCGTCTCGGCGAGCTGTTCCGGGTTCTCCGCGACTGCGGTAATCGTCAGCCGGCCGTCATCCGCGTCGAGCAACGCCGTGCCGCAGGAAAAGCGGCATTCGCCGTTGTTCTCGGTATAGGTGACCTCGATCTTATGGGCGAAATGCTTGCACAGCTGCACGAGATATTTCCGGCCGTGTTCCGTCCGCCATTTTGCGACTGCCTGGATCATGGATTGCTCCTTACTTGAGTTTTCTATTCCACTTATCCCGACATGGATGTGGCGGCAACCCGGAAAGCCGCCGCCACACGCCAAGGTGAATATATGATCACGTTCTTCAGAACGTCGCTTTCGCCGTCAGCAGGAATGCGCGGCCCGGCTCGTAGAGCGGCGTGACGTTGCCGAATTCCTGGCCATAGGTGGCGCGGTCGGAATAGGTCTCGTCGAACAGGTTCTTCACCTCCGCACGGAAGGTGAAGTGCGTCATCGTCTCAGGCTTCCATTCCGCAAAGACGTTGACGACGGTGTAGGCCCTGTAGGGATTGCCGGAACTGACGTGGTCGTATTCCGGCGCATATTCCAGATCGCCCCCGACGGTAAGGCCCCAATCCACGAATGTGTGGGTGGCGGTGAGCGTGAAGATGTCGCCGACTGGCGTGGCGAGATAATTGCCCGAGTCGGAATCTGCCGGGGCACCGTTCACGTCCACATCGACATGCGCGTATTTGACCTTCACCGAGCTGTCGGTCCAGGCATAGCCGGCACCGAGTTCAAAGCCCTTGGAGTCGAGGTCCTTGTTGATTAGGGCGCCTTCTGCCGGCGTACGATAGGCGGCGACGCGGGCGTTGTTGATCTTGGTCCGGAACAGGCTGGCTTCCGCAGTAAAGCCTTCATATTCGGCTTCGAGGCCGATCATATAGTTGTTGGCGGTCACGACTTTCGGGCCATCGGCGCCGTAGTCCCAGGCTGGGTTCATGATGAAGTTTTCAGCAAGCGGAATACCAGCCCAGACATGTGAGAAACCGGCCTTGGCGGTCAGGAAATCCGTCAGGTCGTATTCTCCCGAAATGTTGGCGCTTAGGCCGCCGTGGTCGAAGTCGGAGCCGTCGATACCGGTGAACCACTGGTGATCCGCACGTCCGCCGAACGAAAGGCGGGTGTGATCCCAAGGTTCCAGACGGGCCTGGGTGTAGATGCCGACATTCCTGGCCTTTTCGGTGCCAGGCTCGAACGGATCCTCGAGTTCCGCCTTGTCGCTGTAGAAGTCGATACCGGCGACGATATTGCCGATATCAAGAGCAAACTTGTTTTCGAACTTGCCGTTGAAACTGGAGGTCTCGCCGGTATCAGTATAGAGATAGCCGGGCGGGCCGTAAATCGGCACTTTCACCTCGGTCGAGCTGTAGGCCAGCTGGAATTTTGGATCCCACCAGCCTTCCGGCGAGGTATCCGTATAAGTGAAGACGGTGTTCTGCCTGTCCATGCGATAGTCGCGGATGCGCGGCTCCCACGGGCGGCCGGTATCGACGAACCCGGCATTGGCGCGGAACGGACGGGGAGCATCGTCGACCACACGGTCGTGGCTCAGTTCGAAACGGTGACCCTCGTCGGTCTCATAGGCGATCTTGCCGAGGCCACTCAGTATATTAGTGCTGGTGCCGTCCACCTCCTCGCCGTTTCCACCGACGAAATCGTCACCCTTGCCGAAGGTGAAATAGCCAAGGAAATCGAAGCCCTCATGCTTGCCATAGGCGGAGAGGCCGGTCGTTACGGTGTCGCTATTGAAATTGTACGTCGATGTGACGAAGCCGCCGATCGACTGGCCCGGCGCCAGCAGGTCGATTGCATCCTTGGTTTCGTAGTTGATTGAGCCGGCAAGCGCGCCGGGGCCTGCATCCGCCGGCGCAATGCCGGCATCCACATCGACCGCCTTCAGGATCGAGGGGTCGATCAGATTGGTTGCGTTGTGATGGAAGACCTTGTTGTTCTGGCGGGCACCGTCGATGCTGACGGCGAGGTTGGTCTCCTCAACGCCGTGCACATAGACCTTCTGGGACATCGGCAGCGAACTGCCCACCTGCACGCCGGGTTCTTCACGAAAGACATCGGCTATGTCGGTTGGATTGATCCGCTCCAGCTGCTCCGGGCCAATGACCGTTTCACCCACGTCGCCTTCCGCACCTGATTGCCCCCGCAGCACGATTGGCTGGAGCGTCGTTGCGCCTTCGGTCGGGAGGTCGCCAGCAGAAGGCGCCGGAGCGCCGATCACGGCGGTGCCATCGGCGATCCGATAGTTGACGCCGGTACCAGCCAGCATGCGGGCTAGCGCCTGGTCCGGCGTGAGATTGCCGTTAACCGCCCGAGCATTGACGCCGCGCGAGGTCGTCGCGGCAAGCGTGACCTGCAGGCCGGACTGGCGGCCGAAGGCGTTGACAGCCGATGCTAGCGGCTGAGCCGGGATATCGAAGTTGCGGGTGACTGACTGAGCCAGGGCAGGGGTGGTGACCATTTGGCTTGCCGCGATGGTGGCTGCAGCGACCGTTGCCATCAAACCCAGTGCAAAGGCCCTGTTCCTGCCCGTCGTCTCCGCGCCACGCCAAACTCCATCAATCGGAAAGCTCATCCGCCCCGTCTCCTGCTACGCACTGCACGCCAAGCCCCCCGGCCAGCGTTTCAGCGTAAAGACGACTGCACGCGTCGTTTTTTTCACCGCTCATGAAAATTTTTATGAAAATTTAACAGCCTAGAAGAGGGCGAGCACGCGCAGGTAGGGCGAAATGCGGTGCATCTTGCCTCCATAGGGCTCGACGAGTGCTTCGAGCGCCCGGTCAGGGTTCGAAAGATCATAGAGGCCAGTTACGCGGCGATGGGCAAGGTCACCACTTGGAATACTGATCCAGGCGGGGTGGTATCGCTGAAGTTCCTCGACCACGGAAGCGATGGTCGCGTCGTTGACGAACAGGTGTCCATGTCGCCACGCCGCCATGTCCTCGGGCGCTGTTTGGCTGCGTGATATCTTCCCGTCGCCACGACCGACCACGACGGAATCGCCCGGCGACAGTTCGAATGGGTGTGCGGCTCCTTCCACCGTGAGGCCGACGACGCCACGCATAAGGTCAATCGTCGTGTCTTCCGGTTTCATTCGGACATCGAACGCCGTACCCAGCACCGTGACCTTAACGCCTGCGGCGTTGACCACGAAGGGACGCGTCGGATCATGCTTCACGTCGAAAAAGGCTTCGCCCTCAAGCAGGGTGACGGTGCGTGCGCCATTTATGAAGTCAGTATCGATCGCGCTTCGCGGACCCAGCTCGACCGTCGTGCCGTCCTCCAACGTGACCTTGCGCAGCTCGGCTGTCGCGGTTGCGAAATCCGCCTGGTAGTGAAAGAGAAGCGAGGGGCCGGCCAAAGCCAGCACAAGACAGGCCGCCAGTGCGAGCGCTACGCTAACACTCCAGGCCTTCCGCCGGCGAGGCAGAGGTACTGTCGCCCGGGTCGCTGGGTGCCAGAGGCTGTCAGCGAATGGTTTCGCCTCGCCCATCAGGTCCCATGTTTTTCCCGTTTTCATCCAGGCAGCGCGATGCGCTGGTGACCGCTCTAGCCAGGAATTGAAATCGCGTTGGTCAGTGGGTGAACAAGATGGTTCGCGCAGGCGCAGGAACCAGTCCATAGCCTCTTCCAGAATGCTTTCATCTGTCTCGTCGTGCCGCGTCAAATCGTACCTGCTCCGGATAACTCGCTGCTTGTACCCGAAATTTCTTTCCTTTCGTAGGAACGATCGATCTGTCGGGATTTTTCGCGCAAGCTGAGTTTCAAGTATTTTTTCTGTCGAGCGCGGTGGCAATCCTCATCATGGCAGTGCGCACATGCCTGTGTGCTGTCGCCACCGATATGCCGAGATGTTGGGCTACCCTATCAAGCGTATGGTCACCGAAGCGGTACATTTCCACGGCGGTACGGATCTCGCTCGGCAGCGAGCCGAGAACCTCGGCGACGATTCGGACTTCGTCGCAGAACATTACGGTCTGTTCCGGAGTTTCGACAGGCTGAGGCACTGTCCAGAACGGGGCGTCGCTGGATTGCCCCCGACTTTCGATCTTGCGCCGTTTCAAAACGTCGAATGAAAGGTTGCGAACGATACGATAGAGGTAGGCGATCGTCTGTCGCGCCGATTCGCCCGTCGTCCTTCCCGGTGCCAAGCGAAGATAAGCTTCCTGGACAATGTCTTCTGCCGCTTCACGTGAGCCAAGGATGCGTGCGGCATAGTCCACTAGCGCGGAGCGATGGGTCAGGTAAAGACTGTGTCGATCGTCGATTTTCAGCGTCATTGATCGGTTTGCTAGACGTCCCTGGGAAGACCAAACGCATCAGATGCGCCGCGAGCATGCTGCCTCGAGCCCGCGGTCCCCATCTAGCATCGATAACATGATAACAACAGTCATATTTTGTCGCACGGCTTGTTCGTCCCAAAGCGTGCGGTTGAAGGTTGTCGAGCCACCTGAAAGAGCAGCGATCAGAGATCACGGTGACTTGGCTCGAAACGATGCTGGCTGGAGACCTCCCGTTGGCGTCTCGCTGCCATCATCTGTCGCACCTGCGTCAGGTCGTTGCGCAGTGTTTCCTGGCAATTACCGCCGAACCATTCCAACGAGGCTTCGACGTCGGCATCCTCGATTAGATCGGAAAGAAAGCGCGAATAGTCGAGAGCCCCCTCGAATAGGGCAGTCATTCCGCGGCGATCGCCACCTGGTGCGTAGACGTTGGCAGGCTGAAAAACTCCGAGATCTTTGCGGTGACGGACGTTTTTGAGGTGATAGTGGCGTATGGCGGCCCCCATCCGTCGGCGTATGGCGACCGGATCGTCGCCGCCCTCCCAGACATGCAATGCGTCAAAGTTGATCGCAAAGAATGGATGGTCCACCTCTTCGATCAGTCGCAGCGTTGAGGCGGCAGTATCGGCAAGCGTGCCCGGGTGAGTTTCGGCGAGCAGATAGATTCCGTAGCTGGCAGCGACATCGCAAACGCCGCGCAGCCGGCTTGCAATCAACCGCCGTTCTTCGCCGGAGGCCGATTTACTGGCGGTCTTGCCTGCAAAGGTCCGTATCTTCGCGGCTCCCCATTTCCCCGCCAGTTGGCAAAGCTCGATTGTCTTTTGCCGCAGCATAAGGACGTCGGCGTCAAGTGGCAGGTAGTCGCTGATCATCGGCACCGACAGGCCGTAATCGTAAAGCCAGGCACCGTTTCGCTCGGGATAGGCGACAAGATTGCGCGCATGCACGCCCCAAAGTTCGACGCCCTGGAAGCCGGCTGATCGCGCCCAGGCCGCCATATCACCGATCGAAATCAGGTGATGGCGGAAACTGATGCTGCAGATGGAAACGTTCATGCCATCGCCCTCTTCCGGTCGGAGACAGCTTCCGTTTCCTGCCGATCGCACCACATCGCAAAGACCTCGCCAAGACGCTCTTTCAGCTTGCGTTCCAACCGATCGGCCTCGGCAAGCCGCTCGAACACAGCGCCGGACTGGGTTCTGTCCTGCGTCTGAGCAAGCTTCATGCAGGCGTAGTGCAGGGCCTTCAGGGCCTGGACAAGCGCCTCGATCTCCTCGCACCAGAGTTCAAATTCGGCGGCGGGAAGTTTCAGTGCGCGCCAGAAAAAGGCGAAGCCATGCTCATAGGCATATTTCCGAATGGTGATCACCGGCAGTTCGCGGACTGCCGAGGCAAGATCAGAGAGTGACAATCCGCCGTCGCTCTCAAGATGTGCCGTGACGATGGCGTGGACCGCATCGGCCAGCGGATTGCTGTTGGCGACGAAGCAAGCTTCGAAATAGGCCCTCAGGTCTTCCGGTTCCGGCGGGCGAGCCAGAGCGTTGTCGAAGACGTAACCGCCGCCGACGGTTGGCTGCATGATGGCGTGGATCACCTTCTCCCGCTCGATCTCGCCTTCCCAACGATAGTCCGGGTCATGCACGAACCATTTTTCCGGATCCGCGGTTTTCTGCAGCATCAGGTAATGCGGGAAGGGGTTCTGGTTGAACTTGTTTTCGCGCTCGGGAAGGTGGAACATGTCGAGCATCACCATGACCGAGCCGGTGTCAGGACGTGCCTCGACGAGTTCAATGAGCGCGGTGAGATTGTCCTCTTTCGATTTCGCCGGATCGTACCATTCACGGATTGGAACCCGGTAGAGCCGGGTGAACCAGTCACGGAAGAAGTTCTGAGTGATCTCCGGCGAATGATAGAGAAGCTCGAAGCGGTCACTCACAGCGAACTTTGCGTCCCAGACTCCGAAATAGAAGGGCCGCTGATCGAGACCCTGACGCTTCAGTCCATCGCAAACACAGCTTACGAAGCAATGTACCTTGATATCGTAATAGGCTTCGCCATGGACGCCTTCGTCCGTGGATCCACCGGTCATCGGAAAGGATGGAATGGTGGTTTTAGGCGCATATAGCGCGACAAAATCGGCCATCGTGGCGAGTTCCTGTTGAGCGATCGCCTCTTCCGGCATAGCAAGCCCGTATTCCAGCTCGAGATTGAGGAAGATCTGCAGGATCAGCACGGAATCCAGATAGAGATCCTCGTTGAGACGGGCTTCCGGGGCGAAGCCTTGCATATGCGGATGCGCCATCTGCTCGGAAAGCACGGAGCGGACAGCCTCCAGAATTTCGTCGCGGTTCATGAGGCAACTCCTGTTCCAAGCGCGACGAACTCGCCGGCGGCATAACGGGCCGCGACATCGCGCCGGCTGATCTTGCCATTCGCCTGGCGGGGGATTTCTTCGACCTGAACCATCTCCATGGGCAATTGGTGGCTTGCAAGATGGCGACTGCACCATTCGCGGATGTCCCGCGACGACACAGGCTGACTGGCGCTGTAGAGGAGCGCGACGCGCTCTCCGGCGAAACGGTCGTTTTTGCGGAAGGCAACGGCGTCGGTGACAGCAGGCATTGCCATGACCGCGTCCTCGACATCGCCGGGATAGACGTTGAGGCCCGACACGTTGATCATGTCGTCCATGCGCGACACGAAAACTAACATGCCGTCTTCGCGTCGATAACCGAGATCGCGCGTGTGGATCGCCATGCCGCCATCTTCTTTAACAACGATCTCCCCGGTGTCGTCGGCGCCTTTCCCCGTCGAGGCTTTAAGGTGCGGCAGGACGAAACCCATGTCTGCGGCTGCACGCATATCCGGGTTGATTGCGATGCAGCCGGATTCCGAGCAGCCATACTGCTGGAAAAGATGCTCGCTCTTCGCGCGGATCTGCGTGAACCATGGATCGGGCAGCAAGGTACCGGATGTCATGGCGGCATAAAGCTTTTCCCCCTCTGGGAGAAGCCTTGAGAGTGTGTGGAGGATCGCCGGTGACGAATAGAGGAGAGGGCGCTCAATCTCGCGCAGCACCTTGAGAAGATGTTTCGGGTTTCCCGTCTCCACGATGACCGGAACGTGTCCGCGTTTAAGAGCTACAAGAATGCCGCAGATCAGCCCGTAGGAATGGGTGGTCGGGCAGGCGATGACCGGAGTCATATCTTCCGGTTCGCGGAAGGTTGCAACGTAGCTTTCAACCTCTCGGCCGATCTCGTCCCAGCTCCTGGCGATGCATTTTGCAGCGCCCGTCGTGCCAGAGCTCATATGCAGCAGCCGACCGGGCCTTGCGCCCTCATGCGCCTCCAATACTTCCGCCGTCAGGCTGTTGTAGAAAAGCCGGTCGCAATTCGCCGTCATCGCCAGCTTGCGGGCAGCCGGATAGGGCGTGGCGGGATTGATCGGCAGCACACTTGCGCCCGCCCTTCGGATTGCGAAGAAGAAGGAGAGCCATTCGACTGTGTTGCTGAAGCAGACGGCGTAGCGGCCGGCATTGCCCGCGTCAAGGCCGATCTGCCTGCCGATCCGGTCTCCGGCTTCCTCGAAATGGGCATGGTCGTAGAGCTGTCCATCGATCTGGATCATGGCTTCCTCTTTCGTTCGGTTGTCCTCGCGGCCAAGGCGTTCGGCACGTCGTGGTGATATTCCGGCTTTTGCGCGAGAAGCTTTCGGGTCATCAGGGATTCGGTTCGGATGAATTGTTGGTCATGTCCGAGTTCAGCCAAGCGCTGCTTTACCGGCCAATCCTGCTCATAGGCCGCCAGCAGGGTTTCGACCTGCTGCCAGAAACGGAATTCGGGAAAACCGTAGCAGACATGGAGAAGATGCGAGATTTCGGTAAGGTTGAACACGAAGAGCGTGTCCATGACGAGTTCGCGAAGCGAATCGAGATTGTCCGTCCAGTAATATTGGTCTGGTTCAGCGGCCCGATAGTCCGGGTTCAATGACGGGAAGTCCGGCGCCTTTTCCGGCTCGCGCAGGAAGGTGGAGGAAAACTCGACGCTTTCATGAAAGTCACGCAGGATGAGCCGGACGGGCCAACCGTCGCGATGCACCAGCAGCATGTTCTGGCCATGGGCTTCCACCGCTATGCCGTGCCAGGCCAGCAGATGCCATACGGGCAGGATGGCAACCTCCTGGAGCCTGTTGATCCAGGGCATCAGGCCGAAGCGCTGGATCCACTCGTCCGCGAATGGCCTTCCGTCGCCTTCGATCATCATCAGGGCATTGAAGGGGATGATGGCTTCCCCGGGCTGCAGAGTGGCCTCGGCATTCTCACGCCATATGGCCCCGATCTCCCCGGCGAGTGGTCCGCGGGCATCCGCGATAAGGCCTGCATATTCCTTAAGGATGGTGAGCGGATATCCTTCTCGAAAGACCGGGTCACCGGCAACGATCTCGGAGATCCATCCGGATAGTGCCGGCGCAGTGCAGACCGAATGTGGTTCGAGCACGCGGCGCGAGGACGTGTTGATGATGCTGAGTGGCAGCTTGATGCTCGCCGCGCCTGGTCGGTCGAGGTTGAGAAGTGACCGAACCGATTGCGTTGCCAGGTACCTGTCACCCAAGGCGCCGAGATAGTGGGCCTCTCCAGTGGCTATCCACCCAGTGAAAGGACCTTCGGCCAGGGTCTTCCATTGCCATGGATGCAGCGGCACGAGCCCAAAACCCTCAGTCGGTAACCCCAGCGTGTGCCGCTTTGCCCCGATGATCGCCCATGTTTTCTCGCCGAGCTCTCGGCGCCAGAAATCCTCTTCGCGGTCAGGAAATGTGTGGCCTAGGTGTTTTCGCGCAATCAACAGCCAGACGAGTTGAAATGGCTGCCCTGCTTCCGGACTGTAGGCTGCGTGGTCGGCGATCGAAAAACCCAAGCGGGCGCGGTAGCAGGGATGATATGGATGCCCTTCATCCAACGCACCCTCCAGAGCCGCAAAGGACATTTCGCGCCGATCCCTTGGCGGGATATGATGATGGTTCCAATCCGAGAAGATGATGGTCTGCTCCAGCTCCTTGAACAGCCTACTGCGCGTAACCCCGGTCCCAGGCAGTTCCGGAACGATCGCAGCGAGAGAGGCGGCTTCCCAGCGGTTGCAGGGACCAAGGATCTCTACGGAGCCTGGTGCGATACGGAGCCGTCCAAACGGCCCGATCCCGCCGCGGCAGCGAAACTGCTTTCCGCCAAGCGACCAATCGAATTGGGTATCGTCTTTGCCGATTTTCGTGTGCGCTTCAACGATGCCTTCGAAGAGCAACGCCGATACCAGCTGGCGAACCACCCTGTCTCGGGCCTTGCCCGGTTCCTCAAGAGGCAATGGCATGGTCTGGCCTCGATGCGGCGAGCGCGATGGGAACTCGCAGCGGGTTGGGAATGGGGCGGTAGAGTGAGTTGTTGCCGCTGGATTGGAGTTCGTCCACGTCGAACAGGCGTGTTGTCAGATTGGCTTTGGAGGTGATCGTCGGAAGGTCGAGAACGTGCCTTGCGAATTCTCTGCCGACATCAGACATTTTCTGCGCACATTCTTCAAGATGCGTCCGCAACGCGCAAAGAAGCACGCCCTCGTCGCAAAGGCCGTCATGGCCCATGCGGCTAATGACGGAAAACACCTGGTTGACGATCAGGTAATAGGCGAAGCGGTCGCGGATCTCGGTATCGGCGAAATAGAGGGATGCGATTGTCTCCGTTTCCGGGACAAGGCTGGCGAGCCGGCTGCGATGGCGTTCGGAGAGATAGAAGCCTTGATTATCGCGATAGTAGCTGACGGAAGGGTAGCCCGATGAAATGTCAAGAAGGCTGTTCTGCTGGTGGGCTTCGAGCGCCACGCCATGATGGTCATAGAGCCGGACCAGCGGCTCGACGGCACAGGCTAGGTAGCGATTGAACCAGGCAAGCGCGGTATAGGGTATCCCATCGCTGTTTCTTGCTGCCAGTTCACGGATGGTCCGCTCCATGTGCGAAAGCCGACCGGGGAGGGGATCGGCGGTTAGCGCCGCCAGGGTGACAACGCCTCGTCCCTTCTCGCCCCGGAAGGGGTTCTCACGAAGGATGACTTCAAAGCCGCTTTCGTCGCGTCCTGGCAAGTCCAGCGTGACATAGGCGCAATCATGGATGACACGGAACTTTTCTTCCCGTTCTGCAAGACGGATACGCTGCATTAGTCGGGCCATGGCCACACCGGCGTCGAGCTCCTGGCGGCGGTTGATCCGGACGGAATTGGTGATCCGCACGGGAAGTGAAAATTTCAGCATCCAGTCAGCACTATCGCTATAGACGGTCCGTACGGAGGAAGTCGCGGTGAATTGAAGTCCTAGAGGACCGAGAGACCGCAACTCACCGTTCTGCTCAAGGGCTTGGATTTCCGGCTGAAGAAGGAGAGCCTCGGCCTGAAGCGGATGCATGGGGATAACGCATTCGTCATCACCGATGTAAGGGCCGCGGCCTGACGTCCCGAGCAGAGCGCGTACCATTTCGTCGGCCTCCATTCTGCCCGCGGAGGCTTGGCGAACCAGGCCTGCCCTTGCTGCGAAATAGTGGAGCCTGAATTGCCCGCGCAGCTCGGGCGCATATCTCTCCTGCTGCCAATAGGTCATTCCCTGCCGGCTCTTTGGCGTCGGGTGCTGCCAGTGACCGAAGACAAGAGACTGTTCGGCGTCTATGAAATGGCCTTCTTCTCGATGTCCATGCTCTGCTCTGTCGATGTAAGTGTGCATCTGCTGATAGCTGTCCAGAACTCGCGCCAGGAGCTCCACCTCGAATGTGCGCAGCTCATCCTGCCGGGGCCCATCCATCCGTCGGTAGGCTTCGTGAATGAGAACAGTGAGGGCTTGTAGAGGCTCGATCTGCCGCCAGGAGGCCTCGGACACGGCCCGGTACCAAAGCCTGCCGAAGTACTGAGGTCCGCAGATCGACGGCGAAACGATCTCTGCGCGCAACAGCATTTGCTGACGCGGCAGGGACCACTCGATGCAGTCGACCGGCCCGGTGGCTGCCCGATGCACAATCGTCGTGCCGGGGTTTACTTCACGAAGATAGCAGTTCGCGAAACTCTGGAATGTTGCCGTTTCCGCCGCTTGCCTTGACGATTGCATGTTTCTCCATCCCCACTGCGCAAATAGCGATCACGCAATGGTGCTCCGTTTGGCTTTGCCCGTTAACAGCCGGCGACCTGCCGGTTCTTGATGAGGCTAGTGCCGACAGTGATCCGGCTGGCGGGTATTGCGGCTGACCGCTCCGGGGCGAATGGAGGCTTCTACCTGCCTCTGGTGTTGCGCCCACGAGGTCGAGGCGGAGGAGCGCAGCGCCATTGGTCTGCCCGGCTGTGCATGAAGATGAGATTTCATGGCGGCGAACTCGTTATTGATCAACCCGGTTCCGGCGCATGCTGGGCAGGCGCTCCAGACCCTAAGACGATCGGCCCACCGCTTTTTTTCATAGGCTCTGCATTTTTTTGGCTCGCGGGCGGCAGGATCTGCGGGGATGACCGATGGATACCTGATGCTGTTTCAGCAGAGCTGGTCGATATTGAGCGGTGTGATGCAGATAGATTATCGAATGCGGCCGCCATTGCCATCAAATGCAAGTGACTTTCCGGCATGCCTCGACAACGAGATAGATTGCCCGTTCTCGATAGCGATATCCGTACGATCCTCGACGGTAAGATTCTGTCCGTCCGTCAGCCTGGTATAGATGTACCTCGTGCCGCCGAGATATTCGCTGAACTCGACCGTTGCGGGCATACCGCTGCGGGCATTTCGGTCGATCTCTACGTGTTCGGGTCGGATTCCGTACTCGACCTCCGAGCCCTCGGGGGGAGCGGCGACCGACAAAGGGACGTCGATCTCGACGCCCGAGACACGGACGCGGCCGGGGCCGACCCATCTGCCCCGAAGCAGGTTCATGCGCGGCGAGCCGATAAAGCCGGCGACAAACGTATTGGCCGGATCCTCATAGATCTGGCGCGGTGTGCCGACCTGCTCGATGCGGCCGTCGCGCAGGATGACGATACGATCGGCAAGCGTCATCGCTTCGGTCTGGTCGTGGGTCACGTAGATCATCGTATTGCCGAGCTCGCGGTGGAGCCTTGCAAGTTCGATGCGCATGGAGACGCGCAGTTCCGCATCCAGATTGGAGAGCGGCTCGTCGAAGAGGAACACATCGGGCTTGCGCACTATTGCCCGGCCGATTGCGACGCGCTGGCGTTGGCCGCCGGACAGCTGCCCCGGCCGTCGGTCGAGCAGGTGATCGATTTTCAGGACTGCCGAGGCCTGGGCGACGCGGCGGTCGATCTCGGCGACGCTCGTGCGCGACATTTTAAGGCTGAAGGCAAGGTTTTCGCGCACGCTCATGTGCGGATAGAGCGCATAAGACTGAAAGACCATGGCGATACCCCGCTCCGAGGGGTCGAGGTCGGTGACGTCCCGACCCTTGATGGTGATCTCACCCTCCGTCACCTCTTCAAGACCGGCGATCATGCGCAGCAGGGTCGACTTGCCACAGCCCGAAGGGCCGACGAAGACCACGAACTCCCCTTCCGTGACCGAGAGATCGATGCCGTGAATGACCTCAAGACTGCCAAAGCTCTTGCGGATATCGGCGAGAACGACGCTTGCGGCCGTGGGTACAATCGTCATCGTTTCGGCTTCCTACTTTTCGGCCTGAAGCCAGACCAGCATGGCACCCGCCTGCCGGTTATCCCAAAGGTGGTAGGGCACCAGCCGGGCCGACCCTGCTTTTCGTTCCGCCCGCGTCGATCGGTAGAGCGAAGAGCCCCATCCGGCGGTGTCTTCCCTCAGCACCGGAAGATCGACAGCGACGGCGCCGCCTAGCTCCTCGAGAACAGTTTCCGTCGTTGCGGGCAGCACATCCGGTATGACGATCGCGTTGAGGTCCCCGCCATTGTCAGTTTCTTCCACACAATAGACGAGCGGTCCTCGCATCAGGGCGACACGGCCGGCATCCTGCCGCACTTTCGGGTTGGCGAATTGAGGACGCAGGACGAGTGGCAGGTCGAGATGGATGCGGTCGCCGTCCTGCCATTCACGCTCGATCCGTGCGTAACCGTCGACCGCAATTGCTTCGATATCCAGCTTTTGGTCGTTCAGGCGTAGCTGCGAAGCACCCTCGGCCCATTCCGGGATGCGAAGAGAGAGGGCAAAGCTCGCCGGCTTTTCAAGGACAATGTTGATGCTGACCTCGCCGTCCCAGGGATATTTGCTCACCTGGTTCAACGTGACCTTCGTCCTATTGGAAAGTTCAGCCCTCAGCTTGCTTTCGCCGTAGAGGTGCACGGCGATCTCGTCATCGGCAACGGCATACATGTACGACCCGATCGACGTGACGAGACGTGCGATGTTCGGTGGGCAGCATGGGCAGTGATGCCATTTCCAGCGATGATGCTTCCCGGTGCTTTCCAGCGGATTGTCGTAGAAGAAGGTCCGTCCGTCGATCGCAAGTCCCGTCAAGGCGCCGTTGTAGAGCGCCTGCTCCATGATGTCCGCATAGCGTCGGTCGGGTCCGCGCCCCAGCATGCGGTTCGCCCAGAAGACGAGCCCGACCGAAGCGCATGTCTCGGCATAGGCCGTATCGTTCGGGAGGTCGTAATAGTCGGTGAAGCCTTCATTGGAAGCCGCCGGACCTATGCCGCCCGTGATATACATCTGCTTGGTGACGAGGTCGTCCCAGAGCACTCCGAGCGCCTCCGTCAGGCTGTCGTCTTCGTACTCAGTGGCGATGTCGGCCATCCCCGAATAGAGATACATCGCGCGCACTGCATGGCCCACCACCTTTTTCTGTTCGCGCACAGGTAGGTGTGCCTGACCATATTCGTAGGTCTTCTGGATGAAGTCGCGGGGGTCCCGTTCATCCCGTTTTGCCTCTTCGGTAAAGAAGTGAGGCTCGGTACCGCGCTCGTCGATGAAGAACTTCGACAGGTCCAGATATTTGTTTTCCCCCGTGACCCGGGCGAGCTTGACCAGAGCAAGTTCGATTTCCTCGTGGCCGCAATAGCCGGGTATCTGGCCGGGACCGTGGCCGAACACTTCGATCATATGGTCGGCATAACGGCGCATGATATCGAGCAGCTTGCGTTTGCCGGTTGCCTGAAAGTAGGCGACGGCGGCCTCGATCAGATGGCCGGCGCAATAGAGTTCGTGGTGATCCCGCAGGTTGGTCCAACGGCGGTCAGGCTGGACGCGCTGGAACCAAGCGTTCAGGTAGCCGTCCTTGTCCTGTAGCTTTTCATAAAGGTCAATGATCGCGTCTGCCCGGGCCTCGAGTTTGGCGTTGGGTTTTCGGTAGAGCGAGTAGGCAATAGTCTCGATCGATTTGCCAAGATCGCTGTCCCAGAACATCTGCGTGGTGCCGCCCCATTCCAGAATGGGAATCACGATACCCGGGCTGGGTTGATCGACATCGATCGCCTGCAACATGCCGGCCTCAATGCAACGGTCGAGCAGAATTTCGGCTGTAGCGTTGCAAACAGCATCCTGCCATTTGCCCCAAAATCCGTCGAGGTCGACATCCGGAACAGCGACGGGGCGGAATTGGCGATCTTTGCGGGTCTGGCTCATCGGCTCACTTTCACTTTGTCGATAATTTATTTCACCGCACCGGCCATGAGCCCGCGCATGTAGTAGCGCTGAAGAAGCAGGAAGACGAACAGGCAGGGGATGATCATCACGGTAACGCCCGCCTGGACGGCCCCCCAGTCGATCGCTCCGAGGCGCCCGGCGCGGACTGCGGTCATCAGCACCGGCAGGGTGTAGTTCCCGTTGCTGGAGAGCAGGACGAGCGCGGCGAGAAACTCGTTCCATGCGTTGAGGAAGGCGAAGATCGAAACGGTCGAGACCCCGGGCATCACCAGCGGCAGAAGCACGCGCGCGAGCAGTTTGATGTCGCGGGCGCCGTCGATACGCGCGGCCTCCTCGATCTCCTTCGGTACAGCGTCGAAGGCGTTGCGCATCATGAAGACGGAAAAGGGCAGCTGAAGCGTCACGTAGATCAGCATCAGGCCGAAGAGCGAATTGTTCAGCCCGAGCTTCGCCAGGATGATGAAGAGCGGCGTCAGGATCGACTGGAACGGGATCATCAGCGTTGCGATGATGAGGACAAAAAGCACGTTCTTCAAAGGAAACCGGTAACGCGAGAAACCGTAACCCGCGAGCACGCTGACGACGACCGTCAGCACCACGGTTCCCAAGGAGACGATCAGAGAGTTGATCGTGTGCTGCCAGATGCCGGCGCCGAAGCCGTCGAGCGTACGATAGGCATCGAAGCTGAAGCCGGTCAGAGGCCAGGGCGGCAGAGGCGGCCGGCCGCTCTCGGCGCTGGGCCGGAACGATGCCAGGATACCGACGAAAAAAGGCGCGAGGAAGAAGAAGGCCGTGCCGAGCCCGATGCCATTGTAGGCGATGCCGATCCAGAATGCTCGGCGGGCGCGGCGCTTGCTGCGCATCGTCATGGCCGCTCGCCCCCCACTTTGAGCAGCCAGAGCTGGACGACGCTGATCAGGACCAGGATTACCAGGAGCGCGATCGAGAGGGCAGCGCCGTATCCCAGGTTGAAGGACACGAAGGACTGATTGAAGATGTAATAGACGACGGAAATCATGCGGTTCTGCGGGCCGCCGCTCGTCATGATATAGAATTGGTCGAAGGCGAGGATCGAGCCTGTGATCGAAAGGATCAGGGCAAGGGCGAGGGTGCGGCGCATCAGTGGCAGAGTGAGGTGACGGAAGCGCTGCCAGGGACGCGCGCCGTCTATCCGGGCGGCCTCGGTCAGTTCCGTTGGAATGGCCTGAAGGCCGGTCAGCAGGATGATCATCGTGAAGCCCGCGATTTTCCAGACCACCATAACGATCACGGTCAGGAATGCCGTGTCGAAGGTGGCGAGCAGGTTGAGGCGCCGTTCCGTCAGGCCGAGCATTTGAAGGACCGGCGAGAGAAGGCCGCTGTCGACATTGGCCAGCCACACCCAAAGGAGTGAAGCCGAGGCAAGGCCAACGACGACCGGCAGGAAGATGACGGTGCGATAGATGGACACGAGCGGGCGCTGCTTCTCGACGAAGAAGGCGAGCGGGAAGGCGATAGCGAAGATGGCAATCGTCACGACCACAGTATAATGCGTGGTAAAGCCGAGCGCGGCGAGAAAACGAGCGTCATCGAACATACGCAGATAGTTCCCGAGCCCGATCCAGCGCGGCGCCCCGAGTAGTGGCCAGCGGTGGAGGCTCATCCAGAGCGTGAAAAGCACCGGCAGAACGAAGAAGACCGTAACGAGCGCGATCGCCGGAGCGATATAGGCAAGGCCTAGCCAGCCGGAACTGCGCCGTCTGCGTTTGCGCGCGGGCAGGGATGCGATGGCGGGCATCGTCATGGGGTCACCTTCGCTCTGCTGAAGTCGAGGGAGGAACGTAAACACGCCCCTCCGTGGCATCATGCTTTCCTATTGCGCGGCGTCGATTATCGACTGCATTTCGGACTGGGCGTTTTCAAAGGCGCCGTCGACGTCGTTCCCAAAAATCGCAGCATTGATGAAAGTTGCCCAAGGGCCGTTGGCGCTGTTGATCAGGTCGTTGAACTGCAGGGTGTACGGCGTCTTGGCGACGGCGATAGCATCTTTGGCAACGTTGAGCCGCGGATCCAACCCTTTCAGCACATCGTCGGCAATGTCGCCGCGGGTCGGCAGGCTGCCATATTTGGCCATGATCTCCTGGCCTTCCATCGAATAGGTATATTCGATGAACTTCTTCACGGCAGAGAGTTTCGGAGTACCTTTGGTGACGACGAAATTGTCGCCCCCGGCAAAGGAGGAGGGCTTGCCGTCAACGCCTGGAATGAGTGCCACGCCAAAATCGATCTCGGGATGCTTCGTGACAAGCGTGCCGATCGCGAAGGCGCCAAGGCTCTGTTGCCCGATCTTGCCGTTGGTGATGCTGAGGAAGTTCACCCCGTTGTCGCTCGCCGCGCCCGCTGGCACCGTGTCCTTTGCAACGAGATTGCGGTAGATATCAATCGCTTTTCGCATCTGCGGCGTATCGAGCGTCGCAGTCTTTCCGTCCTCCGACAGGATGTCGGCGCCTGCACCCCAGACGAGCGGGGTGAAAGTGAAGATCGCGCAGCCGCCGCAGCCGCCTCCGGAGAAGTAGAAGCCATAGGTATTGTCGCCGAGTGCCCGGATCTTTTCGGCATTGGCGGTGATTTCCTCCCAGGTCGTCGGCGCCTTCTCGGGATCGAGACCGGCTTGTTTGTAGAGGCCCTTGTTCCAGGCGAAGATCGATGTCTCGACGAGCAGCGGCAGACCGTAGATGCGCTCTTCATAAGTGCCGAGCTTGACGTGCGAAGGCGATAGAGACTTGAAATAAGTCAGTGATTTTGCCCAGTCCGTCATGTCTTCAAGCTGGCCGGCGGCCGCGAAGGCCGGTGTGTAGATGAGATCGAGGGACAGCGCGTCCGGCGCCTGACCGCCGGCAATGGCTGTCGCGTATTTCTGCACCAGTTCCGAGAAAGGTACCTCGGTGAGTTCCACCTTGTCCTCCCGCGCGGCGTTGTAGGCCTTGACCACCTCCTTGAAGGAGTCGCCGATCCCCGAACGAACCCACATGTTGATCGTTTCGGCGGAGGCAGCCCCGGAGCCGAGAACGGAGACGAGTGCTGTCGCGAAAAGCAGTTTCCTGAGCATGTACTTCCTCCTTGTCATGGAGCCGCCTCGGCTCCTTCCTCCTGGTTATGATTGTAGCGTGGCGGAACAGGACTGACGCACGACCAGCCGGCAGGGCAGCTTGCGCAGGCCCGCTTCCACGGGCCTGCCCTCGCCGAGCGCGAGTACCGTGAGGCCGGCCTGACGGCCGAGCTCCTTGAGATTCATGTCGATGGTGGTCAGGGGTGGCCGGCTCTGCGCGGCGACGATCTCCCAGTTGTCGAAGCCGATTACGGAGACGTCTTCCGGCACGCAGACGCCACGCTCACGCAGGGCGTCGATGACGCCGCGGGCAATCTGGTCGTTGCCGCAGAAAATGCCGTCGGGGCGTTCTTTCCCCAATCTCCACAGCCGGTCGACGGCCTCATGCCCCCATTTCTCCGACCAGGTTCCGTAAAGAACAGGAGCATCGCGGCCCGCCACGTCGCGGAAGGCTGCGGCGCGCGCGTGAACGGCTGCGAAATCATCCGGACCCGTGACGTGAGCCAGACGTTTGCGCCCTATCTCCTTGAGCCGAGTGGCTGCAAGCGTTGCGCCATGGCCGTCATCCGCGGTAAATGTCACGCTGTCCGGAGCGCCCGTCGTAAACGCATAGACGACAGGGACTGGGAGGCCGGAGAGATCGACCGGCAGAGAGCCGTCGATCCGCTTGCCCGTGGCTATGATGCCGTCCACCTGCTTGTCCAGCATGGCGTCGACATGGATCTTGCCGAGTGCGGGATCGTCTTCAATCGCGCAGAGAAAAACCGAAACCCCGTGATCGACCAATGCCTCCGAGATTCCGGCCATGACCGGCAGGGTGAACCGCCCGTAGGTGTCGTTTGTCAAAAGGCCTATAGTGAAGGAGCGGTTCGACAGCAGGCCACGGGCCAGCGCATTGGGCCGGAAACCGATTTCGGCGGCGATACGCTTGATCCGTGCACGGGTTTCGTCTGCCATCCGCCCATTGTCGTTTAAGGCTTTCGAGACGGTCGAGACACTGACGCCGGCCGCCGTGGCGAGGTCGTGAATGGTGACGCGGCCGTTCCTGTTTCGCAGCTTTGTCAGATTGGCCTCCCTCCAAATCAGGATTGAGAAAACCTTTTCTCTCGGAGAGAGTCAATATGAGAAAACGTTTTCTCATTCGAGGTCGGGCTTGGACGTCGCGCGTCTGCGCCGTCGGTAGGCGCGACGGCGAAGCAAGCCCAAGGTTTTGAAAGCCAGGGCAGAGAGAGATGCCAGCTGAGGTCAGGCCTGAACCAGCCAACTTGCGATATGAATTCGAAGCCCTCACCAAAGGGCCTTCGCTCTATGTTGGTCAGCGCAGGTTCAAGCCACGCGAGCCTTGCGCCCGGACCGGGCCCATTCCGGAAGCCAGGGATCGTGAGCATAAAGTAGATCGTCTACCAGAGACCAGATTTGGTCGAGATCAAGCTCGGCCGCGGTGTGCGGATCCATCATCGCGGCGTGATATATGTGTTCGCGGTTTTCGGTCATCAGCGCCTGCACCGTCAACTCTTGCACGTTGATATTGGTTCGCATCAGAGCGGTGAGCTGCGGCGGCAGGTCGCCGATAAAGGTGGGCTGGATACCGGACGCATCGACAAGGCAGGGCACTTCCGCCGCACAATTGTCGGGCAAGGAGGTGATGCAGCCGTTGTTTCGCAGATTGCCGTAGATCACCGAGGGCTCGCCGGTCCAAATGGAATTGATGATGGAGGACGCGTATTCCTTAGAGGGCTGCACCTCGATCTTGTCGGCACTTCGGTAAGCCTCAGCCTGTCCTTTCCAGCGCTCGATCTGCTCGATGCAACGCTTGGGATATTCATCAAGCGGGATGCCGAATTTCTCGATCAGGTCCTCGCGCCCCTCCTTGATGAAATAGGGGGTGTATTCGGCGAAATGTTCGGAACTTTCGGTGACGAAATAGCCAAGCCGCGTCAGCATTTCATAGCGCACCTTGTTCGGGCAGCGCGGGTTCCAGCCGGGTTTGGGCGCTCTGCCTTCGCGATAGGCGCGAAGAAGGTCCGGATAGAGGTTCCTGTAGGAGCCATCCGGCTGGCGATGCTCGAAGGTCAGGAAGAAGGCCATATGGTTGATACCGGCCGAGCGATAGCGGATCTCCTCGTAGGGGATGTCGAGATCATGGGCAAGTTCCATGGCCGTTCCCTGAACCGAGTGGCAGAGGCCGACCTGCTTGATGTCCGGATATTTCTCGGCGATCGCCCAGGTATTGATTGCCATCGGGTTCACATATTGCAGCATGACCGCATTTGGGCAGACCGAACGCATGTCTTCGCAGATCTTCCACAGATGAGGCACAGTGCGAAGCCCGCGCATGATGCCGCCGACACCCAGAGTGTCGGCAATCGTCTGCCGCAGACCATATTTCTTCGGAACCTCAAAGTCCGTGACGGTGCAGGGTTCATAACCGCCGATTTGAAAGGCGACGACTACGAAATCCGCGTTCGCCAGCGCCTTCTTCTGATCCAAATAGGTCTCCGCCCTGGCTTTGACCCCGAGTGTCGAAATCAGTTTGTTGACGACGATCGCGCTTTCCTCGAGCCGTTGCGGATTGACGTCCATCAGCGCGATGGTTGCGCCCGACAGCGCGGGGCGCTGCAGAACGTCGCCGACGATATTTTTCATAAAGACGGTCGAGCCGGCTCCGATGAAGGTGATCTTGGGATTGGCTGCCATGTAAACCTCCGGCATTCCGTAGTTAGGCGACATCGAAAGCGGCTTTGACCAGCCGTTCCGTGTAAGCGGTTTTGGGACGGGTGAGAACTTCGTCGACGGGGCCCTCTTCCATGATCTTGCCGTGCTGCATGACGATCACGCGGTGGCAGAGGGCGCGCACCACCTTTAGATCATGCGAGATGAAGAGATAACTCAAGCCGCGCTCATCCTGCAGCTTGCGCAGAAGCTCGATTATCTGCGCCTGGACGGAGAGATCGAGGGCCGACGTCGGTTCATCGAGCAGGATGAATTCGGGTTCGAGCGCGATGGCGCGGGCGATGGCGATCCGCTGGCGCTGCCCGCCGGAAAACTCATGCGGGAAGCGCGAGAGAATATTGCCCGGCATGCCGGCGGCAGAAAGCGCGGCGCGCACTCGGTCAAGCCGCTCAGCCTTAGTCACTCCCATTCCATTGATGATCAGACCTTCTTCGATGACCTGCCCGATCGTCATGCGCGGATTGAGCGAGGCGAATGGGTCCTGGAAAACAATCTGCATGCGGGAGCGCAAAGGCCGCATTTCCGTTCTGGACCGGTTATGGATTGGCTTTCCGTCAAAGGTAATCTCGCCGCGGTCAGGTGTGTTGAGCCGTACCAACGCCTGCCCGAAGGTGGTCTTGCCCGAACCGGATTCGCCAACAAGCCCCAGCGTTTCGTGCCGCCTCAGTGTGAGGCTGAGGCTGTCGACGGCCAGTAGTTCACGAAGATCGGGTTTGAGGAAACCTCCGTGACGCAGCATGAATGACACCCGCACACCCTTCGCATCGAGGATGATATTCGAGCCCTCCGGCAGCGGATTGGCCCGTCCGCGCGGTTCGGAGGCAAGCAGGTGTTTCGTATACGGATGCTGGGGATCGGCAAAAAGCTGTACAGTCAGATTGTGTTCACGCATTTCGCCATGCTGCATGACATAGACGTAGTCGGAGAATTTGCGCACGATCGTCAAATCATGGGTGATGAGGATCACCGCCATCTGCATCTTCCTCTGGAGATCGCGAATGAGATTGAGGATCTGCGCCTGTACCGTCACATCGAGTGCCGTTGTCGGTTCGTCGGCGATCAGCACGTCCGGTTCATTGGCAAGCGCCATGGCGATCATGACGCGCTGGCGTTGCCCTCCGGAGAGCTGATGCGGATATTGCTTCAGCCTCGCCTCGGGCTCGGGAATCTGGACCTGTTTTAGAAGTTCCAGCGCACGGGCTTCCGCCTGTTGGCGGCTTACCTTCTGATGAATGCGGATCGCTTCGACGACCTGAGCGCCGATCGTGTAGATCGGGTTGAGCGAGCTCATCGGCTCCTGGAAGATCATGGAGATGCGGTTGCCGCGCAGCTTGCGGCGGGCTCTTTCCGGAAGCTTCAATATGTTGCCGCCGTCGTAGTCGATGCTTGATTTCGGCAGGACGGTCGCCCTCTTCGACAGTAGCCCCATGACGGTGCGCGCCGTCACCGATTTTCCGGAGCCGGATTCCCCAACGATGGCGATCGTCTCGCCCCGGTAAAGCTGGAAGGAAATGTCTTTCACCGCCTCGACGGTGCCGTGCTCCACCTTGAAGCTGACACCGATATTGCGCGCATCCATGATCGGCTTGTCGGAGCGCTGAGCGTGATCGTGGCGAAGTGGCGGGGCGAGGGAGTTAAGAACCGAAAGTGCCATCGTCATCACCTCAATAGGGGTCCACTGCGTCGCGTAGCCCATCGCCCAACGCATTGAATGCGAAGACGGTAACCAACACGAAGAAGACGGGGGCGAGAATCCAGGGGTAACTTCCGATGACGGAGTAGTTTGCCGTGTCCTGCAGCATCAGCCCCCAGGAAATCAGCGGTGGCTTCACCGCAAATCCGAGAAAGCCAAGGAAGGATTCCAGCAGTACGACGCTCGGTATGTGCAGGGTGACGGCGACGATCACATGGCTCATCACGTTCGGGAGGATGTGCTGGAAGATGATCCGCCGGTCGCTGGCGCCGACGGCGATCGCCGCGCGTACATATTCGATCCGCGCCAACGCCATCGTCTTGCCGCGCACCTCGCGTGACATCTGCGCCCAACCAAGGGCCGACATGACGATGATGACGAAGCCGAGAAAGACATTGGTGGGGGCCGTGATCGGAATGAGCGAGGTCAGCGCCAGGTAGAGGGGCAGTTGCGGGAATGCCAGCACCAATTCGACAAATCGCTGCAACCAGACATCGAAGGTGCCGCCGAAATAGCCGGATACCAAGCCTACGGTGGTGCCGATCAGGGTGACGATGCCAACAACGATGAGCGCGATCATCAAGGAGATGCGGGATCCGATGATTGCCCGAGACAACACATCGCGGCCGAATTTATCGGTGCCGAGGAAATGCACGGGTTCCCCGTCGATCGTGCCGAAGAAGTGCCGGTCGGCGGGTATCAGGCCGAAGAGCCTGTATTTTGCGCCTTCGACAAAAAAGCCAAGATTGCGGGGATTGTCGTAGTCCACCCCGAGGATGGGTTGAAACGTAACCGGGTCCAGCTCCTCGGATTCCGCAAGCGCATAGACCCGTGGCGGAAAGGCAAGGTTTCCATCCTTGTCGCGGAAACTGATGATCTGCGGCGGAGCAAAACCCACATGAGTGGCCTTAGGATCCATGGGCGCAAAGAAATCCGCAAAGATCGCCATCACGATCAGCAGGGCGACGAGCACGAGGCCCATCATGCCTGTCCAGGATCGCTTCAGCCGGCGCCAGACAAGTGCAAGGTAGTTCTCGTTGCCATGCAACCCATCCTTCACGGTTTCCTCTTGCGTTGATGTCGGTGCGGTATCAAGAGCAAGCATATCAGGCTCCTGCGAACTGGCGGACGCGCGGGTCCAGCATAACGAGCAGCAAGTCTGCGATGATATTGCCGACGATGAGGGTCGCCGACAGCACCATCATGAAGGTAGCTGTCACATAGACGTCGCCGATTGCCATCGAGCCGACGATTGCCGGACCAACAGTCGGCAGCGCAAAAATGATAGCCGTCTCGATCTCGCCGGTGAGCATGTAGGGGAGGGCAACTCCTTGATACATGACAAGCGGATGCAGTGCGTTCGGAACGGCATGCTTCATGACGACCGCACCGCCGGACAAGCCCTTCGCTCGCGCCGTTTCGACATATTGAGCGTTCAGCGTGTCGAGCAGGTTTCCCCGCATGACCCGCATGTTGTAGGCGAGGCCGCCGAAAGTGGCGATCGCCACAACCGGCCAGACATGGCTGATGAGATCGACGAATTTCGCCCACGACCACGGCGCTCCGCCATATTGGGGCGAAAAGAAGCTGCCGATTTCCGAAACGTTTAACTGGAAGACGAGCAGGTAGACGATGATCAGCGCCATCAGGAAGCGGGGCACTGTCATGCCGAGGAAGGAAATGCCGGAGAGCAGATTGTCGATCCAGCTATACTGCCGGGTTGCCGCCCAGATGCCGAAACCAATGCCGAGCAAAGAGGCGAGAAGGTGGCAGACGAGTGCAAGAGCTAGCGTGCGTGGCAGACGTTCTCCGACAACATCCGCGACGGGCCTGTTGTAATACATGCTGTGTCCGAAATCGCCTGCGGTGACGATGCCCTTGATCCAGTTCAGGTATTGGATGACCAAGGGTTTATCGAGGCCGTGCTCGGCACGATATGCCTGAGCCTGGGCTTCGGCCTGGGCAAAGGACGCGCCGCTCTGATTGATGAGCTGTGAGCGGAGATAGTCGGCGTAGTCGCCGGGTGGCGCCTGGATGATCGCGAAGGTCACCACGCTCAAGATGACGAGGACGGGGATCGCCGAGCCTATACGCACGAGCAGGAATCGTAGCATCGGACGGTTCGCTTCTCCTGAGGGCCGCATAGGCGGCAAGTTAGAGTTTCGTCCCAGCCGCGCGCCACGACGCGCGGCCGGTTGCTTCGCTGGGAGGGGTAAGCGGTTAGTTCATGGGGCCCTTGTTGCCGGGCTTGCCGGGCAATTGCTCGGGAAAGAGTTCGTATTTGCCCTGCTTGTCCGCCGCGACCCAAAGCCGTTCGCGGATGACGGAATCCTCGGCCCAGTTGAACATGAAGATCGGCGTGCCTTGCGGAACGTTCGAGAAGCGCTTGTTGATGATGAGCGCGCCCGGATATTCCGTGAGGCCGACGGTATCGATGTGCCGGGTCGCCGTTTTCTGATACTGTTTCATCAGGCTGATGCGCTCGTCGCTGTTCTGGCTCGTCTGGAATTTTGAGACGACGCCGGCAAGTTCCTTCTCATAGGGCAGCAGGTCCAGAGTTCCGTCCTTGCCGGCGCGATGATGCCAGCTTGTGCGCGGACCGACCGGAGCAAGCTGTTCGGTGCTCTGCACGACCGAAGCGAGTTCGGGCATATGACGGTGGATCAGCCAGTCGAAACGTCCGCCATAGTGTGCGTCGTCGCGTTTCGGGCCGTCGAGGGCGTTCAGGATGACCTTGATCCCGAGCTTCTCCATCTGTCCGATGATGCCCTCCGCCAAACTCTTGTCGGTGGCATAGCCGTTGTTGACCAGAAGCACGATCTCGACATTCTTGCCGCCGGCAGTGCCGGACGGGAAATTCACGATGCCGTCGCCATTCGTATCCTTGAGCCCGACCTTGGCAAGCAGCGTCTTGGCGCCTTCCAGATCGAAGGGATAATAGACCGTTGAATTGCGGTCGTAGAAACTCGTGCCCGAAGAAATGCCGCCCGGATAGATGGCCGTGAACGGACCCTTGACGAGGGAATCTCCGATCGCCTTGCGGTCAAGCGCCATGGTGATCGCCTTGCGGAACTCCTCGTTGCGGTTGAGCTGTCGGATAGCCTGGCCGCGCTCGTCCGGGTCGCCCCAGCCGTTGCCGGAAAGGTTCATGCGCATGTTGTAGCCGATCAGCCGCGGCCCGAAGGCGAGGCGGGCAGGGGCGGTCTTTTCGGCGGCCCGCTTCAGCGAAGCGACGAAGTTTTCGGGTTGCTCCAGGTTCGAAATGTCCGCGGAGCCGGCGACCGCCTGCACGTCACGGTCCGCCCAGGTGGAAAGCTTGTAGTGCAGCTCGTCGAGGTAGGGCAGTTGATTGCCCTTCTCGTCGACTTTCCAATAATAGGGGTTGCGACGCATGACGATGATGTCGTCCGGCCGGTATTCGACCGGCACCCAGGCGCCCATCACCGGCATGTTCAGGAATTCCGGCGGGAAGGCGTTCTTGAACTGGTCGTATGTATTTTTCGAATATTTCGGGTGCTGGGGTTTCAGGAGATGCGACGGGCCGGGGCAGAAATTTGGATAGGCCATCGTGTAGAGATGTTGTTTCGGGAAAGCCTCCTTAAAGGTCCATTCCACCGTATGGGCATCAAGCTTTTTGAGGGTCGTTCCCTCGCCGAAGGCTTCCGGCGATGCACCGCCGCCGAGCGGCGAGACGTTCGGGTCGATGACCTCGTCTTCCCAATAGAACATGATGTCGTCCGCATCGAAGGGATCGCCGTCGGACCATTTGGCGCCTTCCACGAGACGCATGGTGAGCTTGTGGCCGTCGGCCGACCATTCCCAGCCTTTCGCGAGATTGGGCAGTGGCTCGGTGTCCTTCGCCTCGACCTGAAAAAGGGGCGCCGTGCGTGTCAGGCATTCCGACAGGCCGATGTCGATACCGCCCCAACCCTGCGTCTGACCGGCGCCGTAGTTCCAGCCTTCCGGCCGGCCGCCGATGACATGGCGCAACGTATCACCATAGACGCCAGTGCCGTCCGGCATGTTCTCCGTCTTGAAGACCAGGGGTTCCTTGGGCAATCGATCCTTGACGGGGGGCAGCTTGCCTGCGGAGACGAAGTTCTTCGTCACCCATTGCGGCTCATGGTATTCGGGCAGCGACTTGAACTCCAGGATGCTGTCGCGGGATACGTATTTGATCTTGCCCTCCGCCGGAAATTGAGGCGGAACCGGGGGCGCTGTCGGTTCGAATGCATGGGCGGTCATCGCCCCCACCGAGACACCGAGTGCCAATCCGGCAAGAACGCCGGCAGTCTTGAAATTGCGCATCGCCTCTCCCTCCTGTTCGGAGCGCCGCAGCGTCTCCGTTTCTCCTCGAACGATTTGCGAAGACGGACTTATGGGCGAGAGCCTTCCTCCCGAAGGCCGAACCGCCCGCCTCGCCAGAGCATTTTCATATGGCCTGTTTCAGCCTCTCCTTTTCCGCGCGCAGTTCATCGATGGAGCGCACGTTGCGGCGCGCGGCGCCTGCCCAATCGCGAGTCTTTACCGTGCTTCGGGCAAGACGATCCCTGGCTGCCGGCACCGCATCCGCATATTGCGGCAGCCACCGGGCCTGCGCGACCACCATCTCGTCGACCATCTGCCAGACTTCCTCGGGCGTGCAGACCGCGCCAACCAGCGGATCGTGCAGGACCGCGAGCTTCAGCAGATCGATATCGCCGCTGATGGCCGCATGGACCGACATCCGCTGGACGTTGATGGATGAAGTACAGGTCGCCGCACAGGCCTCCGGCAGCGTGATACCGGCGACCATGTTGATGCCAAAACGATCGACGAAGCCGGGCGACTCGATAATCGCGTCAGCGGGAAGGTTGGTGATGACGCCATTGTTCTTGACGTTGAAGTGGCCGCGATAGATCCGGCCGGTTTCCAGCGCCTCCAGAATATGGCTGGCATGCTCGTTGGAGCGCTTTGCGCGGTCGATTGGCTTTTCCGCAGAGGCGAGGAACTGCGGGAATTCCGTCTCGAACCAGTTGCGGGTTTCTGTCGAATAGCGCAGATAGCCGCCGGTTTCACCGTGAATCCAGTCGGACATGTCGATCCACCTGGCAATCTCCTCCGGGCGCTTGCGGTACCAGGGCAGGTATTCCGAGAGGTGGCCATTGCTTTCGGTCGAATAGACGCCGAAGCGCTTCAGCACGTCTATGCGCAGCTTCTCCTGCTTCGAAAAGATCGGATGGGCTTCGAAGGCTGCGACCAGCTCGTCCTTGCCGATCTTGCGGCCGTTGAGGCTGAGGTCGACAAACCAGGTCTGATGGTTGATGCCCGAGCAGATGTAGCCGAGTTCGTTCAGCGATGTGGCGCCGAGCACTTCGGCGATCTGCTCGGCCCCGTGCTGCACGCCATGGCAGAGGCCGATGGTCTCGACCTTGCCGTATTCGGTGGCTGCCCATGTGTTCATCGCCATCGGATTGGCATAGTTCAGGAACCTGGCGCCGGGGGCCGCGACTTCGCGGATATCCTCGCAGAACTCCAGAATGACGGGAATGTTGCGCTGGCCATACAGGATGCCGCCGGCGCAGATCGTATCGCCGACGCATTGGTCGACACCGTATTTGAGGGGTATGCGGATGTCCTCCGCGTAGGCCTCCAGCCCCCCGACCCGGACGCAGCTGATGATGTAGCGAGCACCCTGAAGCGCCTGTCGCCGATCGGTCGTCGCGGTCACCCTGGTCGGCAGCCGGTTGGATTCGACGATCCGATCGAGGATCGCCTTGATCATTTCCAGATTGTGTTCGCTGATGTCGGTCAGAGCGAATTCGACGTCCTGGAATTCCGGCACGCAAAGAATGTCGGTGAACAGTTTCTTGGTGAAGCCGACGCTGCCTGCTCCGATGATAGCGATTTTGAAACTCATGTTCTTCACCCTGGTCTGGAAAATGCTAGCATGCGGTGGCGCACGAGAGGATTGACTGCATGCTTGCGCGTGCGGCCCGGAAGTGCTTCGTTTTGAGCCATTGGTCCTCCCGACCTGCTGTCCGGCCGCGGTTGCTTTCCTTTGTTGGGGTGGATTATGCCCAAATCGGAGGAGGTCACCAGAGAAGTATTATGCTTTTGAGGGTAAATTTGTGCTGCAGGATTTGATCGCTCACGGGCAGTCGATGCGGACCGTTTCCTTCCCCCGCGGCAGGCAGCGGCTGCATGCCATGCCGACCAGCGCCGGTTATGAGGTGCGCCAAAACGAGATCTATGACTGGGATGGCAGAAAGCGCGGACAGGTTCCCTTCACGGTTCTCCAACACACGATCAGCGGCTGCGGCCGCCTGCGCTATCAGAATCGGAACTACAGGCTACAGGGCGGCGATACTTTCCTGTTGCTCGTGCCCCACAACCATCGTTACTGGCTCGAGAAGGATGAACGCTGGGAGTACTTCTGGATCTCGATGCATGGCGAAGAGACGTTGCGGATCCACAAGATGGTGCTGGCACTCGCCGGCCCGGTGCTCAAGCTGCAGCCTTCGACGATCGACCACCTCGCCGACTGCAGCCTGAGGTTGGTCAAGGGGGCGACGACGCCAGGAACGGCCTCCGCCATAGCTTATGAAGCGGCGATGGCACTCTACGACGGCGTTTTTGGCTCACCCGCCTTTGTGGCCGAACAAAGTGCGATGCAGCCTGCTATCGACTATATCAACGCCAATCTTGAAAGGCCGCTTCCCGTCAGCGAACTTGCCGAAATCGTCGGCCTCAGCCGCGCCCATTTTTCACGAAGCTTTGCCGACAGTGAAGGGGTCCCGCCCGCCGAATACGTGCTGCAACAACGTCTGCAACGTGCGGCGAAACTTCTGACGAAAGCCGATTTCCTGCCTGTCAAGGAGGTGTCGATCATGTGCGGTTTCGAGGACCCGAACTATTTCGCCAAGGTGTTTCGCCGGGTCTACGGCATCACGCCTACGGAGTTCCGGACCACCGGCATGTATGCCAGCCTCGGTAAGATTAGGTAGGTTTTCCTCCGCCAGCCGGAGATTGCGTTTATACTTAGGACGTCACCTGGGCCACAAAACGACTGTCGCGCCGGAAATCGGAGGGAGACATACCGGCAATATGTCGGAAGGACTTATTGAACGCACTGATCGAACCGAAGCCGCTGTCCATTGCCACTTGCAGCACGTTGGCTCCCTCCCGCATCAGAAGCGCCTGAGCACGGGAGAGTCGCAGGAGGTTGACATATTTGCTGAGCGTCATTCCGGTCGATCTCCGGAAGATGTTCATCGCGTATTTCGGATGAAGATCGGCGGCGCGCGCGATGTCGATGGTGTCGATGTCCTGGATGAAATTTGCTGCGATGAAGTCGCACATGCGTGCGACGCTTCTAGCTGACTGCGCATAAGGTTGATCCGGGCTCAGCAGGTCAGTGCCGGCAACAGCCTCCGGTACCATGCAAAAGGAATCGAGCACGATCCGCTCTATCCGCAGGAGAAGCTCATCCACGGCATGCTGTCGTTTGAGGGGATTGCCGGACGTCACATATTCGAACCAGCGCGCGAAGTTCTCCTTGTCTGCCGCGTCGGTGGCCGATGTCAGCAAAGTCGCGCCATGCATCAGCCTGCTTGCGAGGTCGCCCGGCAGGCGCAAACGAAAGAAGTGGACCAGCGGAAGGTGCGCTCCGGCATAAAGGGAATCATCGGAGGATTCGTCCATCCGATGCGGCTGGCCGCCCCAGAAGAGGCACATCTGTCCGGAGCTGAGCCGCACATCATGCTCTCCCATGCGATAGCGGACCGTGCCGCGGATCACGTAATTCACCTCCACCTGCGCGTGCCAGTGCGGCATCAGCATGATCGGCGGGTGCGTGAAGAACATCTGCAAGGCGGTCGGCGAGCCTTCTATGCTGCTTGCACCCGGTTGGTAGATCGCTCTGCTGACCACCTTACTTTCCGCCAAATCCATGTTCCCTTTTTCGGAGACAGATGTTTCGCAGGCGATAATTTAGGCACGTTCCGCAGGGACAGCAATTGAAAAGGGAGGTTTTCAATGCGCTTCAAACTCGCCGGCCCGATTGCCGCTGCCGTACTGCTTGCATCGAGCGCCGCGTTCGCCCAGTCGGGCCAAGTCACCATCTGGAGCTGGAACGTCGCGGCCTCGTCTCTTAAGGCAACGCTCGAAGGCTTTAATAAGAAATATCCGGACATCAAGGTAACAGTGGAGGATCTTGGCAACGACCAGGTCTACGACAAGACGCTCGCAGCCTGCGCGGCGGGAGGAGAAGGCCTGCCGGATATCGTCTCGATCGAGAACTTTGAAGCCGAGGTTTTCTGGAACCGCTTTCCCGAATGTTTCGCCAATCTGAGGGAAGTCGGCTACACGCCCGAAATCCAGGGCCTCTTTCCCGAATTCAAGCGAACCGAGCTAGAGGTCGATGGGATTCCGTACGCCGTACCGTGGGATTCAGGACCGGTCGCAGTCTTTTATCGACGCGACTTCTATGAAAAGGCAGCCGTCGATCCGGCAACGATCAAGACCTGGGACGACTTCATCACCGCTGGAAAGAAGGTGATGGCTGCCAATCCGGGAACGGTGATGGCTCAAGCTGATTTCAATGGCGACAGCGAATGGTTCCGGATGATCTCGAACGAGCAAGGCTGCGGCTATTTCTCGACCGACGGCCAGACGATCACGATCAGCCAGCCGGCGTGTGTCGCGACGCTGGAGAAGGTCAAGCAGATGAAGGATGCAGGCCTGATCACGGCTGCGATATGGGACGAAAAGATCCAGGCGAACACAGCAGGCAAGGCTGCCAGCCAGATGTATGGCGCCTGGTATGAAGGCACCATCCGCTCCACTTCCCCCGATCTGGCCGGAAAATGGGGCGTCTATCGGATGCCGAGCCTCACGGCCGACGGTCCCCGGGCAGCCAATCTTGGAGGTTCTTCGCTGGCCCTCAGCGCTGCCTCTGAAAACAAGGAAGCCGCCTGGAAGTTCATCGAATACTCGCTCACCACGAATGAGGGACAGGTCACCATGTTGAAGTCCTTCGGGCTGGTTCCGTCGCTCTTGTCGGCGGTGCAGGACCCATTCGTGAAGGAGCCGCAACCCTACTGGGGTGGCCAGACCGTATGGGCGGATATCCTCGCCACTCTGCCTCAGATCGTTCCAAGCAGAGGCACTGCTTTTCAAAGTGACGCGGACGCTATCTATCAGGCCACGCAAACAAAGTACTTCGCCGGAGGCTATCCGAATGCGAAGGCCGCACTCGACGACGCGGCCAAGCAGATTGCGACCGCGACCGGCCTGCCCGTTGCGCAATGAGAATGCCGGGCGGCTTTAAGCCGCCCGATCCTTGCCGCTCGGCGTACCCGACAGGAGAATGAGATGCTTTCGAGGAATAGGGCGGCCTATGCCTTCCTTGCCCCCTACCTTTTGATCTTCGTCACCTTTTGGCTCTGGCCGATCATCAACTCGCTTCTGATTTCGTTTCAGAACACCCGCGTCAATCCGTGGCGGTTCAGTCTGTCGGCCAACTGGGGGCGTTTGTTCGTCGATCCCGCTTTTTACAACGCCCTTTACAACACCCTGATCATCCTGGTGATCCAAGTGCCGGTCATGATCGCGCTTGCGACCGTCATGGCCGTCCTCCTGAACTCCCCGCTCCTGAAGGCGCGCCCGCTCTACAGGTTTGCCTTCTTCGCACCCGTCGTCGTCGGCGAAGTGGCCTATGCCGCGGTCTTCAGGCTGATGTTCAGCGCCGATTTCGGCATCATCAACAAGCTGATTACCTCGGTCGGGTTTTCGCCGGTGTCGTGGTTCGACAATGCCAACGCGGCCATGGCGCTGGTCATCATCGCGATCACATGGAGATGGGCCGGCTATAACGCCATCATCCTTCTCGCCGGTCTGCAATCCATACCCGACGATGTCTACGAAGCCGCGACTCTCGACAAGGTGAGCAAGTTCCAGCAATTCGTCCACATCACCCTTCCGCTCTTGAAGCCAATCATCAGCTTCTGCGTCGTGCTCTCGGTCATAGGCACAATGCAACTCTTTACGGAGCCCTTTTTGATCACCAATCGCGGAGGTCCGGGTGGGGGAACTGAAACCCTCGGCCTGCTCCTTTACCGACAGGGCTTTACCTCGCTGAATTTCGGCTACGCCTCGGCAATCGCCTATACGATCGCGGGTCTGGCCGTGGCGATTTCTCTGCTCAACCTCGTCTTGGGGAAGGAGAAAAAATGAAGTCGAAGTCCCGCTCGCTCCTGCTGCAGAAGATCGCGTTGCACGCGGCTTTGACGCCGCTTGCGATCCTGTGGCTTTTCCCGCTCTGGATGATGTTCGTGTTCTCGACCATGCCGGACCACGGGATCTTCAGTCCGGAGATCGTACTCTGGCCATCGGATGAATTTGCCGCCAACTTTCAGAACCTTCAGGCGGATACGAACTTCGTCCGGGCAATGTTCATCTCGATTATCGTCGCGATCGTCTACACCGCCCTGTCTGTGATGCTGACTTCCATGGCGGGCTGGGCGCTTGCGCGCTACCGCTTTGCGGGCCGATCCATCGTGGTCGCGATCATCCTCGGGACGATTACGCTGCCCTTTGCAGTGGTCGTCATCCCGCAATTCATCATGGTCGCGCGCGAGTTCAAGCTCGCGAACACCTGGATCGCACTGATCGTGCCGCCGCTGTTCAACTCGCTCGGTGTCCTCTTCATGCGACAGGCTTTTTCGATGATGCCCGGTGAGCTCTTTGATGCCGCGAGAGTGGAGGGCGTCAGGGAATGGCGGATCTTCCTCCACATCGCCCTGCCATTGGCGCGTCCGACCATGGCAGCGCTCGCGATCATCCTGTTCCTGGCATCCTGGAACAATTATCTGTGGCCGCTGCTGATCAATTCGCGGCCGAACATGATGACCGCGCCGGTGGCACTCGGAACCTTGATTGGCCTCACGAAAGTCTCCTGGGGCGGCATCATGGCCGGCGCTGTGCTGCTTACCGCGCCCGTACTCGTCGTCTTCGTTTTCTTGCAACGCCACTTCATCGCCGGGATCTCGGCCGGTGCCGTCAAATAGCCGGGGAGGGATCATGGCAAAAATCAAACTTGAAAATGTCGTCAAAAGTTTTGGGGCCTATCAGGTGGTCCACGGAGCAAACCTTGAGATCGACGACGGTGAGTTCACCGTTTTCGTCGGACCGTCCGGCTGCGGGAAATCGACCCTTTTGCGGATGATCGCGGGCCTTGAGGATATTTCGGCGGGCACCATCAGCATCGGTGGAAAAGTGGTCAATGACACTGAGCCATCCGATCGCGGCATCGCGATGGTTTTCCAATCCTATGCGCTCTACCCGCACATGACCGTCCGGCGGAATCTCTCCTTCGGCTTGGAAATGAATGGCAATCCAAAAGACGATACCGCCCGCCGCGTCGCGCTTGCGGCGAACATTTTGCAGATCAACGAGCTCATGGATCGGCGCCCCGCCCAACTTTCCGGTGGCCAGCGCCAGCGTGTCGCGATCGGACGCGCGATCGTTCGCGAACCTCAGGTTTTTCTTTTCGACGAGCCGCTTTCGAACCTCGACGCCGAGCTGCGCGTCCAGATGCGCGTTGAGATTTCCAAGCTGCACAAACAGCTTCGGACGACGATGATCTACGTCACGCACGATCAGACCGAGGCGATGACACTTGCAGACAGGATCGTCGTGTTGCGGGCCGGTCACATCGAGCAGGTGGGCACGCCGCTTGACCTTTACGACGACCCCGCAAACCAGTTTGTCGCCGGCTTCGTCGGCTCCCCGAAGATGAACTTCCTGAAGGCGGAGGTGGTGGAGAAAGGACCCGGCGGAGCGGTCGTGGCACTCTCATCCGACCGAAATGTCCGCTTCGCATTTTCGCTTTCAACTGAGGTCAACGCTGGCGCACCTGTCACGCTCGGCATTAGGCCTGAGCATTTTACGCAGCCCGGTGAAGGTGATGCGGACCTGACGGTGGCTGTCGAGGTGGCGGAGCATCTCGGCAATACCAGCTACGTCCACGCACGCCTTTCCGATGAAACTGTCGTCATCGAGCAACCCGAGAGCCGCCACAGGGGCGACGGCCAGCACCTGACCGTGGGCGTGCCGGCCAGGCGCGTCTTTCTTTTCGATCAAACAGGCAACCGCCTTCGCTGAGCAATTTCGAAGGATATCAAAGGAAGATCCATGACTGAAGAGAACCATGTTCGCTGGGGTATTGTCGGCCCGGGCACCATCGCAGGGGCCTTCGCCGAAGGTATTGCACATTCGCAGACCGGCAGGCTGGTCGCCGTTGCGACCCGTAACCCGGACAAGTCCGGTCTATCCGAGGCCTTTCCGGGAGCGAAAATAGTCGCCGGCTATGATGCACTGCTTAGAGACCCGGAGGTCGACGCCGTCTATATCGCTGTCCCCCATGTCGGCCATGCAGAATGGGCGATCAAGTCGGTCCGCGCCGGCAAGCATGTGCTGGTCGAAAAGCCGATGGCGCTTTCTGCCTTCGACGCCGATGTGATCTTTCATGAGGCAAGGAAGGCCAAGGTCTTCACTGGCGAAGGCTATATGTACCGGCTTCATCCGCAGACGGCGAAACTGGTGGAGCTGGTCAAAAGCGGCGTGATCGGAGACATCAGGATTATCCGTTCGAGCTTCGGCTTCAACATGGGAAGCTTCAAGCCCGAGCACCGGCTTTTCAACGGCGATATGGCAGGCGGCGGCATTCTGGATGTAGGCGGCTATCCGGTCTCGATGGTCCGGCTGCTGGCCGGAGCGGTGGAGGGTAAGGACTTCCTGGAGCCAAGGACAGTGGCCGGCGCCGCCCATTTTGGTCAATCCAATGTCGACGAATGGGCCTCCGCCGTCCTCAAGTTCGAAAACGGCATCGTCGCCGAAGTCTCCTGCTCGATCATGGCGCAGCAGGACAATACGCTCCGCATCATCGGTTCCAAGGGCCGGATCGAAGTGAAGGATTTCTGGTTCGCCTCGGGTCGCCAGGGCGGGGTCGGACGGATCGAAATCATAAAGGGTGACGAGCGGGAAATCCTGGAGCTCGAGGAGAGGCGGTATCTCTACTCCTTTGAGGTCGACGCTGTCGGAGAAGCGATCCGTCACGGTCGGCAGGAATTCGCCTGGCCTGGCATGAGCGCTCTAGATTCTCTGGGCAACCTGCGCGTGCTCGATCAATGGCGCGCATCCGTCGGCTTGGAATATGCCGTGGAAACCTCGGTCAGACGCCTCAACAACATCGCCGGCAGCAAAGTGCGTTTCGGAAGCGGCATTCCGAAGCGGGAGATCCCGGGCGTCGTAAAACCCGCTTCGGCGATCAGCCTCGGCTTCGAATTCTTCCCGAATTTCGCTGCGGCATCATTGACCATGGATGCCTTCTACGAAGCCGGAGGCAATGTGTTCGATACCGCCTATGTCTACGGCGCCGGCAAGACCGAGAAAATTTTCGGCGACTGGCACACGAGCCGGGAGGTGCCGCGTGAAGAGTTTGTCCTGATCGGCAAGGGCGCCCACTCGCCGCTTTGTTATCCAGATATGATTGCCAAGCAACTGGATCAATCCCTCGACAGGCTGAAGACCGACTATGTCGACGTCTATTTCATGCACAGGGACAACCCCGACATACCCGTGGGCGAGTTCGTCGACGCGATGGATGCGGAAGTCAGGCGGGGCAGGATCCGCGGCATTTTCGGGGGCTCTAACTGGAGCCGTGAGCGAATGGACGAGGCGATCGCCTATGCCCGCAAGAATGGCAAGGCCGCTCCGGGCGCCCTGTCGAACAATTTTTCGCTCGCAGAGATGCTTGATCCGATCTGGGCGGGATGTGTCGCTGCGTCCGACGACGACTGGAAGAGATGGCTGACAGAAAAACAGATCCCGAACTTTGCCTGGTCGAGCCAGGGACGCGGGTTCTTCACGAACCGGGCTGGGCGCGACAAGCAGGATGACGAGGAACTGGTACGCGTGTGGTATTCCGAGCGGAATTTCGATCGACGCGACCGGGCCATCGAGCTTGCCGAAAAGCTCGGTCGTCATCCCATCCACGTGGCATTGGCCTATGTCATCGCACAGCCCTTCCCTGTGATACCGTTGATCGGGCCGCGAACCGTGGGTGAACTTGAGGATAGCCTCTCGGCGCTGGATATCCGGCTTTCGTCGGAGCAGGTCCGATGGCTGGAGAATGGTTCATAGCGGTTCGACAGAGGCTCGGCGGCGCCTATCGCATACGCCGCCAAGCCTCCGGCCGTAGGCGGGGTAACCAAAGGGTCTCTACAGCACGGAGAGTATTGTTGGCGCCGCGGCATAGTTCTAGGACCGTTAGCAAACATGACCAACGCTATATGAATACCCACAGCCATCGTTTCAAAACGACACGCTCAGCAGTCGGCCCGCTCCCATGAAATGGCGTCGTGATCGAGGGGCAGGAAGACTCGATCCTGCCCCTTCGCATGCTGTTATCCGATGTTGTCGGGAATGGGCGGATCTCAGATCAGCCAGTCATTCGTCGTATCCGCTGCCGATGATGCAGCAAACGCATTGTCTTCCAGCGAATAGGCGCGGATATAGTCGATCTTCATTTGTGAACCGTTGACCAGACCGTTTGACGGCGTTCCGGCAGTCCCCCCCACCGCCAGGTTGACCAGCATATACATCGGCTCATGCATGTCTGCCGGCGTATCTGCACGGGCTATCGCGACATCGTCGAAATACCAGACGATCTCATCTTCATTCCACAGTACCCCGTAGGTGTGAAATCCATCGGTGCTCGGAACGTTGACTGCGGAGGTCTGAGTTGTCTGCTGGCCGGTCGTGTTGGAGTGGGCCGAGACGTGGAGAGTGTTCGGGTCCTGCCCGCGCATTTCCACCACATCGAGCTCCGGCGGCCAGGCTCCGTCTTCCGGAAGCAGCCAGAAGGCAGGCCAGACACCGCCATCATTCGGCATGTCGGCCCGGATTTCGAAATACCCGTAGGTTTGGGAGAAGGTGGAGTGCGTATTGAGCAAACCCGACGTGTAGTCATACCCGTTCACAAGGCTCTCGATAGATGCCGGTGTCGGCTTGGCCGTGATCGTCAGGACTCCGTTGTTGACGGAGAAGGGATTTGCCGAGGCCGTGGGCGCATAGAGGGGGTTGATATACCATTGCAGTTCGCCATTGGTCGGCATCGAGCTGCCTTTGGCGGGCGCCCAGGGGAATTTGGCGTCCCAGGTGCCGGTCGAGCCGTTATAAAGCGACAGCGAATTGAAGTTGTCAGAAAACGTCTGTGTCAGGCCCGAACGGTCGAGGCTCAACGCGAACTGATCCGAGTTAAGTTCATCGGGAGTGGTTCCGGCAAAAACGAGGCTCTCGCCGCCTCCAAGGTCAAGACGCAGATTTGCGCCTTCCTGTGTGAAACGGCTGCTGAGCTGTTCGAAGGACGTGAAGCCGTAATTGTTCAGCCGGATTGTATCGTCGGCACCAAAGTCGGTAATCAGGTCGCTGCCGTTGTCCTTGGTGAAGATGAAGGTGTCCGCGCCGCCTCCACCCGTGAGCACGTCATTGCCGTCACCGCCGTCGAATGTCTGTCGGCTTGAAGATCCCGAGATGATGTTGTCGACGCTGTTTCCGAAAGCGAAGCGTTTGTCGCCTGTGACCCGGAGATTTTCGAAGCCGGCGGCGAGCGTATGGCTCATCCAGGTGTCGATGGTATCCACACCGGCATTTGCGGCCTCATAGGCCCTATTGATGCTGGAATAGAGGTAGTAGATGTCATCGCCCGTGCCGCCGCTCATCGTGACGTTGACCGAGCTGTCACCCCACATGGAGTCGTTGCCGGCAGTTCCAGATAGGGTCGGCCCGGAGCCGGTGGCGGAAAACCACGCCTTTGAAGTGCCACTATAATAGAGCGTGTCACCGACGGCGTTCAAAACGGTTTTGGTCATCAAAGCCTCTCCTGTTTTGGCTAAAGCCTCCCGTTCCTCCTCTAAAAAAATGTCTGCACAACCGGGCGGACATCGATCCTCCAAAACCATAGGTACCCCGCGGGGGTTCCCATGACCAGTCAAACTTGGCCGGCGGACGATTTAAATCCGGTCGCGTAACGCCTCAGCCGATCCGCCCGCGAAGGACCGCATAGGCCGCAGCGGCGCTCATCGCCGCCAAAAAATACCAGGTGATCGCGTAGACGAGATGGCTGTTGCGGAACTGGACGACAGTCAGCCCACCGACCGGCAGGCCGCCGAGATTGGGGGTGGAATCGGCATCGATGAAATAGGGGGCAACGTTTTCGAGCCCCTTTGCTGCGGCGATCGCCGCGATATCACGGGAATACCAGCGGTCATTCTGGGGTGCATTGGCCCGTAAAAAGGCACCGTCAGGCTCGGTGATGCGCAAAAGCCCGCTGACCGCCACCGCGCCCGGAACATCTACATCCGTCCGTGACGCCCGATCGCGTCGGTCCTCGGGTACGAAGCCGCGGTTGATCAGGATCGTCATTCCGTCCGGCAGCTGAAGCGGGGTCATAACCCAGAAACCGGCGCCAAGCGCCGTCACCGCCTGAACCAGGACCTCCTTGTCGTGGATGAATTCGCCGTTTGCAACCACGCGCCGGTATTCGTCCTTTTCAGCGGTTATGTCTGCCCATTCGGCCGGCCGCGGAGGCGGGACGGCGTCGGCATGCGCCCGGGCGTCCACCCGCTCGATCAGGTCAAGTTTCCAGAAGAGCCGCTGCACCTGCCATGTGCCGAGGCCGAGGAAGGCCACCGCCAGGACCAGCATGGCACTGGCAAAAAACATCCTGGACCGACGAGATCGATCAGGATTTTCCTCGCCGGGCAACGGATGATCGGCATTCGGTCTCACGGGCCTGGACCCTTATGGCATGTTCTTCATCATTTCAGGCGACATGGGCATCATGTTCGCGTTCAGATGATGCATGACCCAGAGCGAGCCGGCGAGCGTGATGCCGACGAGAATCAAAGTAAAGATCAGCGCCATGATCGTCCAGCCGCCTTCCGAGCGCGGGTTCATGTGGAGGAAATAAATCATGTGAACGACGATCTGGATGACACCGAGGCCCATCACGAAGAAAGCCGTCACCAGCTTGCTGTCAAAGACCTCGCCCATGACCAGCCAGAACGGAATGGCGGTTAGGATGACGGAAAGAACGAAGCCTGTCAGGTAGCCCTTAAGGGTGCCGTGGCCGGCCTCATGGCCGTTGCTGTGGCCGTGATGGGTGGCAGAGGCGCTTTCATGGACCGGGGCGTGCGGGTGCGAGCTCATCCTAGGACTCCCAGAAGGTAAACAAAGGAAAAGACACCGATCCAGATGACGTCGAGGAAGTGCCAGAACATTGAAAGGCACATCAGCCGGCGGCGGTTCTCGGGGATCAATCCTCGCATCGAGACCTGCACCATCAAGGTGATCAGCCAGATGATGCCGAAGGTGACGTGCAGACCATGGGTACCAACCAGCGTGAAGAAGGAGGAGAGGAAAGCCGAGCGGGTGGGACCCGCGCCCTCCTGAATCAGGTGTATGAATTCGTAGAGTTCCAGCCCGAGGAATATCGCGCCGAACACGCCGGTCACCCCGAGCCAGAACAGCGTCTCGGTTTTGGCATTGCGCTCCATCTGCAGCATGGCAAAGCCGTAGGTGATCGAGGACAGCAACAGCATGGCCGTATTGACGGCGACCAGCGGCAGATTGAACAGATCGGCGGGCGAGGGCCCGGCGGCATAGGACCGGCCAAGTACCCCATGGGTTGCAAACAGAGTTGCGAAGATGAGGCAGTCGCTCATCAGGTAGAGCCAGAAGCCCAGCATGGTGCTGCCTTCCGGATGATGCTCCTCGGTCAGATAGAATTCCGGCTTATCTGTATCCTGGACGTGGATATTGCTTGCCATGTCAGGTCCGCTCCGCGAGCAGTTTGGAGCGCGCGTCCTCTGTTGTCGTTACGGTTTCGGCAGGAATGTGGAAATCCCGGTTGTAGTTGAATGTGTGGCCGATTGCGACGGCGAGCATCGCGACGAACGAAAGGATCGCCAGCCACCACATATACCAGATCAGTCCGAAGGCGAGGGCGAGGCTGAGCGCGGCGAGGATCAAACCTGTCCCGGTATTCCTGGGCATGTGGATCTGCTTGAACCCGCCGAGGGGGCGTTCGTAGCCGCGGCGCTTCATGTCGTACCAGCTGTCATGATCATGCACGACCGGTGTGAAAGCGAAATTGTAGTCGGGCGGCGGTGAGGAGGTCGACCATTCCAGTGTGCGACCATCCCAGGGGTCGCCGGTGTCGTCGCGCAGCTGGTCGCGTTTTAGGAAACTGACGACAAGCTGGACTATGAAGGATGCGATGCCGATCGCGATCAGGAAAGCTCCGAATGCGGCGATGATGAACCAGATCTGCAGCGACGGGTCTTCGAACTGAGAGACGCGGCGGGTTACGCCCATCAGGCCGAGGACGTAGAGCGGCATGAACGCGACAAAGAAGCCGATCTGCCAGAACCAGAAGGAGCACAGGCCCCAGAACCGGTCGAGCTTGTAGCCGAAGGCCTTCGGCCACCAGTAGACGATGCCTGCCATCAGACCGAACAGCACGCCGCCGATAATGACGTTGTGGAAATGGGCGATCAGGAAAAGCGAGTTATGCAGCACGAAGTCGGCCGGTGGGATGGCAAGCATGACGCCGGTCATGCCGCCGATCACAAAGGTCACCATGAAGCCAATCGTCCAGTACATCGGCAATTCATACCGGATGCGGCCGCGATACATGGTGAAGAGCCAGTTGAACATCTTCGCGCCGGTGGGAATGGAGATGATCATAGTGGTGATGCCGAAGAAGGCGTTAACTGATGCGCCGGCGCCCATGGTGAAGAAGTGGTGCAGCCAGACGATGTAGGACAGGATCATGATCACGCAGGTCGCGTAGACCATCGAGGCATAACCGAACAGCCGTTTGCCGCTGAAGGTGGCGACGACTTCCGAGAAGATGCCGAAGGCCGGCAGCACCAGGATGTAGACCTCCGGGTGGCCCCAGATCCAGATGAGGTTTACATACATCATCGGATTGCCGCCAAGGTCGTTGGTGAAGAAGTTGGTGCCGACATAGCGGTCGAGCGACAAGAGCGCGAGTGTAGCGGTCAGGATCGGGAAGGTCGCGACGATCAGGATGTTGGTGCAAAGCGAGGTCCAGGTGAAGACCGGCATCTTCATGAACGTCATGCCGGGTGCGCGCATTTTCACGATCGTCGCGATCAGGTTGATGCCCGACAGCGTCGTACCGACACCGGCTACCTGCAACCCCCAGATATAATAGTCGACCCCGACCCCAGGGCTGTAATCGGCACCCGAGAGAGGCGGATAGGCAAGCCAGCCGGTGCGGGCAAATTCGCCGACGAACAGCGACATCATGATGATGATGGCTCCGGCCGTCGTCATCCAGAAGGAAAAGTTGTTGAGGAAAGGAAAGGAGACGTCGCGCGCGCCGATCTGCAGCGGCACCACGTAGTTCATGAAGCCGGTGACGAAGGGCATGGCCACAAAGAAGATCATGATCACGCCATGAGCCGTGAAGATCTGGTCGTAGTGGTGCGGGTTGAGGTACCCTTCATTGCCGTTGAAGGCGATGGCTTGCTGGATACGCATCATGATCGCGTCGGCGAAGCCACGCAGCAGCATCACGATCGCCAGAACGATATACATGACGCCGATCTTCTTGTGGTCGACGCTGGTGAACCATTCCGTCCAGAGATAGCCCCACAGCTTGTACCTGGTAATCAGCGCCAGCAGGGCGATTCCACCCAGAACAACCGCCGCGAACGTCACGACAAGGATTGGCTCGTGGTAAGGAATGGCCTGCCATGAAAGGCGTCCGAAGATAAATTCCGTCAGGGTAGGATTGCCGAACATTGTATTGTCCAAAATCGATTGAGGTGCCGTTCAGGGCTGCGTGGTGCCTTGGTTCATCTGAGGCGCAGCGGGGCCGCCCGGAGCGCTTCCTGGAGTTGTGTGGCCTTCGTGCATGTTCTGCTGGATCGGCGTTTCGGTCGGTTGATGCGGCGCATCTACACCTTTGGCCGGTTCGGGGCTGCGAGCAGGATTTCCCGTTGCCGGGAAGGTGGCTCCGGGTGCGGCTTCTCCGTGTGTCGCGTCATCGGCATGACGATTGTCATATTCAAGCTTGGCGCGGTTGTCGTGGCTTTCGGCGCCGCCGCCTCCGGCCATGTCGATATGCATCATTTCGCTCATGCACATCTGGCCCGGCCGCGCGCACATATTCAGGATCGCATCGAACAGACCGTTCTCGACGCTCGAAAAGTAGCGTACCGGTTCCTTGGCGCTCGGCTTTTCGAGCTTGAGATAGGCATCCCGGCTGAGAGCGGTTCCCTGCGCCTTTACCCTTGCAACCCATTCATCGAAACCGGCTTGTTGCAGGCCATGGAACTTGAAGCGCATATGGGAGAAGCCATCACCGCTGTAATTGGTCGAGAGACCTTCGTACTCGCCCTGCTCGTTCATGACTGCGTGCAGCCTGGTTTGCATGCCTGGCATGGCGTAGATCATGCCGGCAAGCGCGGGAACGTAGAACGAGTTCATCATCGAGGAGGCCGTGATCTTGAAATTGATCGGCACATCGACCGGCGCGGCGATTTCATTCACCGTCGCGATCCCGTAGTCCGGGTAGAGGAACAGCCATTTCCAGTCGAGCGCGACGACTTCGACCGTGAGCGGCTTCGTTTCGGCGGGAATGGCGCGCTCGGCATCCAGCCGATCGAGCGGCCGATAGGGGTCAAGCTTGTGTGTGCTGATCCAGGTGACCGCGCCCAATGCGATGATGATGGCAAGCGGCGCCGACCAGATGATGACTTCAAGCCGCGTCGAGTGGTGCCACTCCGGATCGTAGGGTGCGCTGGTGTTCGAGCTGCGGTATCGCCAGGCGAAAAACAGTGTCAGGAAAATGACCGGCACGATGATCAACAACATCAGCACCGTCGAGACGACGATGAGGTCCCTCTGCTGTACGGCAATATCCCCCGAAGGCGACATGACCACCAGGTTGCATCCGGCAAGCGCCAGAAAAGACACCAAAAGGAAGAGGCGGCCGACGAACTTGATTAGACTTTGCATCTCGGGCTCGAATTTGCGTTTCGTCTAGTTGGACTAATCGCGACGAGGCATGGTCGGGAATGAGGTCGTTCGTCGCAGTGCAGCAATATGTCGCAATGCAGCAGCGAACCTTTCGGGCAGATCAGCACCTGCCGCTGCTGAAACCCGAGAGGTCGCCGACGCCGCTCGATCACATCTAGGACGCAATGCCTCTCCGGCTAGAGGGGCGGCTGCACACGACCCGAAGGCTTTTTCGGCCGACTGTCCTTGATCTCGCCGGCAGTTTGATCAACATTTCCTGGGTGAGGCGGAGTCACGCCAGGAGGAAAGCATGAATACGGTCGTCAATCCCACATCATCTGGTCTGGAACGGGATGCCCGCCGCATTCATGACGACAAGCCGATATCGCCGGGCAGCATCGCGATCGGCGTGGTCATTGGTCGAATGTCGGAATTCTTCGACTTCTTCGTTTACGGTCTTGGTTCCGTCCTCGTCTTCCCGAAACTCATTTTTCCTTTTGCGCCCGATCCGGTCACCGCAACTCTGATGTCGTTTGCGATCTTTCCGCTCGCCTTCATGGCGCGCCCGGTTGGGTCCTTCGTGTTCATGTGGGTGGACCGTAATTATGGGCGGGGTACGAAGCTGACGGTCGCGCTCTTCATTCTGGGCGGATCGACAGCGTCGATCGCCTTCCTGCCGGGTTATGAAACCATCGGCTACTGGGCGGTGGCGCTTCTGGCGCTCTTCCGTCTCGGCCAAGGATTTGCGCTCGGGGGAGCCTGGGATGGTCTGGCTTCTCTCCTCAACCTCAACGCACCCCCCAATCATCGGGGTTGGTATGCGATGATCCCGCAGCTCGGAGCGCCGATCGGGTTTGCATTGGCCAGCATCCTGTTCGGCTATTTCGTCGCCAATCTTTCCGAAGCCGACTTCCTGGCCTGGGGCTGGCGCTATCCATTCTTCGTGGCTTTCGCAATCAATGTGGTGGCGCTCTTTGCGCGGCTCCGGATCGTGGCGAGCAAGGAGTTCGGCTCGGCGCTGGAAGCCAATGAATTGCAGCCGCGGCCCGTCTTTGAAATGCTCAGCAAACACGGCCATGACGTCGTGCTCGGCGCCTTCGTGCCACTCGCAAGCTTTGCCATGTTCCATCTCGTGACGATATTCCCGCTGAGCTGGGTGACGCTTTACGGCGGTCAGTCGGCGGCGGAATTCCTTTGGGTGCAGGTGGCAGGGGCGGCTGTCGGGATTATCGGGATCATTCTCTCAGGCATGCTGGCCGACCGCATCGGCCGTCGCAGCCAGTTGATGGTGGGCGCTGTGATCATCGCGATCTTCTCGTTCTCGGCGCCCTTCCTGCTTGATGCGGGCGGGAAGGGGCAGGATGCCTTCATCATCATCGGTTTCGGCATCCTGGGCTTGTCCTTCGGTCAGGCCTCCGGCGCCGTTTCCTCCCGCTTTGGCCAGTATTACCGCTATACCGGCGCGGCATTGACGTCCGACCTTGCCTGGCTGGTAGGGGCTGGGTTTGCGCCTTTGGTGGCGCTTGGCCTTGCCAGCAATTTTGGCATCATCTTTATCGGCGGATACTTGATCTCAGGTGCGATCTGCACCCTGATCGCGCTCAGCGTGAGCCGCGTTCTCGATCAGAGCAACGAACCAGGCCCGGGACGCTAAAATTGAAAATGCCGGGCTATCCCGGCATTTTGCAGATTCCATTTCCAAGGAAGGCCGCTTTTCAGGCGGCCTTCTTGCTGAGCGTCGGGCGCGTCGCGGCAGCCTTCTCGACCATGGCGGTGACTTCCGCCCGGCGGGCTCCGGTGAGCGCCATGCGCGGCATGCGCACGCGTTCCGTTCCACGACCCATGATCTGCTCGGCAAGCTTGATCGACTGAACGAGATCGTGCTCCGCATCGAGATGCAGCAGCGGCATGAACCAGCGGTAGATCAGGCGCGCCTCCTCCCAATCGCCGCGGGCTGCGGCAGCGACGAGCGCCACCGATTCCTGCGGGAAGGCGCTGGTAAGGCCCGACACCCAGCCTTTGGCGCCAAGCAACAAGCCTTCAAGCGCCACATCATCGAGGCCGGCGAAGATATCGAAGCGATCGCCAAAGGCATTGATCAGGTCGGTAAAGCGGCGGGGATCAGGCGCACTTTCCTTGACGGCTTTGATGTTTGCCACGCCTTCGAGCTCGCGCAGCACTTCGTTGGTGATGTTGACGCGATAGGCGGGCGGATTGTTGTAGAGCATGATAGGCAGGGAAGTCGCTGCCGCGACCGCCTTAAAATGCGCGATCAGTTCCTCCGGCTTCGGTACATAGACCATGGCCGGTAGAACCATCAGTCCGTCTGCGCCGAGCTTTTCCGCGTCCCGGGCATAGGCGACGGCACGGCGCGTGTCGAATTCGGAAACGCCCGTGATCACCGGCACCCGTCCATCGGCCACTTCGACCGCGGCCTTGAGGATGGTGCGTTTTTCTTCCGGGTCGAGAGAGTTGTTCTCGCCGCAGGTGCCCATGACGATCAGCCCGTTGACGCCATCGCGCACGAGCGCGTCCTGAACGCCTTGCGTCGCTGCGATATCGACCGAGAAATCTTCATTGAACTGTGTCGTTACGGCAGGGAAAACGCCGCTCCAGCCTGTGGTCATTTCAAGCACTCCTATGTTGTCGGATCCGTTGCCGCCGGCGAAGCGGTTAGGCAAATGGTTCGGCCGGGCTCCGTGCCGGTTGGGTAAACCATTCGGGCCCGGTTGCGGTCATGTGGATGTGGTCCTCGAGACGTATGCCGAAGCGTCCCGGAAAGACGAGCATCGGTTCGTTCGAAAAGCACATCCCGGGTTGGAGCACGGTAGAGTTGCCGCGAACGATGTAAGGCTCCTCGTGGATTTCCATGCCAAGGCCGTGGCCGGCGCGATGGGGCAGCCCCGGCAGCGCATAGTCCGGGCCGAGGCCGTGGCTGGCCAGGACGCGCCGTGCCGCATCGTCGAGGCTGCCGCAGGTGGCGCCAATCCGCGCCGCGTCGAACACGGCCTGTTGTGCCTCCCTCTCGATCATCCAGGCTTCGGCAAACTCGCTTCTCGGTTCGTCCAACACGTATGTGCGGGTGAGGTCGGAATGATAGCCGTCCAGCCGGCAGCCGGTGTCGACCAGGACGACATCTCCCGGGGAATAAACCTGGTCGCCATCGGCGCCGTGGGGCAGCGACGTCGCGAGACCGAAGGAGACAATGCAGAAACTCGATCCTCCGGTGGCCCCGAGCGCCTTGTGCTGTTCATCGATATAACGAATGACTTCGGAGGCGCGGATACCCGGCCTGATGATGGAAAGGGCGCGGCGCTGCACTTCCAGCGTCAGGTCCATCGCATATTTGATGATGGCAATTTCTGCTTGCGACTTTCTAAGCCGCATATCGCGGATCAGCCGACCCCCGTCGACAAGGCGATCGGCACCGAAGACCGTGGCGAGCTGATGATAGAGGAAAAGGGGCAAGGCGTCGTCGAGAGCGAGTTTTGCGCCTGATGGCAGGAGCGATGCCACGAGAGCCGCGCTGCTTTCGTCTTCTTGCCAAACCGCGATATCGCCTGGAAGCCGGGACAGGGTTTCGACGCGGCTCTCCTCGAAACCGGGCACGATGTAGCGGATTTCATTCGGCGTTACGAGGGCGCCAAGGAGCCGTTCGCTTGGATGCCAGACAAGGCCGGTGAAATAGCGAAGGCTCTCCGTCGCACCGAGCAGCAGCCCTCCCAGGCCCCTTTCCTCAAGCGAAGCCTGCAACAGCGAAAGCCGCCGGCGGCGTTCTTCATCCGCAATCTTCGGAACGGGGTGAGGCCAAGACATGTTGGGTTTCCTTGCTGCTCAGCACTTTATACGCTGCTGTATTCAGTTTGTCGACACCATACTGAAAGCTATCTTAGACGGTCTTGTCGAGATCGAGGGGATTGCCGAGATCGCGGGCAAGATAATCCTGGATCTGCTTGACGATCTGCGCGGCATGTCGAAGGCCGAGTTCATCGGCTTGTCCGACATCCCGAGCCTCGATCGCGGCGATGATCTTTTCATGTTCCTCGACATACTGCCGAGGCAGGCGGTCATCGAATGTGCTGTAGTAAAGCCGCAGGATTCGCCGCCCCTCATCGAGGAGCCGCGCGAAAAAGGTGGCGTAGTAGGCATTACCTGCAAGCTCGGCGATGGCGACATGGAACTCGCGATTGGCTTCGATCATCCCCAGCGCGTCTTGCGCCTCGACGGCAGCCGCGAACTCCGCCTGGCGGGCGCGAATGACATCCATGGCCCCCGGCTGCGCCCGGGTCGCAGCCCCACGGGTCGTGACCCGGTACATCAATGTGAGAGCGTCGAAATAACCAGGCAGCGATGCAAAATCGATCGGCGAGACGATCGTATTGCGGTTGGGCAGCGTGGTCACCAAGCCTTCGGCCGAAAGACGCAGAAGCGCTTCCCGTACAGGAGTGCGCGACATCCCGAATCGCTCCGACAGCCGCACTTCGTCAAGCGGGCTTCCTGGCGGCAGCGCCATGGCGAGGATTTCCCTGCGCAGCACGGCATACACACTCTGGGTGCCGGAACCGCGAGGGCGAGGAGCGTCGTTTTCGTCCGGTTCTATTCTTGCCACGGTGTCGAACCCCCTTGCCTGAATTCTAAGATTACGCGCGCAGCTACTTGTTTTCCCGCCACGATCGCCCCTTCGATGTAACCCGGGAAAGATGGCGACAGCTCCGATGACGCGAAATAGACAGGTGGTGCGCCGCGGTTGAGGACTTCCTCGGCGTCTGCCGCATCGAACTCGGTGATAACGTCGCTATAGGCGCCGCCGGTCCAGGGATCGGCGACCCAATCACGAATATGGACTTCTTGTGGTTGGCCAGCTTCCGGGCCGAACGCGTCGGCAAGCAGGGCCAGGATAAAAGCTTGCAGCTCGCTTGGGGGCTTCTCGTGCCACTCTTCCGCCAGCGGGCCGCCGATGAAGACAACCAGTCCGGGATAGTCGCCGTGGCTTGCATCACAGGCATAGAGCCCTTGTGGCTCCTGCCACATCACCGATCCGTTCAGCGCATCAACGCGCCAGAAGGGCCGGCTATAGGCGACGTGCACTTTTATCGCATTGCCGGCACCCCAGACGGCGAGTGCACGACCTAAAGCATCGGGGAGAGCAGGTGAAAAAGACAGCCTGCGGCTTATGGTCGGAGGCAGAGCGAGGATGACCTTGCGCGCTGAGAAAAGCTCCTGCTCCACCCTTACCGTGACGCCGTTGGGAGAATGATCCACATGGGTGACACGGGCATCCAGCCGCAATCGATGGTCCAGGTTGGCGGCAATCCGTTCGGCCAGCGAGTGCATGGTCTCGGCGAGGAACATCTCCAGTTCCCAATGTGTATTGGTTATCCGCCGATCGTTCGAAGCAAGGTAGGCGAAGGAGATTTCGTCGGGCGAACGACACCAGAGGCCCTTCACGAGACGAAGAAAGCCTTGCGCGACATTTGCAGGAATGTCCTGTCGCTCAACCCAGGCCGCAACCGTTAGTCCGGCCAGTTCCGGGTCCTGCGGGTCCGTTGCGATCATCCGCTCCCGGAGCGCATCAACCTGCCGCCATAGGGCAAGACCTTCGGCGGGTGAAACGGGAGGCCGGAAAACGGTGTCCCCATCAGCATAGGACATCACCGGCGTCGTGCCATGGGCTTCGATGAGCGCCATCAACTGCGGCATGTCACGGCAGAAGAACTGCCCACCCGTATCAACCCGCCTGCCGTTCCTCAGGACGGTGGATTCCACCTTCCCCCCCACCCGGCTGCGTGCTTCGAGCAGGAGAACATCGAAGCCAGCGTCAGCCAGCTGCGAGGCTGCGATGAGGCCGGTGAAACCTGCGCCGACAATGATGACGTCCCGTTCCGGCATGCATCTCTCCGCTGCCACCTTCTTCGTCAGGCATTAGCGGAAGAGGACCACGACGTCCATTCGCCAAGGAGGCAGGGCAGCCTCTTTCATCTCGATCCCTCCCCAGATCGGCTATGCGATTTTGTGGGACAAGTCATCGATCACCCCTGCGCGCGCTGAAGCATGCCGAAGAGGTCGCGCGGATCGTCGGGATCCGCGATGATGTCGATCTCCTGATAAAACCCGGTCCCCCGAAGCTTTTCCCGGACATAGCGGAGGGCGGAAAAATCTTCGATGGCAAAGCCGACACTATCAAAGAGGGTAATCTGGTTGTCGTCGCGCCGTCCAGGAGCCAGCCCGGCGACGACCTGCCAGAGTTCCGTAACCGGATAGTCGGGAGCCATTTGCTGGATTTCTCCCTCGATCCGAGTCTGCGGCGGATATTCCACGAAGGTATCAGCGCGCAGAAGAATGTCCCGGTGGAGTTCTGTCTTGCCGGGACAGTCGCCCCCGATGGCATTGATGTGCACGCCGGCGCCAATCATGTTGTCCGTCAAGATAGTCGCGAACTGTTTGTCGGCGGTGCAGGTCGTGATGATTTCCGCGCCTTCGATTGCCACCTGAGAGGAGCGGCACGCTGTGACAGACAGCCCAGAGTCCGAAAGATTCCGAATTGTCTTTTCAGTTGCGGCAGGATCGATGTCGTAAAGGCGGACGTTCTCGATGCCGAGCACCGCCTTCATCGCCAGCGCCTGGAACTCTGCCTGTGCTCCGTTGCCGATCAGCGCCATCGTCCTTGCGCCTTTGCGCGCAAGATGACGTGCTGCCATCGCCGAAGTTGCCGCCGTGCGCAAGGCCGTCAGCAATGTCATCTCGGTAAGGAGCACCGGGTAACCGGTCGAAACTTCCGCGAGAAGACCGAAGGCAGTCACCGTCTGGAGCCCGTGGGACATGTTTCTTGGATGTCCGTTGACATATTTGAAGCTGTAGATCTCACCATCGGACGTCGGCATCAGTTCGATGACGCCTTCACGCGAATGGGACGCGACGCGAGGGGTCTTGTCGAACAATTCCCACCGGCGAAAATCTCCTTCGACAACGCCCGCCAGCTCCTCAAGCAGGGTCTCGACGCCGATGTGATGGACCAGGCGCATCATGTTTTCGACGCTGACGAACGGGATAAGCGCTTTTTGGGAAGGGGCCTGCAGCACATCAATCTCCTTGTACCTCCAGCGAGGATATCAGCCCGCTGCGTTCGGCTAAATGCCAAACCTGTGTTGCATCGGTCAGCATTTTGAGCAAATTGATCAGTAATCTTGCCAAATTCGCCAAGAGGATTTGCTATGGATGTTGCCAAATATATCCCCGACGATCTCGATCGGCGGATTATCGCCCATTTGCGGGCGGACGGGCGAGCCTCGCTGTCGAGGCTTTCCCAGGCCCTTGGCGTGGCCCGCGGCACGGTACAAAACCGCCTCGACCGACTGATGGAGACAGGGACGCTGCTTGGCTTTACCGTGCGGGTGAGGGAAGATTACGATGCCCAATCAGTACGAGCCGTCATGATGATCGAAGTGGTGGGCAAGTCCACCACCCAGGTTATCCGCAGGCTCCGCGGCATAGCCGAAATCTATTCCCTCCATACCACCAACGGCAATTGGGATCTGGTAGCCAATATCCGCGCGTCCAACCTCTCGGATTTCGATCGCGTGCTGCGGGAAGTGCGCATGATCGACGGCGTCTCGAATAGCGAAACCAGCCTTCTGCTCAGCTCGGTTTGAGGCGCATAACTGCTGATGACATGGACAGCAGCGCGATCAGCGGTGCTGCCGAAATCGCGCAAGGGCCAGCCCAAGTCAGGCGCGCGAGCAAAAGCGAAGTGGATTCCAGCGTGAGCACTCGGGCAGGGGATTGATTTCGCCGCAAGGCATAGTTACCGCACGTCCTACAGCAATCGGTGGGCGGTGGACGAGGCTTTTCCAGGCCGAGCCGCATTCGCCGAGGAAGATCCGTCTCGCGCATTGGAAAACTGCATGAAAGTTATCAAGCTGCTTTTGATCGTCGCAATTGCATTTATCGGCTTTGTCGGCTTCCGTTGGTACAACTACGTCACCAATACCGAAAGCCCTTACAACGAGATCGGTATCGAGCTGAACAGCCGCATGCCAGGCCCAATCAACAAATGGGGTTGTGACAAGCTGCACAAAACGTTCGGCAATGTTCTTCCGCCATACGGCTGCCAGACCCCTGACGGTCGTCAGTGGCTCTGAGGGGGCAGGACCCTTCTCGCAAATCCAACAGCGCGGCTCTTCGGCAGCCGGTAGCTGTCGTTCGACGCATGGTCGATTTGGCGGTGAAGCGTCAACTGAGCAGCGAAAGCAGATCTGTGTCTAAGCCGTGCTTCGGCGAAGAGATCTGTCGACACTTCGGCAGGTCGCTGCGCTGATGCGCAATTGAGCCAAGCGGCTTCGCAAAACCCGTATCACGCTCGTCGTCCCTATCGTTCCTCTGCGAGCCGGGGCTCCGCTTGAATTTTGAATTGGCCCGCGCGGGTCTCCTCTTTTCGCAACATTCACCCGCTTGATCCGCCCGACATTTGCTGAGTCGCCGGCGCATTGACAAAACCTCGATGTCGATATCTTATTGCTCAGATGTCAGACCAATTATTTCCGTCATGAACAAGCCCCTGATCCCTTTGCTCCCGCCGGTCGACAGAGCCCGCCAAGTCGGGGAAGCTCTTGCCGACTACGTGGAGGGTGCCGACCTTAAATCCGGCGATCGTTTGCCGGCCGAGCGGGAACTTATGGCCGCGCTCGGTGTGGGACGCTCTACTATCCGTGAGGCTATCCGCTTCTTCCAGGCGCTCGGCGTGGTCGAATCCCGAAAGGGAAGCGGCAACTATCTGCTGAAACCCATATCCAGACGCACAATCCATATGCCGCTATCGCTCGATACGGCCAACCTGCGCGATGCGCTCTTGCAAACGCTGCAGGTGCGTAGGGGGCTGGAATGTGAAGCCGGAATGGTCGCGGCCCGGATGAGAACTGTCTCCGATCTGGAGATGATCGAGGCACGGCTGGAGGAGATGGAGCGGGTGCATCACGCCAAGGGCGCTTCGGGACCGGAAGACCTGGCATTCCATCTGGCTGTCTACGACGCCACCCACAACCCGCTCTTCCGTCAACTGCTCGAGCAGATGCGCGAAACGTTCGAACGCTTCTGGAGCCATCCGTTCGAACGTTTCGACTTCGCACGCCGGTCATTTCCCTACCACCGGACTCTGTTCGACGCGATTGTCGCGCAGGATCCGGAAGCGGCACGTAGCGAGACACTGAAGATCCTCGAAATCGTCGAGGAAGATATCAAGGAAATGTCCAAATGAATGATGGCTCGGAACAATTCGAACTTGCCTCGCTGATCACCGCCCATGATGACGGTAATTTCGCCGAGGCAGTTGTTCCGCCGATCTTCCAGACGTCGCTGTTCACGTTTTCGGACTACGACGACATGATTTCCGCCTATCGTGGCGAGAAGGTGCGGCCGATCTATACGCGTGGCCTCAATCCGACTGTACGTGCCTTCGAAGAAATGCTGGCCAAGCTCGAAGGCGCAGAGGATGCGCTCGGTTTCGCAAGCGGCATGTCGGCGATCTCGTCGGCCGTGCTCAGCTTCGTCGAGCCCGGTGACCGGATCGTCGCGGTCAAGCACGTCTACCCAGATGCCTTCAGGCTGTTCGGGACCATCCTCAAGCGGATGAGGATCGAGGTCACCTATGTCGACGGCCGCGACGAGGAAGCCGTCGCCAAGGCTCTGCCCGGCGCCAAGGTCTTTTACATGGAAAGCCCCACCAGTTGGGTCATGGAGGCCCACGACGTCGGCTCCCTCGCAGCGCTTGCGAAAAAGCACGGCGTGGTGTCGATGATCGACAACAGCTGGGCGAGCCCGTTCTTCCAGCGCCCTATCACTCTGGGGGTCGATCTCGTCATCCATTCGGCCTCGAAGTATCTGGGAGGCCACAGCGATGTCGTCGCCGGTGTCGTTGCCGGTTCGAAGGAGATGATCGCGCGGCTGAAGGCAGAGGCCTATCCCTATCTTGGCGGCAAGCTTTCGCCCTTCGATGCGTGGCTGCTCATCCGAGGCCTCAGGACACTGCCACTCCGCATGAGGGCGCATGAGGCTGCGGCACTGACGATTGCCCGCCGTCTGCAGGAACTCGATGTGGTGGAACAGGTCTGCCATCCGGGTCTTTCGAACCGGCTTCCGGCCGGCCTCAACGGAACTTCTGGCCTCTTCTCGTTCATTTTCCGCGAAGGCGTCGATATCCGCGCCTTCGCCGATCATCTCAAACTCTTCAAGCTCGGCGTCAGCTGGGGCGGCCACGAAAGCCTGATCGTACCGGGCGAGGTGGTGCTGCAGCAGAAGGCCCAGCCGAATTCCGCGCATGCTTTCGGCATTCATGCGCGGTCAGTCCGCCTCCATGTCGGCCTTGAGGGAACCGAGGCTCTGTGGAGCGATCTTCAGGAGGCGATCGCCGTCGCCACTTAAGAATCAACCGATAACAACTGGGAGAAGACAGATGAAAACACTGATAACGACCGCGCTTTTGGCAACGCTGATGGCCAGCAGCGCGCTGGCCGATACCACACTCAAACTGGTTGAAGTCATCACCAGCCCGGAGCGCACGGAAACGCTGAAATCGATCGTCGGCAAGTTCGAGGCCGCCAATCCCGGCACCAAGGTCGAGATCATCTCGCTACCTTGGAACGAGGCTTTCCAAAAATTCGCGACCATGGTGTCCGCCGGCGATACGCCTGATGTGATGGAGATGCCCGATACCTGGTTGTCGCTCTACGCCAACAACGGCATGCTGGAGAGCCTCGAGCCCTATCTTACGAAGTGGGAGCAGACCAAGGAACTGACGCCACGGGCGCTCGAACTCGGCCGCGACGTGAAGAAGACCGCCTATATGCTGCCCTACGGCTTCTACCTGCGCGCCATGTTCTACAACAAGAAGCTGCTTGCGGATGCCGGTGTCGCGACGCCGCCGAAGACTATGGAGGAGTTTACCAAGGCCTCCGAAGCCGTCTCAAAGCTGCCGGGCAAATACGGCTACTGCATGCGCGGTGGTCCGGGTGGCCTGAACGGCTGGATGATCTTCGCCGCCTCGATGGCGGGAGACAACAAGTACTTCAAGGAAGACGGCACCTCGACCATGAACAGCGAAGGCTGGGCAAAGGGCATCGAGTGGATGGTCGACCTCTACAAGAAAGGCTACGCGCCGAAGGACAGCGTCAACTGGGGCTTCAACGAAGTCGTTGCCGGCTTCTATTCCGGCACCTGCGCCTTCCTCGATCAGGATCCGGATGCTCTGATCGCGATTGCCGAGCGCATGAAGAAGGAGGACTTCGGAGTCATTCCTCTTCCAAAGGGGCCGGACGGCAAGTCCTTCCCCACGATCGGCTATGCCGGCTGGTCGATGTTCGCGACGACCAAGGACAAGGATCTCGCCTGGAAGCTGATCGCGACGCTTGAGGGGAAGGAAGGCAATCTCGAATGGAACAAGAAGATCGGAGCGCTGCCGGCCTATACTTCCGCCGAGAAGGATCCGTTCTATGCGGGTGACCAGTTCAAGGGCTGGTTCGAGGAGCTTGCCGATCCGAACACCGTGCCGACGGTGATGCCGACCTATCTCGAGGAATTTGCCTTCTTCAAGGATTCGCTTGCGATCAAGACATCGCAGCAGGCACTTCTCGGAGATATCACGCCCAAACAACTCGCTGACCAGTGGGCCGAATATCTGACCAAGGCCCAGCAGAAACACCTCAAAAAATAATCTGGTGCGGGAAGTCGGTAGCGGAAGCGCTATCGGCTTCCCGACAAGCAGTGAAGACGGCGAAAAGCCGCGAACGGGAAAAGCCTGCCAATGATGACCGCTACCGGCTCCATAAACGGCCATTCTGTGCGAAAGCCATGGCTGAGGCGTCTTGCCGATGCTTCCGAACCCTATCTTTATAGCGCGCCGTCGCTAATCCTGATCATCGTTGTCATGCTCGTGCCGTTGGTCATCGGCATCTCCTATGCCTTCCGCGATATTCAGCTCCTTAATCCGTTTTCCGGAGGGTTCATCGGCCTCGAGCACTTTCGGGAACTCTCAAAGGACGCCGCCTTTTATGGAGCCTTGAAGAATACCCTGTGGTGGACGGGCGCTTCTGTGGCGCTGCAGTTCGCCTTTGGACTCGTCCTGGCGCTTCTCCTGGACAAGCCGTTCTGGGGCAGGGGGCTCGTCCAGGCGCTCGTCTTCATTCCATGGGCGGTTCCATCCTTCCTTGCCGGTCTAAACTGGGCTTGGCTTTTCAACCCGGTGATCGGGCCGTTGCCGCACTGGCTTTCCGGGCTCGGCCTGATGTCTCAGCCGGGAAACATTCTTTCGGACCCGCAATATGCCATGTGGGGGCCGATCGTCGCGAATGTCTGGTGGGGTATCCCGTTCTTCGCAATCACCTTGCTTGCGGCACTGCAGGCGATCCCGCGCGATCTCTACGAGGCAGCATCGATCGACGGGGCCAACTGGTTTCAGCGCTTCTTTTCGATCACACTGCCGTTCCTCGCGCCGACGATCGCCATCACCGTCTTGCTCCGCACCGTCTGGATCTCCAATTTTGCCGACCTCATCGTCGTCATGACCGGCGGCGGCCCGGCAGACCGCACCCAAATCGTGGCGAGCTACATCTTCACCCAAGCCTTCAAGGCGCTCGATTTTGGCTACGCATCGGCGATCGCACTGGTGCTGCTCGTCCTCTTGCTCGCCTATTCGATGCTCATCATCCTGCTGCGGCAGACATTGCTGAACAAGGATTGAACCCATGAAGCGGTCCCTTCTGCCGATCATCGCGCACCGCACGGCGATCCTCTTCTTCATCGTCTTTGCGCTTTTCCCGCTGTTCTGGCTGCTCAAGGTTTCGGTCACCCCGAACGATCTTCTCTATTCCGAGGGCGTCCGCATGTGGCCGTCGCGCACCACATTCGATCATTATACCTTCGTCTTGCGGCACAGCGCTTTTCCGACCTTCTTCAAGAACAGCCTGATCGTGTCCGCCTCGACTGCGGTGGTCGTAACCGTGTGCGCTTCGCTTTCCGGTTACGCGCTTTCCCGCTTCAGCTTCCGTGCGAAATACTGGATCGTTGCGCTGATGCTGCTGACGCAGATGTTTCCGCTGGTCATGCTGGTCGCGCCGATCTTCAAGATCCTCTCGCCGCTCGGCCTTACCAACAGCCTGACGGGGTTGATCATTGTCTACTCGGCCTTCAACGTGCCCTTCGCAACCTTCCTGATGCAGTCCTTCTTCGACGGCATCCCGAAAGATCTGGAGGAGGCGGCGATGATCGACGGCGCCACCAAATTCACGGCCTTCCGGCAAATCATCCTGCCGCTGACATTGCCGGGCATCGCCGCGACGCTCGGATTCGTATTCACGGCCGCCTGGAGCGAGCTTCTCTTCGCCTTGATGCTGATCAACGGCAATGCTGCGGCGACCTTCCCGGTCGGGCTCCTGACTTTCGTGTCGAAATTTTCGGTCGACTTCGGCCAGATGATGGCGGCCGGCGTGCTGGCCCTTATCCCGGCAGGGCTCTTCTTCCTTCTCATCCAGCGGTATCTCGTCCAGGGCCTGACGGCCGGCGCGGTCAAGGGTTAGTGACATGGCATCCATTGAGATCGAAAAACTCGAAAAGTCCTATGGCCATGTCTCCGTGCTTCATGGCGTCGACCTCGACATCCGCGATGGGGAATTCATCGTGCTGGTCGGACCGTCGGGTTGCGGGAAGTCTACACTGCTCAGGATGATCGCCGGGCTGGAAGGTGTCAGCAAGGGCGAGATCCGCATCGCCGGCAACCGTGTCAACGACCTGCATCCCAAGGACCGGGACATCGCCATGGTGTTCCAGTCTTATGCGCTCTATCCGCACATGAGCGTCGCGGCAAACATGAGCTACAGCCTGCGCTTGCGAAAGATGGCCAAGGAAAAGATCGGCGCGGCCGTCGCCAGCGCGGCTTCCAAGCTCGGGCTGGAACCACTGCTTGAAAGGCGGCCAAAAGCGCTTTCCGGCGGCCAGCGCCAGCGTGTCGCGATGGGGCGGGCCATCGTGCGGCAACCGAAAGCCTTCCTGTTCGACGAGCCTTTGTCCAACCTCGATGCGCGGCTGCGTGAGCAGATGCGGGCCGAAATCAAGAAGATGCACGGCGATCTTAAAGCAACCTCCATCTACGTGACGCACGACCAGATAGAGGCGATGACACTCGCGGACCGCATCGTTGCCATGCATGGCGGCGTCGTGCAGCAGGTCGGAAGCCCTCTCGAGCTCTACGACCGGCCAGCCAACCTCTTCGTCGCCGGCTTTATCGGCTCTCCGGGAATGAACTTTCTCGAGGCCACCTGTTCCGGTGGCTCCGTAAGATTGAAGGACGGAAGCGAGATCGAGGCTCGCCTCCACACATCCACCCCGGAGGGAAGCAGCCTCACCCTCGGCATCCGGCCCGAGCACGTCGTGATCACCAGAGATGGCAGCGGCCGGCGCGCCACGGTGGAGCTCATAGAGCCTACCGGCTTCGGCATCATCCTGCACCTTTCACTGCACGGAATACCCTTCAAGGTTTTTACGCTGGATCGGCAGGCATTGGCTGTCACAGGGGAGATCACGGTGTCTTTCCCGCCCGAGTACATCCATCTGTTCGACGGTGAGGGGACGCGGATAGGCTAGCACAGTGGCGCATCGTTTTTAACCTAGTATACCATGGCGCCCAATGCCTCAATCCGGCTCAAAGAACCGTTAGAAAAACTAACGTATTTGTTCGACTTTCTAAATTGAGCTAAGCCCTCCATTGCCATACCCTACCTCATAAGCTGCTCGGGAGGCGGCTGGGAGTGGCGGTTGGAGCCGCGCTTTCCCGGAGGAATTCAAGGTGCATTCGGGCCACACGCGGTCGGCGAGGCATTATGCCTCGCTGTCCCTGATCCAATGCGCGCTGAAGTCAGCGGGGCACTCCTCACATTCATTCCCTAGCTGAGGACGTTTTATGAATCTCTCTTCTCTTCTCTCGCTCCGCGCCGCCAACGGTCGTCCGGTACGGGTGGCGCTCATCGGAGCCGGCAAGTTCGGCTCGATGGTGTTGGCGCAGGCTCAGCGCATCAGCGGTCTCCATATGGTCGCGGTCGCCGATCTCGACGTCGGCAAGGCACGTGAATCCTTGAAGCGTGTGGGTTGGGCGAAGGAGCGGTACGAAGCCAAAAGCTGCGGCGAAGCGCTGAAAAATGGCCAGACCTACGTGACCAGCGACGTCAACGAAATCTTCGACTGCGACGAAGTCGAATGCGTCATCGAAGCGACGGGCCATCCGATTGCCGGAACGCGTCATGCTCTCGGCGCGATCGCAGGCAGGAAGCATGTCGTCATGGTCAATGTCGAAGCTGATGTCATGGTTGGTCCGATCCTTGCCGAAAAGGCGCGCGCGGCCGGGGTCGTCTATTCCATGGCCTATGGTGACCAGCCTGCGCTGATTTGCGAGCTGGTGGACTGGGCTCGTGCCACCGGTTTCGAGGTGACCGCTGCCGGTAAAGGGATGAATTTCGAACCTCGTTACCGCTACTCGACGCCCGACACGGTCTGGGGTTTCTTCGGCTGGAGCGAGGAAGAGGTCGCCAAGGGTGACTTCAATCCGAAGATGTACAATTCCTTTACGGACGGCACCAAGGCGGCGATCGAGATGGCAGCGGTGGCCAATGGGACGGGGCTCGATTGCCCAGACGATGGCTTGGCCTTTCCGCCGGCCGGCCTGCACGATCTGGCGCGCGTCTTCCGTCCGGCCACCGATGGCGGCCGGATGGCGCGCTCCGGTCTCGTCGATATCGCCGCAAGCCAGGAGCCGGATGGCCGGGAGGTGTTCAACAACATCCGTTACGGTGTCTTCGTCACCTTCAAGGCGCATAACGAGTATGCACGCGCCTGCTTCAAGCAGTATGGTCTGCTGACCGATCCGTCCGGTTGGTATGCGTCGATGTGGCGGCCTTTCCATATCATCGGTCTGGAGACCTCTGTAAGCGTGCTGTCGGCCGTACTTCGCAACGAACCGACGGGGTCCTCCAAGGAATTTCGAGGCGATGCAGTCGCGACGGCGAAGAAGGACATGCAGCCGGGCGAGATGCTCGACGGCGAGGGCGGCTACGCCGTCTGGGCCAATGCAATCCCGGCGGCGCGCAGCCTCGATCTCAAGGCATTGCCGATTGGTCTCGCCCATAACGTCAAGCTCAAGCGGCCGATCAGAAAGGATCAAATCGTTTCCTTCGATGACGTTGAGATCGTCAACGACCTCGACGTCGTGCGGCTTCGTCAGCAAATGGAAGAGCATTTCCGTCCAGGCAAGATTGCCGCAGAGTGAGTATGGACAGCACGATGGCTCAGAACGCTTTTGTAGTGATCGCGGAATTCGAGATCAGACCCGGTCAGCTCCAGGCCTTTCTGGAAGCTGCCCGCGACGATGCCAAACATTCGCTTGCAGACGAACCCGGTTGCCAGCAGTTCGACGTCATCTGCCCGGAAGGTGCAGAAGACACGGTTGTCTTCTACGAAGTCTATGACAGTCGTGCCGCTTTTGATGCTCATCTGGAAACGCATCATCTGGCCCGCTTCCGGGAAGCGTTTCCGCCACTCGTCGTGACGGAGCGGCCTGTCCGCTTTTGCCAACGACAGCATCCATGATCGGGGAGGGGACCAGCTCGATGTCGGAGAACCGTACCCGCATTGCTGTCATCGGCACAGGCATTATGGGTGCTCCGATGGCCTGCCGGTTGGCCGATGCCGGGTTTGTGGTTTCGGTGTGGAACCGGACCTCTAAAAAGGCCGAGGCGCTGCAGCAGAATGGTGTGACTGTTGCTCGCAGTGTTCGCGAGGTGGTCGCTGGCGCCGATGTCGTCATCTGCATGCTGAGTTCCGGGCCTGTCTGCGAAGCGGTATTGGTCGGCACGAACGGGGTGATATCCACGATGCTGTCTGGATCGACGCTCGTCGTGATGAGTTCGATACCCGTCGAGACAGCCGTCGTGATCGCAAAAGCGGGATCCGAACACGGGATAGCTTGCCTCGACGCGCCGGTTTCAGGCGGTGAGAAGGGGGCCAGGGAAGGGACGCTCGCCATCATGGCTGGTGGCGATGCGGTGGTCGTCGAGAGGCTTCGCCCCATCTTCGCATGCCTTGGGAGAGTGACGCATGTTGGGCCGGCGGGAAGCGGCGCGCTGACAAAGCTCGCGAACCAGCTGATCGTCGCCTCGACGATCTGTGCTGTTGCCGAAGCACTCACGCTTGCGGAGCGCGGCGGAGCCGACCCGGCTCGGGTGCGAGAGGCTTTGCTGGGTGGGTTCGCTGAATCGACCGTCTTCCGTCAACACGGGTTACGTATGGTGGAAGGAAATTTCGAGCCCGGCGGTCCGGCAAAATACCAGGTGAAAGATACGTCCACGGCTCTCCGTTTTGCACGGAGCCGCGGCCTGACACTACCGGTCAGCGAGGAGGTTGATCGACTGTTCCAAGCCATGGTCGACAATGGCGATGGCGATTTGGACCACAGCGGGATTATCCGCGAACTGCAACGCATGAACCCAAAGTGAGCATGCCGGTAAGGCGCTCATTTTGACAATCAACGGGAGGAACAACCATGAAATACTTCACGATCCGCAGCGCAGTGGCAGCGGTGGCGATGCTGGCGGCTTCTATCGCACACGCTGAAACACTGACCTTGTCGACGCCGGACCCGGATACGTCGGAAATTACCGTTGCCGCCAAGAAGTTCGCCGAACTCGTATCGAAAAAAACCAACGGCGAGTTGACCATCAAGGTGTTCCCCAATGGTACGCTGTACGGCGGTGATCCGTCCGCCGGCGTCAAGCAATTGGCTGGTGGTTCGCTGGACATGCTTTTGAACTCCACCTCGCTCTACGCGACCTTCAATCCGAAGTTTACAGCGATCGCCATTCCCTACCAGTTCCGCGATATCGACCAGCTGCGCGCCTATCTTGCCAGCGATCTTGGGAAGGAATTGCAGTCGGACCTGAGTAAGATCGGTATCCAGGGCCTCGATCTCTGGTCCCGCCCGCTGCGTCAGATCACCAATTCCAAGGTGGCGATTACGTCGCCGGCGGATCTTAAGGGCATGAAGCTGCGCGTGCCGAACAATCCGCTGTGGGTCGAGTTCTTCGGAGCCATGGGTGCTGCGCCGACGCCAATGGCTTTTGCCGAGGTCTACAATGCGCTTCAGCTGAAGGTCGTCGACGGCCAGGAGAACCCGGTTAACGTCCCGGTCAGCGCAAAACTCTACGAAGTGCAGAAATACGCCACCATCAGCAACCACATTGCCGATGCCTGGGTGCTTGGCATGAACCCGGCCCGGTACAAGGGCCTCAGCGACAGCTTCAAGGCTGCGCTCAATGAAGCGGCGACCGAGACGGAAGCCTGGAAGGCTGCCAATGATGCGGCGGACATCGAGAAGTCGCTGGCGACACTGAAGGCAAACGGCATGGAGGTCAACGAGCTGACGGAAGACCAGCGCAAAGCCTTCGTCGACGTGGCGGCCGGTCTGACGGAGAAGTTCTCCGCCCTCGTGAAGGATAAGTCCTTCTTCGAGCGTACCCGTACCTTCATCACCACGAACTGACTGCTGGCCGGCACCTTGCCGCAAGGACAGGTGCCGGCGTCATCGGCCTTAGCAACCGTTGGAAAGGGTCCCGTCATGCGCGCTCCTCTAAGTTCCCTTCTCGGTACGTTCGTGAAGATCGTCGCCGATGTTGCTGCCGGTGCAGCTTGCGCCGGCGTGCTGATCGTCGTCCTGCTGCAGGTGATTGGTCGGCTGACCGGTCATCCGCTGCCCTGGACGGAGGAAGCGACCCGGTTCCTCTTCATCTGGATGGTGTTTTTGGGATTGGCGGCGGGCTTCCGCACTGTAGAAAGCGCGCGGGTCGTCGTCTTCCTCGTCATGGGCCAGCGCATCTTCCATCACCTGGCCGTGCCGATCTACGTGGTGTCGTCAGTCCTATTTTTCGGCCTCATGGGCTGGACCGGGCTGACGCTCGTGCAGCAGCAGATCATGATGAACGAGACGGCTGCGACCTTACCCATTCCCATGTGGCTCATCGGGATGGTGATGCCGGTTTCCGCCGTCATCGCGATCCTGGCGATCGTCGAATCGCTACGCACGCGCCGCGACCTGATCGCGCTCCCTGAACTCGGCTTGCCGGCTGGCGAAAGCTCCCATGCCGATGTTTCCATGACCGCAGGACACTGACCCATGTCGCTCTTTCTCCTCATCTCCTTCTTCGGGCTCAGCATGCTCGGCGTCCCGCTTGCCGTTGCGCTCGCACTGGCAAGCGTGGTGACGCTGTTGCTGTTCACCTCGATGCCGCTCGACCTCCTGTCGCAAACCATGTTCTCTTCGATGAACTCGTTTCTCCTGGTCGCTGTCCCGTTGTTCATTCTCGTGGGCACCGTCATGGAGCGCGGCAGGGTCGCTGAACGCATCTTCGACTTCGCCGAAGCGATCGCTGGATGGCTTCCCGGCGGTCTTGGCCATGTCAACGTGATCTCTTCGGTGATTTTTTCCGGTGTTTCAGGCTCTTCAGTCGCAGACATCGCCTCGGTCGGGGCTATCGAAATCAAGGCGATGGAGCGGCACGGATTTCCGAAGGGTTACGCGGTGGGAATGACGCTCTGCACCGCGACGCTTTCCTCGATCATCCCGCCGTCGATCCTCGTCGTCATTGCCGGATCGATCGCCAATGTGTCGATCGGCACCCTGTTGGTTGCCGGCCTGGTGCCTGGCCTGTTCATCGCTTTGGCGTTCCTCGTTTTCAATCACTGCTACTCGGTCTATTACGGCTACAATCCTCCGTCCCCGTTCAATCTCCGTGTGGTGATCGTCACCGGATTGCGTGCGATCCTTCCCATGCTGACGCCGCTGATCCTCATCATCGGCATTGTCAGTGGACTGTTCACGCCGACGGAAGCTGCGGCGATCGCCGTGGTCTATGTTGCCGTACTTGGAGTCATCGTCTATCGGACGCTGCCGGTGAGCGAAGTGCCCGAAATTCTTATTTCCACGGCCCGAATCTCAGGAACCATTCTTTTCATTGCGGCCACGTCGCAGATTGCCGCCTGGATCTTCACCTATGACGGTCTGCCGGAAAAGGTCGCCTCTCTTCTGCATGCGATGAACCTCGGTCCGTTGACCGGCATGTTGGTCATCTTCGTGTTCTTGCTGATCATCGGCATATTCATGGAAGCAATTCCGGCTATGTTTATTCTGATTCCCGTGCTTATGCCGCCGGTGCAGGCTATCGGAATTGACCCGATTCATTTCCTCGTTGTCACTGTGATGACGCTCACTTTGGGCCTCGTGACGCCACCCGTTGGGGTCTGTTTGTTTGCGGCGGCTCAGGTGGCGAACATGCGGGTCGAAGACGTCATCAAGGGATCCCTGGCGCCGATGACCGTTTTGACCCTTGCGATTTTCGCCCTGGTGCTTTTCCCGATCCTGACGTTGGGACCGATCCGCTTCCTAGGGATGTATTAAAGCGTCAGTGATGGCTACTCTGTCCGCTCAGATGCAGAAATAGCAGGATGGAAATCCTCGCCTCGCCGTCAGCGGCGTGGTTCCGGAGGTCGGGCGACAGGACGGGGTGGTGGAGCCGCCCCCCTTGCCTGAACTACCGCCGCAGCTGTGTCCGTTCGAGCGATTGCTGGTTTGCTTGCCAGGCATCGCGTTCCGCTCGCAGCCATTCGAGGAACATTCGCACTTTCGGCCGGCGCAGATGCTCAAACGGGCAGACGATCCATTGTGTAACAAGACGCAGCGGCGGAGGCGACGTCACGGGGCAAGTCAAGTGTCCCGAGGAAAGCTCCGCTCCCATCATCAGGGTACTTTCGAGCGCGATCCCCATCCCATTGACCGCTGCGTCGATGGCCATGTGACTGCGGTCGAACAATACCCGCTGCCAGCGGTCGCTGGGGGTCACGCCCGCCAAAGGAAACCAGCTGGTCCACTGGGCCTGCGACTTGGCCGAGTGTATCAGACGATATCGGGAAAGATCCTCCGGTTGAAGCGTGCCGGCCGCGGCGTATCCAGGTGAACACACCGGGATGAAATCCTCTTCAGCCACACCCTCGACAAACAGACCTGGCCAGCGTCCGTCGCCATGGCGAAGTTCGATATCGACGATTTCCTGGCGGAAGTCGGTTGGCTCATTGGTGCCGTCAAGTCGCACTTCGAGATCGGGATGCATGTCCAAAAGAGAGTTCAATCGGGGGAGGAGCCATTTGTTCGATAGGGTCGGGGTCGCCCGGATCGTCAGGCTGGTGACCGAGCGGAATCCTTTGATGGTGGCCGTGGCCTCCGAGATCTGTTCCATCTGATCGGCGATCATCGAGAAATAGCGCTCACCGGCTTCGGTCAGGACCATCCTGCGCCCGGCTTTCGCAAGCAGAGCTACTCCCAGCTGCAATTCCAGCGTCTGGATCTGCTGGCTGACGGCGGAAGGCGTAACGCTCAGCTCCTGGGCCGCCCTTGAAATACTGCCAGCACGGGCAGCCGTATGAAAGACAAAGATAGGCTTGATCGGGATCTGCATCGCTAAAACTTTGTTGCCGGCTGCAGACTACACCACGGATGAGCGAAATGGCCAGCTACCGGTGCGGCGACCACAGTGACGGCTATTCGGGTCACTCTGCAGACGCGATCTTTTTGTTTTCATTGCGTTCAAACACTTCTTTCAGCTCGTCAGCCAAAGCGTCCAATTCGTCCGCTTTTCGAAGACCCTCTCCCACCCCTGACACTACCCGCAGTTCGGTCGCCGCAGTACGCGCCTGGAAATAGAGATGCCGAGCCTCTTCCGCTTTGCTGTGATCATAATTGGTGATGAGGGCCTGAAGCTGATCATGCATTTCGGTACCGCCGTTTTGCTTCTCGGATGCATCAACTTGGCGGATTGCCGCAGAGTTCCTCATGGGAGCGGAGGGTCTGCAAGCTTAGAGGAACTATCGACATACCAGCTTGTTCGGCACCTTTGGAATCCAGAGGATGAGTAGCCTTGAACCTCAATACCCTTCTATTCGGTCGCCGGCTTTCCAATCGCGAGCACGAAGACAAGAAGCTAGGCTGGATAGAAGCGGTTCCCGCGATGGGGCTGGATGGGCTTGGCTCATCCTCCTACGGCCCGGAAGCTGCGTTGACCATCCTTATTCCGCTAGGCGCGCTGGGCCTGGTTTATCTCGGTCCGGTGATGGGCTCAATCATCGCGCTGCTCGTCATCCTCTACCTTTCCTACCGACAGACGCTGGCAGCCTATCCATCGAGCGGCGGTGCTTATGTCGTGGCGAAGGAGAATCTCGGAGAGTATCCCAGTCTGCTGGCCGCCGCCGCTTTGATGATCGACTATGTCCTCAATGTAGCTGTTGGCGTCTCCGCAGGTGTCGGCGCGCTGGTTTCAGCGCTGCCCAGCCTCCATCCGTACATACTGCCTCTTTGCCTGGCGATCATTGCCGTCGTCACGTTAGCGAATCTTAGAGGAACGGGTGAAGCAGGATGGTTATTCGCCCTGCCCACCTATCTCTTCATTGCCTGCTTTATCGGAGTGATCGCCTACGGCGTGTTTCGGATCGTCGTCGAAAGCGATCCTGCCCCGGTGGTCGCGCCGCCGCCTCTTGCAGCTTCGGCGAGTTCTGCGGGAATATGGCTGCTCATGCATGCCTTCGCGAGTGGCTGCACGGCGATGACAGGAGTTGAGGCAGTATCAAACGGGATAGGGTCCTTCCGCGAACCGATCCTCAAGAACGCCTACATCACCCTGACCATCATTGTTGTGGTGTTGGGATTGCTTCTGGGAGGCATCGCCATCATCGCTGTCTGGTTCGACATCGGTGCGATGGACCAGACGAAGGAAGGCTATCAGAGCGTCTTGTCTCAACTCGTCGGCGCGCTCGTCGGCTTTAACACGTTCTATTACGTGGCGATGTCGAGTCTGCTGTGCATTCTGTGTCTTTCCGCCAACACAAGCTTCGTTGGCTTTCCGAGGATCTGTCGTATGGTTGCCGCGGACGGCTATCTGCCGAAGGGGTTTGCTCAGCCCGGTCGCCGGCTTGTGTTTACCGTCGGCATCCTGTTCCTGTCAGTGCTCGCGTCGCTGCTGCTCATTGTCTTCGGCGGGATAACCGAAAAACTCATACCGTTGTTCGCCATCGGGGCTTTCTTGACATTCACCGTCTCCCAGACGGGTATGGTCGTCCATTGGTGGCGCCAAAAACAGAGGCAACCGAGGAAGCTTGCCATGAATGCGGTCGGCGCCGTCGCAACCGGAGCCGCCTTGCTCGTTATCCTTCTTGCAAAATTTACCGAAGGCGCGTGGATAACGCTGATCGCGGTCCCGGTGACCATCGGTTTGTTGCGTGCGGTCAAGAGCTACTACGATGGGTTGGAGGCCCAGCTTCGGAAACCAGGACCGATCATCCTTGATGAAATTGACCCGCCCACCGTGCTGGTAGTTACCGAAAGCTGGAACCGGCTGAGCGAACGAGCAATCAGATTTGCCCTTACCCTTTCCCCAGATGTCGTCGCAGTCCATCTAGTCCGCCTGGGCGGCCCCGAGATGGAAGAAAGTGAAAAGGCGCTTCGGGACCAATGGCAGACGGAGGTCGAAGAGCCTGTCGCGGCCAGAGGGCTGCAACCCCCGCGCCTGATGCTGATCCCGGCTCCCTACCGCGAACTTCATGAGCCGCTTTTGCGCTTAATCGAGAAGCTCGATGCGGATGCACCGGAACGCCAGGTAGCCGTCCTTATTCCGGAGACGGTCAAGGACAGATGGTGGCAGAATATATTGCACATGAACCGGGCGGGCCGGCTAAGAACGCAACTTCTTAAATTCGGCGGATCAAGGCTGACTGTGGTGACCGTGCCATGGCGGCTATCGCGGGAAGGGGAACCGGTAGAAGGAAGGACGATCGCTGCTCCCTTGTAAATCTTCTTGGGGACTTTTATCTGCCTGCCGCCTGGCCGCCGAAGGTGCGGATAAATCGCCTAGTTGCCGTTGAAGGCGTACCGAGGAGCGCTAGTTACAGCGGCTCCTCCACATTCGTAGCTGCCGTTTGCGTCTATTCGATCATGTCTTTACTTGGAAACTTCCGCTGTTCGCGCAGCAGGTCAAGCCCTCACGGTCGCCCTCATGCTTATCGGCATGCCTGTCACGATATCCGCATGTCCATTCCCGAGACCAGTCTTAAGGGGCAGCACAAGCTTTGCCGATTGGAGATGCTATGAACGAGCTCCTGCGCGTTGCCGTGGTCGACGATCATCCGTTGATGCGGGAAGGGCTGTCGCGGACATTGACGGAATACGGCTTCCGGGTGGTTGCGGAAGGCGATACACGGGACGATGCGATCCTGATCGCTAGGCGTGAGAAACCGGACATAATGCTGCTCGACATCTCCCTCCCTGGAAATGGTCTGGAGGCAATCGGCCCGATCATCGAACACAATCCCGCCCAGAAGATCGTGATGTTGACGGTCTCCGAACGGGGCGAAGATATCCGTCGAGCCATGTCGCTCGGTGCCTGGGGTTATGTTCCCAAGGGCGTCGGCGCGCGTGCACTGGCGGATGCCTTACGAATAGTGAGCAACGGGAGCAGATATGTAGCCCCTGGCGTGAGCGCCAAGCTGACCACCCTGCAACCCAGCCTGAGCGGCCTATGGAAGTCGGCCCGACTATCCTCTCGCGAGGTTGAAGTCCTCGACCTCATGTCGTCTGGAATGACCAACAAGGCTATTGCGAGGTTGCTCGGTCTTCAGGAGAAGACGGTTAAGAACCACGTGACCGCGATATTGCAAAAGGTCGGGGCGACCAACAGGACACAGGCGGCGGTAGATTGGCTGGAACTGCGCCGCCGCTCGACACCTACGATGCGCATCCCAACCACCTGATCACTTCCCCGCCAAAGATCGGATTCTTGCTCGGTCTGCTGCCGTCGCTGCCCGGTTGATGATCGTGCGGCCACGGTTATCCCGCATGACATATCGGCCGTTGGCAAGTTCTTCCTCGATGCCGCTCCCATGGCGGACTCCGATTGACGTTGCATTGCCGCTGGCTGTCCTGCCGCCCCCTGTACCAGGATCGGCATTTTCAGTGCTGCGCGAAGACGCGGAGGTCGATTTCCCGCCCTTGCCATTGCCTCCATTGCCATTGCCGTTCCCGCCGCGGCTTCCCCCACCACTGCCGTTGCCGCCTCCATTTCCACCGCCCTTGCCACCACTGTTCCCACCACCCTTGCCGCCACTGTTTCCTCCGCCCTGTTGGGCAGTGGCTGTGTGGTCCGTAACCAGCAGGGCTACGGCTCCGAGCGAGATCCGGGCTGAGGTTGCGGTCAGAGCGAACGTCGAGGATAGGGATCCGGCCAGTAGATGCCTGCGAGAGAACAATGATTTACTCCTGTGCCTTGCAGAGGCTACGCGGGTTTTCCAGTAAACTCACCATAGGCAGACTTTTCTGCCTATGGTCAATTCCGTAAGGACGACATCTATCCGGCCGCAACACCCGCAGCCAGAAGTCCTCCAGCAAGAACGATGACAGTGAACAGCAGCCAACGTGCCTGATAAATGCTCTCGTCCATATTCGACTCCCATCTGTTGAAGTGCCAATATCTGAAGTGGCGTCCATGTTCCCCGTATGGGACCTAATTCCCCGCGGCCCGGACCTTGGTCCTTGGTGTCTGGGGCCGAAGGTCCGGCTGGGGGCTTAGGTATCAGCGTGGAACTCTGTCCGGCCACAACCATTCAGCCCCAGCGAGCCTCCGAGAGGAACGTGCGGAGCTGAGATGAGGAAGCGGGCGAACATTACCCTGTCGGTCCCGCATAAGGGCGGATCCGGAACCTGGGTCCCCCCCAGTGCCTTTGCGCCTCGTCCTGTGCATCGTGGTCGTGGTCCTTCGCCGCAACCATAGGTTTTCGGCATCAGCAACGTCCTGGGGTATCGCCTACAGCCGAAAGGCCGGAGGCAAGTGTCCTTAGGGCCAGACGATTTGTAGAACATTGTGACTGACTTCGTGGATCACCTACTTCGGCTGCACAGCCATGGCATTCCGCCGCAGCGGGAATTCGAGCCATTACTTGATCTGTTGTGCGTCCTCCGGGACGAACACTCTCGCGGAGGCAGGCGGCTCCTGAAACAGCCCCAGGAAGATTAAAATTGCACCAATCGCCAACAACACGGGGAATATCGGCAAGCCGAAGCCACTTCTCTTATTCGTAGGTCTCATATGCATCCTGCTTCTGAATTAGCCAGGTTTGATAAAGCAACTGATGGAGGTCAGCATCCTGGTCTTCCGACCGGAGATCCAGAACGTCAGGTCACGAGCCCGGTTCCTCGTGATCGGCATCATCGGGCTTAGGTCCCATGCCCCATTTTCTACCTAGGCCCTTGGTCCCATGGCGCCTTGGACTGAAGTCCGTCCGCGGAACACGGGCTTCATCCAGGTGTTGTTCCAGCGTCTCGCGAGGCGAGTTCGATCAGCAACCACACGAGGATAACCAGATGAAAAAGATCATGATTTCCGCTGTAACAGGACTTGCCCTGACTGCGGGCGCATTCGCTGCGGCGGCCCAGACAGTGGTGATCGCTCCAGAACAAGAAACTGTCATCAAGGAATATGTCACCAAGCAGAAGGTAAAGTCGATCGACGTGCCGAACGTCACCGTCAGCGTTGGTACGGCGCTTCCTGAAACGGTTGAGCTCCACACGGTTGATGTCCCCGATGTTAAGTACCGCTATGCGGTGGTGGGCGGCAAGACGGTGCTGGTCGAACCCGGCACCCGCAAGATCGTCCATGTGATCAACTAAATCGTCCAGCCGACCCGTCGGCCCGGTGAACCTCTGCTGGGCAGTTCAGCCAGCTCGCGCCGCGCCGGACACCAACTAGGTCGTTTTGGTCTGACTTAGGGTCACTACGCCTGACGGTAGCGCCGCGGTCAGGGGAGGGCGCGGCGTTACTTCTCGTCGGACGCGGCTTTGTGCCACGGAGCCTTGGATGTCGCCACTGCGGCGAGACTTTCCGGATCCGATAGGTCTTGTGTACTAACACCGTTGTGATCGCTGGCGTGTTGATTTAGATCGCTTTGTGGTTGAAGTAGCGATAACTTATGTACGGAGGTAAGTGGCCGTGCCCAGATTTTTGAGCAGCTCGGCGGAGGTCTCCTGGATATGCTAATCAAGGCCTCTATCGCCGTGGCCTTTGTATTGTTGGTGAAAGCTGCCTTCAAGCGGAAACCACCTCAAAAGCCACTGACGATTGAAAGAATGATGCAGATCGGCGCCGGTAACTAAAGCATCGAGTTCACGCCGACAGCGCCGGCGCGCTAAAACGCGTAATTTCTTGCGTTGTAGTGCCGGGATCGCCACCTAGGCAGGATCGGCGCCTTCCACTTCTGCGCGTCCTGCCGGAGTGAGGGGCCTGAGCATTTCTTTGAGTTGATCCGGGTGCTTTACACCAAACAGATACCAATTCACGAGTTCCCGCGCGATTGTCTTCGCCTCGTCACCGTTGAGCTGCAGGCCCTTGTCCGCGCAGACTTCCTCCAGCACACGGCGCAGCAAAGTCAGGTCGTCATTGTCGAGGGTATCGTAGGAAGAAAACATATGAAAGCCGCCCCAGCCATTGCTTGAGGTTGGAGAGGAGGCTCATGTCTGTCAAAGAAAACCTAATGTGGGCCGATCCGGGAAGAGCTTTATCTTAGGCTGATGTTGCCGGCACAACACATCGATGTCTTTGGGCTGCCCCACAGCCGCGGGAATACTGACGTCGCATCTACGCCATTGAGGAGTCATTGAGGCCGCCGGCCCGAGAGGAGCGAAGCCTGTGTCAAGCGTCAGTCATAGCCGCGAAGGGTGCAGGGCGGAGACGCCGGTAATCTCGGGAACGAAGGAAAATACCTTCTGAGGCGATGGCTGGCCGGCTGTCACGGCCTGCCGCGCCAGCCTTCCCGCGGTCTCGCCGATAATGCGGCGGGGGGATCTCGATGTGGCGATCCTGACCGGAAGTGCAACTGCGAGATCCAATCCATTGAAGCCGGCAATCAGGATATCGCCAAGCACCGAACCGCCGAGTTCCATGCAGGCAAATAGACCACCGGTCGCCATGTCGTCGTTGGAATAGTATATGCAATCCAGATCCGGGGTAGACGCGAGCATGTGCTGCGTCAGATGCTTTCCAAGTGCAATCGAGGAGAAGGCGTCGTCAATCTGCTGTTCGACGAAACCAAGGCCGTGCTCGCTCAGCACACGTTCGAAGCCTGCTTTGCGCTTGCGGGCGCGCAGGTCCCGACTCAAGGCGCTTCCAATATAGCCGAACCGTCTGCGTCCGGCGGTGAGCAATGCTCTTGCCATGTCTTCACCGGCCCTGCCGTGCGAAAGACCGACGTTGAAATCGATCGGAGTCCCGTCGAGATCCATGATCTGGATGACCGGAATGGCAGCGTTCCGCAGCATCCGGACGGTCTCCTGCGGCTGGTCGAGGCCGGTGACAACAATTGCCGAAGGTTGCCATGAGAGCATATCACGGATGATGGTATGTTCTTTCGCCATGTCGTAGTCGGATATTCCGAAGACTGCCTGCATGCCTGATCCCTCGAGTTCCGCAGAGATGCCTGCCAGGACTTCGGGAAAGACGATGTTCGACATGCTGGGCACCACGACCGCGACGAGGTTTGTTCGCTGCGACGACAGCGAAAGCGCAAGCCGGTTGCCGATATAGGACAGCCGCTCCGCCGCCAGCAGTACCTTTTCGCGCGTTTCCGTGGAAACATCGGCCACGCCGCGCAACGCGCGAGACGCGGTCATCTTGCTCACACCCGCAGCGGCGGCGACCTCTTCTAGAGTGGATTTTCGCACCAAGAGTTTTCCGATCGAATGGCGATTCAAACTTGCGCCCAGCACAGTCATATTTCGTATGGCGGCGAAGTAAAAGCTATTCGCAGTTGACACACCGCATATAACCGCTCCATGTTATCGATACCGGTATCGCTAACATGACGTCGGGACGTGGCTTGACGTCTTGGGAGGAAAGCCATGCAGGGAGAAAAAACGGCAGCGGTCATCGGCTTGGGCTCCATGGGTTGGGGTGCGGCCCATTCGCTTCTCAAAGCGGGTTTTGCAGTCCATGGATGCGATCTGCGTCCGGATGTGTTGCAACGCTTTGCAGACGCGGGTGGAAAATCCTGCACCACGCCTGCCGATGCGGCCAAAGCCGCCAACGTGATTTTCGTGTTCGTTGTCAACAGCAGCCAAGCGGAGGACGTGCTGTTCGGAGCCCAAGGGGCACTGGCAACAGCAACCCTTGGCACCGTCTTCCTGCTCTGCACCACCATGGCTCCGAGTGCCACCATCTCGATTGCCGAAAGGCTCGAGGCCGCCGGGATGCTTGTTGTCGATGCGCCGGTATCCGGCGGCCACCTAAAGGCGCTTTCGGGCGAATTGACGGTGATGTCCTCAGGATCGGATGAGGCTTATGCGCGGGCAGAAGCAGCACTGGATGCGGTCTCGGCGAAAATATTCCGGCTGGGAGATCGGCCGGGCCCCGGATCGCAGGTCAAGATGATCAATCAGCTTCTGGCCGGCATACATATCGCCGCGACTGCCGAGGCGATGACGCTCGCCGCAAAAAACGGCATCGACCTGAAGACGCTTTACGACGTGCTGCGGGTGTCCGCCGGCTCATCCTGGATGTTCGAAAACCGTGGCGAACATATCGTTTCAGGCGACTATACGCCGCGTTCAGCGGTCAATATCTTCGTCAAAGACCTCGGCATCGTCACCTCCGAGGCGGAGAGGGCGGGGGCGACAACGCCGCTCGCCGCAACGGCGCTCAGCCTTTTTATCGAGGCGTCGGACGCCGGCTTCGGCCTGGAGGACGATGCGGCAGTCGTAAAAATCCTCGCTCGCAAGAGCGGCGCCATCCTACCTGGCATGGAAGGACGCGGCTGATGGCGCCGGTGCTCGGCTGCATCGCGGACGATTTTACCGGCGCAACCGATCTTGCGGCGCTGCTCGCGCGTAGCGGCCTGCCGGTCTCGCTGAGGGTCGGTGTGCCTGCCGAAACCGAAGGGGTTGCAGATGCCGTTGCGTTCGAAGTCATCGCGCTCAAATGCCGTACGGTGCCGGTCGAGGACGCGATCGCGCAAACACGACAGGCTTACTCCTGGCTGAAAAAAGCCGGCGCGACGCGCTTCTTCTGGAAATATTGCTCGACTTTCGACAGCACGGCGGAAGGCAATATCGGCCCGGTGGCCGAAATGCTGATGGCAGAGCTTGGCACTACGCAGACGATCTATTGCCCGGCCTTTCCAGAGAACGGCCGCAGCATTTTCATGGGCCACCTCTTCGTGGGCGAACAGCTTCTGTCGGAAAGCCCGATGAGGGATCATCCGCTGACGCCAATGCGGGATTCGAACCTTGTCCGACTGCTTGCGCCGCAAGTCCAGAAAAAGGTCGGCCTTGCCAATCGCCTGGTGGTGGCGAAGGGCACTGCGGCGTTACAAGAAAAGCTGGAAAATCTTGCCTCCGAAGGTGTCATGCATGTCATCACCGATGCGGTGTCGGACCAAGACCTCGAAACCATTGCCGCTGCGACCGCCGCCAATCTGCCGCTTCTCACCGGCGGCAGCGCCATTGCCGGCAAACTGCCGCGCATTTATCTTGAACAGGGTGTCGTCCAACTGTCGGCTACGAGCAACTCGGATAGCGTGCCGAAAGGCGGCCAGCTGGTGCTTTCGGGCAGTTGTTCGGCCATGACCCGCAAGCAGGTCGCTTATTACGCGAGCAAGAGCGCCAGCCTGCGGCTCGATCCGGTTGCGCTGGCGGGTGAAGGGGCCGGCGCTGCGGAAGCCTGGCTGCAGCAGCGTTCAGCCGAAGAACCGACACTGATCTTCGCGACCGCCGAGCCGGAAGACGTGCGCAAGGCGCAGGAGAAGCTTGGCCTCGAAAAGGCGAGCCAACTGGTGGAACAGGTTCTCGCGGATCTGGCGCTGCAGGCCTTCCATTCGGGCGTGCGTCGGTTCGTGGTCGCTGGCGGCGAGACATCCGGCGCGATCATTCAAGCCCTCGGCATCAAGCGGTTGGATATCGGCCCGGAAATCGCACCCGGCGTGCCCTGGACCTTCGCGGAATTGGAAGGCGAGCGGGTCGCCCTGGCGCTCAAATCCGGCAACTTCGGTGGGGAAGCGTTCTTCGAGGATGCGTTTAAACTGCTGGAGGCCGCATGAGCGAGGAGGCGCGACTGCGGGAAGATATCTGCCTGATGGCAAAGTCGCTTTACGACCGTGGCCTGACGGCCGGTTCGTCGGGCAATATCTCCGTACGGCTCTCCGACGGGCGGTTGCTGGTAACGCCGACCGGCAGCTCTTTCGGCCGACTCGACCCAGCAAGACTTTCCTCCCTCGGGCCGGACGGGCGACTGATCGGAGGGGACAAGCCCACCAAGGAAATGCCGCTGCATGCAGCCTTCTACGAAACAAGGCCAAGCAAGACTGGTGCCGTGGTGCATCTGCATTCCTGTCATTCGGTGGCGCTATCGCTGCTTTCGGATATCGATCCTGACAACATGCTGCCGCCGCTAACGGCCTACTCGATCATGAAGCTCGGCAAGGTGAAGCTGCTTCCCTATTTCATGCCGGGGGATCCGGCGATGGGCGATGCAATCCGCGGCCTTGCCGGCAAGCGCAGCGCGGTGATGCTCGCCGCCCACGGTCCGGTCGTATCTGCCAAGGATCTCAAGGCTGCTGTCTATGCCATTGAGGAGCTTGAAGAGACGGCGAAGCTCGCCATCTTGACGCGCGGCGCCAATCCCTCCCTGCTTAGCCAGACGCAAATTGCCGATCTCGTGCGAACCTACGACGTGGAGTGGGATTGAGCATGTTACGATTCTCCGCCAATCTCGGTTTCCTGTGGCAGGAGCTTTCGCTTCCCGATGCAATCCGGGCTGCCAAAGCGGCGGGTTTCGATGCGGTTGAGTGCCATTACCCTTACGATGTTCCAGCTGCGGCGGTCTGCGAGGCGCTTCAGGAAACCAAGTTGACGATGCTTGGCCTCAATACCATCCGGGGCAATGCCGAAGTGGGCGACAACGGACTTGCGTCGGTGCCGGGACGTAAGCATGAGGCCCGCGAAGCAATCGACCAGGCGATCGACTATGCCGCCGCCACTGGAACGCTCAATGTGCATGTTATGGCTGGCAAGGCTTCGGGCGAAACGGCGCGGGCGGCCTTCGTCGCTAACCTCAAATATGCGTGCGAGCTCGCGGCCAAAGCCGCAATTACCATTCTAGTCGAGCCGCTCAATCATCGTGATGCGCCCGGCTACTTTCTGCAGACGTCCGAACAGGCACTGGAGATCATTGCCGCGGTCGGCGCGCCGAACATTAAACTGATGTTCGACTGCTATCATCTGCAGATCATGCAAGGTGACTTGACCCGCAGGTTGCAAAAGTATCTGAATTCCATCGGACATATTCAGATCGCGTCGGTGCCTGACCGGCGGGAGCCGGATCATGGGGAGATTGATTACCGCTATATTCTCCGTCTGCTGACAGAGTTGGGCTACGACCGCCCCGTAGGGGCCGAGTACCGGCCTGCTAGCTCTACAGAAGCGGGTCTGCAATGGTTGAAGGACTACCGGTGAAGGAGACAATGACGTCATGCCTGGCATGACGACCGCATGGAATTCGAATTTGAAACGGGCCGGGTTTCGATGCGGCATCGAGACGTTTTAGAAGAAGGAAGACTGGCGGCGCTGGGAGGAGTAGCTGACATGCATGTTATGATTTTGGGCGCGGCGGGCATGATCGGCCGCAAGCTCGTCGAAAAAATTGCGCGCGAGCCGCAGGCGCTTGGCAGCGCGGTCAGCCGACTAACGCTGGTCGACGCCTTTCAACCCTCAATACCTGAAGCTCTTCGGTCTGTCACAACAACCCTCACGACCGATCTTGGCCGGACTGGCGTCGCAGAAAAGCTGATCGAGACCCGCCCGGATATGATCCTTCATCTCGCCGCTATCGTCTCCGGCGAGGCCGAGACCGATTTCGACAAGGGCTATGCGGTGAACCTCGATGGCACGCGGGCGTTGTTCGATGCGATCCGCCAGCAGGGCCTTAAGTCCCCTTACGTGCCGCGAGTGATCTTCGCATCCTCCATTGCGGTATTCGGCACACCCTTCCCGAGCGTCATTCCGGACGAGTTCTTCACGACGCCGCTGACCAGCTACGGTACCCAGAAGGCGATCACAGAACTGCTGCTCGCAGATTATTCCCGCCGCGGTATTTTCGACGGTATCGGTATTCGGCTACCGACGATCTGCGTACGCCCGGGCGCGCCGAACAAGGCGGCGTCCGGCTTCTTTTCCAATATCCTGCGCGAGCCTCTGGTCGGCAGGCAAGCCGTGTTGCCCGTCAATGATAACGTGCGGCATTGGTTTGCGAGCCCGCGCTCAGCCGTCGGCTTCTTCGTGCATGCCGCCACACTCGATACGTCGAAGGTCGGGCCGCGGCGTAACCTGACCATGCCGGGACTTTCGGCCCTGGTTTCTGAGGAAATCGAGGCGCTGCGCCGGGTTGCGGGCGACAAGGCTGTCGCTCTGATCAAGCGCGAGCCGGACCCTGTGATTGAACGCATCGTCGCCGGCTGGCCGACGCAGTTCGATGCGAGTCGGGCCTCAGCGCTCGGCTTCAGGGCGGAGACGGATTTCGACCAGATCCTTCAGGTGCATGTCGAGGATGAACTCGGTGGGAGGATCGCATGAGCCTTGCTGCTTCAAAGATCGCGCTAGTGACTGGCGGCGGTACGGGTGTCGGGCGCGCCATCGCCAAGGCGCTTGGTGCGGCCGGGTATAAGGTCGTGATATCCGGGCGGCGGGCCGACGTGCTGCAGAAGGCCGCGGGTGAGCTCGGCAAGGAGACCGGCGCCGAGTTTTTGGCGGTGCCCGCCGATGTCGGCGAACCGGCCGCCGTCCGGGCGCTGTTCGACGTGGTTTCGGAAAAACACGGCCGGCTCGACCTGCTCGTCAACAATGCCGGTATCAACGTCCCCAACGTTCCCATGGAAGAGCTTTCCTTCGAGGATTGGAACGCGATCGTGGCAGCCAATCTCACCGGCGCGTTCCTCTGCACGCAGCAGGCATTCCGGCTGATGAAGAGCCAGAATCCACGGGGTGGCCGCATCATCAACAACGGTTCGGTCTCGGCCACAACCCCGCGACCAAACACGGCACCGTATACGGCGACAAAGCACGCGATCACGGGACTGACGAAATCGACGGCGCTTGATGGGCGCAACTTCGACATCGCCTGCGGCCAGATCGATATCGGCAATGCTTCCACCGACATGACGAAGAAGATGGCCGCCGGTGTGATGCAGGCAAACGGTTCCCTGGCCGCTGAGGCGACAATCGATGCCAGCCACATAGCCGATGCAGTGGTCTACATGGCGAGCCTTCCGCTCAGCGCCAACGTGCTGACGATGACAGTAATGGCGAGTCAAATGCCCTTTGTGGGGCGCGGGTAGCCAGCAAATGGTGCCGGCAAGACGTAGATTAATACAAATACATAGCGTGTAGTGCTCGAAATCTGGGAGGAGGGAGTATGGCAGGCGTTCAATTCGCGGACGTTCGGAAATCGTTCGGTCAGTTTCCGGTCATCAAGGGCGTGAACATCGATATCGCCGACGGGGAATTCGTGATTCTGGTCGGCCCGTCGGGCTGTGGCAAATCCACTCTCCTGAGAATGCTGGCCGGGCTTGAGAACATTTCCGGCGGAGAGATCAAGATCGGCGGGCGGGTCGTCAACACGCTGCCGCCGAAAGACCGGGATATTGCCATGGTGTTTCAGAACTATGCGCTCTATCCGCATATGACGGTCGAGCAGAACATGGGCTTCTCCCTGATGCTCAACAAGGCGCCCAAGGCAGAATCCGAAAAACGCGTGAAATATGCCGCGGGCATCCTCGGCCTCGACAAGCTGCTCGACCGTTATCCGCGTCAGCTTTCCGGCGGCCAGCGGCAGCGCGTTGCCATGGGGCGCGCTATCGTGCGTGATCCGGAGGTCTTCCTGTTCGACGAACCGCTATCCAACCTTGATGCAAAGCTGCGTGTTGCCATGCGCGCGGAGATCAAGGAACTGCACCAGAGGCTGAAGACCACCACGGTCTACGTCACCCACGACCAGATCGAGGCCATGACCATGGCCGACAAGATCGTCGTCATGCATGACGGCGTCGTCGAGCAGGTTGGCACGCCACTTGAGCTTTACGACAGGCCCGCCAATCTCTTCGTCGGCGGCTTCATCGGCTCGCCGGCGATGAACATGATCAGGGGCAGGCTCGATCCCGAAAATCCGACGAGCTTCAGGGCCTCCGACGGCACGGCGCTCCCGGTCTCCAATCCGCCGGCCGCCGCCATGGGCCGCGATCTCGTCTACGGGCTCCGCCCGGAATATATCTCTCTCGACGCCGATGGCCTCCCCGGCGAGATCGTGGTGATCGAGCCGACCGGCTACGAGACCCACCTCACCCTCAAGCTTGGCGGCAGCGACGTCAGCTGCGTCTTCCGCGAACGCGTCAGCGCGCGGCCGGGCGAAACCCTGCGCATCGCGATCGACGCCTCGCATGTTCATCTCTTCGATGCCGAAACCGGCCGCAGGTTAACCGACTAACGCCTGTCCTGCGGTGGTGCGGGGGGCGGAGGAGCCTTCCCTCGATCGCAGGTTAGCAAGCATCCCGCTCACGGGATGCAAGGAGCCGCCGTTCACCAAGCGGGAGGTGAATGCCGGAAAATTCGCTCCCGCGTTTGAAGAGGAGGAATATGATGACGATCAGAAGACGTGACTTTCTTGCTGCCTCGGCGACCGTCGCCGGCGCTGCCGGCTTTGGCATCCGCCCGTCCTTTGCGCAGGCCGAACCGGCCTACAAGCCGGAAAGCGGGGCAAGCCTTCGCCTGCTGCGCTGGACGCCTTTTGTCAAAGGCGACGAGGAGGCCTGGCTTGTCAACACCAAGAAATTTACGGATGCAACCGGCGTTCAAGTGCGAATAGATAAGGAAAGCTGGGAAGACATCCGCCCGAAAGCTGCCGTTGCGGCAAACGTCGGTTCGGGGCCGGACCTCGTCATGTGCTGGTTCGATGACGCCCACCAGTATCCCGACAAACTTGTCGACCTGACCGAGCTCGCCAACTATCTCGGCAACAAGTATGGCGGCTGGTACGATGGTGTGAAGGGCTACGCCGCGCGCGGCGATACATTCATCGCCATGCCGCTTGCAGCGATCGGCAACGCCGTGGTCTATCGCGACAGCCATGTGAAGGCTGCCGGGTTCAGCGAATTTCCCAAGGACCATGCCGGCCTCCTTGAGCTTTGCAAGGCAATGAAGGCGAAAGGTACGCCCGCCGGTTTCCCCCACGGCAAAGCCGTCGGCGACGGCAACAACTACGCCCATTGGCTGCTTTGGAGCCATGGCGGCAAGATGGTCGACGAAAGCGGCAAGGTGACGATCAACAGCCCCGAAACACTTGCTTCGATCAATTACGCCAAACAGCTTTACGCGACTTTTATTCCGGGTACTGAAAGCTGGCAGGACGTCAATAACAACCGAGCATTTCTCGCCGGACAAGTGTCGTTGACCGCAAACGGGGTCTCCGTCTACTACACCGCGAAGGGCGATCCTAAACTCGCCGAGATCGCCAAGGATATCCGCTCAACGAATTTTCCGATCGGCCCCGTCGGCAAGAGCGTCGAGCTGCATCAGACGAGCTCGCTGCTCCTCTTCAAGCATACCAAGTATCCGGAAGCGGCGAAGGCCTACATCAAGTTCATGATGGAAGCTGATCAGATGAACGCATGGATCCAGGGCTCCAGCGCCTATTGCTGCCAGCCGCTCAAGGCTTTCGCCAAGAACCCTATCTGGACCGCCGATCCGATCCACGCACCCTATGCACGCGCCTCGGAAACGCTGCGTCCGAACGGTTATGCCGGTCCGCTCGGTTACGCCTCCGCAGCGACCATGGCCGACTACGTTCTGGTCGACATGTATGCGGCTGCCGTCACCGGCCAGATGTCGGCAGAAGATGCAATGAAAGAAGCTGAGCGTCGGGCGAACCGCTACTATCGCGTCTGAGCTGCGGTCTAAAGCATGCGGCATGTCGGCCTTCGGCATGCCGCAAAACGCAATCTGGAGATAAGCAATGTCGACCGTGAATTCGGGAGGTGATCGCAGGCCGATCACTTCGCTCCTGCAGAACAACAATGTGCTCGGCTTCCTGTTCATGCTGCCGGCGGCAGTGTTCCTCGTCTGCTTTCTCACCTATCCGCTTGGGCTCGGTGTGTGGCTCGGCTTTACCGATACCAGGATCGGCCGCGACGGCATCTTCATCGGGCTGGAGAACTACCAGTTCCTGATGGATGATTCCGTCTTCTGGCTGTCGGTCTTCAATACCATTCTCTACACATTCGTCGCCTCGGTGCTGAAATTTGCGCTCGGTCTCTGGCTGGCGCTGCTGTTGAACCAGCACCTGCCGTTCAAGTCCTTCTTCCGGGCAATCGTCCTGCTTCCCTGGGTGGTGCCGACTGTACTTTCGGCGCTCGCCTTCTGGTGGATCTACGATTCCCAGTTCTCGATCGTTTCCTGGTCGCTGATCGAGCTCGGCCTGATCAACGGTCCGATCAACTTTCTCGGCGACCCCGTCAACGCGCGCATATCCGTCATCATCGCCAATGTCTGGCGTGGCATTCCTTTCGTTGCAATCTCGCTGCTGGCGGGCCTGCAAACCATTCCGGCGTCGCTGCAGGAGGCTGCCTCGCTCGACGGTGCCACGAGCTGGCAGCGTTTCCGCTACGTGACGCTGCCAATGCTGACGCCGATCATCGCTGTCGTCATGACCTTCTCGGTACTTTTCACCTTCACCGATTTCCAGCTCATCTACGTTCTGACCAAGGGGGGGCCCGTTAACGCCACGCATCTGATGGCGACGTTGTCGTTCCAGCGCGGTATTCCCGGCGGGCAGCTCGGCGAGGGTGCGGCAATCGCGGTCGCCATGGTGCCCTTCCTGCTCGGCGCGATCATGTTCAGTTTCTTTGGACTGCAACGCCGCAAATGGCAGCAGGGCGGTCAGGACTAGGGAGAGTGACGATGTCGACAAATTCAAGCACAGCCGATGAGGTCGTTACCGACAATGCCGAGGGCATGAGCTATCTGAACCGTTTGCCGCGGCGGATCGTGACGCTCTATCTGCCATTGGCTGTCTTCGTCTTCGTTCTGCTCTTTCCGTTCTATTGGATGGCAGTCACTGCGGTGAAACCCAACGAACAACTAACGGATTACAGCAACTACAGCCCCTTCTGGGTGGTGGGGCCGACACTTGCGCACATCAGATACCTGTTCCTCGAGACATCCTATCCAGGCTGGCTATGGAACACGATGCTGGTGGCAGTCTGCTCCACCTTTCTCTCGTTGCTAGCATCCGTATTCGGCGCCTATGCAATAGAGCGCGTGCGATTCACGGGCTCCCGTTCCGTGGGGCTGGTGATTTTCCTCGCCTATCTCGTGCCGCCGTCGATCCTCTTCATCCCGCTTGCTTTCATTGTTTTCAAGCTCGGTATCTACGACTCTCGGCTCGCGCTGATCTTCACCTATCCGACCTTCCTCATTCCCTTCTGCACCTGGTTGCTGATGGGTTATTTCCGTTCGATCCCGTTCGAGTTGGAAGAAAGCGCGCTGGTGGACGGGGCCAACAGGTGGCAGATCCTCACCAAGATCATCCTGCCGCTCGCAGTGCCGGGGCTGATCTCGGCCGGGATCTTCGCGTTCACGCTATCCTGGAACGAATTCATCTATGCGCTTACTTTCATTCAGTCTTCGGAAAACAAGACTATTCCGGTCGGTGTGCTGACCGAGCTGGTACGCGGCGATGTCTTCGAATGGGGATCATTGATGGCAGGCGCATTGTTCGGCTCGCTCCCCGTGGTAATCCTCTACTCGTTCTTCGTGGACTACTACGTCTCGTCGATGACGGGCGCGGTGAAGGAGTAGCGTCCGACTGGATCATTGATCACAGCGACCTGCAATAGCTGCCTCCGGGTCCTTACCGTATCGGCGAGAACACTTTGACGATGCTTGCGGTACGGCATCGGGCAGGGTTCTGATCCCGACGCCGAACAAGTGCGTCGAATAAAACTCGTGCCGAGCCCGATATATTTGGCAATATGGGCCTCCTCGACGATTGCGTCGCCATCCAACATGGCATCAATTGCTTCGAGCAGTGGCCATGGCAATTTGCCGAGAGAGCCCTAATTCTATTCATTATTTTTGATGGGGGGCTTCATGCCGAATCGAAGCGGTGACGTGCAGCGTGATCTTGTTGACTCCGAGAAACCTGGCGATACGGATGTAGACGCGATCGCGGCAGACGAAACCAGTGCACTTCTGGATGTTCTTCTAGCGGTGCGGCGCGGCGATTTTTCAGTGAGGATGCGGTCTGATCTCACCGGGTTGACAGGAAAAGTCGCCGATGCGCTCAACGACATCATTGCAGCCAACCAGCGCATGGCACAGCAGCTCGAACAGGTGGGGCAGGTCGTGGGCCGGGAAGGGCGGACCAGTACGCGGGTCCGCTTCGGACTTTCGGACGGATCGTGGTCGGAAATGGAAGGTTCGATCAACCAGCTGATCGATGATCTCCTCTGGCCGACGACAGCTGTCACACGCACCATCACGGCCGTGGCCAAAGGTGATCTCCTCCAGACCGTTCCGCTCGATGTCGACGGCCGGCCGCTGAAGGGAGAGTTCCTGCGCTCAGCCGATATCGTCAACACGATGATCAAGCAACTCAGCGTCTTCACCTCGGAAGTCACCCGCGTGGCGCGTGAGGTGGGCACGGACGGGAAGCTAGGCGGTCAGGCGCAGGTGCCCGAGGTGACGGGGGTTTGGAAAGACCTGACGGAGAGCGTCAACTCGATGGCCTCCAACCTGACGGCTCAGGTACGAAACATTGCCGAGGTCACGATCGCAGTGGCAAACGGCGACCTTTCCAAGAAGATCACGGTCGATGTGCGGGGCGAAATCCTGCAGCTCAAGGAAGCCATCAACACGATGGTGGATCAGCTCCGCTCCTTCGCGTCGGAAGTGACGCGTGTGGCACGCGAGGTAGGGACCGAGGGTAAACTCGGCGGCCAGGCACTCGTGCCCGGCGTAGCGGGTACTTGGAAGGATCTCACCGACTCGGTCAACGCCATGTGCGGCAACCTGACCGCCCAGGTGCGCAACATCGCCCAGGTGACCACGGCCGTGGCACGCGGCGACCTGTCTCGCAAGATCACCGTAGATGTCTCGGGCGAAATTCTGGAGCTGAAAGAAACCATCAACACGATGGTCGACCAGCTAAACGGCTTTGCCGGCGAAGTAACGCGCGTCGCCCGTGAAGTGGGCACCGAAGGTCGGCTCGGCGGCCAGGCGCAGGTGCCGGGCGTCGCCGGCACCTGGAAGGACCTGACCGACAACGTCAATTCCATGGCCTCGAACCTGACCGCGCAGGTGCGCAACATCGCGGAAGTCTCGACCGCGATCGCCAACGGCGATCTGTCGAAGAAGATCACAGTTACCGTGTCGGGCGAAATCCTTGAACTGAAGGAAACCATCAACACGATGGTCGACCAGTTGAACGCTTTTGCTTCTGAAGTAACGCGCGTCGCCCGTGAAGTCGGAACGGAGGGCCGGCTCGGAGGACAGGCGAATGTCCGTGGCGTCGCCGGCACCTGGAAGGATCTCACCGAAAACGTCAACTCGATGGCGGGCAACCTGACGGCTCAGGTGCGCAACATCGCAGAGGTCTCGACGGCAATCGCCAATGGCGACCTCTCCAAAAAGATTACAGTCGACGTCAAGGGCGAAATTCTCGAGCTAAAGGAAACCATCAACACGATGGTCGACCAGTTGAACGCCTTCGCCTCGGAAGTAACGCGCGTTGCCCGCGAAGTGGGAACAGAGGGGCAGCTTGGCGGGCAGGCGAATGTGCGAGGCGTTGCAGGCACCTGGAAGGACCTCACCGACTCGGTCAACTCGATGGCATCGAACCTTACCGCCCAGGTCCGAAACATCGCCGAAGTCGCAACCGCGGTAGCCCAGGGGGACCTGTCGAAGAAGATCACAGTCACGGTGTCTGGCGAAATTCTCGAACTCAAAGAAACCATCAACACGATGGTCGACCAGCTCAACGGTTTCGCCGGCGAGGTGACACGCGTAGCGCGTGAGGTCGGAACGGAGGGGCGGCTTGGCGGTCAGGCGAACGTTTTGGGCGTCGCCGGCACCTGGAAGGACCTGACCGACAGCGTGAATTCGATGGCAGGCAACCTGACCGCACAGGTGCGAAACATCGCGGAAGTCTCGACCGCGATTGCCAATGGCGACCTGTCGAAGAAGATCACCGTCACGGTATCGGGCGAAATCCTGGAACTCAAGGAAACCCTGAACACCATGGTGGACCAGCTGAACCGGTTCGCTTCCGAGGTTACACGCGTGGCCCGCGAAGTCGGAACCGAAGGCAAGCTCGGCGGTCAGGCCCAGGTTCCGGGTGTCGCCGGCACCTGGAAAGACCTGACTGAAAACGTCAATTCCATGGCCTCGAACCTTACCGGGCAGGTTCGTAACATCGCTGAGGTCACCACGGCAGTTGCGCGAGGCGACCTGTCGCGCAAGATCACTGTCGACGTGAAGGGGGAAATCCTGGAACTGAAAAACACCATCAACACGATGGTCGACCAGCTCAACGCGTTTGCCGGTGAAGTCACCCGCGTCGCGCGCGAAGTGGGTACCGAAGGCAAGCTCGGCGGTCAGGCGCAGGTTTCCGGCGTCGCCGGTACCTGGAAGGACTTGACCGACAGCGTGAATTCGATGGCTGGCAATCTGACGGCGCAGGTGCGAAACATCGCCGAAGTGGCCACAGCGATCGCCAACGGCGACCTGTCACGCAAGATTACCGTCGACGTGCGCGGCGAGATCCTCCTGCTGAAAGATACGCTCAACACGATGGTGGACCAGCTGCGTTCATTCGCCGGCGAAGTTACCCGTGTCGCACGCGAAGTCGGTACCGATGGCCGTCTCGGCGGTCAGGCGGTCGTTCCCGGGGTTGCGGGCACCTGGAAGGACCTGACGGACAACGTCAACCTGCTCGCGGCCAACCTGACGACCCAAGTGCGCAATATCGCGGAAGTCACGACGGCGGTTGCACGCGGCGACCTGTCGCGCAAGATCACGGTCGATGTAAAGGGAGAGATCCTCGAACTGAAAAATACCATCAACACGATGGTGGATCAGCTCAACGCATTTGCGGGCGAGGTCACGCGCGTCGCGCGCGAGGTGGGCACCGAAGGTAAGCTCGGGGGGCAGGCGCAGGTGCCGGGCGTTGCTGGTACCTGGAAGGATTTGACCGATACCGTCAATGTCATGGCTGCCAATCTGACCGAACAGGTGCGCGGCATCGTCAAGGTGGTGACGGCCGTCGCCAACGGCGATTTGAAGCAGAACCTAACGGTGGCTTCAAAGGGCGAAGTTGCCGCTCTTGCCGAGACGATCAACAACATGACCAATACACTTGCGACTTTCGCCGACCAGGTGACGACGGTGGCGCGCGAAGTGGGCGTCGAAGGGCGGCTGGGTGGCCAGGCGAATGTGCCGGGTACGGCTGGCACCTGGAAGGACTTGACCGGCAACGTCAACCTTCTCGCCGCAAACCTTACCACGCAGGTTCGCGCGATCGCCGAGGTGGCCACGGCGGTCACCAAGGGCGACCTGACCCGATCGATCCAGGTCGAGGCTCGCGGAGAAGTGGCGGAACTTAAGGACAATATCAATACCATGATTGACAACCTCCGCCTGACGACGGAGCGCAACACGGAACAGGACTGGCTGAAAACGAACCTGGCCCGGTTCACCAACATGCTGCAGGGGCAGCGCGACCTGACGCTCGTCGGCAAGATGCTGTTGTCGGAGCTCGTCCCACTCGTTGGCGCTCACCAAGGCGTCATCTATCAAGTGGATGCTGCCGAGGGTGATCAACCGACCCTTTCCCTGTTGTCCGTCTACGCTCAGGGCATTGAGGCTGCACATCCGATGCGGCTTGAGTTTGGTCAGGGGCTGGTCGGCCAGTGTGCCAGCGACGCTCGACGGATACTGATCACAGATCTCCCAGCTAATGTCGTGCCGATAAGCTCGGGTGTGTTTTCGGCCCTTCCAAGGAGCGCAATCGTCCTGCCAGTCCATTTCGAGGGGCAAGTCCAGGCGGTGATCGAACTGGCCTCGGCAGGCACATTTACCGATCTCCAGCTGTCGTTCCTCGACCAGCTGACGACCTCGATCGGGATTGTCCTCAATTCCATCGAGGCGACCATGCAAACCGAGGGGCTGCTCAAGCAGTCCCAGAAGCTCGCAGCCGAACTGCAGACCCAGCAGCGCGAACTCCAGCAGACAAACGAGCAGCTTGAGCAGAAGGCGCAGCAGCTCGAGGAACGAAATGTCGAGGTCGAGGCCAAGAACCAGGAGATCGAGCAGGCCCGCAGGGCGCTTGAGGAAAAAGCTGCCGAGCTCGCGTTAACCTCGAAATACAAGTCAGAGTTCCTGGCCAACATGTCGCATGAACTGCGTACGCCGCTCAATTCCATCCTGATCCTTGGCCAGCAACTTGGAGACAACCCCGAAGGAAACCTCTCACCAAAGCAGGTGGAGTTTGCAAAAACCATCCACGGCGCGGGTACCGATCTCCTGAACCTGATCAGCGACATCCTTGACCTGTCCAAGATTGAATCGGGAACTGTTTCCGTCGATGTCGAGGAAATATTCATCGCCAATCTCCTTGAGGTGATGGCGCGGCCGTTCCGCCATGAAGCCGAGAACCGCGGGCTTTCCTTCGCACTGGAGGTCGGCCAGGACGTCGAAAAGAGCATTATCACCGATTCCAAGCGGCTTCAGCAGATCCTCAAGAATCTGCTCTCGAATGCCTTCAAGTTCACGGCTCAAGGCGGTGTGACCCTCAGGATCGCGACAGTGGCCGGAGGCTGGTCTCCCGATCATCCCTCGCTCAAGCACGCGCCCTCCGTCATCGCCTTCGAGGTTGCCGATACCGGCATTGGCATCCCGCCTGAAAAGCAGCGGATCATCTTCGAGGCATTCCAGCAGGCGGATGCATCGACGAGCCGCAAATACGGCGGTACCGGACTCGGGCTTGCCATCAGCCGGGAGCTTGCGAACCTGCTTGGCGGTGAGATTCAGCTACGCAGCAGCCCAGGCGTCGGCAGCACCTTCATTTTATATCTGCCGCTGACCTACGTAGGCGCTGGCGCCGCCGCCCCGAAACTCATGTCCTCGCACAGCAACGTCGTCCAACTCGCCGAAGCCGCCGCGAGCAGGCGAGCGGACAAGCCGATCGAACATATCGAAGATGATCGCGGCAATATTTCGCTGGGGGATGCGGTATTGCTCGTTGTCGAGGATGATGCGCACTACGCCCGTGTCCTGCTCGACCTTGCCCGTGACAACGGTTTCAAGGTTCTGGTGGCAATGCGCGGTAGCGATGCGTTGAACCTCGCGCAAAAATACCAGCCGACGGCGATCTCGCTCGATATCTTCCTGCCCGACATGCTGGGCTGGACGGTGCTCAGTCAGCTCAAACAGAATGCGCAGACCCGGCACATACCGGTGCAGATCATCAGCCTCGACGAAGACCGGCAACACGGACTTACCCGTGGTGCGTTCGCATTCATGAGCAAACCCACGACGCCGGAAGGCCTCGGCAAAGCGCTTTCTCGTCTCAAATCCTATTCGCAGGCGAGACGCAAGCGCCTTCTCCTTGTGGAGGACAATGAGGCGGAGCGTATCAGCGTCGCCGCACTTCTTGGTCATGACGATATCGATATTGCCAGCGTGGCTACCGGCTCTGAGGCTCTGGCTGCGCTCAAGCAGGACCCCGCGGACTGTGTCGTGCTTGACCTGTCTTTGCCAGATATGTCGGGATTTGAGGTGCTGGAACGGATGCGCGACGACGAAGCGATCGGCGAGGTGCCAGTCGTGGTGTTCACCGGCCGCGAACTCTCCCCCGAAGAGGATGCGCAACTTCATACCATGGCGCAGAGCGTGGTGGTCAAAGGTGTGGAATCGCCGGAGCGACTGCTGGATGAGACCGCGCTGTTTCTGCACCGTGTCGTGGCGAACATGCCTTCTGCCAAGCAGGCAATGCTGGAGGAACTGCATAGTTCCGACGAAAATCTTGTGGGTGAAACGGTGTTGCTGGTTGATGACGACGCCCGTAATATCTTCGCACTCAGCAGCGTGCTTGAGCGCCGCGGTATGAAGGTCCTGACAGCCACGACCGGCAACGAGGCGATTGCCGTCATCAACAAGGAACCCCAGATCGCGATCGTTTTGATGGACATCATGATGCCTGGAATGGACGGTTTCGAGACGATGCAAGTCATCCGGTCGGATCCGAGATTCCGACGTCTGCCGATCCTGGCACTGACGGCGAAGGCGATGAAAGGTGACCGCGAGAAGTGCCTTGAGGCGGGTGCGTCAGACTATCTGGCCAAACCCGTCAATACCGAGCAACTCCTGTCTGCTCTACGCATGTGGCTTCACCGCTGAGGATCCGGCCATGAACCCTGTCAATATTCTCCTCGTCGATGACCAGCCGGCAAAGTTACTGAGTTATGAGGTTATTCTCCAGGGCCTGGGGGAAAACCTCATAAAGGCGCAATCTGCGCGGGAGGCCTTGGAACATCTGCTTCGCAACGAAATCGCAGTGATCCTGGTCGACGTCTGCATGCCAGAGCAGGATGGCTTCGAACTCGTCAGCATGATCCGGGAACATCCCCGATACCAAAACACCGCGATCATATTCGTATCGGCGGTGATGATGGCGGAGCCGGATCGTCTGCGGGGATATGAAGCTGGCGCGGTGGATTACGTCTCCGTGCCGATCGTCCCGGAGGTATTGCGTGCAAAGGTCCGCGTTTTCATCGATCTTTATCGAAAGACCCATGAACTTGAACTCCTAAACGCGGATCTGGAGGCAAGAGTCCATCAACGGACGGCGGAACTCGAGGCGTCCTCGGCACAACTGCGCCAACTAAACGAAGAGTTGGAGCAGCGGATCGAACAGAGAACACGCGAGCGGGAGGAGGCGCTTGCGCAACTTTTCGAGGCGCAGAAGCTTGATACCATAGGCCGGCTGACCGGTGGTGTAGCTCACGACTTCAACAATCTGCTCATGGTGGTTCTCGGAAGCCTGAACCTGCTGAGGAAGCGGCTGACTCTTGATGAAAAGAGCGAGCGCCTCATCGGCAACGCGTTGCAGGCCGCCGAACGTGGAGCCGCCTTGACGCAGCGTCTGCTGGCCTTTGCTCGTCGACAGGAGCTAAAACCGCAAGCGATCAATTTCAGCGAGCTGTTCGAGAACATCGAAGACCTTCTGACTAAAGCGCTGGGTCCCAGCATAGACATCAGAAAAGAAATTCCGACAGGTCTCCCCCTGTTAGTCGTTGATGGCAATCAGCTCGAACTCGCGCTCCTCAACCTGTTCGTGAATGCGCGCGATGCGATGCCGGGAGGTGGAACGGTGGTCGTGTCTGCGGAGGAGAACGAAGATACGCGCCCAGCTGGTCTGGCTGCGGGTTCTTATGTGCGTATCTCGGTATCAGACAACGGCGAAGGCATGGACGAAACAACGGCAATTCGCGCGGCGGAGCCCTTTTTTACAACCAAGGGTCTTGGAAAGGGAACAGGACTGGGACTTTCCATGGTTCACGGTCTCGCTGCGCAGTCAGGGGGTGTTCTCGATCTGCAGAGCATCAAGGGCGAGGGCACAACGGTCTCCTTATGGCTGCCAGTCGCCCAAAATGTCGAAGCCGCATCTTCGGCGGAACCCGACCGGCATGAATCCGCCGCCAGTTCGTCATCTACTCTACGAGTGCTTGTGGTCGACGACGATTTGCTGGTGAGCATGGGAACGTCGGCGATGCTGGAGGACCTGGGACATGCCGCGGTTGAGGCGGGGTCAGCGGCGACCGCGCTCGAAATGCTCGCATCGGACAAGGAATTCGATCTCGTCATAACCGATCACGCCATGCCCGGCATGACCGGTGCAGAATTGGCGCGTCTCATCCTTTCCTCTTTTGCTGGCCTGCCGGTGATCCTTGCTTCCGGTTATGCGGAACTGCCGAATGATCATGGGCTCTCGAAAGTCTGCCGCATGACAAAGCCGTTCACCCAGGAGCAGCTTCAAATAGCGATCCAACGCGCGACCACGGCTTCAGCATCGGCAGCCTAAGCTGCTCAAGACGATGGTGTCGCGTGGCGGGAAGAGGCAAGATATGGGCGCAGGCCAAGGGAAGGGGGCCGATCGCGGGGCAAGTGACCACGCTTCAGGTGATCGAGCCGCAAAAGCAGGCAGCGAAGGTGAGCTTTGGAACGGACATGTTCAGCTCCATTCAACGAGCTTGGGCGGCCGCTTGCATGGCTCGGCGCCCATCAAAGATCCAAACGGTCCTCCAACCCATAAGATGGAGCAAGGCAATTCCGCCTGATCAGACACAGTAATGATCTCTCTTACCAAGATCCGCGAACTCGACATTTCAGCGGGCTCCCACATGACACGGCCATTGCATATAAGCGCTGCAAGTGGCCTCGTGTGTGTCGGCTCAACAGCTTACGTTGTTGCCGATGACGAGCTTCACTTGGGTGTGTTTTCCATCGCCACACCGGAACCGGGTCGTCTGATCCCTCTTTTCGATGGTGTGTTGCCCGACATGAACGTTGAGCGAAAACGCCAGAAGCCAGACCTCGAGGCGCTTGCCCTTGTTCCGCCTTTTCCGGATTTTCCCCATGGCGGACTGCTGGCTCTCGGATCGGGATCGAGGCCGAACCGTGGACGCGGCGCTTTGCTTAGCCTCGACGGGCGCGGGGCGATCTGCGGCCCCGTTCATGAACTGGATATGTCCGCAATTCTCGGTCCGCTTTCCGACGTCTTTGTTGAACTGAATATCGAGGGCGCCATTGTTTTTGGTGAGGAGCTACACTTGTTCCAGCGCGGGAACAAGCGGCAGGCCGATAACGCAATCATCCATTATCCACTGTCGCGAGTCCTCGATGCTATGCGAAGCGCCCATAGCGATCCTGTCGCGCCAATTGCCATCAAGCGGCTAGACCTCGGGGTGATTGAGGGCGTTCCCTTCTGCTTCACCGACGCAGCCGCGCTGCCTAACGGTGACATGGTGTTCTGCGCCGTCGCTGAAGACACCGAAGATGCCTATCGCGATGGCCCCTGCATCGGGGCCGCGATCGGGATCCTCGACAAGGGCGGAAATCTGCTCTCCTTGGATCGATTGGACCGACCATACAAAGTGGAGGGCATCAATGCCCGGCTGGACGAGGATCGGCTGGATCTCCTACTTGTAACGGACGCAGATGACCCTGCCGTGCCGGCGGTGCTGCTGTCCGCCTCGATCACGCAATAGCTCCGGCTTCCAAAAGCGCATCAGCGATGTAAAAACGTAGGGACATTCCCGCTGCGGGATTGTGGTCTGCCTCTTTGATAACAATCTCTAGATTGTCTGCGTAATCTTTCCACGCGATAGAAGGCCTTACCACATGTTCTTGGGATATGCCGTTCAAGTTCGACCGTCGAGAGATCGGGGCATTGCGAGGTCGCTGCAGCAGCATCAACGTTAACCCATGTTGCCCCAATGACGAGACCGACAGCCAAATTGTGCTTCAGGACCCATCAGTTTACAAATCCATGCTGCTGTCTTGGCGACAATGGCGATAACGGTGGATGATAGGTTTGCATTTTGGAGTGCACGAGGAAACCTTGATTAATAGCAGGACGCTGCCACTGCTTGCGGAAACACTAAGGATGCCTGCCTTACCCAATACGATGCAGAGGGATGCCTGCCGCGGGAGACGGCCGGCTGGTGATAGTCAGAAGCTACGGGGCAGAGTTTACTCGTCCGTAGTCGGCGCTAGGCAGTCGTTTATCCGCTGAAGACAACGTCGCGGCAATCCGAGCAAGGCCCCCATGCCGATGAGAGCTACACATAAACATGACCCTCAAATCATCCGGCAGAGTGCATTTCAAGACCAGAGATATGGTCGAACCAGCGTGGTCAAATCATTCTCCCATCTCTCGTGCCTGTTCCTCACAAGATCATGTAGGGCGTGTCGGGGATATTTGGTTTAGCAAAGTGTGCTTTAGTCAGCTTCCCGGCCGTGCCGTCGATCCAGCCAACGCATCGCTGGCGTCACAGTGAGCCCGTGCATTAGGATCGAGGCGAGGACGACGAGCGACAGGATGACCCACAACCGGTCGCCATCCTCGAACCGCCCGTGATTGAGACCATAGGCGAGATAGTAGAATGAGCCGACACCTCGAATGCCGAAGAAGGCGATGATGATTTTCTCGGTCAGCGTCGCGCGGACTCCGATAAGCGCAAACAGGCCGGTTACAGGTCGAATGACCAGCAATATGAGCAGGACGGCGACAATCTCTATCCAGCCAATACTGGACAGCAAGCCATTGACGATAGCGCCGCCGAAAGCGAGCAGCAGGAGCATCATCGCGATCCGCTCGATCTGCTCGGTGATGTCATGCATGTCGCGCTGGAAGTCGTGGTCGCGATGGGAGTTTCGTAGTGTTAACGCGGTAACGAATACCGCGAAGAAGCCGTAGCAGTGCAGCAGCTCTGACACGCCATACGACACGAAGGTAGCTGCTATGGCTACCAGTCCGTCGCCTGTCTTTGCCAACGTATCGCCGGGCATCTTGAAGGTGGCCCAGCCAAACACACGGCCGACAAGCCATCCGCAGCCAATGCCAGCAATCACCTCCCAGAGGACGTGCAAGGTAAGCCAACGAGCGAACCAGGGCTCTCCTGTTGTAGCCGCAAGACTTAAAACGATGGCCAGATGCACGAAAGGAAACGCGAGTCCGTCATTCAGGCCTGCCTCTGACGTCAGCGCGAAGCGAACAGTGTCTTCGCCCCCTTCCAGCGGCCCGGCAACCTGAATGTCGGCCGCAAGAACAGGATCGGTGGGCGCAAGGCTTGCTGCTAGAAGCAGTGCAGCCACCGCACCTAACCCAAGGATGGTCGTGCCAATCAACGCTATCGCGATGATGCTCATCGGCATCGTGATCAACAACAGTCGCCAAGTGGTTCCCCACCCTTTGAATGAGAACCTGCGGTCAATCTTCAGGCCTGCGCCCATCAATGCGACAAGAACGACGAATTCCGTCAAACGTTCAGTGGCGTAGGGGTGGGCACCTGGTGATGGGTCCAACTTCAGATACGGCGAGGTGTAGATCAGGCCGCCAATGGCCAGGCAGACGATTGGAAGCGAGAGCGGAAGTCGGCGGAGAGCAAGCGGTAGCCATGCTACCAATGCGATGAGAAGCCCCGCGCCTGTAAGCGCCACTGCATAGGGGTCTGGTTCCCAGCCTTGAATCACCAAGGGTTAGTCCTATTTCGTCGTTGCATAGAGCGTGACCCTTTCGGCTACTGATCTTCAGTAGGGAATCTCTGGCCTCGCTGAATGTTCCAAAGTTGATCTCCCCAACGTGCGGCCGAACCCAGGCCCGCTCCGTAACGTCGCCCTTGCCCCAGTTGAAACTGGCATCTAAGCTTGCTCGCGGTGGACAACGGGACGCACGCCATGATGAACCCCCCAGAGCAGTTTATCAGCTGCGTCAACGAGAGAGGTTCCTTGGTAACCGTTATCAAGGCGACGCGAGAGCCGAACCCCGACAACACTGACGATGGAGCGCCGTTGGTGGTGATCTACTACACCGTTGATGGATACCTCGTAGAGCTTTTGCCCGACGGCGATTTCGAACTTGCTCTCACTCGCGAAAGACTGACCCGCGTCAAATAGCAAAAGGCGGCAGTGCGCACTTCTGGCGTGCGCTTGCGGTCATGCCCCTCGGCGGGAAGCTACCGCAGCCTCAATGTTCGGAGATAGGTGTGCCTAATCGCCACGCCTCGCAGGCCATAAACGTCAGCATACCTGTTTCCCCTTGAGCTACCCGATAGGCGTAGGGATTGAGCAGGAACTGAAGCCTCAGGACTGTTCCATCCAATGTTCCCTCCGGCTCTGGAATATCAGGATGGGCATTCCAGCCGACGTTCAACTTCAAGAATTCCAAGTCAGGCACACTACCTCTGAGAACTGGGCTAATGGAAGCGCGCCTGCTGTTGGGCCAAATCAATAACCGGAGTTGGCGCGTTTCCGCCCAACGCCTCGCTCGCCCCCTTAAAAGGTTATGCGCACACGGGAACTTGGCGGTCGTGGCGATCTTTCAGGAAAACCAGGCTCTCCATCAATCTTCGGGAGGCTTCCGATAAAACAGGCCGCTGAATTTCCCGCCGCCGTTCAGTACGAAGCTCCAATATAGATGACCGTTGTCAAAGCTGACATCGTATAAATCCCACCCTTCCTTCGTTACCTTCTTAAACGTCATGTCGCGGAGCATGCCCATACTTTTGAGAAATGGGCCATTCGTCTCGGATTGCTCCCGCGCCAATTCCGCGAGGGCAGGGGTCATCAGTGTATAGTCGGGCTCACCGCACAGGTCCTCGATCACCAGCCGCAATAGAGTCCTGCCGTTCTCCACCGGTTGGTTCTGCCTGATCCGGTCGGCCAATGCCTCCTCCAGAGCGACCCCACGTTCCCATTCAATACGAGGCGCGTCGTGGTCATAACCATGCTGGTGGAGGACGAGGCCTGTTACGTCTCCGCGTTGTTTACGGATAAACGTGATCTGAGCCTGAACCGCTTTGTAGAAAAACCGATCTACATCCTCAGGGAAGATTTCCAGCTCCGGCTGACGGGAGAGACGGGTAAAGAGCCGACCGTCGCGGTGGGTGATGACATAGGCAATGTCATCCAGCGCGTAATAGCCCGCATATTGGGCACAGAGAGCCGCGTCGATTTTCTTTTCTTTTCGCGGCCTCGCCTGCTCCCAACGACGCCATGCAACGGCTTCGGATAAGGTGTCGGTCATATTCGTATCCTTTGCGAGTTTCAGGAGTTCATCGACGGACAGAAGGTCGCCTGCGGCAGTCTTCGCTCGCAGGGCATCGACAATGGCGAGACTTTGCTGGGTACGTGCCAACTGCTCCTGCAGGCCTAGATTCTGCATATCGAGCATACGGTCGAGGTCAACCGGCTGCCCGCCCAACAGTCGGGCGATGTGCTGCAGAGTAAAACCTAGCCGCTTCAACGTAAGAATTTCGTTCAGTCGTGCGATTTCGCTAGCTCCGTAGAGCCGCCAGTTCTTTCCCGATCTGCGAGGGTGGATGAGGCCGGTTTGCTCGTATACCCGTAGTGCGCGAACAGTAAGGCCCACGCGTTTGGCGCATTGTGCCGCATTCAACCAGGTCTCTTCCTTGATATCATTCCGCATGGAGGCTCCCGCAAAGTCATGAACCTCATCTAAGGTATGACGTTGGGTACGGCTCAAGTGGAAAATTCAAGGTTTTAGTAGTCGCGACGATCATTGCGCGGGTCCTCCTGAAGGATGCGCCGAAGTTGGTGCTTGATGAGGCGACGTCCGCCCTCGATAGCGAATCTGAAGCTGCGATCCAGGACAGGCTCAGCCTGGGATGGAAGGCAATACAGTCATAGCAATTGCCCATCGGCTTTCGACCATCGCCAAGATGGACCGAATTGTCGTCCTTGATGGCGGACGTATCGCCGAAGAAGGCACTCCCACCGAACTCGTGGAGCGGGATGGCCTGTTCTCACGGCTCTGGAAGCGTCAGACCGGCGGTTTTCCGTCGGCTCGAGATATTCAGCCGCGGGATTGGAGAAGCTGATTTCATTGACGGTCTTGAGGGTGAGCCGGACACGCAGAGTGTCGCCGTCCGGAAACAGTCGCGCGCCCATACGCACGCCCCGCATCATCGCAAGATCGTCGCCGATCTCGAGAGACGGCATGGCGGCGCGTACCTGCTCGGTCTCGTCGAGTGGGGGATCGGTACATAACTGAGCTCAGCGTCTTTGTCAGGGAGGATGGTATCGGCGCGTTCCCTGTGACCGTCGGGATAGATGTGAACCTTTCTGGTTTCCATGTCAGCGTCGTCGAGTTCCGTGAACAGCTCGAGCGGCTCCTTCGGAAAGGTATGTTTCCAGTCAACCTTCAGGTATTTCAACCGGCGCTCCTTCGCGTTCACTGGTCTGACGTGCTTTCGCCTCCACTGCCCGAAACCGGGCCGATCGAGGTCCGCAAATAGGGCGCAAGCAGCCCGAATACTGTTTCATGATCCACTCAGTCGCTGATCTCGACGTTCCCCGATCCGTCCGCGGCCTCTCCACCGCAGTCGATGGCATCGCCGATCCGCCCGGCGGGCTTGCCATTAACGAATACCGAACCGGAACCCGTCGCCAAGGAGCACCCGTGAGATGGTTCCGGACAGGAAGGGCAGCCATGCGGTTCGTAAGCATCGCCCACCCGCATCAGAGGTCTGTCGTTGACAAAGACATTGGGACTACCGCCCGGCTCACTTGGCGGAAAATGGCAGGCATGACCGGAACCAATATCCTCTTGCCGATGTGCTGCTGGCATCGCCGTGACCTTTCATCCTAATTCCCGAAATCCTCGTTAGTCCGATCTGGGTTTGCATGCCTTCCGCAAGATGTCGCGCTCCCAAACCAGATATGCCTCCGGCTCCAGCACCTGCAGTTCGATTCCCCCTCCATGATCGTCGGAGACTGCGGTCTTACCCCCCGAGAACGTTCCTGCCTTCGAGGCGTTGAAGGTCACCGTCTCCAGTCTTCCCGGGATGGCGTCGCCGCGAACGCCCATGGCCGGAATCGCCCACTCGTGGATCGTGTCTTCAGACGTGATCAGAAGGCTAACGGTTCGACCTCGAGGCAGAACCAACTGGCCGGACGATGCGCATGTCAATTGGGCGGCGGAGCCAGCCGAAGACCCTGGTAATCGATACTCGTATGTCCATCCATGCTGCGCGGCGAATGCCCTTACTGTGAGGTCGGGTATCTTGTTGTCATGACCCAACAACAGGTGGAGAGCGTCTTGGCAGGGTTCTTGATCCGCCTCAGACTGCTGGGCGCATATACCAGCGGCGTCGGCCCACGCAGGTGTCTGCTCAACTAGAATTAGGGCGAGCAATGCAACTGTGATGCTTCGGTAACCGCTCATGGTTGCCTTCGTCTTGCCCCTCATCAGTAGGCCAGAGATATTAAGGTGGGGATCGGGAAGTTATCTTCGATCTGCCTGATGGTCGTGCCGCTCGCTTCCCGGCCAGTGCGGAGACGAGATTTTGCTCACTCTTGAGGCCTGGATGAAATCGGCGGCAAAAGGTTGATCGTTCATGAATGTTCTCTTCGTCCCCGTCCAGCGTTGCGGCCGATACATTGTCAGGTTCAGCCGGAGGGTGTAGGAAAATTAGGGCATCACCTCCGGTTTGCAAGGAGGCAAATTCACGCCTGGCATGTAGCCGCCGCGGCCTGTTGAGGCTCGTAGTCCGGGCAGGGCATCGGTCGTCTCGCGCGATTTCACCGGCTCGATCACGTTAAGGAGAATTCCGGTGATTATCGTCTTAAATGGATATCCTGGGGTGGGAAAGCTCACGATCGGCCAGGAGTTGGTCTCTAAATTCTCTGGCCGACTGTTGGATGTTCATAGCGTTTACAATATTGCCTTTGCCTTGACGGAATTTAAGTCTCCGGAATTTATCGAAACGGTCGAGAAGATCGAAACGATCGCGCATGACATGATTAGAAAGCTCCCCGCGGAGGTTCCGGTCGTACTCACAACGGTGCTAACGGGCGGCAGCGAGTGGGGAAACGCAGAATGGAGCCGTATAGTACGTCTCGGTGGTGAGCGACCACCGTTGGCCGTGGTTCATCTCCACTGCGATCTTGACGAGAACATCCGCCGTATTAAAGCAGGCGGGCGAGCTGCAAAAAGGAAGCCGCGCGACCCTGAAATGGCGAGGAGAAATCATGCGCAGCGTAAAGTCCTCGCAGGCATAGACGAGCCTAACTTACTGCAGCTTGATGTTACACAATTGTCTCCAAGAGATGCGGCAACGATCATTGCAAAATGGGCGCAAAACTTCTGAACTAGAACGTGATGTTGTCATGACCAGAGAAGAGGCTCTCCCGCGCCGCCCGTCCAAACGCTCGGGAACATTCTCTGCCGATGCTTGGGCACGTCTATGGGCCGCTCTGGACCGATAGTCGCCACGACGCAGGTGCGCCAATCGCGGTCTTCTCCGACGTGGGTGAGCACCCTGTCCCTGGTAGGCGGTTGGCTGTTCGAGATTAGTCAAAGGAGACAATACATTGACAAGCAGGCCGACCAATTCCACCAAGGACGTTGCCAAGCGCCTTCGCGAAGTCCGGTTAAGGGCAGAATTATCTGAGCGAGATTTCGCATCCCGTTTGGGCATCCCCCTCGCAAAGTACATCGGTTACGAAGGCGGCAACGAGGAAATCCCATCTTCTATTCTGGCTCGCCTGCTTGAGCAGTTTACCATCGATCCAACCTGGATGCTATTCGGCCGCAGACCTGATCCGATCTCGGACAATGCGCTGGCCGCCACACAATGCCACGAGGCAATTCTGAGCGCAGCACAGCGCGCGAACGTGGTTTTGGACCCTCAAGTCTTCGCCTATGCGATTTCCGCGGCCTTTCCGACCGTCTTGCGAGGCATCCCAATCGAAGCAGCACAAGCGGATGTTTTGGTAAAGCTAGCCACTATCAATTGTAAGAAATGATAGCCGCGCGCTCGGCGTTCGGCGGCCCTGCGTTGGCGAGCACATGTTATGGGGCGGACCTCACACCCAAAATCTTCGAAAGATGCTGCTGAGATGGGCAAAGCGTCTTGCTTCCACCAACGAAGAACAGCGCAAATTGGTAGAGCAAACCATTGTGCTTGCCAGTAACGAATCGGACGTTTTGACAGATGAACCCACCGACCGAGCAATTTGTTCCTAATGCTGAAGATCGTGGCTTCTGATTTGCCTATGTCTGCCTTCGACACGGTACGACATGAGGCAGCCGTCCAATTCGTGAAGTGATTGAGCCGTAAACCTCCACTACTCAATCCATTGAGCTATTCCGGGAACGAATCAACCGCGTCCTCGATTGATTCCGGTCGAACCGGAGTATTGCGTGATGCCGAATGACCGTTGCGCAACGCGATCATGTTCTAATGGAATTGGGAAAGAGCCTTCACTACCTGTCACTCGTCTCTCGTGCTGTCGAAGCTCCCCACTGGAAAAAGATGGAAGCGCTGGGCACGCGAATAGACCGGGATCATCAAAAACTTGCTGCTGACTATTCAGAAAGATCGGCGAAGGTCGTCTATCAGGCCCTCGATATGCTTGCTGAAATAGAAGACGATTTCAGCGAAACACGGCGCTAGCCGTCGGGCTTCCGCATCGTTCAACTTAAGACCCCGACGCCTTTTGGGCCTCTTTAGAACTCTTGTAAAAAGGATAACTCAGGAGGATAATAAGCTCTTCGAACGAAAGGCACCGCCGTTGCTCGTGGACCATACCTCATCAAGTCACGTTGAGGCTGTTCTTCCTGAAGAACTAGCGATGCTTCAAAGGGTGTTCGACAATACCTGTCTTGCCAACAGAATCGCGAAGAAAAGTCGGCAAGCGGAAGGGTTGGCAGCAGCAGTTATCAGGCTCTTCCAAAGTGGGATCAGTGACGAACAGGAATTGGAGCGTCTGCTGTCCAAGATCGATTTCATCTGATCAATATAGAATTCCTCGGGGTCCCGCGGCGCGACGGTGACCCATCAGACTTTTGCCCGATAGAGTTTGAGGGATCATTACGATAGCATGATCACATGCTTCGGGAACACACACCGTCCGCTTCCGCACTGAACCCGGAAGACCTGTCCATGCTTCAGCAGGTTTTTGACAGAATCTGTGATAAACGCGGCATCATCAAGCATACAGGCCGTGCTAGTGATGTCGCAGGTGATCTTATTGACCTCTTCCAGCACGGGATTCGCAATGAGGTTCAGCTTCTTCGCCTGCTGTCGGCTAACCTCAACTATCCCGATGAGTAATTCTAGCCGCCCCGCTGTTCTGCCTTGAACCCGTTCAGTATGGCGTCTCTTTGTTCAACGGGTGTCCGGCTGGAATGATTTAATGAGTTGCTGCGGCGGACGGATCATGTCGCGCCGTCCCCAAGGCCTAAAGGGCGAACGTTAAAGAGCGGGTCGACAGGCGGCGTCTTGCGAAATCAGTCCCGGAAAAGGTCTTCAAAGCGTAGATGGGAACAGACAAGTGAAGAACGCGCTCCGACCGAGTGGGTCGTTCTATATCAGATGCCACGTTGATGCGGGGGGCGAGTGATGATTGTTGTGGTCGAGGGCATCAGTGCGGCAGGCAAAACAACGTGGTGCCGGTCCCACGCAAAGCCATATCTGATCCCGGAGACATTTCCGGACGATCGCAAGGCTCAACCCGAGACGGGACTCGCAACCGCACGATACTGGACGGACTGGAACGCCAAGCGGTGGCGCGACGCCCTGGTGATGGAGCGCGCGAGGGGTCATGCCGTATGCGACACCGATCCCCTGAAGCTGCATTATTCGTGGAGCCTATCGCAGATCGGCGTGCTTCCCAAATCCCAATGGGACCTGCAGCTTCAGGAGAGCCGTCAAGCGATCACGGAACGAAAGCTGGGTTTCGCCGACGCATATTTCGTCAAAATTATAGACCCGATCACAGCGCGACAACAAAGCGACGCTGACCCTTCCCGCGTCCGGGATCGTTTCGAATTACATGTCCGCCAGCAGCCGCCGCTCATCCAATGGTACACTCTGCTGAACGAAGTGATCGGTGGGCGGGTGTATTGGGGACTGCCGGATGCAGGCCTTCGGCTTGATACCCTCCCACCCAATGGTCTTCGCTACGATATCGCCGCGTTCGATTCATTTATATCCTCGTTGGAAACCTGCGGAGCGTAGGTCCCTCCCTACGCGCAGGTGCTCCGGCGGCTTGCGCCATTGGTAGACATCAAGACGTCGTAAGCCTTCTCTATGAGTTTCGAAAGTTTCCACCTCGGGAATTCGGCAATGGGCTGGGAAGCACTCGGACAATGGGGTGAAGACGCGGTTCGCGTCGAGCCACTTGTGGGTGGAGTTGCCAACGACGTGTGGCGAGTTCCGGTCCGCGGGCATATCGCCGTCGCGCGTCTCGGTTCCAGGACCGACGCCGATCTTGCCTGGGAAGCCGAACTCCTCCAGCACCTCGAGCGTCAAGGCATGACCGTTCCAGTGCCCATCCCGACCACCGACGGCCGCCTGTTTGTCGATGGTCTGGTCGTGATGAAATACATGGAGGGAGCACCTCCCCAGACGGAGTCCGACTGGCGTCGCGTGGCCCATGCGCTTGGCGAGTTGCATCGGCTAACGCAGGGCTGGCCCTAGCGCCCGGGTTGGCGGTCGTCGATCGATCTCCTGCGGGCCGAGACCGGTACGAGGGTCAACCTAACCGCGATGCCGCCCGAGGGCGTTATTCGATGCCCCGCGGCGTGGACACGGCTCATCGGGTGTCAGACATGCGTAGTCCACGGCAACCCCAAAAACCCTGGCAATATCCGCATGACCGCATATCGGGTCGCGTTGATCGACTGGGACGAGTCCCACGTCGACGTCCCCGACCTTGACCTCGCGCTGCCCCGCAACGCCGCCGATCTCGACGACGGCGCGTATGACATCGCCGCGCAAGCCGCAGCCGCATGGGAAGCCGCCGTCTGTTGGAAAGACGAATACGCGGTCAAACGGCTTGCCGAAGTCCTAGCCGTCTGAACCGTGTCAGTGGATCAATTGGCCAGACTGCTCTGCCGGTTAGCCGTCACAGTCAGAAGGGCTCCAAGTGATAGCGCCACCTGCAGCGCAAGCCGACTCGGTCGTTAAAATTGTTCGTCCGTCCGCGTTCGTGCTACCGGTGATGCGGCGCATGCAGCGGTTGAAATGCCACTCAGCATACACTACGGAGACACCCTGCAGGAGGAGCATATGCATCAAGTGGCGGACTATCGGGTCTTACCTCGGCAAAGTTCAAGTGGTTAATTGTTTCTTGTAAGGCGGGTTCTGCCGTCGGATGCCGACGCTATCTTTGCTGATGGGCGACCGACCAGGAAGTGACGAAATATCTCACGTGGCGTCCGCATACAGGCCTCTCCCAGACGCGGGAAGCTGCGGACGCTCCAATCGGGAGTCGGAAGTTGGTTCCACCTTTCCGGCGGTAATTGACGTCGCGCCGATCTTCTGCGCAGGCCAATTGAAAATGATAGCTGAGATTAATACACGCACTTTAGCCAATTCTACGATGACGACGGCCGCTCCTCTGCGCAAGGACGTGTAGCGATGTCATCGCAAACCGATGAAGGAATCCAGATGTCGATCACTGTACAGAAGACAATTCCCGCTGCGCGTATGCGTCAGTTCCACCAGATGGTTGATCGGTGGCTGGAGGAGGGCCCGATCAAGCTGGCTACGAACGCCACGATAACTGCGATGGACAATGCTGATATTCCGAAGGCTGAACAGGCCGCGATCATCGAGGACAGGGATATCATCATGAGGCACAACATGCGCCTTGGACTCATCAGTGAAGTATTCGCACCAGCCATTGAGAAGGCTGTGAAGTCATCCCGGTCAGGAAGCGAAGCGCAGGACGAGATCGCCCGTGTGATCGTCACTGCAGTTGGCATCCGTCAGGTCGATGAGAGCGAACTGGTGACGTTCAACTTCCTGACACAGAACGAAGCAGATGCATTCAGAGCTTTAGCCTGACTTGATTAAGCATGACGGCAGTCGGCCCAATCCCGCCAACGCTGCCATCGGCCACTGCAGATATTGACAGTATGAGCTTTTGAGGACCAGTGCAGCCCCGAAATGCATTGGGAGCGCTGTGGGCGTTTCTGTTCGATTAGATCAAGAGCGTCGTCCACGAAGCCGCGGGTACTGCTGGCACACATCTAAGCTTGCAGTAGACCAGTCGCCGGTCTCAACCCTCACCTCGGGGGAGGTTGTTACCGGCGTCCTTGAGGCCTTTCTCGGCACCCTTTTTCAGTTCCTCGCGAGTCTTATCCGCATTAGGCCCCGTGCGGGCATCTTCGCTGGTCTTGTCTTTTTTATCTTCAGTCATCGAAATTGTCCTTTCCCAGACCGAACAAACCGCTGACGTCATCGTTCCGACGCTGACGTCAGCACTCGATGTTGGAAATGTGGCCATGCATAAACTTCAACAGTTCTCAATGAGGCCCGATGGCGACCGCTGGAACTTTGAAGGCCTGGCGAATGATGCCGACCTGTGAACGATCGTTCGCATTTTATTAAGTTTGTTAGCAAACACTTCAGAACAGGGACCGACGGGAGACGGGGGTTGCGAGTTATCGCTGCAACCACTGAGGAGACGAGCATGTATTCGAGTACCGTCCTTGTCGTCGACGATGAACCCTTAATCCGAATGTTGCTGGCGGAAGCGCTTGAGGACGAGGGATACCGTGTGCTTAAGGCATCCAATGTGCTGGAAGCGGTGGCGATTTTAGGTAACCAGCAGATCGACGCACTCGTGACCGATGTCGATATGCCGGGAGCGCTCAACGGGTTCGATCTCGTCGACCTCGTCGCGAAGTGCGGGCGACGGACGGCGATCGTCATCACGTCTGGTCGTCACACCGCTGGTGAACGCCCGTTGCCTTCACGGAGTAGATTTCTTCCGAAACCCTATCGCCTCTCGGATATGATCTCGGCCCTGTCCGAGGTCTTGCCCACCGAGCGATCGATAGCGAGCTAACTAACATCGACATCGAACCCGCCGCGCATCTTCCCGATGCCGTGCCCAAACTGAAGCGAGCCCTGGGCGGGTTCATCGCAAAGCCGATTCCATCGTCAGAGAACCGAAACGTTCTCGGCTTTCGATTCCCGGTCTTGCGATCTTGCCCGAGTTCGAGGCTGACTTTGTCTCCCTCTCGGAGCGACCCACCGCGCTCAAGTGCGGAGACATGGACGAAAACGCCCTGCCCGCCATTCTCGGGCGGATGAAACCAAAGCCTTTGTCGTCGTTGAAAAACTTCACTGTACCGATCGCCCTGAATAGCTCTTTCCGTGCTTGCAGACTTGCGGCTGCAACCTATCGCGGGAAGGGGTATCCGGCAATCCAAAGGGACCAAAGGTGTGGCCGGAAATCTTCTCAATTTCTCGAGCGCTAGCGACAGGCTGCAGAGGGGACTTGCGGTGGATGCCGGGTAATCGGAAATCAATCAAATGCCCTCGAGCTTTGGTCAGTCCCGGGATTTGCCTGCCTCAGGTTTTGATGAAGGCCGGATTAGTCGAGGCTGATCAATGTCCGTCCTGATCTTGATGCGGCGTCCGAGCGGTTTGAAGCCGATCTCGTCGAGGACGGACCTGACGCCGCAGGCGCTTTCTTTGCTCGGTTTCCACGCTTCGACGCCTTGGCCATCTTGCACTCCTCTTCCAACAAACGCGCAATCTGTGCCCGACAGGGCCGCCCGGCAAGGCTCATCGCCCCCGTCCTAACAAATCAACTGAGCCGGTCACTTAGCGGAAAGACCTTAGAGTCCTGATTTATTTCATAATTCGCAAAATTGCTTGTTAGTGTCGTCTAAAAAACCCTGTTCCGGCCGGCTTGACTCTGCCTTGGGAACGGAACAGAAGAAGAACGTCAACCGTTTTGAGGACATGAAGTCCTATCTGCAACGCGAACCGAGGAGGGCCGTGAACGATGTCGCATGCCCGTTCTCGGGTTGTCGAAGAACTCAGAGACCGCATCGCGCATCTTGAAGGCAGCGGTGCGCGGAAGGCTGTCGTGTTGCCGTTCGGCGTTCCCGAAATGGACGAGCGGCTGCCGGGAGGTGGTCTCGCATACGGGGCTATCCACGAGATCGCTGGCGGCGGCGCGGGGACGGTCGACGGCGCGGCTGCCGTGCTGTTCGCCGGAGGCATAGCGGCCAGATCGAAGGGGAAGGTCCTCTGGTGCCTAACGCGTCCCGACCTGTTCGCCCCGGCGCTGTCCCAAGCGGGCCTCCACCCCGATCGTGTCATCTACTGCGAAGCGGACCGTGAGGATGATGTCCTGGCATCCATGGAAGAAGGGCTGTCATTCGGCGGCTTGGGCGCGGTCGTAGGCGAACTTGTCCGCCTGCCCATGACCGCTTCCCGCCGTCTCCAGCTCGCCGCCGAGAAGACGGGCACGCTGGGTCTGGTCGTTCGCAGATGGCGGCGGCAGACGGAGGCGTCAGACTACGGCAACCCAACCGCATCGACCACGCGATGGCGGGTAAGTGTGTTGCCGTCAGAACCGTTGCCGGTGGCCGGGGTGGGAAGGGCGCGATGGCTGGCGGAATTGATGAGAGTGAAAGCAGGCGAGTGTGCTGAGTTCGAAATAGGAGCCTGTGATGCCAAGGGTCGTGTGTGTTTACTTCCCCTATCTGGCGACCGACAGGATCAGACGACATGGCGAGGGAGCCGTGCCAGCTGATCAGCCCCTCGTTGTCATCGCGAAGTCGGGATCGAAGCGCTGGGTGTCGGCCGCTGACATTGCTGCTCGCAAGGTCGGCCTTCGCGTCGGCATGGCCGCCAGTAAAGCTCAGGCCGTCATCGCGAACCTGACGATGATCGACGCCGACCCAGCCGCTGATGCCGCCGCACTCGAGCGGTTGGCTCTCTGGGCGCTCAGGCAATATAGCCCAGTCGTCGCGGTGGACGGCACGGACGGCTTTGTCATGGACACCGAAGGCGCTGACCACCTTCGGGGAGGCGAGGAGATGCTGATCTCCGGCCTCGTGAATATGCTGAGGGCCAAAGGCCTGACCGCCCGGGCGGCGGTGTCCGACACCTGGGGCGCGTCCCATGCGATCACCAGGCTTGTGTCTGCGGAGACGACGGTCGTTCCCATGGGCGGTGTCTCGAACGCGGTCGTCGGATTGCCCATCCATTGCCTGCGTCTGCCGCCCGATACAATTCATGGCCTGCGCGTTCTCGGCGTCGATACCGTTGGCGAGCTGTCGGCCATGCCAAGCGCGCCGCTGTCGCTACGTTTTGGCCCGGAGGTCGGGCGGCGGCTCGACCAGCTCTTCGGCCGGGTGGCCGAACCGATCGAACCGCTTCGCACTCCGGAACTCGTCGAGGTATCGCGGAGTTTCCTGGAGCCGATTGGCGCGGCCGAGACCATCGCGAAGTACATCGGAAAGCTCGTCGTCCAGTTGAGTGCCAAGCTCGAGGAGAGGGGTCTTGGCGTTCGACGGTCCGACCTCATCATCCACCGAGTCGACAACACGAGGCAGTCCGTCCGTGCCGGACTTCAGAAACCTGTCCGCGATCCCCGCCGGCTGACAAAACTCCTTTGTGACCAGATTGAGAAAATCGATCCCCGCTTTGGTATCGAGAAAATGGTCTTGGTGGCTGTCATGGCTGAGCCGCTCGAGGCGAAGCAGATCGCTTCGTCGCTCGTCGAGGAGCAGGTAGTGGACGTGACACCTCTCATCGATATCCTGGGCAATCGCGGCCAGCGCCTGTACCGCATGATGCCCGTAGCCTCGGACGTTCCGGAGCGTTCCGTAAAGAGGATCGCGCCGACGGCTGACGATACCGGAGCCGATTGGGCCGTCAAATGGCCGCGGCCATCGAGACTCCTCGCTCGCCCCGAAGAGATCGAGACGATGGCCGTCCTGCCGGACCAGCCGCCCGTCGTCGTGGCGTGGCGCGGAAAGCGCAGGCGCATCGTCCGTGCCGATGGGCCTGAACGCATATTCGGCGAGTGGTGGCTCAGGCCCAAGGAAATGGAAGCCGTGCGCGACTACTTCGTCGTTGAGGACGAGCAAGGCGAGCGTCTGTGGGTTTTTCGGGCTGGTGACGGCGTCGATACCGCGACTGGCTCGCACAAGTGGTTCCTCCACGGGGTTTTCGGATGAGATACGCCGAACTCCAGGTCACGACGCATTTCAGTTTCCTCCGGGGAGCTAGCTCGGCCGAGGAATTGTTCGCGACAGCCGCGTCCCTCGATATCGACGCCCTTGGTGTCGTGGACAGAAACTCCCTCACAGGCATCGTGCGGGCGTGGGAAGCCGCAAGGACGACCGGGATTCGCCTCGTTGTCGGCTGTCGGCTTGACCTTTCGGACGGGATGTCGATCCTCGTTTACCCGACCGACCGTCCAGCTTACTCGCGACTGACGCGCCTGCTGTCTTTGGGAAAGAGCCGCGGCGGCAAGGGAAAGTGCATCCTCGATCTCACCGACGTCGAAGCCTACAGCGATGGCCTGATAGCCGTCCTGATCGCTGATGAAGCCGATGATATCTATGCGGCCCAACTTAGGAAGGTGGCCGCGATCTTTGGTGACAGGGCTTACGTATCGCTGTGCCTTCGCCGTCGCCCGAACGACCGCCTGAGACTTCATAATCTTTCGAACTTGGCCACCCGACACAAGGTGAAGACGGTCATCACGAACGACGTCCTCTTCCATGATCCCTCGCGCAGACAGTTGCAGGACATCGTGACCTGCATTCGGACTCACACGACTATCGACAGCGTCGGCTTCGACCGCGAGCGTCACGCCGACCGCTTCCTCAAAGCCCCTGAGGAAATGCACCGCCTGTTCGCGGACTACCCTGAAGCGCTGGCAAGAACGAGGGAGATAGTAGATCGCTGCAAGTTCGACATGTCGGAGCTTCAGTATCAGTATCCCGAGGAGGCAATCGTTCCAGGTCTCGATGCCCAACAGTCCCTCACCAAGTTTACGTGGGAATGTGCGGCCGACCGCTACCCCGAGGGAATTCCCGACAAGGTCCGCAAAGCCATTCTTCACGAGCTCGATCTGATCAGGGTCATGAAGTACGCGCCATATTTCTTGACCGTTTACAGCATCGTTCGTTTCGCGAGGTCGAAAGACATTCTCTGTCAGGGCAGGGGCAGCGCTGCCAACTCCGCCGTGTGCTATTGCCTCGGCATCACCTCCATCAATCCCGAGACGGGCGATCTCCTGTTCGAACGCTTCGTGTCGATGGAACGCAACGAGCCGCCGGACATTGATGTCGACTTCGAACACAACAGGCGCGAGGAAGTCATTCAGTGGATTTACAACACCTACGGGCGTTCACGATCGGCCCTCTGTTCCACCGTTACACGCTACCGCGCCAAGGGAGCGCTGCGCGACGTCGGTAAGGCCCTGGGACTGCCCGAAGACCTCATCACCCAGTTGTCGTCTGGTGTCTGGGGATGGTCGGAAGGCGTCGGAGAAAAGCAGCTCAAAGAGAACAACATGAACACGGCGGACTACCGTCTCAAACTGGCGCTGGCACTCGCTGGACAGTTGATGGGCGCGCCCCGGCATCTCGGCCAGCACCCGGGCGGGTTTGTCCTCACGCAGGACAGGCTCGACGACCTCGTGCCGATCGAGCCGGCCAGCATGAAAGACAGGCAGGTCGTCGAGTGGGACAAGGATGACATCGAAGCCCTGAAATTCATGAAGGTCGATGTCCTAGCCCTCGGAATGCTTTCGTGCGTGGCCCGTTCGTTTGAACTTCTCGCCGAGCACAAGAACGAGCCGATGGGCTTGGCCGATGTCCCGCAGGAAGACTCAAAGACCTATGCCATGATCCGCAAGGCCGATACGCTGGGCACCTTCCAGATCGAAAGCCGTGCGCAGATGGCCATGCTGCCAAGGCTGAAGCCCAGGACGTTTTACGACTTGGTCGTGCAAGTGGCGATCGTCCGGCCAGGCCCGATCCAGGGGGACATGGTGCATCCGTATCTCCGCCGACGCGAAGGCAAGGAGAAAGTCGAATATCCGACGCCGGAACTCGAAGCCGTTCTCGGGAAAACGCTCGGCGTGCCGCTTTTCCAGGAGAGCGCCATGAAGGTCGCGATGGTGTGCGCGGGCTTTTCGGCGGGCGAGGCTGACCAGCTGAGGCGGGCCATGGCCACCTTCAAATTCACGGGCGGAGTGAGCAAGTTCAAGGACAAGCTCGTGGATGGGATGGTCAATAACGGTTACACCCGCGAGTTCGCCGAGAAGACGTTCACGCAGCTTGAAGGCTTCGGAAGCTACGGTTTCCCGGAGAGCCACGCAGCATCCTTCGCCCTCATCGCGTACGCGAGCTCGTGGGTTAAGTGCCATCACCCCGACGTCTTCTGCGCTGCGTTGATCAACAGCCAGCCGATGGGCTTCTACTCCGTCGCTCAGATCGTCACCGATGCCCGTCAGCATGGAGTCGAGGTCAGGCCCGTCTGCGTGAATGCGTCACGCTGGGACTGCACGATGGAGCGGATCGGGAATTCGAACAGGTTCGCCGTCCGCCTTGGGATGCGCGTCGTCAAGGGACTGGCGGAGATCGACGCCGCCCGCATCGTTCTTACCCGTGCTGACCAGCCCTTCGAATCTGCCGATGACATGTGGCGGCGCTCCGGCGTGCCGACTGCTGCGCTCGTAAAGCTTGCGAACGCGGATGCGTTCTTGCCGTCGTTGGGCCTGGAACGTCGGCAGGCTCTCTGGGACATCAAAGCCCTCCGCGACGAGCCGCTCGAGCTGTGGGCGGCCGCCGCCGAGCGCGAGGCGCAGACCGTGGCAGAGATGCAGGAGCCGGAAGTCTCGCTGAAATCCATGACCGAGGGCAGGGAAGTCGTCGAGGACTATACGAACACGGGGCTGACACTGCGCGCCCACCCGATGTCGTTCCTCCGGTCGGACCTGAAAGCGAAGTGCATTGTCACGTGTGCCGAGGCCATGGGCGAGCGGGACGGGAGGTGGCTCTGGACGGCGGGATTGGTCCTCGTTCGTCAGCGGCCCGGGTCCGCAAAAGGCGTCATGTTCCTAACGCTCGAGGACGAGACGGGGATCGTCAACGCCGTCGTCTGGCCATCTCTATTCGAGCGCCAGCGACGGATATTGATGACGGCGTCGATGATGGGCATTCATGGCAAAATCCAGCGGGAAGGGGAGGTCGTGCACCTCGTGGCCCAGAAGCTCTTTGATTTCTCAGCCGACCTGTCGAGCCTCGGTGATCGCGACGGGGATTTCCCGCTGCCGCATGGCCGTGGTGACCAGGTCAAACACGGAGGCGGCCCCGATCCGCGCGATAGTCCCAAGCCAGCAGTGCAGGCCAGGGACATCTATATCCCTGACCTGCATATCGATACACTTAAGGTGAAGAGCCGGAATTTTCACTAGACCGCTTCGCGCCGCCAGTAGCAGTCATTGCGACTGCCGCAGGGCTACATTCTGCGACAGCCGCCAAAGTAGGATTTATGCGACGGCACTGGCGCGGCCTGCGCTCATCAGTTCGATGAGCCTTTGAAGACGGGTCACGACGTCACGAGTTTCCAAGAGTCGTTGTTTCTCTTCGACATTAGCCGATAACAGAGGAGCAACTGTATCGGCCAACAGGCTTGGATCGCCGATTGAAGGCAGGCTGAAACGCGCTTTGGACCCCGAGGGAAGCGCAGAAAAATCGACCTCAGCATAAGTCTGGTACGCTTCGAGAACCGCACTCGAAAGAGCGGTAACCTTCTGAGACTGGCCGCCCTGCTCCGTAATCGGCTCGACCTCAGCCGCTAGGAACTCTCCATCGGTAAGGTGTATGATGCCTACTCGTTGAAGCCCGCAGACGGTGACCTTGAGAGTACCGTCTACCTGTGTCTGGCGGTCGACCACGCTTGCTATGACGCCCGTCTGGTAGATGGCGTCCAGAGTGCTGGGCCGATCCTCAACACCGCGCCTCTGGGCGACAACGACGACGCGCCGATCTCCAAGAACAGCGTTTTCCACGGCTTGCCTCGTTTTATCACGAGCCACGAAAATCCGCGAAATCATGTGCGGAAACAAAACCATATCTCGCATAGGAACGACGGGAATACGCTCCCCAGCATAAATAGCCGTATCAGGCTTGGCCGATTTCTCAGGCAACTTGATTGCCTGTATCTTTGCGGCCAAAACGTTCCAGTCTCGATAGCCAAGGATACGAGCGATAAGTTCCCGGCTCTCACTGTTGGTGAGGGTGAGGGAGTTGGCATGAAGCGCTTCACGTAAGGTTTTCGCCATAGCTTTGGCATCGCGGAAATCGCGCATGAGATGATCCTTTGCATAAACGAACGGAGAGCGTCAGGGGCTTGCGTTGCTGACCCGTTCGCGGGCAAAGGGAGCCATAAGTGGCTCGATACTTTCACCGTACCCAACAGGGCGCAAGCAGCAGGTTGTATCCACCGAGCATCATTGTGCACCTAACATCTGTTACCTGTCAATCTCAGGCTGAGGTACGCTTCGGGCCGAAAGCGGGCCCACCGCCCTAACCACAAGCGAGTGGTGGTGGGATAGGGTCTCTTGATCGGGTCAAACGAAAGTGGCAGTAGACGACGAGGGATGCGGAGCCAAAAATGTGACATGGGTATGGTTCCTTCTCCGCACTTATCTGCGTTCCTGTCTTGGGTTCTAGCAGCAGTTCGCTTATGGGCGGTTGAAGGCAGCGGTTAACAAATAGAACCAGCGATCGCTGTTTCGCGACGCGTGTACGCCGCTTGATCGGGGAGCATGTACTCGGACCAAAGCGTAAAAGAGTGCAGTCGCACTTGCATCTAGGGCTCTCGGGTGGCCGTCGTCGAATCGAGCCCCAGTCTGCCTAGTCGAGGTCATTAGCTTCAGGAGTGAATCCAGCCGGGGCTTGAGTTCGTAGGCGCTCCTCATGGCGATTTTAGGCGACGTGCAGGCTGGGAAATTTCCGCATTGCGTTTGCGGAAGTTTCTGGTCAATGTGGGAAATTCTTCGGTTCCTTTTTCTCGTCGGCTGTAACGGCTCATCAGTCGGAGTTCCATAATACATATTATGTGATCTTCATCATATGTAGGGTACATTCTATTTCCAAG
>UBYX01000020.1 GCA_900469955.1 Hyphomicrobiales bacterium | reverse complement strand
TGGGGGAGCTGCCCCATGCCCCTGATCGACATGCCCGACTTCTCGCCCGACCTCCTCACTGAGTTCGCCGCCCGTCGCACCGAGCGGGTCAACACGCCCGTCATCCAGCCGGCCGAACCCTTTCTCGATATGGCGGGCGAGGATCTGCGCCGGCGCATCTTCCTGACGGAGAGCGAGACCGGCGCCAATCTCTGCCTGCGTCCGGAATTCACCATTCCCGTCTGCCTGCGCCACATCGAGACCGCAACCGGCACGCCGAAGCGCTATTCCTATCTCGGCGAGGTCTTCCGTCAGCGCCGCGAGGGCGCCCATGAATTCTACCAGGCCGGCATCGAAGATCTTGGCGACACCAATATTGCCGGTGCCGATGCGCGTGCCATCCTCGACGCGACAGGCATTCTGAAAGCGCTGTTGCCCGGCGCCCGGTTGGAGCTGACGCTTGGCGACCAGGCCGTGTTCGAGGCGGTGGTCAGGGCGCTCGGCCTCCCGCTCGGCTGGCAGAAGCGGCTGATCCACGCCTTTGGGGACATGACGCATCTGGAGGCCCTGCTGGATCGGCTTGCCCGGCCGCAGCCGGTGACGGGGCTCGATCGGGAGGTGACCGACCTCATTGCCTCCGGCAACGAAGCGGAACTCATCACTCGTATCGATCGCACGATGGAGGAGACCGGCTATTCGACCAATGCCAGCCGGTCGCCGACCGAGATCGCAAGACGGCTGAAGGAGAAGCTGGAGCTTGCCGAGACGCGGCTCGATGGCGGCGCGCTGTTGCTGCTGCGGGAATTCCTGACATTGCAGCTTCCGCTGGCGGAAGCTCCGGCGGCTCTGGTTGGCTTTGCCGACGCTGCCGACCTGAAGCTTGGGCCTGCGATCGCGCTCTTCGACGCCCGGCTGGCGGCGCTTGCCAATGCCGGCGCCGATCTTTCGGCCATGACCTATCGCGCCGCCTTCGGCCGGCCACTCGACTATTACACCGGCCTCGTCTTCGAGGTGACGCAAGCGGATTCATCCGCGGTGCTCGCCGGCGGTGGCCGTTTTGACCGGCTGCTGACGCTGCTTGGCGCGAAAGAGCGCATCCCGGCCGTCGGCTTCTCGCTCTGGCTCGATAGAATTGAAACGGCGAGGGCAAAATAATGAACGCCCTTACAATCGCCCTCCCGTCCAAGGGCCGTATCAAGGACGGCACCGTCGAGGTCTTCGAAAAGGCCGGACTTGCCATTTCCGCAGTCGGCAGCGATCGCTCCTATCGCGGCCGGGTCGAAGGCATCGAAGGGGTCGAGATCGCCTTTCTGTCCGCCTCGGAAATTGCCCGTGAGCTTGCGAACGGCGCGGTCGATTTCGGCGTCACGGGAGAAGATCTCGTCCGCGAGGGCATGGCCGGCCCTGACCGGAAGGTCGAGTTCTGCGCCCGCCTCGGCTTCGGTCAGGCTGATGTCGTGGTCGCCGTGCCGGAAATCTGGCTGGATGTAGAAACCATGGCCGATCTCGGCGATGTGGCGGCCGATTTCCGCGCCCGGCACGGAAGGCGGCTGCAGATCGCCACGAAATATTGGCGGCTGACCCAGCAGTTCTTCTCGTCGCAGCATGGCATCCAGCTTTACCGAATCGTCGAGAGCCTGGGCGCCACGGAAGGCGCGCCGGCTGCGGGGCAGGCGGATATTATCGTCGATATCACCTCGACCGGCTCGACGCTCAAGGCAAACCACCTGAAGATCCTGTCGGATGGGGTGATCCTGAAGTCCGAAGCCTGCCTGGTGCGGGCCCGGAAGGCGACGCACGACGAGGACCCGAGGGTGGCAAGGATCGTGGAGGCAGTCCGCGCGGCCCTCTGATCGATGAGGAGGAAGATTGATGCATATCACCGGCAGATGCCATTGTGGGCATGTGACCTACGAAGCCGAGCTTGACCCGCAGAGGGTAGCCATTTGCCACTGCACCGACTGCCAGCAGCTCACGGGCTCCCCCTTCCGGGTCACCGCCGTCGTGCCGGAAGACGACCTCAAACTTACCGGCAAGCCGCCGAAACAATATCGCAAGACCGCTGAAAGCGGCCGCGGCCGGCTCCAGTATTTCTGTCCGGAATGCGGCTCGCAGCTTTTCGTCAACGGCGAGGGGGAGGCTGCGAAGATCTGGGGTATCCGCTGGGGAAGCATCGATCAGCGGGCGGAATTGCAGCCCCAGCGTCAGGTCTGGTGCCGTTCGGCCGCTCCGTGGCTATCCAAGCTCGGCGAGTTGCCGGCACGCGAGACGGATTGAGCCGCAAAAAATCCGCCGGACAGGTGTCCGGCGGATCAGGTAAAAGGCAGGGAACCCGTAAAGCTTAGGCAGCGATTGCGACAGAACCGCGGCGGGCGTCGATCGAGTAGGCGCCGGCACCGACGGCGGCGAGAGCCAGGAAGCCGCCTGCGATCGTGATGTTTTTCATCATCATCAGGCTATTGAAGAGGGTGAGCAGGCCGTTTGCCGCATCCGGAAAGCCGGGGATGGCGATGGCGCCGGAATGGAAGACCAGTCCGGTAAAGAGCGAGAAGCCAGCCAGCAGCAGTGCTGCAATGCGGGTCTGGAAGCCGGTCAGCACGGCGAGACCTGCAACAAGTTCGAAGATGCCGGCGGCATAGGCGAGCAAGGTGGCAGCGGGAAGGCCGGCGCCGGTGATCATGCCAGCGGTGCCGGCCGGATCGACGAGCTTCTGGAAGCCGGACATGACGAACATGCCGGACAGGAGGAGGCGGCTGACGAGAAGCAGGGAATTGGTAGAAGTGGTGGACATTTTAATCTCCGATCAGAGGTCTGTCGCTCAACAGACGGTTTGAATTTGCTGATCGGCTATTTGCCCGTTTTTGGCTGTGTCCGGAAGATGAACAATCATAGACGCTTTGTCTACGATAAGTGAACAACATCATCCCTCGGCCGTGGTTTCGTCCGATATTTCCTTATTCCGGCCACATCGGGGAGGCGACGTTATTCGGGCAGGAAGCACCAGTAGGCGCACTGGATGGACCCTGAGCCTGCGGTACTCCCCGTCCGCATTTTTGATCTTCCTGAACGCAACCTTCAGCCCTCGTTCATCGTTGAGCTACCACGATGCACTTGTTTTCGATGCAAATTTTGTCCCAAGAGAAGGTATGTCATGAAGAAGATCATCATCAGCGCTCTTGCCATTCTGGTCGCTTCGACCGTCCCGACCCTGGCCCAGACCTACCGCGGCGAGGGGCGGGAATATCGTCAAGAACACCGCATCTATCGCGGGATGACGCGTGGCGAACTGACACCGCAGGAGTTGCGCAATCTCTCCCGCCAGCAGCAGCGCATCGATCGGGCGCAGTGGAGAGCCTCCCGTGATGGTTACATCTCTCACCGCGAGCGGCAGAAGATCGAGCGCATGCAGGATCGGGCCTCGCGCAACATCTATCGCAAGTCCAACAATGGCCGCGACCTCTACTGAGATTGACGTTCAGTCTCGAAGTCGCCCGGCATAAGCCGGGCGATCAGATTTCCTCGATGCGCCGCGCCTCTTCCGGCAGGACGGAAAGCTCACGCCAGTCGATCTCTTCAAGCAGAAGATTGTATTCATCGACATTGATTTGATGGGCCACTCGCAACCGATCCAGTTCGTCGCGTTGGGCGGCGATCGCCATCAACGCCAGCCGACGATAGGTTTCGAGAGAGGTGGCGCCCGCCGCGTCGGCTATCGCCTGTTGTTCGAGCCGGAACTTTGACCGCAGCAACTTGGCTTCCGGTTCTTGCAGTCCTTCGAGGGGAGCAAGGCCGGCGCTGGCAATTTCACTCCGCCGTGCTGCCAGTTCGCCGCTGCCCGCAGCCCGGCGATCGAGGCCGAGCAGGCGGATGATCGGCGCCAGTGTCAGTCCCTGAACCACGAGGGTTGCGAGAACGACGGCAAAGGCGGTCAGGACCACCATGTCGCGTTGCGGAAAATTCTCCGGCAGGGCGAAGGCGGTTGCAAGCGTCACCAATCCGCGCATGCCGCACCAGCCGGCGAGCAGCGCCTGCTTGATCGTTGTCGGTTCGGGCTCACCACGTCGGCGCGCATACCAGGCCTGTATCCGATTGAAGCCGACGCAGATAACAAAACGGACAACGATGACGATAATCACGGTGAGCAGGGCGAAACGGATGGCTTCGCCCAGACGATCGGCCGACATCTCGCCGACAATGTCACGCACCTGCATGCCCATTAGCAGGAAAGCCATCACGTTCAGCACGAAGACCACGGCGCTCCAGACAGCGTAGGACTGAACGCGCATGCGCGCCGAGGACCGCGTCCCGTCGCTGCGTGCCAGCACCATTGCGAAGGCGACGATGGCAAGTACGGCGGAAAGTCCCAGCCGCGCGGCGGCAATCCAGAGCAGGAAGGTTTGGACGAACTGCAGAAGATTGCCGCCAAGTGTGCCGCTGACAAGACCATAGAGGCGTCTGACCAGCAATGCCGCGGCGATCCCGAGCAGGATGCCGCCCGGCACTGCGAGCGTGAGATGCAGAGCGACGGGCGTGTCGAGGCTCCCTGCGGATTGTACCGCCAAGGCCGCATCGAAGATCAACAGGGCTGCGGCATCGTTGAAGAGGCTCTCGCCTCGAAGCACGGTGTCGGTGTTGCGGGGGATGGCCATGGACGAAAGCACCGCCGTTGCAGCCGCCGCATCGGGCGGTGCGACGATCGCGCCGAGAACAAGCGCCGCAGCCAGAGGCAGGCCGGCGACGGCCCAGCCGACGAAGGCGACGGCAGCGGCGGTCACGGCCACGCCCCCGATGGCGAAAACGAGGAGCGGCAACCAGAAGCGGCGCGCGATTCCGACCGGAAAATCGAAGGCGGCATCAAGCAGCGCCGGCGCGATGAAGAGAGCAAGAGCCGTCGCAGGCTCCAGCGAAATGTAAGGCATGCCCGGCACCAGCGCGACCGCCGCACCCGCCAGCGCGAGCATGGACGGATAGGGCACGGAAAGGCGGCGCGAGACCTGCAACAGCACGACCGCGACAAGCAAGAGGACAAGCAGGCTCTCAAAGAAGCTCATGTGGCGACTGTAGTTCCCGTCACGGCTTTTGTCAGCGGTGGTCTCGGTCGTCTTGCATGGACCGGAGTAAAGAAAAAGGGCGGTTCGAAAACCGCCCTTCCTGAACTGAACCGGATGGCCCAGATGTCAGACCCGAAGGTCTTACATCATGTCCATGCCGCCCATTCCGCCCATGCCGCCCGGCATGCCGCCGCCTGCAGCTTCCTTCTTCGGAAGTTCGGCGATCATGGCTTCGGTGGTGATCAGCAGCGAAGCAACCGAAGCTGCGTTCTGCAGAGCGGTGCGGACAACCTTGACCGGGTCGACGATGCCGAGCTGGATCAGGTCGCCATATTCGCCGGTCTGGGCGTTGTAGCCGTAGTTGTCTTCGTTCTTGTCGAGGATCTTGCCCACGACGATCGAAGCTTCGTCACCGGCGTTCTCGGCGATCTGGCGAACCAGCGACTGCAGCGCCTTGCGGACGATGTTGATGCCGGCTTCCTGGTCGTCGTTGGCGCCCTTGATGGCGATCTTCGTGGAAGAACGCAGCAGAGCGACGCCGCCGCCCGGTACGATGCCTTCCTGAACGGCAGCGCGGGTCGCGTTGAGCGCGTCGTCGATGCGGTCCTTCTTTTCCTTGACTTCGACTTCCGTGGAGCCGCCGACGCGGATCACGGCAACGCCGCCAGCGAGCTTGGCCAGGCGTTCCTGCAGCTTCTCACGGTCGTAGTCGGAAGTGGTCTCTTCGATCTGCGCCTTGATCTGGTTGACGCGGCCTTCGATGTCGGCCTTGGAGCCGGCGCCGTCGACGATCGTGGTGTTTTCTTTGGAGATCGAAACCTTCTTGGCGCGGCCGAGCATGTCGAGCGTGACATTTTCGAGCTTGATGCCGAGGTCTTCGGAGATGACAGTGCCGCCCGTCAGGATGGCGATGTCTTCGAGCATGGCCTTGCGGCGGTCGCCGAAGCCCGGAGCCTTGACGGCAGCGATCTTGAGGCCGCCACGCAGCTTGTTGACGACGAGCGTTGCAAGAGCTTCGCCTTCGACGTCTTCAGCGATGATGAGGAGCGGCTTGCCGGTCTGAACGACGGCTTCCAGAACCGGAAGCATTGCCTGCAGGTTCGAGAGCTTCTTCTCGTGGAGGAGGATGAAAGCGTCGTCGAGGTCGGCGATCATCTTTTCCGGATTGGTCACGAAGTAGGGCGACAGGTAGCCGCGGTCGAACTGCATGCCTTCGACGACTTCGAGTTCGGTCTCGGCAGTCTTGGCTTCTTCAACCGTGATGACGCCTTCGTTGCCGACCTTCTGCATGGCTTCTGCAATGTCGAGGCCGATCTGGCGCTCGCCGTTTGCGGAAATGGTGCCGACCTGGGCAACTTCTTCAGACGTGTTGATCTTCTTGGCCTTGGCCTGGAGATCCTTGACGACTTCTGCAACGGCAAGGTCGATGCCGCGCTTCAGGTCCATCGGGTTCATGCCGGCTGCAACGGCCTTGCCGCCTTCGCGAACGATCGCCTGGGCAAGAACGGTTGCAGTCGTGGTGCCGTCACCGGCGATGTCGTTGGTCTTCGAAGCGACTTCGCGGACCATCTGGGCGCCCATGTTCTCGAACTTGTCGTCGAGTTCGATTTCCTTGGCGACCGATACGCCGTCCTTGGTGATGCGCGGAGCGCCGAAGGACTTGTCGATGATGACGTTGCGGCCCTTCGGACCGAGCGTAACCTTGACTGCGTCAGCGAGAATGTCGACGCCGCGCAGCATCTTTTCGCGCGCGGTGCGGCCGAACTTGATTTCTTTAGCTGCCATTTTGAGAACTCCTGAAAAGGGGTGTCAGCGATGTTTCAGTGAAAGCTATCGGACTGAGTTCAGCCGATGATGCCCATGATGTCGGCTTCCTTCATGATCAGAAGGTCTTCGCCGTTGATCTTGACTTCAGTGCCGGACCACTTGCCGAAGAGAACGCGGTCGCCAGCCTTGACGTCGAGAGCGACGACCTTGCCGGATTCATCGCGAGCGCCCGAGCCGACGGCGACGATTTCGCCTTCCTGCGGCTTTTCCTTGGCGGTATCAGGAATGATGATGCCGCCCTTGGTCTTCTCTTCAGACTCGACGCGACGAACAACGACGCGGTCGTGCAGGGGGCGGAAATTGGTGCTTGCCATTGTCTAATCCCTCGATCAAATGACATTGACGGATCATGTGATGACCCGCTGGAGTGTTAGCACTCACCTCCAGGGAGTGCTAAGCGTCGCCGATGTAAGACTGCATGCCTTCGGAGTCAAGAACGACACGCAAAAAAGGAGCACAGGCGTCTGCACTGGCTGAAAGTTGGTAAATGCGGCTGTCATCCGCCACGCGGGCGATGATCTCCTTGCTTGACTTCAGGCGAGCAATTTCGTCTAAATGAAGCATGGGGTTTGCGAGTGCCCCACGAGGCGCCATGCCGAAGTTCGCGTCCTTCATATGACTATCACATATGAACCTTAGAGGGCACGACCATGGCGACTTACAACGCGATTTCACCTGAGAAATTGGCACGACTGATTGGCACGCCCAAGGCGCCGGTGATTGTCGATGTGCGCGATCGGGACGATTTTTCCGAAAGCCCCTTCCTGCTGCCGGCTTCGCTGAAGAAGGCCCACGACGATGTCGCTGATTGGGCGCCGTCGTTCAAAGGGCGATGGGTGGTCGTTGTCTGCCAGAAGGGCCGCAAGCTGAGCGAAGGCGTTGCGGGTTTCCTGCGTATGGCGGGTGCCGAGGCGGAGGTTCTGGAGGGAGGTTTCGAAAGCTGGCGGGAGCTCGGGCTGCCGCTCCTGCCTCTGGAAAGGATTCCCGAAAGGAAAGCAAATGGCGCGACACTCTGGGTAACGCGCGCCCGGCCGAAGATCGACCGCATCGCCTGTCCTTGGCTGATCCGCCGTTTCGTCGATCCCGACGCCGCTTTTCTGTTCGTCTCGGCCGCTGAGGTTGAAGCCGTCGCCGAGCGCTTCGGTGCGACGCCTTTTGATGTCGAAGGCGTTTTCTGGAGCCATCGCGGCGAACTCTGCAGCTTCGACATCATGGTTGAAGAGTTTGGCCTTGCCTTTCCAGCGCTCGCACATCTCGCCCGCATCGTCCGCGGAGCCGATACCGATCGGCCGGATCTGGAGCCGCAGGCCGCAGGGCTTCTGGCGATATCGCTCGGCCTGTCGCGCATGTATTCCGACGATCTGGCACAGTTGGAGCAGGGAATGCTCATCTACGACGCCCTTTATCGCTGGGCGCGCGACGCGACAGACGAAAAGCATGATTGGGTGGTGCATGGCTCACGGAAATGAAACGGTGATCGAGCAGATGGCAGGAGAAGACGTTTCGGCGGAGCCGACACTGGCCGAAATGACGTCGGTTTTCGCCCGGATCGGTTTTTTGAGTTTCGGTGGACCGGCGGGGCAGATCGGCCTGATGCATCGGATTCTGGTCGATGAAAGACGCTGGATCTCCGAGGAGCGTTTTCTCCATGCGCTCAATTACTGCATGCTGCTTCCAGGCCCGGAAGCACAGCAGCTTGCAACCTACATCGGCTGGCTGAAACACGGCGTGCGGGGCGGCATGATCGCCGGATTGCTCTTCGTGTTGCCTGGTTTGGCGGTCATTATTGCACTTTCGACCGCCTATTCGCTCTATCAGGATACGACCTGGCTGACTGGTCTCTTTTTTGGCTTGAAAGCGGCCGTGCTGGCGATCGTCGTCGAGGCGGTGATCCGGCTCGGGCGCAAGACGCTGAAAAGCAGGTTCCTCTTCGCCATCGCGGCTCTGGCCTTTATCTCGCTGTTCTTTTTCAGCCTGCCGTTTCCGCTGGTCGTGCTGCTGGCGGGCATAGCAGGCTTCGTTTCCGCCCGGTCCGGCGGCGGCCCGCCGACGGGAAAAGCCGGGCCCATCGATCTTCCAAAACGTCCGCCGGCTCTGAAGGCGATTGCGACGCTCCTTTTCTGGATCGGCGTCTGGCAGCTTCCGCTCCTGGCCCTCTGGTTGGTTTCGGGCACGGAAGCGCTGTTGGCCATGTTCACTTTCTTCTCCAAGATGGCACTGGTCACCTTCGGCGGCGCTTATGCGGTGCTCGCCTATGTGGCGCAGGTGGCGGTCCAGGACTACGGCTGGCTGAAACCGGGCGAAATGCTGGACGGACTGGCCCTGGCAGAGACTACACCGGGGCCGCTGGTGCTGGTGCTTTCTTTCGTCGGCTTCCTTGTCGGCTTCCGCGAGGCTGCGGGGCTTGGAGCCGTCACGGGCGGCGTCGTCGGCGCCCTGCTGGTTGCCTGGGCCACCTTCGTGCCGAGCTTCATCTGGATTTTTGCCGGAGCACCGTTTATCGAGCGGCTCCGCGGCAATGCGACATTTTCCGCGGCCCTCTCGGCGATCACGGCCGCCGTGGTGGGGGTCATCCTCAATCTCGCCGTTTGGTTCGGCATGCATGTCCTGTTCCGCGAGGTCGGAGAGGTCTCACTGTGGCAGGCGGCCGGACTCCATGTTTCCTGGCCCGTCTGGACGAGCCTCGACCTCGTCGCATTCCTGCTTTTCCTGCTTTCGGCGTTTCTTTTGTTCCGGATGAAGGTTGGCATGGTGCCTGTGCTGGCCATATGCGCTCTGGCCGGTCTGGCGCTCAAGCTTCCGGCTCTTCTGTGACGCTGTGCTGAAATCGAGGGATGCGGAACGCAAATCTCCTTGCCTTCGCGGGCAAGCTTTGCGACATCAGCGCCAATCGAAATCACGAGGCAGGCAGGCATGGCAAAGCGCATCCAGAATCTGAGCGAAGTCATCGGCGAGTATGACGTGGTTCTTTCCGACGTCTGGGGCGTCGTTCACAACGGCGTCGACCCGTTCATGCATTCCTGCAAGGCGCTCGCCGCCGCTCGTGAAGCGGGGGCGACCGTTGTCCTCATCACCAATTCGCCGCGCCCGGCGCCCGGTGTCATCCAGCAGATGCGCGCACTCGGCGTGCCCGACGAAACCTACGACCGCATCGTGACATCAGGGGACGTGACACAGCACCTGATCGTCGACGGCCCGAAGAAAGTCTTTCTGATCGGCCCGGACCGCGATCTCAACCTGTTCGACGGCCTCGGCGTGGAAGTCGTTCCGGCCGACCAGGCGGACTGCATTGTCTGCACCGGCTTCTTCGACGACGAAGAGGAAGTGCCGGAAGACTATACTGACATGCTGACAGGCTTTGCCAAGCGCGACGTGCCGCTGATCTGTGCCAACCCCGATCTGGTGGTCGAGCGCGGCCATCGCATCATTCCCTGTGCCGGGGCAGTTGCGGCCTATTACGAAGAGCTGGGTGGCAAGATACGTGTCGCCGGCAAGCCACACAGGCCGATCTACGAGGCGACTTTGGATGCGGCTCGCGAAGTGCGCGGCGATTTCCCCATGAGCCGGGTTCTGGCGATTGGTGACGGCATGCCGACCGACGTGCGCGGCGCGCTCGCCTACGGTCTCGACCTGCTTTATATCAGCAGCGGCATTCATGTGGCGGAATACACGATCAACGGTCAGACGGACGAGGCGATCCTGAACGCCTGGCTGAAGCGCGAGAATGCGACGCCGAAATACTGGATGCCGCGTCTGGCCTGAAGCGGAAATTGCATCGATGACCGTATTTCATCGCAATGAGAAGAAGGAACCGCTGCCCGAAGCGCTGAAGGGCGGCGTGGTGGCGATCGGCAATTTTGACGGGGTACATCGCGGTCACCGCAGCGTGCTGGAGCGCGCCCTGACGCTTGCAGCGGAACGGGGCGTTCCAGCCCTGGTGCTGACATTCGAGCCGCACCCGCGCACGGTGTTTAGGCCCGAAGAACCGGTCTTCCGTCTCACGCCTGCGCCCATGAAGGCCCGCCTTCTGGAGGCGATGGGCTTCCGTTCGGTGATCGAATATCCTTTCGATCGTGAGTTTTCGACCCGCTCGGCGGAAGAGTTCATCCAGACCATCCTGGTCGACTGGCTCTCCGCCAGCGCCGTCGTCACCGGCTTCGACTTCCATTTCGGCAAGGGCAGGGAGGGCGGCCCCGCCTTCCTGATGGCTTCCGGAGAACGACACGGTTTCACGGTCTCGCTGATGGACGCGTTCCGAGACGAGAATGCCGAGGTCATTTCCTCTAGCAGAATCCGGGCGCTGCTGGGCGAAGGCGATGTCGCCGCCGCCGCCGGCTTGCTTGGTTACAGATATACCGTGGAGGCGGAGGTGATCGGCGGCGAAAAACTCGGCCGTCAGCTCGGCTTCCCCACCGCCAACATGCAGCTTCCACCGGAAGCGGAACTGAAGCCCGGCATCTATGCCGTTCACTTTCGCCGCGCGGACGGGACGCTTCATGATGGAGTGGCAAGCTATGGGCGCCGCCCCACCGTGACGGAAAACGGTGTGCCGCTGCTCGAAACCTATGTCTTCGATTTTTCCGGCAGCCTTTATGGCGAAATCTGTTCCGTCTCCTTCTTCGGGCATCTGCGTGACGAGTTGAAATTCGACGGCCTCGACCCACTGGTCGCCCAGATCAAGCGGGACGAGGAAGAGGCGCGGGCGCTACTCTCCGGCGTGAGGCCATTGGGCGAATTGGACGCGAAGATCGCGTTTTGATGGTCAGCGCCTGCTGAGCGGAAAGCGTTCCGGATCGTCCTGCCAAGGGTCAAAGATCGCGGCACCTGAGGCGCGCCTGTCTTTGACGTTGCGGGTAGCCAGATAAAGATTGTGTTCCAACGCTGTCGCAGCAAAGAGCGTGTCGATGACGGGTGGCGCGTGGCCCGTGGCCTGCTTCACCTTTCCCGATATTGCGCCCCATCGACGCACGATTGGATCGCTGACGGACAGTATGCGGCCGGCAAACCGATCTTCCAGTGCATCGCGAGCTGCTGTGTAGCGGTAGCGGTCTTCGTCATCCGGCGGCAGGTTTTCGATGCCCTTGTCGTATTCGGCTAGCGTGAGGACGCTGATAAAAAACCGTCCCTCGTCCTGCTCGGCAGCCCAACGCTTGGCGGTGGGCGCACCGTTTGGATTGATCAGCGTTGCGATTACATTGGTATCGAGCAGCCACCCGATCAAAGGTCGATCTCCCGGCCACGATCTACGTCTCGCTCCAGGGGCAGTTTATCCAGACCGAGCCCCTCCATAAATTCGACGAAAGGCGCTCTTGTTTCGATTTTAGTAAGTTTTTTCAATTCTTCGGTACTGATGACGACGACACTATCGCGACCCCGCACCGTCACATGCTGAGGCCCTTCGCTGCGCGCACGTCGCACCACCTCGCTGAAGCGCGCTTTGGCATCTTCGAGCTTCCAGCTATTGTTTCTAACATTGGGTTCTGCTGGCATGGAAATCTCCAACTGGTCAGATGGTCAGATATAATTCCAAGTGGAGCGAGAGTCGAGGAGGGTATTTGGTTTTGCCCCTTCCTTTCCGACGCAAAAACCCGTAATAACCGCCACCATGAAAAAATTCAGGCTGGCCCGGATCATTCGAATTATAGGCCCGGCCTTCCGCGCGCTTTAGGAGCGGCCGGAGGGTCCGGGTTTTCGGCGCTTGCGTAAGCGCCTTCCGCCACCGAATTTTCATTCAAGATGCGCCCCTTGAGCGCTGCCAGAGACGATTACCCGCCATGACCGATACCGCCGAAAAGCTCGACTACTCGAAGACACTCTATCTGCCCGAAACCGACTTCCCGATGCGCGCCGGACTGCCGCAGAAGGAGCCGGAACTGGTCGCCCGCTGGCAGCAGATGGATCTCTACAAGCAACTGCGCGCCTCCGCCGCCGGTCGCGAAAAGTTCGTCCTTCACGACGGCCCGCCCTATGCCAACGGCAACATCCATATCGGCCACGCGCTGAACAAGATCCTGAAGGACGTCATCACCCGCTCGTTCCAGATGCGTGGCTATGACTCCAACTACGTGCCCGGCTGGGACTGCCACGGCCTGCCGATCGAGTGGAAGATCGAGGAAGAGAACTATCGCTCCAAGGGCAAGCAGAAGCCGGACCTCAAGCAGCCGGACGCGATGATCGAGTTCCGCCGTGAGTGCCGTGCCTATGCGGAAAAGTGGATCAAGGTGCAGGGCGACGAATTCAAGCGTCTCGGCATTGTCGGCGACTTCGACAATCCGTACCTGACGATGAATTTTCACGCGGAAAGCCGCATCGCAGGCGAACTCCTGAAGATCGCCAAGAGCGGCCAGCTCTATCGGGGCTCGAAGCCGATCATGTGGTCGGTCGTCGAGCGCACCGCGCTGGCGGAAGCGGAAGTCGAGTATCAGGATTATGAGTCCGATACGATCTGGGTGAAGTTTCCGGTGGTTACGGTAGAGGGAGCCGCTAAAGCAGAATGGTTGTCGGACACTGGTGGCAAAATGCCAGTGGTCAATTCGCGGAATGAGCTAGAAGGCGCCCATGTCGTCATCTGGACGACCACGCCCTGGACCATCCCCGGCAACCGCGCGATCTCCTATTCCCCGAAGATCGCTTACGGCCTCTACGAGATCACCGCGGCTGAGAATGACTTCGGCCCGCGCCCCGATGAGAAGTTGATCTTTGCAGACAATCTGGCGGAAGAGAGCTTTGCTAAGGCCAAGCTGCAGTACAAGCGCCTGCGCGCCGTTTCTGCCGATGAAATGGCGGCAATCACCTGCGCCCATCCCCTCAAGGGCCTCGGCGGCGGCTATGACTTCGATGTCCCACTTCTCGCCGGCGATCATGTCACCGACGATGCCGGTACCGGCTTCGTTCACACCGCCCCGAGCCACGGCCGCGAGGACTTCGAGGCCTGGACGCATCATGTCCGGGAGCTGGAAGCGCGCGGCATCGACACGAAGATCCCGTTCCCGGTCGATGATTCCGGCACCTACACGGCCGACGCGCCTGGCTTCGACGGCGTGCGCGTCATGGACGACAACGGCAAGAAGGGCGATGCCAACGATCGTGTCATCAAGGCGCTGATCGAGAGGAACGCGCTTTTCGCCCGCGGCCGGCTGAAGCACCAGTATCCGCATTCCTGGCGGTCGAAGAAGCCGATCATCTTCCGCAACACGCCGCAGTGGTTCGTCTATATGGACAAGGACCTCAAGGACGGCACGACGCTGCGCACCCGTGCGCTCAAGGCGATCGATGACACACGCTTCGTCCCGGCCGGCGGTCAGAACCGCCTGCGTGCGATGATCGAGCAGCGCCCGGACTGGGTGCTGTCGCGCCAGCGCGCCTGGGGCGTTCCGATCTGCGTCTTCGTGGATGATGAGGGCGAGATCCTTCAGGACGAAGCGGTCAACCAGCGCATCCTCGACGCGTTCGAAAAGGAAGGCGCCGACGCCTGGTTCGCCGCAGGCGCCCGCGAGCGTTTCCTCGGCTCTCGCGCCAACGAAGGCTGGACGCAGGTCATGGACATCCTCGACGTCTGGTTCGACTCGGGCTCGACGCACACCTTCACGCTGGAGGACCGTCCGGACCTGAAATGGCCGGCCGACGTCTATCTGGAAGGCTCCGACCAGCATCGCGGCTGGTTTCATTCCTCGCTTCTGGAATCCGCCGCTACCCGCGGCCGGGCGCCCTATGACACGGTCGTCACCCATGGTTTCACCATGGATGAGAAGGGCCAGAAGATGTCGAAGTCGCTCGGCAACGTGGTGGCGCCGCAGGACGTGATGAAGGACGCGGGCGCCGATATCCTGCGCCTCTGGGTCATGACGACAGACTATTGGGAAGATCAGCGTCTCGGCAAGACGATCATCCAGACCAATGTGGATGCCTATCGCAAGCTGCGCAACACGATCCGCTGGATGCTCGGCACGCTCGCCCATGATCAGGGGGAGGAGATCGCCTATAGCGACCTGCCCGAACTCGAGAAGCTGATGCTGCATCGGCTGGCGGAACTCGATAAGGTCGTGCGTGAGGGTTACGACGCCTTCGAATTCAAGAAGATCGCCCGCGCTCTCATCGATTTTGCCAATATCGAGCTGTCGGCCTTCTATTTCGACATCCGCAAGGACGCGCTCTATTGCGATGCGCCATCTTCGCTGCGTCGGCGTACGGCATTGGCCGTGATCCGCAAGATCTTCGACTGCGCGGTCACGTGGCTTGCTCCCATGCTGCCGTTCACGACCGAGGAGGCCTGGCTGTCCCGCAATCCGCAGGCGGTCTCCGTGCATCTCGAACAGTTCCCGGCAATCCCGGCCGACTGGAAGAACGAGGCCGTCGCCGAGAAATGGGCGAAGATCCGCAAGGTTCGCTCGGTCGTCACCGGCGCGCTGGAGATCGAGCGCAAGGACAAGCGCATCGGCTCCTCGCTGGAGGCGGCACCGGTGGTCTATGTGACCGATCCCGAGCTTCTGAAGGCGCTGGAAGGGCACGACTTCGAAGAAACCTGCATCACGTCAGGCATCGCCATCGTGGCGGGCGAGGGACCGCAGGATGCGTTCCGGCTCCCGGAAGTGCCGGGTGTGGTTGTCGATCCGACGCTGGCGGAGGGCGTGAAATGCGCCCGCTCCTGGCGGGTGACGAAGGATGTGGGTTCCGACCCTGAATATCCTGAGGTCTCGGCCCGCGATGCCGCCGCGCTTCGCGAGCTTGCGAGCCTTGGCCGCCTCGGTTGATCCAAAATAGCCGGATGATTGCGCTTTGCCGCGTCATCCGGTATTTCTGCCCGAAATTGGCCGGATTTTCCCGCCACTTGGGGTGCAAGTAGACTGAGGCGTCGGGACGGACGCCGCTGGAAGGGTTTTGATGATAACCACATCTGCGTTTCGTGTCGGCATGGGCGTGGCCGGCATTCTCGCCTCGGCATTGGCCCTTTCGGGCTGCGCGGGCGGGCCGACCTACGGTACCGACAAGACGGCTTTCGAGCAGTTGACCGACGACCTCGGTCAGTCCGTTTCGCTCGGCGGCAAGAATGACGAAGCGAAGCGCAATCTGAAATACAATCCCCGCCCGGCTTTGGTCGTGGCCAAGGGAGATGCTGCGAACCTGCCGCCGCCGCAGCAGTCGCTCGCCAACCGCGAGAACAACCCGAACTGGGTCGAATCTCCGGAAGAGACCCGTCAGCGCCTGCGTGACGAGGCAGCGGCCAATGAGAAGGATCCGGGCTACCGTTCTCCGCTGCTGGCCGGCAAGGGTGAGGCGGGGCAGATGACCGAGTCCGAAAAGTGGGAGGCCTTCCGCAAGGCCAAGCAGGACGCCGAGACGGTCGATGTCTCGGCCCGCCGCCGCTCGCTTGTCGAACCGCCTGCGGAGTTCCGCTCCACCGATGCGGCCAATCTGAACGATGTCGGCGAGCCCGAGCTTCAGAAGGAAAAGCGCCGTCGCAAGGAAGCCGCGGACGCAAAGAAGTCCAGCGACTGGTGGAAGCTGTTCTGATCAGATCTCGCCGGGTCCGGCCGCGTCCGTATCTCTTTTCGATTTGAAGAAGCCGGTGAGCAGGGCTGCTGCCTCGGTTTCGCCCAGACCGGAATAGACGTCCGGGGCGTGGTGGCAGGTTGGCTGGCTGAAGAAGCGCACTCCGCTATGGACCGCCCCGCCTTTGGGATCTTCCGAACCGTAATAGAGGCGGCGGATGCGCGCGAACGAGATCGCCCCCGCGCACATCGTGCAGGGCTCCAGCGTCACATAGAGATCCGCACCGGCGAGCCGCTCCTGACCGAGCGCTGCGGATGCTTCGCGGATGACGACGATCTCTGCATGGGCGGTCACGTCGTTGGCGGCGCGGGTGCGGTTTCCGGATCGTGCGATGATTGCGCCATCGAGCACCAGGACCGCTCCGACCGGGACCTCGCCGCGCGCCGCGGCGCCCCTTGCCTCGGCGAGTGCCGCATCCATGAACCCGTCGCTATTAGGCATTTCGGCGATTTCCTCTTAACCCGGATCGCGTGAACTGGTAGGAAGCATCCAACCAGAGCCCGATTTGCGGGCGTGAACCCGTCTTAGTCAACACGAACAAGAATGTCCGGCTCGCTCCGTTAGACATCACGCTTCAGGCAAACAACAAATGAATTCAAAAGACAAGCCGAAGCGCGGCGAAGGCAGGACCTTCGTTCGCGAAACCAAGCCAAGATCGGCTCCCAAGTCTGCGTCTGCCGACAAGGCGGGAGCAAAGAAAAAGTTTGCGCCGAAGGCAGCCCTGGAAAAGCCCTTGAAGGCGGCGCGCAAGCCTGCGCCGGTCGCAACCGTATCTGCTGCCGCCGATGGCAAGGCGGAACGCATATCGAAGATCCTGGCGCGCGCCGGCGTCGCGTCCCGCCGCGATGTCGAGCGAATGATCATGGAAGGCCGTGTCGCGCTGAACGGCAATGTGCTCGACACGCCAGTCGTCAACGTGACCCTCGACGACAGGATCGAAGTCGACGGTGTGCCGATCCGCGGTATCGAGCGCACCCGTCTGTGGCTCTACCACAAGCCCGCCGGCCTCGTGACCACCAATTCCGATCCGGAAGGCCGTCCGACCGTATTCGATAATCTGCCGGAAGGTCTGCCGCGCGTCATGTCGATCGGGCGCCTCGACATCAATACCGAAGGCCTGTTGCTGCTTACCAACGACGGTGGTCTTTCGCGCGTTCTCGAACTGCCGACAACGGGTTGGCTGCGCCGCTATCGCGTGCGCGCTCACGGCGAGATCGACCAGGAGGCGCTCGACAAGCTGAAGGAAGGCATCGCCGTGGATGGCGTGCTCTACGGCTCCATCGACGCGACGCTCGATCGCAGCCAGGGGCGCAACGTCTGGATTACCATGGGTCTTCGCGAAGGTAAGAACCGCGAAATCAAGAACGTCCTCGGAGCGCTCGGCCTCGAAGTGAACCGGTTGATCCGCATTTCCTACGGCCCCTTCCAGCTCGGTGATCTGCCGGAGGGCGGTGCGGTCGAGGTGCGCGGCCGCATGCTGCGCGACCAGCTCGGTCCGAGGCTGATCGAAGAATCCAAGGCGAATTTCGATGCGCCGATCTATAATGATCGAGAAGCCGAAGGCGAAAAGCCCGCCCGCGCGGAACGGGCCGATTGGGCAGAGAAGCCGGAAAAGGCGGAACGTCCGCGATCCGGCAAACCCGAGGATCGTCGCGAGAAGGCGCTCGGCCGCCTCGATACCAAGCCCGGAGACCGCAAGTTCGGCGACAAGCCGCGCGGTAAGGGTGGGGCCAAGAGCAAGGACCGTGACTTCGGCGAGGAGCGTCCCAAGAAACGGCCGCCGATGGGCACGAGCCGTACGGCTAATGTCTGGATGGCGCCCGGCGCCCGGCCGACCGCCGATGGCAGGGTGAAGAAGACGTCTGCTCGCGCCGAGGCAGAACAGCTGTTCAAAAAGCCTGCTCCGGAAAACGATCGTCGCGTGGTGGTGAAGCGAGCCGAAGAGGACAGCGACTGGATCCGAGCCGACTCCCCGGCCAAAGAGGAAAAAGACGATTTTGGCCGCAAACGGTCTTCCGGCGATCGCGGTGATCGTTCCTTCGGAGATCGGCCCAGAGGCGATCGCGCGTTTGGTGACAAGCCTCGCGGCGACCGCAAGCCGCGCGCGGAAGGCGAGGGCCGCACGGAGCGACCGCGCAGCGACCGCGCTTTCGGTGATCGTCCGCCCCGTGGCGAGCGGTCTTTCGACAAGCCAAGGGGCGACCGGCCCTTTAGCGACAGGCCTCGCGGCGACCGCAAGCCCCGGGAAGATGGCGATCGTCCGGCAAGATCGTTTTCGAGCGAGGGTCGCTCCGAACGCCCCCGTGGTGAACGTTCGTTTGGTGATAGGCCGGCCCGCGGCGAACGCCCTGCCGGCGACCGGCCCTTTGGCGACAAGCCGCGCAGCGGAAAGTCATTCGGCGGAAAACCGGGTGGCGGAAAAGGTTTTGGCGGTAAACCGTCCGGCGGGCGGGACAAGCCCGGTGGCGGCAGACCCGGCGGTCGTCCTGGTGGTGCAAGGCCCGGCGGCAAGCCGCGCACGCCGAGAGGGTAAGCCGCAGTGCGGATCGTTGGTGGTGAATTCCGCGGCCGTACTCTGGCCACGCCAAAGAGCAACGACATCCGGCCGACCATCGACCGGACGCGCGAGAGCCTGTTCAATATCATCGGACACGTCTATCCGGAGGCGATCGACGGTTCTCGGGTGATCGATCTTTTCGCCGGCACCGGCGCGGTGGGGCTGGAAGCCCTGTCGCGCGGCTGCCGAAATGCGCTCTTCGTCGAAAACGGCGTTGAGGGACGGGGCCTCCTCTGGGAGAACATCGACAATTTCGGCCTACACGGTCGGGCGCGTATCCTTCGCCGCGATGCCACAAAACTCGGAATGGTCGGCACCATAGAGCCATTCCATTTCCTTTTTGCCGATCCGCCCTATGGTCAGGGGCTGGGTGAAGCAGCCCTGCTTTCGGCACATGCGGGCGGCTGGCTGGTTCCCGGAGCGCTTGTGGTGCTGGAGGAGCGGGCTGACGTGACGCCGGCGCTCGATCCGGTGTTCAGGCCGCTCGAAAACCGCGTCTTCGGCGATACCCGCGTTGGTTTCTTCCGCTACCAGCCGATCTGAGAGGAAATGGAATGAATACCCGGCTTGCCTTTCCGGACCTTGAGGCCGCAGAGCGAAAAGGTGATCCAACTTTTGCCGTGGCCTTCGGTGGCGGCGGCGCGCGGGGTGTCTCCCACATCCAGATCATCGAGGCGCTCGACGAGCTGGGCATTCGGCCCGTGGCGATCTCAGGCTCCTCGATCGGTGCGATCATGGGCGCTGGCATGGCATCGGGCATGAGCGGTCGCGAAATCCGCGACTACACGCTGGAGACGGTCGGGCATCGCGGAACGCTGCTCAACAAGCTGTGGAGCCTTGGTCCGGCAACCATGCGCGACAAGCGGGGCGGCTTCCGCTTCGGCCACTTCAATCTCGAACTTATTCTCGACGCTTTCCTGCCGCCTCAGGTGCCGAAAGATTTCGCCGATCTCGAAATCCCGATGAAAATCTCGGCCACCGATTATTATGGCCAGGCCGAGGTGGTTCTGGAGAAGGGCGAATTGCGCCAGGCGATCGCCGCGTCCGCCGCCATTCCCGGTCTGTTCATGCCGATCTGGGTCAATGGCCGGATCATGATCGACGGCGGTGTCTTTAATCCCGTGCCGTACGAGCAGTTGATGGAACTTGCCGACGTGGTGATCGGCGTCGATGTGGTCGGTGCACCGGAAGGCGACGGCACGCATCCGCCCAACCGCATCGACAGCCTTTTCGGAGCGAGCCAGCTCACCATGCAGGCGAGTATCTCCCTGAAGCTGAAGCTCAATCCGCCGCAGATTTTCCTGCGGCCCTCGGTGAACCGGTTCCGGGTCCTGGATTTTCTCAGGGCACGTGAAATCCTGGACGAGTCCGAGGGCGTAAAAGACGAGCTGAAGCGCGCCATCGACGCGCTTCACTCTGCCGCTGTCGACGGCTGAAATCCGCTAGGCCGCTTGAGACGCCCTCTTGCTGAAAAGCGTGCATCCGATCGAGCGGGCGGTTTCCAGCCGGTTATCCTCGCGTCCCGACTGTTCTACAATAAGCTCCGAGGTCACCACCCTCGCACCGCAATAGCCGAAAATCCCGTGATCGATTTGCGTCTTCATCGCCCCGAAATAACCGTGTCGGGCATAGGTGCGCATATCCGCGCCCCCGATGGCTAACAGGTGCACAGGAAGGTGATGGAGCTTTTTGACGAGTTTCATATCGGCGCCTTCGTCATAGGCCCAACCGTTGCTGAAAACGCGATCGATCCATCCCTTCAGGAGGCCCGGCATAGACCACCAATAGACCGGGTAGACCAGCACGAGGGCATCGGCTTGGTCGATCCGCGCCTGTTCGGCCACGATATCGGCCGGCGGCGATGCTTCCCGCCGATGTATGGCGAGGTCCACAGCCGTGAACCGAGGGTCGAACCCCTCTGCCGCGAGATCTGCAATTTCAAAGGAATCCATTTTATTGCAAGTTACGCCTTCGCCGACGCTGGTAGCGATAGCATGAGTGAGTGAATTGGGATCGGGATGCGAGACAACGATCAGGGCGTGCATGTGCGAATCCTGTAAACGAGGCTTGTGGTCGATTGCCATGGTGTTATATACTTTTCGTAAGTTACTTTTGGTATATAGTCATGTCAAGTGAGATAGAGCAGGAAGCTGCGCAACGCTCCCGTCGGCGTCTGACGCGCGAAGCGAGGTATGAGCAGTTGCTGGATGTGGCCTGGCAAATTGTTCGCAAGGAGGGTACCGAAGCCCTGACTTTGGGCAGGCTGGCGGAGTGGGCCGAGGTCGCCAAACCAGTCGTCTATGGTCACTTTCCAACCCGCTCTGCTCTGCTGACGGCGCTTTATCTGGATTTCGATGCGCGGCAGACGGCGATTATCGACGCCGCATTGCAGGCGAGTAAGGCCGAGATTCACGATCGGGCGGATGTTATCGCGTCTTCATACGTGGATTGCGTCCTCTCGCAGGGGCGCGAGATACCTGGCGTCATCGCGGCCCTCGCAAGTTCACCTGAACTGGAGAAGATAAAGCGCGAGTATCAACTTGTTTTCATGGAAAAATGCCGGCTTGTCCTTGCTCCATTCGCGAAAAGCGGAACGATCGGATCGGCGGGTCTATGGGCAATGCTTGGCGCGGCAGAAGCTTTGTCTCACGCTGCTGCCACCGGGGAGATCACGGCCTCGCAGGCCAAGACTGAACTTTTTGACACGATCATCGACATGGTCCATCGCAACACATAAAGCACGATTTTCCCTTGCGGCCGTCGATCGGGCATCTCGCATGCTAGCCAGCCTCAGTAACCGCTGTTTCTGAGCTCACGTCTTCCACGACGGCCGCTCGCTTAGGTTTGATCAGCGGCTCCGGCCGGACCGGGCGGTTGAGCAGCATTTCGCGGCCGGCGCCAAGCCCCTCGACTGCCTGGATCTGCAGCCGCTCCTCGTCGCGCCGGCGGATATCGTCGCCGATTTCCTCCGCTTCGTTTTCACTCATGCCAAGGGCTTCCAGCGAATGGCGGCCGAAAAGCAGGCCGGATTCGAGTGTTTCACGCAGCTCGTAATCGACATTCCGCGCCCTAAGCGACAGCGAATGGATGCGGTCGTAGGAGCGTACGAAGAGGCGCACGTCCGGAAACTCCGAGCGAATCAGATCGACGATACGATCCGTCGTTTCACGTTTCTGGGTGGTGACCGCGACGATCTTTGCCCGCTCGATGCCGGAAGCGATCAGGACGTCCCGGCGAGTGCCGTCTCCGAAATAGATGCGGAAGCCGAAATTCGCTGCCTGCCGGATGCGATCTGCGGAATCGTCGATGACGGTAACCTCACGGCCGCCGGCAAGCAGGATCTGCGCGGCGATCTGGCCGAAGCGCGAAAAGCCGATCATCAAAACGTCCGCACCGGCGCCACTGAAATCCTCTGCGAGTTCTTCGCGCGTTTCGGCGCTACGGAATCGCCTTGAAAGGGCCGCCCCGAGCGGCGTGAGCGCCATTGAGAGCGTCACTGCCGCGATCAGCAGCGATGCGGTGGCGGAGGAGAGAAGGCCGGCTGCTGTCGCCGTGGTAAACAGCACGAACCCGAATTCGCCGCCTTGCGGCAGCAGCACGGCGATCCGCACCGCATCCTGGTGCGGCGAGCCCCAAAGCCGGCAGAGCCCGTAGATGATCAATGCCTTCACGATCATGAAAATCGGCACGGCGGGCAGGATGAAGAGCAGATTGTCGAAGATGACGCCGACTTCCAGCGACAGGCCGACCGCCATGAAGAACAGCGCCAGCAACAGGCCGCGGAAGGGCTCGATATCTGCTTCGAGTTCATGGCGGTAGGAGGATTCGGCGAGCATCACGCCGGAAAGAAAGGCACCCATCGCCATGGAAAGCCCGACAGCCTGCATGGCCGCAGCCGATCCGAGCACGACCAGCAGAGCCGCGGCGATCATCACTTCCCGCGCGCCGGTGCGGGCAATCACCTGGAACATCGGAGTCAGAAGGTACCGCCCCGCAAGCACCATGGCACCGACGGCGCCGACCGCAATCGCAAAGTCGAGGAGGGGTGTGGCCTCTGCCTCCACGGTTCCGGGAGAAAGGATGGTGATCATGGCGAGAAGCGGCACGATCGCCAAATCCTGGAACAGGAGGACGGAGAAGGATCGCTGTCCGTAGCGGCTGTTCATGTCGCCGTCGTCGTTCAGGATCTGCAGCGCGAAGGCCGTCGAAGACAGTGCCAGGCCAAAGCCGATGATCAGGCTGCCTCGCCAGTCCGCCATATTTGCGAGATAGCCGAGCCCAGTCAGCGCGAGGCCGGAGATCACGACCTGTGCGGGGCCGAGCCCGAAGACGTCGCCGCGCATCTGCCAAAGTCGCGAAGGCTTCAGCTCGAGACCGATGATGAAGAGCAGGAAAACGATGCCGAATTCGGAAAAATGCAGCACCTCTTCCGTCTCGACGATCTGCTGCAGGATGGGACCGATGACCACCCCCGCGGCGAGATACCCGAGTACCGTACCGAGGCCGAGCTTTCTGAACAGCGGCGCTGCGAGTACAGCTCCGCCGAGGAGAAGCAGCATTTGGGAAAACATCGAATCCGGCGCGGCCATAAGGGTACTTTCGAATTAGATAGACAATGGTCTTCTCAAGAATCGGCGAGCCGGCCTTGATGCTTCCGACAGTGCACAATAAATGGAGCGAGAATGAAAGGCTTGCAATCATGACCTCCCAAATCGATTCCGCCTCCCTGCTTTCCCGTGCCAGCGAACTTATCGATCTAGCCAAGGCCGCAGGGGCGGATCAGGCGGACGCGGTGGTCGTGCGCTCCCGCTCCCGCTCTGTAAGTGTCCGCCTCGGCAAAGTCGAGGGTACAGAAGCCTCAGAAAGCGACGACTTTTCACTGCGTGTCTTTATCGGCAAACGGGTCGCGAGCGTTTCGGCCAACCCCGGCTTCGACATGAAGACGCTGGCGGAACGCGCCGTCGCCATGGCCAAAGTCTCTCCGGAAGATCCGTTCGCCTGCCTGGCGGACGATGCCGATCTTGCCAGATCCTACCCCGACCTTGAGCTTTTCGATGCGACCGACCTGCCGACCGACGATCTGCGCGAGGCGGCGCTGACGATGGAGCAGGCCGCGCTTGATGTTTCCGGCGTCACCAATTCGTCCGGCGCCGGTGCATCCGCCGGCATGGGCGGTCTGGTTCTGGTGACCTCGCATGGCTTTTCGGGCAGCTATATGGCGACTCGCTTCGGCCGCTCCGTGAGCGTGATCGCGGGCGAAGGTACGAAGATGGAGCGCGACTACGATTTTGACAGCCGCATCTATGCTGCCGATCTGGATGATCCGAACGTGATCGGTCGCCGCGCCGGCGAGCGGGTGGTGAAGCGCATCAATCCTCGCCAGGTCGAAACGGGCAGCAATGTCACCGTCGTCTTCGATCCGCGCATCGCCCGCGGGTTCGTCGGCCATATCGCCGGTGCGATCAACGGTGCTTCGGTCGCGCGCAAGACGAGCTTCCTGCGCGACAAGATTGGCCAGCAGGTTCTGAAGGCGGGACTGAACATTACCGATGACCCGCTGGTTGTGCGCGGTTCTTCCTCCCGGCCTTTCGATGGTGAAGGCGTTTCAGGCCGGCGTATGGTGATGATCGAGGACGGCGTGCTGAACCATTGGTTCCTGTCGACCTCGACCGCCCGCGAGCTTGGGCTTTCCACCAACGGGCGCGGCGTACGCGGGGGTACGGCGGTGACACCCGCATCCACCAATCTGGCTTTGGAACCCGGCGATATTTCTCCGGAAGAACTCATCCGGTCCGTCGGCACGGGCTTTTACGTCACCGAGCTGATCGGTCAGGGCGTCAACATGATCACCGGCGAATACAGCCGCGGCGCGACCGGCTTCTGGATCGAAAACGGCGAACTCGCGTTTCCCGTTTCAGAAGTGACGATCGCCTCCAATCTCAAGGAGATGTTCATGCGGATCACGCCGGCAAACGACATCGACCGAAAATTCGGCGTCGCGTCGCCGACGATTGCCATCGAGGGCATGACGCTGGCGGGACGCTGAATCCCGATGGAAAGAGAAAGTTGGCAGCAAGACCTCGAACTCATCCGCCAGGCTGCGCATCAGGCGGGCGAGGTCGCGCACGGCTTCTTTGGACGCTCCCCTGAAGTCTGGTGGAAGAACGAAGGCAAGTCGCCGGTCAGTGCTGCCGATTTCGCTGCAAATGACCGACTTCAGGGCCTGCTTTTAAAGGCGCGGCCGAACTACGGCTGGCTTTCGGAGGAAACGGACGACGACGATGCGCGGCTCTCCTGCGAAACGCTGTTCGTGATCGACCCGATCGATGGCACCCGGGCCTTTATCAACGGCGAGAAAACCTGGTGCGTTTCGGTGGCCGTGGTGCATCGCGGTCGGCCGGTCGCCGGCGTCCTCTTCGCTCCGGCGCTGGGGGAAGAGTTCGCGGCTGTGAAAGACGGGCCTGCGCTCAAGAACGGGCAATCGATTGCCGTCAGCGCCGGCCGCACCGATGGCGAACTGGTGATTGCGGCGGACGAAAATCTCGTCAAGAAGTTCGCTCCTGATTTCCGTGCCGAGGTGCGGCGCGTACGCCATGTCCCTTCGTTGGCCTACCGGCTGGCCATGGTAGCGGATGGCCGGATCGACGGCACCGTCGTCAAGCGCAGTTCCCATGACTGGGACCTTGCTGCCGCTGACCTGATCCTGGAGCGGGCCGGAGGGGGCTTGCATGACCTCGACGGCAACCGGCTCGTCTACAATCGCGAGAGTGTCAGCCACGAGATGCTGGTCGCGGGCGCGGCCCATGCCTTGCAAAGCCTTTTGCCGCACCTTGCCGAGGGGGCCGCGGGTTGACCTTTACTGCAGAATGCAGCAGAGGAGAGCAAAATAGACGGATAACGGAAAATGACGGAAACAGGCGAAAAGAAACAACTCCTGCACCTGGTCTTCGGTGGAGAACTCCAGAACCTGGAAAGCCTCCAATTCCAGGACCTGTCCGCCCTGGATATCGTCGGCATCTATCCCGATTATGCCAGCGCTCTGGTCGCCTGGCGTGCGAAGGCTCAGCAGACCGTCGACAACGCCCAGATGCGTTATTTCATCGTCCATATGCACCGGCTGCTTGACCCGGACAGCAAGTCGGTCTGAGATAAGCCACGCGCGACATATTGTGTCTCGGAATGCAGGTTCTCCCGCCTTGGCGCGAGCGCCAGGACCCTATTTTGACGCATTTGTAAAACACATAAAACTCGACTACGGATATTAAATCGGAGGGGCTATCACATTGACGGCAGCCATGATGGATCGGGGACAGATGCGATGACCAAAGGCTTGGCGCGCACGGCTCTTCTCGGTTATCGCTTGGCGGGCGTTGCGCTCTATCCGCTGGCAAGTCCCTATCTCGGCTACCGCGCCATGAAGGGAAAGGAAGACAGGGCGCGACGTCTGGAGCGGCTCGGTTATGCCAGTCTGGCGCGTCCGCGCGGCCCGCTGGTGTGGGTGCATGCGGCCAGCGTGGGCGAGACCATAGCCATCATGCCGATGATCCGCGAACTCCGCCGTCGCGAGATCCATATCCTCCTCACCACCGGTACCGTCACCTCGGCACATCTGGTGCAGTCGCGCCTCGCGGACGAGGTGATCCACCAATACGTACCGCTCGACGTCAAATTTCCGATCAAGCGCTTTATCGCCTATTGGAAGCCGGATGCCTGCATTACGGCGGAATCCGAGATCTGGCCGACGACGCTATCCGAACTCGCCCGGCGCGGCATCCCGCAGATCCGCGTCAACGCCCGCATTTCCGATCGTTCTTTCGCACGCTGGAGCAACTACGGCTCAGTTGCAGAAGCATTGTTCGAAAAGATGGCGCTGGTCATCGCGCAGTCCGACCTCGATGCGGAACGGTTCCGGGACCTCGGCGCCTGGCCTGTGATCGTTTCCGGCAATCTCAAGAGCGATACCGACCCGCCGCCTTGCGACGAGGACGTACTGGCCCGCTATCGCAACGAAATCGGCAGCCGCAAGACATGGGCGGCGATCTCCACTTTCGACGGCGAGGAGCAGATCGTCGGGACCGTGCATCGGACTTTGAAGCCGAAGAACGGTCAGCTGACCATTCTCGTGCCGCGCCATCCGGACCGCGCCGACGCGATCGAGGCGATGCTGAAGGAAGCGGGGCTCACCGTGGCGCGTCGCTCCCGAAACGACCCCTTGACGCCCGAGACCGATATTTTCCTCGGCGATTCGATCGGCGAAATGGGCCTCTATCTCAGGCTCACCGAGATCGCATTCGTCGGAAAGTCCTTGTCGCAGCAAGGCGGGCAGAATCCCCTCGAACCGGCAATGCTCGGCTGCGCGGTCCTTTCAGGGCCGCAGGTGCAGAATTTCCGCGACGCCTATCAGCATCTCGTGCGCAAGGGTGGTGCTCGCATCATCAAGGATGCCGAAATGCTGGCCAAGGCGGTTTATTATCTGATGATCAACGATCTTGCCCGCCGCAAGATGGTGGATTCCGGGCACGACGCGATGGAAGAGATGCGCGGTGCGCTCTCGAAGACCATCAAGGCGCTGGAGCCCTACATCAATCCGCTGACCGTCAGCGCGCGGCTGCAGCCGAAGGCCGCTGCCGTCCGATGACATCTGCGGGTTTTGACAAAATCGCCGGCATCCTGTTCGACAAGGACGGAACACTGCTCCGCTACGACGAGAGCTGGGGCCCGGTAAACCGTGAGGCCGCGCGCATTGCCGCGGCAGGTGACGCCGACCTGGAGCCGCAGCTTCTGTTTTCGGGCGGCATGGATCCTGTCTCCGGCCACACGCGACCGGACAGCCTGCTTGCCGCAGGCAACGCTGCCGAGATCGCCGCAGGTTTCGTCTCCGCGGGTTCGCCGATCGAAGTTGGCGAACTGACCCGGCTGCTCGACGATCTCTTCATTCGCTCCGCCGAATTCTCCGTGCCCGTTACCGATCTTGCGGCGCTCTTTTCGCGGCTGAAGGCGAGGGGCCTGAAGCTGGGCGTGGCTTCGAGCGATAACGAAGAGGCCATCCGGCAGACGGCCATCCGGTTTGGCTTTATCGAATATCTCGATTTCATCGCCGGTTATGACAGCGGCCACGGCGTGAAACCCGAACCCGGCATGGTTCTTGGCTTCTGCAGTGCCGTCGGGCTGGAGCCTTCTGCGGTCGCCATGGTCGGCGACAATAACCATGACATGCATATGGGAAGGAATGCCGGGGTCGGCTTGAAAGTTGCGGTGTTGACGGGCACCGGTTCCCCCGAAACCCTGTCGGCTGCCTCCGACCTCTGTCTGGACGACATCACCCTGCTCGAAAGCCTGCTTTCCCGAACCGCGGAACGACTCTAAGTCCCCTGAAGACTTGCCTTTTTGGAAAAACTCCCATTTTCTGCGCGGGCAGTCTCATGATGGATTAGCGTATGGTATCGGAAGCACCGCCATTCTGGTGGACGAAAGCGGATTGGCGCGCTTGGGGTCTCTCGCCCTTTTCCTTCATTTACGGCCGGATTGCCGGACGCCGGATGGCGCGAGCACGGCGGGCGAGCGTTCCCGTACCGGTTATCTGTGTCGGCAATTTCACGGTCGGCGGAGCGGGCAAGACCCCTACCGCGATCGCGCTCGCACGTGCCGCCAAGAAAAAGGGACTGAAGCCGGGCTTTTTGAGCCGCGGCTACGGCGGGTCCATCGACGCCACAACTGTGGTCGACCCTGATCACCATCGTGCAGAAGCCGTTGGCGACGAGGCGTTGCTGCTTTGCCGCGAGACGTTGACCGTGGTCTCGCGCACCCGCGCCGACGGGGCTCGCAAGCTTGTTCAGGAGGGCGCTGACCTGATCATCATGGACGACGGTTTCCAGAGTGCTCGACTGGCGCTGGATTTCGCCCTCGTCGTCATCGATACGGTGCGCGGCATCGGCAATGGCCATCTGGTTCCCGGTGGACCGGTGAGGGCGCCGATTGCCGAACAGATGCGCCAGCTTTCCGCCATCCTGAAGGTCGGCGACGGCGCGGCCGCCGATACTCTGGTTCGCCAGGCGGCGCGTGCCGGCAAGCAGGTCTATGTCGCATCGCTGAAGCCCCGGGAAACGGATGAGATCGCGGGCAGGGCGCTGCTCGCCTTCGCCGGCATCGCGGACCCCGAGAAGTTCTACCGCACCGTCCGGCAGCTTGGCGGGCTGATCACGATCAGTCGCGCCTTCCCGGACCATCACTACTTTAGCGAAGACGAAATTTCGGATCTGCTGGATGATGCTGCAAAAGACGATCTTGCGCTCGTCACCACGGCCAAGGACGCAGTGCGGCTGACGGGTCATCACGGCCGCACGGAAGAGCTTGCGGAAAAGGTAAGGGTGGTCGAGGTCGACATGGTCTTCGACGATCCGCAGACGCCCGGCAAGATCATCGATATGGCCATTGCCAATTACCGGCAGCGGCGCCTGAAGAACGGCGGTGGGGAGAAAAGCTAGCCTCTGCTCTGGTTCGGCAGGATGCCGGCGCGTTTATCCGCCTCCAGCGAACTTGCGCAGTCCACATAGGGCTCTTGCCTTGCCACGCTCCAGTAACGAAGCTCATCGACCGGGATTTGTTTCCCTGTCATGGCGCAGACGACATAGGAACCTGAGGTCAGGATCTGATAGTCGCCGTCGAGATACCGGATCTTCGCTTCGCGGAAACCGCTTCCCTCGAACCGGTTCATCTTTCGTCTCCTGCGGAAAAACATCGGACTGCTCTACACCCCGCGGTTTCCAAATGCCAGACCTTTCAGCTCCGGCCGAACAGCCGCTCGATGTCGGACAGCTTGAGTTCGATATAGGTCGGCCGGCCGTGATTGCAGGTTCCGGAGCCGGGCGTCGCCTCCATCTCCCTTAGCAGCGCATTCATCTCCTCCGGCTTCAGCCGCCGGCCGGAGCGGACCGAACCATGGCAGGCCATGGTCGCGGCGACGTGTTCGAGCTTTCCGCGAAGGCCGCCGGCCGTATTCCATTCGGCGATCTCGTCCGCGAGATCGCGAACAAGCGAGCCCGCATCCATCTCGCCGAGCATTGCAGGCGTCTCGCGGACCGCAACGGCTCCGGGACCGAAACGTTCGATCGAAAGCCCCAGTCGATCGAGGTCAGATGCATGGGCCATCAGTCGGTCGCAATCCTCTTCCGGCAGGTCGATGATCTCCGGAATGAGGAGGACCTGACTGGCTAGCCGCTTGTTGTCGAGTGCCTTGCGCATGGCCTCGAAGACCAGGCGCTCATGCGCCGCATGCTGATCGACTATGACGAGGCCATCTTCAGTCTGGGCGACGATGTAGTTTTCGTGGATCTGCGCCCGCGCAGCGCCCAAGCGGTACCGCGGCGCTTCATCGGCGGCTGTCCGGGAGACAGGTTCGGAAGTGACCGCATCGGCCCGCGCCGCCGGCATCGTCAGGACGTCGAAGTCCGATTGAAAGCGTTCGTAAAAATCGCGGGACGGCTGGAGGTCAAGAGGCCTGGAAGGTGAGGTGGCGACGCCCCAGGGCGTGCGCGACGAAGCCGGAGGAGGGAACCCGGGGCGGAAGGATCTCATCATGCCGGAGGCGCCGGTCGTTGCCGCACGGTCGCCTTCCCGATGCAACGCCTCTCGGATCGCTCCGACGATCAGACCACGCACGAGGCCCGGATCGCGGAACCGCACGTCCGACTTGGCCGGGTGCACGTTGACGTCCACGAATACCGGATCGAGTGTGATCGACAGGACGGCGACGGGATAACGCCCGGAGGGAACGCTCTCCGCATAGGCGCCGCGGATTGCCGAGAGGATCAGCTTGTCCTGTACCGGCCGACCGTTGACGAAGGCATATTGATGTGCCGAATTGCCGCGGTGGAATGTCGGCACTCCGACGAAGCCGGCGAGCCCCACACCCTCGCGCGCCGCATCGATCTCGATGGCATTGTCGCGAAATTCGGCGCCGAGAACCTGAGCCATGCGGGCCAGATGGTCGTCGCCCGTTGCCGGGAATTCGAGCGTCGAGCGATCGCTGCCCGAAAGGACGAAGCGTATCTTGGGAAAGGCAATCGCCATCCGCTTGACCACTTCGGTGATCGCACCCGCTTCGGCCTTTTCCGTTTTCAGGAATTTCAGACGAGCAGGTGTGGCGAAGAAGATATCGCGCACCTCCACGACCGTGCCGGGATTGGCGGGGGCGGGTTTAACCCCCATCCCTTTGCCGCCGATGACGGCGACCTGCGAACCGGCCGCATCGCCCGCCCTGCGGCTGGTGATGGTGAGCTTGGCGACCGAACCGATCGAAGGCAGCGCCTCTCCGCGGAAACCCAGCGTGCGGATGTCGTCCAGCGTCTCGGATATCTTCGAGGTGCAGTGGCGCCGTACCGCAAGGTCGAGGTCTCCCGCATCCATGCCGCTGCCGTTGTCGGTGATGCGGATGAGGCTCTTGCCGCCACCTGCCGTTGCAATCTCGATGCGAGTCGCGCCGGCGTCGATGGCATTTTCGATCAGTTCCTTTGCGGCGCTGGCAGGTCTTTCGATGACCTCGCCGGCGGCGATCTGGTTGATCAGCGTCTCGGGCAGTTGTTTGACGGACATTCTGTATTGTCCGGGATTCGCTGCATGAAGGAAAGCCTTTCCGGGCGGTTTCAACCCCTTTTGAAGACATCTTCCGCGGGTGGGTGGTTGTCCATTAATTGCGCCTTAAGACAAAGCCGATAATTTGACCGGCATTGAAACTGGATGAAACCGGAGGAGCGCCCGCTCCCCGCAGGTGATCAGGATGGCGGTTCGCTGGGCACCGCCATGCAGGGCCGGATCACCCGTTGAGGACTTGGAACCAGCATGTTCCCGACCCGACACGACTGAAACTAGAAGGAATTAGGCCGAGAGGAAAACAATCGGCATAACGGTCCGGCTTTGATCCCGTGTCCGAAAAAGCATACAGGGAGTTTTATCCTATGAATGATTTGTGGTCCGCGGACGCGAACATTCAAACTGCCATGCTCGAAGCCATATCCGAAGGCGTTTCGGGCGGCGTACTCATATATGACAAGAATGACGTAATCGTTTTTGCAAGTCAGCATTTGCTTAATCTTCTGTCGGTCCCAAAGAGCTTTCTTGCGCCCGGCACCCGTCTCAGAGATCTGCTAGGCGCCGTTCACGATAGCGGTGGGCGCTTTTCCACCGACAGTGCCGGGTCGCGCCGGATGTTGAATCGCGAAGACTGGATCGCGGAACAGATTGCGACGCTGTGGAAAGAACGCACCGACGCGCTGGAGCGCCGGGGCACCGATCGATGGCTGAGCGTTTCAAGGCGACGCCTTCCCTCCGGCTACGGAGTCTGCGTCATCAAGGACGTCTCCGACCACAAGAAGCGGGAAGAGCAATGGCGCGGCGATATGGAACGTGTCCAGATTACCGAAGAAGTGCTTGATAACCTCCCCTTTCCGATCACGGTTAAGGACAGCAACCTCACCTTCGTCGCCGTCAACAAGGCGGCTTGCCGGTTTTTCGACCTGCCGCCCGAAGCGATACTGGGCCGAAAGGGATCGGACATTCACCCGCCCGAATTGGAGCAGCGTCTCGCAGACGTCAACCGGCAGCTTTTCGAGACCGGCGAGCCGGTGCAGATTGCGGAACGGGTGAAGCGGCGGGATGGAACGGAGATCGTCATCGGCGCCAGCAAATATCGCATCGGCAAGCCGGGCCGCTATTACCTTGTTACCGCCATGGAAGATGTCACGGCCCGGGTTGATACAGACGGCGAAAACGGACCGGCCAGCTCGCATGTCGATCCTGTCGACCTGATTTCTTCCTCGCTCGGTCACTCGGAGCATCCGTCGGATCCGGAGATGAAAACAACGGAGGAAGATGCAGTCAGCCGCAAGGTGCTCGTCGTCTCCGCCGACCCTGGGACCGAACAGGAAGCGCTGTTGATCCTTGCCGCCCTCCGACTCGACATTTCCTCGGTATCGAGCGCGGAGGAGCTTGCCCTTTTCCTGCGCCTTGCCGGAGAGGCGGGGATCGGTGTCGATCTCATCGTCGTTGATGCCGAGATGCATGTCCAATGCCTGGAGATTGCCGCCGATTACGGTATTGCCGCCATCACGATAAATGCCGACAGCATGGTGGAGGAGCTTGCTGCGGCGGTCGCTGACGCGCTCGAAGACAAAGATGATAACGGCGTCGATCACGAAAGTCCGCAGATAACCTTCGACTCTCGCGCCGAAGGCACGGACATCGATATCCTCGTCGCGGAAGACAACGACGTAAATCAGATCGTTTTCTCGCAGATATTGGAAGGCTTTGGCTATCGTTATGCCATCGCGGCTGACGGAGAGGAGGCGGTTCGGCTCTGGCAGCAACATGCGCCGCGGCTCATCCTGATGGATGTTACGCTTCCGAAGCTCAACGGCTTCGAGGCCAGTGCCCGGATCCGTGCGCTTGAAACGATCGACAATTCTGTTCCGATCATCGGCGTACTTGCCTTTGCGTTCGACAAAGATCGGGATCAGTGCTTCGCGTCAGGCATGAACGACGTGATCCTCAAACCCATCAGCCCGGAAGCTCTTGAGGCTGTGTTCGAAGGTTATCTCGGCGCGACGGTGAAAAGGTCGTATGCTTAACCGATTAATCTGTTCCTTGACATATGTTAAGATCGCCGCATGATTTTTTAATCTTTTTCGCCCATCCTGCTTGCGTTTGTGAAGCGTAATGGGATTGTTCATGAAGTCGGCGGGAAACCCGTTGCCGCAGGTCAGCCAGAATGAACTGCAGGCGATGGCCTATAGCGACCCACTGACGGGTCTGGGAAACCGATATCGCCTGCGCGACAAGGTGCGCCTGCTGGCGGCCGAACGTGCGCAGGATCCGGCGCCTTTTACCGTCTGCATCGCCAATCTCGATGGCTTCAAACCGATCAACGACCTGTTTGGCGCCGAGGCAGGCGACGAAATTCTTTGCCAGGTCGCTCATCGCCTGAAGGCCTGCATCCCTGACGGCGCTACCGTGACCCGGCATGATGGCGACGAATTCGCCTTCGTCCTGCCGCTTGTGTTCGAACGCAATGGTGCCGAACGCATCGGGCAGATGATCAAGGACGTGCTTTCCGCTCCCTACGACTTGGGAGACCGCAACGTGCGCCTCTCGGCCTCCTTCGGCTTCGCCATCTATCCTTTCGCGGGTGAGGACTTCGAGGAGCTGCTGAAAAGCGCGGAGACTGCTCTTTACCGCTCCAAGCGGCGCGGGCGAGGCCAGATTACCGTCTATTCGCGTGAAATTGCGCAGGAGATGAAACGTGCGACGCAGCTCGAACAGGCGCTGCGTAACGCCATTATCGCCGACGCGGTGGATGTGCATTTCCAGCCGATCGTGCGTATCAAGGACGGCGGCGTAGTGGGATTTGAGGCTCTTGCACGCTGGATCGATGCGGATCTTGGCTTCGTCTCCCCGGCTGTCTTCGTGCCGGTTGCCGAGGAGCGCGGTTTTATTGACGCGCTTTCTGAAACGTTACTGCGCAAGGCTGCCGAGGCGGCGCTCTCATGGCCGCGCGAACTTTTCCTGTCCTTCAACCTGTCTTCCGCGCAGCTGATGGACCCCGGCACCACCGACACTATTCTCTCGACGCTTGCTCGCGTCGGCCTCGATCCCTACCGCCTGGAGCTGGAAATTACTGAGACGGCAGTGATGACCTCGGCCGATACCGCGCAACGGATCATCACCGACCTCAGGCACCAGGGCGTCCGCATCTCGCTTGACGATTTCGGCACCGGTCAATCGAGCCTCGGGCGGCTGCGCGACTTTACCTTCGACAAGGTGAAGATCGACCGTGCTTTCGTCTCCCGCATCACCACCGACCGTGCTTCGGAACACATCGTCAAGGCGATCATCGCCATGTGCGAAGGCCTCGATCTGCAGGTGGTGGCCGAGGGCATTGAAACCAGCGCCGACGCCGACAAGCTCAAGGAGCTAGGCTGCGGCATGGGCCAGGGTTATTACTACGGCAGGCCAGCGGACGGCGCCGCGACATTGCGCTATCTGAACGACCACTTCCGCGAATTCGTCACCATCGAGCGGGTTTGACGCCTCGGCCGTTTGCTGCCCAAAAAAAGGCGGCACATGCGGTGCCGCCTTGTTTCTGATGACGCATCACGCGTCCGGAGTTGTTACTTGCTTGGAGCCGGCGGGTTGGTGCCCCCGGCTGCAGGCGTCTGGGTGCCGGTGGACGATGTGGTCGTCGCATCGGTTTCAGCCTGTTTGTCCTTCAAGGTTTTGAACTCGGGAGCCGCCTGAAGCGCTTCGGCGGTTTCCGTGGTCGTGAGGCGGACCTCGTTGTTGTTTTCCGCGTCGCGCGTCATTGTGAGCTTGTCCATCGGTACGGCAACATCCTTTTCGCCGATGCCGAGGAAGCCGCCGACGCCGATCACGGCAGCAACGATACCGCCGTCTTCTTCCATGATCAGATCGTTCACATCGCCGATGCTCTTGTCTTCGGCGTTGTAAACCGGCTTGCCGATGTAGTCGTTGGCGCTGATCTGGGTTTCGGTCTGCTCGGTTATATAGCTGCCGGACGCTGCAGCGGAGTCACTGCCTGTTTTAGGAGCAGGTGTGGCAGCGTTGTCTGCAGGCTTCATAGCCGGATCGGCCGGAGCAGCGGGTGCTGCCGGAGCCGGCGATGCCGGTGCAGCCGGTTGTGTCTGTGCGAATGCGGGAGCAATGGCGGTTGAAGCCAAGAGAACTGCCGCGGCCATCATGCTCATGGTCTTTTTCATAACGTTCCTACCTTCCTGCTAAGGTTGTGTGTTCGAACGCGCGGTTCCCTCCGGGCCGGAGTCTCCTTGCCCGCGTCGGTTCGAAGGGAAAATGTTATGAAAAGGGAATAGTTCCCGATTATCGTGCTGAAATATAGGCCGATTTGCCGGGAACATTTTGTCCCCGGCGCAGTTCGAGAGATTCGCTTTCTGGCCGGCTAAAGGCGATAGGCGGGCTCCGGTTCGCAGCGGATAGGCACGGCGATCTCGAACAGCGCCCCGGCCAGCGGATCCGCGGCACGCGCTGCTTCGTCAAGACCTTCCCATGCCGAGGTGACCGCGAGACGGCCGTCCCCGATGTACGCCGGGCACGTCGTCCGGCGAGCCGGCAGAAGGTGTCGGGAGAGATGGGTTCCATCGGCGCCGTAGTGGTCGACTGCCCCTTCGCCCCACCGGGCGTTCCAGATTGTGCCGTCGCTGGCGCAGATGGAGCCGTCAATCCCGCCGGGTTGACCGTTCTGATCCACCAGTACTGACGGCTCCCCGTTCGGCCGGCCGGTGTTGGGATCGAGCGAAACCCGCATCAGCCTGTTCACACGCGTATCCACATAGTAGCCAGTTGCTCCATCCGGCGAAAAGCAGATCGAATTCGGGATGCTGATTTTGTCGAAGATCTTGGTGACGACGCCTTGGGCCACATGATAAATCGCACCCACGCCGTCTTCGGACTTTTTTCCCATCGTACCGATCCAGAGGCTTCCCGACGGGTGCACCCGGCCGTCATTTGAACGGTTTCCAGGCTTTTCCGGCTCCAGTTCCCGATAAAGCGAAAGCTCGCCAGTGGCCCGGTCCCGAATGAAAAGTCCCTTGTCGCTCGCCAGCAGTTGCCGGTCCGCGTCGATGGATGCGAGAACGCTTCCCATGAACGGCAGGTGATGCACGGTCTCGCTTTCGGTGGGCAGATGCCGTTGATGAAGCGCCTTGCCGAGAATGTCGAACCACCAGAGCGTCTCGGTCGCTGCTTCGAAGGTGGGCCCTTCTCCAAGCGCGCAGAGGGAGGAGGAGAGTATCTGTCCTTCAAAATTGTAGGCGGTGGTCATGCAAAATCTCCAATTGCAGTCCGAGGTGGTTACTCTGTATCATTCCGGCATGAGTCCGCAAACTCTCGGCATAGCTAATTTGATCCCCAATAATTATCTCCTGACAAAGGGTCGGAACCGTGCGAGAAGACGTAAAAGCCGAGCATATGTCATCATTTTCGGAAATGTTTATTAGTAAAAACTTGAAAACATCTGCGGATCGAAGGTAAAGCCCTGTCTTGAGTGGATGGCTCATGGGATGGGGCGACGATCACGCGGTTCCATGCGGAGATCGGCCGGTTGCGCAAATATTCTCAGTGCGAACGATCCCTCGGTGTGAATCCAGTGGGGATGCCAGCATTTGCTCAGATGAGCGACCGAGCAAAGAAGTAAGTGATGTCCAAAAGCGAGAAAGTTGGCGAGCCCTGGATTTTCGACGGAAATGTCGAGGAGATCGCGGCCCTCAAGACCCAGTTCGATGTATTCCGCTTCATGAAGCGGGTGACGGAATATTACGGCTGCCGCACGTTCATGGTCGTCAATCTTCCTCATGCGACGTCGCTGGAACTGTCCGGCAATACCATCATCACGAACTGGCCGACCGAACTGATATCGCATTTCGACAGGGAAGGTCTGTTGCGGTCGAGCCCGGTTCTCCGCAGGCTCCGCAAGTCTACCTTGCCTTTCACGTTCGATCTGGAGAGTGCCAGCTCCGACAGGGGACCGCTGGTTCGGAGTATCTTCGGACGGTTCGGCCTTGTGCGCGGCGCCTATTTCCCCGTTCACGACTCTTCAAGCGTTCGGGCGGCGGTGTCTTTTGCCGGAGATGGCCCGCTCTTCAATCAGCAGCAGATGATGGAGTTGATGTATATCTCCATCCATGTATTCGAGCGGCTGGCTGAAATCCGCAATCTTGACGTACGCGGCACGGATGTCCTGACGGAACGGGAGATCGATTGCCTTAATTGGACGGCTGCCGGCAAGACCAGCGCCGAGATAGCGGAAATTCTGGGATTGTCCGAGCATACGGTGAACCACTATCTCAACCGTGCCGCTAAAAAGCTGGATACGGTCAATCGCACTCAGGCGGTTGCCAAGGCGTTGCGGATCGGTTTGATCAAATAATAATGTGCTGCACTGCACACTATTTCATCGCCCCCCAAGTCTTTGGCGCCGTTAAAGGCAGGCCGTTCCCGGCCTTGCTGCGCCGCAGCGGCGAAAATACGCAATAGTTGTTGAAAATACTCAATAAAAAGAAGCATCTTCCCGAGTGGCACGTTTCGTGCTTCTTTGTTGGCAGGTCCAGAGGGGACTGTCAAAGCGCCCCAAGAGGCGTGACAAGAAAAGCCACCGTTCGGCCTGTGCGCCATATGGCCGCCGGTCGAACGGTGGTCGCTTCTTTCCTTGCTCCCACCAATATTGAACTCCTATATATCGGCGGATGCGGCTGGCCCGATTGCCAGGTGAATGCTGATCTGACGAAGCAGGAGTCTTGAGCGTTATGTCCGAGGTGACGAAGGAAGAGGTGCTGGCGGTGCTGGCGAAGGTTCGCGGGCCGGATCTCGAAGGCGATATCGTCTCGCGTGGCATGGTCTCGGACGTCTTTATTTCCGACAACAAGGTTTATTTCTCGATTACCGTGCCGGCGGAGCGGGCGCAGGAACTGGAGCCGTTGCGTATCGCGGCGGAACGCAGCGTCAAAGCCATGCCCGGGATCAAGGGTGCGCTGGTGACGCTGACGGCAGACCGGAAGGCGGGCTCGCCCGCGCCGCGTCCCCAGCAGGCACCGCCTCGGCCTACCGCGGCCGGGCCGGCGCATGACCACGATCATGGCCACGCCCACGCCCATCCTCCGCAGCGCGAGAAGGCAGGCGTCCCCGGTGTCGGTGCGATCATCGCGGTGGCATCCGGCAAGGGTGGCGTCGGCAAATCCACAACGGCCGTCAACCTCGCCCTCGGACTTCAGGCAAACGGCCTGAGGGTCGGAATCCTCGACGCGGACATCTACGGCCCGTCCGTGCCGAGGCTCCTGAAAATATCCGGCCGCCCGCAACAGATCGAGAATCGCATCATCAAGCCGATGGAAAACTATGGGCTGAAGGCAATGTCGATGGGTTTTCTCGTGGACGAGGAAACGGCGATGATCTGGCGCGGACCAATGGTGCAGTCGGCGCTGATGCAGATGCTGCGGGAGGTCGCCTGGGGCGAGCTGGACGTTCTGGTCGTGGATATGCCCCCCGGCACCGGCGATGCCCAACTCACCATGGCCCAGCAGGTGCCGCTGGCGGGCGCCGTCGTGGTTTCGACGCCGCAGGATCTCGCCCTCATCGATGCCCGCAAGGCTATTACCATGTTCCGCAAGGTCGAGGTGCCGCTGCTCGGCATCGTCGAGAATATGAGCTATTTCCTGGCGCCCGATACCGGCAAGCGTTACGACATCTTCGGCCACGGCGGCGCCCGCTCGGAAGCCGAGCGCATCGGCGTTCCCTTCCTCGGTGAAGTGCCGCTGACGATCGATATCCGCGAGCGCTCGGACGCAGGTACGCCCGTGGTTGTCTCCGACCCGGAGGGAGCGTCGGCTGCGATCTATCGGGATATCGCCGCCAAGATGTGGGCGGAACTGGGCGGCCGCACGCCGAGGCAGGCGCCTGCCATCGTTTTTGAATAAATCAGTACGAAGGGTTTGCGGAAGCGCTTCGACTTTGGTCGGGCGGCCTGCGGCCGTTGCGCTTGCCTCAAGGCTTTGATACCGGTCATGAAACGGGCTCGCGATACGGCCGCCTCTTGAACACCCGGTTCACCGGAGTCATGTTGCAGCGCGGTATCGGGATTTCGGTACCTCTTGATTTTGACTATGGGTGTCTTTATAGGCGCGTCCCGCCGGGGCCGTTGGCGGTCCCGGATCTGGGAACCGGCAAATCCGTTTCTCGCTAAGGCCGAGGTTTCGGTCGGAGACCACGTTTGATCAATGCCTATAGTGCCAATGGGTCGATGAAGACGCTTGCGCCAGCCGAGGCGCAGCGCCAGCTCTCCGATGACATCGTCTGGATCGATCTGGTCGAGCCGACGCCGGAGGAGGATGCCTATGTCGAGAGTCTGGTAGGCGTTCAAATTCCGACCCGCGACGATCTGAAGGACATCGAACCATCGAGCAGGCTTTACATCGAGGGAAGCTCCGCCTTCATGACGGCTTCGCTGGTCTGGCACGCCGATCGGGCGAATCCGGAGCTGACCGACGTAGCATTCATCTTGTCTGGCAATCGGCTGATCACGGTCCGTTACGCTAATCCAAAGAGCTTCCAGCTTTTTATCGCCGCGCTCGGTCGTACTCCGGACAAGGCGCGAGACGGTACGACCCTGCTGGCCAGACTTCTCGAAACCATCGCCGACCGCACGGCGGAAATCCTGGAGAATGCCGTCGATCGGGTCGATACCCTGTCCACCGATATCTTCCGCGATCGCGGCAAGCGGCGTCCGCCGCAATTCCTCGAGAAAAAGCTGGCGGACATTGCCGAGTGCCATCGGCTGGTGGGAAAGGTACGGGATAGCCTGGGCTCCCTGTCGCGGCTCCTGACCTTCCTGATGAATGTGCCGCTCATGCATGAAGACAAGAGCGACGGCAGCCTCTGCGCCACCATCGCCCACGATATCGAAACTCTTTCCGAGCATGCGGCGTTCGTCGCCAGCAATATCGCCTTCCTGCTTGACGCTTCGCTCGGCCTGATCAACGTCGAGCAGAACTCGATTATCAAGATCTTCTCGATCGCCTCGGTGGTCTTCCTGCCGCCGACGCTGGTCGCTTCCATCTACGGCATGAACTTTCATTTCATGCCGGAACTCGATTGGCACCTCGGATATCCGCTTGCGATCTTAACGATGGTTCTCTCCGCCATCGTCCCGTTTTTCATCTTTCGCTGGAAAGGCTGGCTGTAGCAGGCCAGACATCCCATGGGTCACCCTGCTGAACATCCCGCCGCCGAGACCGCCAAGGTCCAAGGCCTCTTTGCACTCGCGCTCGGCTCCGTCGGCGTCGTTTATGGGGATATTGGCACCAGTCCGCTCTATGCCTTCCGCGAGGCGCTGAAGCCGATTGCTCATGACGGCGTTACCGAAGTGGAGATCATCGGCCTGATCTCCCTGATGATCTGGACGCTGACGATCATCGTCACTCTCAAATACGTGCTCTTCCTGCTGCGGGCCGACAACGACGGCGAAGGCGGTACGCTGTCTCTCTTGGCGCTCCTCACGAAATCAGCCAACGGTCACCGGGCGTTTCTGATGCTGCTCGGGCTGATCGGCGCCGCTCTCTTCCTCGGTGATGCGATCATCACGCCGGCGCTGTCGGTTCTGTCGGCGGTCGAAGGGCTGAAGCTCGTCACGCCGGCGCTCGATAGCGCCGTGCTGCCGATCTCGGTCGGCATCCTCATCGGCCTCTTCGCCATCCAATCGAAGGGGACGGGACTGGTTTCCCGCTTCTTCGGGCCGATCACCGCCGTCTGGTTCCTGGTCATGGGGGCGGGCGGTATTGCCCATATTTCCGACGATTACGGCATCCTGTCGGCGTTCAATCCCTGGTACGCGGTCCAGTTCATGCTGCATGAGGGTTTTGTCGGCATCGTCGTCCTCGGCGCCGTTTTCCTGACCGTTACCGGCGCGGAAGCGCTCTATGCCGATCTTGGCCATTTTGGCCGCAGGCCTATCCAGTGGGCCTGGTTTCTGCTCGTATTCCCGGCGCTCACGCTCAATTATCTGGGGCAAGGGGCTTTGGTACTGAAGCGGCCCGAAGCCATGTCCGATCCGTTCTATCTGATGTTCCCGGAATGGGCGCTACTGCCGGTCGTCATTCTTGCGACCGCCGCGACCATCATCGCCAGCCAGGCGGTGATCACCGGCGCCTTTTCACTTGTGCGCCAAGGGATCCATCTCGGCTACCTGCCGCGCATGCAAATCCTTTTCACCTCCGAGACCAATACCGGACAGATCTTCCTGCCATCGGTCAACACCCTGCTTCTGGTCGGCGTGATCGCGCTGGTTCTCGGGTTTGAGAGCTCCGAAGCGCTGGCGACGGCATACGGCATATCGGTGACCGGCGCGATGGTCGTCACCACGATGATGGCCTACGAATTCGTGCGGCTGAAGTGGAGATGGCCGCAAAGCTTTGCAATCGGCGTGCTGGCGCCATTGCTGGCGCTGGAATTGGTCTTCCTTGGAGCCAACCTTCTGAAGGTGCATGACGGCGGCTGGGTGCCGGTCATGATGGCGATCATCTTCACCATTGTCATGTGGACCTGGAAACGGGGCACAGCGATCCTGTTCGAGAAGACACGCCGCATCGACGTGCCGCTCGCGACGTTCATCCCGATGGTCGAGAAGAAGAGCGATCATGCACCGGCCCTCGTACCGGGCGTGGCGATCTTCCTGACCAGCGATCCCGAAACCGCCCCGGCGGCTCTCCTGCACAACATCAAGCACAACCATGTCCTGCACGACAAGAACGTCATCCTGACGATCGTGACGGTCAACAAGCCGCGCGTTTCGCTCGAGGAACGCTACACCATCGAAAAGGTGTCCGAACGCTTCACGCTCATCGAACTGCGTTTCGGCTTCATGCAGTCCCACAACGTCTCGCAAGCGCTCGCCTATTTGCGCAAGACCGGGTTCAAGTTCGACATCATGTCCACCTCCTTCTATCTCGGCCGCCGCAAGCTCGTGCCGGATGCCGAGTCAGGCATGCCGATGTGGCAGGACCGGCTCTTCATCGCCATGGCCAACACCGCAACCGACCCGTCGGACTATTTCCACCTGCCGGCCAACCGCGTGGTGGAACTCGGCTCGCACGTCATCATCTGACGTGCCGGCGGCTGACATTTATGTGAATGTCCTAATTCAGTCTGGTTTGCCGGCGTTTCGGCTGTCGGCGTTAACCGCTCATCAAGGTTAATGATTGATCTTCACGGGGTCGTCGTTGCCTTGTGGAGTTACGGTTTTGCGTTCGAAGAGCGTTTTGCGTCGCAAGTCCGCATCCCGTCGGGATGCGTGGACTTCCCCGGCCGTCTTCGGCCTCGCTTGTTGGCTGATCTTTCCGTCCGCTCCCGCCCATGGCGATCTGGCCGATCTTCTGACGGGGCCGGATCGGACCGATCAGTGGCGGATGGTCCTGACGGATTCTCCCGCGGGTTCGATCCACCAGGCATCGCTGGCATTCCCGGGATTGAAGGATGCCGTTTCCGGCAATGCAGGTATTACGCTTGCGGACGGCCGCAAGATCGCCCTGGTCGACGAAAAGCACTCCGCAGATCCGCGGCCCGACGAAGACCGCGTCAACCGGATTGCAAAGAAGGGCCGCATCGTCGCAGTGGAACCCATGCAGCCGCCTAAGGCATTCTCCGCGGGTTCCGTCCTGCAGCGCTCGAGCGCGCTCACTCTGCCGATTGAACGTCGCGAGGAACTGACCGCCTTCGCAAGGCCCGGTAAGGGGCAGAAGCCTGTCGAGCTTGCCTCGTTCTATTTCCGGAAGAAGGAAGAGCCGAAGCCGCAGGACGATCTGATGCCGATGATCGCGGGCCTTATCACCAATCAGCAGGCTGATGTGCTTGCCACGGCCTATGCGCCGCCGGAGCCTGATTTCGCCGAAGAATCACCCTTTGATGCGATCCTCACGGAAAAACCGAAAGGCGGGCGTTTCATTCCCCCGATCGGGCCGGACGATCACGCATGGGCCGCAACGCCGCTGCCGCCGTCGGCCTTTTCCGCCCGCGAACAGCAATGCCTTGCATCTGGCATCTATTTCGAAGCGCGCGGGGAAACTGCCCGCGGCCAGGCTGCAGTGGCTCAGGTCATCCTCAATCGCGTTCGAAATCCTGCCTATCCGGACACCATATGCGATGTCGTCTACCAGAACGAGGATTGGCGCAATCGCTGCCAGTTCTCCTTCGCCTGTGACAACATCAAGGACCGCATCCGCTCCGAATACCATTGGAAAATGGCGCGCGACGTGGCCATGGCCGTTACCGCCGGCAAGATCTGGCTTCCGGAGGTCGGTTCCTCCACCCACTATCACGCAGTCTATGTGCGTCCTGCCTGGGCACGCACGATGAAGAAGGTGGGCCGCATCGGCCTGCATGTCTTCTACCGCACCTACGGCGGCGGCTGGAGTTGAGGGCTTCTGCTCGCAAATGCGAAGCGATTCCCGCGACAGTTTTGCCCGGTCCCGGTTGCATCGCGACTAACAATTTGAATTTCCAAGGTTAATTAACCTTGCATGAAGCACCCTGTACGCCTTGACTATGGGGGCGCTCAAAACTATGTTGCGCGCGACTTGAAAACGGGCCTGAAGGCGCGAAATCCCTCGCTGGCTGCACTTTTTGGCGGCCGGCCGGTTCTAGGAACCGGTTGCCCGGAAGCGGGAATAGGGATGACGTGAATGACGGATGATCGGGACCATAGTCTGGAAGAGCGCCGGAAGCGCCTGTCTGCAAAGCTTGCGGGCAGGAAAGCTGAAGACGCGGCAGAGGCGAAGAGGGACGCGCAATCTGAAGAGAGCCGCAGGGGCATGGCCCTTGGTTTCAAGCTCTCCTCCGAGTTCATCTCCGCCGTAGCTGTTGGTGCCATTCTGGGCTTTATGCTTGACCGTTTTGCCGGTACGTCGCCCTGGGGGATGATCGTCCTTCTTCTTTTGGGCTTTTGTGCCGGTGTTCTGAATGTGCTTCGCGCCGTAGGTATGGTGGCTCCGCCGCCGACCGTGCACAAGCGGGGCGACGAGAATGGAAAAGGAAGCGGTCTCTGACGCTTCCCGCAAGAAGATTGGGCCGCTGGCCCGGCAATGAAAGAGGTAGACGGTGGCAAACGATCCGATCCATCAGTTCCAGATCAGCAAGATCGTTCCGATTGAGATCGGCGGCATCGATTTCTCCTTCACCAATGCCTCTCTGTTCATGGTCGCCACGGTAGCTTGCGCCGCCGGCTTCCTTTATTTCTCCACCTCGCAGCGCGGGCTGATTCCCGGCCGGGCGCAGTCGGTGGCGGAAATGTCCTACGAATTCATTGCGGGCATGCTGCGCGAGGGCGCCGGCAGCCATGGCATGAAGTTCTTTCCCCTGGTCTTCTCGCTGTTCATGTTCGTGCTGACCGCGAACTTGCTCGGCATGTTCCCGTATTTCTTCACCGTCACCAGCCAGATCATCGTCACCTTCGCGCTGGCGCTGCTCGTCATCGGCACGGTTATTGTCTACGGCTTCTATAAGCACGGGCTGCACTTCCTGCAGCTCTTCGTGCCAAGCGGCATTCCGGGCCTGTTGATACCGCTTGTTGTCGCGATCGAAGTCATCTCGTTCCTGTCCCGCCCGATCTCGCTTTCCGTTCGTTTGTTTGCGAACATGCTGGCAGGCCATATTACGCTCAAAGTGTTCGCGGGCTTCGTCGCCTCGCTCGGAACCATGGGCGCGCTGGGTATCGGCGGAGCCGTCCTGCCTCTCATCATGACCGTCGCCCTGACCGGTCTCGAATTCCTCGTCGCCTTCCTCCAGGCTTACGTCTTTGCGGTGCTGACTTGCATGTACCTCAACGACGCGGTCCATCCCGGCGGGCACTAAGGATAACGACATTGGCGTCCTAGGCGTCAGTCTACAGCCGCAACAACCATTTCGAAGGAGTTTCTCATGGAAGCGGAAGCAGCAAAGTTCATCGGTGCAGGTCTGGCTTGCTTTGGCATGGCCGGTACGGCTCTTGGCCTCGGCAACATCTTTGGCAACTACCTCTCGGGCGCTCTGCGCAACCCGTCCGCCGCTGACAGCCAGTTCGGCCGTCTGGTATTCGGCTTCGCCGTTACGGAAGCTCTGGGCATCTTCTCGCTGCTCATCGCTCTCCTGCTGCTCTACGCAGTATAAGACCTGACCAGGCATCCGGATCGCGGCCGCTTGCAAGATAGCGCGCCGTGATCCTTCGCATTTGGAATACACCTGGAGGTGATGATGTTCGTGACCTCGGCATATGCGCAGACCGCGCCGGCCGCTCCTGAAACGCCTGCAGCACCGGGCGCCGCTCCCGCGGGCGATCCGCATGCCGCACCGGCTGGCGAAGTGCATACCGAAACCGGCGTCGCCCATGGCGGCGAGCACGGTGGCGGCACCTTCCCGCCATTCGATGCGACCTATTTCCCGTCGCAGATCCTCTGGCTCGTCATCACTTTCGGCCTCTTCTATCTGTTGATGAAGAAGGTAATCGTTCCGCGCGTCGGCGGCATTCTCGAACACCGCCACGACCGGATCGCCCAGGATCTCGATGAAGCTTCGCGCCTCAAGTCCGAGGCTGACGCTGCTGTCGAGACCTATGAAAAGGAACTGGCTGCCGCCCGTTCCAAGGCCCATACCATTGCCGAAACCGCTCGCGAAGCGGCCAAGGGCAAGGCCGCCATCGATCGCGCTGCGATCGAGACGGAACTGGCTCAGAAGCTCTCCGTGGCGGAAACCCGCATCGGCGAGATCAAGACCCAAGCCTTTGCACAGGTCGGCCAGATTGCCGAAGAAACCGCCTCTGCCATCGTCGATCAGCTGATCGGCGCCAAGGCATCCGGCGACGACATCAAGGCTGCGGTCGCAGCCGCGAAGACGGAGGCCTGATACAATGGCATTCGATGCAACATTTTTCGCCTTCGTCGGCCTCGTTCTCTTTCTTGCTCTGATTGCCTATCTCAAGGTTCCGGGCATGATGGCGAAGTCGCTCGACGAGCGCGCCGACAACATTCGCAAGGAACTTGAGGAAGCCAAGCGCCTACGTGAAGAGGCTCAAGCTCTGCTCGCCGAATACCAGCGCAAGCGCAAGGAAGCCGAAGCGGAAGCCGCCCACATCGTGGCTGCCGCCGAACGCGAAGCCGCCGCTCTGACCGAGGAAGCCCGTCAGAAGACGGAGGAGTTCGTCGCACGGCGGAATGCGCTTTCGGAGCAGAAGATCCGCCAGGCCGAGGCCGACGCGATTGGCGCCGTTCGCGCCGCAGCCGTCGATCTTGCGATCGCTGCCGCCGAACGGGTCATTGCGAACAAAGCCGACACGTCCACCCAGGACACCCTTTTCAAGGACGCCGTCGGGCAGGTGCAGTCGCGATTGAACTGATTTCAGTCAGACGAGGATTTCGAGAAGGCCGGGTAAAACCCGGCCTTTTTTGCGTCCGTGATTTGGTAGCAACTAGAATTAAATGCATGAGAAGAACGTATGGGAGGTCCAATCGGACTCTATATCTCCGGCAATTCGTCTTTGCGAAGCGGACGGAAGCTCATGCGGTGCAGCGAGCAGGGGCCGTGTGCCTCGATGCCCGCACGATGCTGCGGGGTGGCGTAGCCGGCATGGTTGGCGAAACCGTAGACGGGATAGACATGGTGGGCACGCGTCATCATCCGATCACGGGTCACCTTGGCGATGATGGAAGCTGCCGCGATCGATACGGAACGGGCGTCTCCCTGGATGACCGCCTTGCCGGAACAGCAGAGGCCGCGCGGCACGTCACGCCCATCGGCAAGGACATAGGCGGGCGTGACCGCCAGGCCCGCAACTGCTCGGCGCATGGCGTCGAGGCTGGCGCGCAGGATGTTGCGCTCGTCGATGTGACGCGGCCCGGAGGCTGCGATCGAGACCTCCGCGGTTGCCATGATCGCTTCGAACAGGGCTTCCCGCTGGAGGGCCGTTAGCTGCTTGGAATCGTTGAGGCCGTCAGGAATGTTGTCGGGGTCCAATATCACGGCCGCGGCAACGACCGGTCCCGCCAATGGTCCCCGTCCGGCCTCGTCTGTGCCGGCAACCGGCCAGTGGCCGGCTTTTCGCGCCAGAAGTTCCAGGCTGAAGTCCGGGATGAGCGGCACTTCTTCGAAGAGCATCGGAGAATCGGGTGACGTGCGAGGCAACATGGCGGCAACCTCGCACGTCGACCCGATCTCCTGCAACCCCCGGCGGGCGATGCGGCGTCGCTATCCACCGAGGGGCGGCGGTGGAACCGGGGAGGATCCGGCGCTCGACAGGACGGGCGAGCGCCGGAAACGGAATTAAGAACACTCGGAGCTTCACGCCTGACGCTACAAGGCCCTTGCTGTCGCCTCGAACACCTTCACGGGTGAGTTCAAAGCAGAGAAAGCTGGATGCCGCCGCCATCCGGCCGAATGAACAAATCGTCCCGGAGCGGCAGGCCGCGGCGGACCATTTCAAGCCGCTTCGTCGCCATTTCGAATCGCCGGCCGATCTGCCAGGCATAAGGCCCGGCTCCCTTCATCCGCTTTCCGAACTCCGCGTCGTAATCCTTGCCGCCTCGCATGGAGCGAACGAGCGACATCACATGCCGATAACGGTCGGGATAGTTCTGCAGCAGCCAGTCGCGAAACAGCGGGCTCACTTCCAGAGGAAGGCGGAGGAGCACATAGCTCGCTTCGGTGGCGCCCGCCGCATGGCCGGCCTCGAGTATGCGTTCGATCTCGTGATCGTTGAGTGCCGGGATCACGGGCGCCACCATGACCGCCGTCGGAATTCCGGCATCGGTCAGCGCCTTGATGGCGGAGAGGCGCTTGGGAGGGGTCGAGGCGCGCGGCTCCATGGTGCGGGCAAGCTTGCGGTCCAGCGTGGTGACGGAGATGCCGACCTTGGCGAGCCCTTTCGAAGCCATTTCGGAAAGGATGTCGATATCGCGGGTGATGAGTGCCGACTTGGTGACGACCGCGACCGGATGATTGGCCTTGTTCAGCACCTCGAGGATCTGCCGCATGATGCGCCATTCCCGCTCGATCGGCTGATAGGGATCGGTATTGGTGCCGATGGCGATTGCACGCACCTTGTAATCCGGTTTGCTGAGCTCGCGTTCGAGCAGCTTGGGAACGTCGGGCTTGGCGAACAGCTTCGATTCGAAATCAAGCCCCGGCGAGAGGCCCATGTAGCTGTGGGTCGGCCGTGCGAAGCAATAGATGCAGCCGTGCTCGCAGCCGCGATATGGATTGATCGAGCGATCGAAAGAGATGTCGGGAGATTCGTTGCGGGTAATCGCAGTGCGCGGCTTCTCGACCTGCACCTCGGTCCTGAACGGTTCCAGTTCTTCGATGGTCTGCCACCCGTCATCGAACACCTCGCGGCGTTCCTCCTCGAAACGGCCGCTCGGATTGAGCCCGGCGCCGCGTCCGCGCCTGCGGTCCACCTCGATCCTGAGACCAGAGGACTTCACCAGCGCATCTGCAATATCGGCCGTATGAGCAGGCGCCAAAGCGCTCTGCCTCAAATGGGACAGCTCGTTCATGGGGTGCTCCTGACGGGCATTTCGTCCCGTTCCTGATGATTAAATTCCTAGCTGCAAAATAAGAACATTGCAAGAACAAAATTCGGCAATGGATTTCTGGCCTTCTGTGGTGCAGTGCGGTAAATGTTGGGAATGCTGACTGTCATCATGGAATGCCGCGACCAGGAATCAGAGCTGGCGCAAACGCTCTCGCTGCTTGTTTCCGGCGCCGTGGAAGGCTTGGTGAGTGATGTGGTGGTGCTTGATCACGGCTCGCGGGATGGTACATCCCACGTGGCCGATGCGGCCGGCTGCCGTTTCCACACCCATTGGGACATCAAGGATATTCTGCGCTCGGCGCGGGGCGAGTGGCTGCTGCTGCTGGAGCCCGGGGCGCGGCTGCAGGCAGGCTGGATCGATGAGGTCATGGAATATGTCGCCCTCGGCAGGCAGCCGGCCCGATTCGCCCCGTCCCGCACCTATCGGCGGCCATTCTTCAGGCGCATAGGCCGGGCCGTTCCTCCGTTGGAGCATGGCCTGCTGCTTCCCAAGCGTCAGGCAATTGCGCTCGCAAAGTCCGGCATGGATCTGGAAACGCTGGCGAAGGGGCAGAAATCCTTCAAGCTCGCCAGCGAGATTATTCCCGCCTGGGTCGCCGCATCCAGTCGATAGTGCGCTGTCTGCCTATTTTCCGCCGCGCTTCAGGTGCTCGTCGAGCCGCGGCATGATCTCGATAAAATTGCACGGCATATGCCGATAGTCGAGCTGCGCCTTCAATATGCCGTCCCAGGCGTCCTTGCAGGCGCCGGGAGAGCCTGGCAGCACAAAGATGAAGGTTGCATTCGCCACTCCGCCGGTCGCGCGCGACTGGATCGTGGAGGTCCCGATCTTGTCGTAGGAAATGCGGTGGAAGACTTCGGAAAAGCCGTCCATACGTTTTTCAAAGAGCGGCTCCAACGCTTCCGGGGTCACGTCGCGACCGGTGAAGCCCGTACCGCCGGTGGTAATCACCACGTCGATCTCAGGATCGAGCGTCCATTCCCGCACCTGGGCGGCGATCTTGTCCTTGTCGTCAGTCACGATGGCGCGGGCCTTCAGCTGATGGCCTGCTTCCGCAATTCGGGCGGCAAGCGTGTCGCCGGATTTGTCGTCTCCCGGTGTGCGGGTGTCGGAGACGGTCAGCACGGCAATGCCAACAGGTATGAAAGAACGGGTTTCGTCGATCCGGTTCATGATGTCTTTCCAACGTTCTGGCCAGCGTTCTGGCCAACGGTCTGCACCGCCTGAAAATACCAGTCCGGCTTCTGGGCGGTCAGGTTTTCTGCGGCTCTTTCTGCCATCTCGGCGGAAGGAAATATGCCGAAGCAGGTGGCGCCCGAACCGGACATCCGCGTCAGCACGGCGCCTTCCGCGCCGATCATGTTGGAGATCTGGTCGATTTCGCGCACCAGCGAGCGTGCCGGTGGCTCGAGATCGTTGCGGAGCCTTTTGAGAAACGGAATCCAATCCGTTTCCAGGGGGCCGATTGGCGGATTGTACTTGAGGGCGAGCCGCTCAAAGATGTCTGGTGTCGATACGCCCACTAACGGATTGCCGAGCACGAGCGCCAGCGAGGGCAGGGTGGGCAAGGCCGCAATGTCTTCGCCTATGCCCTTGGCGACCAGGGCCTGGCCGTTGAGGCACATGGGGACGTCGGCGCCGAGCGCCAGGGCAAGAGCCTGGACTTCCGACTCCGGCAGCCGGCTGTTCCAGAAGCGCAGGAGGCCCCGCAAGGTGGCGGCGGCATCCGCGGAGCCGCCTCCGATTCCGGCTGCCACAGGCAGGTTTTTTTCAAGATGGATTGCGACGGCTGGAGCGGTAAAGCCGGCGGTTTCCAGCTTTTCCCGCAGCAGATCGCGGGCCTTCAGCACCAGATTGCCAGACCTGCCTTCGGCTTCAGCCGGTAGAAGATGAGCGAATCGTCCGGAAACGGTAAATTCATCGGCCTCGGCCTCGGCCGCGGCGAAGTTGAGGCGATCGCCGGCATCGGCAAAAGTGACGACACTTTCGAGCAGGTGATAGCCGTCGGACCGTTGCCCCGTCACATGCAGAGCGAGATTGATCTTGGCCGGGGCCAGTTCGAAAAGGCCCGCCTCCTCGGCGAGCCCGGTTTCAAAAGGCATGCCATCGGCAAACATGATGCGTCAGGACTTCTTGTCGGGGTTGGCGGGTGCCGGTGGGGCCGGGGCAACGGGTGCGATCTGACTGCGGTCGGCAGTCGTGGCATTCGGATCGATAGGCGGTAAACCATTCTCGACCTTGGCCTTGATCTGCTCGCGGTTGATATCCTCACCCTCCGAGATCAGCGCCCTGTTCCACTGGTAGACGGCTTCCAGCTTCCGACCGACGCGCCAGTAGGCATCGCCCAGATGGTCGTTGATCGTCGCGTCGCCAGCACGAAGCTGCACTGCGCGCTCGAGTTCGGTGACCGATTCCTCGAACTTGCCCATGCGATAATAGGCCCATCCGAGCGAATCGACGATATAGCCGTCGTCGGGCCGCGCCTCTACCGCCCGGCGGATCATGTCGAGGCCTTCCTCGAGGTTCTTGCTCATGTCGACCAGGGAATAACCGAGATAGTTCAGCACCTGCGGCTGCTCGGGATTGAGTTCCAAGGCCTTGCGGAAATTCGGCTCGGCCTTGTCCCACTGCTTGAGCCGCTCGTAGGCGATACCTCGCTGGAAGAAGATGGTCCAGTCGCCGGCCTTCGGCACGGGACCGATAACACCGATCGCCTTGTCGTATGTTTCCGCCATGGCTTTGTAGTCCTTGGCTTCGGAAAGCACGCTGCCATAGGCGATATAGCTGCGGATATCGGTAGGGTCCGAATCGATCAGCGATTTCAGATGCTGCTTGGCCTCGTCGACCTTTCCGGTCTCCGACAGCGTCACACCGAGCTGCAGCTCCGAAATCCGTCGCATCGGCGAATCGGTCGGGACGCTAGCGTAGAATTTAATGGCGCGATCGGGCTGCTTGAGTTTTTCGGCAATGCCGCCGAGCAGGATCAGCGTATCAGCGCTCTTCGGATCAAGTGCGTTGGAGATCTGCAGATAAAGCGAAACCATGTCCTCGGCGCCTTGACGGTTCAATGCGCCGCCGATGGAGAACAGGACGCCTGCAGCGCCTTCCGCTGCATTGGTCACCTGCTGCACCGGCTTCTCACCCTTTTCAATGCTCTGCCGCAGTGCTTTCAGCGGAGCATAATTGGAGACCATGCCGTCGCCGACGGCAATTGCGTCGAGTGCCTTCTGCTTGTTGCCGGCGCCGGCTTCCAGGCGCGCGAGCGCCATCACGGCACGCATGAAGGTATCGGGCGCGGTTGCCACGGCTTCCTTGTTGGTGACCGCCGTATTGAGATGCTGTCGGGCGGTACCGATGTCGCCGGCCACCAGCGCCATGGCGCCGAGATGGTAGTCGGTGAAGACCTTGAACCACGGTGGGCCCTTCAGGTTGCTGACGCTCGATATTGCCTGCTTGCCCTTGCCGGCGCCGACCTGTGCCCACGCAAGGAGAAGCTGATGGGTCAACCGGTCGAGATCGTTCGGGCCCTCGTAGGCGAGGACTTTCTTGGCCGTGTCGAACTTTTTGTCGCGCAACGCGTCGAGGCCCCGCACGATCTTGGTGATCCGCTCGACGGCCGTATCACTCTTCAGGGCGTCCGCCTCCTGGAGTCCTTCCTCGAAGTCGCCGTTGAGCAGCAGCGAGATCATCAGCCGTTCACGGATTTCCAGATTGGCCGGATCGAAGGTCAGCGCCTTGCGGTAAAGGGTAATGGCGGTCGGATAATCATGATCCACATCCGCGGTGCGGGCGGCCAGAAAGGCTCCGGAAAAGGATTGGACGTCGCCGGGGCTGAACGTCACAACTTCTGTTGCGGCTGGTTTTGGCTCTTCCGTCGCTGCATTTGCGGCCCCACCCAACAGGAGTATGGTCGCAATTGCCGCACTGGAAAGCAGAAGAAGGCTGGATGTCCGCCGCATGAAGATGCCTTTCGTGTAGAGCATGGCGCGGCAATAAATGCCGCTGCCGTTCGCGCCCATTTGATTCACGACAGAATGGCTTTTTTGAAGCAGGTCCGCAAGGAATCTCCAGCGCCGTAACAAGCGGCGCCGGTCAAACCTTTGTGGATCGGTACTGTTTCTAGTTAACGCGCTGGATGGAAAAGTCGATGACTTCGAGAAGCGCGGCCTTGATCGGCGAGTGCGGCAACGGCGCCAGCGCATCCCGCGCGATGGTGCCGTAGTGCAGGGCGCGTGCGATGGTATCGTTCAGCGCGCCGTATTTGTTCATCAGGCCGAGCGCTTTTTCCAGGTTCTCGGCGCTGCTTTCACCCTGCTCGATCGCCTGTCGCCAAAACGCGCGCTCGCTTTCAGTGCCGCGACGATAGGAGAGGATGACAGGGAGCGTGATCTTGCCTTCCCGAAAATCGTCACCGACATTCTTGCCGAGATCGGCGGCCTTCCCGCCGTAGTCCAGTGCGTCATCAACAAGCTGAAACGCCAGGCCGAGATTCATGCCGTAGGATTTGAGAGCGTTACGCCCCGCCTTGTCGGCATTGGCGATGATCGGGCCGACTTCAGCGGCCGCGGCGAAGAGAGCGGCGGTCTTGGCGCGGATGACGGAGAGATAGTCGTCTTCTGTCGTTTCCATGCTCTTGGCGACGGAAAGCTGCAGCACTTCGCCCTCGGCGATGACGGAGGCGGCGGTGGCCAGCACGTCGAGCGCATCGAGCGAACCGACCTCGACCATCATCTTGAAGGCCTGGCCCAGCAGAAAGTCGCCGACCAGCACGCTCGCCTGATTGCCCCAGATCATCCGGGCGGTGGATCTGCCGCGGCGGAGATCGCTTTCGTCCACCACGTCGTCATGAAGCAGGGTGGCGGTATGCATGAACTCGACGCTGGTCGCGAGCTTCACGTGGGCGTCGCCCTGGTAGCCGAACAGCGAAGCGGATGCGAGCGTCAGCATCGGCCTGAGCCGTTTGCCGCCGGACGAGATGAGATGGTTGGCCACCTCGGGAATCATCTGCACGTCGGAGCCGGCCTTGGACAGGATCAATTGGTTGACCCGGTCCATGTCCGCTTTGGTGAGATCCACCAGAGGCTTGACGGATGCGAGTTTGTTTTTGCCTTCTTCAAGCGGTATGACGACGCCCAACGATGAGGTCTCCCTAGCGAAATCTTTTGGGCGACAATAGAAAGAGGCGGATAGTGCGGCAAGCGCAAATCGTATGCTGTCTGATCTAATGGAGTTCAAAAAAGAGTCATGCTGGAGATTATTCGCACCAACGACGTCGTGATCCTGTCGCTGGCGCAAAGCCTGATGAAAGACGCAGGCATCCATTGCATGATCGCCGATCAGTCGATGAGTGTGCTGGAGGGCTCGCTCGGGCTGCTGCCGCGTCGCTTCCTGGTGGATGAGGAGAGGGTTGAGGAGGCGCGGCAGATTTTGAAGGATGCCGGGTTGGAAGCGGAACTGCGGACCATATGACGGCATCGGCCTTTACCATCGACGCGTTTCATCGCGGCAAATTCCATGTGATGCAGCCGAGGGGAGGTGGACATCGCTCCGGCGTCGACGCGATGCTGCTCGCCTCCCTGGTGGCGGACGAGAGGCCGGTCAAAGTCGCCGATCTCGGTTCGGGTGCCGGTGCGGCCGGGCTTGCCGTCGCCGCGCGGCTGGCAGAAGCGAGGGTGCTGCTGGTCGAAAAGTCGCCGTTGATGGCCGATTATGCCCGCCGGACCCTTGCCCTGCCCGAAAACATTTCGCTGGCAGGGCGTGTTGAAGTCCTTGAAGCCGATGTGACGTTGACGGGCAAGCCGCGGGTGGGCGCCGGGCTCCCGGACGAGATCTTTGACCACGTCATCATGAATCCTCCCTTCAACGACGCCGCCGACCGCCGGACGCCGGATGCGTTGAAGGCCGAGGCCCATGCCATGACCGAGGGTCTGTTCGACGGCTGGATCCGCACAGCGGGGGCAATCATGAAACCCGGCGGGCAATTGTCCCTGATCGCCCGGCCGCAATCGATCGCCGAAATTGTCGACGCCTGCGGCAAACGGTTTGGTGGATTGGAGATGACCGCGCTCCATCCGCGCCCGGATGAAAGCGCCACGCGCATCTTGGTTACCGCCATCAAGGGCTCCCGCGCCCGCCTGACATTGCGGGCGCCGCTCTTCGTTCACGGCGCGGACGGGCACGCCTTCACCCCGTTCGTGGATGATCTCAACAACGGCCGTGCCGCCTATCGGCGAGTAGGCTCGAAAAGAAAGCTGCCTGCAGCGTGAACTTTTGATCCGCGAGGCGCGCTTCGGCCGTTTGCGCCCGGTTTTCGGGGCGGGGCCATTGTGTTTGCGAATCCGTCACATACATGCTGTGGCAGGCCCAACGCGACAGAAGGACGAGAAATGAGCGGGTTTTGGAATAGGCTGACGCCGAAGCGGTTCCGTAAGACTGGCGTGACGATCCCCGTCGTCCGGTTGCACGGGGCGATCATGGCCGGTGGCAGCCAGTTCAAGCAGCCCCTCAATCTCGCCGGCGTCGCACCGATGCTGGACAAGGCCTTCGCGAGGAAGGATGCGCCGGTCGTTGCCATTGCCATCAATTCGCCGGGCGGTTCGCCGGTGCAGTCCCGTCTGATCTTCCAGCGCATCCGGGCACTGGCGGAGGAAAAGGACAAGAAGGTGCTGATGTTCGTCGAAGACGTCGCGGCATCCGGAGGTTACATGATCGCGCTCGCCGGGGACGAGATCTTTGCCGATCCGACTTCCATTGTCGGCTCGATCGGTGTTGTTTCCGGTGGCTTCGGCTTCCCGGAACTGCTCCGCAAGATAGGCGTCGAACGCCGTGTCTATACCGCCGGCGAAAACAAGGTGATCCTCGACCCCTTCCAGCCGGAGAAGGAAGGCGATATCGAATACCTGAAGGCGCTGCAACTCGAAATCCACCAGGTCTTCATCGACATGGTGAAGATGCGTCGTGGGGAGCGGCTGGCCGATGATACGACGATTTTCTCCGGTCTCTTCTGGAGCGGCATACGCGGCGTTGACCTCGGTCTGGTCGATGGATTGGGCGACATGCGAGACGTGCTGAAACGTCGCTATGGCAAGGATGCCAAGCTGGAACTGATCGGCAGTGCCCGCACCCTCTTCGGACGTCGGGTCCCGGGTGTGGTGTTTGGGGAAGGCAAGGCTGGCGAAATCGCCGCAGGGCTGACCACGGGACTTGCCGCCGGCCTGGAGGAAAAGGCATTGTGGAGCCGCTACGGCCTTTGAACGGCCGACAACGCGAGAGGGGGAAATGGCGCAGCTTATATTCTTGATCATCCTGATCGGCGGCGGCTGGATATTGTACAAAAAGTTCACCAAGGACGCCGAACGGCTTTCTCAGCGCTCCCGCCAGCATGAGAACGAGCGCCGGACCGGCGCAGTTGGCACGCTGGAAAAAGATCCGGTGACGGGTGAATACCGGGTGAAGAGGGACGAGGAATAAGCGCAGAGCCGCGGGACGTCCCGGACCTTTAATCCTTGACCCGTGCCCCTCATGCGTGGCACTCGTCCGCATCCCTCCAACCGAACCTGATATCGCCATGACCGAGCTGCCCGACCACATGTCCCCGACCCGCTCCTTCCAGGGGCTGATCCTCGCGCTTCATAACTATTGGGCCGACAAGGGCTGCGCGGTACTGCAGCCTTACGACATGGAAGTCGGAGCCGGCACCTTCCATCCCGCGACGACGCTACGCGCCCTCGGGCCGAAGCCCTGGAAAGCAGCCTATGTGCAGCCCTCCCGGCGGCCCTCCGACGGCCGTTACGGCGAAAACCCGAACCGTCTCCAGCACTATTACCAGTATCAGGTCATTCTTAAGCCGAACCCGCCCAACCTGCAGGAGCTCTATCTCGGCTCGCTGAAGGCGATCGGGCTCGATCCGCTGCTGCATGACGTGCGGTTCGTCGAAGACGACTGGGAAAGCCCGACGCTTGGCGCCTGGGGTCTCGGCTGGGAATGCTGGTGCGACGGCATGGAGGTTTCGCAGTTCACCTATTTCCAGCAGGTCTGCGGCATCGAATGCTCGCCGGTGGCGGGCGAGCTGACTTATGGCCTGGAACGCCTCGCCATGTATGTCCAGGGCGTCGACAACGTCTACGACCTCAACTTCAATGGTCGCGAAGGCGAGGAAAAGATCTCCTATGGGGATGTTTTCCTGCAGGCGGAGCAGGAATATTCGCGCCATAACTTCGAATTTGCCGACACCGCCATGCTGCATCGCCACTTCATCGATGCCGAAAAGGAATGCCAGGCTCTGCTCGCGGCAGGCGCTCCCGGCGCGAATGCCAATCAGATGCTGCACAAATGCGTCTTCCCGGCCTATGACCAGTGCATCAAGGCATCGCATGTCTTCAACCTGCTCGACGCACGCGGGGTGATTTCCGTGACCGAGCGCCAGAGCTATATCCTGCGCGTGCGCACGCTCGCCAAAGCCTGCGGCGAGGCATTCCTGCTGACGGAAGCGGGCGGGGCGAATTTCGGCAAGGCTGCCTGACCTGCCGGCTTTGGTCTTTTACCCGGCAGTTTGACGACCTTGGAGAAGTATGGCTAGTGTCCCCCGCAATTAAAGCGTCTCTGGGGGATTCTTAAGCAATGTATATTCTGCTCGGCATAGTCGTTCTCGTCGGCCTTTACGTCGTAATGCTCTATAACGGGCTGGTCAAATCTCGGCAGATGGCCGAAGAGGCCTGGTCGGGCATCGACGTGCAGCTGAAGCGCCGCGCCGACCTGATCCCGAACCTCATCGAGACGGTAAAGGGCTACGCCGCCCACGAGAAGGGTACGTTCGAAGAGGTCGTCAAGCTGCGCAATCAGGCCCAGGCGATACCGGCCGGCGACGTGGCGGGCCGCGCCCAGGCGGAAGGGCTGCTCGGCCAGGCGCTCGGCAAGCTCGTCGCGCTGGCGGAAGCCTATCCGGACCTGAAGGCAAACCAGAACTTTTCCGAGTTGCAGGCCTCGCTGGAGACGATCGAAAGCGAGATTCAGATGTCCCGGCGTTACTATAACGGTGCCGCCCGCGACCTGAACGTCAAGGTCGAAAGCGTCCCCTCCAATCTGATCGCGGGCCAGTTCGGTTTTTCCAAGCGCGAATATTTCGAGATCACCAACGAAGCGGACCGCGCCGTGCCGGCCGTCAAGTTCTGAAATCGCCATTGGCCTTTTGGACGCAACGGTTTATGAGCGCGGTCGGCCGCGCTTTCGCGGCGTAAAATCAAATGTTGCGGCGTCTTGGCCGTGCCGGAGCGGCACGGCAGCGCTGCAGATGACGTAAGAGCGATCATCATGGGCAGAGCCAAACTCACCATCCTGCCGCCCGGCAAGCCGCTTTCCGGCCGCGCCATGCCGCCCGGATCTAAGTCGATCACCAACAGGGCGCTGCTCCTGGCAGGACTTGCGAAGGGTACGAGCCGTCTCACCGGCGCGCTGAAGAGCGACGACACCCGTTATATGGCAGAAGCACTGAGGGCCATGGGCGTGCAGGTGGATGAGCCGGATGCAACGACCTTCGTCGTCACCGGCACAGGCAGGCTTCTGCCGCCGGCGGCCCCGCTTTTCCTCGGCAATGCCGGCACGGCAACCCGCTTCCTGACGGCGGCTGCCGCCCTGGTGGACGGCAAGGTCGTGGTCGACGGAGACGAGCACATGCGCAAACGGCCGATCGGACCGCTGGTCGAGGCGCTCCGTTCGCTCGGCGTCGATGCGTCCACAGCAACCGGCTGCCCTCCCGTGACGGTCAACGGCACCGGCCGGTTCGACAAGGATCGCGTTCGCATCGATGGCGGTCTGTCGAGCCAGTATGTTTCGGCGCTGTTGATGATGGCCGCCGGCGGAAATCGGCCGGTCGTCGTGGAACTGCTGGGCGAACATATCGGCGCGCTAGGCTATATCGATCTTACCGTGGCGGCGATGCGAGCGTTCGGTGCAAAGGTGGAGCGTACCAGCGCCGTGACGTGGCAGATCGAGCCGACGGGCTATCATGCGACCGATTTCGTCATCGAGCCGGATGCCTCTGCAGCCACCTATCTCTGGGCGGCGGAAGTGCTGACCGGCGGCGCGATCGATCTCGGCGTGCCGGCAGACGCCTTCACCCAGCCTGATGCCAAGGCCTATGACCTCATCTCGCAATTCCCGCATTTGCCCGCCGAGATCGATGGCTCGCAGATGCAGGACGCTGTCCCGACGCTCGCCGTGCTTGCCGCCTTCAACGAGACGCCGGTGCGGTTTACCGGCATCGCCAACCTGCGCGTCAAGGAATGCGATCGCGTGCGGGCGCTTTCGCTCGGCCTCAACAATATCCGCGAGGGTCTGGCGACCGAGGAGGGGGACGATCTCCTCGTCGCGTCCGACCCTTCGCTTGCAGGCCAGACTTTGCCGGCGGAGATCAACACTTTTGCCGACCATCGCATCGCCATGAGTTTTGCCCTGGCGGGGCTGAAGATCGGCGGCATCACCATCCTCGATCCTGATTGCGTCGCCAAGACCTTCCCGACCTATTGGGACGTGCTGGCCTCGCTGGGCGTGACTTACACCGACATTCAATAAACTGTGAAAACCGGCGGGGCCGAGGGGAGATATGTCGTGATGCGGTGGTTCTCCGGTTTGTGGCTCTTGCTTCTCCTCGGCCTGTTCGCGGCATTGCCGGCACGGGCGGAGGAATATATCCGCTCCTACCATTCCGATGTTCAGATTGCCGCCGATGGTGGACTGACGGTCTCCGAAACGATCACCGTCAACGCGGAGGGCAACCGGATCAGGCGTGGCATCTTCCGCGATTTCCCGCTGACCATGCAGGACGCGGCGGGACGCACGGTGCGTGTCGGTTTCGATGTCGTATCGGTCACGCGCGACGGGCGGGAGGAGCCTCATCACACGGAAACGGTGGCCGACGGCATCCGTATCTATGCTGGGTCCGAGGATGTGCTTCTTCGCGACGGGGGGCACACCTATGTCTTCACCTACAGGACCGACCGCCAGATCCGCTATTTCGACGACCATGACGAACTCTACTGGAACGTCACCGGCAATGGCTGGCAGTTCCGCATTGCGCAGGCTTCGGCGCGCGTGACGCTTCCGGGGGGCAGGGTCACTCAGACCGCAGCCTATACCGGTCCGCTCGGCTCCACCCAGCGCAACGCCCGCATGCAGGCAAACGGCAGCGAAGCGGTTTTTGCGACCACCCGCCCGCTCGGCGAACAGGAGGGCCTGACGATCGTCGTCGGTTTCCCCAAAGGCGTGGTCGCACCGCCTTCTGCCGATCAGGAGCGCGACTGGTGGCTGCGCGACAACCTCAATCTCTTCCTTGGCCTTGGCGGGCTGATCCTGGTCGTCGCCTATTATTCGGTGTTCTGGAATCGCGTCGGTCGCGATCCGGCAGGCGGGGTCATGGTGCCGCGCTGGGATGCCCCCGACGGCATCTCCCCCGCTCTCGTCAACTACATCGATAACAAGGGCTTTTCGGGAGGCGGCTGGACCGCCTTTTCCGCCGGCGTGCTCGATCTTGCGGTCAAGGGATATGTGGTGCTCGACGATCTCAAGGAAAAGATCGTTCTGCGCCGGACGGAGAAGGCCGTGCCGCGGGATCTGCCGATCGGTCAGGCCTCGATCCTCGGCTCCATCGGCGGCAAGGGCGGAAGCCTCGTCATCGATGAAGCCAACGGAACGACGGTCCAGTCGGTCGGCGCCGGCTTCCGCCAGGCGATCGAAAAGGAGCACCGCGGCAAATATTACAAGGCCAATACGGGCTATGTCATCGGCGGCTTGGTGCTCAGCCTGCTTGCTGTCGGGGCCATACTCGCCTTCGGCAATATCGAGCCTGACATGATCGCCATCCTTGTCGCGCCGACCTTCTTCGCCGCCGTGTTCGGTGTCTTCGCTGTGAATTTTGGCAGGGCCATGAAGCGCAAGGGTACGTTGGCCTCGAAATTCATGGCGATCCTGATGGTGGGATTCTTCGGCCTGGTGGCGATTTCCACGCTCTCGGGCATCATTGTGGGGCTGGCATCGGAACTGACGGGCAGCGAACATTGGCCGGTGCTGGCGGCGGTCGGCGGTATCGTGCTTGCCAACGTGATGTTCTTTTTCCTGATGGGCGCACCGACGCCGCTCGGCCGCAAGCTGATGGACGGCATCGAGGGCCTGCGCACCTATCTGACGCTTGCGGAAAAGGACCGCATGAACATGGCGGGCGCACCGACCATGTCGCCGCAGCATTTCGAGAAGCTTCTGCCCTATGCGGTGGCGCTTGGCGTGGAAAAGCCCTGGAGCCGCGCCTTCGAAGCCTGGCTTGCGACGGCGGCCGCAGGTGCTGCTGCGGCGTCCTATGCCCCTGGCTGGTACAGCGGCACTTCCCAGTCGAGCTTCGGTGACCGCATCGGCGGCTTTGCCTCCTCCATGGCTTCCACCATCGCCTCAACCATCCCCGCACCCAAATCCTCCTCGTCCTCCTCAGGCTTTTCCGGCGGCTCCTCCGGCGGCGGCGGAGGCGGTGGCGGCGGAGGAGGGTGGTAACCACTTTCCCCAATCCCCCTGATGACTTTTTGCGGTGGGCTTGCTAAGGCCACCCCCTGTTGAACAATCATCAAAAAGTTGATTATCGATGCCCGATCTGCTTCTCGAACTCCGCTCGGAGGAAATCCCGGCCCGCATGCAGCGCAAGGCGGCGGGGGATCTCAAAAAGCTCGTCACCGACGCGCTGGTAGAAGCAGGGCTGACCTATGAGGGTGCGCGCGAATACTGGACGCCGCGCCGGCTCACGCTCGATATCCGGGGCCTGACGGCGCGTTCCGCCGATCAGCGCGAGGAGATCAAGGGGCCGTCGACCAGAGCTCCGGAGCAGGCGGTTCAGGGTTTCCTGCGCAAGGCGGGTCTTTCTGCCGTTTCCGAAGCGCAGATCGTCAGCGATCCGAAGAAAGGCGATTTCTACGTCGCGATCGTCTCCAAGCCGGGCCGCCCTGCGGAACAGATCATCGCCGAGGCGATGCCCGGCATCATCCGCAATTTCCCCTGGCCCAAGTCGATGCGCTGGGGTGCGGCCTCCATGCCGAAGGGCGCGCGGTTCTCCGGCGTCGAAGGCAAGGGGTCGGAAAGCCTCCGCTGGGTGCGCCCGCTGCAATCGATCGTCTGCGTGTTCGGCCCGGAACATGAAGAGACGCAGGTCATTCCGTTCGAGATCGACGGATTGGTCGCCGCGAATATCACCTACGGCCACCGTTTCCATGCACCCGAGCCGATCACCGTCCGCCGCTTCGAGGACTATGTGGCGAGCCTCGAAAAGGCGAAGGTCATGCTGGATGCCGATCGCCGCAAGGACGTGATCCTGCATGATGCGCGCGACCTTGCCTTCGCCAACGGCCTCGATCTGGTCGAGGACGAGGGTCTGCTGGAAGAGGTCTCCGGTCTTGTCGAGTGGCCGCATGTGCTGATGGGTGAGTTCGAGCAGGATTACCTCGAAATCCCGGCCGAAATCATCCGCCTCACCATCAAGACGAACCAGAAATGTTTCGTCACGCGGCCGCAAGGCGGGGAGGGGCTGTCGAACCGCTTCATCCTCGTCTCGAATATCGAGGCGAAGGACGGCGGCAAGGAGATCATCCACGGCAACGGCAAGGTGGTGCGCGCGCGCCTTTCGGACGCAAAGCATTTCTGGACCCGTGACCAAGGCGATCTTCCAGACCTTGAGACGCTGAAGGACTCGGCTGCGAAGTTCGGTCTTCGTGTCGATAAACCGCTCGACCAGCGCATGGCGAAGCTCGACACGCTCAACGTGACGTTCCACGCCAAGCTCGGTACACAGGGTGAGCGCGTGGCCCGCATCCGCGCGCTGGCGTCGGAATTGGCGAAGGTTACCGGTGCGGATGCCACACTGGTAGACCGTGCAGTGGTTCTCGCAAAAGCTGACCTCCGCACCGAGGCTGTCGGCGAATTCCCGGAACTGCAGGGTCTCATGGGTCGCCGTTATGCCGTGCTCCAAGACGAAGACGCGTCTGTCGCGGCTGCGATCGAAGATCACTACAAGCCACAAGGCCCGTCGGACAGGGTGCCGGACGACAACGTGGCAATCACCGTGGCGCTCGCCGACAAGCTCGACACGCTCGTCGGTTTCTGGGCGATCGACGAAAAGCCGACCGGTTCGAAGGACCCGTTCGCGTTGCGTCGGGCTGCGCTCGGTGTCGTGCGCATTCTGCTGGAAAGAAAGGTGCGGCTTAATCTGTTGCAGGTGTTCGCATCCGCTATTCCAGCGATATCATCCATGCCGCGGGTGCAATCCTCACAGGCGAGATCCAAGATAGATCGGGCGTTGGAGGACAACAGCTACATCAACGAAACCTTCCCCGTTCTCAGCGGATCGATCGATGTATCTTCCGACCTCCTCTCCTTCTTCCACGACCGCCTCAAGGTCTACCTGCGTGACATGGGCGCCCGCCACGACATCATCGATTCGGTGCTGACGCCCGATGCCGACGATCTGCTGATGGTCGCGCGCCGGGCCGAAGCATTGACGGCCTTCATCACCTCGGAAGACGGCAAGAACCTGCTCGCCGGCACCAGGCGCGCCGTGCAGCTTCTTGCCGCCGAGGAGAAGAAGGGCACCGTGGTTGCCGATGGCGTGGCGGACGAACTGCTGCGGCTTGACGCGGAAAAGGCGCTCTGGTCGGCGATCCGGTGGGCATCTCAGGGAGCGTTTGACGCGATTGCCCAGGAAGATTTCCGTTCGGCCATGGAAGCGCTCTCTAAGCTTCGTGCGCCCGTCGACCGGTTCTTTGAAGAGGTGCTGGTCAATGACGAGGATGCGGCGATCCGCGCCAATCGTCTGGCGCTTCTGAAGGCCATCCGCGAAGCAACGGCGACCGTGGCGGACTTCTCCAAGATCGTTTCGTAACAAAAAAGACCGCCGGGCCTTCGCCCGACGGTCTCCGGTCCCCGTCTAAGGGTCCTTTAGCCCGCCTTGCGCATCTTCTGCGCCGTATGACGGAGCGCGTTGGTGCCGCTGCCATGACCGACGCGGAAGCTGCGGATGAGGCTCAGGAGCTCGTCCGTATCGGTGGCCAGCGCCTCGGCCGAAGCCGTGGTTTCTTCCGCCATCGCCGCATTATGTTGCGTCGCGGCGTCGAGCTGGTTCAGCGAGGACGAGATCGACCGCAGCGTCGTATCCTGCTCGGATGCGGAATGGGCGATCTTGCCGACGATCTCGCTGGCGTCCTTGACCTGGCTGGAGATGCGCTTCAGCGCCTCGCCGGCTTCGCCCACGAGACGGACGCCGTTCTGCACCTGGCCGGAGGAGCGGGAAATCTGGTCCTTGATCTCCTTCGCGGCCGCAGCCGAGCGCTGTGCAAGCTCGCGCACTTCCTGGGCGACGACGGCAAAGCCTTTGCCGGATTCGCCCGCGCGGGCGGCTTCGACGCCGGCGTTGAGCGCCAGAAGGTTGGTCTGGAAGGCGATCTCGTCGATCACGCCGATGATCTTGGAAATCTCGCCCGACGAATGTTCGATACCGCCCATGGCTTCGATCGCCTGGGCGACGATCTGATCGGAGCGGGCTGCCTCGGTGCTCACCGAGCTGACGCGCTGCGCCGCTTCATGAGCACCTTCCGCGGTATGACGCACGGCAACGGTCAGCTCGTCGAGGGCTGCGGAGGTTTCTTCGAGGTTTGCCGCCTGGCGTTCGGTCCGCTGTGAGAGTTCGTTTGAAGCGCGGCGGATTTCTTCCTTCGAACCGCTGATGTCGATGCCCTTCGCATTGACCTTCGCCATTGCCGCTTCGAGTTGGCCGAGCGCTTCGTTGAAGTTGTGCCGCAACGTGTCGTAACGCGGCCCGAGATCGCCGCAGCGGATGGTAAGGTCGCCGGTGGCGAGAGCTTCCAGCGCCTCGCCGACGGCGGAAACGACCTGCGTCTGGGCTTTGGCATCCTGTTGCTGCTGAGAGGAGTTGCGCTGACGTTCCTGGTCCAGCTCCAGCTTCTGCTTCTCTTCCCGCTCGGCCATGGCATGGCGTTCGCGGATCTTCTCCTGCAGGGCTTGGGTCGCTTTGGCCATCATGCCCACTTCGTTGGACATTTCGGTATGCGGGATGGTGATGCTGACATTCTCGTCGGCGACGGCCTCCAGCGCCGAATGCACCGCAGCCAAAGGCTTGGTGATGTTGCGGATGACGAGGATTGCAACGCCGAGCGCTGCAAGGAAGGCAACGAGACCGAAGGAGATGACTTCCAGGATCGTCCGCTGGATCTTGGCTTCCAGGTCGTCCACATAGACGCCGGTGGCAACCACCACGTCCCAAGGCTGGAACATCCGCGAATAGACGGCCTTTTTATAAACGTCGTCAGCCGAAAGGCCCGGCTTCTCCCAATGATATTCGGTAATGCCGCCGCCCGCCTGTGCGTTGGCGACGATCTCTTCGCGGAAGAGCTTGCCCATCTTGTCGGGCTGGCCCTTCTGGGAGGTACCGACATTCTTGGAATTGAAGTGGAAGGTCATGACGATGTCTTTCGTCATGCCGAAGATATAGCCTGCCGGCTCGAATTTGATGGCGGCGACGGTGGCGTAAGCCTGGGCCTGCGCCTGTTCACGGGTCAGCTTGCCAGCCTTTTCTTGTTCATAATAGTTCTGAAGTATGGAGATTGCCGACTCCACCTGGGTGCGCAGCATGTCGTAGCGCTCGGCGTAGATCGAGGCGATGGAGGTCCGGATCTGGTAATAGGTGACGGTGGCAAAGGCCACCATGAGGACAGCCACCACGGTCAATAACTGATGGGAAATTTTTAGGTTCTTCATGTTCGCGCGCTTTCACCCGGCCGGGCTCCTGATGGAGCCGGAGCGGAGTATATGGACGGAGGGAGAGTGCGCTTCCTGCGCTGGTCAAGTGCTCGCATCGCACGAGGCGACCATGCGTCTAAATGATTGAACAAATTTTAATTACCGGGCCAGGATCTGGCACTGGCGGAAAGCTGCCGTTGCCGCAGGGTGAGGCAAACGACCATGTTTGACAAGGGCTGAGGTAACTACGGCCTCAGCCGCAATCAGCGAAGCCGAAGTTCGAACCCGTCGAGCGAAAGAGGCTGGGGAGCCATCGCCGCCTGGTCGATCTTTTGACCTGGTCCGATAACCGCGCCGGTCGTCGCTTCGATGTCGATGCCATCCCCGGAGGCCTCGATAGTGGCGAGCTGCGTTTCGGTCGAACCGCTGGCGCCGGTCTGGAGCGCGGCGATGGCCCGCTCTTCGGCCATCCACTCGGGAAGCTTGCTGACATGAATTACAGGAGAGCCGCCGAGCCAGGCTTCGGTGCGGACGAGCTTCTTCTCACCGTTGATATCGATGATTTCCATCTTCTGGGTGCCTTGCGCGAGTTCCGGCACCTTGTAGGCGGGTTCGTTCGCTTTCCGCGTAAGGTCCGGGCAGTCGCCGCAGCGTTTCTCGACAATGCTGGGGCTGGACGGATGCACACCGCCGACAGGCGTGATGGAAGATGCAAAAGCTGCACCGCTGGCAAACACGAGAGCCGTAGTCAGAACGAGACGCATAACCGGAATCCTTCCCTGATCGTCGGAAGGATAGCGCGGTTTCCTTTCGATCCCGTCAGGACAATCGGTAAATTTTGAATGAATCCCGGAGGCGGCGGCTCAATTCTCTTCGCGCGCGACCGCCTGCCAGCCGATATCGCGACGGCAGAAACCGTTTTCCCATCCCGTCCGATCGACCAGCGCATAGGCGCGCTCCTTGGCCTCGGCGACCGTTTTGCCTGTTGCCGTGACATTGAGAACTCGCCCTCCGGTCGCAACCAGCGTGCCCTCCTTCAGCGCCGTGCCCGCATGGAAGATCTTCTCCCCAGCGGATGCCTGCGGCAGATGGGTTATCGGCGTGTTCTTTTCGTAGGCGCCGGGATAGCCCTTCGACGCCATGACCACCGTCAGAGCGACCTCGTCGCTCCATTCCGCAGAGACCTGATCGAGTGTCCCGGTCGCAGCGGCATAAAGGAGATCAAGCAGATCGCTTTTCAACCGCATCATCAAGACCTGGCATTCCGGATCGCCGAAACGCACGTTGTATTCGATCAACTCCGGTCCCTTTGCGGTGATCATCAGCCCGGCGAAAAACACGCCCGCGAAGGGGTAACCGCTTTCCGCCATGCCGCGGATTGTCGGCTCGATGATCTCCTTCATCGTGCGGGAGACCATGTCCGGCGTCATTACCGGCGCCGGCGAATAGGCGCCCATGCCGCCGGTATTGGGCCCGGTATCGCCGTCGCCGACCCGCTTGTGATCCTGCGCGGTTGCGAGCGCCAGCGCGGTCTTGCCATCGGACAGGCAGAAGAAGCTCGCCTCTTCTCCGTCGAGAAAGGCTTCGACCACGACTTCGGCACCCGCAGCACCGAACGCGCCGTCGAAGCAATCGTCGATTGCGGCAAGCGCTTCGTCGATCGTCATGGCAACGGTGACGCCTTTGCCCGCCGCAAGGCCGTCCGCCTTGACCACGATCGGCGCGCCCTGTTCCTGCACATAGACCTTCGCTTCGGCGGCATTCGAAAAGCGGCGATAGGCGCCGGTCGGAATGTCGTAACGCGCGCAGAGATCCTTGGTGAAGCCCTTTGAGCCTTCAAGCTGCGCCGCCGCGGCCGACGGGCCGAAAACGACGATATTTTTTGCTCTTAAAGCATCCGAAAGACCGGAAACGAGCGGTGCCTCGGGGCCGATCACAACCAGATTGATCTTCTTTTCCAGGCAGAAGGTTTCTACGGCCTGATGATCCTCGATGTCGATCGTCGCGAGTGTGGCATGTTCCGCAACGCCGGGATTGCCAGGGGCAGCATAGAGTTCGGTGAGTTTGGGCGATTGGGCAAGCTTCCAGGCCAGCGCATGCTCGCGTCCACCGGAACCGATCAAGAGAACCTTCATGTCTCGCCCTCGCTTTTTAACCTGACCGGCGGTTAAGGGGCGGGACGGCAAAGGTCAAGTGCCGGGCCACGAGATGCTCGATCATCCCGTGGCCCGACCGCTACGACCAAACCTAGCGATGCGACGGAGCCGATACCGTGCCGCGCCGGATGTTCAATGTCGTCTGGAAGATCATCCTGTTTCGGTACGCGAGGAAGGGCACCGGCTCGTCCCTTAAAGACGCATTCGCGAGTTTTTCGTCGAGATAGGAAATGGCGGCTTCGAGCTCTTCATCCGCAACCGCCGTGTCGAACGCCAGCACCCTGGCAGCTTTCCTGGGCATTCATACCTCCATTCCTGGCCGCATCATGCGGCGGGCGGAATTTAGGTGCTGATTGCGGCGGGTGAGAGAGTCCTCGTTATTTTCCACAGGTCCATGGTTAGCGGTGTTCCAATGCACGTTCCGCTTTGGCACATCCGGGCAAATTGTGGACGTGTCGTTGGCCACGTTGCCTTGCCACAAACTTTCACTATGGTCACGCCTCCGGTTTTCAAAGGGGAAGTTCATGGCCGCCGATATCCGATTTCTTGCCGCCGCGATCGCTGCGGAGATCAACGCCCATCCGGAGCAGGCCTCTGCTGCGATCGGGTTGATCGACGATGGCGCGACCGTGCCCTTCATCGCGCGATACCGCAAGGAGGTGACTGGAGGGCTCGATGATTCGCAGCTCCGCACGCTTTCCGAACGCCTGGTCTATCTGCGCGAACTGGAAGCGCGCCGCGCTTCGATCATCGAATCGATCACCTCTCAAGGCAAGATGACGGAAGAGCTCGGCGGGAAGATTGCGAAGGCCGCGACCAAGGCCGAACTGGAAGACCTCTATCTTCCCTACAAGCCGAAGCGCCGCACCCGCGCCGAGATTGCCCGCGAGCGAGGTCTCAGGCCGCTCGCCGACGCGATATGGGCCGACCGGACCGCCGATCCCGCAAAACTGGCGGAAGCCTACGTCGCGGGCGAAGTGCCGGACCTTAAGACGGCGCTCGACGGTGCGCGCGACATCGTAGCCGAAACGATTTCGGAAAATGCGGACCTGCTCGGAAAGCTGCGGCAGCATATGCGCAACGGCGCGACGTTGAAGGCCAAGGTGGTCGACGGCAAGCAAGAGGCCGGCGCCAAGTTCTCCGACTATTTTGACCATTCGGAACGCTGGGCGACGGCGCCTGGCCATCGTGCGCTTGCCATGCTGCGCGGCTGGAATGAGGAGTTCCTGACGCTGACGATCGAGGTGGATCAGGACGATCCGTCGCCGGTGAAGCCGGCGCAACGCATCATCGCGCTTGCTTTCGACATCCGCGACCGGGGCGCCGCGGACCGCTGGCTGATGGAAGCCGCCGGCTGGACTTGGCGCGTCAAACTCTCCGTATCGCTGTCGCTCGACCTGATGCGGGAATTGCGCGAGCGCGCGGAGGAGGATGCCATCCATGTCTTTGCCCGCAATCTGAAGGATCTGCTGCTTGCAGCTCCCGCCGGTTCTCGCGCGACGATGGGGCTCGATCCCGGCATCCGCACCGGCGTCAAGGTGGCCGTGGTCGATGGTACCGGTAAACTGCTCGAAACGACGACGGTCTATCCTTTCCCGCCGAAGAACGATGTTCGCGGAACCCAGGCCGAACTTGCTTCCCTTGTCCGCAAGCACAAGGTGGAATTGATCGCGATCGGCAACGGCACCGGCAGCCGCGAAACGGAGAAGCTGGTGGCCGATATGCTCGCCAACCTGCCGGCTCCGAAGCCGACGAAGGTCATCGTCTCGGAAGCGGGCGCATCGGTCTATTCCGCTTCGGAAGCCGCTTCGGCCGAATTCCCGAACCTCGACGTATCCTTGCGCGGTGCAGTCTCCATCGCTCGGCGCCTCCAGGATCCGCTCGCCGAACTCGTCAAGATCGAGCCGAAATCGATCGGCGTCGGCCAGTACCAGCACGATGTGGACCAGACGAAACTTTCGCGCTCCCTGGACGCGGTCGTCGAAGACGCGGTGAATGCGGTCGGCGTTGACCTCAATACGGCCTCGGCTCCGCTGCTTTCACGCGTTGCCGGCCTCAGCCGGTCGATCGCTGAAGCGATCGTCCTGCACCGGGATCAGAATGGCGCGTTCGCGAGTCGCAGGGAGCTTCTCAAGGTCGCCCGGCTCGGCAACCGGACCTTCGAGCAGGCGGCTGGCTTCCTGCGCATCCCGAACGGCAAGGAGCCGCTGGATGCCTCGGCCGTCCACCCGGAAGCCTATGGCGTCGCCAAGAAAATCGTCGCCGCCTGTGGCCGCGATCTGCGAAGCCTGATGGGCGACAGCGCAACGCTCAAAGGTCTCGATCCGCGCAGGTTCATCGACGAGCAGTTCGGGCTTCCGACGGTGAAGGATATCATCGCCGAACTCGAAAAACCGGGCCGCGACCCTCGTCCCGGCTTTAAGACGGCGACCTTTGCGGAAGGTATCGATGAGATCGGCGACCTGAAGCCCGGGATGCTGCTGGAAGGCACGGTTACCAACGTCGCCGCCTTCGGTGCCTTCGTCGATATCGGCGTGCACCAGGATGGCCTGGTGCACGTCTCCCAGCTCGCCGATCGTTTCGTGAAGGATCCGCATGAGGTGGTCAAGGCCGGCGATGTCGTGAAGGTTCGTGTGGTCGAGGTCGACGTCAAGCGCAAACGCATTGGCCTGACCATGCGCAAGGACGGCGGCGAGGCGGCCCCGGCCTCACGCGGCGATGCTCGGGAGAGGTCTGCCAACCCCAAGTTCGCGAAGACCGAAAAGCCTTCCTCACAAGGGGCTTTCGGCGCAGCTTTCGCCGAAGCGCTGAAGCGTAAATAGGGTTCCGGGCGATATCTTCCAGCAAGGTTCAGGCCGTCAACAAGTTTGACGGCCTGTTTTTTTATGTCATTTTCATGTCTGAAATACGCTTGCAAGTCAGAAATAAACCACTAGATTTTGAGTTAGTAAGGCAGGCTTAGTATCTACGGAGGTGAGTCTATGGCCTCGTCCCTTCACAATCTCTTCAGCAAGATCATCAGGACAGGCACGCTTGTCGTCAAAGGCTCCGGTGGCGAGCAACGATATGGTGGAGGAGGGGGGCGCTCTGTCACGATCCGGTTCACCGACGAGGCAGCCGAACGGGATCTGGTCACCGACCCGCAGCTGAAGCTCGGAGAACTCTACATGGATGGCCGGCTTCTCGTCGAGGAAGGCGACATCTACGAGTTCCTCGCGCTCGTCAAGGACAACACCCTGAAGGAAGGCCTGACCTTCGGCATCCTGCTGCGCTCCCTGATGCGGATCGCGATTGCGCAGTTTCGCAACCGTGTGCCGATCAACCACAACCGGCACAATGTCGCCCACCACTACGATCTCAATGCCAAGCTCTTTTCGCTGTTTCTGGACGAGGACTGGCAGTATTCCTGTGCCTATTTCAACCCGCCCGGGATTTCTCTCGACGACGCCCAGATCGCCAAGAAACGCCACATCGTGGCGAAGCTGCGCGCGGAACCGGGCCAGCGGGCGCTGGAGATCGGCTCCGGCTGGGGCGGTATGGCCATGTACCTCTCCGAGTTCTGTGGCGTCGACGTAACCGGGATCACACTCAGCGAGGAGCAGCTCAAGGTATCGCGGGAACGCGCGGCCAGGCGTGGCCTCGCGGGCAGCGTCCGGTTCGAATTGCAGGACTATTATTACATGCCGCCGCGCAAATATGACCGTATCGTCTCGGTCGGCATGTTCGAACATGTGGGTCGGCTGAACTACCGCAAGTTCTTCAACAAGGTGAACGACGTGCTGGCCGATGACGGCGTCATGGTGTTGCACTCGATCGGCCAGCCCAATCCGGCACTGATCAACAACCCGTGGATCGAGAAATATATCTTTCCGGGCGGCTATATTCCCTCTATCGCCGAAGTCATGCCGGCGGTCGAAAAGGCGGGCCTGCTGGTCTCCGACATCGAAATCTTGCCGATGCATTATGCTTACACGCTCCGCCACTGGCGCGAGCGCTTCATGGCCCACAAAGCGGAAGCCGCTGCCCTTTATGACGAGCGTTTCGTGAGGATGTGGGAATTCTACCTCGCCGCGTCGGAAATGGCCTTCACACACGAGAACTTCTTCATCTTCCAGATGCAGATCGTCAAAAAGCGTACGGCGGTTCCCGACAACCGCAACTACATCCAGGAACGCGAGGCGGAGCTGAAGGCTTTCGAAGAGAGCCGCATGCCGCTGGACCAGATTGCGGGTTAGGTGAAACAGGCAGCGGGTCCGGGGCTGCTTGACCGTCGTCATGGTCGGGAGCTAGAACCTCGACCATGACGAACGCCGACAATTTCAGCGGCCGCGTGGCCGACGCCCCTTCGGATAACTGGGTCTATCGCGTTCTGCCGCGATCGGCCTGGCCCTATGCGCAGCTTGCCCGCTGGGACCGCCCGATCGGCTGGCAACTCCTGATGTGGCCTTGTTTCTGGTCGGCAGCGCTCGCCGCCAACGCGGCACGGAATGAGGACCTATTTTCAGTAGGGCTTTTCCTCTTTCACCTGATTCTGTTTTTCGTCGGCGCCGTTGCGATGCGCGGTGCCGGCTGCACATATAACGACCTCGTCGACCACGACATCGACATGGAAGTGGCGCGCACCCGTTCGCGGCCTCTGCCGTCCGGCCGCGTGTCCCGTTTCGAGGCGAAGACATTTCTGGCCGTGCAGGCGCTGGTCGGCCTTCTTGTGCTGATCCAGTTCAATTCCTTTACGATCGGGCTCGGCATCCTGTCGCTGACGGTCGTCGCCATCTATCCTTTTGCCAAGCGGTTTACCGATTGGCCGCAATTCTTCCTGGGTCTTGCCTTCTCATGGGGGGCATTGATGGGATGGGCCGCGGTCTTCGGCAGCCTTTCCTGGGCAGCGATCTGGCTTTACCTCGCCGCCATTGCCTGGACGATCGGTTACGACACGATCTACGCTCACCAGGACAAGGAGGACGACGAACTGATCGGGGTGCGCTCGACGGCTCGCCTTTTTGCCGAGGATACCAGGGCTTGGCTCGTTGGCCTTTACGGGCTGACCCTCGTCTTCCTGCTGTTTGCTTTCGCCGCCGCCGGCGTTGGATTTTTCGCCTATGCCGGCCTTCTGGCGGCGGCCGTGATGTTCGCCTGGCAGGTCGTAATCCTCGATATCGAGAATGCCGACCAGTGCCTGAGGCTCTTCAAGTTCAACACCCGCGTCGGTGCGATCCTGTTTACGGGGCTTACCCTGTCCATAATCGCATAGCTCAAAAGCAAGAAGCCCGATCGGCTGAGGATCGGGCTTCTTCGTTATCGCGAGAAGCGGTGGACAAAGGGACAAACAAAGCCCTAGCGGCGCGCGATAATTTCCTTGCCTTCGATTTTCATCGAGATTCCCAGGCTGCCGGTGGTTCTGCGCACCAGGAAGCGCGGCCGGCGGGCTGCGAAGTAAGAATGGCGGCGGCGCTGCTTGGCTCCCTCGGATCGAACCTCACCGAGATGGGTTTCCAACGGTCGGGCAACGCCGTCGGCTTCCACCATCAGCATGGGGATCCGAAAGGCATTCGCCCAGCTCCGCCAGTCGGCGGCGATGTCGCAGAGATCGTGGGCGACCAGAAGGGGGATGCAGAGATCCGGGTCTTCATGGTGCAGTTCCAGGGTGACGGTCACTTCCCCGTCGCCATGATCGATGGCCCGGGCGGCCACACCCTTGAAGGCCCGGGCGGGAAGTGCGACGGACAGCGGCAGGCCGCTGGACGGAAGTATCTTGCGGAGAACGGCACCGCGCTTGTCGATGGTGATGGTGACATCTCCTGATGCCTCGCGCAGCGCATAGGTAACCTGCTGCGGGAAACGAGACGGATCGAGCCTCAATGTCGACCCTGCCCAAACGGGCTTCAGAACGGTATTGTTCATCGATATGCTACCCTTGTTTTACCTGAGAGCCGTTACCGGTTTCTCCACGGGACTTTTGTCCTCTGATAGCCAGAGCATAGGGCGAGCATGTTCGAGACTGCTTAAAAATTGCGGTTAAAGAAGGTTTGCCTGACTTGATGGTTAGCGAAAACGAACCCTTTTGGGTTTCCGGAACGTGAATCGCAAAAACCTGTGCGGAGGCGGGACAAGAAGCGAGCCGGTGAGGGAAAAGCCCCGTGCAAGGCAAGTCGGGGATGATTGCACCAGCATCATTCCGACTTGCGGGGCCAGCCCATGGTATCGACCTATCTCACCTTCGATCTCGTCAATCGCGATATCCTGAAGAGCCTGAAGCAGATTTCCGGGCAGACGACGGTCGCCAACGATACCAAGTACTACCAGGACAATATCGGCAAGGTGAAAACCGTCGACGAGTTCCTGGATAACTACCGGCTCTATTCCTATGCGATGACGGCCCACGGCCTTGACGAGATGATTTATGCCAAGGCCTTCATGAAGCAGGTGCTGGAAAGCGATCTTGGCGACGAAAACAGCTTCGCAAACCGCCTGACGGATGATCGCTACAAGAATTTCGCCGCATCCTTCAATTTCGCTTCGTCCGCGTCGGACACGGCCGTGGCCCAGTCGGATGGCCAGATGGAGGAGCTTTTCGAAACCTACGACCAGACGATCGCTGCCCAGGAAGACAGGATCGAGGACGACACCCGGTACTTCCGGGCGATGCTGAGTGAAACCGGCAATATCAAGAACGTCGATCAATTCCTCCGCAATGACCGCCTGCGCAACTATCTGTTCACGGCCTATGGGATCGATGCGAAGTACTACAACTACGAGGCCATCCGAGGCGTGCTGACCAGCGATCCGGCTGATCCGACCAGCTATTACAATACCGCCTATGGCAACTCTCTCAACCAGTATGACGACGCCAAGACCGAAGACGCCGAACTGGTCGAGCGAAAGAGCCTCGCCGCAACCGTCCCGCAGTTGCAGAACTCGATCACGCTTGGCGAGCAAAGAAAAACCGACCTTCAAACCCAGATCGCGGCCAAACAGCAGGAGTTGGCAAATGGCGGGGACCCTGCGGTCATCCAACCGCAGATCACCACCCTTCAAACGCAGCTGACGCAAACGGAGCAGCTTCTTCAGACGGACCAGGGGAAGCTCAATGTGCAGCAGCCCCGGCTCAACGAACTGAACGGACGCCTGGTGCCTCTCGACCAAACCGACCAACGGCGCCTGGAACTCGCGGAAATCATGAACGCGGTAAAGGACGATACAGCCTATCTCGAAGTCATGAAGGCGCTGGCCGAGGATTTTAGTTTCAATGCCGACGGCACGGTGCCTGCGGGCGGGGCGGTGACTGACGACAAGCTCGAGGAAATCGTAGCTGGCTTCTTCAACAAGCAGACGCGCGTCACTCATGCCGAAGCCATGTTCAATCAGCAACTGTTCGAAGAGACAATCGCGACCGCAACGAACGTCACCGATCTCACGAGCGATGACCGCCTTATGAAATACATCAAGGTCGCTTTTAATCTCGACAAGGTGACCGTGGTCAAATCCACCATCGAGCAGATCCTCACGAGCGATCTGAACGATCCCAACAGCTATGCGAACAAATTCGGTGCCAGCAACCCGCAATATCTGGAACTGGCCAAAGCCTTCAACTTCAAGACGGACGGAACGGTCGTAGCCGGTGAGGCGCAGACGAGCCTGCAGACCAACCGCACCCGCGACAATTACATGAGCCGGTGGGACGACAAGCAGGAAGACGAATACGAGAAGGCCGTCAGGTTCTACAAACTGGATCTGGCTGCCGTCAAAACCCTCGGCGACTTTCTGAGCAAGGATGCCGAGACGAGCTACGACTTCGCGCTGAAGGCAGTCGGCCTGGATCCCTCATCGGTTTCAAAACTGACCGTGAAAAACGCGCTCAAGAGCGATCTCTCAGATCCGGAGAGCTACATCTACAAGCTCAAGGATGAACGCTTCCTCACGCTCGCCAAACTGTTCAATTTCACCAAGGATGGTGAGGTCACAGCGCCCGTTCTGGCCCAGTCGAATTCGGCGATCACCAACGTGGCCAAGGACTACATCCTGCGACAGACCCGCTTTCTGGAAGGCGACGAGCTGGACGTCGTCAAGAAGAAGGCCCAGGAAGAAGCCAAGTATTACACGGATACGATGCAGCGCATCGACAGCCGCGATGAGCTGCTCGCCGACCGCAAGCTCCTGGATATCCTTCTCATCTCCAAGGGCATCGATCCCGCGACGATCACCAATGACGTCCTTAAGCAGGCATTCAATTCCGATCTCAGCGATCCGAAAAGCTTCGTCAACAGCCAGCCGGACAAACGGCTGGCCCAGATCGTCGGCACCTTCAATTTCGATGCGAAAGGCGATGTTGATCGCAGCTCGGCCGGACGGGCACAGAACGGCGGTGAAGTCGCGGCAACGCAGAGCCTCTATGTGCGGCAGCTTCTGGAGACGCAGCAGGGCGAGGAAAACGCCGGCGTCCGCCTGGCGCTCTATTTCCAGCGTATGGCCGACACCATCACCGATCCTTACGTGATCCTCGGCGACGAGGCGCTGATGGAATTCTTCCGTATCACCTTCAGCCTGCCTTCCGAGATCGGCAGTATGGAGGTCGATCAGCAGGCAAAGCTGATCGAGCGGAAACTCGAGCTGAAAGACCTGGCGGATCCGGAAAAGCTCGACAAGCTGATCAAGCGCTTCACGGTCATGTACGACATAGAAAACGACTCGTCGGCTTCAGCGTCGGCTGCGACCATTCTTGGCGGCGGTTCGGGCGGCGTCAGCGCGGATACGCTTTGGGCACTGTCCCAGATCAGGATGGGTTAAGCGGAGTCTCCGCACCATCCTGAGCTTCCGCGTTAATCCCGGCGGCATCGAAATCCGGAGCGGTATTGGCAGCCAACCAGTCAAGGTCCGCTTGGATCCTGTCCCGGCTTTCCTCTTCCATCCTTCGGTAGCGCGAAAGCAGTTCCTGCCCGAAGTCCGTGAGGCCTGCGCCGCCACCGCTCTTGCCGCCGTGGCGGGTGAAGATCGAAGGCTCCCGAAACATCCGGTTGATCTCATCGCCAAGCAGCCAAGCGCGCCGGTAGGACATGCCGATCGCGGCTCCGGCTGCGCGGATCGATCCGTGCTCCGCGATGAGCTCGAGAAGCTGCGCCTTGCCGGGCCCAAGCCGCACGCCGTTGCCGAGATCGATGCGGATCGTGGTTTTCGGTGTCTGGCTCAAGGGATCGCCACCACTTTGTCGGGATTCATGATGCCCGCGGGGTCAAAGGCCTTCTTGATCCTTCGCATCAGATCGAGCTCGATCGGAGAACGGATGTGAGCGAGTTCGTCGCGCTTCAACTGGCCGATACCATGTTCAGCCGAAATCGACCCGCCCGCTGCCAAGACAATGCCGTGGACGATCTCGTTGATCTCGCGCCAGCGGCCGATGAAGGCGGCCTTGTCGGTGCCGACGGGCTGCGAGATGTTGTAGTGGATATTGCCGTCGCCCAGATGGCCGAAGGCGCAGATGCGCGCGCCCGGAATAGCTGCCAACACCGCCTTGCCCGCTTCCTCCATGAAGGCGGGTATCTTCGATACGGGTACTGAAACGTCGTGTTTGATCGACCCGCCTTCCGGCTTCTGGGCGTCTGAAAGGCTTTCGCGCATATGCCAGAGAGCTTTCTGCTGGGCGACCGACGAGGCGATGACCGCGTCGCGGATCATGCCGGCTTCAAAACCTTGCTCCAGCAGCGACTGCACCATGGATTGTGCCGTTTCTGGCGAATCCGATGTCGAGATGTCGATCAGCGCATACCACGCATGCGGTTTGGAAAGCGGATCGCGAACGCCTTCGATATGCCGCGTGGCGAACTCGATACCGATGCGCGGCATTAGCTCGAACCCCGTCAATGCCGTGCCGCAGAGGTTGGAGGCCCGTTCCAGCAGATTGAGCGCGTCCTCTGGTGAGTTGAGCCCCGCAAGCGCGACTTGATGCCCGACCGGCTGAGGGAAAAGCTTCAGCACGGCGCCGGTGATGATGCCGAGCGTGCCTTCCGCGCCGATGAAGAGATCGCGCAGATCATAACCGGTATTGTCTTTCTTGAGACGCCGCAGTCCATCCCATATTTCACCGGTCGGCAGCACGACTTCGAGGCCGAGGCAGAGCTGGCGCATATTGCCGTAGGCAAGGACCGCCGTGCCGCCGGCATTGGTGGAGAGATTGCCGCCGATGCGGCAGGATCCTTCAGAACCGAGCGACAGCGGGAAGAGCCGGCCCACGGCTTCGGCGGCCCTTTGGACGTCGGCGAGGATTGCGCCGCCATCCGCAACGAGCACGTTTGCAACCGGATCGACATCCCGGATGCGGTTCATGCGCTCCAGGGAGACGATCAGGTCGCTGCTGCCGCTGCGCGGCGTCTGACCGCCGACAAGCCCGGTGTTGCCGGTCTGCGGCACGATCGGCGTGCCCGTCTCGCTCGCAAGCTTCAGGATTGCTGAAACCTCCTCCGTCGAGCCCGGCTTCAACAGCATCGGCGACGAACCGACATAGAGCCCGCGGCCTTCCACGAGATGGGGAGCGAGGTCTTGCGGGTCCCTTAGAACGTGATTGTCGCCGACAATCGCCGCGAAGCGGGCGAGAAGCTCGGGTTTTGGCCCGGAAATGTCCATCGGCGTCTCCTCCTCGTTATTCCCGCGGCGCTGCTGCGCGGGCCAGCCGGTCGTTGATCGCCTCACCCAGCCCGTGATCCGGTATCGGGGTGACGGCAATGCGTGCCGCACCGGTTGCATCGGCGCGCTTCAGGTAGTCGAACAGATTTGCCGCCGCCTGCGCAAGATCGCCGGAGGGGCTGAGATCAAAGACTTCCTTCGCAAGCTCGATGCCCTTTATCGGAGCCGAACCGAGCCGGATCAAGGCCTCGCCGCTTTCCACATGCTTGGCATTCAGTCGCACCGGCGCTCCCGGAGCGTAGTGGGAGGCGAGCATGCCGGGCGCCTCGATGATTGCTGCCGGGCCCTCAGGCCGCACGACCGCAAGGCCGGTTGTCTTCTCGATCTCCCCGGCCGCCACGCCACCGGGACGCAAGAGGCGGATGATGCCGTCCTCGACCCGCAGGATGGTCGACTCCACGCCGACGGGTGCCGCACCGCCGTCGACAATCAGCTTCAGCTTGTCGCCCAGGTCTTCAGCCACATGCTTCGCACTCGTCGGGCTGACCTTGCCGGATGTGTTGGCACTGGGCGCTGCAAGCGGTTTTCCGAAAGCACGGATGAGTTCGGCGGCAAAGCCCTTGGGAAGACGGATGCCCACCGTGTCGAGCCCCGCCGTCGCCAGCGAATGAATGCCCCTCTCCGGCTTCAGAGGCAGGATCAAGGTCAGCGGCCCCGGCCAGAACGCTGAGGCGAGCTTTCGCGAGATGGGGTCGAAGACCGCGTAGTGCTCCGCCATGGCGATATCGGCCATGTGGCAGATGAGCGGGTTGAAGCGAGGCCGGCCCTTGGTTTCGTAGATGCGCGCGATAGCGGCGGGATTGGTGGCATCCGCGGCGAGCCCGTAGACCGTTTCCGTCGGGATCGCCACCGGAAAACCGTCCGCCAGCACGGTGCAGGCGTGCGCGATGGCGTTCTCGTGGTCCGTGGTAATGTCGATGATCTCTGCCGTCATGTCCGCTCGTCAATAGCGCGGACAGGGGTCTGCTTCAAAGCTTTTTGATGATCTCGCGAAGCGCATCGTTCGACGCGCCGAGCAGAAGCACGTTCTTGATCGCTTCCATCGGGTCGCTGGTCTGGAAAAGCAAACCATTCTTGCGAACCGTGCGGCTGATCTGAAACGGTTGACCTGGCTCGCCTTCGATCGCGACCGCGAAATACATGCGCGAATAGGAGGTGTGAATGCGCTCGAAGAATCTTTCCTCTTCGCCGATCTCGCAAAAGAAATTCGCGATGTAGAAGGACCAGCTAACAGGCACGCGGTGCGCAAGAAGGGTTCGCGCTGCCGTCACGTGGCAATAGCCGAGATGGGGTTTTCCCTCGAGCGTGCGGTGGAAGACGATCTTCGGAAACTGGATGGAGCGATGAAAGGCGTTGATGCGCTCGTGGCTTTTCTCGCCGGCGGTTTCAAGCCGCTTGCCGGTTCGCTCCGCGACCTCTTCATGGCTGATATAGCGGCGTTCCTCGGGTAGCCAGATGGGCTTGTGCCGAACGATCCGGCCGGTTCTGAGAAACTCGGAATGGGCAGCGGACTTCGTTGCCGCCGGCACCGGGGGGCTTGGCGGGGGAGCTTCGAAGTAGCGGATCTTTTCCTTGGCCTGCACTGGCTCCGCTCCGGTTGACGCCAGCATTTTAGAATTCAGCTGTTAATGACAGGTTTCCCTTATGCGAGGCTGGAAGGGCTTTTCACGTCGTCGTCAATGCGGTTGCCGATGTCGCAATGTCGTCTATGCGACAGCCGGGGCGGATGTTTATATCCGCATCAAGCTCAAGGTGCCGCCCGGCTAGGGAGGGCGGAGAATTGGGAAGCCGGTCGAAGCCCGGCGCTGCCCCCGCAACGGTGGTGGAGTTCAAAGGTTTGGCTGAAGCCACTGGGAAAGAGCCGCAACGGCCGCCCGGGAAGGCGCCTGATCAGTCCCGAAAGGGGCAACTCCTGAGCCCGGAAACCAGCCTTGGGGAAAGGTTACCGATCGCGGCGGGCGTTCGGGGCAGGAGGCTGGCAGGCGTGAGCCGGCCTGCTTTTCCATGTCCTTCCGCATGCCACAACACGAGGAAGGCAAGATGGAAATTCGCAACCAGGCGCTGCGACAGCTTAAGAACCGCCGCGAAGGCTTCAGCCTCGAACGGGCGTTTTATACCGATCCCAATTATTACAAGCTCGATCTCGAGATGATCTGGTACCGCGACTGGCTGTTTGTCGGCCATGATTGCGAGCTGCCGAAGAACGGCAGCTATTTCACGCTGCAGATCGGCGACTATCCGGTCGTGGTGGTGCGCGGCCGCGATGGCCAGATTCGCGCCCTTCACAACACCTGCCGCCATCGAGGCAGCCGGGTCTGCACCAAGGAAAGCGGTTCGGCCGTACGCCTGGTCTGTCCCTATCATCAATGGACTTACGAACTGGACGGCTCGCTCTTGATCGGGCGCCATATGGGCAAGGAATTCGACAAGAGCCAGTACGGGATGAAGAAGGTGCATTGCGAAAGCGTCGCCGGCTACATCTTTATCTGCCTGGCTCAGGAGGCGCCGGACTTCGCACCCGTCCGCGCCGCGATCGAACCCTATGTGGCGCCGCACCGCCTGTCGGAGGCCAAGGTTGCGCATCAGTCGACGATCATCGAAAAGGGCAACTGGAAGCTTGTCTGGGAAAACAACCGGGAATGCTACCACTGCGCCGGCAATCATCCGGAACTCTGCCGTACATTTCCCGAGGCGCCGACGGTCACCGGCGTCGCCGGTGCGATCGATGATCCTGTCATCATCGAGCACTGGCAACGCTGCGAGGCCGCCAATCTGCCGAGCCGGTTCCAGATTTCGCCCGACGGCCAGTTCCGTGTCGCCCGCATGCCGCTGATCGAGGGGGCGGAGAGCTACACCATGTCCGGCAGGAATGCCGTGCAGAGAAAGCTATCCGACGACGTGACGATCGATGGTATCGGCACCATGCTGCTCTTCCACTACCCGACCACCTGGAATCACATGCTTGGCGACCATGCGATTTCCTTCCGGGTCACGCCGCTCGGGCCGGAGGAGACCGCCGTTACGACCAAATGGCTGGTCCACAAGGACGCGGTCGAGGGCGTCGACTACAATCTCGAAGAGCTGACGCATGTCTGGAACATGACCAACGACCAGGACCGCCAGATCGTAGAGGAAAACGCCTTCGGCATCCGCTCGCCCGCCTATGAGCCGGGACCCTATTCGGCCGACCACGAGGGTGGCGTCATGCAGTTCGTCGAATGGTATTCGAACTTCATGGTCAATCGCCTGCAGGGCGATCAGGCAAAACTTTCGATCGTCGCGTAAGTCGACGGGCGGCCGATCTCCTATTCGTGATCGGCCGCTTCATGCCCTTGGGGGACCTCCTAGGAACAAAATCCTCGATCTGACGTTGCTTTCCTCGACAACGAACAGAGGAAACATCGCAATGAAATACCGTCTTCGCCTGACTGCAATGGCCGTTGCCCTTGCTTCCACGCTGACCAGCTTCGCGCCTGCGCAGGCATTTCAGATGCCGTCGGCGCCCGCTTTCTCGGCATCTTCCGCCGTCACCGATATCCAGTATCGCGACCGCCGTGACTGGCGCGGCGATCGTCGCGGCTGGTACAGAGGGCATCGCGGCTATCGCGACCGCCGGCCCGGTTATCGCTACTACAACGGCTTCTGGTTCCCGCTTGCCGCTTTTGGCGCCGGCGCGATCATCGGTGGCGCTGTAGCTGCCGATCGAGGCGGGTATAGCAGCCGTCACTATGCCTGGTGCGAGGACCGCTACCGTACCTATCGCGCCTCCGACAATACCTATGTCGCCAGCGCCGGTGTGCGTAGGATCTGCCGCTCGCCTTACTGAACGATAGCATCACGTTATCGATTGCGACCCGACCTCGAGCATGATGCCCGAGGTCGGTTTTTTACGTTTGGAACGTTAATCGCCTATTCAGGATCAATTTCCTAAAGATTGCCGAAAGACCAGCCCGTCCAGTATAGGGTTCATCGGCCGCAGAAGAAATTTGAATACATCCAGATAAGGAATGGGAGTTCCGATATGACGTTCAGGAAGACGCTGCTTGCGGGGATGTCCGCCGCGGTTCTGTTGAGTTCGCTGATGCCCGCTCAGGCAATGCCGCTTCCAGCCACGCCGGCTGTGGAAAGCCCGGCCGTTACCGAGGTTCAATACCGCGAACGCGACCGCTGGGAGCGCGATCGGTGGGAGCGTCGCGAGTGGCGCCGGGACGGCTATTACAACGGTCACCGCGGCTACCGCGAGCGCCGGCATGGCTATCGCTACCACAATGGCTACTGGTTCCCGCTTGCCGCCTTTGGTGCGGGCGCCATCATCGGGGGCGCAATTGCGGCTCAGCCGCGTTATGTGGAACCCGCGCCGCGATATGTCGAACCTGCTCCGACTTATGTTGAGCGCAGCGACATCAATCCGCGCCACTACGAATGGTGCGCCGACCGCTACCGCTCATACGATAGCTATTCGAACACGTTCCAGCCAAACTACGGCCCGCGCCAGACCTGCCTGTCCCCTTACTATTGATAGGCGGCGCACCGCACCTGAGCCCGTTCGGCTATGTCGAACGGGTTTTTCTCGACGCCTGGTCAGAGAATGCCTGCCCGCCTCAACAGCCACCAGGCGGCGAAAACTGAAACGCCCATCAGGCTGAATGCATAGATTGTGCCCCCGGACCCTTCCGCAAAAGGAAGGGAAGAGGTGTTCATACCGAAGAAGCCGGTCACCAGCGATGGCGGCAACAGGAATGCGGTCATCAGCGACAGGATGTAGAGGTGCCTGTTGGTTTCCGACGACAGCTTCGAGTCGATTTCTTCGTGAAGCAGCCGGGCCCGCTCCTGCAGTGCATAAACGTCGTGGTCGACGGCCTCGAGCCGGGAGATGAGCCGCGAGGATGCATCGTCGAAACCCGGCGGCATTTCGTCGTCGTCGACCGCCGCTGCACGGCGCATCAGGGTCAGTACGGTTCTCAGATGGCGATGCAGCCGGACGACCGTCCGTCGCACCGGCGCCAGTCTGCGGCGCTCGTCGCGGGGCGCATTGTCGTAGACGAAGTCCTCGATCAGGTTCAGCTCTTCCGTGAGCTCCATCACCAGGCCGATCATCGTCCGCTGGAACTCGGCGACGAGCGTCTCGAACACGTCGATAGGCTTCTGGTAACGCGACGCGTTCTTCTCGATCGCCGCCCGAACTCGGTCGACCGATCGCAGCGGTTGCAGGCGGGTGGTGATGATCACCTTGCCGGATGCGAAGAAATGCAGCCAGCCGATGTCGCGCGTCTCGCTGTCGAATTCCCGCTGGAAATCGACGAGCGTCCCATAAACGACCTGTTCGTCGAGAGTTATGGCCGCATGAGTGTCATGGGTGGTGAGCGCAGCGACTGCGGGCGGCGGGAGGTCGGTGAAACCTTCCAGGAATGCAGCGACCCGGGAGTCTGCGAGGTTCAGGTGGAGCCAAAGGAAGCCGTCGCTTATGTCAAGGTCGCTGCGGGCCATATCGACCGGCAGCCGGGTGCATGGCGCAGTCCCGGACCGGAAATGGTAGGCCCAGACCAGACCGGGTACGGCGGGCGTTATAAGAGACATCGGCACGGCATCCGGACGCATGAAAATCACTCCATAAGTTCCCTTTGTAACGCCAGTTCGACAAAACTTCCTGAAGCGCCGCCGCACAAGCAGGAATCGCGGCAGCGATTGACAATTACATTTACGTTTACGTAAAAAGCAAACAGGCATGCCGCCGCGATGGAATCGGGTAGCATTGGGCAGGCGGAGCTGCCCTGGGAGGAGAGCATCATGTATAAGGCACCGGTCGAAGAGATCGCTTTCACATTGAATCACGTCGCAGGTTTGGCAGACGCGGTGGAAATCGGCAGGTTCGGCGATCTTAGCGCGGATCTTGTCGAAGCCATCCTGGAAGAGGCAGGCCGTTTTGCCGGCAACGAAATGGCGCCACTCGGCGAGATCGGCGACAGACAGGGCGCGCGATTGGCCGACGGGGAAATAAAGACGCCGGATGGCTGGCCGGAACTCTATCGCCACTGGCGGGAGGGGGGCTGGAACGGACTGACGGCGCCGGAAGCCTTCGGCGGCCAGAATCTGCCGCATATGCTGAATGTCGCGGCGCTCGAAATGTGGAATTCCGCTTCCATGGCTTTCGCGCTTGCGCCGACGCTGACCATGGGCGCGATCGATGCGCTGGTCACGCACGGCAGCGACGCCCTGAAGGAAAAATATCTGGCGAAGATGGTTTCCGGCGAATGGACCGGCTCGATGAACCTGACCGAGCCGCATGCCGGCTCCGATCTCGGCGTCCTGAAGACCCGCGCCGAACGCAGCGACGACGGCACCTACCGCATTTTCGGCCAGAAGATCTTCATCACCTGGGGCGAGCATGATGTGGCGGACAACATCATCCATCTGGTGCTGGCACGGCTTCCCGATGCACCGGCCGGCACACGCGGCATTTCGCTTTTCCTCGTCCCGAAATTCCTGGTGAACGAGGATGGTTCGCTCGGGCCTCGCAACGACGTCTTCTGCCACTCGATCGAACACAAGCTAGGCATCCACGGCTCGCCGACCTGCACGATGATCTACGGCGACGGCCGGTTCGGCGAAGAGAAGGGTGCCATCGGCTGGATTGTCGGGGAGGAGAACAAGGGGCTCGCCTGCATGTTCACGATGATGAACAACGCTCGCCTCGCCGTCGGCATGCAGGGCGTTGCCATCGCCGAAGCCGCAACACAGAAGGCGGTGTCCTATGCCCATGAGCGTACCCAGGGCAAGGCCCCCGGATGGTCGGGATCGGGCATGAGTCCCATCATCGAACATCCCGACATTGCGCGGACGCTGATCACCATGAAGGCCCTGACCCAAGGTGCGCGCGCCATCTGCTATGCCTGCGCCCATGCGACCGACATGTCGCATCACACGGAAGGCGATGAGGCTCGTCACTGGGCCGAGCGCGCGGCACTTCTGACGCCGATTGCCAAGTCCTTCGCGACGGACGTGGGTGTCGAAGTCGCCTCGCTCGGCATTCAGGTGCATGGTGGCATGGGCTTCATCGAGGAGACCGGCGCTGCCCGCTATCTGCGTGATTCCCGTATCGCCCCGATCTACGAAGGCACCAACGGCATCCAGGCCATCGATCTGGTGATACGCAAGCTGCCGCTCTCTTCCGGCGAGCAAGTGCGGGGTTTCATCGGCGAATTGAAAGAGATCGCGGAGAGGGTCGCTGCGTCGAACGACACGGCTTTTGGTGAAACCGGCGATCGGCTGCGCGCCGCTATTGCGGCACTCGAAACCGCCACCCATTGGCTGCTGGAGGCTCAGGCCGCCGGAAATGCGACCGATGCTCTGGCCGGCGCGACCCCCTATCAGCGCCTGTTCGGCCTGACCTTGACCGGCTGCTATCTTGCCAAGGGCGCGCTTGCCAATACCGGGGACGGCGGGGCTGAAAAGCGCGTCGCACTATGCCGCTTCATGGCGGAAAACCTGCTGGCCGAAACATCGGCCTTGAAGGACCGCGTCGTGTCCGGTGCCGCAAGTCTTCAAGCTGCCCGCGCAATCCTCGCCTGAAGGAGCTTTTCCGTGAGCGACAACCATATCCGCGTCGAGCGTCCGGAAGCCCAGCCGGGCGTCATGGTCATCCGGTTCAACCGACCGGAAAAGAAGAACGCCATCACCTCGGCCATGTACAGCCGCATGACCGCGGCACTGCACGAGGCAAACGAGGACAAAGCTGTCCGGGCCGTCGCATTCCTTGGCACGGAAGGGTGTTTCTCGGCCGGCAACGACATGGGCGACTTCCTTTCCTATGCGATGTCGGGTTCAAAGGAACCACCGGCCGCCGCCGTCTTCATCAAGGCACTGGCGGTTGCGGAAAAGCCGCTGGTGTCCGGCGTCGATGGGCTGGCGATCGGCATCGGCACGACCCTCAATCTTCATTGCGACATGACCGTCGCGTCGAGTCGCAGCCTGTTCAAGACGCCATTCGTCGATTTGGCATTGGTGCCGGAGGCAGCCTCCAGCCTGCTTGCTCCGAAAGTGATCGGCCACCAGCGCGCTTTTGCCATGCTGGTGGCGGGGGAGGGCTTTTCGGCTGAGGACGCACTCGACGCCGGACTTATTTGGAAGGTTGTCGCGCCTGACGCGGTGGAAGCGGAGGTACTTTCACTGGCCGCGGCCCTCGCCAAGAAGCCGCCGCAGGCCTTGAAGATCGCCCGCGACCTGGTGCGCGGGCCGCGGGAGGCTGTTCTTGCGCGGATCGATGAGGAGCTGGTGCATTTCTCCGCACGACTGAGAAGCGCAGAAGCCCGCGCCGCTTTCGAAGCGTTCATGCGGCGTTAACGCTGACCACTAAGAGAGCAGGTATCCCGCCTTCTTTTGGAGCACGGGCGGGAATAGGTTGTGCCGCAAGGAGAAAACTCATGCGCACTATCTTGTCTGGTCTGCTGATCCTGACCGTCGCCTGTTCAACGGCACCTGCCGGAGTGTTGCCGCCTGCGGATTCGCAAACGCCCTGGAGCGTCGCGCAATATCAGGGCAACAGCCATAGCCGGACCGACGACCGATCTGCGCGTCCCCAGCGCTATGTCTGCGTGGTTCCTCCGCGGGAGAGCGACGATCGCAATCGGCCCTTTGTGTGCCGCGCCGATGCCGGACGGGTGGGCGGACGCTGCCGCTGCCCGAACGTCGTCGGCAACGGGCGTCTTGACCTGGATTATTGAGCAAGTATCGGGTTTTTAACTTCAATTAAATCTTAATAAGCGGTCTCTAACTCTTGTTGGGAAACACGAATTGGGGACATGCATGCATAAGAGAACGAATCTGATGACCCGCATTCTGGTTGCGGCGTCAGTCGTTGTAATGGTCGCGCTGGCTGCTTTTTCCGCGCACATCTATTGGGTCCAGCAAACCGCGACGACAAAAGCCGTCCACGACAACATGAGCTCTTCGGGCCGCCAGGCCGCGGAAAGTCTTGCGAACTGGATGAATGGCCGCATCGTGCTGACGAGCATGGTGGCGGATGCCGTCGCAGCGAATTCTGGCGATGTTCTCAAGGTCCTGGACAATCAGGTGCTGACGAAGCAGTTCGTAAGCACCTATTTCGGCGATGAAGCGGGTGTATTCACCATGTGGCCGAAACTGCCGATGCCGGAAGGTTATGATCCGCGCAAGCGCCCCTGGTACAAGGATGCCGTCTCCGCAAACGGACCGGTGTTGACCGAGCCTTATGTGGACGCCTCGAGCGGCAATTTGATCATCAGCGCCGCGGTGCCGGTCAAGACAGATGGAAAACTGGCAGGTGTCGTCGGAAGCGATTTCGCGCTCGACGCCATCGTCAATCTCATCAAGTCCGTCGATGTCGGGGTTGAGGCGACAGCTTTCCTGGTCAACAAGAATGGCACCATCCTCATTCATCCCGACAGCAAACTGATCGGAAAAACGCTTGCCGACATGTTCCCGCAGGGGACGCCGAAGCTCGGTGCCGACCTTGTCGATACGCGCCTTGCGGGCAAGGACGTACTGGTGAGCTTCGTCCCCGTTGCCGGCTTGCCGAGCGTCGAGTGGTCCCTCGGCTTTGCGGTCGACAGCGACGCTGCCTATGCTTCGTTGCGTGATTTCAGAAACAGCGCGATTGTTGCGACCATCCTGGCGGTTGCCTTGATGATGGCCGCGATGGCTTGGGTCCTGAACCAGTTCGTCGTCCGTCCCGTGACCGACATGACGAAAGCCATGGAAAAGCTCGCGGCAGGGCAGCTCTCCATTGCCGTTCCTGGCGAAGAGCGCCGTGACCAGATCGGCGCCATGGCCGCCGCCGTCGCAGTCTTCAAGGCCAACGCGATGGAACGCGAGCGGCTGGAAGGCGAGGCGGAAAGCGGCCGCCGTCTGACCGAAAGCGAGCGGCGTGAACGGGAAGCGCAGAAGGCCCGCGAGGAGGCCGAAATACGTTCTGTCGTCGAGGGCTTGGCCGAGGCGTTGAAGGCGCTTTCTGCCGGCGACCTCGCCTACCGGATCGAAAAACCGTTCCCGCAGCATCTCGATCGCCTAAGGGATGACTACAATACCTCTGTCGCCCAGTTGCGCTCGGCGCTTCAGACGGTCGGAGCCAATGCCCGCACGATCGATGCAGGTGCGGCGGAAATTCGCCATGCGGCCGATGGGCTTGCTCGCCGAACCGAGCAGCAGGCGGCCTCAGTCGAGGAAACTGCCGCCGCGCTGGAGGAAATCACCACCACCGTCCGCGATACCGCTCATCGAGCCGAAGAAGTCGGTGCACTGGTGACGCGAGCCCGCGACGGCGCCGAGCAATCCGGCAATATCGTTGCCAAGGCAGTCTCGGCGATGAACGAGATAGAGGAATCCTCCGGCAAGATTTCCAATATCATCGGGGTTATCGACGATATCGCCTTCCAGACGAATCTTCTGGCACTGAACGCTGGTGTCGAAGCCGCCCGCGCGGGAGAGGCCGGCAAGGGTTTTGCCGTCGTGGCCCAGGAAGTGCGCGAACTTGCGCAGCGCTCGGCCCAGGCCGCCAAGGAAATCGAGGCACTCATCTGCGCGTCCAATACGCAGGTCCGTTCCGGCGTGACGCTGGTCGCGGATACCGGCACGGCGTTGAAGAGCATCATGACCCAGGTCCAGGAGATCAGCCGGCATGTCGGTGCGATCGTCACGGCGACCCGCGAGCAGTCGACGGGCCTCAACGAGATCAACCATGCGGTCAACGCCATGGACCAGGGCACGCAGCAGAATGCCGCGATGGTCGAGGAGCAGACGGCGGCAAGCCATGGGCTGGCGGCAGAAGCGGCAAAGCTGATGGAACTGCTCTCGCAATTCAATCTTGGCGGCGGTGAAGGTTCCGGCAGACGGTCGCAAGACAATCGCTACGCGGCGTGATTGCCTGACTTGCGATTGATGCCCGCCCATGAGGCGGGCATCTTCATTTCTGGAGCAGAGCAACTGCTTCCACGTGAGACGACCAGAGGAACTGATCGATCGGCGTCACCGACTTGATCCGGTAGCCGCCATCGACGAGGATGCGAAGATCTCGGGCAAGCGTGCCTGGATTACAGCTGACGGCGGCAATGCTCTTGATACCGGAGCGGGCAAGCTCCTTGACCTGCGCCTCGGCTCCGCCACGCGGCGGATCGAAGACGACCGCGTCGTAGTTCTTCAGTTCCTGGAGCGTCATCGGCCGGCGGAAGAGATCGCGCTTTTCCACGCTCACCGGCTTCAGGCCCTGAGTGTTTCGAGCGGCCTGATCGAGGGTCTTCAGCGATTTCTCCTCGCCTTCGACCGCATGCACTTTCGCAATACGGGCAAGCCTCAGGGCAAAGGTTCCGGAACCGGCGAAGAGATCGAGCACGCGTTTGGCCTTTCCCAGATGGGAAAGCACCAGCTCGGCCATGGCATCCTCGGCGGGCTTGGTCGCCTGGGTAAAGGCTCCAGGCGGCGTGGAGACCTTGACGCCGCCGAAGTCGATCAGCGGTTTCTGTGGCTCGATGATGACCTCGCCATTGACCGAGAGGCGAGCGATTCCCTTCAGGCCCAAAACGGTTTCCGTCACCGTACGGCGCTGCTTATCCGAAAGCGGCTTCAATTCGTCGGCGGCAAGATCAAGCCCTGAAAGAGTTTCTAGGACCGTGATTCGGAAGGTATCGGAACCGGCCGCCAGCGCTTGTCCGACCGCGCGGATAGCCTCGAGCCGCGCCATGATGCCGGGCGAGGCGATCGGACACTCCTCGATCGAGACGATATGGTTGGTCTCGGCGCGGTTGAAGCCGAGCAGGAGGCCCTTTTCCGTCTTGCGGGCCGAAAAGACCGTCCGCCGCCGCTCGCCGGCATGCGCGACGACAAGTTCGCCCACCTCCGGCGTGAGACCCTTGGATTTCAGCGCCTCGACCACCAGTTCCCGCTTGAAGGTCTGGTAAGGGACATCGGCCAGGTGCTGGAGCGAACAGCCTCCGCAGGCGTCCCGGTCGGGGTCGAAATGGCGACAGAGCGGGGCGATGCGGTCTGGCGAAGCCTGCGTGATCGACATCAGCGAACCATGGCTGCCGTTGCGGGCGATCGCCACGGTCTCGCCCGGCAGCGTATGCGGCACGTAGATGGGACCCTGGTCGCTTTCCGCGATGCCATGGCCCTGCGCTCCGAGCCGCGTGATCTTGACTGTTTCCGTGCTCATTCTGGTTTCTTTCCTGCAAGCAGGAATTCCTCGTTGCCGTCGCCGCCTGAAATCGGGGAGGGGATGAGGCCGAGGCTCGTCCAGCCCATGTCTTCCGTCAGCCAGCGCTCCAGGTCGGCCGCTACCTGCGGCGCCGTTTCGGGCTCCCGCAGCAGGCCTCCCTTGCCGACCGCGTCCCGGCCCGCTTCGAATTGCGGCTTCACGAGAAGCACGCATATGGCCCCCGGAATGGCAAGGTTCAATGCCGGTGGCAGGGCGAGCTTCAGCGAAATGAACGATACGTCAGAGACGATGAAATCGATCACCCGGTCGTCAATGTCGTCCGCGGTGAGATTGCGCGCGTTCAGCCCCTCTATGTTCGTCACGCGCGGGTCGGCGGCGATCTTCTCGTGCATCTGGCTGTGGCCGACGTCGAGCGCCGTGACATGGAAAGCCCCGCGTTCGAGCAATACCTGGGTGAAGCCCCCCGTGGAGGCCCCGACGTCGAGGCAATTCCTGCCACGCGGATCGAGCCCGAAATGATCGAGCGCCGCGACCAGCTTCAGTGCCGCCCGGGATACGTAACCCTTGGCGGGATCATCGACGGCGATCGTCGCGTGCGGCGAAAGCAGTTGACCGGGCTTGGTCACGACCTGGCCGTTCACCTTAACTGTGCCGCGAGCGATTGCGTCGCGCGCCCGGGAACGGCTGTCGAACAGTCGAAGGGACACCAGGAGTTGGTCGAGGCGTTGGTTTTCTACGGTTTTGGACATGATGCTATGTCAATGCCCGCCCCGCGGGGTGCTGGCAAGACCATTGCCTGTGAAAACTTCGGCGGCGGTTCAACGCAATTTTAATCGACTTGCGGTTTTCTGCAGCTGGAGGAGACGCCCAGGCTGTGTCATCCGGAAAAAGCGAAAGTCGTCATGTCACTAAAAAATCTTTCCCTCAATAAAAAGCTGATCATTACCTTCGTGGCTCTGATGTCGGTCTGCCTGCTCGCTTCTGCGGGCGTCTATTGGCAGTCCTTGAGGTCGAACCGCGCTTCCTTGCAGCAGATTGCTGCGCAGGAAATCATGATGAATGTGGATGCGGCGCTCGAAGCGATGCTTGAGCAGGCCGTCAACCAGCGCGGCTTCCTGCTGTTTAAGAGCGATAGCACCTACAAGGACGTGTTCGCCAACCGCGAGAAGATGATCGCTGCGATCGACGCTGCCAAGAAACCGGCGGCCGGGATGCCGGATCTCCTCGCATCGCTGGACGCCATGCGTGCCGCGGCCGATGTCTTCCACACCCAGTTGACCGAGCCCCAGCTTGCTGCGCGCAAGAATACCGATATGCCGATCGACCAGGTGATCGAGATCGGCCGCAACCAGGCCAAGGGCCAACTCGACGGCTTCCGCGATGCGGCGGCCAAGATCAAGAAACAGGCAATGGACCTGACGGCGGGTACGCGTCATGAGCAGGCCGACGCCTTTGGCGACCTGCTGATGGCGCTGCTCGTAGGCGGCGGCCTTGCCGGCGCGATCGCTGTAGCTCTCGTCTGGGCCCTGTCACGGGCGATCGTTACGCCGATCGTCGGTATGACCGACGCCATGACTTCGCTCGCTGGCGGCAACCATAACATCGACGTCCCCGCCCTTGATCGCGGTGACGAGGTGGGCCTGATGGCCAAGGCCGTTGCGGTCTTCAAGAATGCAGCCATCGAAAAGCAGCGGCTTGCCCATGACACCGATGCGCTCCGCGAAACCAACGAGCGCGAGCGTCTCGCCAACGACGCACAGAAGGCCAAGGAAGCGGCCGAAATCGAGTTCGCGATGGATTCGCTCGCTTCAGGCCTCGCGAGCCTTGCCAATGGCGATGTCGCCTATCGACTGGAAAAGCCGTTCTCCGGCCGTCTGGACCGGTTGCGGACCGATTTCAACCAGGCGCTCGAAAAGCTCCAGTCCGCTCTTCGTGCGGTTGGTGACAACGCATCCGCAATCAGCGCCGGAGCCGTCGAAATCCGGGCTGCTGCCGACGACCTCGGCCGCCGTACCGAACAACAGGCCGCCTCCGTCGAGGAAACCGCGGCCGCGCTCGAAGAGGTGACGACGACCGTCAAGGAATCGGCTCGTCGCGCCGAAGATGTCGGCCAGCGTGTGCAGCGCGCCCGTGACGGTGCCGAAAAGTCGGGCGAAGTGGTTCGCCGTGCCGTCTCCGCGATGGAACAGATCGCCAAGTCCTCCGGCGAGATCAGCAACATCATCAGCGTCATCGATGACATCGCGTTCCAGACCAACCTGCTCGCCTTGAACGCCGGCGTGGAAGCGGCGCGTGCGGGCGACGCGGGCAAGGGCTTTGCCGTCGTCGCGCAAGAAGTCCGCGAACTTGCCCAGCGTTCCGCCAATGCTGCGAAGGAGATCAAGTCGCTCATCACCACCTCCAGTCAGCAGGTCGATGCCGGCGTGGCTCTGGTTGGGGAAACCGGTCAGGCACTCGAGGCGATTGTCGGTGAGGTGCAGCAGATCAACGAGCATCTGAGCGCGATCGTCATCTCCACCCGCGAGCAGTCCACCGGGCTGCAGGAGATCAACACCTCCGTCAACACAATGGACCAGGGCACGCAGCAGAATGCTGCCATGGTGGAAGAGCAGACTGCCGCGAGCCACAAGCTTGCCCATGAAGCCGAGGCGTTGGATGCGCTCCTGAAGCAGTTCAATCTCGGCGGGCCTTCTTCGGGCCGCATCGCACGGCCGGTGACCGCTTCGGCGGAAGCCCGCCCGGCGGCATCGCCTGTCAACGCGCTGCGTTCGACGGTCGCCCGGGCCTTCTCCGGCAAGACCGCAACCGCAGCCGCGGTAAAGGAAGACTGGTCGGAATTCTGATCCAGTCGGCTGAATGATATTGCCAAGGCAGGCCGGAATGAGTTCCGGCCTGCCTTTTCTGTTTCAAGGTTCCAGTCTATCGTCCGGCCCAATCAGGCTGGAGGGACGAAAATGCGGTGGACCTTGTTATTGGGCGGGCTTTTGCTTGCCTCCAATCCGGTATTTGCCAATGACACCACCGCCGAACTGACGACCGGCGGGCTCATCTATTCCCAGACGTCCGAAGTGACGATGGAAGAGGAAAATCTCTACATTTCCCAGGAAGAGGTTTTGGTGGACTATGTCTTCAGGAATAGCGGCAAGAGCGATTTCGAAAGCATCATTGCCTTTCCCATGCCGGATGTCGTGGGCGGTTCGCAAAGCGATATTGCCTACGGCGATCCCGAGAGCGACAACTTCCTAGGGTTTTCAGTCGTTCAGGATGGCAGGCAGATCACCCCGCAACTGCAGCAGCGGGTGCTCGCGATGGGCATCGATCGCACCGAGGAACTGCTGGCTCAGCAAGTTCCGCTTCTGCCCTATAGCGAAAAGACGGGTGATGCGATCAAGAACCTGCCCGAGGACGTCAAGAAGCGCTGGATTTCGGAAGGCTTGGTCTATGTCGATCGCTATGATGCCGGAAAGGGCTGGCAGGAGGATTTGCGGCCGGTCTGGACGCTCCGTTCTGTCTACTGGTGGAAAACCACGTTTCCCGCTGGAAAACCGGTTCGCGTCAGCCACCGCTACAAGCCGAGCGTCGGCGGCACGGTTGCCATGAGCTTCATCGAGGACGGCAAGCCGGGCTTCAACCACGATACCTATGCCGATCGCTATTGCCTCGATGCAGGCTTCATGAAGACTGCCGCCAAGCTTGAAGCGGCCGCCGGCAAGTCCGGGCCGCACTACACGGAACAATGGGTGTCGTACATCCTCACCACCGGAGCCAACTGGAACGGGCCGATCGGCAAGTTCAAGCTGACGGTCGACAAGGGTCGCCCTCAGGACTACGTCAGCTTCTGCGGCAATGGCGTGAAGAAGGTCGGGCCCACGACTTTCGAGATGACAGCGACCGACTTCTACCCGGAGAAGGATCTCCACATCCTGTTTCTGACCGCGGCGGATCAGTAAAGTTTTGATGAGCGGGCGTGAGGCATTGGCGACTTGCCGGAGTGTCTCACGAAGAGCATGATCGGCGCGTGGAGACTGCTGGAAGCCAGTCATGCGCCGTCCTGTCCATCGTTTTGACCTCCTGACGATCATCCTGCACTGGTTGATCGCCGCCCTCATTCTTGGCCTGATCATCCTTGGCTTCGTCATGACCAGGCCCTCGATCGACCCGGTCCTGCAATTCTCGCTTTTCCAGTGGCACAAGTCGCTGGGCATGCTGGCGCTGCTGTTTGCAATGGCAAGGTTCGTTCACTCGGTGATCCGGGTGCGCGTAGAGCCTGTTGGCGGCATGAAGCCGCTTGAGCATCTGCTGGCTAAGACCACGCACGGTATTCTCCTCGCCCTTTCGATCCTGGTCCCGCTGGCCGGCTGGATGATCGCTTCGGTCTCCCCGCTGGAGATCCCGACCTTTGCCTTCAACCTGATCGTCGTTCCGCATCTGCCGGTACCGAAATCCTATGCAGCAGAGACCTGGTGGGCGACCGCTCATGCCGTGCTCGCCTATTCCACGCTGGCGCTGGTATTCCTGCATTCGAGCGCATCGCTCTATCACCACTACTGGCGACGCGATGACGTCCTGACCCGCATGCTGAACAAAGAACGCCGATTGATCGAGCCATCAGCCAAGGAGCCGACATCATGATCCGGCACGCCTTTCTTGTATGCCTGATGTTTACTGCATCCCTGACGCCAGCCGCACGATCGGCCGAGCTTCCAAGTCTCGCCGAAGCGGCAGGGCGCTATGCCATTTCCTCAGGTTCGGTCATCGCATTCCGTGTCGATCAGGTGGGAGGCGGGGGGATCAGCGGCAGGTTCGGCAAGTTTTCCGGCACCTTCAACCTGAGGGCCGGGGATCTGGCCCATTCGACGGTCAACTTCGATCTCAAGCCGGAAAGCGTCAGCACCGGTCAGGACCGCGTCGATGCGTTTCTCCGGTCAGGCGCGGTTTTCGATTCCAGTCACTTCGATACGATCTCTTTCCGCTCGGATCGGGTGGAGCAGACCGGTCAGGACAGCGCTCGTATTACCGGAACATTGACCGCAAAGGGACGCAGCGCGTCCGAGAGCTTCGACGTGAAGCTCACCGCCTGGAGCGGACGGAGGATCGCATTCAACGTCAGCGGCAGGATTTTCCGGTCGCGCTATGCGATGGATGTCGGAACGCCGATCTATTCCAATGTCGTGCAGTTCGACATGACGATCGAAGGGCGGCGTGGCTGAGAAGCCTCAGCCAGCGAAGCCAACGCCTATCCTGGTCTGTCCCAGCGCGCTGAAACCGGTGGAGACGATGCCGGCGCGGTCAAGACCGGCCTTGGCGTACATGGCGTCCGGGCTCGCCTGTTCCATCCAGATATCCGGCAGGACCATGGAGCGGATCTTCAGGCCGTTGTCGAGCAGGCCTTCCGAGGAGAGGAACTGCAGCACGTGACTGCCGAAGCCGCCAACGGCACCCTCTTCGATGGTGATCAGCACCTCGTGATGGCGGGCGAGCTGACGGATCAGGTCTTGGTCGAGCGGCTTGGCGAAACGGGCATCGGCGACGGTTGTCGAAAGGCCTGCTGCGTCAAGGTCTTCTGCCGCAAGCAGACAGTCCTTGAGCCGCGTGCCGAAGGAAAGGATGGCCACCTTCGAGCCTTGCTTCACCACACGGCCCTTGCCGATTTCGAGGATCTGACCGCGCTCCGGCAGTTCTACGCCGACGCCTTCGCCGCGCGGATAGCGGAACGAGATCGGGCCCTGATCGTAAGCTGCGGCAGTGCGCACCATGTGTTTCAGTTCCGCCTCGTCGGCGGCGGCCATCACCACCATGCCGGGCAGGGTGGCGAGGAAAGTGGTGTCGAAGGAGCCCGCATGGGTCGGCCCGTCGGCGCCGACGAAGCCGGCACGGTCGATCGGGAAGCGGACCGGAAGGCCCTGGATCGCCACATCATGCACGACCTGATCGTAGCCACGCTGCAGGAAGGTCGAATAAAGGGCACAGAACGGCCTGTAACCTTCCGCCGCAAGCCCGGCCGCAAACGTCACCGCATGCTGCTCGGCGATCCCGACATCGAAGGTACGCGAGGGAAAGGCTTCCGCAAATTTGTCGATGCCCGTGCCGTTCGGCATGGCGGCGGTGATGCCGACGATTTTGTCATCGAACCCGGCTTCCTGCACCAGTGCCTCGCCGAAGACGCTCGTATAGCTCGGCGCATTCGGCTTCGATTTTGCCTGCGCTCCGGTGATGACATCGAACTTGTTGACGCCATGATACTTGTCGGCGGCGGCTTCGGCCGGGGCATAGCCCTTGCCCTTCTGCGTGCAGACATGGATCAGGACGGGACCGCGGGCGTTGTCACGCACGTTGCGCAGTACCGGCAAGAGGTGGTCGAAGGAGTGACCGTCGATCGGGCCGATATGGTAGAAGCCCATCTCCTCGAACATGGTGCCGCCCGTGACATAGCCGCGAGCATGCTCGACGGCGCGGGTGATCGCCCGGTCGATACGGCCTCCGAGATAGGCGGTCAGTTTCTTGCCGAGGTCGCGGAAGCCCATATAGGTGCGGCCCGAGGCGAGCCGCGCCAGGTAAGCGCTCATCGCGCCCGTCGGCGGCGCGATCGACATGTCGTTGTCGTTGAGGATGACGATCAGCCGGGCATCCAGTGCGCCGGCATTGTTGAGAGCCTCATAGGCCATGCCCGCAGACATCGCGCCGTCGCCGATGACCGAAATGACGTTGCGCTTCGACTTTGAGAGATCGGCCGCCACCGCCATGCCGAGACCGGCGGAAATCGAGGTGGAGGAATGGGCGGCTCCGAACGGATCGTATTCGCTTTCGGCGCGCCGCGTGAAGCCTGAAAGTCCGTTTTCCTGGCGCAGCGTCCGGATGCGCTCGCGCCGGCCGGTCAGGATCTTGTGCGGATAGCATTGGTGGCCGACGTCGAAGATGAGCCGGTCGTCCGGCGTGTTGAACACCTTGTGGATCGCGATGGTCAGCTCCACGACGCCGAGACCCGCGCCGAGATGCCCTCCGGTCCGCGAAACCGCATCGATCATCTCATCGCGCACTTCACGGGCAAGCTGTGGCAGGTCGCGGTCATCGATCTCGCGAAGATCAGCGGGAAGCTTGACCTTGTCGAGCAACGGCGTGATGGGCGTTGATGTCACAGGGGCTGGCCTTTTCTGCTCTTGTCCGGAAGTCTGCCTTCCACAAGATGAGAAGAAAACAGGCTTTTTCAAGTTGTTCAAACCCCGGTTCTAACCGATTTTAACCCGTCGGCAAGGGGACAAACTCCTCCTCGTCACCCGGCACGATATCAAAACGGCCGCTACGCCATTCCTCTTTCGCCTTTTCAATTCGCTCCTTCGAGGAGGAAACGAAGTTCCACCAGATATGGCGTTTGGAATTGAGAGCGGCGCCGCCGAACAACATCAGGTGACAGCCCCGAAGGCCGCCTTCGAGAGTGATCGGGTCGCCGGGGCGGAAGACGAGGAGTTGATCGGCCGCGAACCGGTCGCCCGCGACGACAAGTTCGCCGGACAGGATGTAGATGGCTCTTTCCTCGTGCGCGGCGGCGAAGGGGAAGCGTCGGCCGGCCTCCAGCCGCAGGTCGACATAGAGCGTGTCCGTAAAAGTCGAGACCGGAGAGCCGAGCCCTTCGAACGAACCGATCACCACCCGGCCCTTGGCGCCGTCCGCGTCGATCAGGGGCATGGCTTCTTTGTCGGTATGGGCAAAGGCCGGGTCGATCTCCTCCTTGTCGTCCGGCAGCGCCAGCCAGGTCTGCAGGCCGGACACCGAGAGCGGATGGCCGCGCAGGTTCTCCGGAGTGCGTTCCGAATGGACGATGCCGCGGCCGGCGGTCATCAGGTTGATGTCGCCGGGGCGGATGACGAGTTCGGTGCCGAGGCTGTCGCGGTGCTTGATCTCGCCGTCGAAGAGGTAGGTGACGGTCGAAAGCCCGATATGCGGGTGCGGCTTGACGTCCAGAGCCTCGTCGGCGCGCAGCAGCGCAGGCCCCATCCGGTCGAAGAAGATGAACGGTCCACCAAGTCGCCGCTGCCGGGTCGGCAGGGCGCGTCTGACAGCGAACCCGCCAATATCGCTGGATCGCGGGATGATCAGGTTCTCGATTGCGTCGCAGGCAAAGGCATCGCCCGCAACAGGGTCTGTTCCGGGAAAGAAGGACATGGCTGATCTCCGTCTCGATTTCGACGGAGAACCTAGTCCGATATCGAGTGTTCGAACAGCCGGAGCGGGAGAAACAGTGTGTTTGTCATCCGACGGTCTGGTTCAGCCGAATCGCCCGCCGATGAGGCGGCTCCACTGCTCGCCCGCCAATCCGTTCAGGAAGCTGTCGCCGGACTGGATGGCCTGCCTGATGTGAGGGTCCCGACAATGAAGCACGCTAGATGCGCTGTTGATGAATGCAATCCGCTTGCCCAGCATAGCCTCCATCAGAAAGGGCTGGGTTCGCCCGCGCACCGCGCTTGCGCCCTTCATCGCTGCATGCGCGATCGCCGCGTCCAACACGGCCTCTTCATGCGGTGGAGCGGCAAGTATTTGAACGATCCGCGCCGTCATCTGGGGGCGCCAGTGGTAGAAGAAGCCTCCGACAGGCTCCTCTATGCGGTTGAGAACTGCGCAAAACGCCGGATGCCCGAACTCGGGTTTCTCCAGCGCCTTCGAAATTACCCTCGAGATGTCCTCGTGAGACCAGCCGGGTCTCAGGAGAAAGCGTTCCGTCATCATTGCAAAAAGGTCTGCAAAGGCCTCCTGGTCGATTTCCCGTATGGAAATCCCGCCCTTTGTGAGCGGCTTCGCCGAAACACCGAGCCATCGCAGCCGGTCGGGGGACATGCGGCGCTGGAAGAGATTGTCCGTACGGGATGCGAACTGCTTGAAGAGGCTGAGTCTCGGGTAACGGCTCCCGGCATTCTCCAGCGCGAAGGCGGCCGGCCGGATGACGCGAATCCAGTCGAGACTGTAGGACGGCAGGGCGATTCCGCCTAGGTGTTTCCACATCCGCATCGAGACTTCGCTGGCGGTTTCGCTGAAAGAGAAATCCTGCGGGCCGTTCAAGGCCGCCTTGAGGATCTTTGCGCCCGCGAGCGGATCGCCGGAGCGCTCGTCGACCATGATGGAACTCAGGAGCGCCGCTCTGACCGGTCGGTCACCGAGCTGCATGGGCAGAACATGGCGTCCCACGAATCCGGAAATTTCCCCGCCCTCGGCAACATGGACGAGAGAGGGAAGGTCCGCTGCGCAGGCGTTATCCTCGATATAGAGTTGTCCGAGATAATCCATGAAATCGGGTGAGGGGGCATTGTCCGACCGGCGGAATATGCGCTGGAACAGATCGGCCACGACCGGAATATCGGTGACTGTCAGCGGACGTGTGTAACCCATCCAGTTTCTCGCGCGTTCGGCCGGCATCCGATCGGCCGCAACCCGTCATGGGCAGCCAGCGCGTCCTCAGCGTGTTCGTAGGGCCGTTGATAGCGCCATCAGGTAAAAAGAGGTTCAAGTGCGAGGCTAAACCTTTATGGAACTGGTTCTTTTCAGAGCGCCTTCAGACGCGCTGCTCACGGACAGGGCGAAAGAACCGCCGCATCTCCAGAGACCTTGCCGATCGTGAGACAGCCGCCCTCGTGGCAGAGCAACCATCCGCCGTTCGTCGCGCCGGATGCGGCGAGCGAAAGACGCGGCTGCGGCGGCAGTGGCGGATGCCACACCCACCAACCATCCCGCAATCTGGCGTCCGGTCCCGGTTCCATCCCGGCACCGGAACCTTTGACGGCAGCTTCGCGAATTTCCAGTCCCTTCGGCGTCACTGCCCAGGTTTCCCGCCATTCCGTCTTCTGCACGGAGTGGCTCCACGACAGCGTGAAAAGCGAGACGGCAAGGGTAATCGTCTTGCTCGCCGCAATGATGCAGAGGCTCATGTCAGCGCTGGTGCGGCAGGGGCATTGCGGGTGCGCCACCAATGCCAGCCTATCCAGAGAACGGTGATCGCCCAGCCGATCTCGTCGGTCCATGGCAGCGCCAGCACCAGCAGCACACCGGCGAGGAAGGCGAGCACCCGTTCCCAGATCGCCAGCCGCGCAAAGAGGAACCCGACGACGCAGGCGCCCCAGAGTACGATGCCGACGCAGGCCTTGGCGAAGACGTAAGCGACTTCGCCCCAATATCCGACATAAGCGGAAAGCGGACCGGGATCCTGCAGCATCAAGGCTGGGGTATAGACCGCCATGAAGGGCACGACGTAACCGGCAATCGCGAGCTTGGTGGCCGCCCAACCGATCTTCTGGCCGGAGACCTTGGCGATCGGCGCCGCTGCGAAGGCGGCAAGCGCCACCGGCGGGGTCAGGTCCGCCATGATGCCGAAATAGAAGACGAACATGTGGCTGACGATCAGCGGCACACCGAGTTCGAGCAGCGCCGGGCCGGCAAGAGAGGAGGTGATGATGTAGTTCGGGATGGTCGGGATACCCATGCCGAGGATAAGGCAGGTGATCATCGTCAGGATGAGCGAGATGAACAGGTTGTCCTTGCCGATCTCGATGATAGCTCCGATCAGCGTCGAGGCAATTCCGGTGAGCGTCAGCGTACCGATGACGATGCCGACGATGGCGCAGGCAATACCGACCGGCAGCGCGTTCTTGGCGCCTTCCGCGAGCGAATCGACACAGATCATCAGCGTCTCGCGACCGCCCTTGAAGAAAAGACAGGCGGCGATCAGCAGTACGAGCAGGCCCGCGAGGAAGGTGACGCCGAATTCGAAAAAGCTGGCAGAAGCGATGCCGACCGCCAGCCAGAAGACGATGCGGAAGGCGGTCGGGCCGATCAGAGCCGCAATCGGCGTCGCCAGGATGAGAACGATGGTGAGCGCAAGACCCATGGTGCCGGCGAAGATCGGCGTATATCCGGCAAACAGGAGATAGACGAGGGCGGCGAGCGGCAGGATCAGCGGCCAATGCTGCTTGATCGCGCCCCAAGCGCTTGGCAGCTCGCTTTCGTCCATGCCGCGTAGTCCCGCCTTGCCCGCCTCCAGATGCACCTGCCAGAAGCAGGCGCCGAAATAGAGGATCGCAGGAATGATCGCGGCCTTCACCACTTCCGCATAGGGGATGTTCAGCGTCTCGGCCATGATGAAGGCGACCGCCCCCATCACCGGCGGCATGATCTGCCCCCCCATGGAAGATGTGGCTTCGACGCCGCCGGCAAAGGCCGGCCTGAATCCGAAGCGCTTCATCAGCGGAATGGTGAACTGGCCGGAGGCGACGACATTTGCAACGCCGGAGCCCGAGATCGTTCCCATCAACGCCGAGGAGAGCACGCAGACCTGAGCCGGGCCGCCGCGCCAGCCGCCGACGAGCCCGAGCGCCACGTCGTTGAAGAGCGCGATCATGCCAGCCCGCTCGAGGAACGCGGCAAACACCACGAAGATGAAGATGTACGCGGCCGAGACGTAGACGGGCGTGCCGTAGATCCCTTCCGTGCCATAGGCGAAATAGTCGATGATCTGGTCGAAGAAATAGCCGCGCGTCTGCAGTGCGCCTGGCGCATACTGCCCCAGGAAGCAGTAGGCGAGGAAGACGCCGCACATGATCGTCAGCGGCAGACCCATGAGCTGGCGGGCGCCTTCGAAGACGACGACGATCAGCACGGTGCCCACCACGAGGTCGGTGGTCGTCAGAAAACCGCTGCGCTGTAGGAGCGGCGCATATTCCACCCAGTTGTAGATGCCGGTCGCAAATCCCAAGATACCGAGCAGCCAGAACCAGCTCCTGCCGACTGTCGTCTTGGCGCGAAGCTGCGCAAGCAGGCCGAAACCGAGCAACAGAAGAAAGGCCACATGCATCGCGCGGATGACCTGGCTCGGTAGGATCGCATAGGCGGCGGTGATCAGCTGGAAGGCGGAAAAGGCAAGCGCGATCCCGAAGGTGATCTTAGCGCCGATGCCTTCCCCCCAGCCCGCCGGCAAGCCCTCGATGGGTTCTTCGGCGCTCTGCGGCGTCATCGGGTGATGCATTGCGGAATCGGACATGAAGTTCTTCCGGAATTCGATTGCCTAGCTTGCTCCTTCTTCTCCCCGGCGGGGGGAAGGGCCAAGCGGATGCGAGGCGACGAGGGGGGCTGGGGAGCGTAGCCACGAAGGCTCGAAGCAGAGCGAAGAGCAGATGGCTGGCGCCGTCCTGATCAACCGGCCCTTGGGGCCTCCTTCTCCCCCGCAGGGGAGAAGGAAAGGCGCGCCGCGCCTTACTTCATCAGCCCCGCTTCCTTGTAATAGCGCTCGGCACCCGGATGCAGCGGCACCGGCATGCCGTCGAGCGCCTTCTTCGCGTCGATCGCCTTGGCTGCTGCGTGGGCGGCGGTCAGCTTCGGCAGGTTTTCGAAGAGCAGCTTGGTCATCTGATAGACGGTTTCGTCGGAGACGCCGGAATGGGTGATCAGGAAGTTGCCGACAGCCGCCGTTTCCACCTCCGCCGTCTGGCCTTCATAGGTCCCGGCCGGGATTTTCACCGACACGTAAGGTGCGCCGATCTTGTCCACCTCGGCCTTCGGGATCGCCACCACGTTGATCTTCACCGACGTTGCAAGGTCGCGGATCGATGCGACGCCGAGCCCGGCGGACTGAAGCGTGGCGTCGAGCTGGCGGTTCTTGATGAGCTCGACCGATTCAGCGAATGGCAGGTATTCGGTCTTGCCGAGATCCTTGTAGGACATGCCGGCGGCCGAAAAGATGGCGCGGGCATTGAGTTCGGTTCCCGAGGCGGGGGCCCCGACGGACAGGCTCTTGCCCTTGAGATCGGCAAGCGTCTTCACGCCTGAATCGGCGCTGGCGACCACCTGAATGTAATTGGGATAGATGGCAGCGATGCCGCGCAGCTTGTCCAGCTTGGCGGGAAAGCCCGCTTCCTTGTTGCCCTTCCAGGCTTCCTGAACGGAATCCCCCAGCGAGAAGGCGATCTCGCCGCGTCCGGCCTGAAGCAGGTTGAGGTTCTCGACCGACGCCTTGGTAGCCTGCACCTGCGTGCGGGAGCCCTTGATGCCCTGGCCGTATATCTCAGAAAGCGCGACGCCGAGCGGGTAATACACGCCGGAGGTGCCGCCGGTCAGTACGTTGATGAATTCGGCAGCCTTCGCGCCACCAGCCGAAATGAACGTCGATACCGCCATCGTTGCGGCAAACATCAGATTGATTTTACTGGATTTCACACCAAGCGTCACGATCGTCTCCTCCCAAAGCAACCATTCAGATGGCGGCTATCATGGGGAGGTGGTCATGGAGCGTCAATCGGTTTATGGCGCGATCGTGGCGATGGTCGTAAGACTTTGGTTGTATTCGCCGTTCGCCCCTTTGAAGCCTACTCGCCGTCGAGCGGCTCGACCCCTTGCGGCTTGCCGGCGCGGTCAAGGCGGATCTTCTCGATGCGGTTTTCCGCCGCAGTCAGCAGCTTCTCGCAATGTTTCTTCAGGGCTTCGCCGCGCTCGTAGATGGCGATCGATTCATCGAGCGCCACGTCGCCGCGTTCGAGCCGCGCGACGATGCCTTCGAGCTCGGCCACCGCCTTTTCGAAAGAATAGCCGCTCACATCGACGGTCTCGTTGCTCTCGGTCATTTCTATCCCCTCATCAGTCTGCAGATGTGCATGCCGGCCGATTCGGCCAGCCCCTCTAGATCATAGCCCCCCTCCAGCAGGCTTACGACCCGGTTGTTTGCGTATTTGCCGGCGATTTCCATCAGCCGCCCCGTTGCCCAGTCGAAATCGTCGCCGACGAGGTTGATCTGCGCCAGCGGATCGCGGTGATGGGCATCGAAGCCCGCCGAAATCAGGATGAAATCGGGCCGAAAATTTTCGAGCGCCGGCAGCACACGACTCTTGAAGGCCTCGCGGAAGTGTTCGCTGCCGGTGTCGGGCGAGAGCGGAGCGTTGACGATGTTGCCGTCCTTGCCGCTTTCGTCCTTGGCGCCGGTACCGGGATAAAGTGGCATCTGATGCGTCGAGCAAAACAGCACCGAAGGGTCGTCCCAGAAGATGTCCTGGGTGCCGTTGCCGTGATGCACATCCCAGTCGACGATTGCGACACGTTCCAGACCATATTTCTGCTGCGCATGGCGCGCTGCTATGGCGACATTGTTGAACAGGCAGAAGCCCATATACTTGTCTTTTTCGGCATGGTGGCCCGGAGGACGCGCGGCGACGAAGGCATTGTCCACCTTGCCGGTAAGCACGTCGTCGACGGCGGCCAGGGCCCCGCCGATGCCCGTCAGAGCCGCCTGTAGGCTTTTCGGGCCGACATAGGTGTCCGCCTCGATCTGGCGAATGGTGTCCTCCTCGGGGATTTCCCGCATCACGGCGCGCAGATAGCTTTCCGGATGGGCAAGCAGGACCGTATCCTCGTCCGCCTGGGGAGCCTGCTGGCGATCCAGTTTTTCGAAGTTCGGATGCTGCAGGGCGATCGCCAGCGACCGCAACCGGTCGGCGCGTTCGGGATGCCCCTCGGGAGTGCGGTGTTCGAGGAAGATGTCGTGTTCGTAAAGGCGCGTGGTCATGCGGCGGCCTCATGAGGTTGTCTGCCCGACATGGCGCAGATGGTGTGATTTTTCAAGCATGCTCCTTTTGCTTCGGAGCTTGTCTCGCACGAAAGAATGGTCTTACATGGGGATGCAACCGAGGAGGCAAGGTGGCCAAGGACACAGTAAAATCGCAGGAATTCCGGGTGCCCTTTCGCGATGTGGACATGAATGGGGAGATGTTCCGTGCGGCCTATGTGGTTCGCGCCGAGGAGGCGGTCACTGAATTCTGGCACCGCCGCAAGCCGCAGAAGGACGATCCTTTCTTCGCAATCGGCAAGATCACCTGTACGTTTCACGCCGCATTGAAGTTTGGGGATATCGTCCATACCCATGTGGGTGTGAGCAAGATCGGCGGAAAATCGGCCGGCTTCCTGGTGCATATGTTGCGCGACGAAGAAGCAGTGGCAGAGGCTGAAGTCGTCTGGACTGCCTGCGATCCCCGTAGCAAGGAGCCGGTCGCGCTTCCGGAAGACCTGCGCGACTGGCTCTACGGTTTCCTGGATTGATCAGGCCCGCTGCGGCAGCAGCGGATAGCCGACCATCACGGCGCGGCCTGCAAGCGCTGCGATCACGGCCTTGAAGCAATCGCCCGGAATGAAGGCGAGCGATCCCAGAAAAGCCTTGGAAAAACCAAGCCCGGTGACGAGCGCCAGATAGGTGATCCCGAAAGCATAAAGCACCACGACGCCCCCGATCAGCGCTGCCAGGAAGAAATTCACGCCCTGGACGAGGCCGGTCTGGCTTCGGTCCACGAAATGTTCGGCGATGTAGCCGGTCACAAAGGCCGCGAAGACCCAGCCGATGAGATAGCCGGTGGTCGGTGCGGCAAAGACCGCGAGGCCGCCGCGGCCTCCGGAGAGTACGGGCAGACCGATCGCGGCAAGCAGGAGAACCAGGAGCACGGCGGCGGTTCCACGCTTAGAACCGAGCACCACACCGGCAAGCATGACGCCGAGCGATTGAGCGGTGATCGGCACCGGAATGAAACCGAGCGTGATGGGCGGAAGCAATCCGAGCGCTACGATGATTGCGGCAAACAAGGCGGCCAGAACGAGATCACGCGTGATCATGGTTTGCGATTCCTTAAATTCCGGATGACGGAATCATTTCTGCGTACGAATACCGCGGGCGTCAATGGCTGCGGCGATCTCGTCAGCATTCTTGAGCGTCAGAATGATCAGCGGGACCGCGAGCGTCAAAATGCGAGGCTTCAAGCCGCGGGCGTAATGAGCGTCCTTGATGGCACGGTAGCGATCCAGGATTTCCGGCACGAAACGGATAACCAAACCGATCGACAGACCGATATCGGCAGCTTTCACGAGGCCGATCCGTTCCAGAGGCCGGGCGGCGAGCGTGATTTCGTCGATGAAATCGCCGATCCCGGTCGCGGCCGTCACCGCTGCTGCGAGCAGCATCAGGCTTGTCAGCCGGAGGAGCACGGTTGCAGCCTCTTCGGTAGAACCGACGAGCAGGGTGAACAGGGCAACGACGGCAATGGTCAGGAAGATAGGCCGGAGGCGGGCGAATGAGTGACGCAGGCCGATGCCGAGCGACGCATATATCGCCGCGCATAGCAGGGCCGCCAGCGCCAGCGGTGGGATCGATCTGAAGAAGAACAGAGCAATGCCTGCGGCTGCAAGACCGAGAAGTTTTGCGCGCGGTGGAAGCCGATGCAGCAAACTGTCGCCTTCCACGTAAAGCGTTTTCATCGGGCAAGCTCCCGGTAGCGCCGGATCGTGTCGGCGGGCGGGCCATCGGCGGCAAGCCGGCCTTCGTGAAAAAGCAGCATGCGGTCGAAATCTTCGACCAGTTCCAGATCATGGCTGATGACGATGATGTTTTCGCCCAGGCCTTCGATCGTGCGCCTCACCAACTCGCGGTTTTTCAGGTCAAGCTGGTTCGTGGGCTCATCCATGATCAGGATATCGGGTTCCGTCACCAGAACCGAGGCAAGCGCTGCCAACTGCAACTCGCCCCCGGAAAGCTCGTGAGCCCGGCGGGTGGCGAGGTGGGAGATGCCAAACCGGTCAAGCACCGCATCCACGGCGGCGTCGCTCTGTTGTCTCGAGAGCTTTCGGCTCTTGAGGCCAAGAGCGATATCTTCTTTCAGGATCGGCAGGATGATTTGATTCTGAGGGTTCTGGAAGATGAAGCCGCTTTCCGCCCGGACCTTTTCACCGTGCTTGACCGTGTCGAAGCCGTTGACGACGACGTGACCTGCCGACGGGGTGACCAGCCCGTTGATCATTCGGGCGAAGGTGGTCTTGCCGGAACCGTTGAGGCCGATGATCCCGATGCGCCGCTCGCTTAGCGAAAGGGTGAGGGGATGGAGCACTGTACGCCCCTCGAAACGCGCTTCTGCTTCCTCGAAACGAATATCCAAGCCGGTCCCTCGCTTTTCAGCGGTCTATAGAACGGAAAATGAGCAAGGGGAATGCGGAACTGAACGTGAACATTGAAACCGTCGCGACGGCATCCTAGTCTAACGTCCATGGCGATTCTCATTCCAAACGATCAGGCCCGAAAGATATTCCTCGAACGGCAGCGGCTTTCCGAGCCGCCCGGTCGTGCTCTCACCAAGGCGGGGCTCCTCCAGCTCATCGATGATCTGGGCTTCGTGCAGGTAGATAGCATTGCGACTGTCGAGCGCGCCCATCACATGATCCTCTTTTCGCGCAACCAGACCTACCGGCGCGACCACCTGAAAGCACTCCTGGAGAAGGATCGCGAACTCTTCGAGCACTGGACGCACGATGCCTCGATCATCCCGTCGCGGATGTTTCGTTACTGGAAGCATCGCTTCCGCCGTCGCGAGCCAGTCCTTGCGGAACGATGGAGGAAATGGCACGGCGAGGGTTTCGATTCCGCTTTCGAGGATACCTTCCGACATATCGCGGAGAATGGCGCGATCATGTCGCGGGACATGAAGGTTGAGGATCACAAATCGGGCGGCTGGTGGAACTGGCATCCGAACAAGACGGCGCTTGAATACTACTGGCATACGGGCAAGCTGGCGATTGCCGGACGAGTGAACTTCCAGAAAGTCTATGATCTCGCCGAACGGGTCATTCCACCGCACCACCATGAGCCGGAGGTGAGCCACGAGGAGTTCATCGACTGGGCTTGCCGCACCGCGCTCCAGAAGCTCGGCTTTGCGACATCCGGTGAGATCGCTGCTTTCTGGGATATCGTGACACCCCAGGAAGCCAAGGAATGGGTTACGGACCATCGTGATGAGCTGACGGAGGTTCTGGTGGAACCCGCCGACGGCAGCAAGCCCCGGCTATCCTTTGCCTTTGCAGGGTTTCCTGAAAACCTGGGCGATCTTCCGGAGCCGCCTGCCCGGGTGCGCGTGCTCAGCCCATTTGACCCGCTGCTGCGCAACCGGGACCGCGCCGAGCGTCTTTTCAATTTCTTCTATCGCATCGAAGTCTTCGTGCCGGAGCCGAAACGGCAATACGGCTATTATGTCTTCCCGCTGCTCGAAGGCGGCCGGATGATCGGCCGGATCGACATGAAGGCTGACCGGAAATCCGATGTACTGGACGTGAAGCGCCTGTGGCTGGAAAAAGGCGTTCGCCCTTCAGCCGGTCGGCTGGAAAAGCTCGAGGCCGAACTTCTCCGCGTCGCGCGCTTTGCCGGCGTGGAGAAGATCACCTATCAGCCAGGCTGGCGCGACTAGCATCTCGCCCGACGCGTCAGCCTTTCCATCGCAGGAAGACCGTGGCGAGCGGCGGCAGTGTCAGCGGGATCGAAAATTCTTTTCCGTGTGAAGACTGCCGCTCGGTCCAGGCCTCTGTCTGTCCCAGATTGGCGCCCCCATAGAGGCCGGCATCGGTGTTGAGCACGACTTCCCACCGCCCCTCGGAGGGTACGCCGACCCGGTAGCCGTACCGAGGCACCGGCGTCATGTTGGACATCACGAGAATATGGGAGGACCTGTCCGCAGTGCTGCGCAACATGCCGTAGATGGAGTTTTCCGAATCGTCGGCGACGGCCCATTCGAAGCCTTCGTGGTGCAGGTCGCTGTACTGCAACGCCGGTTCCTGAGCATAGAGCCGGTTCAGGTCCGCGATCAGTTTCTGCACGCCGGCGTGCTCAGGCCTGTCGAGCAGGTCCCAATGGACCGATCCGTCGTGGCTCCACTCGGTTTCCTGCGCGATCTCGCAGCCCATGAACAGCAGCTTCTTTCCGGGATGCCCCCACATGAATCCGTAATAGGCTCGGAGGTTGGCGAGCTTCTGCCAATGGTCGCCGGGCATTTTTCCGAGCAGAGAACCTTTGCCGTGCACCACCTCGTCGTGGGAGATCGGAAGCATGAAGCGTTCGGAATAGGCATAGATCATCCCGAAGGTCATCGCGCCGTAATGATATTTGCGATAGATCGGATCGTCCTGGATATAATGCAGCGTGTCGTGCATCCAGCCCATGTTCCACTTGAAGTCGAAGCCGAGGCCTCCGTCTTCCGGCTTCTTCGTGACCCCTGGCCAAGCGGTTGATTCCTCCGCCACAGTGAAGGCATGCGGGCAGCGGTTATGGATGATGCTGTTCAGGTGCTTGAAGAACTCGACGGATTCCAGGTTTTCCCGCCCGCCGTATTGGTTGGGTATCCATTCGCCTTCGTTGCGGCTGTAGTCCCGGTAGAGCATCGAGGCCACGGCGTCCACGCGCAGCCCGTCCACGTGGTAGTGTTCGAGCCATTCGAGTGCGGAGGCGATCAGAAAACCTTTCACTTCGTTGCGGCCGAGATTGTAGATCAGGGTATTCCAGTCTTTGTGGAAACCCTCGCGTGGATCCGAGTGTTCGTAGAGCGCGGTGCCGTCGAAGCGCGCGAGCCCCCAGACGTCGGTGGGGAAATGCGCGGGCACCCAGTCCAGGATGACCCCGATGCCGGCCTCGTGGCAACGGTCGATGAAATAGGCGAAATCCTCCGGAGTCCCGTAGCGGCCCGTTGGAGCGAAGAGACCAAGCGGCTGGTATCCCCAGGATCCGCCGAACGGATGTTCCATGATCGGCAGCATTTCGATATGGGTGAAGCCGAGGTTTTGCACATAGGGGACCAGTCGCTGGCTGAGCTCGACCCAGTCCAGCACCCGGTTATCCTCTTCGCTGACCCTTAGCCATGAACCGAGATGCACCTCGTAGACGGAAATCGCACCTTCGCCGGATCGGTCGGCGCGGCGCGCCCGCATCCATTCCTCGTCCGTCCAGCGAAATGGCTTGGACGACGCCACGATGGAAGCGGTTGAAGGGGCCGCCTCGCTCGCGCGGGCTACCGGATCCGCCTTCTGCGGCAGCAGATTGCCGTGCGCATCGACAAGTTCGAACTTATACCGTTCGCCATGGGTGAGGCGCGGGATAAAAAGCTCCCAGACGCCGGCTTGCGTACGAAGCCGCATCGGGTGGCGGCGGCCGTCCCAGACATTGAAGTCGCCTACCACGGAGACGCGCTGGGCGTTCGGCGCCCAAACGGAAAACCGCACCCCGGCCACCCCTTCGACCTCCATTGGGATTGCGCCGAGCGTTCTTCCCAGGTCGTAGTGGGTGCCCTGGCCAATCAGATGCAGGTCGAGATCGCCGAGCAGCAGGGGAAAAGAATAGGGGTCTTCCGTTTCCTGAACGGTGTCCGGCCAGGCAATTCTGAAGAAATAAGGAGCTGTGCTGCCGGTGACGCCGGCAAACAGCCCGCCGTCATGAATGGATTCGAGTTGCGCCAGTATCTTGCCGGTCGCCGCTTCGATGACTTCCACCGCGACGGCTCCAGGCAGCAAGGCGCGGACGATCGTGAGATCGCCATACTGGTGACGGCCAAGTATGGAAAACGGGTCGCCATGCCGCCCTTCCACCAAGGCCTGCAGGCCCTCGCGGACCGTGCCGATCATCAGGTCTGTACGCTCGTATCTCATCAGGCGTTCTCCAGAAGTCTTGACGCGATCGCCGAGAAGCCGGCAAGGGGAAGAGGAAGCCAGTGCGGGCGGCTGCGCACTTCATAGGCGATTTCGTAAGCCGCTTTTTCGAGCAGGAAGAGGTTCAGGATGCGGTCGCGTGCCTCGTCGGGAAGCCGCAACGCGTCGGATGCCTCGGTGGCGCCGAAATAAGCCTGCAGGAAGGCCGGCTCTGCCATCTCTATGAAGCGCGTGACGAGGGCGTTGTGGCGATCGTGGTCCACCTCGTTCACCACTTCCCGGTGAAGGTCGGCGGAAGCGGCCAGATAGCTCAGCGACCGGAGGAGCCCGGCAACGTCGCGCAGTGGATTGGCCTTCGCGCGGCGGTCGGCGAGATCCCGGGTCGGTTCGCCCTCGAAGTCGATGATGTAGGCGTCGCCTTCCGCAACCAGGATTTGACCAAGGTGAAAGTCGCCGTGGTTGCGCGTCATCACCGTGTTCTTGGCAGCCTCCGCCAGATTTGCAGCCACGCTCAGCAGGTCGTCACGGCGTTCCAGCAACGCCTTCGCTTCCCGCTGCGCCTCGCCTTCCAGCACTTCCGTCTTTGCTTCGAGCAGCGACAGGCTGTGGGTAATCTGGTGAACCACCGAATCTCGCCATTTCTGCACATCCGCATCGGTAGCCCGTACCGGCTTAAATGCCTCGTCGTCCGTCTGCTGGGCCAGGGCCACATGCAATTCGCCTAGCCGCGTGCCGATCATGGTCACAAAATCGATGAGCGGTCTGAAATGGTCGTCGACGGCGTCGCCATCCAGGCCGGTGACCACGATCTCGTCAATCGAACGGCGAAGATTGCTCAGCATCCAGTTCCAGGCGTCGCCCTGGTTGCGAATGGCGCCCTGAACGATAATCAGCGTATACCGATTGCCATCAGGCGCGATCCGCGCCACCTCGCCGAGTAGCTGGGCGGTGTTCTTGTAGCCGACATCCGTAAGGTACCGCGTCATCTCCACTTCGGGGTGAGTGCCCGGGAAGATGTGGCGGATGAGTTTCACCATCGCCATGTCGCCGAGGATGAGCGAACTGTTGGACTGTTCCGCCGACAGCCAGTGGACCTGCATATCGTCGTTGACGTGCACGCAGTCGAGATGGTCGGTTCCAAGGAATTCCAGCGTGCCGGCCCGGCCGGAAATCACCGCTCGTTCACAAAGCCCCCGTATCACGCCGCGGGCGAGACCCTCCATGGAAAAACCGTCCGTCAGGAAGCCGACACGGCGGCCCTGACGAATACGCGCCAGCGCAAGTTGCTGGGCAAGCGCGCTGGGTTGATTGTCGTCCCAGGAGACGGCGAGCGGCAGAAGATAAGTATCCGTGCGGCCGCCGAGATCAACTTCCAGCTCGCCGAGAAGGATGTTGTTGGCAAAGGCGATCGGGGTTGCGGTCGTCAATTTCGCGGAGTGCAGGATTTCGCCTTTCGAGCCGAACCAGCGACGCTTGCCGAGATAGGGCGGCAGAACTTCTTGCGAGAACGCATTCGCCAATCTTGGCTCGTCCACCAGTTCCTGCAGGTCCCGGCGGATCACCATCGTCACCATGTCCTGCAGCTGTTCGGGCGGCTCGGTGCGCCACACCGGCCCGTCTGCTTCGGCGGCGAGCTGGAACCAGAAGAACCCGTAGGGAGGCAGTGTCAGCAGGTAGGTAAGCTGCCCGATCGGGGGGAACGGCGACATGCCGGTCAACTCGATTGGGACGCGGCCCGCAAATTGGGCAAGGTCGAGTTCGACCGCCTGCGGCAGTCGCGAAAGATTGGCGACGCAGAGGATCGTCTCGCCGTCGTATTCGCGAAGGTAGGCGAGTATCTTGCGGTTTCCGGGTGACAGGAACCTCAACGAGCCGCGTCCGAAGGCCATGTGCTTGTTGCGCAGCGCCAGCATCCGCCTCGTCCAGTTGAGCAGCGAATGCGCGTCTGCTCCCTGCGCCTCGACATTCACGGCCTCGTAGCCGTAGAGCGGATCCATGATCGGCGGCAGGACGAGCCGGGCGGGATCTGCCTTGGAGAAACCGCCGTTGCGGTCCGGGGACCACTGCATGGGAGTGCGAACGCCGTCGCGGTCCCCCAGATAGATGTTGTCTCCCATGCCTATTTCGTCGCCATAGTAGACGACAGGCGTGCCCGGCATCGACAAGAGCAGCCCGTTCATCAGTTCCACGCGCCGCCGGTCCCGTTCCATCAGAGGGGAGAGCCGCCGCCGGATGCCGAGGTTGATGCGGGCGCGCCGGTCCGCGGCGTAGATGTTCCAGAGGTAATCGCGCTCTTCGTCGGTCACCATTTCCAGCGTCAGCTCGTCGTGGTTCCTAAGGAAGATGGCCCACTGGCAGTTTTCGGGAATTTCCGGTGTCTGCCGCATGATATCGGTGATCGGGAAGCGGTCTTCCTTGGCGATGGCCATGTACATGCGAGGCATCAGCGGAAAATGGAAGGCCATGTGGCATTCATCGCCGTCGCCAAAATACTCGCGGGTATCTTCGGGCCATTGGTTCGCTTCGGCGAGCAGCATCTTGCCGGGATGGGTGGAATCCAGCGCGGCGCGGATCTTCTTCAGGATATCGTGCGTCTCGGGCAGGTTCTCGTTGATCGTTCCTTCGCGCTCGATGAGATATGGAATGGCATCGAGCCGGAACCCGTCGATGCCGGTCTCGAGCCAGAAGCGCATCACGCCGAGCAATTCCTCCAGCACCAGCGGATTGTCGAAGTTCAGATCCGGCTGGTGCGAATAGAAGCGGTGCCAGTAATAGGCGCCGGCGACGGGATCCCACGTCCAGTTCGACTTTTCCGTATCCAGGAAGATGATGCGGGTTTCCGGGAATTTATGATCGTTGTCCGACCATACGTAGAAGTCCCGTTCCGGCGAGCCGGGCGGCGAATGCCGCGCCCGCTGGAACCATGGATGCTGATCGGAAGTGTGGTTGATGACAAGCTCGATCACGACCCTGAGACCCCGTTGATGGGCGGCTTCCACGAATGCCGTGAATTCTTCGATGGTCCCATAGTCGGGGCTGACATTTGTGTAGTCGGCGATATCGTAACCGTCGTCGCGGCGCGGAGAGGGGAAGAAGGGCAAAAGCCAGATCGTATTGGCTCCCAGCGAAGCGACGTGATCGAGCTTCTCGTGCAGCCCCTTGAAGTCGCCGATGCCGTCGCCGTTGGCGTCGAAGAACGACTTGATGTGAAGCTGGTAGATGATCGCGTCCTTGTACCACAGCGGATCCGCCTCATGGGGATGGGCCTGGTTCTGCGACTGGCCGCGGTTACCCGTCATATCCATCTTTTCCTCCCTTACCTCACGCGCCAGATCGCAAATGGCAGGCCATGATGCGGATCGAGCCGGATGCGCTGGACCTTTCCGGTCAACGTGAATTTCTGGCCGGTAATCAGGTCTTCGACATCAAGTGCGCCATGGTCCGGGAGGTTCCATGACCAGAGAGGAATTTCGATATCCGCCTCCTGAGCGTTGTGGGGATCGAGGTTGACGGCGATGAGCAGGGCATTCTCGCGTCCGGGGCTCGTCTTTTCATAGAACATGATGTTGTCGTTCCAGGCCGTGAGGAGCTGCAGGCCGAGATGTGAATGGAGCGCCGGGTTCTCGCTCCTGATCCTGTTCAGCATGGTGATTTCGGATTTGATATTTCCAGGCCGGTCGTAGTCCCAGGCGCGGATTTCGTATTTTTCCGAATCTGCATATTCCTTGCGCTTGACGTCCGGCCGGCCCTCGCAAAGCTCGAAGCCGTTATAGACGCCCCAGAGACCGGAAAGCGTGGCGGCAAGGGCTGCCCGGATCAGATAGGCCGGGCGCGGCGCGTTCTGCAGGAAATCCGGGTTGATGTCGTGCGTGTTGACGAAGAAGTGCGGCCGGAAGAAATCCTTCGGCTCTTCGGTGGTGATCTCGCGCATGTACTGCTCGAGCTCCCATTTGGCGTTCCGCCACGTGAAGTACGTATAGGACTGCGAGAAGCCGATTTTAGCCAGCCGGTACATGACCTTCGGCTTGGTGAAGGCCTCCGAGAGGAAAACCACCTCCGGATGCCGCGAGCGGATATCGGCGATCAGCCACTCCCAGAACGGGAAGGGTTTCGTGTGGGGATTGTCGACCCGGAAAAGTTTGACGCCGTGGTCGACCCACTTCTGCACCACATCGCGCAACTCCACCCATAGAGAGGGGATCGCATTGCTGGCGTAGAAATCGACATTGACGATGTCTTCGTATTTCTTCGGCGGGTTTTCGGCATATCGGATCGTCCCGTCCGGCCGCCAGTCGAACCAACCCGGATGCTGCTTCAGCCAGGGATGATCGGGCGAACACTGGATAGCCAGATCGAGTGCGATCTCCAGACCCTCTCCCTCGGCGGCTTCCACCAGGCGCTGGAAATCGTCGAATGTACCGAGTTCGGGATGGATGGCGTCGTGGCCGCCGGCGTCCGAGCCGATCGCATAGGGGCTGCCGGGATCGTTTGGGCCTGCGTTGAGCGTGTTGTTCTTGCCCTTGCGGTTAGTCGTTCCGATTGGGTGGATCGGTGGGAAATAGAGAACGTCGAAGCCCATGGCACGGATTGCCGGAAGGCGGCGGATGACATCGTCGAAAGTGCCGTGCCGGTTTGGATCGCCGCTCTGGGAGCGCGGGAAAACCTGGTACCAGCTGGCAAAGGCGGCAGCGGTCCGTTCCGCATCGACGGGGATCACCTGCGAGCGGACGCGATGGGGCCGGCGGTCCGCCTCCGCCATCAGCTCGGCGGTCTCCGGCGCCAGCAGGATTTCCGTTCGCCGCTGATCCTGAGCTGCCGTCAGCTCGTCGAAAAGCGTCTGCAGGCGGGATTTGACCTTGCCCTCCGCATAGTCGAGCGCATCTAGGACGAGATTGATCCCTTCCTGGATTTCCAGCCGAAGATCCAGCCGCGCCTCATGTTTCTTGGTGAACTCGTAGCGGAAGATGGCGAAGGGATTGCGCCAGCCCTCGATGGCAAATTCGTGCCGCCCAACGCGCTTTAAGGGGAATTCCGCCTGCCAGCGATCGTTGAGTATCAGCTGCATGGGCGTCTGCTGCCATGCCGTATCGTCCGCGGCGCGCCAGAGCAGCGCCGCCGAAAGCGGATCATGCCCGTCGCCGAAAATATCGGCTTCCACCTTCACCGTTTCGCCGACCACCCGCTTCACCACGAAGCGGCCGTCGTCGACGGAGGGAGTGATCTTCTCGATGGCAAGCCTTGGAGATGCGGCTGCCGTGTTGATCTCCGGCACGGGGACCGCATCGATAATGGGTATCGACGCCCGTCCTTCGAAGACGCGCAACTCTCCAGGCTTCAGTTTGAGCTGAGGGGCGAAGATTTCGTTCTCGTCCTCACGGGACGTCAGCGGCAGAAAGGGGGCGGCGGCCTCGCGCAACACGTTGTAGGGCGCGTTGGCCATTCGGCGCAGATCCCGGTTCAGCACCACGACCCTGATCCTCTCGGAGGTACGCGGGTCCTCGCTGTCGGTCTGAAGAAGCGCAACGGCGGGCGCCTGGCTGGCGGAAATGAGCCTGAGCGGCTGGCGGGCAAAACCGGCGGCTGTCTTGTTGGTGCTTGCGTTGGTCGCGCGGATATCGCCCGAGAGATCGAAGGATCCGCGTTCCCGCAGTCCCCGCAGGCCAAGCCCGTCCCCGTGCAGGGGATCCAGGGGAACCGCCGCGCCATATTCGAAACCCATGGGGATCATCAGGCCGCTGGCGAAGGTCGATGCCAGCTTCAGCGCCCGGATGGCCTTGCGCTGGAGCACTTCACAGCTGTCCGTCCCGTGCGCCATGCGCTTGCCGAAGGGAGCCTCCGGGAATGTGACCTGATAGCCGAGTTCTCGTTGGACCTGGTATTCGTCCATGATCCAGCGTTCTTCCAGGTTCCACCATGCGAAGGAGGAGAAGCTGCCGTCGAACCCGGTTCCCTGCAACGCCTTGCGGTCCCCGAATGCGCTGCCTGGTGTCCATGCGAGGAAGGTCGTTTCCGGCGCGGCTTTGCGGGTCGAGAAAATCAGATCATACCAGGCTTCCGGCGCGATACGGCCAATGCCGAGGCAGCGGAAACCGGCAATTCCGAGCCCCGCCAACCATGCGAGGCGGCTGCGCCAGTCTTCGACATGGCGCGCTTCGCTCAGGAAATCGATGCGGCGGCTGCAGCTTTCCTGCGGCGCCACGCGCGGGTCGGCAATGGTCGGCCTTGCCTCCTCGGTATCGACAGCCACGCGGTCGACCACGATATCGAACATGAGCCTGATGTTGTTTTGGCGTGCTGCGGCAACCAGGGCCTTGAAGCCGTCTTCAGGCGATTGTCCGAGTCCCAAATGCGGATCCAGCCGATCGAAATCCTTCGTCACGAAGACACTTGCGTTGGTCCCTCGTTCGAAGAGAGGTGCCGTCAGTACCGTGTCGAAGCCTAGATCTCGCGCATGGGCAAAGACTTCGCGCCACGCGTCGAGCCCCTTAAGCATCAATGGATGGACGTAGTAGATCTGCGGCGGCAATTGTGAGAGCGAGATTCGCGATACGAATTGCGGACGCGTATTCATCGGTGGGGCCCTCGCCGTGAAAGGTTTGCGGTGTAACTGCAAGGCGGGCCGGCTTGTTCCGCTAAAATTGGCAATATCGCCAAGTTGCGCGCGATGTTCCCGCTTCGCAAAAGTGGTCTGTCTCGATAAACAGGTTCGGAGGAAGCGCTTGGGGAGGCACGGATGACAAAGCTGAAAGTGGCCATGATTGGGCTCGGCATGGCAGCAGGCCATCATGCCCGCAGCCTGCTCGACCTCTCCGAGAGGATCGAGTGCGTGGCGGCCTACAGCCCGACCGCGGCAAGGCGGGAAGCTTTTGCTGCACAGTACCCCATCCCCACCTCCGGTGATCTCGATGCCATTTTCGACGATGCGGCAATCGAGGCGGTGCTGATCCTGACGCCTCCGAACACTCATCTCGAACTCGCCCGGCGTGCCGCCGCCGCAAGAAAGCATATCCTTCTTGAAAAGCCGCTCGACATCACGCTCGAAAGATCCGAGACGATCGTCCGCATTGCCAAGCAGGCCGGCGTCCTGTTCGGCGTTGTGCTGCAAAACCGGTTTCGCGCGGCGGTGCTGGCGCTCGACGAGATCGTCAAGACCGGCCGGCTCGGAAGTCTAGTCGAAGCGTCTGCCGCGATCCGCAACTGGCGCCCCCAAAGCTATTACGACGTGGAGGGGCGGGGTACGCGGGCGCGGGATGGCGGCGGCGTCCTGCTGACGCAGGGCATTCACACCATCGACTTGCTGTTGAGCTTTGCCGGTCTTCCCCGGGAGGTCGCGTCCTTTGTCCGGACCAGTCCCATTCATTCCATGGAAACCGAAGATCTGGTAACGGCGGCCTTCTCGTTTGATGGCGGGGCGATCGGAACCCTGAACGCCACGACCTGCGCCTATCCCGGCTTGCCGGACCGGATCGAATTGATCGGCACCAGGGGAACTGCGGTCCTCTCGGGCGACACGCTTCAGGCTGCGTTCACGGACGGCACGCGGGTTAGCGCCGGCGGAGACAATTCAGGTAGCGGTGCAGGTGCCGATCCGATGGCCTTCGGGCACGAATTGCACCGAGCGCTGATCGAAAACTTCTGCGACGCGATCGGCAACGCGGCGAGCCTGCGCGTCACGGGTGAGGATGCGCTGAACGCTCACCGTTTCATCGAGGCGCTCTTGGCCGCGGGACGATAACGGCTTTCCGCTCAGCAGATAATGGTTTCGGCGATCTGGATTCCGAAGCCCTCGAGGCCGACGTAGTGGCGCTCGCTTCGGGTCAGAAGCTTGATCGAGGTGACGCCCAGATCCTTGAGGATCTGCGCCCCGAGGCCGATCTCCAGCCATTCGCTTTCACGCGCCTGAGCTTCCGCGTGGGCCTCCTGGTCCTGCCGGAGCTTGCGGCCGTGGTCCGTCTGGCCGACGCCGACCGAGCCTTCCCGGAGATAGATGATGACGCCGCGGCCTTCTTCGGCGATTTTCGCCATGTAGGTTTCGAGCGGTCGGCGGGCGCCGAACACGTCGCTGGCCACATTTTCGAGATGCAGGCGGACCGGAATTTCCACGCCATCGCGAATGTCGCCGAAGATGATGGCGACATGCTGCATCGGATCCCAGGGAAGCGAGTAGGCGTGCGCCTTCGCCTTGCCGTGCGGCGTTTCGATCTGGAACTCGGACTGCAGTTCGATCAGCGTTTCCTTGCGCTGGCGGTAGGCGATCAGATCTGCCACCGAGACCTGCTTGATGCTGTTCTTCACCGCAAAGTCGGCGACCTGCTGGCCCCGCATCACGGTCCCGTCGTCGTTGACGAGCTCCGAAATCACGCCGATCGGCGGCAGGCCCGCGAGCCGGCAGAGATCGACAGCCGCTTCCGTATGGCCCGAACGCATCAGCACGCCGCCTTCGCGCGCGATGAGGGGGAAGATATGGCCAGGCCGCACGAAATCCGAAGGGCCGGCATTGGGGTTAGCGAGGTTGCGAACGGTAAGCGTCCTGTCGTCGGCGGAAATGCCGGTGGTCGTGCCGTGCTTGAAATCGACGGTGACGGTAAACGCCGTCGTATGGGCGCTGTCGTTTTCGGCCACCATGGCATTAAGGTTCAAGCGCTTGGCTTCCTCGCGGGGCATGGGCGCGCAGACGATGCCGGATGTGTGACGCACGATGAAGGCCATCTTGTCCGGCGTACAATGTACCGCGGCGACAATCAGGTCTCCCTCGTTCTCGCGATCGTCATCATCCGTAACCACAATGATTTCGCCGGCTTCGAAGGCCCGGATGGCATCGACAACACGCTTCTGGTCATAGGTCATGGACGGTTTTCCTAAAGGGTCTGCCCGGTCTGGGCCCGATGACGAAGGTAATGGTCGGCAATGGCGCAGGCAACCATGGCTTCGCCGATCGGCACGGCACGGATGCCGACACAGGGATCGTGCCGGCCCTTGGTGCGCACTTCGACATTGTTGCCGGCCGCATCGATCGACTGCCTTTCGGTGAGGATCGACGAGGTCGGCTTGATCGCAAACCGGGCGACCAGCGGCTGCCCGGTCGAGATTCCGCCGAGGATGCCGCCTGCATGGTTGGAGAGGAAGATCGGTTTGCCGTCGTTGCCCATGCGCATTTCATCGGCGTTTTCTTCGCCCGAAAGCTCCGCGGAGGCGAAACCTTCGCCGATTTCGACGCCCTTCACGGCGTTGATGGACATCAGGTAGCTCGCAATGTCCTGGTCGAGCTTACCGTAAATCGGAGCCCCGAGACCCGCCGGTACGCCTTCGGCGACCACCTCGACGACAGCGCCGATCGAGGATCCGGCCTTGCGAACCGCATCGAGATATTCTTCCCAGACGGGTACGATCTCCGGGTCCGGCGAAAAGAAGGGATTGCGGTCGACTTGTTCCCAATCCCAGTTGGCGCGATTGATCTTGTGCTTGCCGATCTGGATGAGCGCCGCGCGGACGCTGGCGCCCGGCACGACCTTGCGCGCAAGCGCGCCGGCGGCGACGCGTGCGGCGGTTTCGCGGGCGGAGGAGCGGCCGCCGCCGCGATAGTCGCGGATGCCGTATTTGACGTCGTAGGTAAAGTCCGCATGCCCTGGGCGGTAACGCTGGGCGATCTCGCCATAATCCTTGGAGCGCTGATCGGTGTTCTCGATCAGCATGGAGATTGGCGTACCGGTCGAGATCATGGTCTCGCCGTCGGCATCCATCATCACACCCGAAAGCACTTTGACGATGTCATCTTCGCGTCGCTGCGTGACGAAACGGGATTGGCCGGGCTTGCGCTTGTCCATCCAGGCCTGGATTTCGGCATTGGTGAAACGGAGACCGGGCGGGCAGCCATCCACGACGCAGCCGAGCGACGGGCCATGGCTTTCGCCCCAGGTGGTGACGCGGAAGAGGTGACCGAACGTATTGTGCGACATGGCGATGCGGAACCGTTTGTGGCGGAACTGGCCTCCCGCCGACTGCTGACGCGGTTGTCATATGAAAAAGGGCGTCGGGCGACAAGCCTTTCTTGTTTGAACGGTTGGGCCGCCCGGGCGAACGTTGATCTCTAGGCTGCCGCTTTCAGCCAGTTCGCGAGTGCTGCCTGGGTAAAATCGTTGAAGGAGAGCGGTCGCGAGAAGGCGTAACCCTGCAGGAGATCGCAACCCAATTCTCGCAACAGCGCCGCATGCTGCATCGTCTCAACGCCTTCGGCCACGGTCTCGACCCCGAGCGACCGGGCGATGTCGATGATCGAGCGGACGAGGGCGCGCTCCTGTGGCGAATCGAGGATAGGCATGACGAGTTGGCGGTCGATCTTCAGACGCTTCGGCTTGAGCTTCAGAAGGCTGACGATGGACGTATGACCGGTTCCGAAATCGTCGATTTCGATATCGATCCCGAGTTCCTTGATGCGCTGGAGGTTTTCGGTGGCGGCGTCATCGCTTTCGTCGAGGAAGATCGATTCCACGAGTTCGAAGGAAATCTCGCCGGGAATAATTTCCAAGGGCTTCAATCTGTCGATCAACCGCTCGTCATGCAGGCGCTTGGAAGAAACGTTCACCGAAACCTTGGGAATCTTGATGCCGCGGGCGATCCAGCGCAGCTTGTCCCTCATGGCAGTTTCGAGCACGATCTGGTCGAGGGTCGCCGAAACGTTCAGATCCTCGGCGATCTTCAGGAATTTGTCCGGAGCGAGAATCCCGTGATGCGGATGGTTCCAGCGGATCAGCGCCTCGACGCCGACAAGCTCGTTGGTTCGCGCGTCGAACTGCGGCTGATACCAGCTTGTGAATTCGTCGTTGTCGATACCGGCAAGCACCTCGTCGGCCGTGCGCTTGTGGTTGACGATTTCTGCCTGCAGGTTCTGAGTGAAGAATTCGTATCGGTTGCGGCCGAGACCCTTCGCCCGATAAAGCGCGAGGTCTGCGTTGACGAGAGTGCGGCGGGCGTCGACATTCATGCCGCTTGCCTGGGCGATGCCGATTGAAACGCCGCAACGGCACGAAAAGCCCTCGAAATCGATTGGCTGGTGGAATTCCACGATGATCCGCTGGGCGAGCTGTGCCATCTCCTCGGCACTGGCATTGTCGACCGCCAGGATGACGAACTCGTCGCCGCCGATGCGGGCGACGACATCCGTGCCCCGGACATTGCGCGACAGAACCCGTGAGGCATGCACCAGCATGGCGTCCCCTGCCGCATGGCCAAGCGTATCGTTGATCTGCTTGAAGCGGTCGAGATCGAGGTGCAGGAGTGAGAACTTCTGCCGGTCGACCTGGCTTGAACGGGAGAGCCTGTCCAGTTCCACGTCGAGCTTGCGGCGGTTGGCGAGCAGCGTCAGCGGATCGTGCAGCGAATTGTGTTCGATACGGCTCTTGGCAAGCTCGAGTTCCGCGTTCTTGGCGTCGGCTTCATCCTTGGCGGCCTTGAGCTGCTGGGTGAGGATCGCATCCTGTGTGACGTCGAAGGCGATGCCGACCATCTTCTTCGCTCCGTCGCGGGTCACATGCAACTTCCCGATGGAGCGGATATATCGAACCGATCCGTCCTGCTGCAGAACCCGGGCCACGAGCGGCTCCGGCTGAAAATCCTGGTTGAAGTGATGCGACCCCTTTTTTGCCAGTTCGCGATCGTCCGGGTGGAGGAGGTTGATCCATTCGTCGCCGTAGACGATGCCGTCGGTGTAGGGAATGCCGTGCAACTGGCACATGCGGGCATCCCAGATCTCCGTATGGGTGACCGGGTCGGACTCCCATATTCCGCAATTGTAGGAGGCGAGGGCAAGGTCGAACCGGGTGGAGAGCTCTTCAAGTTCCTGCTCGCGGTTTGAAAGCTCGTCGAGCGCGAGTTCGAGTTCCGCATTCTTGATGTCGGTGTTTTCCTTGGCGCTCCGCAGCGTCTGGGTCATCACCGTATCGGCGGTGACGTCCCAGACGATGCCGGTCGTTCTATGGGTGCCGTCGGCGTTGCGATAGTTGGCACCCGCTGACCGCAGGTAGCGGACCGTACCGTCCGGAAGTTCGACACGGTAGGTCTCGTTGCAGGGGCTGTTGCTGAAGGTGCAGTTGAAGAAATGTTTTTCGGCGGCTGCCCGGTCGTCCTTATGGACAGAACTCAGCCAGTCGTTGAGGCGAGTGCCTTTCCCCGCGGCGGCCTGACCGTGCAATTGGGCTGCGCGATCGTCCCAGAAGAGTTCGTGGCTTTCGCCGGCCACCTCCCATATGCCGATATTGGAGGCTTCCATGGCAAGGTGGAAGCGCTGCGACAGCTCCATGAGGTTGAGTTCGCGCGCCTTCAATATCGCGATGTGGCGATTGCGTTCCGAGATGAGCGATGCGGCGACGAATATCGGGACGATGACCATGCCTACCGCCAGCGCTATTCCCAGGCGGAAGCGTGACTGGTTCGGCGGTGTTATGTTCCAGCCGGAATGGGGCGCGGCAAGCATGGTCCAGTTGGCGCCCTTGAGCGGGACGGCCCATTTCATCGGCGACTGATCTTCGATGGAGTCGTCCCCGTAGAACGCAAAATATTCGGGCCGGTCAGCGTCGCGAAGGACAATATTCAGCCAATCAAGATTGATGAGGTTCGTCTGCGCGATCGGATTTGGCGAAAAGGTCACGCCGGAGGCTTCGATGAAGCCTCTCTCCTCTATGAGGATGGCAATTGCACCCCACAGTCCTCCTCCTTCTTCGGTCTTTGGCACGGGCATGACCAGCGTCAGGTGGTCTTCCTGCGTTCCGCTGAGGAAAGACAGACGGCCGCGGCCGTCGACCGACTTCAGACCGCTTGCAAGGCGCGCGAGGTCGACATTGCCGATCCGGCCCGATGTGTCGCTGACGATCCCGTCGCGGGTAATGACCTGGCTCAGTTCGAAATTGGGCGCGACCGCGACGGCAAAAAAGTGTCGCCCGTTCTTGAAGGCGTTGTTGACGTAGTGCTGGAACCTTTCGACTGAGCCGTCCGCATCCTCTCGCAGGACATGGACCAAATGATCGGCAGCCAGGATGTCCGTTTCGGCCTGGGATGCAAAACGCTGCGCCAGCAGTCCCGCTGTCCTTTCCGTCGTCCCCCGCAGCTCGCTGCGATAGCTTTCAGTATGGCGTCCGTCTATGATCACTGCGATCGCGATCACCATCAGTGCGATAACGAGTGCGATTGCGGCGGGAGCCTTCGGATGCCGAAAAAGGCGCAAAGCTTGAGAAGCGGAGGAACGCGGGAATTTCAATCGCCCGAACCTTTTTCGTTAATTTTTGTGACGTCCTGGAAAGCCTAGAGGATGGGAGTTAATTTCCGATTGCCCCGACCGCCGGCAAAATCTGGAGGCGAGTGGCTGGCGTTAATACCATAGGTCACTCCGGCAACGGAGCCGAGCGCCAGGGGGTTCTTGAAAAGCGTTAACTATCAAGTCATTACTTGTACGGAAAATGTCATGGTAGCGGGCGATTTTCGCCACAATCAGGAGGCTATCTGTGCGTCGTAACGAGACAACATCGACTCCATCAAGGCCGAAGATCATGCGTATCCTGATTGCTGCTCTGCTTGCCACGGCGAGCATCTTTTCGCCCCTGAATGGCTGGGCGCAGAGCGCTGATGTCGAGGCGACGATCAAGACGGTCGATGTGAAGGCGCTGAGCCTGACATTGGACGACGGGAAAACCTACAAGGTGCCCGAGGAGTTTAATTTCGAAGGTCTCAAAGCCGGCGTCAAAGTTCTCGTCTTCTACACGGAAGTGGACGGCCATCGGGTCGTGGACGATCTCGAAATCGTCCAGTAGTTCTTTCTATTTCTAGGCAGTTTTGATCCGCTAAACCCCGGGTGGCTTTATCAAAGCCATTCCAGACGGCCGCAATCCCTGTCGATCCTGAGAATGCGGTCCTGCGGCGTCGGCGCGGCTGCCGCGTCATCTTCGGAAAGGTTTCCGATCAGGCGGTAGAGCGAGCGGATGACGCCGCCGTGGCTGATGCACACGGTCGGTTGTTCGACGGCCTGCAGCCAGGCGCCGATGCGCCAGCAGAGAATCTCGTAGCTTTCGGCGAATTCCCCGGGGGGAATGAAGCTCCACTTTTCCTGTGCACGAGCCGTGAGGCGGTCCGGCGATAACAGGCTGATTTCCGCCAGCGTGTGACCTTCCCAATCGCCGAAGGAAAGTTCCCTCAGCCGTTCGTCGATCCGGTAAGCGTTCGGATCGAGCCCCATGGCGGCACGAAGCCGTTCCATGGTTTCGCGTGTTCGCGACAAGGGGCTGGCGATGAAAGCGAAATCTTCCGCCTCTCCGATCAGTTCCCGAAGTTTTTCACCGTTCCGGCTGGCCTGCGACCGGCCCAGCGCATTGAGCGGAATATCCTGCTGTCCCTGCAGACGCCCTTCGGCGTTCCAGTCCGTCTGTCCGTGGCGGATCATGTAGATAAGCACGGCAGACGATTCCTGGTGTCGATCAGTCCTTGATGACCGAGATGTCCGGAGCGTCAACGGCCTTCATGCCGACGACATGATAACCGCTGTCCGCATGGTGGGTTTCGCCGGTCACCGAGCGCGACAGGTCAGAAAGCATGTAGAGCCCGACATCGCCGACTTCCTCGATGGTGACGGTGCGGCGCAGCGGCGCATTGTATTCGTTCCACTTGAGGATGTAGCGGAAATCGCCGATACCCGAGGCCGCCAGCGTCTTGATTGGTCCTGCAGAAATCGCATTCACGCGGATGTTCTTCGGGCCGAGGTCGACCGCGAGATATTTCACGCTGGCTTCCAGCGCGGCCTTGGCAACGCCCATGACATTGTAGTTCGGCATGACTTTCTCAGCACCGTAATAGGTGAGCGTCAGCATCGAGCCGCCGTCGGTCATCAACTTTTCCGCCCGGCGTGCGACCGAGGTGAAGGAATAGACCGAGATCTGCATGGTCTTGGCGAAATTTTCCGGCGAGGTGTCGACATAGCGGCCGGTCAGCTCGTCCTTGTCGGAAAAGCCGATCGCGTGCACCAGGAAGTCGATCTTGCCCCAATGTTTCTCCACATTGGCGAAAACCTCGTCGACGGAAGCCTCGTCGCCGACATCGCAATGGCCGGCCATGAAGGCGCCGAGTTCTGCCGCGAGCGGCTCGACACGCTTCTTCAGCGCATCACCCTGATAGGTGAACGCCACTTCGCCGCCTTGGCTGTGAATGGCTTTGGCAATGCCCCACGCGATGGAACGGTTGTTGGCAACCCCCATGATGATGCCACGTTTGCCTGCCATGAGGCCGGAAGCCTGAACCATACATTGTCCCCTGAACTTTACGAATGCTGCCTATGACATAGGCGGCCCACGGGTTCAAGCTGACTTGGATCATCTCATGTTAAAGGGCGTAACCAAGGGTGCGCGCCGGTGAAAACCGACGCAAAACTGTCATACAGGACAACCGTCAGACGTAGAGCCCATGGCGCATGTGCCGCATCAGGTCGGTGACCTTCTCGTTCGGCTTCTCCCACAGCATGATCCGCAGTTCGACCACCAGGTCGCCTCGGCCGCCGGCGTCGTCGTGCAATCCGAGCCCGCTCATCCTGATCGTCTGATCCGAGCCCGACCAGGCCGGAACAGAAAGGCTGCGGCTGCCATCCGGTGTTTCAACCGTTGCCTCCGTACCCAGCACCGCATCCTCGAGCGAGATCGGCAGGGTCGTATGGAGGTCAAAACCTTCGATGTGGAAATGCGGATCGCGGGCGGCCTTGAGCGTGACGAGGAGATCGCCTTGCTTCATCCCTGCCACTTTCAGGCCCTGGCCCTTCAGCCGCACCACATGCCCTTCCGTCATCCCCTTTTCCAGTGCGAACCGGACGTCTCGTTCGTCAGCGAGCTTTACGGTGACCCAGTTTTGCTTCAGGAAATCGGCGATGGCGACCGTGGCGTCCACGGAAAGATCCGGTGCCTTTTCCGGCGATGGCGCGGTGCCGCGAAAGCGCCGTACGAGCGACGCGATGAGGTCGACCGCCATGACGGGCAGGGGAGCTCTTTCGCCGGACTGCTCGGTCTTGGCCGGCTCGGAAGGATCATCGGAGGCTCGCGCCTGGTTGTGGGCCTTCACCTGCTCGGCAGCCGCCGCCCCAAATATCCGCTCGATCATGTCTTCCGGGGTCTCGCCCGCCGCGCCTTGAGGGTTTTCGCCCTGGCTCTGCGAGCGCTGAGCATTGGCGCGGGCAAGCTCTTCCATGATCTTTTCGGCGTTGGCCTTGGCGGCCTTGGCCCGCTCGGCCGCTTCACGCGCGGCTTGACGTTGTTGCATGATGGTCTGGTGCATCTCGGCTGCTCGATCGTAGCGTTTGCGGCGGTCGGGATCCTTCAGCACCTCATAAGCCTGCCCGATTTCGGCAAAACGGCTCGCGGCGGACGGATCGTCCTGGTTGGCGTCGGGATGCACAGTCTTTGCCTTGGCACGCCACGCCGCCTTGATCTCGTCAGCGTCGGCGGAACGCTTCACACCAAGAAGAGAATAGGGATCACGCATTGTGGGACCACCGGTTACCTGAAGCGGCGGGCCCCCGCTAAATCCTTGGACCCCCCGATACTCGTCACAACTCCGACAGCTTTCGTCAGTTCCTTGCGTCACTGCGTACGGCGTGCCTGTTGAAGGAAATCTAGGTCGGAACTCATGAATCAGAGGTTACAGGTCAAAATTCGCATTCGTTAAGGTAAACGAATCATTTCGACCGGGACGAATGGCAGGTGGGCATCGGTAAGGATATCGGCGAAAACGGCCTTATTGCCGATCGAAGGCCGTCAACATCCAGTCGCCGCTGCCCGTCATGCAGGCCTGGCCGGAAAACATGGCGATGCCTTCATAGGAATGCCGGGTGGTCGTGAAGGCGCGGCAGAGATGCCCCTGGTCGCGCGCCTCGCGGATCTGGGAGACGACGCCCGCGCTGCCGGTTACGGCATTCGCCCACGGAACCGGGGCGTCGCCGACCTTTGCAAGATCGGCGGAGGTGACGGCGTTGCGCACCGTCGCTTCGTCGGAAAGGCTCTCGCCGGACTCCTGCTTCGAGCCGGGAACGGTTCCGGTTGCGATGCTGCGGTCGACCTTGGGGGTACTGCCGAAGAGGTCCAGGCTGCTGGTGCATCCTGTAAGAGACAGCCCGGCGAGGCAGACGACGGCTGCAGATCGACCAAGCGTGATGGACCTCTTTGTGCGGCTCTTCGACTTTGCTATCACTACCACCTTGCGTCCTGTACGGCCAAAAATTCGGGGCACTTTAGGGAGTATTTTATTCAATATGTCCGAAAGCGGGTTAACATCCGGTGACTTCACCGAGGAGAACGAACCTTTTGCACTCTTCGCCTCATGGCTGAGGGACGCCGAGAAATCGGAACCCAATGATCCAACCGCGGTTGCTCTCGCGACCGTCGACGATCATGGCATGCCGAATGTCCGCATGGTGCTCCTCAAGGGCTTCGACGAGCACGGTTTCGTCTTCTACACCAACTTCGAGAGTCAAAAAGGACGAGAGGTCCTCGGTCAGAAGAAGGCGGCGATGTGCTTTCACTGGAAGTCGCTGCGTCGCCAGGTCCGGCTGCGGGGTGAAGTGGGAGTGGTGAGCGACGCCGAGGCCGACGCCTATTACGCCTCCCGGCCGCGCGGCAGCCGGATCGGCGCCTGGGCGTCGAAACAGTCCCGGCCGCTGGAGGGCCGTTTCGCCCTTGAGAAGGCGGTTGCCGAATATACGGCCAAATATGCGATCGGCGAAATCCCGCGGCCGCCCTATTGGTCCGGTTTTCGCATCAAGCCGATCTCGATCGAGTTCTGGCACGACCGTCAGTTCCGCCTTCACGACCGCGTCGAGTTCCGCCGCGCGGTCGCGGATGGGCCCTGGGAAAAGGTGCGCATGTATCCCTGACGGTGAGATTACCGGGCCATGGCGAAGGGGATACCCGAAGCGAGCGCAGAAACGTAGCGCGGTTCCTGGTAATAGCCGTTGAGCGAAATGCGCGGCAGTCCCGTCAGATGTTGCCCGCTGTTGTCGCAAAGCGTGCCGGGCTGGGTGGTCACCGCGACCGAAAAGCCGAGTTCGCGTGCAATCCGGTGATCTCGCTCGGAAACGGCCTGTCGTGTGCCGTAGGGATAAGCGATCGCAGCAGGCCGCTTGCCGGTCAGCTGCTCCACGTAGTCAGCCGACTGCCGCATTTCCTCGCGGGCTTCCTGCGGGGAGAGGCGACCGACTGCCCTATGGCTGATCGTATGAGCCCCGAGTGACGCCAGCGGATGGGAGCCAAGTGCCCGCAATTCTTCCGGTTCCATTGTCAGGTCGCCGGTGATCTTCAAGGGATCGATGCCATGTTTCCTTGCCAGCGCATCGATCCTCGCAACCGCCGCCGCCTCGTCGACATCACCGACATAAGCAGAAAAGCGGTCGAAGGCATCGAACTTACGCGCTTCGGAGGTAAGGTCCATTGCCTCCGCTCCGTTGCCGAAGTCGAAGGTGATCGCTCGCTCTCTGCCAAGCAGTTCGGCGAGCGTTTCCCACCACATGGAATGGGTCCGCTCTGCAAAGCCCTGCGTCACGAAGACGGTGAACGGCACGTTGTGCCGGGCGAAGACGGGGAGGGCGTGTTCGGCGTTGTTTCTGTAGCCGTCATCCAGCGTGAAGGCCGCAAAGGGTTGCTTGGCCGGAGCCGCAAGACGCCCCGGAACCTCCGCGAGCGATATGAACTCGTAGCCTTCCGCCGAAAGCCTTTCGATCGCCTCGCTCAGGAAATCCGGGGTCACTTCCAGATGGCCGCTCGGCTGGAGCGGGCGGCTTTTTTTCGGCCGGACGTGGTGGAGCGTGAAGATTGCACCTCGGCCGCGCGCGTTGGGAAGCATTCCGGCACGTGCAAGAGCCGCGGCCATGTCGAGGCCACCGGCCACAAGGCGGCGCTTGACGTCCCGGCGCCAGAGCGCCTTCAGCCTTTCCCTCGTGTTCCGCACGGTGATCACGCCCACGTTACTTCTGAGAAGCGCGACCCTACCGTGTGACGTGTTAAGCCTTGCTGAAGAAAGACGGGCAAGATTCTTGTCAGGGGCGAAGGCTATCGAAAAGCGGCAGACCGATCAGAGCGGCGGTTGCAATTAGGACGAAACATATCCGCCGGAACGTCGCTTCGCGGGCGACGCCGAAAAGCCTCGACCCGACAAACAAACCGAAGCCGTAACCGGGACCGGCAAGGAGCGCGATCAGAAGCACTTCGACGGTTAGGATCCCGCCGATCAGATAGGACGTGGCGGAGATGACGGTCGAGAGCGCGAAATAGAGGACAAGATTGGCTCGCACGATCAGCGGAGGAATGGCGCCACCGAGCCAATAGGCGACGACCGGCGGCCCCGACATCTGCGCGGCGCCGCCAAAGAGACCGGCGAGGCCGCCGACGCCGACGGTCAAATAGGTCTTCGGGCGACCATGATAGCGCCAGCCGGAGATCAGGAAAACAAGCAGGCAGAGCACGACGACAGAGATAATCCAGCGCAGCGTGACGGAGGGCAGAAGGGCAAGCAGGGCGGTGCCGGTTGGCACGCCCACCACGGCACCTGAAAGCATGGTCGCCACCTCCCGCCGATTGGCCCGCCGCCAGCTATCCGGCACCATGCCGAGCGTCATGATGCTGTCGATGACGAGGAGCAGTCCGGACGCGATCTTGGGGCCCATCGCGGCGCCGGCGAGCGGTACAAAGATCAGCGCCCCGCCGAAGCCGGAAAAGCCGCGGGCCAGGCCGGCGATCATTGCGGCCAGTAAAACAAACGCGAGCTGATAAGGCGAATGACCCGGAAGCCATGAGTCCAGGAAAGCGGCAAACGGGTTTTCGGATTCCATCGGGAGGCCGTGATGCGGAATTGAACCAAGGCCGCACCTGCCGGAATTTGCGCCGAACTGTCAAGCAATCGCCCTGGACGCCGGCGTGGAATCGCTGTCTGTTACAGGCACGAATGGAGAACGTCATGCTGGACAGACTCGCCGATCAGTTCGAAGCCGCCTCTGCAGGCTATGCCGAAACCCATGCCATTCAGCGCGATCCCGACTGGTTTCTCCTGAAGCTCCAGGAGGAGATGGGGGAGCTGACCCAGGCCTGGAACCGGGCGACCGGTCGCGGACGGACGAAGGGGCGGAGCGAAGAGGAGCTAAGCCGCGACCTGGCCGATGAAACCTCCGATCTGCTGGGCCATGTTCTGCTTTTCGCCCGCCGCAACCAGATCGATCTCGCCGCAGCCATCGGACGGAAATGGCTTTTCAGACCGGATGCCAACTGAGCGGCCGCTCGCCGAGATCCTCGAAAAACCGCAGAAGGTAGCCATCGGGATCGGCGACGATGAACTGCCGATTGCCGACTTCCCTCTCGTGCCGGCGGTACCATTTCTCTTCCGGCGCAAGGTGGAGCGGGACGTTCGCCGCAGCGAGCCGGGCAAGGATTGGATCGAGCGCCGGCACCTCGATCTGCAGGTTGAGGCCTCGTCCGAACGGATATGCGCGCGGCGCGCCCGGAAGATCGAAATCGCGACCGAGGCCGACCTGGTCGATCATCAGTTGCGCCTCCCCGAGCGCCAGGAAGACGAAACCCTCGTCTGGCCGACCGTAGACGACCGAAAAACCGATCAAGTCGCAGTAGAAATCTCTGCTTTTCCGCCAATCGCTGACGGAGAGCTCGGGGATCAGCGCGTTGGAGCGGTGCTGCGTCAAGTCTTGGTACCACCCACGGTGATCTGGTCCATCCTCAAATGCGGCTGGCCGACGCCGACCGGTACCCATTGGCCGCCCTTGCCGCAATTGCCGATGCCTGTGTCGAGCTTCATGTCGTTGCCGACCATGGTCACCCGCCTCATCGCATCAGGGCCGTTGCCGATCAGCATGGCGCCCTTGATCGCAGGCCCGATTTTGCCATTCTCGATCATGTAGGCTTCGGTGCAGCCGAACACAAATTTGCCGGAGGTGATATCGACCTGTCCGCCGCCGAAGGAGACAGCATAAATGCCCTTCTTGACCGATGCGATGATCTCTTCCGGCGTCTTGTCGCCGCCGAGCATGTAGGTGTTGGTCATACGCGGCATCGGCGTATAGGCGTAACCCTGCCGGCGGCCGTTGCCGGTCGGCTTGACGCCCATCAGTCGCGCATTCTGGCGGTCCTGCATGTAGCCGGTGAGCTTGCCGTTCTCGATCAGCACATTATGGCCAGAGGGAGTGCCCTCGTCGTCGATGGTGAGCGAGCCGCGGCGGTTGTCGATAGTGCCGTCGTCGACAACGGTGACGCCGGGTGCCGCGACCATTTCGCCCAGCAGCCCGGCGAATGCCGATGTCTTCTTGCGGTTGAAATCGCCTTCGAGCCCGTGGCCGACGGCCTCGTGCAGCATCACGCCCGGCCAGCCGGAGCCAAGCACGACGTCCATGGTACCGGCTGGCGCGTCGATGGCGGTGAGGTTCACCAGTGCCTGGCGAAGCGCCTCGTCAGCGCCGGTCTGCCAGTTGCCTGCAGTGACGAAATCGCCGAAGCCAATGCGCCCGCCGGTGCCGAAAGAACCCGATTCCTGCCGATCGCCTTCGCCGACCACGACGGAAATGTTGATGCGGGTCATCGGCCGGATATCCTGCACCCGGTGGCCGTCGGCACGAAGAATGTCCACCACCTGCCAGCTCGCCGAAACGGTGGCCGTCACCTGCCGCACCTTCTCGTCCTTGTTGCGCAGGTAGGCATCTATGTCGGTCAGCAGCTTGACCTTCTCCTCGAAGCTTGGGGATCCAATCGGGTTTTCGTCGCCATAATATTTCTTGTTGGTGCGCTGCGGGGCGGCCGCATAGGAGCCGGAATAGCCGGCCGTGACGGCACGCACGGCATCGGCGGCGCGTGAAAGGGCAGCGGCGGAAAGCTCGCCTGCATGCGCATAGCCGACAGCCTCGCCGGCAACCGCGCGCAGGCCAAAGCCCTGGTCGGTATTAAAAGAGCCGCCCTTCAGCCGTCCGTTGTCGAAGGTCAGCGATTCCGCCTGTGCATGCTCCACGAACAACTCGCCGTCGTCGGCGCCGGATAGCGTCTCGGACAGCATCGAGCGCAACTTGGCCTCGTCGCAGTCGAAGAGGTTGAGAAGATCGGTATTCATGGAAGACTCCTTCGCCGGGGCGGACCCGAACTCTGTTCGGTCCGATGTAGGTCCCCGGGGCGCCGGAGGCAAGTGTCAGGGGAGGGCGTCGTAACCGGGGCTGAAGCCGGAAAGCTCGATCGGAATGCCGACGCGATCCTGATCGGCCGATTCGCGTAGTGCAAAAACGGCATTCTTGCCGGCGCGCAAGATGCGCATCAATTCGTCGTCGATCTCCACCTCCACATAACAGCCTTCGGAGAAGCAGCGGGTGAAATAGGCGCGGCCGATATTGTTGTTGTCGACGTAAAGCTCCATGCCGTCCTTCAGCAGAACGCCGAGCGGCGCGAGGATGCGCAGGATCTTCGCCTTGCGGTCGGCGGTCTTCAGGACGACGACGGACAGTCCCACTTCCGGCCGGTCTTCGGCGATCACGTTCTGCATCAGCGCGCATTGTTCGGCGGAGGCGCCGGCCGGACGGTCGCAGATGATCGACCACGCACCGTGATTTTCCCGAACATTGCCGGGCGGCTGCGGCTTCGGGGCCGGCTGCGGCTGAACTCCCGGTACCGACTGGGCAGGCCCGGGCGGCTGGGGAGCCGTCGGCGAAGTTGAACCCTGCGAAGATTGGGGCGTCGGGCGCGGACCAGGCTGCTGCGCGTATGCCGGAAGAGATACGGCCGTCACGAGCATTGCTGCAAGACTGGCGCGGATCAAGGAGGGACGACCCATGGAAACCTCGGTAAGACGAATCAGTGCGGCTATTCTTGTCGCTGGCCGGACCAAATGAAAGCCCCGCCCTCTTTCCAGTGGAGTACGGCGAAAATGGGACTCCTTACTGGTGCGCTCTTTATATTGATTCACAGAAACATAAATCTGTGCGCGGCCGAGGGAACATAAGTTACATTGCATATAAGAGGGTGGAAGCCTCGGCACGATTGCCAATCAGGCCGGAGTTTCGGCCCCTCAAGCTGGCTGTCGTGGCGTGATTCAGCGCTCCCCGCGAGGCGCAAAAATGCCGCACGGGCTTTTCCTGCCAGATATTGCGGCGGCAGGCAAACTGTGATTGAAGCACACCATATAGCTTGGATTCTGCGTTCGGTTTGTTCTGGATCAAACGCATGGGGAGAAATTAGTGATGAACAGAGCTTTTGCAGTGATGACGGCGCTCATCTGTCTGCTCTTTGCTTCCGCCGGTTATGCGGACCAGCCGCATCCGTGGCAAATCGATTTCCAGGCGGCGGCCACGCCGATCATGCACCAGATCCGCTGGTTCAACCATTATACCCTCGTGTATATTGTGCCGGTCACGCTTCTGGTTCTGGTTTTGCTTGTCGTCGTCGTGGTGAAGTTCCGCGCCAGCGCCAATCCGGTGCCGTCCCGCACCAGCCACAACACGGCGATAGAGATCATCTGGACCCTCGGCCCGGTTCTCATCCTGTTTGGTCTGGCAATTCCGTCCTTCAATCTCCTGAATGCCCAGCTCCAGATTCCGCAGTCGGACATGACGGTCAAGGCGACTGCAACGCAGTGGCAGTGGAACTACGAATACGAGGGCGGACAGGCTCCGGTTGCCTTCGACAGCTTCATGCTCAAGGAGCAGGATCGCGAAGCTGCCGGCAAGACCGATATCGGCGCCTATCCGCGCCTGCTGGCCGTCGACAACGAAATGGTGGTTCCGGTCAACAAGACCGTCCGCATGCTCGTGACTGCTGCTCCGTCGGACGTCATTCACGCCTTTGCGATGCCGGCTTTCGGCCTCAAGATCGACGCCGTACCGGGTCGCCTCAACGAAACCTGGTTCAAGGCCGAGCGTGAAGGCCTCTATTACGGCCAGTGCTCCGAGCTTTGCGGCAAGGATCATGCCTATATGCCGATCGCCATCCGCGTCGTCTCGGAAGACAAGTACAAGGCTTGGCTCGCACAGGCGGCTTCCGACCTACCGGGCGCCTACAAGACGCTTGTAGCGGCGGTCGACACGCCGGCCGGCAATTTTGCCGTCGCCGAAAACGTATCCAAGTAATTAGAGGAGTGAGGATAATGGCTGGACATTCCGCTCACGACGATCACGCTCATACCCGCACCTCTCACGATGCGCATGGTCACGACGATCATCATTCCCATACGCCGGGCTTTGCCGCCCGCTGGTTCTTCTCGACCAACCACAAGGACATCGGCACGCTCTACCTGATCTTTGCGATCATGGCTGGTATCATCGGCGGTCTTCTCTCCGTCGCCATGCGCATGGAGCTGCAGGAGCCTGGCATTCAGATCTTCCATGGTCTGGCTTCCATGGTCTATGGTTTTCAGGGCGACGCTGCCATCGACGGCGGCAAGCACATGTTCAACGTGTTCACCACCGGTCACGCGCTGATCATGATCTTCTTCATGGTCATGCCGGCCATGATCGGCGGTTTCGCCAACTGGATGGTGCCGATCATGATCGGTGCGCCGGACATGGCGTTTCCGCGCCTGAACAACATTTCCTTCTGGTTGATCGTCCCTGCCTTCCTCCTTCTGGTCCTGTCGATGTTCGTCGAAGGTCCGGCCGGCGCGTTCGGCGTCGGCGGGGGCTGGACGCTTTATCCGCCGCTTGCAACCATGGGACATCCGGGTCCGGCCGTCGATCTCGCGATCTTCTCGCTGCATGTCGCCGGTGCCTCCTCGATCCTCGGCGCGATCAACTTCATCACCACCATCCTCAACATGCGTGCTCCCGGCATGACGCTGCACAAGATGCCGCTGTTTGCCTGGGCCGTTCTGATCACTGCCTTCCTGCTGCTCCTTTCGCTGCCGGTTCTGGCGGGCGGCATCACCATGCTTCTGACCGACCGCAACTTCGGCACGACCTTCTTCGCGCCGGAAGGTGGCGGCGACCCGATCCTTTACCAGCACCTTTTCTGGTTCTTCGGTCACCCTGAAGTCTACATCCTGATCCTGCCCGGCTTCGGCATCATCAGCCATATCGTATCGACCTTCTCGAAGAAGCCGGTCTTCGGTTACCTCGGCATGGCCTATGCCATGGTCGCGATCGGCGCCGTCGGCTTCATCGTCTGGGCCCACCATATGTACACGGTCGGTCTGTCGCTCGATGCGCAGCGTTACTTCGTCTTCGCGACGATGGTCATCGCAATTCCGACGGGTATCAAGATCTTTTCCTGGATTGCCACGATGTGGGGCGGCTCGCTGACCTTCACGACCCCGATGGTCTGGGCGATCGGCTTCATCTTCCTGTTCACCGTCGGTGGGGTCACCGGTGTCCAACTGGCCAATGCCGGTCTCGACCGCTCGCTGCATGACACCTATTACGTGGTGGCTCACTTCCACTACGTTCTGTCCCTCGGCGCCGTCTTTGCCATCTTTGCGGCCTGGTACTACTGGTTCCCGAAGATGTTCGGCTACATGTACAACGAGTTCATCGGCAAGCTGCATTTCTGGGTCATGTTCATCGGCGTCAACCTGGTGTTCTTCCCGCAGCACTTCCTGGGCCTCGCCGGCATGCCGCGCCGCTATATCGACTATCCGGACGCCTATGCCGGCTGGAACTATGTGTCCTCGATCGGCTCTTACGTCTCCTTCGCCGGCGTGATCATCTTCCTCTTCGGTGTCTGGGAAGCCTTCGCCAAGAAGCGCGTTGCCGGCGACAACCCCTGGGGTGAAGGTGCGAGCACGCTCGAGTGGCAGCTTTCCTCGCCACCGCCTTACCACCAGTGGGAAAAGCTGCCGCGCATCCGCTAAGCGGCAGAGAACAAGATCGGGCATCGCGGCACCCGCGATGCCCTGAGATGTTAAGCAGGACGGTTCAATGACGGTTATAGGCAATCACGACGTTCTCGGCTCCGATGGAGGTGTTCGCCTCTCGGAAGCGGGCGCGCGCGATTTCTTCGAACTCATGAAGCCGCGGGTGATGTCGCTCGTGGTCTTTACGGCATTCGCCGGCCTGATCCTCGCGCCCGGTCATATCAACCCGGTGCTCGGCGCGATCGCAATTCTCTGCATTGCCGTCGGCGCCGGCGCCTCGGGCGCGCTGAACATGTGGTATGACGCCGATATCGACGCCGTCATGAGCCGCACCGCGAAGCGGCCGATCCCCGCAGGCCGCGTGCTGCCTCAGGAAGCGCTCGCCTTCGGGCTGACCCTGTCGGTTTTCTCCGTCGCGATCCTGGGGCTTGCGGTCAACTGGTTTGCCGCCGGCCTGCTTGCCTTCACCATTTTCTTCTATGGCGTCGTCTACACGATGTGGCTGAAGCGCTCGACGCCGCAGAATATCGTCATCGGCGGTGCCTCGGGCGCTTTCCCGCCGATGATCGGCTGGGCTTGCGTCACCGGCGGCGTATCGCTCGACAGCATCCTTCTCTTCCTCATCATCTTCCTCTGGACGCCGGCGCATTTCTGGGCGCTGGCGCTATTCAAGATGCGCGACTATGGCTCGGTCGGCATACCGATGATGCCGAATGTGGCGGGAGAGGCTTCCACCAAGACGCAGATCGTCGTTTACGCTGTGCTGACCGCCGCAACCGCCGTCGCGCCGACCTTTACCGGGCTCGCCGGGTTCGGTTACGGCATCTTCTCATCGCTGCTTGGCGCCGTCTTCGTCTACTGTTCCATCGCCGTCTGGCGGATGCCGGACGGCGACCAGAAGATGATCCCGGCGAAGAAGATGTTTGCCTATTCGATCCTCTATCTTTTCGCTATCTTTTCGGCCCTTTTGGCCGATCGGATGTTCGAAGGGCTGCCAACCCTTATTGGAGGCCTGCTGTGATCGAGACCGTCAAGCTGAATGAGGCGCAGAAGAAATCACGCCGCAACCGCAATATCGCACTGGGTCTGCTGCTCGCGGGGCTTGTTGTCCTCTTCTACATCATCACGCTGGTAAAAATCGGCGGGCTTGGGAACTAGGAGCGAGGCGATGACGGAAGCTGGTCTGAACGCGAAGGCAAAAAAGGTAAGCAACGGCGCGATCTTTGCCGGCTGCGCCGTTTTCGTCGCCGGCATGGTCGGCATGGCCTATGCGTCGGTGCCGCTTTACCGGCTGTTCTGCCAGGTCACCGGTTATAACGGCACGACGCAACGCGTCGAACAGTATTCCGACAAGATCCTGGACAAGACGATCCAGGTCACCTTCGACGCCAATATCTCGTCCGGACTGAACTGGGATTTCAAGCCTGCCAAGACCGTCGATCCGAGGGTCGGCGAGACGTTGCAGATCGAATACACGGCGACCAATCGCTCCTCTCAGCCGACCACCGGCACCGCCGTCTTCAACGTCACGCCGATGGAAGCTGGTGCCTACTTCAACAAGGTCGAGTGCTTCTGCTTCACCGAGCAGACGCTGCAGCCCGGCCAGTCGGTCACCATGCCGGTGGTATTCTTCGTCGATCCGGAGATTGCCAAGGCGGAGGAGACCAAGAATATCAAGACGATTACACTGTCCTACACCTTCTATCCGAGTGCGCCCGGCAAACCGGTTGCGGCTCTGCCGGAAGGCGGCAAGACCGTGGACAAGAAACTTTAAGAGGGTTCGCCGGTTTCCGGCGGAGCAGGCATTCATCCGGGGATTCTGACATGGCCGATGCGCATCAGAAACAGCACGACTATCACATCATCGATCCGAGCCCGTGGCCGATTCTGGCTTCGCTCGGCGCCTTCATCCTGACCTTTGGCGGCGTAGGCTACATGCGTTATCTGCATGGCGGCGAATTCAAGCTTTTCGGCCTGAACCTCGCTACGCCCTGGTTCTTCTTCATCGGCCTCGCCATCGTCATCTACACGATGATCGGCTGGTGGTCGGACACCATCAAGGAAGGCCGCGAAGGCGCTCATACGCGCGTTGTTTCCCTGCATCTGCGCTACGGCATGATCATGTTCATCGCTTCCGAAGTGATGTTCTTCGTGGCATGGTTCTGGGCCTTCTTCGATGCCAGCCTCTTTGCCAACGAGGCCATCCAGGCGAGCCGAGTCGAGGCCGTAGGTGGCCAATGGCCGCCGAAGGGCATTGAGGTTCTCGATCCGTGGCACCTGCCGCTCTACAACACGATCATCCTGCTGCTGTCAGGCACCTGCGTGACCTGGGCGCACCATGCGCTGCTGCACAATGATCGCAAGGGCCTCATCTCCGGCCTGTCGCTGACCGTCGCGCTTGGCATCCTGTTTTCCTTCGTCCAGGCCTACGAGTACATGCACGCTCCGTTCGCGTTCTCGAACTCGATCTACGGCGCGACCTTCTTCATGGCGACCGGCTTCCACGGCTTCCACGTGCTGATCGGCACGATCTTCCTGCTGGTCTGCCTGGTTCGCGCCTTGCGCGGCGGCTTTACGCCTCAGAAGCATTTCGGCTTCGAGGCGGCGGCCTGGTACTGGCACTTCGTTGACGTGGTCTGGCTGTTCCTGTTCTTCTCGATCTACATCTGGGGCGGCTGGGGCGCACCGCTCGCCCACTGAGGCGCGGGGCATGAATTCGGGGAGGGCGGCGAAAGCCGCCCTTCTGTTTTTAGGGATTGGAATTCCATGGCGATGAAGTCTTCCTCCGAAACCACGCCTGCCTTCCGGCGGCGGCGCAGTCGCGGCTGGAGGATCGCCAGTGTCGTTGTCGTTCTTCTAGCGCTCGCCGCACTTCTGTCGCTTGGCACCTGGCAGGTGGAACGGCTGCAATGGAAAGAGGGGCTGCTTGCCGATATCGCCGAGCGCCGGGCTGCAGCACCGGTGGCGCTTTCCGAGATCGAGACGCTCCTGAGGGCCGGCGGCGATATCGAATATCGCCGTGTGTCGGCAACCGGTATCTTCGATCACCAAAAGGAGCGGCATTTCTTCGCGACATTCCAAGGCAGCACCGGCTTCTACGTCTATACCCCGATGACGCTGGCCGATGGCCGGATCCTTTTCGTCAATCGCGGCTTCGTGCCCTATGAGATGAAAGAACCGGCAACTCGGCCGGCAGGCGAAGTAACGGGAGAGCAGACAATCACGGGTTACGCCCGCAGCCGGCTTTCCGCGAAACCGTCGACGATCGTGCCGGACAACGATATCGCGAAGAACATCTTCTATTGGAAGGATTTCGACGCGATGGTCGCAAGTGCTGGCCTCGACGCTTCCAGGGCCATACCGTTCTTCGTGGACGCCGATATGTCGGTTGCCAATCCCGGCGGCTGGCCGAAAGGCGGCGTGACGCAGTTCGATCTGCCGAACAGCCATCTGCAATACGCCGTCACGTGGTACGGGCTGGCTGCGGCGCTTGTCGCGGTCGTGGTCGGGGTGTGGTTTCGGCGCAAGCATATTTGAAACGATTGGCACCGTTGCTTGAGCCGCACTATGTTACAGCCGGGTTGAACAGGGGGTAGGGATGGTTCTGCTGGCAAATCTTTTCGTCGCGCTGACGGCGCTGCTGCATGTCGGTTTTCTGGTCCTGGAGATGTTCCTATGGACCGGCCCGACCGGAAGAAAGATGTTCCGCATGTCAGAGGAGCGGGCGGAGGCGACAAAGGTGCTTGCCGCTAATCAAGGGCTCTACAACGGCTTTCTTGCGGCCGGGCTGTTCTGGTCGCTGCTTCATTCCGATCCGGCATTCGCCTTCCAACTGAAGCTCTTCTTCCTTGTGTGCGTCATCATTGCCGCTATATATGGCGCGTGGTCGGTCAAACCGCGGATCCTGCTGATCCAGGGCGGTCCGGCGATATTCGCTCTCGTGTTGACATTCCTGGCGTCCTGATCTGATGGCATCCTCCTTCTCTGCAAAAAGTCCGCTTTCGATCCGCCTCTGCGGCCCGCGCGGTTTTTGCGCCGGCGTCGACCGCGCCATCCAGATCGTCGTGCTGGCGCTGAAGGCCTACGGCGCCCCGGTTTATGTCCGCCATGAGATTGTCCATAACCGTTATGTCGTGGAAGGGCTGGAAGCCAAGGGCGCGGTTTTTGTCGAGGAACTGGACGAGATCCCGGCCGAGCATCGGGAGCAACCGGTTGTCTTTTCCGCGCATGGGGTTCCGAAATCCGTGCCGGAGGATGCGCAAGCGCGCAATCTTTTCTATCTGGACGCGACATGTCCGCTGGTTTCGAAGGTCCATAAACAGGCCATGCGCCACCAGCGGCTCGGCCGCCACGTGGTGCTGATCGGTCATGCGGGCCATCCGGAAGTGATCGGCACGATGGGTCAGCTTCCCCCGGGTACCGTCTCGCTGATCGAGACGATAGAGGATGCCGATCGCTATGAGCCGGTCGATCCGGAAAATCTCGGCTATGTCACCCAGACGACGCTTTCGGTCGACGATACCGCAGGCGTGATCACCCGTCTGATGGAACGCTTCCCCAACCTCACGGCACCGGCGGCCGATTCCATCTGCTATGCCACGACCAACCGCCAGGAGGCGGTGAAACAGGCTGCCCCCGGCTGCGATCTTTTCCTCGTGGTCGGAGCGCCGAACTCCTCCAATTCCAAGCGTCTGGTGGAAGTTGCCCTCAGAGCCGGCGCCAAACGTTCGTTGCTGGTGCAGCGAGCCTGCGAACTGGACTGGGACGAGATCGGCGAAATCCGCACCCTCGGGCTATCTGCGGGCGCCTCGGCTCCGGAAGTGATCGTCGATGAAATCATTGCCGCCTTCAAGGAGCGTTTCGATGCGGAAATCGAGCTGGCGATCACGGCGGAGGAAACGGAAAACTTCCTGGTCAACCGCGAACTTCGCAGCGTGCCGCTGACGATCGAGGACATGGCCTGGGTGAATGGGGCACGGGCGTGATGACGCTGGCGCCGGATCGCCCCTCTCTGCCCTGCCGGGCATCTCCCCATTATGGGGGAAAAGGCTACAATTCCCGGCAGATGATTCTGCATTTCCACCGACTGTGAGATCGCCTTGGCCGTTTATACCGATATCACCGAAGACGACCTGAAGCGTTTCTTGGCAGAGTACGACGTTGGGAAACTGACCTCCTACAAGGGGATTGCCGAAGGCGTCGAGAATTCGAACTTCCTGCTGCATACGACAGGCGATCCGTTGATCCTGACGCTTTACGAGAAGCGGGTCGAAAAAGCCGACCTGCCGTTCTTCCTGGGGCTGATGCAGCATCTTTCGGCGCGCGGCCTGTCCTGTCCGCTTCCGCTGCCGCGGCGCGATGGCCAGTTGCTCGGCGAACTCTCGGATCGGCCCGCCGCTCTGATCTCCTTCCTCGAAGGCATGTGGCTGAGGAAGCCCGAGGCGAAGCACTGCCGGGAAGTGGGCAAGGCGCTGGCCCAGATGCATCTCGCCGGGGATGGCTTTTCGCTGACGCGCCCGAATGCGCTGTCGCTCGAAGGCTGGAAGACCCTCTGGGCGAAATCCACCGATCGTGCCGACGAGGTGGAGGCAGGCCTGCAGGACGAGATTTCTTCGGAGCTTGAATTCCTGGCGCGTAATTGGCCGAAGGATCTGCCGGCCGGCGTCATCCATGCCGACCTTTTCCAGGACAACGTCTTTTTCCTGGGCGACGAGCTTTCCGGCCTCATCGATTTCTATTTCGCTTGCAACGACCTGCTTGCCTACGACGTCTCGATCTGCCTGAACGCCTGGTGCTTCGAGAAGGACCACTCCTATAATCTCACCAAGGGCAAGGCGTTGCTGGAGGGATATCAGAGCGTCCGCCCGCTGTCGAAGGACGAGATTGCGGCCCTGCCGGTTCTCGCGCGGGGCTCTGCCCTGCGCTTCTTCCTGACCAGGCTTTATGACTGGCTGACAACGCCCGCTGGCGCGCTGGTGGTGAAGAAGGATCCCCTCGAATACCTGCGCAAGCTGCGTTTCCACCGGCAGGTCGGCTCGGCTGCGGAATACGGGCTGGCACCGGAAGCGGCCCTGTCATGAAGCGCGTCGATATCTTCACCGACGGTGCCTGTTCGGGAAATCCCGGACCCGGCGGATGGGGCGCCATCCTGCGTTACGGCGAGACGGAAAAGGAAATGTTCGGCGGCGAGGCCGACACCACCAACAACCGAATGGAGCTGATGGCCGCGATTCAGGCGCTGACCGCGCTGAAGACTCCGTGCGAAGTCGACCTTTATACAGATAGCGCCTACGTTAAGGACGGCATTTCCAAGTGGATCTTCGGCTGGAAGAAAAACGGCTGGAAGACTGCTGACAAGAAGCCCGTGAAGAATGCCGAACTCTGGCAGCAGCTGGAAGAGGCGCGCAATAAGCACAAGGTGACGCTGCATTGGGTCAAGGGCCATGCAGGCCATCCGGAAAACGAGCGGGCCGATGAACTCGCCCGCCTCGGCATGGCGCCGTTCAAGAAGAGATAGCGACTGACCCAGGAGGGACCGTGGCTCAGAACGTCTATGATACACCCGAGTTTTTTGCCGGTTACAGCCAGCTCGGCCGCTCCGTACAAGGTCTTGCAGGAGCCGTCGAATGGCCAGCCATACGCACGTTGCTGCCGCCGTTGAAGGGTTTGCGGATCGTCGATCTCGGCTGCGGTTTCGGCTGGTTTTCCCGTTTTGCGGCCGATGAAGGCGCGGCAGCCGTCCTCGGCATCGATCTTTCCGAAAACATGATCGCCCGCGCAATGGCGGAAAATGCCCATCCCGTCATTAGCTACGAACGCTCGGATCTGGAGCAGGTCGAACTGCCGCAAGCAGGGTTCGACCTTGCCTACAGCTCGCTTGCCTTTCATTACCTTGAAGATTTCGGCAGATTGGTGCGGCAGGTGTACAGGGCTTTGGTGCCGGGCGGCAGGTTGGTCTTCACCATAGAACATCCCATCTACATGGCCTCGGCAAACCCCGGATGGCGGACGGACGAGGGCGGCCATCGGTTTTGGCCCGTGGACGGTTATTCCGTCGAGGGCCGGCGAACGACGGAATGGCTCGCCAAAGGCGTCGTCAAATACCATCGGACGATCGGTACGACTGTGAATAGCTTGTTGGACGCGGGCTTTGCTATCCGCCGTTTGCTCGAGTGGCACCCGACACCAGACCAGATCGCGACCAATCCGGATCTCTCCGAAGAAATGGAGCGTCCGATGATCCTGATGATCTCGGCAGAGCGCTGACCGATGTCGCTCAGGATCATTTCGCTCAATGCCTGGGGCGGTCGGGTATACGAACCTCTGATGCGGTATCTGAGGCATACCGATCCGGACGTGCTCTGCCTGCAGGAAGTCACCCGCTCGCTGGATGCCGTATCCGATTGGCTCGTCTATCGCGACGGCACGTTCGAATTGCCGCAACGCGCCAATCTTTATGAGGATGTGAAGGCGATCCTGCCCCGTCACGAGACGACGTTTGCGCCGGTGGCGCGGGGCACGCTTTTCGAAGGGGAGCGGGAAGTGACGTCCGAATTCGGCCTCGGCACTTTCGTCCGCGGCACCCTTCCGGTCATCGGTCAGGCGCTCGACTTCGTGCATTCGCAGTTCTCTGCGGATGGCTGGGGGGCACATCCGCGCTCGCGCAATGCCCATGGCATCCGCATGTTCCGCTACGAGACGGGGTCTGCAGTCACGGTCGTGCAGATGCACGGGCTGCGCGATCTCGCCGGCAAGGGGGATACGCCTGCCCGGTTGGCGCAAGCGCACGCTCTCGCCACATCGATCGAAAAGGTCTGGCAGCCCGGCGAACCGCTCGTCGTCTGCGGCGACCTCAACCTGCTGCCGGACAGCGAGACCTTCTCGATCCTGAAAAGGTTCGGCCTGACCGATCTCGTCACGGCCCACGGCTTCACCGATACACGCACGTCCTGGTACCCGAAGGAAGGCCGTTACGCCGACTATCTGCTGGTGACGCCAGATGTGAAGGTCGAAAATTTCGATGTGGTCGCCGACCCCGAAGTATCGGATCACCGGGCCCTTCTGCTCGAAATCGCCTGAGCCCCCGTTGCGCTTGCTGCCTCAGCCACTATTCTGCCGCAAACAAAATCCGGGAGGACCAGCCAATGATCCTGCACTGCGTATTCGTTCGGTTCAAGTCGGCACTTCAACATGCCGACAAGCAGGCGATCTACGATGCAATTGCCGCCTTGAAGAACGTCATCCCCGGCATCCTCGACTTGAAATACGGCCCCAACGTTTCGCCCGAAGGGCTGAACGGCGGCTTTCTCGATGGTTTCGTGGTGACCTTCGAAAATCCGGAAGCGCGGGATGCCTATCTCGTTCATCCGGAACACCTGGTTGTCGGGGAGCGGATCGTCGCATCCGCCGACGGTGGATTGTCGGGCCTGATGGTGTTCGATCTCGCCGTCTGAGTTGACAGCCGAAAAAGAAAGGGCGCCCATCGAGGCGCCCCTTGCGAAATATTCAAGGGTTCAAAGCTGTTCCAGCATCGCCGCCGCGCCGGAAACCGTCGCCTGACCTGGCGTTTCCTCGACGTTCAGCGACTTTACCACGCCGTCGTCCACAAGCATGGAATAACGCTTGGACCGCACGCCGAGACCTCCGGCCGAGAGGTCGGCCTCAAGGCCCAGTGATTTCGTGAAGGCGCCGTTCCAATCGGCAAGGAAATGGATCTTGCCCATGCCGCCGGATTGCTGCGCCCATGCGCCCATCACATGCCAGTCGTTGACCGCAACGACGGCGATATCATCCACACCCTTGGAAAGGATCGCGTCGCGGTTCTCGATATACCCGGGCAGATGGTTCAGCGAGCAGGTGGGCGTGAAGGCGCCGGGGACGGCGAAGAGCACGACCTTCTTGCCTTTGAAAAGCTGTTCGGTGGTGATTTCCACCGCGCCGTCAGCGGTCTTTTCCTTGAATGCCGCCTCTGGCAGCTTGTCGCCGATGGTGATGGTCATGGGAGCTCTCCTCGGTTGGGACCGGGCCATCTCAGCCCGCCATTTGCCGCGCACTATAGTGGCGGCTTGATACAAGGCAAGTGATGGGCCGGCCTACTCGAAGGCGAGGGAGGTTTCCATGGCCCGGTTTCCGGCGATGACGAGAATGCCCCAGCGCTTGCCCTTGATCTCGTAGTTCTTTGGCAGCTTGCCGATCGGCATGTCGAGGGCATAGCCGTCGTCGTCCCGTCGCCGGTTGACGCTCTCCAAAAGCACGTGCCCCTGAGGCCCGGTAACGATCACCTGCGGTTCGACCGCTCCGGCGGGCAGCTTAAGCTTGAGGCTCAGTCGGTCGCGGGTTATCACATACTGGATGACGGCGAAATCGTCCGAGGGAGCTTCCGGCAGTTTCGAGGCCGCGGCATTGAGGATCATCGCTTCCTCGACTGGCGTCCCTTTGGTGGGCGCAAGCGCCAGCGAAAATTCCGCCTGGAAAGGAATGCAGATGTTGCGGCAGAGGCCGACGAAAGCGGAGGCTCCAATGGTCAACGGCTTCTGAGGTGCTTCTGCCTTGAGTTCGAAGGGCAGGGTCACCGAATGATCGTAGCCAATATCGCGCAGCTTGCCATTGTCGATCCGCTTCGGTACCGGAAAGGATATGTGGCTCAGCTTGACGCCGTCGGCCTCGGACAGCACCATCTGCGGCGGAATGCCCGCGTCACCAGGTTCCCTCCAATAGGTGATCCAGCCCGCTTTCGGCTCGATCTGCAGAGCGCCTCGAACGGTGCCGTCCGGCTCGGGCGGCAAGGCGACGATCCGCATGCGACCGCCTTCATTTGTGGCCCAGGGCGTTATCTCCGCGATGCCCGGGGTAGCCAAAGCCAGCGATATGCCTGCTACGAGGCAGGCGCGCGCGGCAGAGGTGCGATCAGAAAAATGGCGGACCGAAATTATCTTCATGCGGCAAGCATTTAATCGATCAAGCAGCGCCGGACCAGTCACGGGCCCGCAAAAGCCGATCATTTTCGGTTGATTGATTGGGTATACTGCCCCATCTTGATAAAAGATAGATTGAAGCCTCACTCGCCCGGAGGCCGGGCCGGCAGGCAGGTTGGAGGCATGATGGTTTTCTCGACCTTGAGGGACAAGAGCGAACGGGGCTTCCTGGACGGCCAGTTCCTGATCGCCATGCCGGGTATGAAGGACGGCAATTTTGCCAGAGCCGTTGTTTATATCTGCGCCCATTCGGCCGCTGGAGCGATGGGCTTCATCATCAATCGACCGCAGCCGATTTCATTTACCGACGTTCTGCTTCACCTGAAGCTTCTGGACCAGACCGAAGCAATCATGCTGCCGAGCGATACCCGCGATTTTCCCATTCTGTCCGGCGGACCGGTAGAAACGGGCCGCGGCTTCGTCCTGCATACGGATGATTTCGTCAGCGAATCGTCGATCCCCGTCAGCGACGAGATATCGCTTACGGCGACGCTCGATATCATCCGCGCGATCTGCAACGGTCGTGGACCCACACGAGCCACCATGCTGCTCGGCTATGCGGGTTGGGGAGCCGGTCAGCTTGAGCTGGAAATCTCCAGCAACGGCTGGCTCAATTGTCCCGCCAACGACGACCTGATCTTCGATCGCGCGCTCGAAGGGAAATACGAGCGGGCGCTGGCGTTGATGGGTGTCAGCCCGGAAATGCTGTCGAGCGAAGCCGGCCATGCCTGAAGGGAAATCTGGAGCTGTCCCGGAACGAAGCCCGCAGAAGCTCGTTCTCCTGTTGCAAGACGCTGCACGCGTCAAAGGAACAAGGAGAAACACCATGGGCAGCACCAGTGACAAAATGGCCGGCAAGGCCAATGAAATGGCTGGCAAGGTCAAGCAGGCCGCCGGCGACATGACTGACGACGACAGGTTGCGTGCCAAGGGATCGGCTCAGGAAGCCAAGGGCGATGCCCAACAGGCCAAGGGCCATCTCAAGGACGCTGCCAAGAACGTGGTGGACCGCGCCTAGGCGGGCGGCGGGCACCCAGCGAATTTGAACCTGTTCCGGCTTTGGCCGGAGCAGGTTTTCTCTATTGAACCTACCCCTTCCGCGGATATCTCCATGCGCCTCTACGACTGCGACCATTGCGGTCAACCCATCCATTTCGACAACCGCTCCTGCGTCAACTGCGGCCACAGGCTCGCTTTCGTGCCGGAGCTGCTGGCGATGCACGCGCTTGCGGAGAATGAAGGGGAGGGTACCTGGCATCTGGTCGCCAGGCCGCACCACAAGGTTCATCTCTGCGCCAACGCGGCCATCGATGTCTGCAATTGGACGGTGCTGGCAGATGAGCCGCAGGCCTTCTGTCCGGCATGCCGGCATAACCGGCTGGTTCCGGACGCTTCGACTGAAGTCGGGCTCGGTCAGTGGCGCCGGATCAGCCAGGCGCAGCGGCATCTCTTCTATTCCCTGATGCGCTGGAACCTGCCGCGCACGACGCGCGAGGAGGATCCGGAAGGTGGTCTTGTCTTTGACTTTCTCGTAGACGAGGTGAAGGAGGACGGCACTGTGGTGCCGGCGATGACTGGACATGAGGACGGATTGATCGCCATTCGGGCCGCTGAAGCCGACGACGTGACCCGGGAACAGATCCGGGTCTCGATGAACGAGCCATATCGCACCCTGCTCGGCCATTTCCGCCATGAGACCGGTCACTACATATGGGATAAACTCGTGCGGGATGGCGGCAAGCTGGGTGAGTTCCGGGAGGTCTTCGGCGACGAAACGGCGGATTATGGAGAGGCGCTGAAACGAAACTACGAAGAAGGGCCGCCGCCGGGCTGGCAGGAATTCTTCATCAGCACCTATGCGAGCTCCCATCCGTGGGAAGATTTCGCAGAAACTTTTGCTCACTATCTCCACATCGTCGATACGCTGGAAACCGCCAGGTCTTACGGAATATCGGTCGAGCCGCGCCGGCATGAAGAACTCATGGCCGAAGTCGCCTTCAATCCCTATAAGGCCGAAAGCGCCGAACAGCTCGTTGCGGCATGGGTGCCCCTCAGTCTCGCGATCAACAGCGTCCACCGCTCGATGGGCGTGCCGGATCTTTACCCGTTCATTCTGACGCCGGCGGTCGTGACCAAGCTGGAATTCGTCCACCAGCTCGTTCACCGTAACCGCTAGTCGAGCTAAAGGCGGTTTCCCGACACGGGCATCCAATCGGAGGCGAGACGGGCATGTTGCTCCCGCCTCGCCGGTGGGACCTGCTCCTCGATAGGAGCAGGTCCGGCATAGACCGTTTCAAAACGGTGGTCAGAAGGTCTTTGACGTGTCGAGGCCGAGGGCCGTCCGTCCGGCAAATTCCTGCTGCGCGCCCACCCTCATCGGATGATAGCGTGCGCCCTGGACATCGCGGAACCGGCGTTCGAGACCGTTGTCGCGATAGAAGGCGGCACCGCCAGCCGTTTCCATCGCAAGCTCCGTCGCGGCGATCGCGTGGCGGGCAACCAGCGAGCGGCCGATCATGATCTCGTTCGTCGTTGCCGGAGAAGGGTCACCGCGCTCCGCCACTGCGATCATGTTGCCAAGCGCATATTGAGCAGCGCGCAGCTCCGTCTCCATTTGCCCCGCGAGGCTGATGACATGCGCGTCGGGTTCGCGTTTCTTCGCCAGGTCTATGGCGATGTTGCGCGCGCTTTCGGCAACGCCGAGGTATGCCGAATAGATCAGCGGGAAGGCGATCATCGTGATGATGTGGAAGAGCATGTGCCATTCGCCCTGATTGCGTTTCAGCGCAACCATTTCTTCCGGCACCACGTGGCCTTCGACCATCACGTCATGAGAGGCCGTGCCGCGCATGCCCATCGTCTTCCAGGTATCGAGCACTTTGACATGCGGAGATTTCATGGGCAGTCCGAAATGGATCACTTTAGGTCCGTCCGGTTCGTCCACAACGGCACCTGTCATCAGCACGTCGCCGAACGGGGAGCCTGACGTGAAGATCTTGCGTGCGGTGATCCGGTAGCCGCCGTCGACCTTTTCGGCCCTGCCGGATCCGCGGATCCAGTCCGATCCGCCGCTCGAAAGCAGAATGATCCGCTCAGCTGCGACGCGTTTCAGCAGGGGCACGACCGGCTGCGCCTTCTGATGCGTCCACCGCCAGGCCGGGATCGCCACCTGGTGCGTATGCATGGAAAAGGCGAGTGCCGTGGAGCCGCAATGGTGCGCGAGTTCCTTGATCACGGCAGAAAGCTCGGCGATTTCGGCACCGCCGCCGCCAAGGTCTGCCGGCACGCCGGCCTCTACCAGGCCGGAATGGCGTAAGTCGCGGTAATTGTCTGCTACGAAGGCGTCGCTGTCGTCGGCCGCAGCTGCGCGCTCGGCGAAAACGGTTCCGAGCGAGCGGGCAATGCCGGCGAGCTCAGGGTGAACTTTGCTGAACGGCAAGGTTCCGGTTGCTGTCGTCATGTTCCAATCCTCCTCCTATTGAGAATGCGCAGAGTGTTGGCTCACGATCGAAAAGCCGCAAGTACAGGAAGTGTACTGCAAGGCAGGGCCGCCCTGGGATCTCGTCGAGACGCGGCGAGGCAGGCCTAGTACAAAAAGTGTACTTGGCCCAAATAAGCGATAGTCATATCCTGTTGGGCTAACGACGCAGGGTTTTACCTATGCCGGAAATGAGCGGAAGTTACGGCCAGTTCTGCCCCGTTGCCATGGCTGCCGAGGTTTTTTGCACACGCTGGACGCCGCTGGTGCTGCGGGAACTCCTCTGTGGCAGCCGCAGGTTCAACGATCTGCGGCGGGGGGTGCCACGCATGTCGCCGACCCTGCTTTCAAAGCGGCTGAAGGAGCTTGCCAAGGCGGGCATCATCGAGACACGCAAGGCATCCGATGGCGTCATCGAGTACCATCTGACGCCGGCAGGCGAAGAGCTTCGCGACGTGGTGATGACGCTCGGCTTCTGGGGGCAGCATTGGGTGGAAACCCAGCATGCCCTCGAAAAACTCGATCCTTCGCTGCTGATGTGGGATATGCGTCGCCATCTCGATCCGGAACCGCTGCCTCCGAACCGCTGTACGGTGCAATTTCTTTTTCCGGATCAACCGCCGGCGCGGCAGCGATACTGGCTTGTCATCGACGGGGGCGACGTCGACGTCTGTTCGACGGATCCCGGCTTTGAAGTCGATCTCTACGTGACTTGCCCTTTGCGTGTCATGACGGCCATTTGGATGGGCATCGCGACCGTGCGGGCGGAGATAAGGGCGGGCCGGCTGGAGCTTGACGGCAATCCAGAGCTGGCAAGCTCGATGCAGCAGTGGCTGGGGCTCAGTCCCTTTGCTCGCGAGCGTCAGAGGACCGGCCAGGCGGCGTGATGTTACGCCCGCTTGGTCAGCGGGAAACGTTCCTTCAACAGCTTCAGCACCGCATCCGCCGCCGCCGGGGGGCCGAACAGATAGCTCTGGCCGAAATGGCAGCCCATCTTGGCGAGTTCGGCGGCATCCTCGTCGGTCTCTATTCCCTCCGCAACCACCGCCATTTCGAGCGCGCGGGCCATCGCGATGACCGAGCGCAGCAGGACGGCGCGTTTCTCCGTAGCGTCCTTGACGAGCGCCTTGTCGAGCTTGATCGTATCGAACGGAAACTTCGTCAGATAGGCGAGCGAAGAATAGCCGGTGCCGAAATCGTCCAGTGCGAGGCCCAGGCCCGTTTCCTTGAGCTTGGCGAGCACCAGGCGTGCCTGCTCCGGGTTTTCCATCATCAGCGACTCGGTGAGTTCCAGCTTGAGCTGGTGCGGACTGACCTGGGTCTTCTGTAACAGGGCTCGCACGTCGTTGTAGAGGTCGGCGTTGAGGAGTTGCGCGCTTGAAAGGTTCACCGAGACGAAGATCGGCAGATCGCCCGTCTGGTTCTGCCATTTCATCAGGTCGGAGCCGGCGCGGTCCAGGGCGAACAAGCCGAGTGGGCCGATGAGGTCCGACGTCTCCGCAATCGGGATGAATTCCGAGGGCGGAATGCTGCCGCGTTTGGAATGGTCCCAGCGCATCAGCGCTTCGAAGCCGGCAATTTCTCCGTCCTTCAGCCGGATGATCGGCTGGTAGGCAAGCGAGAGCTCCTTGCGCTCGATGGCGCGGCGGAGATCCGTTTCGATCTGCAGCTTGTCCGAGCCGGAGGCGCGGAAGGCCGGGCGGAAGGGCTCGACCCGGTTGCCGCCCGCGCGCTTTGCCCGATACATCGCGAGTTCCGCGTCGGCAAGCAAGCCGGCGGCGCTTTCCTGCTGGTCCACCCACGAGGCAAGCCCGATGGAGGCGGTAAGAATGATTTCGCGGTTGGCGAAATTGATCGGTACCATGATCGCCTTCGACACCGCATCCGCAAAATCCGCCACCTTGGCGGGATCGCGCTCGGAAACCAGGATCAGGCCGAACTGGTCGCCGGCGATGCGCGCCAGCGTGTCCTGCGGTTTCAGGAGACGGCGAAGCCGCCGGGTCAGTGCGATCAGGATGTTGTCGCCGGCCGCGATGCCGAGACTGTCGTTGACCTGCTTGTAGCGGTCGATATCGATTGTCATCACGGTCGGCCGGACCATGTCGCCACCGGGAGCCAGCGTCAGAACCGCCTGCAGGCGGTCCAGGAAGAGCTGGCGGTTCGGCAAGCCGGTCAGATTGTCGTGGAGGGCATCCTGTAACAGCCGCTCCACCGAATTCTTCTGTTCCGTGACATCCGTGACAGTACCGACGCAACGAATGATTTCCCCGTTGGAGCCGAGCACGGGCCGGGCGCGGATTTCCAGCCAATGGAAGTGCCCGTCTTCCGCCCGAATACGGAATTCGTGATGCAGACGGCCGCGCCGATGCTCGAGAAGAACGTCGAGCGTGGCGCGGAAACGGTCGCGGTCGTCAGGATGCAGCCGCGGCACCCAGTTGCGCACCGGACCATGCATGGTGGCGGGATCGAGCCCCAGGCGGGCGGAGATGTCGGGCGTGGTGACGACGCGGTCGCGCGCCACATCCCAGTCCCAAACGGTGTCGCCGCTGCCCGTAAGGGCCAGCGATTGTCGCTCGAGGTCGGAAAACAGGCCCTGCTGGTAGGCCCCGCCGGCAAATGCGTGCTGCATGACCGTGAAGCCGATGAGGAGCACGATCAGGACGAGGCCGCCGCCAAGCGCCGGCTGGATGATGTCGTTATCGAGCTTGCCGGTCACCGTCAGCCAGCCCCCGAACAGCCATACGAGGATCAGCGCCCAGGTCGGCACGAGCAGGATCGCGCGGTCATATCGGTTGAAGCCGAGATAGATGATCAGCAGGATGCCGACCGTGCCGGTCAGAGCAAACGAGATGCGGGCAATCCCGGCGGCAACCGAAGGGTCGTATATCGCCACGCCGCCGAGAAGCACGAGGCCGACGACCCAGGCAAGCGTCGCGTAACCCAGATGGACGTGCCAGCGGTTGAGGTTGAGATAAGTGAATAGGAAGATGACGAGCGAGGAGGCAAGCGCCACTTCCGCCGCGGCCCGCCAGATCCTCTGGTCGCTGGAGGTGATGGTGATGAGCTTGTCGAGGAAGCCGAAATCCACGCAGATATAGGCAAGGACGGCCCAGGCAAGCGCGGCCGCGGCAGGCAGCATGGACGTGCCCTTGACCACGAACAGGATCGTCAGAAACACGGCGAGTAGGCCGGCGATGCCCAGCACGATCCCACGATAGAGGGTGAAGGAGTTCACCGTGTCTTTATAGGCGTCGGGCTGCCAAAGATAGATTTGCGGAAGTTGCGGCGTCGCGAGTTCCGCCACGAAGGTGATCGTCGCTCCCGGATTGAGCGTGATGCGAAACACGTCCGCATCCGCGCTTGGCACCCGGTCGAGCGCGAAGCCTTCCGACGGCGTGATCGATATCATGCGCTGCGAACCGAGATCCGGCCAGAACATCTTAGAATTCGCTAGCCGGAAATGCGGCGCGACGATGACCCGTTCGAGCTGTTCTTCCGAAACGTTTGCAAGTGCGAAGACAGCCCAGTCCCCTTGATGGCGCGGCGAACTCGCCCGTACTTCGATGCGGCGGCGGATGCCGTCCGCACCGGCCGCAGTCGAGACCTGAAACGCCTCGCCCTGATTGGCATAGATATCGGTGGTCTTGGTCAGGTCGAGCGCGGTGTCGTCACGGGAAATCTTCACCGGTTCGGCAGCGCCGGCCGAGGGAGCAGACGCCAGGACCGCGACGGCAAGGGTCAGCATCAGCGCCGGCAGCCAGCGGATCAACGACGCGAAACGCAGTACGGGCACGCTCATGGTTTCGACGTCTTCCCCAAATCGCCGTCTTCCGGCAGCCGGGAGAACATCAGATGGTCGCGCCACTCGCCGTTGATTTTGAGATATTTCCTCAACAGACCTTCCCGCTCGAAGCCGGCTTTTTCGAGAAGCCGGACACTTTTCCAGTTTTCCGGAATACAGGCTGCTTCAATCCGGTGCAACTGAAGTCCGCCATAGACATACGGGATAGCCACCTGCAATGCGGCCAACATATGGCCTTGGCCGGCATGTCTTTCCCCCATCCAATATCCGATCATGCAGCTTTGCGCCGCACCCCGGCGGATATAGCCGATCGTGAGCCCGCCAAGCAGGGCATTGTCCTGCCGACGGAAGAGGAGAAGCGGTACGGCAAGACCTGAAGCATATTCCTGGCCGCTCCGCACGACCCGCGCCCGGAATGAACTCTCGGTGAGTTCGTCCGACCGCCAGATCGGCTCCCACGGCTGCAGGAAAGTGCGGCTCTCGGAGCGCAGAGTGTACCACTGCTTGTAGTCGGAAAATCGCGGCAGCCGGAGCGAGTGTTTTTCTCCGTATAGCTCAGGGGTGTCCGGCTGTTTTGACAGGAACCGAAACACCGATTTCGCCATGCTGTTGCTGCTCCGCGGCAGGGCAGCCGGAGAGGTCTTCGACCTAACCGGCGGCTTTCTGGGTCTGGACGTTCGGCGAGGAAAGCGCCGCTGCGATGTTGCCCAACGGCGCGAGCTGTTCGATCGGACCTACGGCGGACAATGTCGGAACTGTATCGAAGAACAGCCTTCCGGCAAGGTCGGTAAGCCGCTCGGTGGTGATGCCCTCGAGCCGCTCCATCATTTCGTTGTTGGGGATCGGCCGGCCATAAAGCATCATCTGCCTGGCGATCTGGCCGGCGCGCGCTGCAGGGCTTTCCTGGCCCATCAGCAACTGCGCGCGAATTTGGGCGCGGGCGCGGTCTATTTCCTGCTGGTGGATGGTTTCAGACGCCTTGTGCAATTCGTCGATCACCACAGGCATCAGCTTCGGCAGGTCGTCTCCTCCGGTCGCGGCATGAATGCCGAAGATGCCGGTGTCGGAAAAGCCCCAATGGAAGGCATAGACGGAATAGCAAAGCCCGCGGTGCTCCCGCACTTCCTGGAACAGGCGCGACGACATGCCTCCGCCGAGGATGTTCGCAAGAATCTGCGAACAGTAGAAGTCGCGCATATGGTAGGCCTTGCCTTCGAAGCCGATCAGGACCTGTGCGTCCATGAGATCGCGCTCCTCGCGAACGTCGCCCCCCAGGTAGCGGGCCGCTTCCATGACTGGCGGCGCGCTCGGCGTCATGGGCAATGTGGCAAAGCGTTCTTCCACCTGGCGGCAGAAGGATGCATGGTCGACGGCGCCGGCCGCCACCACGAACATCCGGTCGGTCGTATAGTTGCGCGAGAGGTAGTTGCGGATCTGGCCGGGCGTGAAGCCGTTGACGGTTTCCGGCGTGCCCAGGATCGGCCTGCCAATCGTCTGGCCTCGAAAGGCGACTTCCGAGAACCGGTCGAAGATCACGTCGTCGGGCGTATCGTTCGCCGCGCCGATCTCCTGCAGGATGACGTGTTTCTCGCGCCGGAGTTCCTCTTCGTCGAAGGCCGATTCCGTCAGGATGTCGGCGAGGATGTCGACCGCGAGCGGTACATGATCCTTGAGGACGCGGGCATAGTAGGACGTGGTTTCCGTCGAGGTGGCGGCATTCAATTCGCCGCCGACATTCTCGATCTCCTCGGCGATGTCGCGGGCGCTGCGCCGTTTTGTGCCCTTGAAGGCCATATGCTCCAGGAGGTGAGCAATCCCGTGTTCGTCCTGGGTCTCGTTGCGCGATCCGGACTTGATCCAGACGCCGAGGGCTACGCTCTCCAGGTGAGGCATGGTCTCGGTGACGACTGTCAACCCGGAGGAAAGCCGGGTGATTTCTACATTCATGTTTACGTCTTTCCGGCGCCGCCGAAAGCTTTAAGCGCGGGCATGCTGGCCGATGAAGGTTTCGACGGCCTTAAGCTCAGGCTCCAAGATATCGAAGCGCTCCTCCCTTTGCATAAGATCAGCTAGCCATGATGGAAGCCCCGGATCAATTCCGCAAGCGGATTTTACCGCCGCCGGGAATTTGGCCGGATGCGCGGTGGCGAGCGTGACCATCGGACTTGCGGCCCTGAAATTCTTTTGAGCGACGAAAACGCCGGTCGCGGTGTGCGGATCGATGAGGTAGCCGGTGGCAGCCAGCGTCTCGCGGATTGTGGCCGCGACCTGCTTTTCGGTGGCGCGCCCGGCGCGGAATTCCCGTCGGATGGCTTTCAGTGCGTCCGGCTGAACTTCGAAGGCGCCGGATTGCTTCAACCCGGCCATGGCGGAGCGGACGGATGCCGCGTCGCGATTATAGGATTCGAACAGCAGCCGCTCGAAATTCGAGGAGATCTGGATGTCCATGGAGGGCGAAGTGGTGGCTTTCACGCCGCGCATCTCGTAGCGGCCGCTCTTCAAGGTGCGGGCCAGGATGTCGTTGTCATTGGTGGCAATCACCAGCCGGTCGATCGGCAGCCCCATCTTCTTGGCCACGTAGCCGGCGAAAATATCGCCGAAATTTCCGGTCGGCACGGTGAAGGACACTTTGCGGTCCGGGGCGCCGAGCGACAGCGCCGCCGTGAAATAATAGACGACCTGCGCCATGATGCGGGCCCAGTTGATCGAGTTGACGCCCGAAAGCTTCAACCGGTCGCGGAAGGCCGCGTCGTTGAACATTTCCTTCACGAGGTTCTGGCAGTCGTCGAAATTGCCGTTGACCGCCAGCGCGTGCACATTCGCCGCATTTGAGGTCGTCATCTGCCGCTGCTGAACCGGCGAGACCTTGCCATGCGGGAAAAGGATGAAGATGTCGGTGCGCTCGCGGCCGGCAAAGGCGTCGATCGCCGCACCCCCGGTATCGCCCGAGGTCGCCCCGACGATGGTGGCGCGCTCGCCGCGCTCCGCCAGCACGTGATCCATCAGCCGCGCCAGCAACTGCATCGCCACGTCCTTGAACGCGAGCGTTGTGCCGTGGAAGAGTTCGAGCACGAAATCGTTGGGACCCGTTTGCACCAGCGGCACGACCGCCGGATGGCGGAATGTTCCATAGGCCTCTTCGATCATGGCCTTGAACTTATCTGCGGGGATTTCGTCCTCGACGAAATGCTTCAGCACTTCGAAGGCAACATCCTGATAGCGCTTGCCGCGCAGCGAACGGATTTCCTTTTTCGCCAGCGTGGGCCACTCGCGCGGCACGTAGAGACCGCCGTCGCGTGCAAGTCCTGCCAGCATGGCGTCCCGGAAACGGAGGGACGAGGCTTCGCCCCGGGTAGAAATGTAGTCCACGACCTTCAATCCCCAATCGATTTTTATTCGCGCCGCTGATATAGACCAGGAAAATGGGTGGTGAAAGACCGGAAAGTGACGCTTCGGTTCTTCAGAAGACGTGACCCAGCAATTGGGATGGAAGAGGGTTGAGTACGGTGTTTGGCAAGATTTCGCGTGGTGTTCTGGCAGTATCGCTCGTGGCAGCTCTCGCAAGCTGCAATTCATCCTCGACCGCCGAGGGATTATCGCCGACCGCTCAGGCTGCGTCCTCCCAGCAGCCGGTAACCCCTGTCGTTCAGGCCTATTGCCCGCAAGTGGTGATGCTAGAACAGACGGCGGTCCATCGCGTCTACGCTCGTGGCGGTCAGGACAACCCGGAAAAGCTGCTCTATCAGGCCTCCTTCGGTGACGTGACGCGTCAGTGCACCGCCAACGAAACCACTTTGACGATCAATGTGGTCGCCCAGGGCCGTGTCGTACAGGGTCCGGCCGGGCAGCCCGGGCAGGTCACCCTGCCTGTGCTGGTCGAAGTGGTCGACGGCGACAACGTCATCTATTCGCAAAAGGTCGCGTTCCCGGTCGATATGCCTGCCGGCGGCACCCAGTTCATCTTCAACAAGCCGGATGTCCAGATCCCGAACGCCCAGGGCGGTGCATCCCGCTTCACGCGTGTCCGCCTCGGCTTTGATACCGGCCCGGCCAAGAAGCCCGCCCGCCGGGGGTGACAGAAGAGCCGGTGAACCGACTCAAAGCGCTCCGCCCCATTCGTCGAGGGCTGCGACGACCGCCGGAAAGTCCATCATTCGGGAAATCACCGTTTCGGCACCGGCATCGGTCAGCCGGTCCGCATGGCTCGGATAGGTGTGCGAGGCGCCGGTGAAGCCGACGACGCGCATCCCGGCTGCCTTGGCGGCGTGGATGCCGTGAACGGAGTCCTCGAGCACCAGCACCTTGTCCGGCGAAACCTTGAATTGTTCTGCGGCATGCAGGAAGATGTCGGGCTTCGGTTTTACCCGGTCCGTCCCAAGATCCTTGGCTGAGTATATGTGGGGAGCGAAATAAGGTTTGAGCCCCACTTTTTCGAGCATCATGTCGAGCCGGTGGCTGCTGGAATTGGAGCAGATGCACCGTTGCGTGGCGAGGCGCGCCAGCGCAAATTTCACGCCGTCGATGATCTTCACATCGCGGGCGAGGCGGGCATCCAGCAGCTGTTCCGACTTGTCGAGCAGCGAGGCGGAAAGCGGAATGTTCGCCTCCTTCTCGACCGCCAGCAATATGTTCTTCCAGGTCATTCCGGCGAAGCGCTCGCCCATTTCCTCGACGCTGATCGGGTAGCCGGCCTCGGTCAAAAGCCGCGATTCGACCTGCGCCGCGATGATTTCGGAATCGACGAGCACGCCGTCGCAGTCGAAGATGATGAGGTCGAAACCGCTCATGAAGGAATGCCTTATTTCGGAGGTGAGGCCCGGCCTTTTATACGACAGTCGCGGCAAGCTCAACCAATCAGGATGCATGGCTGAAGCGAGCGGGGCGGGCGGCTCTCGACAAGCCCGAAGCGCCCCTCTATGGAAGCAGCATGGGCAAGGAGCCGGAAGACACCATAGCGAGCCGCATCAGCCGGACGCTTGCCGATCGCATCGTGCGCGGCGAGCTCTCGCCGGGCGCGCGTCTTCGCCAGGATCATATTGCCGAGGAATTTCAGACCAGCCATGTGCCGGTGCGCGAGGCCTTCCGTCGGCTCGAGGCGCAGGGGCTGGCGATCAGTGAACCGCGTCGCGGCGTGCGGGTCGCTTCCTTTGATCTTGCTGAAGTCCGCGAAGTGGCGGAAATGCGGGCCGTGCTGGAGGTTCTGGCGTTGCGGCATGCCGCCCGCCACCTCACGCCAGCCATTCTCGACGCGGCGGATGAAGCGGCCCGCGAGGGCGATGCTGCCGCCGACGTGCATGCCTGGGAAGACGCGAATCGCCGGTTTCATCGGCTGATTCTGATGCCCTGCGGCATGAAACGGCTGTTGGCGTCGATTGATGACTTGCATGCAGCCAGTGCCCGTTTCCTTTTTTCCGCCTGGCAATCCGGCTGGGAAAAGCGCACCGACCACGATCACCGCGCAATCCTGGCTGCGCTTCGGCAAGGCCGGACGGAAGAGGCGGCTGCTATCCTTCAGAAGCATGTGCAATGGATCGGCCGGGGCCCGCAGCCCGTCGGACCTTCCCGCGAAACTTTCGCGATCGTCGGCTGAACTTCAAAAAATTATAGATAATCATGTTCCGCCGGTTGAGCTGCGGTTTGGCCGGTTTGTGGCGCATGAAATACGGCGTAGGCAATTTCCCGCCGCCGGCGCGTAAAAAGAGCTTGTCGGGAGCAAAAATCCACTCCATAAAATAGATCATATCAAAAATTATCTATAATTCCAAATGGAGAACCTGATGCCTGCTATGGAAACCCGCCAGTTCCTCGTCTCCGATCCGTTGCGGCTCGCCGGCCGCTCGGTGCTGGCGAAGACTCTTTTCGTTCTCGCCGGCACGCTGGCATTGGCGCTCGCCTCGCAGATTGCGGTGCCGATGTATCCGGTGCCGGTCACGATGCAGACCTTTGCGATCACCATGATCGGCGTGCTGTATGGGTGGCGTCTTGGCGCTCTGACGGTTCTCGTATGGCTCGGCGAAGCGGCACTCGGCGCGCCGGTTCTCGCCAATGGGTCGGGCGGTCTGGCGCCCTTTGTCGGCCCAACGGCAGGATATCTTGCTTCCTTCCCGGTTATCGCTGCGGTGGCCGGCTACCTCGCTGAAAGAGGCTGGACCGGCGAACGTTATGTCAGGAGCTTTGCCGCTCACCTTGCTGCCAATATGCTCTGCCTGGCCATCGGCGGCGGCTATCTCGCCTACCTGCTCGGCGCGGAAAAAGCATGGCTTCTCGGCATCGCTCCGTTCATTCTCGGCGCCGGCCTGAAATCCGCACTCGCGGCAGCACTGCTCAAGGGCCTGCAGCAGTTTCGTGCCAAGGACGCCTGAATTGGTCGTCCGGCTGCGGCCGCATCACCTACTCTGCATGCTGACCTTTGTCGGAAAGGGCTACAATGCCGAGTTTGTGGCCAACTACACGGCCATCGCGCGGCGGCTTTCCGAGGGTGAGGAGATCGAGGTCGTTTCCGGGCCCGACGATATCTGTCGGCCGCTCCTCAACGATCCGGAAGCGCATTGCCGGGAGCATGGTGTGGCTACCCGGGACGAGCTGGCGGCGAAGGCCGTTGCTCGCCTGCTGGGTCGCTCGGTTCGTCCGGGCGATCGTCTTCGGCTGAGCCGGGCGCTTGTGGGGCGGCTGAGGGAGGCCTTCAAGGAAGGAACCATCCGGACAGCTTGCCGAGGGTGCTCATGGTCGAACCTCTGCTCGACCGTCTCCAGTTCGGGCTTTTCCGGAGTCAAGGTTCTGGGCTCGGCCGTTCCAGCGGAAACAGCGACAGGAACTTGCGCTCCCCTTCCGGCGTGAACAGCACGGCGCGGCTCTCGCTGCTGCGGCGTGCCCAACCCTTTTCCAGGAAATGCGAAAGCAGCGCCTTGCCGAGCGTGCCGGCAAGGTGCGACCGGCGCTCGCTCCAGTCGAGGCAGGATTTGCAGAGCGGCCGACGGCTGGAGACAAGCGGTGCGACATCGATACCGATCTGGCCGATGTCAGCCCGGCCCTGTTCGGTCACCATCAGGTTCTCGCCATCGGTGCGGATGACGCCGCGGCTCACGAAACTGTCGAGCATCCGCACGCCGTAGTCGCCGGCAAGGTGATCGTAGCAGATCCGCGCCTTGCGCAACGCGGGGTCCTTCGGCCCGGGCTGATGTCTGAGATGCCCCCGGCTTGCGGCAAATCCCATGATATTCTCGAGAAGGGTCCCCGCGGCACCGTCAGCCAGTGTGAAATACCGATGCCGGCCCTGCTTGCGTTGAGAGATCAGTCCGCCGTCCTCGAGCTTGGAAAGATGGGAACTGGCGGTTTGCAGCGTCACGCCGCCGGCCTGCGCCAGCTCGGTCGCCGTCAGCGCCTGTCCGCCCATCAAGGCAGTCAGCATGTTGGCGCGGGCGGGATCGCCGATGAGCGTGCCGATGCGGGCTATGTCCGGACCTTCTTTCATACTTCGATCTTAACCGAAGCATCTTCGTTCTGCAACATGGCAAAACCCGGCTATCAGCATTGGAGAAAGCCATGATCACCTGTTTCATCCGCTACGAGATCGACCCGTTCAAAAGAGCGGAATTCGCCGAATACGCTCGCAACTGGCGCCAGGCCATTCCCCGCTGCGGTGCCGACCTGATCGGCTATTTCGGCCCGCATGAAGGTTCGGCGACCACCGCCTACGGGGTCTACAATATAGAAAGCCTGGCTGCCTACGAGGCCTATCGCGCCCGCTTGGCGGCAGACCCGCTCGGCAAAGAGAATTACGAGCTTGCCAGTCGCGAGCGCTTCATCCTGAAGGAAGACCGCATCTTCCTGAAGAACGTGTCCATGCCGCACGGAGCTTTGGTAAAGCCATGATCGCGGTCATCTTCGAAGTCGTGCCCTATATGGGCGAACGCCACAAATATCTGGATCTCGCAGGCGAGCTGCGTTCCGAACTCGAAACGATCGACGGCTTCATCTCGATCGAGCGGTTCGAAAGCCTCACCATGCGAGGCAAGCTTCTCTCGCTCTCCTTCTGGCGGGATGAGGAGGCGGTGCGCCGGTGGCGCAACCTCGATGTCCATCGTGCCGCGCAACAGGCGGGGCGCAATGGCATCTTCGCAGACTACCGGCTGCGCATCGGCCATGTATTGCGTGACTACGGCATGTTCGAGCGCGACGAAGCGCCGAGCGACAGCCGCGCGGCACATGCGGCTTAGCTGTCTGAAGGCTGGCAGGACCTATGTTGCCGGAAAAGGCCCGGACGGGTCCGGGCCTTTGGAACGATCGTGATCAGGCCTTCTGCATGAACTCGACGGCGCCACTATCGAGGTCGTAATAGGCGGGAACAACCTTTACCTTCCCCTCCGCCACCAGACGCGACACGATCTCGCTTTCAGCAAGAATGCGCTCGGCGCCGTTGACGGCATTGGCATGGACCGTGTTGTCGATGAACTTGTCGCCGCGATCGGCCTGGGCAAGAGCGATCGGCAGGATCGGCTGGATCATCTTGCCGATCGATCCGTCAAGCTTGCTGCCTTTCGTAACCACCTCGCAGGCGGCAGAGACGGCGCCGCAACGTTTGTGTCCCATGACGACGACGAGCGGCGAATGCAGGTGTTCGGCGCCGTATTCGATCGTCCCCAACACATCGGTGTCGATGACGTTGCCGGCGTTGCGGGCCACGAAGAATTCCCCCAGCGTGACGCCGCCGAACACCAGTTCCGGCACGACCCGGCTGTCGGAGCAGGTCACCACGATCGCCCAAGGAGCCTGGCTCTTGGCGACTTCGGTGCGCCGTTTGGAGAAATTTGCCGAACAGGCCTCTGCATCCGTGACGAATTTCCTGTTGCCCTCGACGAGTTTTGCCAAGGCCTCGTCAGGTGTCGGGGCGGGAGCGTCGGAGGCAAACGCGGCGGTGGGAAGTCCGAAGTTTGCGAAGGCAGCCGCCGCGCCGCCAAGGCCGGCGAGCTTGACGAATGAGCGGCGGTTGAGGCGGGTGGAATTGCATTCAAAGCACATGATTGCGATCCTTTCAGAAGGTTAGGACACGCTTGGCGAGAAATACATTGCTTCGGCGTGTAATTCTCCGCGCGTTGCCTGAGAATTACATGTTTCGTATGTCTGAAATTGGCAAATATCAAATACCACTTTGACGCATGGCAGTTACTAATGAAGTAAAGCCTAATATTACAGGAGAGCCGAGCCGGGCATCGCTGGAAAGATATTTTCAAAATTATCCAATTCCGTTCAGCCTTTGGTAACCAAGGTAGGTAACCATAACACCCAGTAAATTCGTATTGAGTACAGCGTAGCGAGTATCAAATGGCAGCAGTTCTTCCGCTGGCCGACCTGAAGCAACAGGTCCGTCCGGACACCTGGCTCAACTCCATCATCAAGGGCGATTGCGTCGCCGCTCTGGAAGCCCTGCCGGATCACTCCGTCGATGCGATCTTTGCCGATCCGCCGTACAATCTTCAGCTCGGCGGCACGTTGCATCGCCCCGATCAGTCGCTGGTCGACGCCGTCGACGACGACTGGGACCAGTTCGTCTCGTTCGAGGCCTATGACGCCTTCACCCGCGCCTGGCTGCTCGCCTGCCGCCGTGTCCTGAAGCCGCATGGCACGATCTGGGTCATCGGCTCCTATCACAATATCTTCCGCGTCGGCGCGATGATGCAGGACCTGAACTTCTGGCTGCTGAACGACATCGTCTGGCGCAAGACCAACCCGATGCCGAACTTCAAGGGCCGCCGGTTCCAGAACGCCCATGAAACGATGATCTGGGCGAGCCGCGACGCCAAGGCCAAGAGCTACACGTTCAACTACGATGCCCTGAAGGCGTCGAACGACGACGTCCAGATGCGTTCCGACTGGCTCTTTCCGATTTGCTCGGGCAACGAGCGCCTGAAAGGTGGGGATGGCAAGAAGGTCCACCCGACCCAGAAGCCGGAAGCGCTGCTCGCTCGGGTCATCATGGCATCCACCAAGCCTGGCGACGTCATCCTCGACCCGTTCTTCGGCTCCGGTACGACCGGTGCGGTGGCAAAACGCCTCGGTCGTAATTTCGTGGGCATCGAGCGCGAGCAAGACTATATCGATGCGGCTGCCGCTCGTATCGAAGCTGTCGAACCTTTGGGCAAGGCCGAACTGACGGTGATGACCGGCAAGAAAGCCGAACCCCGCGTCGCCTTCACCACGCTGCTCGAAGCCGGTCTCGTCCGGCCCGGTCAGGTTCTGACCGATGAACGCCGCCGCTACAGCGCGATCATCCGCGCCGATGGAACGCTAGCAGCAAACGGCGAGGCCGGCTCCATTCATCGACTCGGCGCGAAGGTGCAGGGCTTTGATGCATGCAATGGCTGGACCTTCTGGCATTTCGACGACGGGCAGTCCCTGCAGCCCATCGATGCGCTGAGGGCCATCATTCGGAATGATCTGGCAAAATTGGGCTGATCCACCGGCTCCCGCCAGATCCATGATTCCTTGTCCGGTTTGTACCTCTAGTCCCGGACGAGGATAATTGACGCCCGGGGAGGCTGACCCCGGGCGTCAATGTAGCTACAATAGAATTTTCCATCCTCAGTGGTCGAATGACAGCGCTTCCAGCGATCTTATAGCCAGATGACGTATCCGGTTCTCAGTTCTCGAGCAGCCGTCTCATCATATGTCGGATATGGTCTTGTTCGCCAAAGAATATAGCAGCAACGACGATCGTCTGACGGTCTGCAACCGGCAAAAACCAAATTGCAGCCTTGTCTCGCGTTAAAAAGCGAATGCCCTGGTGGATATCGGACCGCAATGTTCCGATATGGGACGTTTCAGCCGACCCCTGAATCGACAAGCGCAGCTCGCGAACTCGGCCTGCTGCACGCTCCAAAGCCTCGTCCGGGTGATCGCCGAGATCGCTGTAAGCGGTAAAGAGATGATCAAATATAAGCTCAAAATCTCGCTCCGCTTCAGCGGAGTATTCAAGGATCCACACGAGTAGCTCGCCGTTTACGTTCGATCATATCGTCGACTGCACGCGCCATTGCATCATCCGATAAAGTCGGTCCGTTTAATCGCCGGTGGAGCAGTTCCCGAAGGGCTTCCGCCTCCGCTGTCTCCGCCTCCGTCTTTTGCCGGAGAAGCTCCAAACCTTGCTGGAGAACCGAACTCAGGCTGGAATACCGCCCGTTGTCGACAAGCGATCGGGCAAAGGCATCCTGTTGCTCGGTCAGCGAAATCGATGATTTTACGCTCATGGCCAATCTCCTTTCACCTAACGATTGCTACTCAGTGGCATGTGTCAAGGGATTTTCCATTCCTTTCAGGGGGCTTCGCTTGCCGCTCAAGGGGTCGAGGGACGCGGTGTCGGGCTGGGCGATGGATGAGGCGCGGCGAAGTCTCGACTGTTTCTGCAGGCAAGTATCATGCACAGCCACGCCCGGCTGTCATCCTGGAGGATAACAACTTCGACGCCACCGACCCGCATGATTTGCGATTTTACGACGGACCCAGCTGACAAGCCACCGTTTCGCCTCGTCGTTCGGTCTGCCGCATAATGGTGGACAAGATCACCACGCTTCCCCGAGCAAAGGTGGGTGCTCAGCTGGGGCGGCTCGATGACGAGGACATGGCTCGGCTCAACCAGGCGATGATCGTGTTCCTCGGCATGGCAGCCTCTCCTCGGACAAGAAGAAGAAAGGTGCCATGAAGAGCCTTTGACCAAGGACGAGCTCTGCTCCGCCGATTGTCTAGATGTCGACGTTCCGGACCCTTAGATCCTCTTTCAACTGCTCGGCACTCGTGAAATGCACTGCCTGCCAGCCGGCAGCGCGCGCGCCTTCCACATTCGCGATGGAATCATCGATGAAAATCGTCGCTTCCGGCCTGAGGCCGAAGTCGCGGGCATGTTTTTCGTAGATAGCCACGTCCGGCTTGATGAGGTTGATCTCGCCGGAGACCGTCACCCCCCGCGGCTTGTTCAGGAAGGGAAACAGCTCCCTGGCATGGGCAAACGTATCCGCGGCGAAATTCGTCAGCATCGTCACGTCCTGGCCCCTGTCGATCAGGTCTTCCATGATTTTGACGGAGCCGTCGTAGGCATGGGGCACCATCTCGTGCCAATGTCTGCGGAAGGCGCGGATCTGATCCTCGCGTTCGGGGTATTTCTCGATCAGCAGGGCTTCGGCATCTTCCCACTTGCGGCCGCGATCCTGCTCCAGGTTCCATTCATGGGTGCAGACATTGAGGAAGAACCATTTGCGTTCTTCTTCGTCCGGTATGATGCGGCTGTAAGGGATGTTCGGGTCGTAGTGGATCAGCACCTTGCCGATGTCGAAAACGATGTGGGCGATCTTGGCCGTCATGGGTCTCCTCGGGGGGAATCAGTTCGGATGTTTTTCGAAGGCTCGCGGGATAGCCTCCGCGATGACTTTTTTCATGACAGTCGGCAGTGCCTGGGCCTCAAGATTTGTGACCGGCTCCCACCATCCGTCATATGCCGGTATTTTCTCGGTTCTTGTCCGGAAGACGGAAAGCCTGAGCTCGAAATGGGTGAAGACATGGACGACCGTGCCGCAGGCCTGCCAGTCGGCGGGGAAGGGGGCGTGATCGGGGCTCGTGCCGCCGTCGAGACGCGAGGTCCACGCCGTCGTCGGCACTTCAGTCATGCCGCCGAGCAGGCCGCTTTCGATCCGCCGCCGCAACAGCACATCGCCCTCGGGCGTGACCGCCACGAAAGCCGCACCTATCCGCACGGGTTTCTCTTTCTTCGCGGCCTTCACGGGAAAGCGTTCCGGATCATGTTTTGCGAAGGCGAGACAGTCTTCCCGTAAGGGACAGAGCGCGCAGGCCGGTCGCTTCGGCGTGCAGATCGTGGCACCGAGATCCATCATCGCCTGTGCGAAGTCCCCCGGTCGATCGGCGGATGTCAGATCAGCGACCTTCGCTTTCATCAGGGGCTTCGAGCCCGGCAGCGGCGCATCGATGGCGTAAAGTCTCGAAATCACACGCTCGACATTGCCGTCCATGACTGCGGATCGCCGGTTGAAGGCGATCGCCGCAACCGCCGCGGACGTATAGTCGCCGATGCCGGGAAGCGCCCGCAAGCGTTCTTCCGTATCGGGAAAGACACCTCCGTGCTCGGCGGCCACTGCTTCTGCGCATTTCTTTAGGTTTCGGGCGCGTGCGTAGTAGCCGAGCCCCGCCCAGGCGGCCATCACGTCCTCGACCGGGGCCGCGGCGAGATCGGTGACCTTTGGCCAGAGCGCCAGGAATTTGGCGAAATACGGTTTGACCGCCTGCACGGTCGTCTGCTGCAGCATGACCTCCGATAACCAGACCCGGTAGGGATCTGCCCGGCTGCCTGCCTTCGCCGCGGCCGGATTTACCCGCCAGGGCAGTTCCCGATGGTGTCGGTCATACCAGGCGAGCAGCTTTTCCGGGAGAGAAGGCCGGATGTCGGCAGAAAGCGCAGGAGAGATAGTCATTTGAACGAAGATAGTGGCTGGGCCTGTTTTCGCCAATCGCGGTGACGGAGGAAAGCTGGGGAAGCAGGATAAAACGAGGCACTAAGTCCTGGCCGACGATCGCTTTCCCGATCGCATTCCGATCTCTATAATGATTTCCGATCAACTGGATCGGATTGGGAATGAACAGCTCGGAAAAGACGCGCGGCCAAAAAGGACGGCGGGAATTTCAGATTTCCGAGGTGGCGAACGGCATTATCGATCCGGTGCTTGCCCGCCGCGCCGGCATTTCGACGGCCTTGCTTGGCTCCTGGGACGAAATCGCCGGCGAGGACTTTGCCGATTGCACGCGGCCGGAAAAAATCACCTGGCCCCGGCGCGATGAAGGCTTCGGCGCAGGGGGCGGCCATCACGCCGGCGTGCTGACGATCGCTTGCGAAGGCGCCCGTGCCCTTTTCCTGACCCATGCCCAGGGCGAATTGATTGCGCGCATCAACGGCTTTTTCGGTTTTCCGGCCGTGCGCCAGATCCGTATCGTCCAGAAACCGGTCTCGCAGACCTTCAAGCATCCGCGCAAACCGCCGCCGCTCAAGGGCGAAGCCGCCAAGCGGCTTGAAACCATGATGGAAGGCATCGAAAGCGAGGCGCTCAAGAAGGCCGTGGAGCGGCTTGGGACGGCCGTCCTCCAGAATAAAAGCAAGCGGTGACGCCGAGAAGCTTGCGTTCATCTTTGATACATCTCTGATTTGTCACAATTCTTTGAAGAGATTTGCCGCTCGATAGCTTGTTCGCGCACGGGCGCCGCGATACGGAATGTCAAAAATATTGAGATCTCTCGCTTAACAGGTGTTCCATGCAGATGAACGATATCACCATGACCCGGCGCGCGCTTTTAGGCGGTGTTGCCGTAACCGCCCTGGCCCTAACCTTGCCGCTCGGCGTGTCCGAAGCCTTCGCGCAGGAGCTCCCGGAGTCCCAAGGTGACGTGGACATGGCCGCCGCCATCAAGCCGGGTCCGCTGGCGGAAATGGCGCTCGGCGACGAGAAGGCCCCCGTGACGATCATCGAATACATGTCGATGACCTGCCCGCACTGCGCAAACTTCCATAATAAGACCTTCGACGTCATCAAGACCAAGTATATCGATACCGGCAAGGTGCGTTTCATTATCCGCGAGTTCCCGTTCGATCCGGTCGCGACCGCCGCTTTCATGCTGGCGCGCTGCAATCCGCAGAACCCGCAAGAGCTTTCCACTCCCGCCCAATATTTCCCGATGGTCTCGATGCTCTTCAAGCAGCAGCGTGGCTGGGCGGCTCCGGCAGACGGAAATGTGCGCAATGCGCTGCTGCAAAGTGTCAAACTGGCAGGTTACTCACAGCAGAGTTTCGAGGCTTGCTTGACGAACCAGAAGCTTCTCGATGAAGTAAACGCGGTCGTAAAGCGGGGAGCTGACGACTTCGGTGTGAATTCCACGCCGACGTTCCTGATCAACGGCAAGAAGTATTCTGGAGACATGTCGGTTGAATCCATGTCAGCGCTCATCGACAGCCTGTTGTGAGCTTATCTCCCTTAAGGGGAAGATGAGGGGCGCAGCATGAAATTTACAAAGCTGCGCCTTGTCGGATTCAAGTCGTTCGTCGAACCGATGGAATTCGTCATCGAGCGCGGGCTGACCGGCGTGGTCGGCCCGAACGGCTGCGGCAAGTCCAACCTTGTCGAAGCGCTGCGCTGGGTGATGGGAGAGAATTCCTACAAGAACATGCGCGCGTCCGGCATGGACGACGTGATCTTTTCCGGCTCCGGAAACCGCCCGGCCCGCAACACCGCCGAAGTCGGCCTCTATCTCGACAATTCCGACCGCACCGCGCCCGCCGCCTTCAATGATGCCGATGAAATCCAGGTAAGCCGCCGGATCGAGCGCGAATCGGGTTCCATCTATCGCATCAACGGCAAGGAGGCGCGCGCCAAGGACGTGCAGCTGTTGTTTGCCGATGCCTCGACCGGCGCCCGTTCGCCGTCCATGGTCGGTCAGGGCCGGATCGGGGAACTCATCCAGGCAAAGCCGCAGGCCCGCCGGCAGCTCCTGGAAGAGGCGGCTGGTATCTCAGGTCTGCATTCCCGCCGCCACGAGGCCGAGCTTCGCCTGCGCGCCGCCGAAACCAATCTCGAACGTCTCGACGACGTGCTGAGCCAGCTCGAAAGCCAGATAGAGAGCCTCAAACGGCAGGCTCGTCAGGCGAACCGCTTCAAGATGCTTTCCGCCGATATCCGCTCGCGCGAAGCACAGCTTCTGCATATCCGCTGGACGCAGGCCAAGGAGGCGGAAGCCGAAGCGGAAAGCGCGCTGAACCAGATCACGGTCGTCGTGGCCGAGAAGGCGCAGGCGCAGATGGAGGCGGCAAAGGAACAGGCGGTTGCCAGCCTGAAGCTGCCAGAACTGCGTGAGGAAGAAGCCAAAGCCGGGGCCGCGCTGCAGCGGCTGCAGATCGCCCGCGGGCAACTGGAGGAGGAGGCAAACCGTCTCCTGAAGCGCCGCGATGAATTGACCCGCCGCCTTGCGCAGCTCGGCGAGGATATCCGCCGCGAAGAGCAGCTGGCCGCCGACAACGCGGTCTTCCTGGAAAGACTCGATCAGGAAGAGGCCGAGCTCAACGATATTCTGGCCGGATCCGGCGTGCAGGCCGAAGAATTGCATGCGGCCTTCGAGGCTGCGGCAGCAGAACTTGCCGAAAGCGAGAGACTGTTTTCGGCCATCACCGCCGAACGAGCGGAAGCGGCTGCCGGACGCAATCAGCTGGAACGGGCAATCCGGGACCTTGCCGAGCGCCGCCAGCGTCTCGACCGGCAGCTTGCTGATTCCAACGGAGAGCTCGCTTCGATCAACGGCCGACTCTCCGGGCTCGATGATCCGGCCGAAAAGCGCGAAGCAGTGGTGGCGGCCGAAATCGCGGTCGAGGATGCCGCCGCGGCTGCGGAGGAAGTCGAGGCCGAACTTGCTTCGGCGCGCGCGGATGAATTGGCGGCGCGCGGCCCGGTTGAAGCGGCTCGCTCTGCGCTGAACGGGGTGGAAACCGAGGCCCGCACGATCTCCAGGATGCTTGCCGCCGGCGCCGCCTCGGGCGATTTCGTCGCCGTCGCCGAAATGATCCGCGTCGATCGCGGTTACGAGGCAGCACTTGGAGCAGCGCTGGGCGACGATCTCGAAAGCCCCGTCGACGCCGAAGCTCCGACCTATTGGTCGTTGAATGGCGATGGCGCAGGCGATCCCGGCCTGCCGCCAGGCGCCCAGCCGCTGAGCGCCCATGTTACGGCTCCGCCGGAACTCGCCCGCCGTCTGGCGCAGATCGGCCTTGTTTCCGAAGCGGATGCCATGAGCCTGATCCGGCTCCTCCGGCCCGGCCAGCGGCTGGTGACGAAGGAAGGTGCCGTTTATCGGTGGGACGGACACGTCACCGGTTCGGAAGCGCCCGGCGCTGCCGCGTTGCGCCTTTCCCAGAAGAACCGGCTCTCCGAGCTTGAGGCGGAGATCGACGAGGCCCGCATCGTTCTGTCGGAAGCCGAGGTGACGCTTGCCGCCGCGGCGTCCAAAATTGGTGTACAGGAACGGCAGCTCGCTGATGCCCGCGAACGCGGCCGTCTCGCGGCCCGCCAGCTTTCCGAAGCGCGCGATGCGCTTGCCTCGGCCGAACGGGCTGCGGGCGACCTGATGCGTCGGCGTGACGTGATTGCCGAGGCCGTCAATCAGATCCGCGGGCAGATCGAGGATCTCGGCGTTCAGGAAGAGAATGCACGCGCTGAACTGGAAGATGCCCCGGATATTTCCGATATCGACAATCGGCTGCGCGAGCAGCAGTTGTTGGTCGCGACCGACCGCGGGCTGCTTGCCGAGGCGCGCGCCCGCTACGAAGGGCTAAGCCGCGAGACCGAAGGCCGCAAACGCCGCCTGTCGGCGATCGCCCAGGAGCGTGCCGCGTGGACCACCCGTGCGGCAAGTGCCGCCGGTCACATCACAAGCCTGCGTGAGCGGGAGGATGAGGCCCGCGACGAAATCGCCGATCTCGAAGCCGCTCCCGAAGAGCTCGACGACAAGCGGCGTGCGCTGCTTGGAGAGTTGCAGAAGGCCGACGAGATGCGTCGCGCCACCGCTGATCGGCTTGCCGAGGCTGAAACGCGTCAGCGTGAGACGGACCGGATTGCTGTCACCGCGCTTTCCGAACTGGCCGAAGTTCGGGAAAAGCGCGGCCGCGCCGAAGAACGGCTCGTCTCTGCCGCCGAGAAACGCCACGAAAGCGAAATCCGCATCCGGGAGACGCTGAATGTCGCGCCGCATGAAGTCCTGCGCCTTGCCGGCCTGAAACCCGATGCGCCGATGCCCGATATCCGGGAGATCGAGCGCGAGGTCGACCGGTTGCGGATGGAGCGTGAGCGGCTCGGGGCCGTCAACCTTCGTGCCGAAGAGGAGCAGAAGGAGCTTTCCGACAGGCTCGACACATTGATGCGGGAGCGTGCCGACGTGATCGACGCGATCCGCAAGCTGCGCGGCGCCATCCAGAGCCTGAACCGAGAAGGCCGCGAGCGCCTTCTCGCCGCCTTTGATGTGGTCAATGTGGAGTTCCAGCGCCTCTTCACGCACCTCTTCGGCGGCGGTACCGCCGAGTTGCAGCTCATCGAATCGGACGATCCGCTCGAAGCCGGGCTCGAGATACTTGCGCGCCCGCCGGGCAAGAAGCCGCAGACCATGACGCTGCTTTCAGGCGGCGAGCAGGCGCTGACTGCCATGGCGCTGATCTTTGCGGTTTTCCTCACCAATCCGGCGCCGATCTGCGTATTGGACGAAGTGGACGCGCCGCTCGACGACCACAATGTGGAGCGCTACTGCAATCTCATGGACGAGATGGCGGCTTCCACCGAAACCCGCTTCATCATCATTACGCATAACCCCATCACCATGGCGCGCATGAATAGGCTCTTCGGGGTGACGATGGCCGAGCAAGGTGTTTCCCAGCTGGTGTCCGTCGATTTGCAGACGGCGGAACTGTTGCGGGAGGCAAGCTGAGCAAACTTAATACCGCTAGGAAAAATGCTCACTGCTAAGTAGAATCACCCATATGGGTGATGGAAATTTTCGGCTATTGTTGTCTTGTTGAATTCGAGGGGAAGCCGATCAAACTTCCTGGTGCTCCGGCGCTCTCGCCCGGAGTCTTAGACCCCCCGTCCGGGTTTCCTGTCTCGGACGGAAGGCTTTGCGGGGCCGCCTGTGATCCGGCCCCGCAAAGCTTATTCTCCGAGATGCTCTGCTATCTTCTGTACCGCGGCGGTTTATTTGCTGCGCTGCAACATAATCCTGCCCTCATGCGTTTCCAAACTGGCGCAAAACCTGTAGTTATGGCGAAAAACAGACTGCGTTGGGTGGAGGGCAGCATGATGAAGTGGGTCTATCGCTTCGGCGGTGGCGAGGCCGAGGGCCGCGCCGTCGACGTCGAGCGGTTGGGTGGAAAGGGCGCCAATCTTGCCGAGATGGCGAGCCTTGGCCTGCCCGTGCCGCCGGGAATGACCATCATCGCCGATGCCTGCGTCTATTATTTCGAAAATGGCCGGACCCTTCCCGAAGAGTTGAAAGCCCAGGTTCTCGAGGGCATCGCCGCCATGGAGGAACTAACGGGGCGCACCTTCGGGGGCTCGGCCAAGCCCCTTCTGCTCTCCGTCCGCTCCGGTGCTCGCGCCTCCATGCCGGGGATGATGGATACCGTCCTCAATCTCGGCCTCAATGACGAGACCGTGCAGGCGCTTGGTCACGATGCGAGCGATGCCCGTTTTGCCTGGGACAGCTACCGGCGGTTCATCCAGATGTACGCCGACGTCGTCATGGGCCTCGATCACGAAGTGTTCGAGGAGATACTGGAGGACGAGAAGGCTCGCTTCGGGCACGACTACGACACCGATCTTTCAGCGGTCGAATGGCAGCACGTCGTCGGCCTCTACAAGAAGATCATCGAAGAGGAGTTGGGGGAGAGCTTTCCGCAGGACCCGCATATCCAGCTTTGGAAGGCGGTCGCCGCCGTGTTTTCGAGCTGGATGAACCCGCGCGCGCTGACCTATCGGACCCTCCATCGCATTCCGGAAGAATGGGGGACTGCCGTCAATGTCCAGACCATGGTCTTCGGCAACCTCGGCTCGTCATCGGCGACGGGGGTAGCTTTCACCCGTAATCCCTCGACTGGCGAAAGGGCGCTCTACGGCGAGTTCCTGGTGAATGCGCAGGGCGAGGATGTCGTCGCAGGTATCCGCACGCCACAGTCGATCACCGAGGAGGGTCGTATCGCTTCCGGTTCGGAAAAGCCCTCGATGGAAAAGCTGATGCCGGAGGCGTTCGCCGAGTTCAAGGCGATCTGCGAACGGCTGGAAGCGCATTACCGCGACATGCAGGATCTGGAATTCACCATCGAGCGGGGAACGCTTTGGATGCTGCAGACCCGCTCGGGCAAGCGCACCACCCGTGCGGCGATGAAGATTGCCGTCGACATGGTGGAGGAGGGCCTGATCGCCGAGGACGACGCGATCTGCCGCATCGAGCCTCCCTCGCTGGATCAACTGCTGCATCCCACCATCGACCCGCGGGTCGAACGACACGTCGTCGGTTCCGGCCTTCCGGCGTCTCCGGGCGCCGCTACGGGCGAGGTCGTCTTCACCGCCGAAGAGGCGGTCGTGGCGGAATCGGAGGGTCGCAAGGTCATCCTGGTTCGGATCGAAACGAGCCCCGAAGATATTCACGGCATGCACGCGGCTGAAGGAATTCTTACCACCCGGGGGGGCATGACCAGCCATGCGGCGGTCGTGGCCCGCGGTATGGGTATACCCTGCGTTGTCGGTGCCGGTTCGATGCGCGTCGACCTGCGCAACGAACTGCTGATCGGCGTCGGCGGGATCACGCTGAAGCGGGGCGATACGATCACCATCGACGGCTCGTCCGGGCAGGTGCTGAAGGGAAGCGTGCCGATGATCCAGCCGGCACTCTCCGGCGATTTCGGCAAGCTGATGGCCTGGGCCGACAAAAACCGCCGCATGACCGTGCGTACCAATGCCGATACGCCCCAGGATGCGCGTGCTGCCCGCTCGTTCGGCGCGGAGGGCATCGGGCTCTGCCGCACCGAGCACATGTTCTTCGAGGGCGACCGCATCCATGTGATGCGGGAGATGATCCTTGCTGAAGACGAGCAGGGGCGCCGCGCGGCGCTTGCCAAACTCCTGCCGATGCAGCGCTCGGATTTCACCGAGCTTTTCACCATCATGCACGGCCTGCCGGTGACGATCCGCCTGCTCGACCCGCCGCTGCACGAATTTCTGCCGAAGACGGAAGCCGAGATTGCCGATGTCGCCAAGGCCATGGGCATGCCGCCGGCATTTCTCGCCCGCCGCATCGACGCGATCCATGAATTCAACCCCATGCTCGGCCATCGCGGATGCCGGCTGGCGATCTCCTATCCCGAGATCGCCGAGATGCAGGCCCGCGCCATTTTCGAGGCCGCAGTGGCTGCCGCCCGGGAAACCGGCGAGCCGGTGGAGCTTGAAATCATGGTGCCGCTCGTCAGTCTTCGCACCGAACTCGACTACGTGAAGGGCGTCATCGATCGGGTCGCCGAGGATGTCGCGAACGAAAGCGGCACGCCGATCGCCTATCTCGCCGGCACGATGATCGAATTGCCGCGGGCTGCGATCCGCGCCCATGTGATTGCCGAGACGGCGGAGTTCTTTTCCTTCGGCACCAACGACCTTACCCAAACGACCTTCGGGATTTCGCGCGATGACGCGGCGACCTTCATCCCGACCTACCAGCGCAAGGGCATCATAGAGCACGATCCGTTCATTTCGCTCGATTTCGACGGTGTCGGTGAATTGATCAGGCTTGCCGCCGAACGGGGCCGCAGGACGAGAAACGACCTGAAGCTCGGGATTTGCGGTGAACATGGCGGCGACCCCGCATCGATTCGTTTCTGCGAGGACGCCGGCCTTGACTATGTCTCCTGTTCGCCTTTCCGTGTACCAATCGCCCGGCTTGCGGCGGCGCAGGCGGCGATAGAGAGGAAAAAGTCATGAACCCTGTCACCGTTCTTCCCGTGCCCGTTTTCAGCACGCTCTGCAACGAGGGCTTTCGGCTGCGCCGCGAGGTCTTCATCGTGGAGCAGAACGTGCCGGGCGATATGGAATTCGATGCCGACGACCTCACGGCCTTCCATTTCGTTGCCATCCTCTCGGGCGAAGTCTGCGGCACGCTGCGGGTGATCTATGCGGAGGATTTCGTCAGGATCGGTCGTGTCGTTGTCAGTCTTGCCTGGCGCAGCAAGGGAGTTGCAAGCGCCATGATCCGCCACGCTATGGAGGCCCACGGGCCTGCCCGGGACAACCGTTTCTGCCTGTCGGCACAGAGCGACAAGACAGCAATGTACGAACGCTTCGGCTTCAAGACCTTTGGCGATGAATTCTTCGAAGTCGGCATTCCGCACCACGAGATGAGAAATTTCTGACCGATCCTGCAGTCTATTCATCCCCCGGACGCCCTTGATCGGAATGGAATCAGGAGTCGTTTTCAGGCGACGGCTGTGGCAGAATTTGCGTGTGAGTGAACCTGGGGCGATGGGGAGGGCCACATGCCGCGCTTGGACCACGTAACGATCCGTACCCGCGATCCGGAGCCGATGAAGGCGTTCCTCGAAAAGGTGCTGGGGGCAAAGGAAGGATTTCGGCCGCCATTCCCTTTTCCGGGCCATTGGCTTTATATTGATGGCCATTCATGCATTCATCTGCTCCTCGTTGATCGGAAAGATGATCCTCCGATTGGCGTCTATGACCACGTCGCCTTCGCCTTTTACGACCATGACATCGCCGTCAAGGACATCGAGGCGACTGGTTACCGCTTCGAACACGATGCCATACCGGACACTGATATCGGCCAGATTTTCGTCTACGGGCCGGAAGGCGTGAAGATTGAGCTGCAATACCGGCGCTGATCGAGGGCAGGTTGTCTCGCGATCGGCCGGCCTACCAGCGCAGTAGGCGAGGGCCGGTGAGAGCGCCGACAAGGCCGGTCAGCAGGATGCCGAGCGAGTACCAGATCAGCACGAAAGGCATGCCGTTTTCGGTGCAGAACCAGGAATAGACCCAGGCGCCCGCCGCTCCTGCGGCAATGCCCGCTATCAGCCCGGTCAGCCGCAAATCGGTGGGCGCCGCACGACGCAGCCCCCAGATATTTCCGGCAAAAACCGGAAGTGCGAAGGCGAAAATCAGGAAGGGGCAGTGCAGCGCCGACGATCCCAGGATGAGGACCGGATAGGTTTCGGCGGGCGACATCATGAGCTGGATCCCGGCGATCATTGCCATGGCCCCGAAAATAACGGCGGCTGCCGGAAAGAAGCGCCCTTCCGAGCCGTCCGGGCGGGCAAGATGGTAGACCGCCAGGAAGGCGGCGATTGCGAGCAGCGCATTGTAGGCGGACTTGATCCAGAAGACGGGCAGCATCAGCGCCTCGCTCATATCGACGCGCAGACCAACGATCGCCAGCATGAGGACCAGCGAAACGGCAAGAGCGGGCAAGACGCCAAGCACCAAGCGCCGCTCCAGAGCACGGGGCGGTACCGGCTCCAGGTCCTTCACCAGGCTGTCGATGATATCGTCCGTCCTCTTCACGCTTCGCCTCGCAGCTTTTTCGCCAGTGCTTTTAGACCTCTATGGATGCCGACCTTGACCGCCGACTCGGACTGGCCGGTGCGGCCTGCCGCATCCGCCACCGATTGCCCCTCCAGTTTCACCTGACGGATGACGTCACGCTGTTTTGTCGGCAGGCCGTCCAGCAGCCGCTCGACATCCATGCGAGCGGTCAACGCGTCCTCGCTGAAGCCGCTTTCCAACTCCTCGCCGAGTTCCACCTCCGCCATCATGCGTCCGCCGCGACCGCGGTGGTGATCGATCAGCTTGTAGCGGGCGATCGAGAAGAACCAGGAGGTGAACGGACGATCACGATCGTATGTTGCCCGACGGGAATGCAGCGCCAGCAATGTCTCCTGGACAAGGTCTTCCATATCCGCTCTCGTCGCCGCGCCCATCCTGCGGCTGTAGTAGCCGACGAGCAGGACGCGCAGCGCGTTCAGCAAACGCCGGTAGGCTGCCTCGTCCCCATCGAGGGATAGAAGCATCAGCGTCTTCAGGGCTTCTTCCGAATGGGCGATCGTCATGCTGTCTCGTTGGTATTCGGAAGCCTGGCGGGAACGGTTACAGCCTGCTGGAAAATTTGTCTGACGGCTCAGGCCTATCACATGAGCGTGAAGCTGTAACGTCTTCTCCCCGAGGACGAATGGAGGGATGTGAGCCTTCGGCAAGCAGTCGTCGGACACGCCAATCCATTGAGGAGAATATCCATGACCAAGCTTCTTTCCAGCCTCGCAGCGTGCACGCTCGTCGTCGGCCTGTCTTTTTCGGGCGTCGCTCAGGCTCAAACCAGCACGGGCACGGACACGATGAAGAAGGACAACATGCAGAGCGGGGCGATGTCCAAGGATGCGATGAAGACCGACAGCATGTCCACGGCCAGCACCAAGAACGACTGCATGCACAAGGCAGAGATGGAAAAGGACAGCATGAAGAAGGCCGATATGATGAAGACCTGCGACGCCATGAAGTGATGGAAGCCGCGGCCGCTGAAACTTTTTTCTTCGCGGCCGCGTCTCTTCGTTCGGACGGGTTTTTCAATCGGAGAAAATGTCATGGCCACGCTTGATGCCGGCGTTCGGACCGGCCGCATGCTCATCTATCGCCACAGCCTTGCCGTGCGCCTGTCCCATTGGGTGAACGTGCTGTGCATGACCGTGCTGCTCTTCAGTGGTTTGCAGATATTCAATGCCCATCCGGCGCTCTATTGGGGCCAATATGGCGCCGACGGCGACCCGTCCTTCATCTCGATCCAGGCTATTGGAGATGGCGGGCAGGCGAGCGGCCTGACCTATATCGGCCCGCTGACCTTCCATACCACCGGTATCCTCGGCCTTTCGGAGGTGGATGGCGAAGCCGACGCCCGGGCTTTCCCGAGTTGGCTGACCCTTCCGACCTACCAAGATCTGGCGGGCGGGCGGCGATGGCATTTCTTCTTTGCCTGGCTCTTCGTCATCAATGGCCTCGTCTATCTCGTTTCGGGTCTCGTGACCCGTCACTTCCGCCGCGATCTTTTGCCGGCGCGCGATGAACTGACCGCCGCACATATCGGTCGCGAGATCGCCGACCACGCCCGGCTGCGTTTCCCAAAAGGCCAGGAAGCGCGCCACTACAACACGCTGCAGAAGCTTGCCTATGTCGCGGTGATCTTTCTTCTGCTGCCGCTGATGATCCTGACGGGGCTCACGATGTCGCCCGGCTTCAATGCGATCGCGCCATGGCTGATCGACGTCTTCGGCGGACGCCAGTCCGCCCGCACGCTGCATTTCCTTGCAGCCTTCTCACTCGTCGCCTTCGTCGCCGTCCATATCGCGATGGTGGTCGTGTCGGGCGTCTTCAACAATCTTCGGTCGATGATCACCGGCTACTACGCAATCAGGCGGGGAGATCAGCCATGACCCGCATTCTTACCCGCCGCCGCTTCCTGATCGGCGCCAGCCTGACCGCATCGGTCCTCGGCCTGAACGGCTGCGACGCGATCGTCGAGAGCGACCGAACGAATGCCGTGCTCAAGCTCGCCGAAGGCCTGACGATGAGGACGCAGCGCCTTCTGTTGGGCGATGATGCGCTGGCGCGGGAGTTTGCCGAGGCGGATATCTCGCCCACCTTCCGCTCGAACGGAACGAACATGCCCGACAATGCCCGTTATATCGACTGGATGAACCGGCAGTTCACCACCTGGCGGCTGGAGGTCGGAGGACTTGTAGAAAGGCCGATGCAGCTTTCGCTGGGCGAACTGAAGGCCCTGCCTTCCCGCACCCAGATCACCCGGCACGACTGCGTCGAGGGCTGGAGCGCCATCGGCAAATGGACAGGCGTGCCGCTGGCGGCGCTGCTACAGGCGGCCGGCCTCAAGCCCGAAGCGCGCTACATCGTCTTCCATTGCGCCGATGAATACGAAAAGAGCCTCGACGGTTCCGGCTGGTATTACGAGAGCCTCGACCTGATCGATGCCTTTCATCCTCAGACCATCCTCGCCTATGCCATGAACGGCCGCGAGCTCGAGGTTGGACACGGTGCGCCTCTGCGCCTGCGTGTCGAGCGCCAGCTCGGCTACAAGCAGGCGAAATACCTGACCCGCATCGAGGCAGTGGCCGATCTCGGCGGCATCTATCGCGGCAATGGCGGCTTCTGGGAAGACCGCGGCTACGAGTGGTATGCGGGAATCTGACGGAGCCTCCAGCGGCGGCGAGGGACGCCCATACGCCTACCGTCTTTCGACGATCACCCGCCGCTCGACGACCATGGGGCGCCACATCATGGAGCTGCTGCGGGCCTGAAAAGCGCGGGACTCCGCGCGGCGGTCGAGCTCCAGATCCAGCACGCAGCGCGCCATCGCTTCGGAGCCCCGCCGGAAGCCGTAGCCCGCGCAGGTGGTTTCATCGGCTGCGCGGCGCTCCTCAGGCGTCATGGTCTGGCAGGCCGCCAGCGGCAAGACGAGCGCGGCAAGCAGGAGAGAGCGATGAAGGCGCATGGCGGAAACTCCATTTGAAGAATGCAGGGTGCGAAACACCCGATACCGCCTTTTCTTACACAAGAACGACCGCCTGCACCATGTCGGAACCTGTCCCGGGTCCTGCCGCGTCAATTGTCGGTGGGTTCGAATACAGACCGGTCTGCTCGCGAAAAGCCTGAGGTTTGGGTGGAGGATTGGCAAGCGGTCACAAGCAAGGACAACAGGATGACGCTGAGGATGGCTGAACTGCGCACGGGCGTATCTCCTTCCGCAAAGGGAGCGAACAAAGCGATTTCCATTTAGGAATGGCTGCTTTAGATATCAGTGCCGGTGTCCTCATATTGTCGTGAGCCTCGTGTCAGCATGACCGTCCGTTTCGTCCGGCCCGTTTCCCATTCGGCCTATGCTGCCAGAAGGCTGGGGCTTTCGGCGCTGGTGCTTTTCGTCATTGCGGCGCTGGCCCATCGCTTCGGCCCGCTGACGACGCCGGATTTCCTGTCTTTGACTTTCCTTGCCGCAGCGATCGCGGCAGTCTCCGTGCCCTTGTCGTTGATCGGGCTGACGCGGCTCTGGCAGGTGGGTGCGGAAGGCGGCGTCGCGGCTGCCAAGGGGCTTTTCTACGCGGCTGTGCCGCTCGGGGTCGTCGCGGCCGGCACCCTCTATTATTACACCCTGCCGCCGCTGTTCGATATTTCGACCGACGTTGCCGACCCGCCGACATGGATCGCCGAGCCGAATGCAAAGCAGCAATGGCTGCCGCGCCCGGCCACCGCCACGCCGGCCGACAGGCGCGCCCAGTTTGCCGCCTATCCGGGCCTGACCGGGCGACGGTATGAAGGTGCCCTCGATCGCGTCTACGAAGGTGTGCAGAAGGCCGTGCTTTCCTCGCGTATTACCGTGACACGACGGGAGGGAGTGGAGTTGATCGCGCCGGATATCGCCGAGCGGCCCGCGCCGGAGGACGAGCAGGCACCGGTGCCGGATCTGGCGCCGATCCCGCTGCCGCGCCCGGAGCCTTCGCTCACTACGGTCTTCGGCAATGCAAGCGATGTCCTGCTTCAGGGCGAGACCCGCACGCTGATCCTCGGACTGCGCTTCGATCTCGTCATCCGTCTGCGCGAAGATGCCGAAACCACTTCGGTGGATATCCGCGTCGCCTCCCGTTATGGGCCGCATGACCTCGGCATGGGCGAAGCGATTGCGGAAGATTTCCTCGACCGGCTCGACATCGAGCTGCTCGGGATCGCCGGGAACTGACGGTCCGGGTTTACGCGATGAAACGATGTTTCTGCGCGGCCGTCGGCACGAAGCAGGAGGAACGTCTGCCGGCGATGCGATAACGGTTCCGGGCGATGAGGTCATAGGCCCAGTCGCGGATGGGCCGAGGCAGCGCGAACAGGAGCCGGACGAGCGACCATGGCATGTCGAGGGACCCGAGCACCCGCAATGTGGCGTCCGACTTGAAATAGGGCCGGCCCCCATCGAGCAGCCGATTGGTCTCGTAGTTGCGCGTTTCCAATCCGTAATGTCGGTAGAGCGCGGTACCGAGAGACGATTGTGCGGTAATGAATCGATAGCGGCCCCGCCGGTCGTGCTTGAGAAGAAATTTCACCCAGCCGGAACAGAACACGCAATCGCCGTCGAAGATGATGACCGGCATCGTATCGTCGAAGCCCGGCACGGCAGGGTCGTGACGATAGCTGTAGGACTGGCCGATTATCGTACTCTCCTCACGCCAGCCAATAGGTGCCCGCCAGAGAAGCGGGCCCTTCGGTGACGACGCGGCCTTTTTCCACCAGGTCTTCCAGATGCGCCAGTACGGAGAGCGCGGCCGCGCCATGAAGGCGCGGATCGGTGCTGGCATAGATGACCTTCACCATGTCCGGGATCAGTCGGTCACCCGCGCGGATGCGCTCCAGCACGGCGCGTTCGCGCATGCGGCGATGAGTGCGAAGGCCGCGAAGAAACGACGTCGGCTCTTTTACCGGGCCGCCGTGGCCGGGGAAAAAGATCTTGTCGTCGCGCTCTAGCAGCTTGTCGACCGAAGCCATGAAATCGGCCATCGAGCCGTCCGGCGGCGCCACGATCGTCGTTGCCCAGGCCATGACGTGATCGGCGGAGAAAACTACTCCGCTTCCTTCGAGCGCGAATGCCGCGTGATTGGCCGTATGGCCTGGCGTATGCAGGGCGGAAAGCGCCCAGCCGTCTCCCTCGATCGTTTGCCCGTCGGCGACCGCGATATCGGGAATGAAGTCGACGTCGGCGCTTTCCGCAAAAGGGTTTGTCTCTCCGGCATGAAGCGGTCGCGCCGCCCGGTGCGGACCTTCGGCGACAGTCACCGCTCCGGTTGCCTCCTTCAGCCGTCGGGCGAGTGGTGAGTGGTCTCGATGGGTGTGGCTGACGAAGATATGGGTGACGTCACGCCCCTCGAGTGCTGCCATAAGCGCCTGGAAATGTGCTTCGTTATCAGGGCCGGGATCGATGACGGCCACGGACGAGCCTCCAACGATGTAGGTGTTGGTCCCATGGAAGGTGAACGGCGAGGGGTTGTTGACGGTCAGCCGCTCGACGCCATCGGCAATCGGCACCGGCGTGCCGTAGGCGGGTGAAAATTCCATATCGAAGGTGAGATCCTCTGCCATGCCGGCCTCAGCGCGTGTGATCTGCGTATCTCGTCAGGGAGCATCTATCACCCCTTCTGCCGCAGCGCATTCAAAAATGCGCATCGGAAAAATCGGAAATCGTTAAGTTAGGCGTTGAGAGGCTGACCAAGCTTTGCTAGAGCAAGCCACCTGCCGGGGCGGTTTTGATCCGATTTTCCGCCCGCAAGCATTGGGGCGTCGCCAAGCGGTAAGGCACCGGTTTTTGGTACCGGCATTCCCAGGTTCGAATCCTGGCGCCCCAGCCATGCTTTCTCGGGTCCGTTGTGGACACATAGGTTACGGTTTATTCCTGAGACATAGGTAACACTTTTGGACCGAAAGGGTTCGGCAAAGGTTCAAGTCTGCATGTCTCATCATCGAAGTATCCCAGATCGTAGTCCATAAAGCTTGTCAGCCAGAGATGGTCTTCGACCTGTTTGATGCCGACGGCCTGACCGGCGAAGACCAGACTGAGATTGATCTTCTTGCGCTTGTAGCAGATGCGTCCGCATGTTGTGGCGGTGACTGTCTGGTCGTGGAACGGGTAGTCGAGATCGGGTAGGCCGCGGTAGGCGCGCGGTGAAGCGTCGTAGCGCTCTGCCGGGCAGGCCATGTCGAGCGCCTGGTGGGGCCGCTCGGTGTTGAACTCCTCGACGAAGTCGTCGAAGCGGGCCTGCTGCTGCAGGAAATTGTCTCCGGCCGGCTTGGTTGTCTCAAGCTTCAGTGTCAGATGCATGCGCTCATAGCGGCCGTTCTGCTGCGGGTTGCCCGGCTTGATACGCTCGATGTCGATACCGAGCCTGAGCCACCAGACGGCGAGCCGAGACAGATTGAACAGTCCGTTGGGGCTGGCGAACGGCACTCCGTTGTCGGTTCTGATCGCCTTGGGCAGGCCGAACTCCTTGAAGACGCGTTCGAAAACGGTGAAGGCGTAGACTTCCTTGGTCGTGTGCAACGCTTCGCAGGCCAAAAGATAGCGGCTGGCGAAGTCGGTGATCGTCAATGGGTAGCAATAGCGCTTATCGGCAAGCATGAACTCGCCTTTGTAATCGGTGCACCACAGGTCGTTGGGCCGCCCAGGATTGGAGAGTGCTGTTCCTTCAGCCCTGTTGCGCCGCCGCCTACCGTGCTTGACCAGGCCGTTGCGGTCGAGGACGGCATGCACGGTTGAGATCGCCGGCGTGTGAACATCCGGATATAGCCGCGCCAGCCGCTCCCTGATCTTCGGTGCGCCCCAGTTGGGCTTGTCCTGCTTGGTCCGCACAATCAGCTTCTCGATTTGGAAAAGGACGTCATGTCAGAAAAGCGATGAGCATCGTTGCATCTCATCCCGTTGCCTGGTCGCCGGACGCTGGCGATTCCCCCTTCCTTCCTCGCGGCCGCACAACCGTTACCGTGCACGGAGCGGTGGCTGCCACCGCGCCGGAGACGCTGCCGAGGAGGGTACGGATCGTCGAATGCGCCCGCGCGCCCATGACGATATGATCGACGAGGTTTTGCCGCGCGAAGTCGAGGATAGCATCCGCCGGTGAGACGGCCTCGATGACGTGGTGGGTGATCGAGCCTCGGGGAGATTTGAGCGGCTCTGCCCAATGTTTCAGTTGCACGAGCCGTGCGACATGCAGGTTCGTTCCCGCCTCATCGACTTCCTTGTCCAGGCTGATCCGGTTGATCTTCAGGACATTGAAGCAGGCGATGCGGGCGTTCGGGGTATTGTTCAGGATCCGCTGCAAGGTGAGCCGCAGCTCCTCAGTCAGATCGGCTGAACTATCCGTCAGATCGATCGCAGCCATGACGATCGGTGCTTTTCCCTGGGCGTCCTGCGCGGTCCGTTCCTTCAGGAGTTCGATCGGATCTGGATTGATACGGCGTTTCAGCGTTTCGGCCCAACCGTCGCGTCGGATTTTTTCGGCTCGGGCGGTGAGCGGCACCTTCGAGAGGTCGTTGAGATCGATGGCTAGCTGCGCGGCCGCCGGATAACGCCGCGCCGGGTTGACTTCGAGACAGCGCAGGATCACTTCCTGCAACGGCTTGGAGATTCCCGGCCGCAAGGCGCGTGGCGGTGCCGGATCACGCCACAGCCGTTTCTTGAGACCCTTCATCCGCTGCGGGTCGCCGAACGGCCGCGTCCCCGTCGCGAAGAAATACATGAGCACGCCGAGCGCGAAGATGTCGCTGCGGCAATCGCTTCTGACCCCCAGGATCTGTTCGGGCGCCATATAGGGAGCCGTGCCGTACGGCAGGCGGAATTCCTCGTCCATCAGATCCGGAAGGTGCAGGTGGCGTGCAAGACCGTAGTCGACCAGCACCGCTTCGCCGGTTTCGCGGAACATGATGTTCGAGGGTTTGATGTCGAGATGCACGACGTCCTGCCGATGCAGGTCTGCAAGCGCGATCCCGATCCGCGCACCAAGCTCGGCCAGTTCGGCCGGATCGAGCGGCAGCATGTCGAGCCGGTGGTAGAGCGATCCTCCCGGCAGCCGTTCGAAGACGATATAGGGTTGTCGGCCGAAGTCACCGCTTGCTACGAACCGCGGCACATGCGGGCCTGAAAGCCGCGGCAGGATCATCTGTTCCATCTCGAAGCCGACGATCGTGGCCGGGTCCGCCCCACCGCCGACCACCGGCACCTTCATGAGAAGCGGGAAGTCGTGGTCTGGATGTCGGACAGGATTGCGATCTTCATATGGCCTCCCGCTTGGCACATTAGGTGCAATCGGGTGGCTTCGCCATTGGCCGGAAGACGAAGGAGGCTGTAAACCTTCGAATATCGTCCCCGGGCTTGCCAAAGGGATTTCCCGGAGCAAAAGCAACCCATCCGATTGCACTTGGGTTCCCAGTGTGTTTCATACGCAGCCGAATATTAGGTTTCAGGTCATGGAGATCCCATGCAGTTCGAGCGCATGACGATTCCGAACGTCGTTTTGATCACCCCTAAGAAGTTTGGCGATGCTCGCGGTTACTTCATGGAAACGTTCCGTCAAAATCTATTCGACGCCGAAGTGGGGTCGCATACGTTTGTTCAAGAAAATCGGTCTTTCTCAGCGGAAGCCGGCACCGTGCGGGGCCTGCATTTTCAACTCGATCCTAGGGCCCAGGGAAAGCTGGTTTCATGCATAGCAGGCGCTCTTTTGGATGTGGCCGTCGATATTCGAAACGGTTCACCGACCTTCGGCAAATATGTGGCAGCCGAGCTGACGGCGGAGAATGCCTGCCAATTGTGGGTGCCGCCGGGGTTTGCACATGGCTTCTGCACATTGAAACCCGATACCGTCATCAGTTACAAGGTGACCGACTATTATAGCCCCGAACATGACCGCGGTCTGTTATGGAATGACCCCAAGATTGGTATCATCTGGCCAATATCCTCAGATCGTGCTGTGCTATCGGAAAAAGATCGGAAACAGCCGGCACTGGCCAATCTTGAGGCAAATTTCTTTATGCCCGAAGAGCAATAACGCGCCACTTTTATGGCTGCTGATAATCCAGAGGAGATACTCAAAGATATGCGAGTGATTGTCACAGGTGGGGCCGGATTTATCGGGTCGGCAGTAGTGCGTTATCTCGTGCTTGATAAAGGCTACGAGGTTTTGAACGTCGATAAGCTGACCTATGCTGGTACAGAGACCTCGCTGAGGGCAGTTGAAAATCGGGTGAATTATCGTTTCCTGAAGGCAGACATTTGTGACGGTATCGCAATATTGGAAGCGATTTCAAGCTTCCGCCCTGACCGGATCATGCATCTGGCGGCAGAAAGCCACGTGGATCGGTCGATTACTGGTGCGAAGGATTTTATTGATACGAATGTCCTGGGCACGTTCAATATGCTCGAATGTGCCAGGCAGTATTGGATGACACTAGATGATGCCGAAAGGGGTGCATTCCGCTTCCTGCATGTCTCTACGGACGAGGTTTATGGATCTCTGGGCGAAGGAGGGCTCTTCACCGAAGAGACCCCTTATGATCCGAGTTCGCCGTATTCGGCCTCCAAGGCGGCGTCCGACCACCTGGCCAAGGCGTGGGTGCGAACCTACGGCCTGCCGGTCGTTGTCTCCAATTGCTCTAACAATTACGGCCCCTATCATTTCCCGGAAAAGCTCATCCCGCTGATGATCCTCAACGCGATGGATGGTAAGCCGCTGCCAGTCTACGGTAGTGGCGCCAACATCCGGGACTGGCTTTATGTCGAGGATCACGCCCGGGCGCTCGATACAATTGCCGAGCGAGGACGGGTCGGAGAAACCTACAATGTCGGCGGCCGGAACGAACGTCACAACATCGACGTAGTCACACGGATCTGCGAATTGATGGACCAATTGCGGCCCCAGCAAGCCTCCCACACCGGCCTGATAACTTACGTAACCGACCGTCCCGGCCACGACGCCCGTTATGCGATTGATGCGACCAAGCTCGAGACGGAACTTGGATGGAAGGCGCAGGAGAACTTCGACAGCGGTATCGAAAAGACAGTGCGGTGGTACTTGGAAAACGAGTGGTGGTGGCGGCCTTTGAGAGAGGGTTATGCGGGCAATCGCCTTGGTCTGCTGAACCCTGACAAGCAGGCGCTGGCATGACAGACGGCCGCAGGCGTATGGTCGTGACCGGCCAGCATGGGCAGGTCGTCCAGTCCTTGCTGGAGCGCGGCCGCGACGATGATCGTTTCAACGTTGTCGCTCTCGGACGACCTGAACTGGATTTGTCGGTTCCCGATAGCATTGAGGCAGCGCTAAAGAATGCGCGCCCTGATGTCATCGTTTCAGCCGCAGCCTATACCGCCGTAGACCAGGCCGAGGCGGAAGAAGAAGCTGCGACCGTCATTAACGGCGTTGCCGCAGGAAAGATCGCAACCATCGCAGCCGAGCTCAATGTCCCCGTGATTCATCTTTCGACCGACTACGTCTTCGACGGCAGTAAGCGGGCGGCCTATGTCGAAACCGATCCGGTGGCTCCGCTCGGAGCCTATGGCCGCTCCAAACTTGCTGGAGAAATAGCCATTGCAGAAGCAGCTCCAAATCATGTCATCCTTCGGACAGCTTGGGTCTACAGTCCTTTTGGCAAGAATTTTCTGAAGACGATGCTGCGGTTGGCCGAAGGACGGGACAGCATCAACGTGGTGGACGATCAGGTCGGTAATCCCACTTCAGCGCTCGACATTGCCGATGGGATATTGAGGATCGCAATCAATCTTGTCGCCAGCGATCACCCGCGGCTTCGAGGGATATTTCATATGACGGGCTCGGGATGGGCCAGCTGGGCAGACTTTGCGACGGAAATTTTTCAAGTATCTGCAGTGCAGGGTGGGCCGTTCGCCGAAGTAGGTCGTATTCCGTCCAGCGCTTATCCGGTGCCTGCCCGGCGACCTGCCAATTCTTGCTTGGATTGTCGAAAATTGCTGGAAAACCACGATGTTGTGCTGCCCGACTGGCAAACTTCGACCGCTCAAGTGGTCGATCGCCTCTTGTAGCTGGCGCACTGAACAATATTTCTGCGGGAGTTAAGGATATGAAGGGCATAATTTTGGCAGGCGGTAGCGGGACCCGGCTACATCCTATGACCGTGGTAGGTTCCAAGCAGCTATTGCCGGTCTATGACAAACCGATGATCTATTATCCCCTATCGACTCTTATGCTGGCAGGGATTCGTGAGATATTGATCATCTCGACGCCGAAAGACCTCCCGAATTTTCAAGCGCTACTGGGCGACGGCTCGGATTGGGGACTTTCCCTGTCCTATGCCGAGCAGCCCTCACCAGAGGGTCTTGCCCAAGCCTACATCATTGGCGCTGATTTTGTGGCCGGTGAATCTTCCTGCCTAATTCTGGGGGACAATATCTTTTTCGGCCACGGTATCAATGATCTCTTCAAGAGCGCCATGGTGCCTCAGCGGGGTGCGACGGTTTTCGCCTATCATGTGAACGATCCGGAACGCTACGGGGTCGTGGAATTTGATAGCGAAATGAGGGCAATCTCGATTGAAGAGAAACCGCTGAAGCCCAGATCGAATTGGGCCGTCACCGGCCTTTATTTCTACGACAAGGACGTGGTGAACATTGCAGCCAATCTCAAACCGTCGCCACGCGGAGAGTTGGAGATTACGGATGTCAATAAAGAATATCTCAATCGTGGGCAGCTTCACGTAGAGCAGATGGGGCGGGGTTACGCCTGGCTCGATACCGGTACGCCGGACAGCCTGCTGGAAGCGTCTGAATTTGTTGCAACGCTCGAGAGACGCCAGGGCTTCAAGATTTCATGTCCTGAAGAGATTGCTTTTAGACTTGGCTTCATCGATGCGACCCAGCTGGAAGCACTGGGTCAGCAATATGGCAAAAGCGCATATGGGCGATATTTGATTGGCCTTCTGCAGGACTAGAATGTTTTCTCACTGGAGTCGCGGCATTTATGGGTTCAGGTTGACGGAAACCATCGTCGCGGTTCAGGTAGCGAATTGAACGGAAGGATTTTTGGATCGGAGCGGTCTCTGCTGTAGCCCGGATTTGTTGCTGGATCCAGGAAGTCACCTGTCTGGTGTAGGCGACGCAGATTTTCCTTTTCCCGCTCGAAACGCTTGCGGCTTTCGCCGCTACGGTCCGATCCACGAGAGACGGATTCGTGATGGATCAAGCAGGCAAACGGTGTCCAGACAATCCGGAAGCCCGCTTTGTATGCGCGAATACAGTAATCCACATCATTATACGCGACGGCGAAATTCTTTTCGTCCCAAGGGCCGATCTGCTGAGCGCACTCGCGAGTGATCAACATGACTGCACCGGTAACACAGCTCATCGAGTTACGCAGATGCAGACGGTTGAGAGGTCCCCCGAACGTCGCCGGCTTATTCAAGTACCAATGACCTGCCAAACCGCCAAAACCGGTGATCACACCGGCATGTTGGATATGGTGGTTGGGGTAAAGGAGTTTTGCTCCGACGATTCCGACTTTGCCATAAGCGAGACACTCGACCATTTCTTCGAGCCAACCCCCGTCGATAATCTCGATGTCGTTGTTCAGAAGCAGGAAGTGCTCTCCGCTTGCCCTTGCCATACCTTCATTGATCGCGCGGGAAAAGTTGAACGCAGCCTTTTGGATATGGAATGAGAACGATGAATAGCGGTTGGCGTATTCTTCATAGAGGCGGAGCGTAGCAGGATCGGTCGACCCATTGTCGATGACGACGACTTCCAGATTATTGTAGTCGGTTCGATTATATATGCCGTCCAGCAACACGGCCATCAGGCCGGAGGAGTCCTTGTTGGGGATAATGATGGACACTTTCGGACGGCTATTGATGTCTTCGCGGAACCGCACCCGGTGAAGAGTGTTCGTCAAGGTTCCTTCCACGTCGGTCGTCTTTCCCTCGCGCGCGTATCGCTCTCTGAGTGCGGAGCGCGCGTTTTCGGTCGCTTTGTCAAGGAAGGTGCGCGAGTAGGTTCTTCCTGTGCGACGCCACCAGTATGCTGGATAAGGCACATGAACGACATCCTTGTCACTCAGCCCGTCAAGGTAGCGAAGTAGCAGATCATAGTCTTGCGAACCTTCAAACCCGACGCGCAGCAAGCCGATTTCCTCCAAGCGGCGCCGTTGGTATATTGAAAAGTGATTGATGTAATTCACCCCGGACAGAAGCACGGGATCATAGGCCGGCTTGAGCATGAGACCGACAGGCTTTAGCGCTTCGTCTACAACCAGCTCATCCGTATAGAAGAACTTGGCCTCAGGACAGGTCTCGATCGCCTTGCGGATAATCCGCAATCCGTGAGGAGCGATGACATCATCATGATCGAGTAAGGCTATCCATTCGCTCCGCGCAGCGTTCAATCCGGAATTTGTTGCGGAGGCGATGCCCCGATTGTTGCCGTTCAAGACAACAATTACCCGCGCGTCGGCCTGTTGCCGAGAAAGCCAATTCAGGGTTTCGGAAGAGGTCGAGCCGTCGTCCGACAGTATGAGTTCCGCACCGGATATCCCTTGCCCGGCAAAAGATGTCACGAGTTCCTCAAGATAGCGGACGGGCGCATTGTAGACTGGCACGACGATGCTGAGCCATGGTTCGGCATCGCTCAAATTCCCTGAAACTTGTATGTTCTTGGCTAGGTCGCTCGCTTTTTCCATATACGCAGTGACATTCGTCCGCCCTTTGCCAAAAGAGAAAGCGGGAATGCTCTTCCAGAAACGCGGCAGTCGGCCGACCCGCACCACACTCAAAGACGGATTGTCTGCTTTCTGCTCTGCGATCCGACGATCCACGTCTTTCGCCCCCGACAGGGCTTCAATATGCGTGGTAAACTTGCACGACTCGTTTGCGGGGTCGAAACGGAGTGAGCAGATCGTGCCCAAAAAACCCACATCTGCAATGACAAGGAAATCCTTGCCGCTACCAATGGCGATGCTGTCTTTCTCGCGGAAGCCTCGGCCGTTGTTGATGTAGAGCTTTGGCTCAATTTCACCCTCATATGCCGTCAACTGTATCACAATATAGGGCCGACGCACTGCCGGGAACTTGATCAAGAAATAGGGATCATCGCCTTCGGCTCTCCAGGTATCTGGTTCACTGGGATCAGAAATTAGGTCGTTCCGGGCAATCACATTGAGCATTACCACTCATTTTCCTTCTAGCGCTACTCGCCGAGCCGTACGCTCGAGCAAAAGACCTATAGATAATGTGCCGAGGCCGAAGGATAAAAGGTAACCCTTGTCTAGAACCTGACTGTTATAGGTTTGGTAAAATGCCGATCGCATCCATTCGACGGTATGCATAACCGGGTTGAAAGAGAGGGGATAGGATATCTGAGAGGGTATAGCCGAAGCGACAAACAAGGTGCCTGAGGATACGTAGATCAGAATCATGCAAAGCGCATATACCGTAGCGAAAAACGGGAAGAGGGTCGTAATGACGCCGGCCATGACTCCCAAACCCACTGCAAGCAATATTGTCGCAAGATAAGCGAACGCAGCTTGCGTCCAGTCGAAGGGAAACGGGTTGTCTCCAAGCGCAAGGAGAATGAGGAATGTCAAAAAGACCGTGAAACAGGCTGCAATGATTTCCAGAAAGGCTCGCCCGAAAAGGATGTCGAGTAATTTTACGGCAGGAATCGCGAGCATCGGCCTGTTTATGACGACTGATAGTGCCATGAACCGCGACACGTACATGAAGGTCAGACAGGGCAAAAGGCCGGTTGCAAAAAATAATCTCAGGCTTTCCCCGAAGGGGGTACGCCTTCCCATAACCGAATAAATGGCCAGAAGGACGAAAATGTGTGTCAGAGGCCATAGAGAAACGACCAAAAATCCGAGCCCGTGATTGAAGAAGCGCGTTCGCATGTCGCGCAAGATCACTGCACGCATCACGTTGCCCTTTTGCCTGAGGGCATAGCGAATCGAACGAGGATCCGTGACCGCGGTGGAGTTCAACGAGACCATCACATGCTTCCCCCAGAATTGCTCAGCCCGGGAATGGTTGGTTCGCGACGAGTCATTTGCTCCACAGCCGCAAACGTAGCGCTTCGTGCCGCCGCTCTTTTCTCTGGTGACTTGATCAGGGACTCGATGGCATCAACCCAACTGCCGTGCTCATTCTTGACGAGAATCTCTGCTGGCTGCCGGTTTCTTCGATAGGGCTCGGAATCAGAAAACACAGCTGCGGCTTTCATGCGACATACGTCAATCCGCTTGGTATCGGCGCGCGAGATATTGACGCGCCCGTTTAGCAGCGGCACCAAAACGATGTCTGTTGGGTGTTCTCGGCTGTATGTCACGAACTCCTCCCAAGGGAGCATTGGCCGGATTCGGACGGTGCATCCTTTCGGCAAATCATTTTTCCAATCCCTTGCATGGCGGCCACTGGCTGAAACTTCAAACGTGACATTGGCGTAGCGTGACAGAATCTCTGCGACAATAGGTTTGAGGAATGTATGTTCTGCGGCGTGGATGCCCGTTGCGTAGAAGCCGATCGATAGCTTGGCGCTTGATCTTGCTGCGTCATCGGGCGCGGCAACCGCCTTGGAAGGAAGTGGGGGCAAAAGCCGTACGGCAGAACCGTTCGAGGCAAGCAAGCTGGCAAGCGGCGGGGTCGAAGCCCACAGCACATCCAGACAATTGCCTAGGCGCAATAGGGGTCTCAGGTGAAGCTGCACCAGCTTCGCCCTGTAGGAAAAAGGAGCCTGCGTACTGAGCAGGATACCTGAGACGTCGTCGTCCATAAACAGCCCCACACCCGCCAACTGGTGCGCGTTGCGAAGGATCCAATTGACCTGCGCAGTGCGCAGATAACGGCAGACAACGACGAAAGCGCCTGCCGGATTAAGATTGGTCAGATCGTCCCTGTCGATACACCGGATGGTGACCGGCATATTCTGACCATAGAATTGCAGCCGTGCATCGAGATAGTAGCTAAAGGTGGGATTGGACCCTTTCCTAAAGGCTATAATGGAGCGCGGGCGTACATCGCTGAACTCGCCCTGACGAGTTTTTACACCAGGCACCAGGCGAGAAAAAAGATTAAATGCCCGATCGACTGTTACGCCGTTTGTGAAGACATCGACGGGGCTCATCCGCTGAACTTGTTCCTTCCGAGGACGAGCAGTCCAATCGAGGCGGACCAGACCAGGACCGATCCCAGCGCAATCACTCCGATCCAGAAGCCTCTTCGAGGATAAAGCGCCTCGTCGGGAAGACTGGGGGTGAGAAAACTGTCCAGATACATCAATTGCTGTTTGCTGATGAATTGCACCTGTTCGAATGTGCGCACGCTTGCGGCAAACTGTTGCTCAGCCAACTGCGCCTCGAATTGCAAGCTGGAAAAATCGGCCGAAATGCTCGCAAGATTCGGCGACGTATCGGAAGCTGCACCGGCTATCTGTTTCTTTAGGTCATCGATCTGTACCTGCTTGCTATCGATTTCCCGCGCGAGAACTCGCATCTGCGGGGCGTTCTTCGAAATGCTTGCAAGTTTAACTGCATAGGATTGCTCGAGTTCGATCTTTTCCTTCTGAAGGGTCGTGAGAAGCGTTGACAGCATTGCTGACGAACTTTCGACAGTCAGAACGCCGGTTTCATTTCGTTGAACTGTCATGCGCTGGCGAGCTTCCTGAAGCTTCTGCGTAGCATGATCGAGATTGGTCTGGGCAGTAGTGACCACATCTTTCCATATACGATCACTGAGTTGGTTGATCGTCTCTTCTGATGCGCGAATGACCTCGGTGAGAATGTCCTGGGCGTCCTTAGCAGAAAAGGCGTTGACCGTTGCCGTTATGATACCGCTCGACGGACTGACCGAAGTTTTCACCATTCGATCCCAATAATCGAGGAACTCTTCGTATGTGGCATCCGGCTCCAGTCTGGCAAGAAAATCGACATCCTTCCGCGAAAAACGGCCTCTAATGTCGAGATCGCTCTCCAACCGCTCAAGCATTGCGCGGCTATGGATAAAATTGGTGACTATCTGTGTATCCTGTACAATCTTGGCTGACGGAAGCCCGCTGACCTTCCCTAACTGGTCCTTGCCGATTGCCGGAGTTGAGGTCCGTACCACAAAGCGTGCCTCCGATCGGTATTGGTCTGAGGCCACGATCGTGAAATAAAGGATAGTCAGAGTGTTGGGCAGAAGAAGCAGAAATATGGTGTTGCTGATCAGCGCCCATCGGAACAGCCTGTCGACAAGGCGCGGCCGAAGACCTACTGCATTGTATAGATTGCTTCGGTTCGACGTGGAAAACCTGAGCTTTCGGGCTGTCACCGATAAAGCTTTGGCCGCAGAGCGGCTCTTCTGAAGCGCCGTCGGCCGTTGAATGTCTTGATCGAGGTTTGTCATATCGAAGCGATCAGTGATTGATGCCTGCGGCACATTCTCTAGCGATTCAGGCGATAATAAGTTTCAATGGCGTCCACGACTTTGTCAAACAGGAGCATTTGGCCGTCGACTAGGACAATCCCTTTATCGCAATACGTACTGATGGTCGACATGCTGTGGGAGATCATGATGACATCCGAGTTCTTGCGGCGTGTATCGAAAGCAGCACGACAGCGGGCCTGGAAGCGGGCGTCCCCAACGGCGGTGATTTCATCGACAAGATAGCAGTCGAATTCGATTGCCATCGAGAGACCGAATGCCAACCGAGCCATCATTCCAGAGGAATAGGTTCGGACAGGCGCATTGATGTAGTCACCCAGTTCTGCAAAGTCTTCTACGAAATTTGCAACCCGTCGCACGTCCTCGCCGTAAGCTCGTGCAACAAAAACCAAGTTGTCTTTACCCGTCATCTGAGGATGAAATCCCCCCGCAAAGCCAAGAGGCCAGGAAACCCGAAGATCCTTGATGATCTTGCCGGAATTCGGAAGAGCAGATCCGGCGATCATCTTCATTGTGGTTGACTTTCCGGCACCGTTCACCCCAAGCAGTCCATAAGAGTAGCCGGAAAGAAATTCGATATTGGCGCGATCGAGAATGATTTTCTTGTGCCGGTCCGTACGGAAATACTTAGAGACGTTTTTGAATTTAATCATTCGGCCCCTCTCATAGGCGATGGTCTTCCACCGAGGCCCAGATCAAGGCCAATGTAACCCAGGCAACCGAGAGCGCCAGCAACAGAAGAAGCGGAGTGGAAATGCGGTGTGGATAGAGCGATTCCTGTGGAATCGTCGGGGGTACAAAAACGACGAGATAGAGTGATTTTCGCATGGCGGCCGCCTGGGCCGCCTCCAAATTTTTCCGGGAGATTTCGTAGAGACTTTCGGCGACCCGCCGTTCGGTTTCAAGTCGGGAAAACTCCTTGATGGAGCTGGCGACGTTCTTGTCCACATTGGCGTCGCCGGCCAACTCTTGCCTGAGTTTCTCTATTTGGGAATCGAGACTCTTGTTTGTAAGAACGAGTTGCTGATAAGCTGGAGATGCCTCCGCATTCGATTGTTTTAAGACGAAAAGTCGGGATTCCAGCTCTAACTTGCGCGCCAAAAGCCCGGATAGGAGAGTTCCAGTTTCCGTTGCGCGTGCCTCTGGCGTGAGGAGGCCGGCCATATTCTGGAATTCGTTGAGAGCGGCCAGTGCCTCACTATAGTTCTCCGTTGCCCGCGTAACCTCGCGGGAAAAGCGCTCTGTCAGGTCTCGCTGAGCGCGGTCCGACAACTCGTTGATGAGGGTTTCGCTTTCATCCATGATGGTGGATGCCAGAAGTTTCGCCTGATCCGGCGAAAACGCTCTGGTCTCAAGAGTGATTATCCCGGATGGAGTATCGATGTAGGTCGTTACCTGCTTTTTCCAGTATTTAAGGAATTCCTCGTTTGATTTTTCGGTATTGAAGCGGGAAAGCCAGTCAATCCCGTTGCCGGTAAACATTCCTCGATAATCGATTTTTCCGTCGAGCCTGTTCAATATCTCCGTAGAATGTATGAAACTTGTAACAACAAAGCCGTCCTGAGGCATTGTTGCCATTGAGACAAGACCGCTGTCTTCCTTGTCTTCGCCGCGGTCTTCGGAAAGTGAGCGGACGGCAAACCGCGCTTCGGCCACGTACTGGTCGGATGCAATGAAGGCGAAATAAATGGCGCTGGCCACAAACGGCAGGATTACCAGCACTATAAAGCTTATGAAAGCGAATGGCACGCGACCGCCGGTCTGGAGGCGCGGCTGCTTTCCGCCTTCAACGGTGGCAGGTACGTCAACTTCTACATCGATTACTTTCGCATTGGAGGAAAGAGCCTGGGCGACCGATGAGTTTCGAAAAAGTCGCCTCAGACGCCAATTGCGGTCAGTCGACGGCATTTCCATAACAGCGTCGTCGGCGCGGCTTTCCTTTATCTTTTCGCGGGGATTACGGTCGGGTGTCATACGAAGAGCCGGTCTCCATTGCTTGGCGCACGTAGTAGTCCAGGATCAGATCGTCTTCTATATACGACTCAGCGACTGCAAGTGTCCGAAGTTCCGAAGCCATACGATCGACAGCTGGGTTGCGTTGCAAGATCGGGATATGATCCATATCAAGATTACAAAGTTCTCCCAAGGAAGAAGCAAACGCCAGTGTGTCGTTAATATGCCCAATGACCTCGAATCGCGAAATTAGATCCATCGCGAACGCGATATCGCGGCGTGTTGACGGCTGCTCCGGATCGGCGCATGCGAACTGCCGCGTCGTTGGAGATAGAAGCACGATGCGAACTTTGGGAGGAGCTTTCTTTAGCGCTTTCCCGATCGCATCGGTGTCGCTGAGGTCAAGTTCGGAGAAGTAACTGATGGCTGCTGACAGCGACATCATGTCGCGCTCCCCAAGAAAAACAGGCTTCACCGTCGAGCAGCGCTTGAGCGTAGCTATTCGCAACGCCATTTCGTAATAAGGCTCTGACAGCAGAGCGATTCCCTTGAATCCTTTGTCCAGAAATTCCTGATAACTGCGAACTTGGAGGCGGCCGCTGATATAGATCGATTTCATGGTAGCGAGAAGAAAGGCCTGGAGAATAGTCTCCTGGCCGAACCGGTCGATTAGCGGCAGAGCGTACTGAAAATGTCGAACCATCTCCCGATCAAGGGTGATATGCGGGATGAGCTGGGTTTCTATTCGCACGACCTTCATGTTGATCTGCGTCGGTCGTAGGGGCCGGCGATATAGCAGCAAGCCGGACTTCACATCCCGAATGAAAAGGGTCGAGCGGTGCCGAAGTCCTGGAATGTTGTTTTCTGTGAGCTTGAAGCCGACCAGCCCCGTCTCATGTCGCCCTGACGATTTCACCGCTTGGTGCAGTTGATCGCACTCAATCTCGGCGATGTCGCCCTCGGCATCGGAAACCAGAATTTTCGGCACATCGGAAAAGCCTTCAGGGATCAAATATCCTTCAACATTGTGCCCTTCATCGCGATGGACGTTGAATAGCAAATCTAGCCCTTCTGTGTTGCAGAGCTGCGCTTCGCAAAGAGGGAGAAGCAGGGGCCGCCACTGTGGTTTGGATCGTCTTGTGAGATGACGATATCGGAGAAGCCGAATTCTGCAAGAAGCCCAATGATGTCGTCGCGATGCATCCAGTAGTGCCGATCTTTCATGCCGCCGCAGAAGTCGTTGTTTGCATTGGCATTGAAGTAGCGGCGCTCATAATAGCGCACGGAAATGTTCCCGAACTGCTGCATCTTCGAATTGCCGCTGAATGCGAGTCGGCGCAGGTCCTCTGCCGGCATGGCGGCATCGTCGAAATAATGCGTCCATATGAATAGGCTATCGCACCGCTTTGCAAGTGCACAAAGGAATTGCCCGGGGTCGGCCATGTGGTAGAGCACCCCTGATGCGATTGCCAGGTCGTAAAATACGTCCTTCTCCTCCAGCCATCTCAACGCGTCACCAAGATAGAAATGCGCGCGCTCGATCCCAAGCACTTCCTTCGTGACAAGGCAGCGTAGAAAACACTGCTTGTTCGCTTCAATGGCATCAATCAGAGCAGGCTTGTAACTGTTGAGCATGTAAGTATGCATGCCCTCCAGCGGACCGATCTCGAGAATTTTTTTATCGTCGAGAGGACCAAACTGACCAATGGCCCATTTTATCCGGCCATCTACGAACAGCGGGTGGACTCCTGCCTGCAGATTTGTGTGAGCCGGAAATGCGGAATTCCACCCTGGAAGAAGATCAATGGCATTCTGGTGGGCGGGCAGATCGTGGCTATATTGATTGAAAACCCCTTCCGTCGCTTTCTCGCTTGGAGGGGCTGAGCGGCGAAGAAGGTTCTTGATCCGCAACATGAAATTATCTCGCAATGGACTCCGCCGCCTCTGACTGACATTGATCGCATTTCATCCACATAATAATGCTCTGCCCGAAAGGCAACCTATCGGGATCCCCCGTTTGGAATGGCGCCATTGTTGCCAGAACGAGGCGACCGCTGCCGTTTTGGGTTGGCGAAAGCGGATATTGCGTTTACGAGAATCGTTGTGTCCTAATGGGATTCGGATGGCGACATCCATAGCGGACTTCAGCAAGGAGTTTTTTTTGAGGACCAGATCTATTTTGTTTGTGAGTAATACGTCACAAACCAAGCGGCCTTTCAAAGACCCGTCAACGCGCTACCGTTGCTATACACCAGCCGCTGCTCTTTCTCGACGCGGTTTCCGGACGGCAGTTACGTCTCAGGTAGATTTTGAAGAACACACAAAAAAATACGAAGATTTCGAAATTTTGGTCTTCCATCGTCCGGTCATGAATGAACGTATCGGTGATTACCTTTGTGTGATGAATAAATCCGAAAGAATAGTTGCTGATTATGATGACTATATTATAAATGTTGGTGATGCTTGGTTGACGCCCGCCTATCGATTTCGCGGCGAATCTATAACCAATACCGCTCGCTATTTGGCGAGAAACGCAGCCGCTGCGCGATATTTCAGTAGATTTACGGTCTCTACGTCCCCATTGGCTAGAGAGGTGCAAGCGTTATTCGGACCAAAGCAGGCTGAGGTGATATCAAATGCGTTGGACCCAGGTTTTCAGGGCACTGCGCAGCTTATCCGCGAGAGGATGCGGGACAGGCGTCGGGAGTATAGGTTTGGATATTTCGCGGGAACTGCCACTCACGACAAAGACCTAGCGGATATTGCCCCCGCTCTCGCGAGCGCGTTGGAAATGGATGCTGAGGCGCGGATGCTTGTCCTCGGCCCAGCAAAAATTCCCGAGGAGTTGCTGAAACTAGGAACTCGCGTGGAGCACCGGCACGCAGTCGTACCGTTTCACCGATTGCCGGCCGTTATGGCGCAGGTCGAAACGGTTGTGGCCCCGCTTGAGCGTAATCTGTTTACCGAATGTAAGAGTGGCTTGAAGTTTTTTGAGGCCGCGGCAGTCGGATGCACGGTTGTGGCTACACCCATACCGGATATAGACCGATTCGAATCAACTCTCCTAAGGAAATGCGTCGGCTTTGAACAGTGGGTGGAGGCATTGACGACTCCCTTTTCGCTGACGCCGGCTGAGCGCGAGGCTGAGGTCCGGCGAGTGGTCGGTCTGGTAGATGTGGATAATGTAATACGTACGTGGGAGGCGAAAATTGCCTAGCGTTCACAAGAGGGTTCTAATTTTTGTGGAGCCGCATCCCCTTCGTAATTCATTCACCGAGTTCCTGGATGTTGGAAAATTCATGGCGGGACTGCTCTCCCGTATGGATTCGACGGAAATTGAGTGGCGGCTGTTTTCCAATGAAATCGTCTTGGCCGAACTTAGAAAAAATTCCGACTATGTCGAAAAACTTATAACTCCCACCGAGGATGAGAGTGCGTTCATTTCCTCATCTCTGTCCGAATGGACGGATGATGAAATTGGCCGGAGAACACTTCTTGTACAAGGCGAGGGAGAGTTGTCGGAGTTCTATCGAAAGACGCTTGAGAGAATCCGAGGAGAGTATCAATTCGACCTTATCCTTCTTTGGTCGGAGAATGGAGCGGTTAGACGCTTTGCTGCTGCTTTGGATTTGCCTGTTCTACACTTGGAGCTTGGACCGACGCGTTCTCCCTTTCCAGAGACACTTTATATCGACTGCCGCGGTACCAATGGCTCCGCCAGCTTTCTGTCGATCGATCTGGATACATATCCGAGCGAAAAAGTATTGCCGGCGGCGACGTGGCTCGGTCTCTCGGCGGCTGCCGATGAAGAAAAACCGTCGGTGTTGGAGCTTCAGGCCACTTCGCCAGTCTTACCTTGGGAAACCGGCCAACCCTATGTCGTTGTAGCGTTACAGCTGGCGGATGACTTGAATACTATATGTCACTCCGAGTTCACCACGCCAAAAGAGTTTCTGCAGTTTCTGCTTCCGAGGCTGATAGGCCTTGGTTTTAAGGTTGTTGTAAAGGGGCATCCGGGGGCGCCGGTACGACCCATTAACTTGGTATATGAAATCGAAGCCCTGAATTATGCGCGGGAATTTGACGACGATGTTGCCGTCCTTGAGAGAACGTTACCGGCAACTCAGTTTATTCCAATTCTTTCGGGGGCCGTTGCAGTATGCTCCATCAACAGCTCAGTCAGTTTTGAGGCGCTTCTCTTGGGAGTTCCCGGTCTCGTCTACGGAACGGCCGTCTATGACATCGGGTATCATCTGAAAAAAGCCTCCCAAGAGTTTCTGGATACTGGCAAATGGACATTGGATCCGGAACGGGTAAACCGGTTGGTAACGGTGCTGTGCCGCCATATTCTGCTTCCAAAAAACTCCGAAAGCCTTTCTAGAAGCGTACGGGGAATAATTCAGGGGACAACTGCAGGCCTGACGCCCGTCGAATACACCAATTTGCTGATAGCATCCTCTTCGCAGGGCTATTCGATTATCGATGAGGAAATCGGTAAAACTGACACCAAGCTCAAACTTATCACCCTTCCCAAAGAAGTCGGAATTCTTGATTCCACCTATATGGGGCATGTCGACCAGATAAAGGGCGAAAGCTTGCCAACTGGCTACCGGTTGCTGATTCGAGGTTGGGTAGCGCGACGAGGAAATGGACATTCTCCCATCAGGTTGGTGGCGGTCTCTGATGCTAAAGGAGAAATCCTAGGCTATGCGGATCTTTTCGATCGACCTGATGTCCGCAAAGTCCACCCGTCAATTAACTATCCGGTGGGTTTCGGCGCAACGGCTCTTCTGTCATCCGCAGAGATAAGAGGAACCCGATTACTATTTATCACAGAAGGGGAGGTCGTCACTTGGAACTTGGAAGAGGGAGGTATTGCCCCGTCTTCCGTTTTTCCGTTGCCGAAAAAGGGGCGCCTTGGCAATGCCTCCCCTACGGCGGAACCTTACCCGATCGCTCCACCCCGGTCATTGGTGTCTGAGATCAACAAAGTGCTCAGGAAGCTCAATGCAAGTCGCATGAAACGAGGCTAGAGAACTGGTATGAAATCAGAAGACGAAGACGTTGTTTTTGATAAAAACGTCGTAGTTCTCGGACCATCTCACGTCGTGCGTTGGGAGCATGCTGTTTCGAAGGGAGCGCTTCAATCGCCATTTCTCCACACCACCTTCGTTGGCGGTGGCGGTCTGCCGATCTGGAGCGCACATCTTCTGGCACGGGCCAAGATACTTGCGCCCTCCGCCGACAAGCTATTGTTGGTTGTCCCCGACTTTCGTTTTGGCAATTCCATTGCCGGCGTGTCTCCTCCTCCCGAGGCTCTCTTCTCGGATGGACATCGCAACGTAAGCCGGGAATACTTGAATCCTTCGGTGGATAGGCTTCTTTTTGAACGATGTGTTAAGGCTCTTGACCAATGGCGCGAGATGTTCGGATCTAAGCTGGAAATCGTTCATTGGACTGCACTAACAAGACGCAATGAAGACGTCCTGCTTGGGAAATATTTGAATGACGGAAGCTATCGTCATCCGATTTGGGACTTTAGTCGTCTCCAGAGTGATGATCTGACAGCGTTGTCTAAAGCGCCTCCCCAGATTTTAAGGACGCTTTACATAGATGACAATCTCCATCCCTCAGCTTTGGGATTCCGTTACCTAGCCTTGCGCGTATTGACGAAGCGACCCGCTGACGCCCTCAGAGAGAGTATTGCGTGGATGGACGAGCAGGTCAGCTCTTGGGTTCAGCCTGGAGACGCAACACCGCTACTTGTGACCGGAGATTCGGTCTGGGTGAAAAGCGTCCTGAGGCAACTCTTTGGCCGCCCTCTGCAAACCTTGAAAACTATGGGCATTCATGTCCATTCCATGAATTTCGACGGCATCGTTGAATACGTTGCGGCTCACAATATCGGGAAAGTCCTTTTTGTGACCGATCATGGCGCCCATCGGGAGGATTTCTCGCCTGGACGGTTCCAGGATATACAAGCCCGCATTAGCCGCGTGAATAGTGGACCGGAAGTTACGATATTTCCCTGGGCGGCTGTTACTAGAGAAATCGTCTCCCGCCGGCACATGGATTTGTCCTATCTGAAGGCTCCAGCGTCTTCACGGCTTGTAGAGTGGCTATCTCGATGCAATGCGGCTGTTTACGCTGAATCTCCGCAATACGACAATATTGTTGACCTGGGTGTCGAACTTCTTCCTACGTTGAAAGGAATCGAGCTTTTGCTCTGTCTGTGCCGATAGCAAACGCGGAAAGGGTGCTCGTCACGAGCGAAAATACAGACTGTGATCGAAATGGTTGAGAATAGCCTCGGTGGTTACGATTTCGATGGTCTCATAGAAAGAGTCCAATGCTTTCGAAGAGGATTCGCCCATAAATTCCCCTACGATATCGAGATATTTATCCGATAAAACCTGAGATTGTGTATCTAGATTGGTGATGAAGACGAGGCCCGTCGGGGGCGCGTTCACCGCAACGATCCTCAGATCCGGTCGGTATTTTTTTATTATCGGCACAAGTTTCCAGACATCGCCAGTCCACCAGTTCTCGTAAAATGAGCCTTTGCTCATCTCTCGAGCGATTTCTTCGCTTCGATTCGCCATTGTCCGCGTCAACGGTAGGCAATCGTGAATCGCAATTAAGGTATGCTTGGCACAAAACTTTTCTACGTTGTGAAAGTCTCGTAGAAGATACTCGAATACATGCATTCCATCCAAAAATACTAAATCCGGCGCTCCACCAAGATATCTATTCGCGTCAGTGGTTCGGAAAAAAGAGTCGCTCTCCATCTGGAAAAAGAAAGCTTGCTTTTTACCGAACATAACATTCGTATTGAGGAGGAAATACGGGTCTATTGCTATCGCCGTTTCACAGGAGACCTTGGCGAAGGTCTGCCCTCCACACACGCCGATCTCCAGATAACGTTGAACCGAGCGCTTTTTCGAAAGTGCCGAGAGAACTTCCTGATAGTGAAGGCCGTCGTGCGCGGGATGAATGATATCGTCTGTCATGGGAGGATCTAACCGGAAATGAAGCCATGCATGAAAGCTCGACGGCGACGACGAGCAGGAAAGCAGATAGCACCAGGTCGCCGGCTTTCCAAGCTTTAGATATTTCATGGAAGCAGGGGCGTGGAGATCTCTAACGAAAGCCGATCTGTGAAACATGCAGCATGCCGACCAAAATTTTAGTTTGGTTACTGTGAAAGGCTGTCCTCGGGGTCCAAACAAGGCATGCTTGGCAAATGATTAGGGCATCTCATATTTTCCTTCATCCAGCCAAATATGTGCGCAAACGATCGAATATTTGATTGGCAAAGTTTGCCGAATCTTATTGATTGTTTTTGGGGGGAGCAGCTATGCTCCTCGGAACAAGACAGAGCAGTACGGTCCACATATGAACGCCTCAGACGAATCCTATCTTTCTCCTCCGCGAGATAGGAAAGGCCGTGTGTTTTGGCTTATCGACAAAGCTGGATTGGGTCTGGAAATTGGTCCCAGCTATAGTCCCCTTGCGCCAAGAGCCGAAGGCTTTAACGTCGAAATTGTTGACCATCTAGGCACCGAGGAGTTGAGGAAGAAGTACAATTACAATCCTCGTATAGAAGACGTCGATTACGTGTTTGATGGTCGCTCTTTAGTGGATCTGATCGGTTCCGAAGGACGGTACAAATGGATCATTGCATCTCATGTGATTGAGCACGTGCCCGATGTTATTGCTTTTCTGAGAGATTGCGAGCGTCTGATAGATGGGGATGGCGTAATATCTCTAATCGTTCCAGATAAGCGATTTTGTTTCGATCATTTTCGACCGCATAGTGATGTCAGCGTGGCCATAGATGCACATCTTGCGGGCAGGCGAATGCCATCACCAGGTGTTGTGGCCGCAGGCCTGCTCTACAATGTGTTTAATGGCGGAAAGCATAGTTTCACAGACGAGGATAGAAAAGAGTTTCAGCTGCGGTTCAACGCGGATCAAGCTAGGCGTTCTATGGAGGCAGCTAAAACGCTGTACAAGGATTGTCACGTATGGTGTTTTACACCAGCAAGTTTTCGACTTTTGATTTTAGACTTGCAGGTTCTCGGATTCATCGGATTGCATGAAGCTGCATATTTTTCAACTGACGCCAAAAATTCGGAATTTATTGTCAGCTTGAGAAAAAATGGAAAATCCAAGACAAAGCGCGAAGAACTCCTGCTCGATCTGGAAGGTGAAATTGCAGCGGGTTCTGCCCACGTTCCTATCTTCGCGGAACATCTTAATCCCTAACCTGCGTCCGTGCGTTCCGCTTTTTATCGTTCGCCGTGTCCATACGGCTTGACGCGGGCCATTTGCGTTGATGTCGATACCCCGTAGTGGCATGCCCCTAACGAAGCGCGACTTCGGTTCGAAACGGCCTAAAAGGTCGAGCGGATCGAATCGGCGGCGAATGAAGAAATGGCCCAGGCAGCCGCCGTCGCGAAGCGTTAGACCCGAACGACAAAACTGCCATATGAACAAAGCATTCGTCTATTCCCCGGTCAAGAGTTCCGCGCAGTAACTGGGGCTTGTAGCGCCAGGCCGGTCCGACACGATAGTGATATCGCGAATGATGTAACTATCCGAGACAGTGATCTTGGCGGAACAACTTACACTTACAGTACGTGAATTCTTTGCTTTGATTCGTTTGTAGCCACCGCGCCAATTGTAGATGGTCGAAGAGCCTTCCTGACTGTCGCTGATTGGCGGACTGTACTTGGCGAAAAACTCGCCGGCCGAGCGACCCACCCACCGAGTCTCAATCGGATTTCTAGCGGCACCCGCTGTCGTGCAAGCCGAAAGGATCAGGGCGAATAGGACGGCGGATGCGGAGAGGCGGTGATACATGGTTGGACAAAATCCTATGTGTTTATAACGTCAGACAGAGCCGTCTTTTGACGTTTGCAGGTAGCAAATTGGGGCTGGTTATGTGAGCCCGGCGGGCGCTGCCGGTATCAAAATCTTTTCGACGCTTCCTTTTTGCAACGGTGGGGGTTTGCGATCTGTATCGCCTGCCCAACGCCATGTGGAAATTTTAAAGACGAGTGCTTGTGGAATGAAAAATGCTGGTCTATAGAAGCGGCGCTGGTCACGGAGTGTAGCGCAGTCTGGTAGCGCACCACGTTCGGGACGTGGGGGTCGAGTGTTCGAATCACTCCACTCCGACCAGCTAAAACCTGTCCATACCGGAGATATAGGTAACAGATCGTCCCT